>CAVWKN010000021.1:0-104777 GCA_963755585.1 uncultured Alphaproteobacteria bacterium
AGATCGGTTGCCGCTGTTCGCCGGAATGAAAAGGTGATTGAAAAGTTTCTCCTGGTCAAAACCAAAGCCCAAGCCGCCAGTGTTTGAACGGCGCGGTCGACGAGCGGAACTCTTGGCTCGTCTGAAACACAACGCTCTAGGACCCTGCCGAGGCGCGCGCGCAGGTGCTGGGCCGCGGCTTTGTCCCGCGCTTGTCGATCGGCACATTGCAATTGTCGATGCGTTGCTCATCCGTCCACTTCCTGCCGAGACGCTCCTTTCCGGTCAGCGTCGGCGGCGCCTCGGTGGCCGACGCCGTGTGCGGTATCGGAGGACCAGGCGGCCTGTCTTGAGCAGATGCCGAAAAGGCAAAGCCGACCGTGAGCAGGGATGCGAGCAGTCCTCGGTATAAGGAATCCATCGAAAGCTCCGTCACAGGCTATTCTCCGTGCAATGGCATGCGGCTTCGCGCGCCGGGTCTCAAGAGCGGCGCGTCCGCTGTTGGCCAAGCGGAGTGACCGCGCGATGCTAGGAGCGGGTAACGAGACAGCTGGTTCCGATTTCTCGTTCGCCATTGCGGATCGCTAATCTCGAACACTACTCCTTCGGCTGGCGTTCGGCATGAGTTTTGAACCAGCCAGCCTCGAACCCGATTGCGGCAAGCCGGACTTTCACGATGTATTGAAAACCAACCCGGCCGTCGCGTCGTTGATCATGCTATTAGCTCAATGAACCAACCCGGGGATCTTTGTCATGGATTCGATAAACTTGGTCCTGATGGTGTGCGCGGTGTTGTCGCCGACCACCTGCGAAGAGCAGCATTTGGTTCTTTCCTGGAACGGCTCACTGGCGGGATGCGCGATGGCGGCACCGCCCTATATTGCCCAGTGGGTGGGTGAGCACCCGAAATGGCGGGCAGTCAAATGGCGTTGCGAATATCCGCACACCAACAACAAGGCAGAGACCGGCGGCGCAACGCCAGCCGGCTGATCCCGATGAAGCGAAACGCGACAACGCTTACTTGGTGCAATCTTTCAAGTCCTTGTCCGCAATTGAGAACACTGCGTCCGCTTTGATTTCAATGTTCCGGACGACGCATTGCTTCGTATCCGGGTAAGTGAGCTTGGCGTCGTAACGTCCAGGCTCCACGCCCGTGATGCGCAGGCGTTCGTCGTGATCGACCTCCTTGTCCTTGTCGTTCAGGGTCTGGTTGGGGCCCCAGTCGTTTTTTCCTGCCGGGGACAGCTGAAAGCCGGAAATGGTCGCACTGGTCAGATTCCAGAACCGGATGCCTTTGCCTTGGGCGAACGATGTGCCAGTGCCGGCCAACAAAAGCGCGATCGAGGCTACGATCCGTCGCATCATAATGCTCCTGGCGGAAATTTATCGGGCCATCACTTTCTGATCAGACGCTCGCGATTTTTCACCTTGTCGAAATTCTTCGCCTTGTCGAGCCCAATTGGGGCGATCAACTTCGCCGACCCGAGGTCCGCCCCATCAAAATCGGTGTCGACGACGGTGACCCCGGTCAGGTCCGCCCCACCAAGCTCGGCGCCCTTGAGCGAGGCACCCGTCAGGTCGGCGTCCTTGAGTGAGGCAAATTCCAGATCGACGCGAGACATATCGGCGCCGCGTGCGTTCACTCGCTCCAGATTGGCGGATTTCAGCACCGCGCGCATGAGCCCCATCGACTGGTTGCGCATGTCGGCGCCCATATGGGCGTTCGCGATCGAGGCTCCGACAAGGCTCGCGCCGGTGAGGTCGGCAGCTACGCGCGCCTCCGACAGATCGGCACCATCGAGATGTGCACGAAGCATCTGCGACGCAAAAAGTGTGGCGCCCTTGAGGCTCGCGCCAGTCAGATCTGCCTCGACCAGCCACGCCTGGTCGAGGATCGCACGATCAAGTCTTGCTCCGGCGAGCTTGGTCTTGTTGAGCCGTGCCGCGCGAAGAATCGCGCCGGACAGATTGAGCCCAGAGAGATCGAGACCGGATAATCTCTTTCCGGTGAAATCGGCAGGCGGGGCGCCGGTCGCCTTGTGAAGCGCGGTCTCGACATCTCCGCGAGTCATTTCAGCCGAGCTCATCTCGGGTGACGACAGGTCAATGTAGCGCATCATGTCCTGCGCCAGCGCCGCCACGGTAGCAGCAAGGCCAAAGCAGAGCACTGCGGTTCCCATCGTCCGTTTCATGGCCAACTCCGCCGCCAGCGTCTGTTTAGCACGTGCGTCAACCAATGCCCATGAGGCTCGACGCCGGCACCGATGCCCGGCTCGTACGGCATGACCGCGAAGGCAAGGCCGCCCAGCGCGACGCCTCATGAAAGCAGACGAAGCGGGAACGTGGGGACACTGCGCCGGTATCGCACCGCCATTGCCGGATTGCTGGCGCGCCACGACGTGCAGATCGTGAATACCTGGGGCGACCGTGAATACCCTGGGGCGACACCGTGATCGCCCGCCTTCAGGTGCACGTCGCCTTCGTCGAGCATCATGTCGATCTCGCCGGAGAGAATAATCGCGTAGTCCAGACTGCGGGCGCGATGCAGTGGATGCTTCACCGGAATGCCGCGCGCCGGCGCAGGTGACGAGTTTCTGCAGCATTTCGGGTGGCATCTTGACTTCGGTTGCGGCATCGAGCGGAAGAAACACGACGAACTCGAAACTTGGTCCCATTGTCGAGCGGTGCGATGCCGATCGGCCGGGCGGAGGGGTCCTCCTCTGCATATCTCAGCGCACCGTTCGTCGGTCGATTCAACGAGTTGTGTGACGCCGGCGCGTCGAGCAGCAATAGGGCCATTACCGATCGACTACAAACGACGGTAGCAGGAGATAAGGAAAATTTCCTCTCGCTATAGTTGTGCTTCACGCGCCATAATGACCGCAGAGGGATTTAGGATGGTCCGTGACGCGGCGGCGATTGCCCCGCACGGACTGGATGGGGAAGGCTTAATTCAGCCAAGAGGGAGCATTGCGCCATGCCACTCGATTTTCCCAAAGGGGTCACGCCGCATACCGCACTGTTGAGCATCCCGAACCTGGTGCCGGGCGCTGAAATGCTCGGCTATGGGTTCAACATCTTCGCCGCCTATTCGTTCGACTCGGCGATACTGCCGCTGTTCGACCTCGGCCAGCCGTCGGATTGGACGGCGCCTTCGGGCAAGGTCTACTCACTGCCGCAATACGTTACGCGGCCCGGTGGCTCTTCTGCCGGCGCCTCGTCGCAGGCGTTCGCCACCAGCAGCGAGTTCACCAGCTACTTCCAAGGCTCGGCATCGGTCGCCGGCAGCATCGGCGCCTTCAGCGGCACCTTCTCGAGCACCTACTCGCAAAGCCAGCGCGATTCCTCGACCTACAGCTGGGGCCTGGTCGAATCCGACTTCATCGCCTGGCAGGTCGGCCTCGACTACAACATCTCGCGGGTGTTCGACGAGGTGAAGAACGACCCGGACTGGAAAGCCCTGCCCGCCACATTCAATCCGCAGGACGAGCAGAACGTGCTCGCCTTCTACCGTTTCTTCCAGAAATTCGGCACACACTTCATCAGCCGAGTCGCCGCCGGCGGCGCGCTCTACTACTACTTCGCCGTCGCGACCTCCGCGAAGTACAATGCGAGCCAGATCGCGGCGAGTGCGAGCTTCGAATACAACGGCCTGACGGCCAAGACGCAGGCCCAGGCCACGGCAAATTGGCAAAACTGCGCCGCGAGCTGGACCACCAATCGCCAGAGCCACGCGATGACGGTACCGGCCACGACCGGCGTCATCCGCTGGGTCAATCCGCCGACGGGATCGTACGATCAGGACGGCGCATTCGCCGAATGGTCCACGGAAGTGGTGCAGAATCCGTCGCGCTGCAAGTTCATGCTGACCCCGATCTGGTCGCTCTTCTCCGGCACGCAATGGACGGCCATTGAGCAAGCCTTCGCGGCATACGGCAGCAATCGGGTGTTGGTACAGGCGTCACCCTTCAGCAACGGGATGATCCTGGTCAACGGCAGTCCGATCATGCCGCCGGGCGGCTATCCTACCAGTCGAAACCAGGGTTACTGGCAACTCGTGGTGCTGGACCGCGATACCCTCGCGGTGGTTTTCAACAAGCTCTACACCTTTACCGTCACGCCGAAGTGGCCCGACGACACGTTCACGGCCATGGCGAACGATCTGCGGCCCTATGTCGGGACAGGCAAATACATTCTGGTCACCGCCACGTCTGTCCTTTCCGATGGCTGCAATCCCACTTCCGAGTTCTATGCCCAACTGAAAAGCTTTGGTTCAGGCCCGGGGATGGATGCCTGGATGAAAACTGCACATGGCGTCGCCAGTGGCCACGGGGCAGCCTATGCTCTGGTCGGTGCCGGCGCGAGCGTAGCCGGGTTGGAAGGCTTCACTGCTCCCAACAAGCTTGGCCCGCCCTGGAACGCCTCGTACCTGACGGTCAACGCCTTGCTGGTGCCCTCCGGCGGCACCTTCTCGCCGACGCCGTATCAGCCCTGAGGAAGCTCGCCCCGCATCCTTGCCGAGCAGGTCGAGCCGTACGCCCTGCCCGGGTATAACGAGGCCGAGACGGTGGCCCGCGCTGCATGGCGAGAAGACCGAAGCCGGCAGCGCGGCCCGCGGACGAGCGGCGGCCGCCGCGGCGACGCGCCACCACGGTCGCGACCGAAGGGCGCCTTGTCCTGGCGGAAGGCCCGGCAAACTCCCGTCTGTTCGTCTACATGGCGGGAAACTACCTTCACCGGATCGAGCGCGAGCGCCGCGAACTTTATTTCGGCGACCTCGACCTTGCCCTGGTCGCCGAGATCATCGGCGCGGCCGGCGTGGAGCCCGGCATGCGCGATGCGGCCTTCCGGGAGAAGCACCAGCACTTCGACACGACCGTGAGCGTGCAGGACCAGCGCTCCGTGAATGCGACATCGATTTCGAACGCCACCGGAATCCCGCGCGAGACCGTCCGGCGCAAGATCGGCAGCTCCTGAAGATGGGCCTCATCGTCGAGAAGGAACCGGCGCGCTACGTCATCAAGCCGGGCGTTCTGCTCGAGCCTCATCGGCAAGCTGCCTATGCGCGGGACATCGACCAGACGATGCGCTTCATGAACGAGCTGCCGGCGCCGAAGGCGAAGCCCGCGGCCGAGCGGCAGGAATTTCCTGTCGGATGACGGAAATATTGGCCGGTCCGCCCGCGAGTCCTGTTTGCAGCGAAGGAGCGGGATGAATAATCTCGCTGCCGGGGAGACCGGGGGAAAATGAACGGCGCAGGCGCTGGCTTTGGGGTGATCGCCCTCACGGGGTTGCTGGCCGCGGGTACGCCCGTGCAGGCGCAAGTGAATTGCAACGGGATCGGGGCGCAGAATTGCGCGCTGGCCACCGACCAGTATCCGATCTTCCAGACGTTCAACACCCTGCCGAACTCGGCGGCGGGCATCAATCTCCTCAACGCCAATCTCGCTGCCGTCAACAGCATCTACCTGAACGCCACGCCGGCGCAGCGCAACCAGGCGGCGCAGAATGCCACCACGTCGGGCTTCACGCCGCAATACAACGTCTGGGGCATGCTCTCGAACCTGCCGGCCAGCGCCTTTCCCCTCAACGCCTCGTCGTTCCAGGCCTTTCCCAGCGTGGCGGCGTCGGCAGGACTCGCCACCACCGCGGCCACGCAGATCAACAACCAGAGCGCGCCGGTCTACCCGCAGATCACGCGCGTGCTGCAAGGCATCGTCGGCATCGGCGGCGGCAGCGACTACATCGCGCAGATCCAGGCGATGAAGCAGAGTTTCACCACCTACAATGCCTACTATCTGCAAAGCCAGGGCCTGGCGACGTCGTGGGCGACGTCCGGTTCGCTCTTTCCGGCCAGCAGCGACCTTCGTCCCTATCAAGTCTCCAGCACGATCGGCAACGCGCCGTGGACCCTGAGCCAGGCGAGCTCCGGCTCGGTGTCGTCGCAGAACGAACACTGGGAGAGCAACCAGACCGCCCAGTCGTTCATCAGCGAACATTCGATCGACGGCAACACGACGGCCCTGCTCTACGCCCTGATGCTGCCCCAGGCCTATCAAAGCCTCATGGTGTCGGCCCAGCAGTTCGGTCTCAGCCGCAACATCCTGGGCCTGCATTACCCGCTCGACATCATCGGCGGCCGCGTCATCTCCTACTACACCATGACGCAGCTGCTGGCGGGCAATCCGCTCTACAGCTCTGCCTTCAACAACATCATGGGCGGCACCGTCAACTTCGCGTCGTACGTCCAGGGCCTGTCCACGCAGCTCGGCGCCGCGCTCGGTCCGGCCGCGACGGCGGTTCCCTATGCCGCCTGCGCCGGCAACGTCGCCTCCTGCCTGGCCAACGGCACCTTCCCGTCCGCCAGCCAGCTCACTGCGGCCAACCAGGCCTACGCCAGCCTGTCGACCTACGGCCTGCCGTCGGTTCTCCCGGCCAGCAGCACGAACGTCGCGCCGCAGAATTCGAACCTGCTGATCAGCCTGCGCTTTCCCTATCTCAGCGCCGCACAGCAGCTCGACGTGCTGACCTCGACGATGCTGCCGGCCGGCGTGCCGCTCGACGACGGCAGCGGCTGGGCGCGCCTCAACCTCTATGCGGCGGCAGGCGGTTACGGCGCCTTCAATTCGGGCATGGTGACGGTGACGATGGACGCCGCCCAGGGCGGATTCAACGCCATCGATTTCTGGGGCAACAACATCGGCGGATCAGGCGGCCTCACCAAGATGGGCTCGGGAACGCTGGTGCTGGGCGGCAACAACACCTACACCGGCGGCACGATCGTGGGCGGCGGCACGCTGGCCCTCAGCGGCACGATGATCGGCAATCTCGGGATCCTGCCGGGGGCGACGTTCGTGAGCAGCGGCGGCTACGCGGTGCAGCCCGGCGCGACCTTGTCCAACGCCGGCACCTTCCAGTCGGTGAATGCCGCGCTGTCGAACATGGGCACGCTCGGCAACAGCGGCGCGATGCTGACCGACCTCGTCAACGGCGGCAGCGTCAGCAACACCGGCACGATCACCGGCACCGTCAGCAACGGCGGCGCCTTCGCCAACAACGGCCTGGTCACCGGCGCCTTCAACAATGCCGGCCTGCTGTCCGGCACCGGGACGATCGCCGGCAACCTGGCCAACAGCGCGGTCGTGGCGCCGGGCAATACCGGCATCGGCACGCTGTCCGTCGCCGGCAACTACGTCCACGCCGCGGCCGGCAGCTACCAGGCCGAGGTCACCGGCACCGGCCAGAACGACCAGATCAGCGTCGGCGGCGCGGCGGCGCTGCGGGGCGGCACGGTCTATGTCTATGCCGTGCCCGGCACGGTGTTCGCGCCCACCACCCGCTACAGGATCCTCAGTGCCGCGGGCGGGCTCACCGGCAGCTTCGCCGCGGTCAACGAGCTCTATCCCTTCCTGCTGTCGAGCCTGAGCTACGACGCCAACAACGCCTATCTCGACCTGCAGATCGGTGGCTTCGCGGCCGCGGGCCAGACGCCGACGCAAGTCGCCGTCGGCCAGGTGCTCGACGCCAGCGCCGCCGGCGCCACCGGCGATTTCGCGGCGGTGCTGAGCTCGATGGCGGTCAACACCCTGTCGGTCGCCCAGGGTCAGGCGACGCTGACGGCGCTGAGCGGCAACAACTATGCGGGCTTCTCGAGCTCGATGGTGCAGGGCGCGCAGCTCTTCATGAACAACTTCGCTAACCAGAGCGGTGGCGGCGGCAGCCCCGTCAGCAATCGCGTCGCGCTCGCCGAGGCCTGCGATGTCGCCTGCGACGGCACCCAGCCGCCGCTGTGGGGCGCCTGGGGCGGCGCCCTCGGCGGGCTGGGCGTGATCGGCGCCAACCAGCCGACGGGCAGCGTCACCTACAATGTCGGCGGCTTCGCTGCCGGCCTCGACCGCCTGTTCACCGACACCGTCCGCGTGGGTGTCACCGCCGGCTACACCAAGGGCAGCCAGTGGATCGGTGGCTTCGACGGCAAGGGCACCATCGACACGTTCCAGGCCGGCCTCTACGGCGGCTACCGCCAGGACAAGGTCTACGCCGATGCCCTGGTGGGCTACGCCTACAGCTACAACCAGATGTGGCGGAACATCCCGATCCCCGGCCTGCAGCAGCGCACCGCGCAGGGCCAGACCGGCGCCAACCAGTTCTACGGCCAGGTCGAGACCGGCTACCGCGTCGACATCGGCGGCGCGGCGGATGCCTTCGTCACGCCGTTCGCCCGCCTGCAGGCCTACACCGCCAACCAGAACGGCTTCACCGAGACGGGCGCGCAGTCGTTCAACCTGTCGGTGGCGCAGCAGACCACCAACTCGCTGCGCAGCGTGCTGGGCGCCCAGCTCGGCGGCGCCCTGGATCTCGGCTGGCGCGAAAAGCTCGCGCTGCAGTTCCGCCTGGGCTGGAGCCACGAATATGCCGACACCGGCCGCCCGGTGACGGCGGCCTTCACCGGCGCGCCGGCACTGTCGTTCACGACCTACGGCGTGGCGCCGCAGCGCGACGGCGCGGTGGTGGGCTTCTCGGCCAACACCGCCGTCGCCGAGGCCGTCAGCCTCTATCTCCGCTACGAGGGCGACATCTCGGGCCAGGACAGCGCGCACGCCATCACCGCCGGCGTCCGCATGACATGGTGATGTGACGCTCACCTGAAATGCCAGCGGCAACGAGCTGCTCGACCACGGCGTGGTGCGCTGGATCCCCGCCGCGAAGGCGAAGCGGGGTTCCGGCCGGTAGGCCGCTCTACCGGCTATAAGCCCTGCGCGCCGGCCACGGCAATCGCCTGCCCGGTCACCCACGAGGCGAGCGGCGAGGCGAGGAACAGCGCCACGTTGGCGATCTCCTCGGCATAGCCCATGCGGCCGAACGGGATCGAGGCCAAGGTGGCGTTGTACAAGGCGGGATTGTCGGTCTTGCGCCGGTCCCACACGCCGCCGGGAAACTCGATCGAGCCGGGCGCGATGCAGTTCACGCGGATGCGGTCCTTGGCGTACATCGCCGCCTGCGTGACCGTGTAGTGGATCACCGCCGCCTTGATCGCACCATAGGGCGGCTGGCGCGCCGCGGGATGAAGGGCGGCGATGGACGAGATGTTCACCACGTTGCCCTGGGATTTCTTCAACGCCGGCAAGGCTTCCTGCGTGGCGTGCACGATCGACAGCATGTCGACCGAGAGGCTGCTCTCCCAGCCCTTGTCGTCGTCCGACGAGCCGAAGGCCGAGGCGTTGTTGACCAGGAGGTCGACCCCGCCCAAAGCGGCGACGGCCTCGCGCACATAGCCGCGCACCGCATCGCCCTTGGCCAGGTCGGCGCCGGCGGCATGGGCCTTGCGGCCGAGCCTGGCGATCTCCGCCCGGGTCTCCTCGAGGGCCTTGGGATCGCGGGCGCAGATCGAGACGTCGCCGCCACAGGCCGCGAAACCCAGCGCGATCGCCTTGCCGATGCCCCGGCTGCCGCCGCAAACGATGGCCTTCTTGCCGGTGAAGTCTATGTTCATCCTGTCATCTCCGTTGTTGCCCGGCGCCGAACCGACAGCCCGGAACCTCGATCGGCGGCTACCGTGCGAGGCATCGCCCGTGAAAGCAAGGTGGGCCGCTTCAGCCTGGTTCGAGGCGCAACGTCGTCGACAGGATTTCGGGCTTCACCATCATCTCCGAATAGGGGCCCGGCCCGTACTTGCGCAGATATTCGCGGCTGACGGCCTCGACCGCGGCGGGCTCATGCGCCGGGATCGCCTGCGCCGCCAGCCGGCGCCCGGCGAGCTCCAGCGTCGCGGCGCCGCCGGCCGCGAGGTCCCTGTACCAGCGTCCCTTGGCGCCGTAGGCCGAGCGCACGAAGACCTCATCGTCGGCCACCACCACCCAGATCGGCACCGCGCTCGCGGGATGCTTCCCGGTCCGGATCGAGACCTCCTTCGCCTCGCGCAAGGCGCGCACCGTATCGGCGTCGAATTTCGCCATGCCAACCTCCACTTCCCCCGTCATACCAGGGATATCTCATTTAGCGATTCCGTCATCTCGACCGAGGCCCACAGGGCCGAGCGGAGAGCCTTCGTTCAACGATAAGCAGCTTATTGTGGAAAGAAGGTCTCTCCGCTCCGCGTGGAGTTTACCCCGAGGTATTCGAGGGGCGCTCCGGTCGAGACGACGGAGTTGCCATAGGCGATAGCCCGCCCGTCACGCTCACTTGAAGTGCCAGCGGCTGCCCTGCTCGGGGATGACGAAGCGCACGCCGATGTCGTTGCCGGCCTCGAGCTCCTGCAGCATCTGCTTCTGCGGCTGTTCCCTGGTCAGCGAATACTTGATGTGGCTCACGACCACCGGCAGGTCCTTGAGCGCGTTGCCGCCGGCCAGGCCGTCGAGCTCGTGCAGCCCCTGCAGCACCCAGCGCGGCGTCAGGTGGCCGAACAGCAGGTTGTCCGGCCGGTCGCTGGTGTAGGACGATTCGATGACGATGGCCTTCAGGCGCTTCTGCCTGACCCGGTCGGCCACCGCCGTCCAGACGTCGTGCAGGCGCGTGCCCTTCTCCACCGCGTCGGGGCCGGTGTCGCCGAAGCACAGGATGCCCTGGCCGTCGCTCTCGACCAGGAAGGCCGTCGATTCCATGCCGCCATGGCTCAGCGGAAAGGCGGTCACGCTCATCGCCGTGTCCTTGAGCGGCATGGCGACGCCGGGCTTGAGCTCCTCGATCGTGTACTTCTTGAGCTGCGGGGCCTTGCCGCGGTCGCTGAAGTTGGGCCAGGCCATCCAGTTGAAATAGGTCTCGACCAGGTCGGCGCTGACCGACGGCAGGGCGTAGATCGGCTTCTTGCTGTCGTCGGGCGAGGCAATGATCAGGCCGGCGACATGATCGAGATGGGAGTGGCTGATCAGATAGCCCTTGATGAGGGCGGTGAGCACGAAGCCCGGGCGGCTGAAGCTCGAATCGGCCGGCACGGTGATGCCGTCGAACGCGCCCTTCTCCTCGGCGACGCGCAGGCCGTTGACCAGCGCACCGGCATCGCAGGTGACCGCGCGGTTGTCGCCGTGCGGATGGATGAGCGAGGCGCTGAGGTTGCCGTCCTGGATGCCGCCCAGGGCGCCCAGCGTCACGAGATCGAAGCCGTCGGCGGCGATCGCACGGGACGCGGGCGACAGCGCCAATACGGCGGCGACGGCAAGGCTTGCGGATCTCATCTTCGGCTCCCCGGCTGTGGCGCACGCTACCATGACGTCCGAAAATCGCGAGCGTCGGTTTGGGGCTCTGCAAGAATGCTGTCATGGAACGTAGGCTTGCACGGAGGTTGGCGATGTCACTGCTGCTCAATATCGATGTGCCCGACGTCGAAACCGGCGTGCGCTTCTACACGACGGCGTTCGGCCTCACGGTCGGCCGCCGCTTCGGCACGGACTTCGTCGAGCTTTTAGGATGGCCGGCCGCGGTCTATCTCCTGACGAAGAAGGCCGGCACCGTCGGCGCCGGCGGCGATCTGCGACGCTACGACCGGCACTGGACGCCGGTTCATCCCGACATCGTCGTGAAGAACGTGGATGCCGCCGTCACACGGGCCGTCGCCGCGGGCGCCAAGCTCGAGGCGCCGGCCAAGGACACAGCCTATGGCAGGATCGCCATGCTGGCCGATCCGTTCGGCCACGGCTTCTGCCTGCTTCAGTTCAACGACAAGGGATATGACGCACTGCTTGAGGGCTAAAGACTCTTGCCGGACCGCGGGCCTCCAGGCCCGCTCATGATCAAGAGCGGGCCTGGAGGCCCGCGGTCCGGCAAGACTCAGAGCCGGAGCAGGCTGCCGTAGCCGGCGATCGGTGTGCGAACGGACGCCGAGCGCAGGCAGTTCCACAGGCTCGCCTGGTTGGCGGAGATCACCGGCCGCTTCAGGTCGTGCTCGAGCGCCTCCAGGATCGCCACGCAGCGAAAGCCCGTGCCGGCGATCAGGACGCCGTCGGCGTCGACCGGGCAAGCGGCCTTGATCTGCGCGTAGAGCGGTTCGACTTCCTGCTCGAAGCCCAGGCCCTGGCCGTGAGCTCGGCCGGCGGCAGGTCGCGCCACTTGCGGCCCGGGTCGTAGCGAAGATGGCCGGCCGGCTCGAAGCCGTGATCGGCATAATAGCGCAGGCCGGCGGCCACGATCTCGTCGTTGAACCAGGGCGGCAGGACCAGGAACGGCCGCCTGATCCCCGAGGCGCGGAGAGCCGCCTGGGTGTCGAGGCCGTTGGTGGTGACGATCGTGCCGGCGCCCAGCGTGGCGGACAGAGCAGCCGCGGTGGCCTCGTCCCAGCCCTTGCCGCCCAGGATGCTGCTCGAGCTGTGCGCGACGACGACCGCCTGCAGCCGCATGGCGGCGAACTGACGGCAGCCGCGCAGCAGGTCTTCCTCGGGCTCGACGCCTTTGCGATCGTCACGCCAGCGCGCCCACGGCGCCCGCGCCGTCACCCGGGCGGCATGGACCGACACGCCGGGCGGCGCCATGGCCCACCATTCGGCTTCCGGCACGGCCTCGTTGCCGACGATGAACAGCCCGATGCGCGCGCGCCAACCCCAATTCATGTCGTTCATCGTCACGGAAGAATGCCCCCAATTATCAAGCCGCTGCCCAAGGGAGTACCATAGGGCGTGGCGGAACGCGCCATCACCGACTGCGTTGCCATCGACGAGCGAGCGATGATCGAAACCATTCTCCGCGACGCCATCCGGAAAAAGAAATGCCTGACCGGCGTGTATGAAGGCGCCGTCCGGCGCTTCGCCCCGCATGCGCTCGGCGCGACATCGGACGACACCCCGAGCGTCTTCGTCTTCCAGTATGGCGGCGCCAGCAGCGGCGGCCTGCCACCCGGCGGCGACTGGCGCTGCTTCCATGTCGCGGCACTTTCACACGTCGTCGAAAACGAGGATCGCTGGCGCAGCCGGTCCAACTACAGCCTGTCGCGCCAGAGCTGCCTGGCGCGCATCGACCTCGCGGTGGCTACTTCTTCGTGAGCGGGCCGCCGAACTTGCAGTAGCCGTCGAGCAGCACCTTCATGTCGCCGTCCTTCACCGAGCCGGCGACGTCCATCGAGCTGCTGCCGCCGAGATCGGCCTTGGCCTTGAACAGGCCGCCGGCGTCCTTGGTCGCCTCGAAGTGGCGCTGCGGACGGCCTTCCTGCTGGAACAGGCCCTTCACGCTGTTGCCCTCGACGGTGACGTCGATCACCATCTTGTAGGTCGGGCACTTCGAGCTCCCGGCAACGTTGACGCCGTAGCCTGTCCAGTTATAGGCGGCCGTCTGCGCCTGGGCCGCGCCGCTGAACAGAAGGCCCGCCATGGCGCCGCCGAGAACAACAACCTTCATCATCGCAAGCCTCTCCCCTCAGAAATGATCCCTGATCGCCTTGAGCACGGCGGCCGGCTTCTCTTGTCCGACCGCGTGCCCGGCCTTGGCAATCCTAACGACCTTCGATTTCGAAATCGCCTTTTTGAAGGCGTCGCCATAGACCGGCGGAATCAGCACATCCTCGCGGCCCCACACGATCAGCGTCCTGGCGGTGATACGATGCAGGCGCTGCGCCAGACCACGGTCGGGGATGGGAAACAGGATCTTGCCCGCCATGCCCAGCCGTCGCGCATTCATGACGAGGAACTGCTTCAGGAACTCGGGATCCTCCATGTTGACGCCCGACGTCAGGAGCTTCTGGCCGGCCGCGGCGTCATGGAACAGCAGGCCGGGCAGCTCGTAGGGCAGCTTGGAGAAGATGTCGGCGATCGGGTGATCGTCGAGCCACAGGCCGGCCGGCGCCAGCAGGCAGAGCCTGGCGATCTCGGTATGGGCGATCGCCGCCATTTCGGCCGCGATCATGCCGCCCATCGAATGGCCGACGACGATGGGCTTGCTGAGCTTGAGCGCCTCCAGCACGTCGAGCGCGTGCAGGGTGATGTCGAGCATGTCGCGCAGCCCGTCCTCGCCGCTCGACTGGCCGTAGCCCGGCAGCAACGGCGCCACGACGCGATATTTGCTGGCGAGTGCGGCGATCAGCGGATCGCCCGGCATGTGGCCGCCGGCGCCGTGGAGATAGAGAAGGTCGCGACCGCCCTTGCCTTTCGGGGGCGGCCTCGACGACCTCGATGCGCGCCTTCGACGGCTTCAGCGTGAGGAAGCGGGATTTCATTCGGCGGCGACTTTCATCGGCAGGCGCTCGCTCATCGGATGGACCCAGAAGCGATCGTCGTGGTTGTTCCACTCGGGCCACAGGTTGCGCAGGTGCGGCATGACCTTCTCGGCGAACAGCCGCGTCGAATGCCGCACCTTGTCGTCGGGCATGTTGCCGACATGGAGCAGGCAGAAGACATTGCCGACCCGCAGGCTCTTGATCAGCTCCTCCATCTGCTGGCGCACCGTCTCGGGGGAGCCGGCGATGACGTAGCGGCCGTCGATCAGGTCCTTCCAGGTCATGTTGGGATAATCCCGCGCCGCGGCCGCGGTGAATTGCGACAGCGCGCCGGTCTGGATGGTCTTGATGGTGCGATAGCCCGGCGCGTCGGCGAAGCCCGGATAGACGTGCAGGCAGCGATTGTAGAAGTAGTTGATGTGCGGGCCGTAGAGCTTCTCGGCCTCGGCGTCGGTGTCGGCGACGCAGATCACCTGGGCGAAGCCCGCGCGATAGGGCGATTCGTCGACCTTGCGCTCCTCGATGCGCTTCCAGTAGCCCTCCATCAGGAGCTTGGCGCGCAGGTAGCCCGAATAGCTCAGGTATGAATACGAGTAGGTGTTGTCGATGCAGAAGTCGTAGGTCTCCACCGACCCGCCGCCGGGAATGAAGATCGGCGGCGCCGGCTTCTGGATCGGCTTGGGCCAGCAATTGACGTAGCGCAGCTTGGTGTAGCGGCCGTTGAAGGCGAACGGCTCGTCGGCCGCCCAGGCCTTGCGGATCAGGTCATGCGCCTCGGCGTATTTCTCGCGCGTCAGCGCCGGGATCGTGCCGTAGGCATAGTTGGTGTCCATCGACGTGCCGACCGGGAAGCCCGCGACCAGCCGGCCGCCCGACAGCACGTCGAGCATGGCGAATTCCTCGGCCACGCGCAGCGGCGGATTGTAGAGCGCGATCGAGTTGCCGAGCACGACCAGCGCCGCCTTCGAGGTCCGCCGCGTCAAGGTCGCCGCCATGATGTTGGGCGACGGCATCAGGCCATAGGCGTTGGCGTGATGCTCGTTCACGCCGATGCCGTCGAAGCCGACCTGCTCGGCGAATTCGAGCTGGTCGAGATACTGGTGGTAGATGCCGTGCCCGAGCTCCGGCTCGTACATCCGGCTGGGCAGGTCGACCCAGACCGAGCGGTGCTTCTGCCGGAAGTCGTCCGGCATGTGCGGCCAGGGCATCAGGTGGAACCAGGTGAATTTCATCGTTCCTCCTATCGTCATCCCGACCGGGCTCGTACGTGATCGCGATCATCGGTTCAGATGTAGCACGCGGGTCGCTCCTTGAACTGTGGCTCGCGTTTCTCCAGGAACGCCTTGATGCCCTCCTTCATGTCCTCGGTCTGCATCAGCGGCAGCAGTTGCAGGAAGACGTGATGGACGTGTTCGTTGAACGGCTCGTTCCAGGCCATGCGCATCATGCGCTTGGCGGCCTGGACGGCGAGCGGCGCGTTGGCGGCGATCTCGAGCGCCAGATCGCGCGCGGCACCCATCACGTCGGCGTCGGGCACGACCTTGTTGACCAGGCCGATCGCGAGCGACTGCTCGGCCGTCAGGGTGCGCCCGGTGAAGATCAGCTCGGCGGCCTTGGCCCAGCCCAGCAGGCGCGGCAGGTACCAGGTGCCGCCCGATTCGGGCAGCACGCCGCGCTTGGCGTAGGACGCCGCGAGCTTGGCCGACTGCGCCATCACGCGAATGTCGGCACCCAGCGCCAGGTCGAGCCCGTAGCCCGCGGCCGAGCCGTTCAGCGCCGCGATCACCGGCTTGTCCATGGCGTGCAGCACCGGCGGCGGCGTGTTGCGCAGGTCGATATTGGTGGGCGTGGCGCCCGAGCCGACGCTCAAATTGTCGGTGCCCTTGCTCTGCGCCTCGAGATTGAGGCCGGCGCAGAAGGCGCGGCCGGTACCGGTCAGGATCACCACCCGCACCGCTTTGTCCTCGTTGGCCTGCACCAGGGCATCGGTGAGCTGCTTCAGCATCGGGCCGGAGATGGTGTTCATGCGCTGGGGCGCGTTCAGGGTAACGGTGGCGATGGCGCCGTCGACACCGTAGAGCAGCTCTTCCGGTATTAGCGCCGGTGCGGGCTGGGCCGCAAACTGGCTCATGTTTCCTCCCCCTGCCGATTGCCGCTATGGTGGCGCAGGAGAACCCGACACGCCATGCAAAACCGTTTCATCGATCTTTACAGCGACACCAAGACCAAGCCCTCGCCCGGCATGCGAAAGGCCATGGCCGACGCCGAAGTGGGCGACGAGCAGAAGATGGAGGACCCCACGGTCAACCGGCTGCGCGACCGGGTCTGCGAGCTTTTGGGCAAGGAAGACGCGCTGTTCCTGCCGAGCGGCACCATGGCCAACCAGGCCGCCATCCGCGTCCATTGCCGGCTGGGCGACGAGGTGATCGCCGATCGCACCGCGCACATCATCAACGCCGAGACCGGCGGACCGGCGGCCAATTCCGGCGTCATGATCCGGGCGATCGACGGGCCCAACGGCGTGTTCACCGGCGAGCAGGTGAAGGCGGCGCTGCGCGATCCCAACAGCCGGAACGCCCCGCGCTCGCGGCTGGTGTCGATCGAGAACACGTCGAACGGCGGCTTCGGCACGGTGTGGCCGCTCGCCACCATGCAGGGCGTGGCCAAGGTCGCCCGCGCAGCCGGCGTCGCGCTGCACATGGACGGCGCGCGTCTGTGCAACGCAGCGGTCAAGTCGGGCATCAAGGCCAGCGACTATGCGGACTGCGTGGATTCGCTGTGGCTCGACTACACCAAGGGCCTGGGCGCGCCGGTCGGGGCGAGCCTCGCGGGCTCCAAGGACTTCATCAAGGAAGCCTGGCGCCAGAAGCAGATGCTGGGCGGCTCGATGCGCCAGTCCGGCGTCATCGCCGCGGCGGCGCTCTACGCCCTCGAGCACAACTGGGACCGGCTGGCCGAGGACCACGACAATGCGCGCCACCTGTCCGAAGGTCTCGCCAACATCAAGGGCATCGAGATCGACGTGCCGCGCATGGAGACCAACCTGGTCTTCTTCGAGATCAAGAAGCCCGGCTGGACCTCGGCCAAGCTGGTCGAGGCCTGCAAGGAGCGCGGCGTCGGCATCGGCGCCAACAGCGCCACGCGCATCCGCGCCGTCACCCATCTCGACGTCAACCGGGCCGATATCGACACGGCCCTCAAGGTGATCAGCGACGCGCTCGCAGCCTAGTCGGTGAACGCGCCGCTCAAGCTTGGCCAGTCGATGCTGCGCCGGGAAGACCGGCGCTTCCTGACCGGCCGCGGCCGCTATGCCGACGACACCGCGCCGCCCGGTGCGCTCGCCGTGCTGTTCGTGCGCTCGCCCTACGCCCATGCGCGGCTGGGCGGCATCGACAAGGGCGCGGCGTTGGCCTCGCCCGGCGTGGCGGCGATCTATACGGCCGACGACCTTTTAGCCGACAAGGTCGGCCACATGCCGGCGGTCAGCGAGATCAAGGACGAGGCCGGCAACCGCCACCGCGAGCCCGCGCATCTGCCGATGCCGATCGGCAAGGTCCGCCATGTCGGCGATATCGTGGCCATGATCGTGGCCGAAACGCTCGACCAGGCGCGCGATGCCGCCGAGCAGCTCGAGGTCGGCTACGAGGCGCTGCCGGCCGTGGTCACGGTGGCGCAGGCCTTGGCCCCGGACGCACCGCTGGTCCATGACGACGTGCCGGGCAACCTGATGTGCCGCTGGGGCAAGGGCGATGCCGCGGCGACGGACGCAGCCTTCGCCCGGGCCGCGCACGTGGCGGCGCTCGCCATCCGCTCGCCGCGCCAGATCGTGCACTACATCGAGCCGCGCGCCGCCTGGTCGGCCTATGACGCCGCCGACGACGTCGTCACCGTGACCTTCGCCTCGCAGGGCGTGCAGGTGCCGCACCGGCTGATGTGCGAGCGGGTGCTCAACATTCCCAAGGAAAAGCTGCGGCTGATCACCGAGGATGTGGGCGGCGGCTTCGGGCCGAAATTTCCGATCTATGGCGAATCGACCCTGATCGCCTGGGCGACGCGCAAGCTCGGGCGCGGCCTGCACTGGACGTGCGAGCGCGCCGAGCTGGCGCTGTCGGACAGCCACGCGCGCGATCTTCTGGCGAGCGCCGAGCTGGCGCTCGATGGCGGCGGCAAATTCCTCGGTCTCCGGGTCAAGGCCCAGGCCAATTTCGGCGCCTATGTCTCGATGGTCGCGCCGACCATCCCGACCACGGGCCTGGCCAAGGTGATCTCCGGCCTCTATCGCATCCCGGCGATCCGCATCGACTTCGACTGCGCCTTCACCAACACCGTGCCGGTCGACGCCATCCGCGGCGCCGGCAAGCCCGAGGCGCTGTTCCTGCTCGAGCGCCTGGTCGACATCGCCGCCCACGAGACCGGCCGCACGCCGGTCGAACTGCGCCGGCTCAACCTGCTCAAGACCGAGGACATGCCCTACGCCTCGGCGAGCGGCTACACCTACGACGCGGCGGATTGCACGCGATTGTTCGACACCGCGCTCGCGGCCGCCGACGAGCCGGGCTTCGCCGGCCGGCGCAGCGCCAGCGAAGCGGCGGGCAAGCTGCGCGGCCTCGGCCTCTCCTGTCATCTCCACGGCACCGGCGGCATCGCCGACGAACATGTCGTGGTGCAGGTCGGGCCCGACCGGCTGGTCGCGAGTCTCGGCACGCAAAGCCAGGGCCAGGGCCACGAGACGGTGTTCGCCCAGATCCTGGCCGAGTCGCTGGGCGTTCCGGCCGAGCGCATCGACATCCGCCAGGGCGATACGCGCAGCATCCCGCACGGCGGCGGCACCGGCGGCTCCTCGTCGACCATCATCAGCGGCACGACCTTGCGGCGCGCCGCCGATGTCGTGATCCAGCGCGGCCGCGATCTTGCCGCCGAGCGGCTGGAGACGGCGGCCGACGATATCGCCTATCGCGACGGCGCTTTCGAGATCGTCGGCACCGACCGCAGGATCAGCCTGTTCGAGCTGGCCGCCAAAAAGCCGTTCTCGGGCGATGCCGTGTTCGGCGACAAGATCGAATCCTTTCCGACCGGCGTCATGGTCTGCGAGGTCGAGGTCGATCGCGAGACCGGCTGCGGTGCGCATCGACCGGCTGATCGCGGTCGCCGACTGCGGCACGGTCGTCAATCCGCTGCTGCTGGCCGGCCAGATGCATGGCGGCATCGTGCATGGGCTGGGCAACGCGCTGATGGAAGAGGCCGTGTACGACGAGGCGACCGGCCAGCTCCTGAGCGGCACGTTCATGGACTATGCCCTGCCGCGCGCCGACGACGTCCCCGATCTCCGGATCGAGACCCTGGTGACGCTCTCGCCCAACAATTTCCTCGGCCTGAAGGGCGTCGGCGAACTGCCGACCAACGGCGCGCCGGCGGCGATCGCCAACGCCGTCCTCGATGCGCTGCGGCCGCTGGGCGTGCGCCATCTCGACATGCCGATCACGGCGCAAAAGGTCTGGCAGGCGCTGCAGGACGTTGTCAGTTCGGCCGGGCGCGCCACTCATGGCAGAGTACGCGCCGGAGTGGCGCGTCCAGCGATCAGCGCTGGCGCAGATCCTTGAGCGCCACGGCGATCGCCTCGCGCGTTTCGGGCGGCTGACGGCCGATCGCCTCGCCGAGCTGATGGAGCTGGCGGCGCAGCGTGTGCACCTGGTCGACGAGGTCGATCACCGTCTCGACCGAACTCGTCGTCGAAGCCCATCTCGTCCACCAGCTCGGCCAGCAGGCGGGCGCGCGCCACGTCGACGGTCTCGAAGACCCAGGAGTCGCCCTCGGCGCTGGGCCGCAGCAGGCCGCGTTGCACCCAGCGCTCGACATGGACCGTGGTGAGCCGGCCGTGCACGCGCAGCAGGTCATCGAGGCTCGTCATGTGAACTGCTCCATCGCCTTGCGCGGGTCCTGGGCGCGACCCGCCTCCCATTTCTCCAGGAATTCCTTCAACGCGGCATCGGGCTGCTCGGGCAGCACGACCTTGAGCTTGACGTACTGGTCGCCGCGCTGCTTCGACTTGAGGTCGAGCAGGCCGCGGCCCTTGAGACGGAGCGACGCACCGGTGTTGGAGCCCGCCGGCACGTTCAGCATCACGGGCCCGCCCACGGTCGGCACGCGGATCCGGCCGCCCAGCACCGCCTCGGTGACGGTCACCGGCACCTCGACATGGATGTCGTTGTCGCGCGCCTCGAAGAAGGCATGCGGCTCGACATGGATCTCGACATAGGCGTCGCCCGGCGGGCGGCCCTTGGCGCCGGGCATGCCCTGCCCCTTGAGCCGCAGCGTCTGGCCGTTGGTCGCGCCCTCGGGGATGTCGATGTCGAGCGTCTTGCCGTCCGGCAGGTTGACCCGCTGCTTGCCGCCGCGCGCCGCCACCAGGAACGGCACGCGCAGGCTATAGGTTACCGGCAGCCCGCCCATGTCGAAGCCCTCGCCGTCGCCGCCGCGGAACGCAAAGCCGCCGTTCCGTCCGCCGCGCTGGCCGAACATCTCGGAGAAGATACCGCCCATGTCGACGAACTCCTCGTGCGCGCCGGCGCGCTCGTACTTGGCGCCGCCCATGCCGCCCGCCTGGTCGCGGTAGAAGCCGCGCGGCGGCACTTCCTGGCCGGTCGCGTCGATCTCGCCGGCGTCGAAGCGGCGGCGCTTCTCGGGATCCGACAGGATGTCGTTGGCCTGCGAGATTTCCTTGAACTTCGCCTCGGCCGCCTTGTCGCCGGGGTTGAGGTCGGGGTGGTGCTTCTTGGCGAGCTTGCGGAACGCCTTGCGGATGTCGTCGTCCGAGGCGGTCTTGGCCACGCCAAGGACGGAATAGGGATCGCTCATAACCGGCAAATGTGATGATGATTCAGGCGGTTGCAAGCCCCTTGCCGTTCACGGCGTCGGCGAAAAGCCGGTATTTGACGCTGTCGACCGACAGTTCGCGGGCCCAGTTCACCAGATCGCCCCACGGATCGTTGAGCTTGCCCAGGCCCGAAACCACCGCCACCACCGTGCCGACCTCGATCCGGCCCTCCACCGCCAGCCAGCCGCCGACGCCCAGCGCCACGGCGACGGCGATGGCGTACATCAGGTTCATCGCCATGTTCATCGAATATTTGATCTTGTAGATGCCCATGTTGAGGGCAAAGACGCGCTGGATGCGTTGATCGGCCGGCTCCCCGGTGTCGACGATGTCGCCGCTCAGTTCGCGCATCGTCTTGATGCGCTTGCCGGCGCGGCGATTGATGGCCTGCTGCATCAACGGCACGAACAGCATCTGCGGCAGCAGGAAAGCCACACAGAGCACCAGGGTCCACGGCTCCAGGAAGGTCATGTAGCCGATCACGCTCACCAGGATGCCGGTCTGCAGCAGCGGCTCGGAGATCGCCATGCCGACGAAGCCGCCGATCGGCTCGGCCTCGGCCACCACCATCGCGGTGTGGGTGCCGACCTCGCCCGTGTCCTGGGCATCGGCCGTGTGGCCCATCTCGTGGAGGGTCCGCCGCAGCGTCCGCACCGCATCCTCGCTCACCCAGCCGCGATAGACGTTGAGCGCGAGCTTGAAGCTCTGCTCGAGGACCGCGACGCCGCCATAGGCGATGGCGAGCCACAGGATGGTGCGGGTGGCGCCGTTCTTGATCGCGTCGTTGACGATGCGCCGCTGCAGCTCGAGCGGCACGGCGCTCAGGCCGAAGACCGCCGCCGACAGCGCCGCGAGCCCCAATTGGTGAAGGCCCGAGTTGCGGATGACGTAGCCGATGATCGTCCGCGGCAGGATGGGCCGGTCCATGGCTTAACAACGCCGGCCGGCGGCGAGTGTTCCCGCTGGCGGCGGGTCACAATCCCAGCACGGCCTTGGCGATGATGTTGCGCTGGATCTCGTTGGAGCCGGCATAGATCGTCGAGGCCCGGTTGTTGAGGTAGAGCGGCATGGCCGTGATACCCCATTCCGGCGTCACGGTGGGGGCGTTGTGGCCCAGCAGGCGCGCCTCCGGCTCGAAGGGCGCGGCGTACCAGGCCAGCGCCTCGACGCCCAGATGATCGAGCTTCTGCAGGGTCTCGCTGCCGCGGATCTTCATCGCCGAGGAGACCGCGCCGGGATTCTTGCCGCGGCTCAGGTCGGACAGGACCTGCATCTCGATCATCTCCAGCGCCTGCGCCGCGAGCTCGGCCTCGGCCAGCCGTTCGGCGAAGCCGCGCTCGCCCAGCAGGCGGCCCGAGCCGTCGGCCGCCTCCTCCCGGGCGATGCGCCTTATGTCCTCGATGCGGGCATAGAGGTTGGGCGTGTAGGCATCGCCGCCGCGCTCGAACTCGAGCAGGTACTTGGCGACCGTCCAGCCGGCATTCTCCGGCCCGATGCGGTTGGCGACCGGCGTGCGCACATTGTCGAAGAACACCTGGTTGACCTCGTGGTCGCCGGCCAGGGTCAGGATCGGCGCCACGCTGAGGCCGGGCGTCTTCATCGAATCGATCAGCACGAAGGAGATGCCGTCCTGCGGCTTGCCCTCGGTGGAGGTGCGCACCAGGCAGAACATGTGATCGGCGACATGCGCACCGGTCGTCCAGATCTTGGTGCCGTTGATGACGTAGTCGTCGCCGTCGCGCACCGCGCGGGTCTTCAGGCTGGCCAGGTCGGAGCCCGAGCCCGGCTCGGAATAGCCCTGGCAGAACATGATGTCGCCCGACACGATCGCCGGCAGGTACTTGGCCTTCTGCTCGGGCGTGCCGTATTTCATGATCACCGGCCCGACCATGCGCAGCCCCATGGCGAAGATGCGCGGCGCGTCGGCAGCCGTGCTCTCGCGCGCGAAGATGTAGCGCTGGATGGCGCTCCAGCCGGTGCCGCCATATTCCTCGGGCCAGGACGGCGCCGACCAGCCGCGCCGGGCCAGCACCTTGTGCCAGCGCACACCGGCTGCAATGTCGGCGAACACGCCGCCCGTCTTGCGGCCGGCCTCGCGCAGATCCTCGCTCAAATTTTCGTCAAGGAAGCGGCGGACCTCGTCGCGGAAGGCTTCGTCCTGCGGGCTGAGCGCTAGATCCATGGGCTTCCTCCGGCCATTCTTCCCGTCCGAGGGCTTTCGCCGGAGGCTAGCGGCCGGCACGGCGCCGCGTCCAGAGCAAGGCTGACAGCGGCTTCCGACGGGCGGTACACTTATTGCCTCGTCGTGCGCACCCGATCACGGAGGTCGCCATGGCCAAGCTGCTCCGACTCAGCGTCCTTTTCCTCCTGCTCGCCTGGCCTGCCGCCGCGCAGGACCGGAAGGATGTCGACCTGGCGCTCGCGATGGCGATCGACATCTCGGGCAGCATCGACCCCGACGAGGCCCAGCTGCAGCGCCAGGGCTACGTCCAGGCCTTCCGCGATCCGGTGATCGTCAAGGCGATCCTGGGCGGCAGCAACGGCCGTATCGCCGTCGCCTACTACGAATGGTCCGACGCCTGGGTGCAGCGCATCCTGATCGACTGGACCCTGCTCGACTCGGAGGTGGCGATCGAGGCCTTCGCCAGCCGCCTGGCCGCCGCACCGATCTCGATCGCGCGCCGCACCTCGATCAGCGGCGCCATCCGCTACGCCATCCCGCTGTTCGGCCGCAGCCCCTACGAGGCCACGCGCAAGGTGCTCGACATCTCGGGCGACGGCTCGAACAACGACGGCGCGCTGGTCACCGACATGCGCCACGAAGCGCTGAAGGAGCGCATCGTCATCAACGGCCTGCCGATCATGAACGACCGGCCCAACCCGTTCGGCTTCCCGAGCGAGACCGATCTCGACAAATATTACCTGGCCTGCGTCACCGGCGGCCCGCGCTCCTTCGTCGAGGTCGCGCGCAACTTCGACGACTTCCCCCGCGCCGTACGCAAGAAGCTGCTGCAGGAAGTGGCCGACATCGGCCCGCGTTACGATTTCGATATCGGCGGCCTGGGCAGGCTGCCCGACGGCACGCAGCTCGCGCAAAGCGACGACAGCGGCGCCACCCGCCGGGCCGTGCGCGGCGAGGAGGACTACACCAAGTTCGTGCGGCCCGAGTACGAGCTCGGCTGCGACATCGGCGAGAAACGGTCGCGCGAATTCTGGCAACGCCGCTTCGGCGTGACGCCGGACTGAGTCGAGGTCGCCAACGATCCACCGGCTGACATGCTGCGGTCACCACGGTGCAACATCGCCCTCCTAGAGTCGTGGCGCACACCCCGACGGAGGTCACCATGGCCAAAGACAAGATCATCGAGCATCACAACGCCGCCGCCGAGCATCATGAGCATGCCGCCAAGCACCATCGCGAGGCCGCCAAGCATCACGACGCCGACTCCCATGAAAAGGCCGCCCATCACGCCCATTCGGCGCATGGTCATTCGTCGCATGCCGCGCATCACGCCGGCGAGGCGAGCAAGCATCACGCCGAGCATCACGGCAAGCACTGAGGCTGGCCGTCAGCGGCCGCGCAGGGCGGCGCGCAGGCGATCGAGCGCGCCGATCGTGACCAGCAGGCCGGCCGTCACCAGCGCCAGCCCGGCGATCTGCAGCGTGCCCGGGATCTCGCCCACGATCGGAATGCCGACCAGCACCGACACGGCCGGAACGATCGCCGGGAACAGCACGGCCCGGCTGACGCCCAGCAGGATGACCGCCCGCGTGTAGGCGATCATCGTCACCACGCCCTGCAGGCCGCCCTGGATCAGGCCCTGCAGCGCAAGCGTCGCGACCGGCAGCGCGGCCAGATGGGCCGCTCCGGCCCATAACAGATAGGCCGGGGTCGCCACGACCATCGACAGCACCGAGACGACGGCGGTGGCGCGCAGCGCCGGCAGCCGCCAGTGGCGCAGCAGCAGGGTGAAGCACGCCCACAGCAGGCTGGACAGGAAGAACAGCAGGTCGCCTACCCAGGCGCGCGCGCCGGTGTCGGCGGACGATCGCGCGATGCCGTCCCAGCCGATCAGCCCGATGCCCAGCAGCACGATGGCGGCGCCGGCCAGATGCGCCCGGCTCAGGCGTTCGCGCAGGAAGATCGCCGCGCCGATGGTGCTGACGATGGTGACGGTCGAGGGCGCGATCACCGCGCCGTGGGCGAGCGGCGCGAAGCCGTAGCCGCCGGTCTGCAGCAGCGCAAACGGCGCGCCGCCCAGCAAGGTCAGGATGCAGGCCCGCCGCCAGCCGATGCCGGCCAGGGTCGGCAGGCCCCAGCGCACCAGCAGCGGCAGCATGATCGTGCCGGCGACCAGGAAGCGCGCGAAGATCATGTCCGGGACGGCGAGGCCGCCCACGATTCCGGCGCGCGCCGCCGCGAACGACAGCGAGGCGCCGAGCGCCATGATGCTTCCCGACAGGAATCCCCAGCGCTCGCGCCTTGCCCGCTCCGCCTCGGTCGTCTGCGCCATGGCCCCGGCGGTAGCACGCGCCGTGCCAGCCGACCCACTATTTTGTAGCGTTCGTTCCAAAATCGTGCATTGATACCGCATGGGCCGCCTGAAAGCCTTCGACGAGGATCAGGTTCTCGACCGCGCCGTCGATTGCTTCTGGCAGCGCGGCTACGAGGCGACCTCGGTGCGCGACCTGGCGGATCGCATGGGGATCGGCGGGGCGAGCCTCTACAACGCCTATGGCGGCAAGCGCGCCCTCTTCATCGCCGCACTGGCGCGCTACGCCGACCGCTCGATGCGCGAGCGCATCGCGCGCCTCGAACAAAGCGGGCGACCGAAGGAAGCGATCCGGGCATTCCTCGCCGAGATCGTCGACCGCTCGCTGGAGGATCCCGACCGCAAGGGCTGCCTGCTGGTCAATTCGGCGCTCGACGTGGCGCCGCACGACGCCGCCATCGGCCGCGTCGTCGCGGACTACCTGGGCGAACTTCGCGCCTTCTTCCGCCGCAACCTTGTAGCCGCCCGCGCCGCCGGCCGGGTGCCGCGACAGGCCGACCCGGACGAGCTCGCCAACCATCTGCTGGGCGTTGTCCTGGGCATTCGCGTGCTGGCGCGCACCCGCGCCGATCGCGCACAGCTCGAGGCGATCGCCCGACCGGCGCTGCGATTGCTCGACATGCCGCGCCGCAAGGCCCTGTCGCGGAGCGCGCGCTCGTGAACGGTCCCGCACCGACGGTCGAGCATCTCAACATCGAGGCGCTTTCGGCGCTGCCGGACGACGCCCCGGTGGTGATGCTGAACCTGATGCGCTTCCGCGGGAAATCGCTCGACGGCAACGGCAGCGGCTGGGACGCCTACCTGCGCTACAGCGCGCTCGCCATCAAGCTGATCAAGGCGCGCGGCGGCACGATCACCTGGACCGGCACGGCGGAGGCCGTGGCGCTGGGCGTGGCGGAGGACAATCGCTGGGACTATGTCGCGCTCGTCCGCTATCCCTCGCGCGCCGCCTTCATCGACATGATGACGTCGCCCGAATACGCGCGGGCCAATGTCGAACGCGACAACGGCTGCGCCGCGCACACCATCGTCGCCATCCGCGAGACCTACAACAGGCTGGGTTCAACGTAAGGAGGAGACCATGTCACTGGAAGACAAACTGGCCGCAATGCGCGCCGTGGCCGCCACCCGCATCCCGCCGGACCGCCACGCCATCATGCATCGCGCCACCGAGGACCTGCGCAACTCCGGCATCCTCGACCGCATCGTGGCGGTCGGCAGCCGGGCGCCGGCCTTCGAGCTCGACAACCACGACGGCCGCCGCGTCTCCTCGGCCGAGCTTCTGGCCGGCGGGCCGATGGTCCTGTCGTTCTTCCGGGGATCGTGGTGACCCTACTGCGTGCATGAGCTGGAGGCTCTGCAAAACGTCTACGCCGACATCGCGGGCCTCGGCGCCTCGCTGGTCGTGATCTCGCCCGAGCTGCCGCAGCGCACGACAGCCATGGCGGCCAAGCACAAGCTCACCTTTCCGATCCTGTGGGACGAGCTGTCGAAGGTGGCCGAAGCGTTCGGCCTGCTCTTCTCCCTGCCCGAAGACCTGAAGACGGTTTATCTCGGCTTCGGCAACGATCTCGCCATCCGCAACGGCGATCCGTCGTGGCGCCTGCCGGTGCCGGCGCGGTTCGTGATCGACGCCGGCGGGATCGTGCGCTCGGTCCAGGCCGATCCCGACTACACCCACCGGCCGGAGCCGGAAACCACGGTCGACGCCCTGCGCAAGGTCGTCGGTGGCTGACGCTAGGCCAGCGGCTAAGCCAGTGGATAGTCGTAGCGGATGAAGCCGGCGAAGCGCGCGACCTTGTCGTAGAGGGCGCGGGCGCGCGCATTGTCCTGCTTGGTCTGCCAGTAGTAGCGCGGGCAGCCGCGGGCGCGCGCGGCCGCGGCGACCGCCTCGATCAGCGCCCGCGCCGCGCCCTGGCCGCGCACCGTCTCGTCGACGAACAGGTCGGCGAGATAGCAGATGTCGTCGAACCAGATGCTGGTCTGGAACGTGTAATGGGCGATGCCGACCAGCCGGCCGTCGAGACGCGCGGCGAGGCCATGCATCGCGGCGCCCTGCATCAGCCGCTGCCAGGTGCGGTCGTACGTGGCATCGGGCAGCGTCCGCTCGTAGAAGGCGTTGTAGCCGACGGCCAGCGGCTGCCAGGCCTGCCGGTCGGTGTCGCGCAACGGGGTGATCTCGATCATGCCGCCTTGTAGCGCAGCCGTTCAGGCCGAGACCAGCGTCCTGAAGCCGCCGTAGGTCATGCGCTTGATGTCGAACGGCACGACCTTGGGCATCTTCTGCAGCCGCTTGTCGGCCATCACCTTGGCATTGACCTTGTCGCGATGCGCGCGCGACTTGAAGACGATCCAGGAGAACACCACGGTCTCGCCGGCCTTGGGCTTCACCAGCTTGGTGAAGGGCAGGCCGAACTTCACGCCGAGGTCGTCGCCCACGCATTCCTGGTAGCCGAGCGCGCCGTGCTCGCGCCAGATCCTGCCGGCCTTGCCCGCCAGGCGTTTGTAGGCGGCCAGGTGCTTCTTCGGCACCGGCAGGACATAGCCGTCGACATACGACATTTGACGTCTCCCAACACTTAACTGATCGGTTAAGCGATACGGAATCGCGCACCGCGTGTCAATCGAGCCGCGCCTTGCCCTGTTGCTTCGGCCCTCGCCGCAACGACGGCCACCTGCCGGTCAGCATAGTCCGCGGCCCAGCGGCAGGAGGTTGCGCAATGGTTTCTGAAACGGTGTCTGGAACGTCCTTCTTCGGATGGCGCGTCGTCGCCGGCACCTTCGTGCTGGCCGTGTTCGGCTGGGGCCTCGGCTTCTACGGCCCGCCGGTCTATCTGCACGCCGTGCAGGAAGCGCGCGGCTGGTCGGTCGCGCTGGTCTCGACGGCGGTGACGGTGCACTTCCTGGTGGGCGCGATCGTCGTCGCCAATCTGCCGGCGCTTTATCGCCGGTTCGGACTGCCGGCAGTGACCAAGGGCGGCGCCGTCGTCCTGGCGCTGGGCGTGCTGGGCTGGGCGCTGGCGCGCGCGCCCTGGGAGCTGCTGCTGGCCACCGTGCTGAGCGGCGCCGGCTGGGTGGCGATGGGCGCGGCCGCCGTCAACGCCATCATCGCGCCGTGGTTCGTGCACAAGCGGCCGGCGGCCCTCGCCACGGCCTACAACGGCGCCAGCATCGGCGGCGTGGTGTTCTCGCCGCTGTGGGTGGCGGCAATCGCCGCGTTCGGCTTTCCCGTGGCGGCGGCCGTCATCGGCGGCGTCATGGTCGTGGCGATCTGGCTGCTCGCCGATCTGGTCTTTTCACGCACGCCGCAAAGCACCGGCCAGGTGCCGGATGGCGAGCCGGCGGGCGCGCCGTCAGCCGCAGTCGCCGCGACGGCGCAGGCCCTGCCGGGCCGCCTGCTGTGGCGCGACCGCGCCTTCCTCACCCTGGCGGCGGCGATGGCGCTCGGTCTGTTCGCCCAGATCGGCCTGATCGCGCATCTGTTCTCGCTGCTGGTCCCGGCGCTGGGCGAGCAGGCCGCCGGCATCCTGATGGGCCTCGCCACGGCCAGCGCCATCGCCGGCCGCACGCTGGTCGGCTGGCTGATGCCGGCCGGCAGCGACCGCCGCCTGATCGCCTGCGCCAGCCTCGTCGTGCAGATCGCCGGTTCGGTCATCCTGATGCTGGCCGCGGGCAGCGAGGTCGCGCTGCTGGTCGCGGGCGTGTTGCTGTTCGGCGCGGGCATCGGCAACACCACGTCGCTGCCGCCCTTGATCGCCCAGGTCGAGTTCACCCGGGCCGACGTCCAGCGCGTCGTGCCGCTGATCGTCGCCATCGGCCAGGGCACCTACGCCTTCGCGCCGGCCGCGTTCGGGGCCTTGCGCACGCTCTCTCCGGCCGCGGCGACCTGGGTGTTCGCGGCCGCGGCCATCGTGCAGGTCCTGGCGATGGCGGCGTTCCTCGTGGGACGCCGTCGCGCCTAAGGGTTCGCGTCGGAGAGGACCGGCAAGGCCACCAGACGCCGGGCGGCGAAATCGAGGAAGGCATCGATCTTGGGCGCGCGGTGGGCACGGCCCTTGGTGAGGAGATGCACCGGCAGCGGCGGCCGCTCCCAGGCCTGCAGCAGGCGCACCAGCTTGCCGGCCGCCAGCTCGTCGGCGACCTGGTAGGACAGGAGCTGGGCGATGCCGCGTCCGTCGCGGGCGGCGCGCAGCCGGGTCTCGACATCGTCGACCCTGAGCCGTCCGTTGAGCCGGGGCGGCGCGCCGCGGCGGGCGCCGGCGAACTGCCATTCGGTGTTGCCGGGCAAGGTGCCGAGGATCGCCTCGTGGCCTGCGAGGTCGGCCGGCGTCCTGGGCGTGCCATGGCGCTTGAGATAGGCCGGGCTTGCCACCCACAGCCGGCGGACATGGCCGACCTGCCGCGCCGACAAGGTCGAATCGGCGAGCGGACCGATGCGCAGCGCGACGTCGATGCCCTCGTCGATCAGATCGATGTTGCGGTCGCCCAGCAGCAGCTCGACCTCCACGCCGTCATGGGCGTCGAGGAAGCGGGCGACGATCGGGGCGATGTGGCGGCGACCGAACTGGACCGGCGCGGTGATCCGCAGCAGGCCGCCCACCGGCGCGTCCGGCGCGCCCGCGGTCGCCGCCTCGTAGTCGGCGACCAGGGTGCGCGCCCTCTCGTAGAGCGCGCGGCCGGCCTCGCTGGGCGCCAGCCGGCGCGTCGTCCGATCGATCAGCCGCTGCCCGATGCGGTCCTCGAGCGAGGCCAGCGCCCGCGTCACCGCAGGCGGCGAGCGGCGCAGCCGGGCGGCGGCCCGCACCAGGCTGCCCTCCTCCACGATGCGCACGAAGATCGCCAGCTCGTCGAGACGGTCCATGGGATAATTCCAGTAAATGGAAGAGTGATTTATACGTTGCTCAGCTTACCGACGCAATCGCCAGCGCCTATCTTGCGGCTGTTGAATGTGGAGGGCCGTCATGTTGACCGGGAGCTGCCTGTGCGGCGCCGTTGCCTACGAAGCCGATGCACCGCTCGAACGCATCGTGCACTGCCATTGCCAGACCTGCCGCAAGACCCACGGCACGGCCTTCTCGTCGGTGACGGCCGTGCCGCGCGACAAATTCCGCTGGGTCCGCGGCCAGGAGCTTCTGGGCGCGTTCGAATCCTCGCCCGGCAAGTTCCGCCGCTTCTGCACGCGCTGCGGCTCGCACGTCATGGCCGAGCGCACGGCGCAGCCCACCGTGCTGCTGCGGCTGGGTTGCCTCGACACCAAGGTGACGGACCGCCCGCAGGTCCATATCTGGCGATCGGACGCGGCCCCCTGGTACGACCCCAAGGTGCAGGTCCCCGAAAAGCCGGAGGGCCTCACATGAGCCCGCCGGACGGTTCGGTCTTCCTGCCCTTCCATGAGGACGAGCGGGTGGCGCAGGCCTTGGCCGGTCACAGCGCGGGCCAGGCCGCCATCCGGCCGTTCATGCCCGATCAGCACCGTGCCTTCTTCGCCTCGCTGCCCTATCTGTTCGCGGCGACGCTGGACGCGCGCGGCTGGCCGATGGCCTCGGCGCTGACCGGCGCTGCGGGCTTCGTGCAATCGCCCGATCCCGCCACGCTGCGCATCGCCGCGCTGCCGGCGGCAGACGACCCTGCCGCAGCCGGGCTACGTCGCGGGCAAGGAGATCGGCCTGATCGGGCTCGACTTCACCAGCCGTCGCCGCAACCGCGCCAACGGCCGCCTGGTCGCGGTCGATGACGGGCTGACGGTGCGGATCGCCCAGAGCTTCGGCAATTGCCCGCAATACATCCAGACGCGCGCACCGGCGCCACGCGCCGTGGCGCAAACGACACGTGAAGACCTCGACGGCCTCGACGACGCCGCGCGCGCGCTGATCGCCTCGTCCGATACGTTCTTCATCGCCAGCCGCTCGCGCGCCGGGATCGGCGTCGCGGGCGGCCTCGACATGTCCCATCGCGGCGGCCGGCCGGGCTTCGTCGGCGTGCACGGCGACACGCTCGCCATCCCCGATTTCCGCGGCAACCGCTACTACAACACCCTCGGAAATCTTCTGGGCGACCCGCGGGCCGGCCTGATCTTCGTCGACTTCGCCTCGGGCGACATCCTGCAGCTCCAGGGCACGGTCACGATCGACTGGCATCCCGACGGCGGTCCGGCCGGAACGGAGCGGCTGTGGCGGCTGAAGGTCGAACGCGCCTGGCGCCGCCGCGGCGCTTTCCCCTTCGCCTGGACCTTCGGCGACTACGCGCCGACCACGCTAAGGACGGGAGTCTGGTGACGGCCGCTCGAGCGCCGCGCGGTCCCAGCGGCCCAGCTTGGCCGCGGCTTCGTAGGTGTGGCGCAGGTAGTCCATCACCGCATCGTCGGGCGAGGACGACTGGCGCACGCTGTCGTAGGGCAGGATGAACTGGCCGAGATCCTGGTCGTAGTAGGCCAAGGGAGTCATCGGCGCGTCGGCGAAGCCTGCCGGCTCGGGATAGGCGTAGCTGAAGAAGGCCGGCCGGCCGAAGCCGCCGTTGCCGGGCCAGAAGCCGACGCTGCTGACCTCGTGCGAGTAGGCCTCCTGCATCACCCAGCGGCCGAGATGGGGCGAGTCGCTGCTGAGCGGTGGCGCCGTCCGCCCCGAGAAGCGGGTGACCGCAAGATCGAAACTCCCCCAGAAGAAGTGCACCGGGCTCACCTTGCCGATGAACCCCGAGCGGAACTGCGTGAACAGGCGATTGACCTGCACGAGGATGCGCCAGAACCGGTGCACGTACTCGGGATCATAGGCGCCGTGCTGCCTGTCCTGCTCGAAGGGAATCGCCCCGTCGATCTCGACCGGCATGGTCCAGATCTTCGTTTCGAGGCCGAGCCCGCGCAGCCGGCCCATGACCTCGCCGTAGAAGTCGGCGACGGTTCGCGGAACGAGCGCGAAGCTTTCGGTCTCGCCGGTGCTCGTCGCGATTACGAGCTTGTGGTCGATGAAGTCGAAGTCGATCTGAAAGCTTCTGGCGCCATAGGGAACGGGCGACGTCGTCAGCCCGCGGCTGGTGACATAGAGCGGCACCTGCCACCAGTGATTGACCATCGGTGCATGGGCGAGCCGGATCTTGCCGACCACCTGGGTCCACAGATGAAGCGTCGCGCACGTGTCGGCCCAGGCCGCGAGGGGAAGATCGGGCCAGTCGCCGGCGACGGATTGGCTTGAAGGGCCGTCCATCGGGCAATTGTCGCGCGACTACCGCAACGAATTCAAGTCGACGCCCGCCGCCGTCAGTCTCTGCTGGGCCGCCTCGAGAACGGGTGGCTCGAAAAGGTCGCGATGGCGCAACGTGATGGCCTCGCCGGTGAATTCCGGCATGCCGCGCTCCAGCAGCATCCTGAAGCCCGCGGTCTCCTGGCTGCCGACGGCCCAGTCGCGCAGCGTCTGCACGACGCCGGCTTTCGCGACCTTCAGCCGGGTGCGCGACAGGCGCGTGTTCTTGCCGCGCTCCTCCGAGAGGGCGTACTCGAATGCCTGCACCATCTGCCAGAAGTCATGCTCGACCGATCCGGGCTGCTCGGCCGGCACGAGCGAAATCCGCTTCCTGAAAGCTGCTTCGGCAACCATCGCATTGCCGAGCTTGGTCGCGTTCCTGATGAGCGATTCGAGCTCGCCCGCGTTTTCGCATCGCTCGACAAAGGCCAGGATCTTCTTGTCGTTGTTCTTCTTCTCGGGAACCTTGTTGTCGGGACTCTTCTTGTCGAGACTCTTCTTGTCGGTCGCCATGACGATCCTTTCGCCGTGGCCATCCGGCCCGGCTGCGTTCCAGGTGAAGCAAAGTAAGAAATCGTCGTCCGGGAAACAGTCCCGGTAGAAGTCAGCGCGGCAGGGTCGTCGACCCCATCAGGCTCTCGTCGATCGAGCGCGCGCACTGGCGGCCCTCGCGGATCGCCCACACGACCAGCGACTGGCCGCGCCGCATGTCGCCGGCGGCGAACAGCTTGGGCACGCTGGTCTTGTAGTCCTTCACATCGGCCGCCACGTTGCCGCGCGGGTCGAGCGCCAGGCCGGCCTGCTCGATCATCCCGGGCTTGCGCGGCCCCAGGAAGCCCATCGCCAGCAGCACCAGGTCGGCCTTGAGCTCGAACCGGCTGCCCTCGACTTCCTGCATGGCCAGGCGACCGTCGTCGCCCTTCACCCAGTCGATGCGCGCACACTCGAGCGCCGTGATCCGGCCGTCCTTGCCCAGGGCACGCCTGGTCAGCACGGCAAAGTCGCGCTCGACACCCTCTTCATGTGAGGACGACGTGCGCATCTTCAAGGGCCAATCCGGCCAGGTCAGCGCCTTGTTCTCCCGCTCGGGGGGCTGCGGCATGACTTCGAGCTGGGTCACCGAGGCGGCGCCCTGGCGGTTCGACGTGCCGACGCAGTCCGACCCGGTGTCGCCGCCGCCGATCACGATGACATGCTTGCCCTTGGCGCTCAGCGTCCCCTTGGGCGCGGCGCGCGCCTCGTCGTCGCCGGCGACCCGCTTGTTCTGCTGGACGAGGAAATCCATGGCGAAATGAACGCCGGAGAAATCGCGGCCCGGCACTTCGAGGTCGCGCGGCCATTCGGCGCCGCCGGTCAGGGCCACGGCATCGTAGCCCTCGAGCAGCGACTTGATGGAGAGCGTGGCGCCGACCTCGACGCCGGTGCGGCACTCGACGCCCTCGGCCTCCATCTGGCGCACGCGCCGATCGATCAGGCGCTTCTCCATCTTGAAGTCGGGAATACCGTAGCGCAGCAGCCCGCCGATACGGTCGGCCTTCTCGAACAATGTGACCGCGTGTCCGGCGCGCGCGAGCTGCTGGGCGCAGGCCATGCCGGCCGGACCGGAGCCGACGACGGCGACCCGCTTGCCGGTCTTGTGCGCCGCCACCAGCGGAACGATCCAGCCCTCTTCCCAGCCACGATCGACGATCGAGCACTCGATCGACTTGATGGTGACCGGGTTGTCGTCGATGTTGAGCGTGCAGGCCGCCTCGCAGGGCGCCGGGCAGATGCGGCCGGTGAATTCCGGGAAGTTGTTGGTCGAATGCAGCACTTCGAGCGCGTCCTGCCAGCGGTCGCGGCGCACCAGCTCGTTCCAGTCGGGGATCAGGTTGTTGACCGGGCAGCCGTTGTGACAGAACGGAATGCCGCAATCCATGCAGCGCGCGCCCTGCTTCGACACCTCGGCCGGCGGCAGCGGCAGCACGAATTCCTTCCAGCTCTTCAGGCGCTTCTCGACCTTCTCGTAGGGCCGGTCCTTGCGCTCGATTTCCAGAAACCCGGTGGGCAGACCCATGGGCTTGGTTACTCCATTTTCTGTCATCCTGAGCGAAGCGAAGGATCTCATGGCGCTCGTTCATGAGATCCTTCGCTGCGCTCAGGATGACATGAGGTTATTCAGCCGCGACCGCCTTGGCCGCCGCCCGGTCGCGCGCCTGCACGAGCGCGCGCTTGTAGTCCTTCGGCATCACCTTGATGAAACTCTTGAGCGCATTGTCCCAGTCTTCGAGGAGCGCACGCGCCCGCGCGCTGCCGGTGTGCAGATGATGACGCTCGACCAGGATGCGCAGGCGCTCGGCGTCGAAGCGCAGCATGTCGCCCATGCCGTTGTCGTCGACGCTCAAGGCCCGCTGGTGCGGCCGCGCCGGATCGTCCTTGTCACCCAAGGCGATGGAAACCGCTTCGAGCTCGACCATCGACGGGTTGCAAAGATCGCCGAAGCGCGCCGCCGGGTCGTAGACGTAGGCCACCCCGCCCGACATGCCGGCCGCGAAGTTGCGCCCGGTGTCGCCCAGCACGACCACGACGCCGCCGGTCATGTATTCGCAGCCGTGATCGCCGGTGCCCTCGACGACGCAGACCGCGCCCGAGTTGCGCACGGCGAAGCGCTCGCCGGCGACACCCTCGAAATAGGCTTCGCCGCCGATCGCGCCATAGAGCACGGTGTTGCCGACGATGATGTTCTCCAGCGGATCGCGCGTGCAGCCCTTGGGCTGGCGCACCACCACCCGGCCGCCCGACAGGCCCTTGCCGACATAGTCGTTGGCGTCACCCGACAGTTCGAGCGAGATACCGCGCGCCAGAAAGGCGCCGAAGCTCTGACCGGCGGTGCCCAGAAGCTTCACCGAGATCGTGTCCTCGGCCAGGCCGGTATGGCCGGTGCGCATGGCGACCTCGCCCGAGAGCATGGCGCCCACGGTGCGGTTGACGTTGCCGATCGGCAGCTCGACCAGCACCGGCTCACCCTTGTCGAGCGCCGGCTGGGCCGCCTCGATCAATTTGTGGTCGAGCGCCTTGTCGAGCCCGTGGTCCTGGCGCTCCGAATTCCAGATCGCCACGCCCGCGCGCGCCGGCGCGACGTACAGCAGCTTGGAGAGGTCGACACCGCCCGCCTTCCAGTGATCGACGGCGCGACGCATGTCGAGCTTGTCGACCCGGCCGATCATGTCGTTCAGGGTGCGGAAGCCCATTTGCGCCATGATCCCGCGCAACTCCTCGGCCACGAAGAAGAAATAGTTGATGACGTGCTCGGGCTGGCCGGTGAAGCGCTTGCGCAGCACCGGATCCTGCGTCGCCACGCCGACCGGGCAGGTGTTGAGGTGGCACTTGCGCATCATGATGCAGCCCGCGGCGATCAGCGGGGCGGTCGCGAAGCCGAACTCGTCGGCGCCCAGCAGCGCGCCGATGGCGACGTCGCGGCCGGTGCGCAGCCCGCCATCGACCTGCACGGCGATGCGGCCGCGCAGGCCGTTCAGCACCAGCGTCTGCTGGGTCTCGGCCAGGCCGATCTCCCACGGCGAGCCGGCATGCGTCAGCGAGGTCAGCGGCGAGGCGCCGGTGCCGCCCTCGAAGCCCGAGATGGTGACATGGTCGGCGCGCGCCTTGCTGACGCCCGCCGCGACCGTGCCGACACCCACTTCGGAGACCAGCTTCACCGAGACGCGGGCCCTGGGGTTCACGTTCTTGAGGTCGTGGATGAGCTGCGCCAGGTCCTCGATGGAGTAGATGTCGTGGTGCGGCGGCGGCGAGATCAGGCCGACGCCGGCCGTCGAGCGGCGGACACGGGCGATGTTCTCGTCGACCTTGTGGCCGGGAAGCTGGCCGCCCTCGCCCGGCTTGGCGCCCTGCGCCATCTTGATCTGCAGGTCGTCGGCATTGACCAGGTATTCGGCCGACACGCCGAAGCGGCCCGACGCCACCTGCTTGATGGCCGAGCGCATGGAATCGCCGTTGGGCAGCGGCTTGAAGCGGTCGGACTCCTCGCCGCCCTCGCCGGTGTTCGACTTGCCGCCGATGCGGTTCATGGCGATGGCGAGCGTGGTGTGGGCCTCGCGGCTGATCGAGCCGAAGCTCATGGCGCCGGTGGCGAAGCGCCTGACGATGTCGGCCGCGGGCTCGACTTCCTCGATCGGGAGCGGCGCGTCGGCCCACTTGAACTGCATCAGGCCGCGGATGGTCAAAAGCCGTTCGCTCTGCTCGTTGATCCCCGTCGCGAAGGCCTTGTATTCGTCCGACGAATTGCCGCGCACGGCATGCTGCAGCCGGGCGACGCTCTCGGGCGTCCAGGCATGATCCTCGCCGCGCAGGCGAAAGGCATAGTCGCCGCCGGCATCGAGCATGGTGCGGTAGATCGGGCTGTCGCCATAGGCGTCGCGATGGCGGCGCACGGTCTCCTCGGCGATCTCCTGCCAGCCGGCGCCTTCGATGGTGGTGGCGGTGCCGGTGAAGTACTTCTCGACGAAGCCCGAATGGAGGCCGACCGCGTCGAAGATCTGCGCGCCGCAATAGGACTGGTAGGTCGAGATGCCCATCTTGGACATGACCTTGAGCAGGCCCTTGCCGACCGCCTTGATGTAGTTCTTCTGAACCTCGTAGGCCTTCTGCGGCAGGCCGTTCTGCAGGCGAAGCTGCTCCAGCGTCTCGAAGGCGAGATAGGGGTTCACCGCCTCGGCGCCGTAGCCTGCCAGGCAGCAGAAATGATGGACCTCGCGCACTTCGCCCGATTCGACCACCAGGCCGGTCTGGGTGCGCAGGCCGCGGCGAATCAGGTGATGATGCACGGCCGCCGTCGCCAGCAGCGCCGGGATGGCCACGCGCTCGGACGACACGGCGCGATCCGACAGGATCAGGATGTTGCGATCGGCCAGCACGCAGTCGGTGGCTTCGTGGCAGACCCGGTCGAGCGCCTTCTCGAGTCCGGCCGCGCCTTCGCTGGCGGGCCACGTCGTGTCGATCGTCGCCGTCCGAAAGGCGCCGTCCAGAAGCTCCTCGATGGAGCGGATCTTCTCCAGATCCGAATTGGTCAGGACAGGCTGCGCCACTTCCAGCCGCTTGTGCGTGCCGGCGTGCTGGCCCAGCAGGTTGGGCCGCGGGCCGATCATCGACACCAGCGACATCACCAGCTCCTCGCGGATCGGATCGATCGGCGGATTGGTGACCTGCGCGAAGTTCTGCTTGAAGTAGTTGTACAGCAGCTTGGGCTTCTTCGAGAGCACGGCGATGGGCGTGTCGGTGCCCATCGAGCCGATCGGGTCGTCGGGCTCCTTGCTCATCGGCTCGAGGAAGAACTGGATGTCCTCCTGGGTGTAGCCGAAGGCCTGCTGGCGATCGAGCAGGGTCGTCGGATCGTTCGACGGCGCCGGCACCGGCGCGTCGGCCAGGTCCGACATCTCCTCGAGCTTGTATTGCGTCTGCTTCAGCCACTCCTCGTAAGGCTCGGCTTCGGCCAGGGTGCGCTTCAGCTCCTCGTCCTCGACGATGCGGCCCTGCTCGAGGTCGATCAGCAGCATCTTGCCCGGCTGCAGGCGCCACTTGCGCACGATCTTGTCGTCGGGGATCGGCAGCACGCCCGACTCCGACGCCATGACGACCTTGTCGTCGTCGGTCACCAGGAAGCGCGCCGGGCGCAAGCCGTTGCGATCGAGGGTGGCGCCGATCTGGCGGCCGTCGGTGAAGGCGATGCAGGCCGGCCCGTCCCACGGCTCCATCAGGGCTGCGTGATACTCGTAGAAGGCCTTGCGCTTGGCATCCATCAGCGGATTGCCGGCCCACGCCTCGGGGATCAGCATCATCATGGCGTGCGACAGCGAGTAGCCGCCGGCGACCAGAAGCTCGAGGGCGTTGTCGACGCAGGCGGTGTCCGATTGGCCGTGCGGGATGATCGGCCACATCTTGTCGAGGTCGGCGCCGATCAGGTCGGATTCCATGGTGCGCCGGCGGGCGTACATCCAGTTGACGTTGCCGCGCACCGTGTTGATCTCGCCGTTATGGGCGATGAAGCGGTAGGGATGCGCCAGCCGCCACGACGGGAAGGTATTGGTCGAGAAGCGCTGATGCACCATGCAGAGCGCCGATTCGGTCAGCGGATTGCGCAGATCCTCGTAGAAGCTCTCGACCTGGGGGGCCAGCAGCAGGCCCTTGTAGACGACGGTGCGCGAGGAGAAGGACGGCATGTAGAGCTGGGCCAGGCCGGGCAGCTTGTGCTTCTTCTCCAGATCGACCAGCGGGTTCTGGGTCTGCTTGCGGATGGCCAGGATCTTGCGCTCGAAGGCGTCCTGGTCGGCGAGCTTGGGGCTGCGGCCGACGATCGCCATGCGGATCACCGGCATGCGCTCGATCACCGCCTTGCCGAGACCGGTCGTGTCGGTCGGCACGTCGCGCCAGCCCAAAAGCTTCTGGCCCTCGACCTTGACGAAATGCTCCAGCCGCTTGACCGCGAACTTCCGCGCCGCCTCGTCCTGCGGCAGGAAGCACAGGGCGACGGCGTAATGGCCCGGCGGCGGCAGGTCGACCGCCGCCTTGCGCGCCCAGTCGCGCAGCAGGGCGTCGGGCGTCTGAATCATGCAGCCTGCACCATCGCCCACCAGCGGGTCGGCGCCGACGGCGCCCCGGTGGTCGAGATTGACCAGGATACTGAGGCCCTGGCGCACGGTGGCATGCGACTTCCGGCCCTTGATGTCGGCCACGAAGCCGACGCCGCAGGAGTCGTGCTCGTTGCGCGGGTCGTAAAGCCCCTGTTTCTGCGGCAAATCCATCAAACTCTGTCCTGCAGCGCGGTCGGCGCAGCATCCCCCCAGGATGCCATTGTTCGGGCATTATTAGCCCGGCAGCCCAGCCGGGCGAAAGCAATTGTTGCGGCGCGAAAGCCCCTGTAGTTTGGCGGCATCTGCCTCGGGGGAGTTCTTAGAGAGATGTCGTTCCGGTCGATTCGCCGCCTGGCGGTTTGCGCCGCAGCCCTGTCGCTCGCGTCGGGCCTCGCGGCCTGCGAGGGAGGCTCCAAGCCGGCCTGGGGACCAGGTGTCGCCGCCGCCTGGACGGGGCCCGGCTGGTACCTGGAGAAACCCTACCTGCTCGTCCTGGGCGGGCCGAAATATTTCGGCGGACCCTTCTCCTACGACGACTGCGAGGAGCAGCGCATCCGGCTGCCGAAGGAAACGGCCACGCAGATGCTGTGCATCCGGGAAAACCGCAAGCCCGACGTCTACGGCGCCTACTAGGCCTTCAGCCGATCGCCATCAGGCTGGCATTGCCGCCGGCCGCCGCTGTGTTGACGCTGAGCGAGACTTCGTCGAACAGGAACTCACGCGGATAGGGTTCGAGATGAACCGGGACGATGCGGCCCGGCCGTTCGGCCAGCCGTCGGTTGAGCGTCAGCAGTTCTTCTGCCGTGCCGGCGAACAAGAAGCCGCAGCACATCTCTTGTCGGACTCGTCGGTGGCGACACGATTGCCGGTGGCGCGCACGAGGTCGTGCTGCACCTTGAGACGCTGCGGGTCGCCGGCAATGCACAACACGGCTCCCTTTGGCCGGAGCGCATAGACGTTGCGCTCGCCGACCGGACCGACGAGCTCGCCTGACGGCGCGTCGAGTGGCGGTCGCTGCGACAACAGGCGTCGAACATAGAGCGGCCCGCCGGCCTTGGGGCCGGTGCCCGACAGGCCATGGCCGCCGAAGGGCTGCACGCCGACCACGGCGCCGATCATGTTGCGATTGACGTACTGGTTGCCGGCGGCGCTCGCCGCCGTCGCCCGGTCGATCGTCTCGTCGATGCGGCTGTGCACGCCGAAGGTGAGACCGAAGCCGGTATCGTTCACCGACCGCACCACCGCCTCCATGTCCTCGCGGCGGTAGCGCAACACGTGCAGGACGGGCCCGAACACCTCACCCGGCAGATCCGACACCGAAGCGATCTCGATGATCGTCGGCGGCACGAAGGTCCCGTGCCGTGTCGCGTCGGGCAGCGCCGCCTGATGCACGGCGTGACCGGCCGCGCGCATGCGGTCGATGTGATCGAGCAGGCGCTTCTGTGCTTCCTCGGTGATCACCGGGCCGACATCGACCGGCAGGCGATCCGGATTGCCGATGCCGAGTTCCGCCATCGCGCCCTCCAGCATCGGCATCACGCGATCGGCGATATCGTCCTGCAGGCAGAGCACGCGCAGCGCCGAGCAGCGCTGGCCGGCCGAATCGAAGGCCGAGGTCAGGGCGTCGAGCACGAGTTGCTCGGGCAGCGCCGAGGAATCGGCCACCAGCGCGTTCTGGCCGCCGGTTTCGGCGATCAGGGTCGGCGGCCGTCCGTCGGCGCAGAGGCGCTGGGCGAGCTGCCGGTTGATCGAGCGCGCCACCTCGGTCGAGCCGGTGAACACCACGCCCGCGACCGCTTGATTGCCGACCAGCCGTCCGCCGACGGTCCCGTCGCCGGGCAGGAGTTGCAGCGCCTCGCGCGGCACGCCGGCCTCATGCAGGAGCGCAACCGCCTGGGCTGCGATCAGCGGCGTCTCCTCCGCCGGCTTGGCGATCACCGCATTGCCGGCCGCCAGCGCGCCCGCGATCTGGCCGGTGAAGATCGACAGCGGGAAATTCCACGGGCTGATGCAGGCGACGAGACCCAGCGGCCGGTGCGTGTCGTTGGCGAAGCCTTCGATGCAGCCGGCGTAGTAGCGCAGGAAATCGACGGCTTCCCGCACCTCACCGACCGCGTTGCTAAAAGTCTTGCCGGCCTCGCGCACGATCGGGCCCAATGACGGCGGGAGCAGCACTTCCATCAGGTCGGCGGCCCGGCGCAGGGTCGCCGCGCGCTCCGCCGGTGGTTCCCGCCACGGCCTGGCGAGCCCGCAAGCCTTGTCGACCAGGTCCGGCGTCGCCTCGATGACAGTGCCGACGACGTCGCGTCGGTCGGCGGGGTTTGTCACATCCCGCGCCCTGCCCGCTCGCGGATCCATCGGCCAGCAAGGGGACGGCCGCCAGCGGCTTGCCCGCCTGCAGGGCCGCCGCCAGCGACGCCAGTACCTGCTCGTTGGCGAGATCGAGACCGCGCGAGTTTTTCCGGATGCCGAACAGGTCGGGCGGCAAGGCGATGCGCGGGTGCGGCGCGCCCACCGGTTCGAGGGCGCGGGCCCGCTCGACAGGATCGGCCAAAAGCATGTCGAGCGTGACCTCGGGGTTGGCGATCTGATTCACGAACGAGGTGTTGGCGCCGTTCTCCAGCAGCCGGCGCACCAGATAGGCCAGCAAGGTCTCGTGCGTGCCGACCGGGGCGTAGATACGGCAGGGACGGTTGAGCTTGTCCGGCCCGACGACCTCCTCGTAGAGCGGCTCGCCCATGCCGTGCAGGCACTGGAACTCGTACTGGCCGGCATAGAAATTCTCGCCGGCCATGGTGTGGATCGCCGCCAGCGTCAGCGCATTGTGCGTGGCGAACTGCGGGAACGCCGCGTCGGGTGCGGCGAGAAGCTTGCGCGCGCAGGCGAGGAAAGAGACGTCGGTATGGATGCGCCGCGTGAACACCGGAAAGTCCGCAAGACCGTCGAGCTGCGCACGCTTGATCTCGCTGTCCCAATAGGCGCCCTTGACGAGCCGCACCATCAGCCGCCGCCGGCTGCGACGCCCGAGGTCGATCAGCCAATCGATCGTGAAGAGGGCGCGCTTCTGATAGGCCTGGACCACGAAGCCGATGCCATTCCAGCCGGCAAGCTCGGGCTCGAAGCAGAGCCGCTCCAGCAGGTCGAGCGAGATTTCCAGTCGGTCGGCTTCCTCGGCGTCGATGTTGAGCCCGATGTCGTATTGCCGTGCCATCACGGCGAGTTCCTTGAACCGCGGATAGAGCTCGGCCTGCACCCTCTCGATCTGGGCGCGGCTGTAGCGCGGATGCAGCGCCGAAAGCTTGATCGAGATGCCCGGCCCCTCGTAGATGCCGCGGCGCCGGGCGGCGCGGCCGATGGCGTGGATCGCCCGCCGATAGGCCTGCATGTACTGCTCGGCCTGCGCCGCCGTGACGGCGGCCTCGCCCAGCATGTCGTAGGAGTGGCGGAAGCCCTGTGCTTCCAGCGATCGGCCGTTGGCAAGAGCCTCGTCGATGGTCTGGCCGGCGACGAACTGCTCGCCCATCAGGCGCATGGCGAGGTTGACGCCGGTGCGGATCAACGGCTCGCCGCCGCGCGCGATCAGACGCGTCAGCGCCGTCGACAGATTGCGCTCGCTGCTGGTCGCCGTCAGCCGGCCGGTCAGCAGCAGGCCCCAGGTCGCGGCGTTCACGAACAGCGACGGGCTGTGGCCGAGATGGGCGCGCCAGTCGCCGCCGCCGATCTTGTCGCGGATCAGCGCATCGCGCGTCTCGTCGTCGGGAATGCGCAGCAGCGCCTCGGCCAGGCACATCAGCGCGACGCCCTCCTGGCTCGACAGCGCATATTCGTGGATCAGCCCCTCGACGCCGCCCGCCGGAGTCTTGGCCCTGAGCGCCTCGACCAGGCGGGCGGCCAGCGCCCGGGCGCGCGCGGTCTGTGCGGGCGACAGGCTTGCCAGCTCCAGGAGCGGCGGCAGGCATTCGGTCTCGGGCCGGCGCCAGGCGGCGGTTATGACGTCGCGCAAGGGCACTTGCGGCCGGATCGACCGGGCGAAAACGTCAAACGGCGGCGGAGACATGTCGCTTGTCCTAATCATGTCGCTAGGCTACGTAAACTCTGTCCACGGTGGCTTTGAGTGGAGGAATTCATGATGCCTTACGCGTGCGCCGCGCTGGCGCTGGCTCGACCCTCTTCGGGCTGCCTGCAGCCGCGCGCGCCGAAACCTGGCCCGCAGGTCCGGTCACCGTCCTGGTTGCCTACGCTGCAGGGGATCGGCCCGACATCAACGCACGCATCCTGGCGAAGCTCATGCCGGCCGTGACAGGCCAGCCCGCCATCGTCGACAACAGAGCCGGCGCCGGAGGCAATCGATCGGCATACGCGCCGCGGCCGATGCCCGACCGGACGGCCAGACGCTTGCTCTACGCCGCCGCCGCCAACATCGTCATCAACCCGTGGCTCCAGAAGGGCATGATCGACACCCTCGCGGTGCTGGCGCCGATCTGCCAGACGACAGCCTACCAATATGCGCGATGGTCAATGCCCAGCTGCCGGTGAACAGCGTCGCGGAGCTGATCGCCCTCGCCAAGGCAAGATCCGGGCAAGGTGACCTATCCTCGACGGCAACGGCTCGACCTCGCATCTGTCGGCGCGTGGTTCTCCACATGGCCGGCATCGAGTGGTCCACGTCCCCTACAAGGGCGAGGGGCCGGCGCTGGTCGACCTCACGGCCGGCCGGGTCGACATCTTCATCGGCAACATCTCGGCGGCGCTGCGCTTCGAGAAGGCCAGGCAGCTGAAGTTTCTGGGCGTGGCCAGCCGCACGCGCAGCCCGGTCGCGCCCGACGTGCCGACCACCTCCGAGACTCGGCCTGCCCGACCTCATCGTCGAGCGCGTGGTTCGCCCTGGTCGTGCCGCCCGGCACACCGCCGGCCATCGTGCAGAAGATCAATGCCGACACGGCTGCCGCGCTGAAATTGCCCGACGTGCGCAGCCGCTTTCTCGAGCTGGGCGCGGAGCCGCAGGGCGACACCGAGGCGGCAACGGCCGCTTTCATCAAGGCCGAAGAAGTGCGCTGGCGCGAGGTCATCCGATCGGCCAATGTAGTGCTGGAGTGACAGGAGGTTCAGATGGACATCCGACACGACGAGACGATTCACGAGGCCCCGCAGCAGACGCCACAGGGCCTGTGGCCGGACGACTCGCTGGCCCGCGTGCCCTACTGGGTCTACCAGGACGAGGCCAACTACAAGCGCGAGATGCGGCGCCTGTTCGAGGCGGCGACCTGGAACTTCGTCTGCCTCGAAGCCGACATCCCCAACAAGGGCGACTACCGCACCAACCAGGTCGGCGACATGCCGGTGATCGTCGTGCGCGACGCCGACGGCTCGATCAACTGCTTCGAGAACCGCTGCGCCCATCGCGGCGCGCTGATCGCCTTCGACGACGGCGGCAACGTCCAGAACAACTTCAAGTGCATCTATCACGCCTGGAGCTACGACCTCACCGGCAACCTGCGCGGCATCGCCTTCGAGCGCGGCATCAACGGCGTGGGCGGCATGCCCAAGGACTTCCAGCGCGAGAGCTTCAGCCCGCGCAAGCTCAGGACGACGACGCTGTGCGGCCTGGTGTTCGCCACCCTGTCGCCCGATACGGCGCCGATCGAGGAATACATCGGCAGCGAGGTGCTGGGCCGCATCAAGCGCGTGCTCAACCGGCCGATCCGGGTGATGGGCCGCTTCGTGCAGCCGCTGCCCAACAACTGGAAGCTCTACGTCGAGAACGTCAAGGACACCTATCACGCGAGCCTGCTGCACACCTTCCTGGCGACCTTCCGCATCTCGCGGCTGACCCAGGGCGGCGGCGTGCTGGTGAGCCCCGACGGCGGCAACCATTCGAGCTACACCATCGCCATCCCCGAGGGCGCCAACGCCACGGCCTACAAGGACCAGCAGATCCGCACCGACAACGACCGCTTCTCGCTGGCCGATCCCAGCGTGCTCGAATTGGTCGAGGAGTTCGGCGACCACATCCAGCTGCAGATCCTGTCGGTCTTCCCCGGCTTCATCCTGCAGCAGATCCACAATTGCCTGGCGGTCCGTCACGTCGTGCCGCGCGGGGTCGGCAAGATGGACCTGGTGTGGACCTATTTCGGCTTCGCCGACGATTCGCCCGAGATGAACCGGCGGCGGCTGAAGCAGCAGAACCTGGTCGGGCCGGCCGGCTTCATCTCCATGGAGGACGGCTGCGTCGGCGGCTTCGTGCAGCGCGGCACCGCCGCCGCGGCCGACCAGGTGTCGGTGATCCAGATGGGCGGCAGCACGGCGGAAAGCCAGGAGACGCGCGCCACCGAGGCCTCGGTGCGCGGCTTCTGGAAGGCCTACCGGCGGCACATGGGTTACTGAGAACGATCTGGACGTCACGCAGCCTGGTCGAGCTGAACGCGACTTACGCGCGCGTCATCGACAACGAGCAGTTCGAGGAATGGCCCAAGCTGTTCCACGACCCCTGCCTCTACAAGGTGACGACGGCGGAGAACGTGGCGGCCGGCCTGGAGAGCGGCCTGATCTATGCCGACACGCGGGGCATGCTGGAGGACCGCATCTCCTCGCTGCGCAAGGTCAATATCTACGAGCGCCAGCGCTACCGTCACATCGTCGGCCTGCCGGTCGTGCTGGGCCAGGCGAACGGCGCCGCCGACGTCGAGACGCCGTTCCTGATCGTGCGCATCATGCGCGAGGGCACGATGGACGTGTTCGCCACCGGCTGCTACCGCGACAAGGTCGAAGCCCGACGAAGCGGGCGCGTTGCGCTTCGCCGAGCGCATCGTGGTGTGCGACGGCCGCCGCTTCGACACGCTCGTCGCCATCCCGTTCTGAGAAAACGACTGTCAGGATGACAATTTAGAGCTTCGTCACCTTGGCGTGCAGCACGGCCGAGCGACCGGAGCGCACCGCATCGAGGCAACGGGCAATGGCGCCGTCGACGGCGGCGGGATCCGACACGAGTTCGCCATGCGCGCCGGCGGCCTGGGCGACCATGGCGAAGTTCATGTCGGGCGACAGGGTGGCGCCGAACTCGCCGCCGGCCTTGGCCTCGCCGTCGGGATAGACGCGGAGCGTCGCCTCCTTGACCGCAGCCCAGCCGGAATTGTCGAGCACGACGGTCAGGACCGGCAGCTTGTAGTGACCCGATACGGCCAGGGTCGATTGCGGGTTGGAGAAGTAGAAGGTGCCGTCACCCACGATCTGCACGACCGTGCGCTCCGGCATCGCGAGCTTCAGGCCGAGCGCCATGCCGCCCGAGAAACCCAACCCGCCGCCGGCCAGGCCGACCAGGGTGCCGGGCTCGGTGCGCGGCATCTGCTGCGCGACCACGCCTCCGTTGCGGATCGCCTCGTTCAGCACGATGTCGGACGGCTTCAGCACCTTGGCGAGCGCCGCGCACAGAAAGTGCGGGTTGATCTGCCCGACGGAACCGGGCGCGACGGCGGCCTTGGCGGCCTGCTCGCGCCGTGCCTTGCCCTCCTCCGCCAACCGCTTCACCCGCTCGGCCGCGCGCGCCTTGAAGCCTGAGTCGGCCTTCGCCTTCAGCGCGGCCAGCAGGTCGGCGAGGATGCGATGGCTGTCGCCTGGCAGGCGCAGGTTGCCGGGGAAGGTCCACATCGGGAAATTGCGCTTCTCGGCGTCGACGTCGATATGCGCCCACCAGGTGCGCGGGATTGTCCGGCATGTCGCTCGGGATCCACGGCACGTCGACATCGACCAGCAGGCCGACATCGGCTTCGGCCAGCGCCTTGGCCGGCATGAAGCCGCCGTGGCAGGGCGAATCGTGCGGCAGGTTGACGTAGAGCGGATTGAACTCGATCACGCGGATGCCGGCGAAGCGCGCCAGCTCGTCGAGCAGCGCGACCGTGGCATGGTTGCGGCCGGCATAGGCCGAGATCAGCAACGGCCGCTCCGCCGCCAGCAGCTTCGTGGCGATGGCATCGATCGATGCGGCGTCGACGCCGCGCGCCGCTCACCGCGCCGAAGCGCTCCGCCGGATAGGAGCGGATCTGGCCTTCCGACCACAGCTCGGTCAGGGTCTCGCGCGGGAAGGTGAGATAGACGGGACCGCGCGGGTCGCTCTCCATCACGGTGTGGGCGCGGCGCAGCGCCTCCTTGGCGATCACGCCGGACGGCAGATTGTATTCCCACTTGGTGTAGGGCCGCACGACGCTCGCCTGGTCGAACGGCTCCTGCACGAAATGCACGTAGGTGTCGCGCGTGCCCAGAAGCTCGCCGCGCGTGGTGAAGGGTGCCTTGCCGGCCATCAGCATCACCGGGATGCGGGCGCGGCAGAGATTGTGCAGCGCCATCGCCGAGTTGGCGGTGCCGGCATCGACATGCACCATCACGCCCTGGCCGCGGCCGGTGGCGATGGCGTAGCCCGCCGCCATGTGCACCGCGGTGTTCTCGTGCGGGCAGAGGATGGTCGCGGGCGCCGGGCGATCGGCGCGCTTGAAGGCGGCCATGGCCTCGATCAGCGGCGCGTGGTCGGTGCCGAAGTTGCAGAACAGGTAGTCGAAGCCGATCTCGTTCAGGCCTTCGAGGAAATAGTGGGCCGCCGAATGGCGGGCCTCGTTGCTGCTGTCCATCTGGGTCACTCGAGCTTGATGTTGGCGGCGGCGGCAACGGCCTTCCAGCGGGCCGTGTCGCGGGCGATCAGGTCGCGATACTCGTCCGGCGTCGTGCTGCGCGGCTCGACGGCGATGGCTTCCATCGCCTTCTTCACGTCGTCCATCGTCACGATCTGGCGGATCGTTTGCGCCAGCAACTTCACGATGTCGGGCGGCGTGTTGATCGGCGCCACGATGCCGGTCCACAGCGAGATCTCCATGTCGGGGATGCCGGCCTCGGCCATGGTCGGCACGTCGGGAAACGCCGGATTGCGCTTGGCGGCGGTGAGGCCGAGTCCCCGGAGCTTGCCGGCCTTCAACGGGCCGGACATCGGGCCTGAGTCGGCGATGGTCATCAGGACCTGGCCGGCGGCGACCGCCTGCACCGCATCGCCGCTGCCGCGATAGGGGATGTGCTGGAACTTCGAGCCGGTGCGCTGGTTGAACAGCTCCGACGCCAGCTGGAACGGCGTGGCGCTCGACGCGTAGTTGGCGAGCTTCGGATTGGCGCGGCCGTATTCGACCAGCTCGCGCACCGTCTTGGGCGGCTGCTCGGCGCCGACCGCCAGCAGCAGCGGGAACTCGGCGAGCAGCGACACCGGCGAGAAGTCGCGCTCCGGCGAATAGCTGAGCTTGGCGTAGACCGCCGGATTGATGGTCATCGGCCCGCTCGGCGCCACCAGGAGCGTGTAGCCGTCGGACGGCGCCTTGGCGACCGCCTCCGCCGCCACGATCGACTGGGCGCCCGGCCGGTTATCGACGATCACCGGCTGGCCGAGCTTCTCCTGCAGCTTGGCGGCGACGATGCGCGCGATCAGATCGTTGCCGCCGCCGGGTGAGTAGCCGACGACGAGACGGATGGGCCGGGCGGGATAGGTCTCGGCGACGGCGGGTCCTGCCAGCAGGACGATCGCGAACAGTCCGAGGATCAACCGCTTCATTTCAGCTCCGCGCGCCGTCATAGATCACCTCTTCCCGATTGAGCCACAGCGGCGAGCGTGGCAGATCGATGAACCGGGCCTCGTCCTCCAGCAACAAGCGCCCGGCCTCGCGGGCCTCCGGATTGCGGCGTGCGGCACGGTAGGTCTCCTCGCTTTCCCACCACAGCTCGGCTAGGCCGTCATAAGGCTCGGGCGCGGCGCGCACCCGGCGCATGCCGTCGGCGAGGTCGCCGGCCAGGCGATGGACCTGCACATAACGCGTCATGCCCAGCGCCGGCTGCAGGCGCCTGACCAGCGGGCCATGCTTGTTCAGCCAATAGTCCTGGAATTCCACCAGACTGAGCGCCGGCAGCCGGTGCAGGCAGAAGGTCAGTTTCAGCACGGCGTTTCCCCCGATTCTTGGGGCGATCATAGGCTATAAGCGCCCGCGATGAACGCCCTTCCCGTCGACGAAGCCCTGCCGCGCCTGAAGGAGGCGCTGGCCGGCGGCAACGCCTGCGTGCTGGTCGCCCCGCCGGGCGCCGGCAAGACGACGCGCGTGCCGCTGGCGCTGCTCGACGCGCCGTGGCTGGCGGGCGGCAAGATCGTCATGCAGGAGCCGCGGCGCCTCGCGGCCCGTGCCGCGGCGCGGCGCATGGCGGCCACGCTGGGCGAGCCGGTCGGCGAGACGGTCGGCTATCGCGTGCGGCTGGACACCAAGGTGGGACCACGCACGCGCATCGAGGTCGTGACCGACGGTCTTTTCCTGCGCATGCTGCAGGACGATCCCTCGCTCGACGGCATCGGCTGCGTGATCTTCGACGAGCTGCACGAGCGCGGGCTGGAGACCGATCTTTCCTTCGCCCTGGTGCGCGAGGCGCAGACGGCGCTGCGCGAGGACCTGCGCGTGATCGCCATGTCGGCGACCCTCGACCCCGGGCCGGTGTCGCAAAGGCTGGGCGGCGCGCCGGTGATCGAGAGCGCGGGCCGCATGTTTCCGGTCGCCACCCGCTATCGCGACCGCGAGCCGGCCGGTCGCATCGAGGATGCGGTGGCCTCGACGGTGCGACGCGCGCTCGCCGAGGAGAGCGGCAGCGCGCTGGTCTTTCTGCCCGGCGTCGGCGAGATCCGCAGGGTCGAGGAGCGTTTGCGCGATCTCGGCGCCACTGTCGACGTGGCGCCGCTCTATGGCGATCTCTCGCCGGCCGACCAGGACCGCGCCATCGCGCCCTCGCCCGCGGGACGGCGCAAGATCGTGCTGGCGACCTCGATTGCCGAAACCAGCCTGACCATCGAAGGCGTGCGCATCGTGGTCGATGGCGGGCTCATGCGGATGCCGCGCTTCTCGCCGCGCTCGGGCATGACGCGACTGGAAACCGTGCGGGTGAGCCAGGCCTCGGCCGACCAGCGCCGCGGCCGCGCCGGCCGTCTCGAACCCGGCGTGTGCTTCCGCCTGTGGACCGAGGAGGCGCAACGCGGCCTGCCGCCCTTCACCGCGCCCGAGATCCTCGACGCCGACCTGGCGCCGCTGGCGCTCGAGCTGGCGCTGTGGGGTGCGAGCGATGCCACCCTGCCCTGGCTGACGCCGCCGCCCGCGGCCGCGCTCGCCACGGCGCGGGCGCTGCTGCTCGATCTCGGCGCGCTCGATCGGTCGGGCGCCATCACGCCGCACGGCCGGGCGATGGCGCGGCTCGGCCAGCATCCGCGGCTGGCGCATCTCGTGCTCAAGGGCCGCGAATTGGGCCAGGGCAAGGTAGCGGCGCTGCTGGCCGCCATCCTGAGCGAACGCGATTTCCTGCGGCTGCCGCCGGGGCAACGCGACGTCGATTTGCGCCACAGGGTCGATATCGCCCTGAGCGGCAAGCGTGACGGTGCGCTCCGCCTCATCCAGGAATCGGCGCGCCGGCTGATGCCGCGCGACGCAAGGAACGAGACGCCGGACGTTTCCACGACAGGCGCCCTGCTGGCGCTGGCCTATCCCGACCGCATCGGCCGCCGCCGGCCGGGAACGGCAGGGCGCTACCTGCTGTCGGGCGGCCGCGGCGCGGCACTCCCCGAAGGCGACGCGATGGCCAACGAGGAATTTTTGGTCGTGGCCGATCTCGACGGCTCGACCCAGGACTCGCGCATCTTCCTCGCCGCGCCGATCACGACGGCCGAGATCGAGGAGCTCTATGCCGACCGCATCGAGAGCGAGGAAGTCGTGCGGTGGAGCGAGCGCGACGGCGCGGTGCTGGCGCGCCGGCAGCGACGGCTGGGGGCGCTGGTGCTGGAAGACAAGCCGCTCGCCAGGCCCGATGCCGAGAAGCTCAAGGCGGCGATGCTCGACGGCGTCCGCCAGCTCGGGCTTTTAGCCCTGCCCTGGAGTGACGATCTCGCCAAATGGCGCGAGCGCGCGACCTTCCTGCGCCGGCTGGACGAAAGTTGGCCCGATCTGTCGGACGCCGCCCTGCTCGCCTCGCTCGAGAGCTGGCTGGCGCCGTTCCTCGACAAGGTCTCGCGGCGCGATCACCTGGCGCGCATCGATCTCGACGCCGCCTTGAAGGCGCTGGTGCCGTGGGACAGGCAGCGGACGCTCGACCGGCTGGCGCCGACCCACATCGAGGTACCGAGCGGCTCGCGGGTGGCGGTCGACTATGCCAACCCGGCCGAGCCCACGCTGTCGGTGCGCCTGCAGGAGATGTTCGGTCTCCTGGACACGCCGCGGGTCGGCGGCGGCAAGGTGCCGCTCACCCTCCACCTGCTCTCGCCGGCGCGGCGGCCGGTCCAGGTGACGCGCGACCTCGCGAGCTTCTGGGCCAGCGGATACAAGGCGGTGAAGGCCGAACTGAAGGGCCGCTACCCGCGCCATTACTGGCCGGACGATCCGCTGGTCGCCGAACCGACGGCGCGGGCGCGGCCACGTCCGCGCTGACGGCGGCAGGGACAATATGGTACGGGCAAAGGCTGCCTCGTCCATCGCCTCCCGGAACCCATCGCCCATGTCCCTTGCGCTCCCGTTCCAGACCGCCAAGCAGCTCGCCGCCGCGGTCCGGAAGAAGAAGATCGGCTGCCTCGAACTCCTGGACCTCTATCTCAAGCGGGTCGAAGCCTACAATCCCGAGCTCAATGCCATCATCGCCACCGACATCGAGGGCGCGCGCAAGCGGGCCAGGGCGTCCGACAGAGCGGTCAAGGCGGGAAAGAAGCTGGGGCCGCTGCACGGCGTGCCGATGACCATCAAGGAATCCTATGACGTCGCGGGCTTTCCCACGACCTGGGGCCATCCCGCCTTCAAGGACAAGATCGTCGAGACCAACTCGCTGGTGGCGCAGCGCATGATCAATGCCGGCGTCACCCTGTTCGGCAAGACCAACGTGCCGCTGAACCTCGCCGACTGGCAGAGCTACAACGAGGTCTACGGGTCGACCAACAATCCGTGGGATCTGTCGCGCACGCCGGGCGGCTCGTCGGGCGGCGCGGGCGCGGCGCTGGCCGCCGGTCTCACCGCGATCGAGGCGGGCAGCGACATCGGCGGCTCGATCCGCAATCCGGCTTCCTACAACGGCGTGTTCGGGCACAAGCCGACCTGGGGCGTGGTGTCGGGCCGCGGCCATGCGCTGAACGGCCGACTGTCGCAGGCCGACATCACGGTATGCGGACCGCTGGCGCGCGGCGCCGAGGATCTCGAGATCGCCATGGACGTGATGGCCGGACCCGACGACATCGACGGGCGCGGCTGGACGCTCAGCCTGCCGCGATCGAAGAAGAAGAAGCTGCGCGACTTCAAGGTCGGCGTGGTGCTGAGCGATCCCAACGCCGAGGTCGACCACTCCGTGCAATCGGAGATCCAGAAGCTCGCCGATTTCCTCGCCAAGAAGAAGGTCAAGGTGAGCGACAAGGCGCGGCCCGCCATCGACACCGCTGAGCTGAACGACGTCTATGTCCGCATGCTGCGGGCGACGACCTCGGGCCGGCTGAGCGACGAAGAGTTCAGCCAGGCACTGCGCGACGTCGCCGCCCTGCCGGACGACGACACGGGCTACTTCGCCCAGATGCAGCGCGGCAACACGCTGTCGCATCGCACCTGGACGCAGCTCAACGAGAAACGCCATCGCATGCGGCTCGCCTGGGAGGCCTTCTTCAAGGACCATGATCTCATGATCGCGCCGGTGGCGCAGACGGCGGCCTTTCCGCACGACCAGAAGACCATCCGCCACGAGCGCACCATCGTGGTCAACAACAAGAAGGTGCCGGTGGTCGACCAGATCTTCTGGGCGGGTTACGCCAGCATCACGCTGTTGCCGGCGACGGCGGCCCCGATCGGCGAGACCAAGGAAGGCCTGCCGATCGGCGTGCAGATCATCGGCCCGCAATACGGCGACTACTCGACCATCGCCTTCGCCAAGCTGCTGGAGAAGGAATATCGCAGCTTCGAACCGCCACCGGCCTACGGCTGAGAAAGACGACAGAAAGACGACATGAGCCACGACATCGATCTCAAGACGCACATCCGCTCGATCCCGGACTTTCCCAAGCCCGGCATCCTTTTCTACGACATCTCGACCCTGCTGGCGCACGCCAAGGCCTGGCACGCGACGATCGAGCGGCTGGCCGACGCCATTCGTCCCTACAAGCCCGACACGCTGGCGGGAATCGAATCGCGCGGCTTCCTGCTGGCGGCGCCGCTTGCCCTGGCGCTCGGCACCGGCTTCGTGATGCTGCGCAAGCAGGGCAAGCTGCCCGGCACCACGGTGCGCCACACCTACGCGCTGGAGTACGGCACCGACACGATCGAGATCCAGCAGGACGCCATCAAGAAGGGCATGCGGGTCGTGCTGGTCGACGATCTGCTGGCGACGGGCGGAACGATGGCGGCGGCGGTGACCCTGCTCGAGCAGGTCGGCGCCGTCGTGCCGCTGGCGGCCTGCGTCATCGAGCTCACCTTCCTCGACGGCCGCAAGCACCTGAAAGTCCCGGTCGAGACGCTGCTGAAATACGACAGCTGACACGCGGGTAACACCCGCCTGATCGGAAGAACCCCGGGCCGTCTTCATGCTAGCATGGGCGCCTGGAGGATCTTGATGACGTCGATTTCGCAGTGTTTTTCCGAAAGCTACGCCGAGGCGCGGCCGAAGTTCTGCAGCGCGGCCGCGGCCGCCGGCGGCGCGCTCCGCTCGTGGTTCAACCCCAAGGCGCGCGGACCCGGCGGCGAGCTGCTCTATCTCGATACGGCACGATTCGGCGCGGCCGACGCACCCAACATGCTGGTGCTGATCGCCGGCACGCACGGCGTCGAAGGCCACTGCGGCTCGGGCGCCGAGATCGCCTGGCTGCGCAATGGCGGTCCGGCGAAGCTGCCCAAGGATACCGGCGCGCTCCTGATCCACGCCATCAACCCCTACGGCTTCGCCTGGAGCCGCCGGGTGACCGAGGACAATGTCGACCTCAACCGCAACTTCGTCGACCACGACAAGGCCTATCCCAACAACGACGCTTATCTCGCCATCGCCGATGCCGTTCTGCCCAGGGAATGGAACGAGGCCAGCATCGCCGAGACCGAGCGCGTGTTCGGCGCCTACGCCCAGAAGCATGGCGCGTTCGGCCTGCAGGGCGCCATCAGCAGCGGCCAGTACGTCCGCCCCGACGGCATATTCTTCGGCGGCACCAGCCCGACCTGGAGCAACCGCACGATCCGCGCCATCGCCCGCGACGAGCTCTCCGCCGCGCGGCGTGTCGGCGTCATCGACTTCCACACCGGGTTGGGACCGTTCGGCCACGGCGAGCTGATCGCCGCCATGGCGCCGACCTCGAGGTCGTTCGCCCGCGCCAAGGCCTGGTACGGCGACGAGATGACCTCGCCCGAGGGCGGCAATTCGACGTCGGCGGTGGTGGTGGGCGTCATGACGGATGCCTTCCCGCAGGAACTGCCCGACGCGGAAGTGACCTCGATCGCCATCGAGTACGGCACCTACACCGTGCCCGAGGTGCTGGGCGCCGTGCGCGCCGACAACTGGCTGCATCAGCGCGGCGACCTCGGTTCGGCGCTGGGCAAGACGATCAAGGCCGACATCAAGGAGCGATTCTTCCCGTCGGGCGACAAATGGCGGGAGATGGTGTGGACGCGCGCCGAGCAGACGATCGGCTGGGCGCTCAAGGGCCTCACCGCATGACGAACCGCGGCCGGTAGGGAGCATCGGGTGAACATCGTCGCGCCGAGCGAGGACTCCGCGCGGCTGCGACTGCGCAGGGCGCTGCAGGTCGCGCCCTTGTTCGCCGATCTCGACGCCCGCAGCATGACGGCGATCGAGCACGAGCTGTCGATGCTCGTGCTGCCCGGCGGCGCGCCGCTGTTCCGCCAGGGCGAGCCGGCCGACGCCGTCTACGTCGTGACCAGCGGCTGCCTCGGCGTGTTCCGCCACGAGGACGAGGACAGCGCCGACGAACCGATCCTGATGGCCGAGATCCCGCCCGGCAATATCGTCGGCGAGATGTCGCTGCTGTCGCACGGCCAGCGCAGCCGCAGCGTCGCGGCACTGCGCGACAGCGAAGTGTGGCGGCTCGGCCGCGGCAGCTTCGACAAGCTGACGTCGCTCCATCCCGAAGTCCTGCCGGCGCTGATGCGCAGCGTCGCCTCGCGCAACGCCATGGCGCCGGCCAAGCGCCGCCGCCAGCCGCGCACCTTCGCCATCCTGCCGAGCGGGCGGGACGTGCCGTCGGCGCGCTTCGCGGTGCTGCTGGCCGATGCGCTCGGCCGCATCGGCAGCCAGGTCCAGATGCTGGGCTCCGAGTCGCTCAACGAGGATCCGGAGTGGTTCGCGCGCTGCGAGATGGACTCCTCGTTCGTGCTCTACCGCGCCGATCCGACGGCGACCGAATGGACCGAGCTTTGCCTGCGCCAGGCCGACTGCCTGATCGTGGTGCGCCTCGCCGTCGACGAGCGGCCGACCATGCTGCCCTTCGAGATCGAATCGACGCAAAGCGGCGCGGTGTTCCATCGCCGCCGCGAGCTGGTGCTGCTGCACGAGGGCCACGATCCGCCGCCCGGCTCGACCGCGCCGATGCTGGCCGGCGGGCTCTACGGCCAGCATCACCATATCCGCCTCGACATCCATTCCGACATCGACCGGCTGGCGCGCCTGCTGACCGGCCACGCCGTGGGCATCGTCATGGCGGGCGGCGGGGCGCGCGCCTTCACCCATATCGGCGTCGTCAAGGCGCTGCGCGCCTCGGGCGTGCCGATCGACCTGGTCGGCGGCACCAGCATGGGCGCCATCGTCGCCGCCGGCGTCGCCTCGCGCTGGCCCGACGCCGAGCTCGCCGAGCGCTTTCGCATCGCCTTCGTCAACACCAACCCGTTGAGCGACTACACGCTGCCGCTGATCTCGCTGTATGCCGGCCGCCGCGTCACCCGGCTGCTGCGCATGGCCTTCGGCGAGAAGGAGATCCAGGACCTCATCCTGCCCTTCTACTGCGTCACGGCCAACCTCACGACGTCCAACGCCGAGGTCCACACGGTCGGCCGGCTGTGGCGCTGGCTGCGCGCATCGGTGGCCATTCCCGGCGTCATTCCGCCGTTCAACGAAGCGGGCGAAGTCCATGTCGACGGCGGCGTCATCAACAACTTCCCGGTGCGCGAGATGCGGCGACTGGGTCGCGGCCTCACCATCGGCGTCGACATCGATACCGGCGGCGCGCTGGCGGCCGGCGCCGGCGTCATGGAACCGTGGTCGGCCTGGCAGTTCTTCCGGCGCATGGTGTGGAAGCGCAACGAGACCCTGCCGATTCCGTCGATCGTGCGCATCCTGCTGCGCTCCGCGCTGGTCGCCAGCGCGGCGCGCGCCCAGGAGGATCGCCAGGCGGCCGACCTGCTGATCGTGCCGCCGATGAACCATATCGATCTCCTGGACTGGACGAGCTTCGACGCCGCCATCGAGCTCGGCTACCGCACCACCATGGAGACGCTCGACAAGGCCCGCGCGTCGCCGACCGGCGCCCGCCTCTTCGTCGCCTGACATTTGCAACCCGGGAGGACCACGTGACCGAGCAGCATCTCGCGACCTTGCACGATCTCAACCACAACTATGTCCGCTCGGTCGACCAGGCCGACGTGCGCTGGTTCGATCAGCATCTCGCGGCGGATTTCATGAACACCAATCCCGACGGCGCGGTGATCGACCGCGCCGCGTTCCTGGCGCAGATCGGCCGCGGCTCGCCGGTCAAGGACATACGCGAGCACGACGTGAAGATCCTGCTGTTCGGCGCCTTCGCCGTCATCAAGGCCCGCACCTCCTACAAGAAGCCCGACGGATCGGCCGGCGCCGGCTGGTACACCGACGACTGGCAGCTCCGGCCGGAAGGCTGGCGCTGCGTCTCCGCCCACGTCAGCCGGTCCTGAACGCAGCCACCCGTGTCCCTCGCAGCAGGCGTCGACTCGACGCCCGCCGGCTGGCGGGTCGTCTTTGCGTGCTTCATCTCGGCGGTGTTCGCCTGGGGCTTCGGCTTCTATGCCCACGGCATCTATCTCGTGCAGCTGCAGAAGGCGCACGGCTGGTCGACCGGCTTCATCTCCTCGGTGATCACCGGCCACTATGTGCTGGGCGCCCTGCTGCTGCCGCGCATCACGGAAGCGATAGCCCGCTTCGGGCCGCGCACGGTGTTCCTGTGCGGCCTCGCGGCCACCGGCGGATCGCTGCTGCTGCTGCCCTCGGTCACGGCGCCGTGGCAGCTCGTCGTGCTCTACGCGCTGATGGCGCCGGGCTGGAACGCGACCAGCGTCGCGCCGATCGCCGCCACCATCGGCCAGTGGTTCGACCGCAAGCGCGGCCTGGCGCTGAACCTGGCGCTGAGCGGCGCCACGGTCGCGGGCCTCGTGGTGGCGCCGGCCTTGCTCGGCACCATCCCGCGGCTGGGCTTCGCCGAGGCCGAGCGGCTGCTGCTGGTGATCGGACTCGTGCTGGCGGCGGGCGCGGTGGCGCTGTTCGTGCGGCGCGGGCCGCTCAGCTTCAAGGCGACGGGCCCCCGGCAAAGCCGGCTGGAACCGCTCAGGCACTGGCATTTCTGGAGCATCTCGGCGCCGTTTGCGTTTGTGCTGATGTCGCAGGTCGGTTTCCTCACCCATCTCGTGCCGCTGATCGACGGCCGCGCGGCCGCCGGCGCCGCGGTCGATCCCGGTCTCGCGGTGGCGATCAACGCGGTCATGGCGCTGGTCGGCCGGATCGTGCTGGGCTTCGTCATCGACCGGCTGGAACCCCGGCGCGCCTCGGCGCTGTGCTTCCTGGTGCAGGTCGCGGCCATCGCCGTGCTGGCCCGCGCCGAGGCGCCGTTGGTGGTCTATGGCGCCTGCGCCGTCTACGGCTTCTCGGTCGGCAACAACATCACGCTGTCGCCGCTGATCGTGCAGCGCGAGTACGCCGCCATCGAATTCCCCGCCATCGTCGCCCTGTCGACGGCCGTCGTGCAGATCCTCTACGCCTTCGGCCCGGGCCTGCTCGGCGTCCTGCGCGACGCCTTCGGCGGCTACGGCGTGCCGCTCGCCGTCTGCATGGCGCTCAACCTCGCCGCGTCGGCGATGATCCTGATGCGGCCGCGCCCGGTCCTAGCCTAGAAACTTCAGGCTGTTCACCACCTTGTCGATGGTCTTGCGCGGGCCGTGCACGCCGATGCCGACGAAATCCAGCGCGTCGGGCGAAGCGGCGGCCAGCGCGGCGCGGTTGTCGGCGTCGTTGGTGGTCTTGAACATCGGCTCGATGTAGATCGCCGGCACCAGCTCGCGCGACAGCGCCCGCTGGTGGGTGCGGCGAAGCTCCTCGAGGGTGGCGCCATAGACGAACACCGGCTCGCGGATCAGGGCGGTGTAGGCCCGGCCGCCGCCGTCGCGGTAGGGTTCGCCCATCATGTGGCCATGGGTCCCGGTCAGGCCGCCGGCCAGGAAGGCTGCGACATTGGCGACCTGCCAGGCGGCAAGGTCGCGGCGCAGGATCAGGGCGGTCTTGGTGTCGTAGATCATCGGCCCCATATCGGGCATCTTGGGCCCGCCGTCTTGAAGGTTTGTGCATGAGCCTCGACCAGATCCGCTTCGACGAACCGCAGGCCGGGCTGACCCGCCTCGCGGCACGATTCGGCGGCCATGCCTACGATCTGCACCGCCACGAGACCTATGCCGTCGGGCCTCACCCTGTGGGGCGCGCAGTCCTTCCATTATCGCGGCACGCTGCAGACCAGCCGCGGCGGCCAGGTCATGGTGATCCATCCCGACGAGGCGCATGACGGCCATGCCGGCGTCGATGCCGGCTTCGCCTACCGCATGCTCTATGTCGACCCGGCAACGGTGTCGGCGGCGCTCGACGGCGCGAGTCCTCCCTTCGTGCCCGACGTCGTTGCCGACGACCCGGTGCTGGCCGGGCTGCTGCGCGAGGCCTTCGCCGATTTCCCGCAGGCCCTCGAGCCGCTGGCGGTCGACGCCGCGATCGCGCGCCTCGCCGACCGGCTGGCGGCGCGCAGCGACGATCATCCGAAATCGCGGCGCAATCCCACGGCCCATCGCGCGGTTGCGCGCGCGCGCGAGTTCCTGGCCGCCGAAGCCCACCGCACCGTGGCGTCGGAGGAGCTCGAGAAGATCACCGGCCTCGACCGCTTCGCCCTGTCTCGCCATTTCCGCGCCGCCACCGGCACCTCGCCGCATCGCTACCAGGTCGGACGCCGCCTGGCGCGGGCGCAACGCATGATCGCCGACGGCATGGCGCTGTCGGAAGCCGCGGCCGCGACCGGCTTCGCCGACCAGAGCCATCTCACGCGGCATTTCGCGGCCCGCTTCGGCCTGACGCCCGGTCGCTGGGCGGCGCTGGCCCGGCGCGCCTCCTAGGGCGCCGCCAACGATTTTCGACTCTGCCACTGCCGTCATGGGTCGCTCCCGGAAGAAACGCTCCGGAGGAGAAAAGCACGTACTTTAGTAATAGTCAAGATATATCTTAGCGTCACTCCAGGCGATGGCGGCCGTCGTTGTCGAGCGGCGATGACGACAGCCAGCCGCGGCGTGTGCCGGCCAGGGTCGATCCCATCAGCGGACGGAGGCCGGGCAGGTGGCAGCCAAAGCCCATGAACGCGTCGCGCAGCCAGCCGAGCGGCGCCAGCCGCGACTGGAAGAACGGCGTCAGCAGGTGGCTGGCCTGGCGGTAGAAGCGCACGGTCGAGCTGCGGCGCCTGGCGAACAAAGCCAGCGCCGCGGCGAGGTCGGCGCTCTCGGCAAGCGCGCGGAAAAGCGCGTGGGCATCGAGCAAGCCGAGATTGGCGCCCTGCCCGAGCTGCGGGCTGGTGCCGTGCGCGGCGTCGCCGATGAACAGCACCGGCCCCGCGTTCCAGCGCGGCAGGGCGACATGGCGGTAGGTCGCGCGCGTGAAGTCGTCGGCAGCGGCGGCGTAATCGACGAGGGCGGCGGCCTCGGGCCACAGCGCGCCCGCGGTGCGGCGCCACGTCCTGAGGTCGATCGACTTGCCGGGCGCCAGCGCCTCGACGGGCAGGCTCCAGAACATCGTCATCTCGCCCTGCCCGACCGGCAGCAGGCCCATCATCACGGTCGTGCCGTGGACGCGCTGGCGCAGCAGGCCGGCCGCGCCCAGCCCGACGAGATCGGGCACGGTCGTCCAGATGCAGCCCCAGGGATAGAGCGGTGCGCGGGCGGTCGGCATCAGCCGCGCGCGCAAGGCCGAGTGCGCGCCGTCGGCTGCGACCACGAGATCGAACGGGCCGTGGCGGCGGCCCGACTTGTCGACGACCGAGCCCTGCGCGACATCGACGATCTCGACGCCGGTGACCAGCTTCGCCGGCGAGCGCAGGAGCCTGCCGTGCAGCAGGTCGAACAGCGCGCTGCGCCGGATGCCCAGTCCAAAGGCCTTGGGATGCAGGTCGGCATAGCGAAGATCGAGCACGCTGCGGCGGCGATGCGTCCGGCCCTCGAGGCCGACGACGTACGCGCCCCGCTTCACTGCTGCGTCGGCAAGGCCGAGCTCGCGCAGCACCGCGAGGCCCGTCGGCTGAAGCAGTAGCCCCGCACCGATCGGGCGGGGCTCGGCGAAGCGTTCGAAGACCGTGACGTCGTGGCCTGAAGTCGGCCAGCAGGGTCGCCGCCGCCTGGCCGGCGACGCCGCAGCCGACGATGCCGACCCTCATGGGCCGACCCTCATGAGGTCACAGCCCGCCGTTCACCACCAGGCACTGGCCGCTGACATAGTCGCTGTCGGGGCTGCAGAAGAGATAGACCGAACCGGCCGCCTCTTCCGGCAGGCCGCCGCGGCCGAGCGGGATCATCTGGTTCATGGCGGCGATGCGGCCGCCCTGCACGCCGATCTTGACCTTGCGGCCCTGGACCTCGATCTCGCCGTCCTCGCCCTGGTTCAAGGGCTTGGTGAGGCGGGTCTGGATGTAGCCGAAGGCCACGGCGTTCACCGTGACGTCGTAGCGGCCGAACTCCTTGGCCAGGGTCTTGGTGAGGCCGACGATGCCCGCCTTGCCCGCGGAGTAGTTCGACTGGCCGGCATTGCCGTTGACGCCCGAGGTCGAGGAGATGTTCACGACCTTGCGCACGATGCGCTTGCCCTCGGCGCGCTCCTTCTCGACCTGCTGGCGGAAATGCTGCTGGAAGGCGCGCAGCACGCGGAACGGCGCGGTGAGGTGGACGTCGAGGATGGCGTACCACTGCTCGTCGCTCATCTTCTGGATGACCGAGTCCCAGGTGTAGCCGGCGTTGTTGACCACGACATGGCAGTCGCCGAAGGCATCGACGGCGGTCTTGACGATGCGGTCGCCGAAGTCGGGCTTGGCGACGTCGCCGTTGCAGGCCACCGCCTTGCCGCCCATCTTGACGATCTCGGCCACGGTCTCCTTGGCCGGCGCCTCGTCGATGTCGTTGATCACCACCCGGGCGCCGTCGCGCACCAGGCGGAGCGCAATCTCGCGGCCGATGCCGCGGCCGGAACCGGTGACGATTGCGACCTTGCCGTCCATCTGACCCATTCTTCTCTCCTATCAATCAAGCTCCTCTCCCCCGATAGGGGGAGAGGTTGGGAGAGGGGGTTGCACGCGCTTCGAAGCCCTCTCCTAGCCTCTCCCCCTAGCGGGGGAGAGGAACATGAGTGGGCTTCTTCTAAGCCGCCGCGACGGTGGCGTGGCCCTGCAGGGTGTCCTGGCCGTTCTGGTTGGTGCACCTGACCTCGAGGTCGATCAGCTTTTCGCCGTTCTCCTCGCGCTTGCCGGTGACCTTGCCGCTCAAGGTGATGACGTCGCCCGGCCAGGTGATCGAGGTGAAGCGCGTGCCGAGCCGACGGATGCTTGTCGCGCGGCGCGTAGCTGGTGACGAGGCGGCCTAAAAAGCCCATCGACAGCATGCCGTGGGCGAAGACGTCCTTGAAGCCGAACTTCTTGGCGAAGTCGAGATCGACATGGATCGGATTGTGGTCGCCCGAGCCGCCGCAATAGAGCGCGAGCTGGTGGCGGCTGATCGGCGGCAGGACGATCGGCTTGATCGGATCGCCCACCTTGACCTCAGCGAACTTGGGAGCTGCTACCATTTTCTCCTCCCTCACTTCTTGCCGGCGTCGGGATTGCGCACGACGGTGATGCCGGTGCCCTTGGCGACGAGCTTGCCGCGACTGGTCCTTCATCGAGGTCTCGGAGACCACGAACCACAGCGCGCCGCCCTTCTTGTCGTACATGTCGGTCACCTTCTGCTGGCAGGTGATCCGATCGCCGACGAAGACCGGGGCGTAGTAGTCGTAGTGCTGCTCGCCGTGCAGGATCAGGCCGATATCGACGTTGAGCAGGCGCAGCAGGCCGCCCTTGCCGGGATCGTCGTTGGTGATGGCCTGCAGGAAGGTCGGCGGCACGGGCACGGCCTTGTAGCCGGCCTTCTTGGCGGCGGCCTCGTCGACGTAGATCGGGTCTTCCTCGCCGATGGCCTTGCAGAAGAGTTTGACCTTGCCGGCCTCGACGGTGGTGCTGAAGGCTTCGAATTCGTGGCCGATGACTTTTTTGTCGAGCTGCATGCGTTTCCTCCCTTCGGCGAGTAGAAGGTTAGTCGACCCCTGCGTCGGCCCTTCGGCCTCTCTCCCCGAGCGGAGCCTGGGGAGGAAAGCGCTTTTGCGGCGCGAGAAGGCGCGTTACTCGTAGCGGCCGACGATGGCGACGCTCGAGACGTTCTCGCGCGGGGCGCCGCCCAGGTTGTGGGTCATGCCGATGCGCGGGTCCTTGAGCTGGCGGGCGCCGGCGCGGTTCTGGAACTGCAGGTACATCTCGTAGAGCATGCGCAGGCCCGAGGCGCCGATCGGATGGCCGAAGCACTTGAGGCCGCCGTCGATCTGGCAGGGGATCTTGCCGTCGGCGTCGTAGAAGCCGTCGAGCACGTCCTTCCAGCCCTTGCCGGTCTCGGAGATGTGCAGGTCTTCCATGGTCACGAGCTCGGTGACCGAGAAGCAGTCGTGGACCTCGAACATCGAGATCTCGTCGCGCGGGTTCTTGATGCCGGCCTCTTCATAGGCCTTCTTCGAGGCGATGCGCGTGGTGTGGAAGTAGCTGCCGTCCCACGAATTGTGGCCCGACTCCGAGCCGTTCGAGACCGAGAGCTGCAGCGCCTTGACGCTCACCAGGTTCTGCTTGCCCATCGCCTTGGCGATCTCGGGCGTGGTCACGATGGCCGCGGCCGCACCGTCCGACACGCCGCAGCAATCGAACAGGCCGAGCGGCGAGGCGATCATCGGCGCGTTCAGGATGGTGTCCATCTCGACGGCCTTCTGCAGATGCGCCTTGGGATTCTTGGCGCCGTTCTGATGGCTCTTCCACGAGACGTGGCCGATCGCCTTCTTCAGATCGTCGGCGCCGACATTGTGCGCCGTCATGTAGGCGGTGGCGAGCTGGGCAAAGTTGCCCGGCGCCGTGCCGCTGGCGCTCCACAGAGCCTGCAGGGGGCCGCCGCGGCCGCCGGGCAGGCCGCCGTAGCCGGTGTCCTTCAGCTTCTCGACGCCCAGCGCCAGGGCGAAGTCGGCGGCGCCGGAGGCGACGGCATAGCAGGCGCCGCGGAAGGCCTCGGTGCCCGAGGCGCACATGTTCTCGACATGCGTCACCGGGATGTTGGGCAGGCGGCAGGTCGTCGACAGCGGAATGCCCGACTTGCCGACATGGACCTCGTCGATGGCGGTCGAGAACCACGCGGCGTTGAGCTGCTTGGCGTCGATGCCGGCGTCGGCCAGGCATTCCTTGTAGGCCTCGAGCATCAGCTCTTCGGCGCCCGAGTCCCAGCGTTCGCCGAACTTGGAGCAGCCCATGCCGAGAATGGCGACCTTGTCCTTGATACCACGAGCCATGTTGGACTCCTTGGGTGGGGGTTATCAGACTAGCACATCAACTCTCTTTCCGGACCGCCCTCCAGTGGGGGGTCAACTTGTCGACACACGCTCATGACGCGCGACTGGAGGTGGCGCGCTCCCTAGACCGGCGCGGCCTTCCAGAAGTAGCGCTTGAAGCCGCCGCGCATGGTGTCGTTGTCGCGGATGCGGAAGGTCATGCGCATCTTGGTGCCGACCTTGACCTGTTCCTTGTCGCTGTCGGTGAAGTCGGCCATGAAGCGGCCGCCCTCGGGGAAGGTGATCATGCCGTAGTAGCCCGGCGGATCGGGCGAGTAGACCAGCGAGTCCGCCGTGAACGACATCACGTTGGCCTCCAGCCCGGCCATGGCGTAGGGCTCCTGGGTGTCCATGGCGTGGCAGTTCGGATTGACGCAGACCTGGCTGCGCGGAAACTGCACGGTGCCGCAGACCTTGCACTTGCCGCCGACCAGGCCGTAGATCATGTCGCGCTTGCGCCACAGCACCGAGAGCGCCGTCTTCTTGTCGAACTCGGCGCGCATGCCCTTCTCGATCGGCAGCATCTCGTTGAAGGCGAGGAACTTCATGTAGTTCTTCTCTTCCTTGCGCCGCGCCATCCAGCCCGACAGTCCCTTGCGCTTGGGCAGCTTGGCGTTCTCGGCGGTGACCTCGAACACCAGGATGTCGACGCCCTGGCCGAACGCCACGACCATGATCTTCTCGCCGGCCTTGGCCACCTCGAGGGCATCGACCAGCATGACCAGCGCGTGCGCGCAGCCGGTGTCGCCCAAGGTCGCGCCCAGAAGATCGCGCACGGCGCCCTCGCCGATGCCGCAGATCTTGGCCATCTGCTTCGGCACGGCCGGCATCGGGCTCGGCATGATGAAGTGGGTGATGTCGCTGCCCTTGAGCTTGCAGGCGGCAAGGCCGGCCTTGATGGCGGGCGGCACGATCTTCGAGTAGCCCTCGTCGCGGATCCAGCGCTCTTCCCAGCCGTAGTCGAAGTCGCTCTCGTCGCCGCGGAAATGATCGACGAAGTCCATCGACACCGAGTGATGGCCGACCAGCTTGGCGATCACGTTCTCGGTGCCGCACAGCAGCGCCGCGGCGCCGTCGCCGTAGTTGAGCTCGTTGGACGAGGCGACCCGCGCCATGCGCTTGTCGGACGCCGCGACCAGGGCCGGACCGCCGCCGTTCTTCGAGGCGTTGAGCCCCGCGATCAGCGCCGAGGTGCCGGCCTTCAGCGACCCACCGACGTCGGAGGCTAAAAGATTCTGCTCGATCGAGAGCGCGGTGCCGATGACGCCGGCGTTCTGGCGATCCTTGAAGGGATGCGTCGTCGAGGCGAAGTAGAGGCTTCTGACGTCGGTCGCTTCGTGGCTGGTCAGGCAATCGCGCGAGGCCTCGACCGCCATGGTGATCGAATCCTCGTCCCAGTTGGCCATCGAGCGCTCGCCCTTGGCGAGGCCGCGCAGGCCGGCGGCGAACCACTTGTTGGCGTCGTAGACCGCCTGACGTTGCAGGCGCAGGCGCGGCACATAGGCCCCATAGGCCACGATTCCGACCATTGTGCTTTCCTCCACTCTATGAACGAGCGTTTATAAGACCGCTCTTAGCGCGACTGACCGGGACGCGCGAGACGCATTTGATCATGGCTGGCAGGACGGTGGAACTGGGTTTCGATAAGCAAAACTCTTCTTTGCTGGGAGCGCGCGCTCCCGATTCAGTCATCCTGAGCGCAGCGAAGGATCTCATGCCGGTTGCAAGCGGCGATGAGGTCCTTCGCTTACGCTCAGGACGACAGTTGCGGGACGTCTTTGCTGGGTTAAACCTTCGGCATCTCCCTTACCAAATTGCGGTAGCCGGCGTCGGGCGGGATATGAAGGAAGCGTTTGCCGTCGCGGTTTTCGACCCAGGGCTGGACGGTGACGATCTTGCGTTCGGTGGCCTGGGAGATCGCGCCGGTGACGGTGCCGCCTTCGGCCAGGAGCTCGAGGTTCTTGGTCGTGGCGTGGACCAGGGTGCGGCGGCCGGCGGTGGCCTCGTCGATCGCGTCCTGCGCGCCGATCCACACCGAGTCGACGGACTCCGATCCGTCATGCAGGGCGATCTGGTCCTCGGGCGCCTCGGCCAGGAAGAACCAGGTGTCGAAGCGCCGCGGCGCGAAGGTGGGCGTGATCCAGTGGGCGTAGGGCACCATCAGGTCGGTGGCGATCTCGAGATCCTCGGCCTCGACGAGGTCGACGATGCTGGCCTCGTCCTTGGCGAGCCTGGCCCGCCATTTCTCCTCGATCGCCGAAAGGTCGGCGGCGGCGATCAGCGCGCGCTGGCCGCGCTTGCGCGCCAGCAGGATGCCGCATTCCTCGAACGCCTCGCGCACGCCGGCGACCCGGAACTTGAGCTCGCCGTCGGCGATCTTGTCGGCGCCGCCGCAGCGCGCCCTGAGCTTCGGATCGCCGTCGGCGTCCTCGAGCTTGCCGCCGGGGAAGACCAGCGCGCCGGAGAAGGCATCGATCTTGTGATGGCGCACCACCATGAAGACTTCCAGGGGCGAACCGGCGTCGCCCGGCTGCGACGGGCGCACCAGCAGACGGTCGTCGCGGGGCGCGGCTCCGGCGCGGGACGCGAAGGCGCGGAACGCGCTTCGGCGGGTTGTTTCTTCGTTTCGTTCATTTCAGCCTGCATTTCTGGGACGCCAGACTGTCCCATACATGTCGCGACAGTGCCATTGGCGGGGTGTATTGTGGGTTGGTCCATTCCGCAGAGAAGGAGGACGCCATGACAGCGACCACGAACAGCCCGTCGGACCCGCACAGCCTGGGCGACAGCCTGAGAGCCCTGCGCGCCAAGTGGGGATGGATCGTGGCGCTGGGCGTCATCTTCATGCTGGCCGGCGTGATCGCGCTGGGCAGCGTCGTCGTCGCCACCGAATGGGCAGTGCTGATCGTCGGCATCATGATGGTCATGGCGGGTGTCGCCGAGATCATCGCCGCCTTCAGCGTCAAGGGCTGGGGCAAGGCCATCGTCTGGGGGCTGCTGGGCTTGCTCTATGTCGCCGCCGGCATTGTCGCCATCGAAAGGCCGCTGATGGCGGCGGCCGTGCTCACGCTGCTCCTGGGCATCGCCCTGATGATGGGCGGCATCGGGCGCATCTTCCTCGCCTGGAGCATGCGCGGGGCCGGCAAGCCGTGGGGCTGGGTCGTGGTGTCGGGCCTCATCTCGCTGCTGCTGGGCGCCATGATCATCGCCCAGTGGCCCTATTCCGGCCTCTACGTACTGGGCATCTTCCTCGGCATCGACCTGATCTTCATCGGCTCGAGCTGGTTCACGATCGGGCTGGCGCTGAAGCGGCGGCACGCGAGCTGACGTCTTCCCAAGGCAATTCCCGCAATTCGCGCCAAGCGTTCTTCCCCTTGCCGGCCTCCGGCAAGGGGAAGTGCCCTCGTCATACGAGGGCGATGGGGTCATGGGCTTGCCGGACCGCGGACCTCCAGGTCCGCTCATTGTTCTTCTTCTTTGCTGGGAGCGCGCCACTCCGTGGCGCGTCATGATCTTCCGGACCGCGAGCGTCCCGCTCGCTCGTGAGATCCGCGCGAGCGGGACGCTCGCGGTCCAGAATGAGCATGACGAAGACGCGCCATCGGAGTGGCGCGCGCTCCAGCAATCGCGCTCGATCATTTTGGCCAGTCCGCCAGCACAGCAGCGGGAGCGCGAGGGGGTGGGTCGGCCTGAGGCGTTACCTCACCCTCTTCTTCCTCTTCCTCCGAATCGAGCGAGGTTTGCTTTTCCGCAATTCGCGCAAGCGATTCTGCGGAGGGCGTCGACCCGAGGTTTCCGCCCCCTCCGCCTGCCGCGCTGGAGAGGCCGGGACTTTCCGCAATTTGCGCAGCCGGTTTTGCGCAGAGCGCCGGATTGACCTGCCAGCGCCGCGCCGGGCGGCCGCGGACGGGATAGTCCTCCTCGTCGTCCTCGATTTCGCGCAGGACGCCCGCCTCCTCCAGCGCCTCGATCACCTCGTCGGCGCCGGCGGCGTTCACCCGCTGGCTGAGCGCATCGCGCCGCACCTCCTCGCGCGAGATCTTCGTCGCGCCGCGCGCGCGGATCCAGCCGACCACCCGCCGCGCATGCTGCCGCGCCTGGCGCTCGCGATCCGCCGGCCCGCCGCGGTCGAACACCGCCTGCGCATGCGGCCGGTAGTAGCGCTCCCACAGCGCCCAGGCGTCGAGCAGGTGCTGCTGCCGTGATGACCGTGGGCGGCGGCGCATTGTTCGGCCGGTTCGCCGTCCAGTCGAGCAGCGCCAGCACGGCGGCCAGCCGCGCCACCGTGCCCCGCCCCTTGCCGAGCCAGCCGGCCAGAAGCCCTTTCGCCTGCAGCGTCTCGGGATGCAGGCGCTCCAGGCAGCCGTCGAAGACCTCCACCGCCCGATCCTCGAAGGCCAGCACCAGCGGCTGCTCCGGCGTGCCCACCGCGCGGGCGATGCGCTGCAGCGCGTTCACCGCCTCGTCCTCGCGTGTCGGCTTCAGCGCGCGCAGCGAGCGATAGGGCGCGGGGCCGGGCCAGACATAGAGGAAGCGCGCGGCCAGGCCGTCGCCGGTGCCCTCCAGCGCCGCCTCGAGCCGCTCCGGATCGAGCGAGCCCACGATGCTGACCGCGGGCTTGTCGCCGCGGCCCCACGGCAGGCCCATCGCGCCCCAGCTGTCCAGAAAGCCGCCGCGCCGGCTCTCGTCGCGCCGGCTCTTGCGGCCGAGCCCGGCCAGCCAGGCGGTCGGCTCGTCGCGCCACAGCAGCACGCCCTGCCGCCGCTTGGCCACGGCCTTCTCCAGCGCCGGCAACGCGGCATCGGAGACCACCACGGGACCGCCGCCCTCGCGCGCCAGCATGCGCTCGACCGTGCCCAGCGGACGGCGCAGCCAGTCGAGCGCCGGCGTCTTGCCGCGAAGACGGGCCGCCGACCAGCGCCTGCCACAGGATGAGCGGCTCGCTCCACGCCTCGGTGATGCGCGCCGATACGCCCTGGCCGCACAGGCCGGCGACGGACGCCAGCAGGGCCTGCGCGATGTAATCCTCCGACGAGCCCGCCCAGTGCGCGGCGTCCTTCACCCACTCGCGCCACTGGCCGGGGAAGACATTCAGCGGGAAGGCGGGCAGCCTGGGACGGCCCTCCTCCTCCAGCAGGCCGGCCTCGATCGCGGGCCAGGGCGGCGGCGGGGGTGCTGCCGCCTTCGCGGCCGCGAGCTGGCGCCAGTAGTTGTCGAGGACGGGGTTCGGCTTGGTGACGTTGAGTTCAGCCATGGGCATCGGCCGCTCCTTTGCGTTGGACCGGCCGACATACGCCACAACATTGCTCAGTGACGTCAACGACAAGAAGTGCGCGGTCTCTGCACTTCGGGCGCGCAAGATAATTCTTTCCCACCGGGAGGGGAACCACGAGAACAAGTGCATGCACTTGGCAAAAGGCCCCGCGTTAGAACGCCAACCTGACGCACTACGTGGCAGGAGACGATCGCCAGATCAGCCGGCTGGTCGAGCGTACCAGCGCGCGGTGTCTAGCCGACCTCATGAACAAGGCTGAGCGTGCCGGTTCGGTCGCGGAGTTCGAATGCCGCAATTGGGCTCCGGACGACAAAGGCCATCTTGACCACCCGCCACGCGTGCGCTTCAGCGTCCCAACAATGACCGGCAACAAACCGCCAACGCGATAGGTGACGATTTCGTCGTTGCTGCCCTCGTCGGCGCCTGTTCCGTGGCCTCCGCCGCTCCTTGCGAGCGGCTGGGAAAAGTCGACGACTTCGCTCCAGGAAGCCGGAGCCGTGAAGTTACCGCACATGGCGGCAATCTAGCCGACCTTTCACACAGCAGGAACAGTTTCGAGGTTCAGGCTAAGCCGATTGAACTAGGCAACAATAACTTCTCGCACTCAACACGATCTGCGAGCAGAGACTGCCCACTTTGCACGTCGACGCGGAGATAAGTAAGAAGCCTATCTTCGGATCTGGCCCACTAGTCCGCCTGGCATCTCCGCCATGTCTTCGAACTGGGCTAGCATTCCTTGTATTATTCGGCGTCGCAAAATCTTCCTTTCACCCTCAAGTTGCTCTACGAGCATACGCCAATTCCAAGGGTCCCACTCGTCACGCGTTCTTCCATCAGAAGCGTAACAAGTAAATTAACCTCTGATGCTGAGAAGCTTTCGTTGGCCCAGCGTATTTGTAGGACGCCAAGCTTAACTGACGGTTCGTCATCGCGATGTATCGTCAAGTCGGTTTCCGTGAGAGCAGATATATCAACACTCTCATCCGGTGCGATTGAAGAACTCAGGCTGAGCCCGATGACAGCCAATAGCCCACGAAGGCTACGATCCTTGCCAAAGGCCAAAATTACCCTTGAAATAAAGTCCGTCCTCATGGGCGAAATCCAATCGCGTCTGCCCCAACGATCTATACTTTGTACAAAGTTCGTATTTTGCCAGCACTCTGGACAATGCCGCATCAAGAATGTCGCAAAGTGCCAATTCTTATCCTCGATCGCACCAAACCAGTATTTCAAGACCTCTGCGCCAACGATGGGTAGTAGAACTCGCCTTGCATCAGATGAATGTGGATCTCGCTATCGCATTGCAGAGTTTGAGGATGAACGATGACTGCAGGCGTACACTTTGTTGAACTCCCACTGCGGCGATCGCATCTCGAAGAAATTTCACCAAATCTTCGAAAACGAAATTCGGCCCACGAAGCTCAGCACGCACTTCAAGGCGCGCCGGCGCACTCATGCGTTCTCCCTTTTTGCTGAGCGCAAAACCACTCGCCCACTCGAAAATACTCGCAAGCGGAAGACCACTTCCTAACCACTGCTGTTCCGACGCTTCCCAATCGGGTAGATCGCCACATTCCCCAGCACGAATGCGTTCAACCAACTCGGCCTGTGGCACTCCGGCAGCGAGATCTTGCAATGCTCCGAAGAGTACCCACGGCAGCATTTGCCAGACTACGCGATGACGCACAACTTGCACCTGATTGAGGCGAGATATTGCTTCCGCAAGAAATCTTTGCTTGGCGTCCTCAAGAACACCTCTATGGCCTCATCAAACTCCCAATGTTGCCGTTGTGGTGGAAGACAATCCTGGAATCAGAAATCTGTCGCTTTGCGCAAGGAAGCAGATGCCTGCTACCAAGCCACTGAACTCTGGCTCGAAGCGCGGATGATCGAAAGATTGCGCTCATCGAGCAGTGAAGGGATAGATATACTCAACGGGAAGTTCCAGAAACTCTCGCAATTTCGAAAAGTATTCTGCTTTATCTTCAGCAACTTTTCAAACAACTCCGGTTCCACCTTAGCCAACAATCCCTAGCAAATCGTCGTGAAATGCGCATGCCGGCCTTCCATTGTGCCGCGCGTAGTCGCTGAACCAATACAGCGGGCCAAATTCGCGGATCGGTCGAACCTGCCGCTTCAAGGACGACTAGGGGATCGTACGGCCAATTCTCGAATTATGGCGTCTGTTACCCAATCAACATCATACTCAAGTAATACGAAAATGGCGCGCCATGCACCCAAGTCGTTTGCTACCGCGGCTCCGTTACGCAACCGTTGTGTTAATTCATCTCGAATTACTTGACGAGTATCGATGTCATATTGAGAACTGATAACTTCTAGCCCAGCCTCAAGATCGAACTCCAGCAATCCTAGTGCACTTCGAATCAATTGCTGCCGATACCTTTGGTGGTTGACCACCATCCGAGAGAAAATCCGCTGCTAGTCGAGCACCTGCGGATATCCTTCAGCATCAAGGCCTACATCCCCTCGGTCTATGGCGTGGCATAATCCAACGATATCCGCGCGAAAGGTTTCCAGTGACGGCTCTGCAAATATCCGACTTGCGGCGATACGAAGAGCATGTCTCCAGTGCGCGCTGATGCAAACAGCTTGCAGGCGACCGTATAGAGATGTCTTGTCTACTGCGGTCAATCTGGCCGCGGCCATAAGAACTCTTGCAGAGAACGGACGTCGAAACTCACGCGCCCTTCCACTCTTGTGGCAAGAAGGACCAGCGCTGTGTCGCAATCAGTGCAAGTTGGTTTGAAATTAATTCTATCCGATCTTCTGCGTATCCATCTCCTCTCAACAGTGAAGAGATCAATTGCTTTAGTTCATTGGAAGAAAAGAATGCATTAATTCCGCCAGCTTGTTCTGACATGAGCTGCAACAAAAATCCTGCCTCTTGGTGCAGCCTGTCGATCGCGTGTTTGAATTCACGAAGCAATCGAGCATCTTGCGACTTTTGGCTCTCCCGCTTCTCTGTCTCGTAGCAATGAATAGTACTTATCAAACAGTTCCCAGCGGTTCTGTGGAATTGCTCCCTTCAGTAGCGCGATGCCAAATAGGATCGTTACCTGAAGTGGCGTCGCCATGAGGGCTGCGGTCGTATCGTCTTTGCTTGCTCTTACCAGTTCCTCAAGAACAAGATCGCGCCGTTCGGGGATAGATAGGCGAGTATTCGCCAATCTGTTAGCAAAATTGACGGCTTCTTCCGCTTCTAGTGGCCGAAGCTGCCGATGCTGCCAGTAGCGCGGACTAAAATCATTTGAGTACCCTTGTGGTCTGGTCGTGATGACCACGGTATGTCAGCGCCGGCTAGATGAATATCATCAAAAAAAGCGTCTATCGCATTGATTACTGGCTTACGATTTGCGCTAGGAGGTGCTTCGTTCCAACCCATCTAGAATCAGGACACTCGGCGAAATACCAAGCCAATCCCGAAAATCCGAGCTAGTTGCGGGGAAGTCCGTATCTCTTTGAAAGCGTTGAGCGAAATATGACAGGAGCGTGATATCTCTTCCATTATCATTCTCCCTCTTTCCTGCATCCGCAAATGTGGGGAGATCGATCCGAATGGGAAATCTAAGGGGCTGGTTAAGTGAAAACCCTTCTCGCTCAGCACATTGCAGGACGGCATCTACAACATCCTTCGTCTGCTGCGGGGCTACTGCAGCCGTAGGAAGAGTGGCAAGAATTCTCGCCCGAAAGAGTTGTGCAAGGAACTGACCGAGCGTCGACTTTCCTTGTCCCGGCCCACCCATTAAGACCGCTCAATTCAGTCTAGACTTGCGACGCTTTGGATTTCGGTTTGATTCAACCAAGGCGTCCACCGATGCCGGATCGAGCTTATGCGCTGCAAGATCCCAGAGCCGGTGAGCCGCTTCCTCCACCGAGCTCAGTTGATCTTGAGAAGGTGGTCGGCTTCATCTTCCGGCAGTTCGGACTGGGGACCTTCATTGAGCGGATCAGATAACGAGTTTCAGGGTAGACTGTCGCTTTCGTCTGTCGGCATGTCAATGAATACATCATCAAGAATATTGGCTTGTCGCTTTCTTGTCCTGCGTCACGCATACGAACATCGCGCTCATTTCGGAGGTCTCGAGCGAGGATGATCGGCAAAAGATAGTTGAGGTTGGGGCGATTTAGACTTTCCAGAAGTGCGGAAAGAATGTCGCCTGGAGTAATCCAGTTTGAGTACGTTTGCCGAATATCGCGAAAATTGTCGAGGAAGGTTGTAAGTTTATCGGCGTCCCAAACGGCATAGCCTTTAGTCCGAGTGCAATTGCAGCCTTTTCTAAGACTGCTTCAACTTTCCCTTTTCCTCCCCCTTTGGGGTCAGCCGTTAGGTTAACGTTAGACGCAATAATATAGTAATCGGGTTTGCGCAGGTTACGAACTGGATCGACGAATTTGGCTACTTCGCCACGGATTTGATTACAAAGCCAGTCAGCATCCTGCTGATTGTTGCGAACTCGCTCTTTGCATTTTGCTTGAACAACGGTGTAACCGTTCCAAGCGGCGGCCTCACTAGGGTAGTTGCAAGGCCCTTCAAACGTGGCTTCTCGCGCGCCGTCAGGGCCAGTCCCAAAAACCACTACTCCAGGACCAAGTGCTGGAACGCAAAGTGCCTGGACAAGCCGCTCAAATGCCTGCGGAGCAAAATTACCAAAATCATATTTTGTGCTCATTGAACCCCGCGTTTCACCTGTTGAGCCAAAACATTCTAGCGTTTTAGGTCCCTTAAAGTTTACCGGTGAAGGATCTTCATACAAGGCGAGAATTCAGCAAGATTATCGTGCTAAGCGAGCATTTCATTCGTTGCTTATCGGGCACAGATTGGAAACCTGAGCACATGCTCACACATCATCTAAGCGCTCACTAGGAATTGATCACCCAGAGAGATAAGAGCCTGTGTTTTGCGGTGATGCACACGGAATTCCCCGGAAATGCTCACCAGGGCAATCAAGCAGCTATGACGTCCCCGGGAGACGGCAGCAGGCCAGCGCCTTCCCGCGCGTACATCCGACTGCACATCAAACGCTCAACCATTACACTCTCTAGGAGGTCGGAACACCGCGCGGCCGATGCCGGCGGGGAGCGTCCCTAAATCTCGATCTCCGTCCCGAATTCGACGACCTGCCCCGCCGGCACGCCGAAAAACGCCGCCGAGCGCTCGGCATTGCGCTGCAGGAAGGCGAACAGCGTTTCCCGCCACACCCACATGCCGGGAATGTCCTCCCTGGGAATGATGGTCTCGCGGCCGATGTAATAGGTGATGTCGCCGAGATCGATGCCCGGCAGCTTGCCCTGGCTGCTGGCGAGGGCGAGGCCTTCGGCGATCGTCGGATACTGCATGAAGCCGAAATGCAGGATGACCCGCGTGATGCCTTCGATGATCTCGATCACCTCCGCCCGCTCCTCGTCGGCGATGCGCGGCGCTTCCTCGATGACCACGGTGACCAGCACCACGCGCTGGTGCAGCACGCGCTGGTGCTTGACGAACTGCGTCAGCGCCAGCGGCACGCCGCGGGGCGCGGAGGCCAGGAACACGGCGGTGCCCGGCAGCCTGCCCTGGCAGTGGCTGACGGCGGTCTCGATCAGGTCCTCCTCCGGCTGGCGCAATTTGGCGCGGGCGCGTTCGACCAGCCGGACGCCGCTCCGCCAGGTCAGCATCAGGAAGGCGATGACGGCGGCGAGCAGCAGCGGAAACCAGCCGCCCTCGAGGAACTTGGTCGAGTTGGCGGCGAAGAAGACGCAGTCGATGACGAAGAAGAAGCCGTTCACCGCGATCACGATCAACGGCGAATAGCCCCACTGGAGGGCGACCAGGGCGGCCAGCAGGGTGGTGATCGCCATCAGGAGCGACACGGCGATGCCATAGGCGCCGGCGAGCGCGTCCGACGTGCCGAAGCCGACCACGGCGCCCAGGGTCGCCGCCGCCAGCAGCCAGTTCGCCAGGGGTATGTAGATCTGGCCGATCTTGTGGCTGGCGGTGTGCCTGATGTGCATGCGCGGCAGGAAGCCGAGCTGGACCGCCTGCTGGGTGAGCGAGAACACGCCCGAGATGATCGCCTGCGAGGCGATCACGGTCGCCACCGTGGCCAGGGCGACCAGCGGGTAATGGGCCCAGTCGGGCGCGAGCTGATAGAACGGATTGTCGATCGCCGTGGGATCGGTGATGAGGAGCGCCGCCTGGCCGAAGTAGTTGAGCACGAGGGCGGGCAAGGCGATGGCGAACCACGCCAGGCGGATCGGCAGGCGGCCGAAATGGCCCATGTCGGCATACATCGCCTCGCCGCCGGTCACCGCCAGGAAGGCCGCGCCCAGGATGGCGAAGCTCACGTGGAAATCATGGTGGAGCAGGAAGCCGACGGCATAGGTCGGACTGAGGGCGGCGAGCACGGAAGGCGCGCCGGCGATGCCGTGCAGGCCGAGGGCCGCGATCGCCAGGAACCAGCCGAGCATGATCGGCCCGAAGATCCCGCCGATGAAGGACGCGCCCTTCTTCTGGACGGCGAACAGCCCGATCAGGATGACGACGGTGAGCGGCACCACGGCGGGCGCCAGGGCCGGCGCGTCGACCTTGAGGCCCTCGAGGGCGCTCAGGACGGAAATCGCCGGCGTGATGGCGCCGTCGCCGTAGAGCAGTGCGGCGCCCACGAGGCCCACGACCAGGAGCCCGGCGCGCCAGGTGCCGGGCTCGGCGTTGCGGGCCGACAGCAGGGCCAGCAGGGCGACGATGCCGCCTTCGCCGTGGTTGTCGGCGCGCAGGATGAGCAGCGCGTATTTCATCGAGATGATCAGGATCAGCGCCCACAGGATGAGCGAGACGATGCCCAGCACCGCGTCGGGCGTGATCGCGCCCGTGCCGCCGTGGTGGGCTGCCGCGCGGGCCGCCTCCTTGAGCGCATAGAGCGGGCTGGTGCCGATGTCGCCATAGACGACACCGAGGGCGCCCAGGGTGGCCGTGGCCTGGAGAGCTGCCCGGAGCGTTTCGGCATGCCAGCATGGGTGACCGCCATTGCCCCTCCGATCGGAAGATGCGCGCGGGCCAAGTCTGCAACCTGGCGGGGCGGATGGCCAGAGGGGCGTGGATTATTCGCGCAACAGGACGCTCAGCAGCGAGCTGTGGACCTGCAGGTGGCCGTTGTATTCGATGAAGCCCAGCTTCCTGAACTTGTTCATGAAGCCGCTCACGCGCGAGCGCGTCGTGCCGATGATTTCGGCCAGCGTCTCCTGGCTGATCGGTGTGGTGATCGGCTGCGGGCCACCGTCCTTGCCGACATTCGCCAGCAGGAGAAGCGTGCGCGCCAGCCGCTTTTCGCTCGAATTGAAGAGCTGGTCGACGAGGTCTTCCTCGACCCGGCTGTTGCGCGTCAGGAGATGCGTCATGAACAGCTCGGCGAAGCTCGGCTCGGCGTGAAGGACCCGCAGCATCTCGGCCTTGCTGACGCGGACGACCTGGCTGTCGACCATGGCCTTGGCCGTTGCCAGGCGGAAGGATTGGCCGATCAGGCAGCCTTCGCCGAAGAAGTCGCCGGGTCCCATGACCCCGACCACCGCTTCCTTGCCCTCCCTGGACGCGACCACGATCTTGATCTTGCCCTTCTGGATGTAGAAAACGGCGTCCGCGGCGGCCGACTGCCGGAACACCACTTCGTCCTTGCGCAGGTCGGACAGGGTGTGCCCGGGACCGACGGTCGCGAGAAAGGCTTCCGGCTCGAAGGTGGACGCGGCGTTCCCAGCCATGGCTAACCCAAGATATCCCTGCCGGGCATTGTACGCTTCCCGCCCCGTTCCGTCCGCGACAAACCGTCAAGCCATTGTCGCAAAAGTGGTCGCGTCTCGGGCCTTACGGAAAGGTGCGTTCCGCCGGAGGGTGAATGCCGTTGTAGTCACGGTAGTAGCCGGACCTCGACTGGGAGCCGTAGGCGGGACCGTTTGGATAGTAGCTGTAGCCGGAGGGGGCGTAGCCGGACTGAGGGTAGTAGGACTGCGAACTGGCGTAGCGTGGGGCGTACGGGTCGCCACAGCCGGCGAGCGCCACGGCAAGAGCTCCTGCCGCGGCAACGACACCGAGATATCTCATGGGGGTCTCCTTCAACGAGCAGAACGAAGAAGAGAGACCACACGTTGCCCGATCATCGCGTTGTCACGACAACGTGCGGCGACGCTGGCTTGCCGGCGGGCTTGCCGCGCGGCGGCACCTCAGGGCCGGGGCACGCCAGGCTTCGATCTGGCCTTCGCGTGCGCCAGCCTGATCGCCTTAATGCGGGCGAGCAGGGCTGACCGGGTTTGCGGCAATGTCCCCTTGGTGAGCCTGACTTCGTAAACGGGCTTCGACTTGCGCACGGGGCACTCCCGGTTCGGTGGTTTCCTGAGTCGAGGCGCCGCTCAGCTGTTTCAACAGGGCGGCCCACCGGGCGCTGCGTATGCCGATCTGCCGTTGCAGTCCGGCGCGGTCCGCGCCGGGCGTGGACCTCGACGCCAAGGCGAAAGCATCCGCCGCGATGATCTGGGTCAACTGGCGGATCTCGCGCTCCAGCCTGTCGCGCTCCGTCATGCGTCCTCCTGTCTGGAGGTGGGCTCCACTGGTGTGCCGCGACCCTACGCCCATATCGGTCGCCGCCGCTGTTCCCGACAGACCATTACGCCTCCCCTCGACAATCATTGCTGTGACATGAGTGTGGCGCCGGACCAGCCGAGTAGCCATATACGTTGCTCATTGCCGACGATGGGCCTTCCGCCACGGTCGTGAGCCGCCTGCCGGGCTTCACACCAAGCTCGCCGCGTGGCCGAGATTTCCCGGTGCTCTTGCCGCTCGCGGCGAAGAAGAGCCATGAATTCACCCGGCAACGGTTCCCGCAATCGCCTCCTGGCGGTGCTGTCGCACGCCGATCGCGACCTGCTGACAGCCAACCTCGAAACCATCGATCTCGACCTTCGCGATATCCTGGAAGCGCCCAACGCGCCGATCAGCCACGTCTATTTCGTGGAAAGCGGCCTGGTCTCCGTCGTCGGCGCGACGGCGCCGAACCATCGCATCGAAATCGGCATGGTGGGCTACGAAGGCATGACCGGGCTCAGCGTCGTGCTGGGCGGCGACCGCTCGGCCAACGAGACGCTGGTGCAAGCCGCGGGCTCGGCGCTGCGGATCTCCACGGGGTCGTTGCGCGCGATGCTGGAGGGCAGCCGAAGCCTCACCGCCAGCCTGCTGCGCTACGTCAACGTCTTCATGGTGCAGGGCAGCCAGACGGCGCTGGCCAACGGGCGCGGCCGGCTCGATCAGCGGCTCGCCCGCTGGCTGCTGATGTGGGACGACCGCATCCGGCCCGACGCTCTCACCGTCACCCACGACTTCCTGGCGCTGCTGCTGGGAGTCCGCCGCCAGGGCGTCACCGTCGCGCTGCACACGCTGGAAGGCGGCGGCCTGATCCGCTCGACGCGCGGCGAGGTCCTTATCCTCGATCGCGCGGGGCTGGAGCGGGCGGCCAGCGGCTTCTACGGCATCCCGGAAGCCGAATATGCGCGGTCGATCGGCGCGGAGAACGGCCGCACCCCCGGCCCGATCCCTGCGCTCATACCGACCACCGCGAAGATTTCATCGAACCTCTAGAGGCCATCAGCTTCACGATTGCGTGGGCCGCGTTGACCCGGCCCCCCTGCACCCGGCACCATTCGCCGGCGTTTTGGCGGCGTTGCCGCTCATCGAAAAGGGGGGAAGAAACATGAAGCGGATAGTGCTCCTGGCCGGCCTTTGCGCCGCCGCTCTCGCGGCCCAGCCGGCGCTCGCGCAGGCGCCCGACATGTCGCTGGCGCGGCTGGATTGCGGCACGCCCAATCCGCCGACGCTCGTCAACCAGCGCTTCTCGGACACCTATTCCCATGGCGACCTCAAGCTGCAGCTGATCTACAGCTGCTATCTCATCAAGCACGGCGACGACTACCTGCTGTGGGACACCGGCCATGCCATGACGACGCCCAACGTGGCGCCCAAGGTGAGCCTGGTCGACCAGCTGGCGCAGCTCAACCTCAAGCCCGAGCAGATCAAGTATGTCGGCATCAGCCATTATCACGGCGACCATGTCGGCCAGGCCGGCTCGTTTCCCAAGTCGACCTGCTGATCGGCAAGGGCGACTGGGACGTGCTGACCAGCCCCAAGCCGCCGGAGATGGCTGTCACCGCGCCGTTCGCCGCCTGGATCAAGGGCGAGGGCAAGGTCGAGCCGGTGCCGCTCGACAAGGACGTGTTCGGCGACGGCAGCGTGATCATGCTCTACACGCCCGGGCACACGCCGGGCCATCACAGCCTGCTGGTCAAGCTGCCGCAGAAGGGCGCCGTGATCCTGGTCGGCGATCTCGCGCACTTCCACGAGAACTACGAGGGCAACGGCGTGCCGACGTTCAACACCGACCGCGCCCAGACGCTGGCGTCGCTCGACCGGGTCAAGAAGATCGCGGCGGCCACCAAGGCGACCGTCATCATCCAGCACGACGCGCGCGACCTCGACAAGCTGCCGGTCTTTCCGGCGTCGGCGAAGTAGCGGCGCGGCGGCCGCAGCTCGTCAGATATCGAGCAGCAGGCCGCCCGGCCGGGTGGCGATGGCCGGCGCGCCGTCGATCGTCACATGCGTCGGCTTGCCGCCCGCCAGCAGATCCATGCTGAAGAGGCTGCCGTCGGCGCGCCAGCAGATCGTGACCTTGCCGTGCTTCTCGAACCAGTAGCCGCGGCTGTCGCCCGCGCCGAGCGGCGGCGGCCCCTTGGCGACGGTCGGGGCCCGGCTGGTCCGCACGGCCCGCCCGTCGGCCTGCACGAAATAGAAAACGGTCTGGCTGCCCTGGGCAACGCGCCACCAGCCGGCGATGCTCGCGCCGATGGCCGCCGTGCTTTCGGAGGCGCGCGGGATGTGCAGCAGCGTGAACGAATAGTTCGGGTTGACCAGGAACCAGTCGTCTTTGAGGTCGGGTGGCGTCAAGCCGGGGAAGCGTGAGGCGGTGTGGCAGGTCACGCTGCCGACGGCGTTGCCGCTGGTTCCGCAATACATGCCGCTGTGGGAATACTCGGCCCTCTCGCCGGGTTTGGCGGCGGGCGCGAAATAGCCGACCATGTCGCCGATATCGAGCAGCTCCGCGTCGATGATGCTCTGGGCGGCCTGGCGCGAGACCTTCTCGCAGAGCGTCTTGGCGGTCGGCTTGATGCGGTGATCTTCGCCGGCGGTGAGCTCATTGATGAGCATGGGCACGCTCCATTGCTCCCGGATGTTCAGCCCACCGGCCTTCAGGCATTGCGACAGGAAGTGGGCGCAGTCCTCGAGTTTCCTGCCGACGGTCTTGTCGTCGACCAGCATGACCTGGGGAAGACCCGGCGGGGCGCCGGCCTTGGGCATGGCGATCAGCTGGTCCTTGCCCCACAGGGTGCTGAAGACGAAGCGCGGTTCGTAATTCCTGCTCGGCGCCTTGCGCTGATCCCAGAACGTGCTGAGCGGCACGTCGCGCCCGCCATCCATGCCGAGCGCGAACGGCTGCGTATCCGAGCGGCACGGCCAATTCCAGAATTCGCCGGCGAATTCCATCGCCGCGGCGCGATTGTAGAACGACGTCATGGGTGACCTCCGCATGATCCGGTCCGCGATGCCACCGCGAACCAGGGGACGCCCTACACCCGCCAGCGGGCCGAATTGTGGAGTTCCCCGAGGAAATGGCGGAAAGTGGACAGCCGGCCGGCCGGCGCGCCGGACATGGCTTCAGAGCCGATTGGGCGATACCATCCTCCCCGGACCACACACCGCCGCAGCCCGGGAGAGAAAGCCGTGCCGGATTTCGTCACTTCCGAAGCGCAACTCGATGCGATCTACGGCCAGCCCGCCGGCCCGGCCGTGATCAAGGAGATCGACCACATCTCCGAGCATTACCGCCGCTTCATCGAGACCTCGCCTTTCGTCATTCTCGCCACTTCGGGCCCGGAAGGGCTGGATTGCACGCCGCGCGGCGATCCCGCCGGCTTCGTCCGCGTGGTCGACAGCCGGACGGTCATGCTGCCGGACCGGCGCGGCAACAACCGCATCGATTCGCTGCGCAACATCGTCCGCGACCCGCGCATCGCGCTGCTGTTCCTGATCCCCGGCGTGGGCCGGACACTGCGCATCAATGGACGCGCCGCGATCAGCATCGACCGCGACCTCTGTGCATCGTTCACACTGGAAGGCAAGGCGCCGCGCAGCGTCATCGTCGTGAGCAGCAGAAAGCGTCTACACGCAGTGTCCCAAGGCACTGGTTCGCTCGCGATTGTGGGACGCCAGTCTGCACCTCGACGAAAGCAGCCTGCCCAGCAGCGGCACGATCATGAAGTCGCTGCAGCAGGGCTTCGATGGCGAAACCTACGACCGCGACTACCCGCAGCGTCTCAAGGAAACCATCTACTGAACCATCGTCCAGGACTGTGAGGGAGGATGGACGGCACGACCATCGGCGCGGCGTTCGCCGGCGCCGTCGCGGCGCACGGCGATCGGCCGTTCCTGGCGGTGCCGGCCAATCCTGCGCGCGGCTACCTGCCGGCGGGCTTCGAGATTTCCTACGGCGAGGCCGGCCGGAGGGTCGACGCGCTGGCGGCGCTCTACCGCGCGGCGGGCTATGGCCTCGGCCATCGCGTGGCGACCTTGCTGGAGAACCATCCCGACCACATCCTGCACAAGCTGGCGCTCAACAGCATCGGCGCCTGCCTGGTGCCGATCAATCCCGACTACCGGGCGGCGGAGACGGCCTACCTGATCGAGCACAGCGCGCCCGACCTCGTGGTGACCCTGGGCAACCGCGAAGGCCAGGTCGGCGAGGCGCTGGAAAAGAGCGCGCACCGGCCGGAGGTGATCGTGTCCGAGCGGTTTGCGTCATCGCTGCCCAAGGCGCGCCGGCCGGCGGAGGACGGCGCGCCCGAGCCCGGCGACGCCGGCCAGCGTGCTCTACACGTCGGGGACGACGGGGCGGCCCAAGGGCTGCGTCCTGTCGCACGGCTACGAAGTGGCCGTCGGCGCGCGCTATGCCGCGCTGGGCGGCCGGGCGGCGCTGCATCAAGGCCACGACCGCATCTACAACCCGCTGCCGCTCTATCACGCCAACGCGGGCGTGTTCTCGCTGTTCGGCGCCATCCTGTCGGGCAGTTGCCAGATCCAGCCCGACCGCTTCCATCCCGGGCGCTGGTGGCGCGAGATCGCCGAGACACGGGCGACGGTCGTGCATTACCTCGGCATCATCGCGGCCATGCTGCACAGCCAGCCTGTCGGACGCGCAGGAGAGAGCGCACGGCGTGCGCTTCGGCATCGGCGCCGGCATCGAGCCGCAGCTCCATGGGGCGCTCGAGCAGCGCTTCGGCTTTCCCCTGATCGAGGTCTGGGGCATGACGGAGATGGTGCGCTGCCTGGCGGACTGCGACGAGCCGCGCCAGACCGGCACGCGCGCCTTCGGGCGGGAGATCCCCGGGGTCGAGGTCCGCGTGGTCGACGACGAGGAGCGCGACCTCGCCCGAGGGCCAGGCGGGCGAGATGCTGTTCCGCCATTCCGCGGCGACGCCGCGCGCGGGCTGCTTTTCGGGATACCTCGACGACGCGGCGGCGACCGAGGAGGCGTGGCGCGGCGGCTGGTTCCATACCGGCGACGTGGTCGTGCGCGACGCGGGCGGCATGCTGCATTTCGTCGACCGCAAGAAGAACATCATCCGCCGCTCGGGCGAGAACATCGCCGCCGCCGAGGTCGAGGCGGTGCTGCTGACCCACCCCGACGTGCAGCAGGCCGCCGTGATGGCGGTCAAGGACGCGCTGCGCGAGGAGGAGGTGCTGGCCTGCGTCGTGCTGCGCCAGCCGGGCGCGGCGAAGGAGATGGCCGACGGGCTGTTCCGCCATTGCTCGGAGCGGCTCGCCTACTACAAGGCGCCGGGCTGGATCCATATCGTCGAAAGCCTGCCGACGACGGGCACGCAGAAGATCCAGAAGCACGCGATCTATCCGCCCGGCAGCGATCCCTGCGCGCATCCCGACGTCGTCGACATGCGCGCCCTGAAGCGGCGCCAGCGCGCGTAAAGCGGGATGCGTGCTGGGAGCGCGCCACCCTGAGGAGGCCGCGCGGCGGCCGTCTCAGATCAGCGCGGAGTAACCTCCGCGCCTTTGGTGAGCAGCGCGGACGTGCGCGGCCCACGAGCAGACGCGTCGCTGCGCGGAGCTCCTCGCGTGAGTGGTGCGCTCACGCTCTGACTTCAGTTGCTCAAGGACTCGAGCAGCGTCCTCGCCTGCAGGAGGTCGGGCGTGTCGAAGCCCTCGGCGAAGCCGCCGTGGATCGGCGCCAGCAGAGCGCAGGCGTCGTCGTGCCGGTCCTGCTCGCGCCACAGGCGGCCGAGGCTGCAGGCGGCGCGCAGCTCCCATAGCCTCGCGCCCTGGCGGCGCGCCGTCGCGAGGCTCTGCTGGAGGCAGGCCTCGGCCTGCGGCGCATCGGCGAAGGCCGCCAGCAGCTCGCCTTTCGAGCGATGGATCTCGGCCTCGCACCAGCGCTGGCCGGTCTGCTCGACCTGGGCGAGCGCCTTGTCGAGCAGTTCGAGTCCGTCGCCGGCCGGGCCCGCCGCGGCGGCGGAGAGCACCGCGATCCGCGCGGAGAAATAAGGACGGAGCGCCACCGAGCCGAGATCCATGAAGGCGGCCATGCCCTCGCGCAGCACTTCGACGCCGCGGGCGCTGTCGGGCGCGGCCGACAGCACCCAGCCGCGATAGATCTGCGCGGCGGCGGCATAGAACGGGAAGCGATGCTCCGCCGCCAGCGCCGCGAGCTCCTCGGTGGCGAGGCGGAGCGGATGCGATCGCGCCCAGCACGGAGTGGTAGCGGCAGGCGAGCGCCAGCGCGTGGGCCAGGGTGTGCGGGTTGGACAGCGCGCGCGCCGCACCGAGCCCGGCCGCGGCGTGGCGCGCCGCCTGCTCGGGCTGGCCGAGCAGCAGCAGCGTGAGGGCGAGCCACAGCGAGGCGATGGCGACGTTGTGGCCGGGCGACAGGAAGGTGTGGGCGCCGCTGTCGGCCGGCTGCAGCGACAGGGCCGAGCGCAGATGGTCGAGCGCCGTCGCCAGCGTCGCCGCGCGAGAACAGGCTCATGCCCAGCATGCTGTGCGCCATCGAGCGCAGCGCCGCCGATCCGGTCGCGCCCCTCGGTCAGTTCGAGCGTCTGCAGCGCCAGGTCGTGCGCGGCGTCGGCCTCGCCGCGCGACAGGTGGTGGGAGAACTGGCCGTAGAGCACCGGGAACAGCCCGGCGGTGTCGCCGATGCGCTGGCACAGCTCGCGGGCGCGGTCGTAGCACGGCCGCGTCTCGGGCGCGGTCCAGCCGCGGTCGGCCATCAGCGCCTCGGCCAGCAGGAGCTGCAGGCCGAGCTCGGTGCGGTCGCGCTCCACGCCGGACGGCTGGCGCTCGAGCATGCCCAGCCCCTTGGTGAGCTGGGCGATCGCCTCGCGGTTGGCGCCGCGCCGGATCGCCTGCCGGCCGGCCTCGCGCCAGTGGCTGACGGCGCGGCCGGCGTCGCCCGCCTGCGCCCAATGCTGGGCGAGCTGCTCGGGCTCGGTGCCGCGGAACGACGCCTCGAGGGTGGCGGCGATGCGCGCATGCAGGCGCTGGCGCACCGAGCGCAGCAGGCCCTCATAGGCGACGCCCTGGACCAGCGCGTGCTTGAAGCGGAAGGCCGCGCGCGGCCAGGCAGACTCCTGGATCAGCAGGCCGGCGGCCGTGAGCTGGTCGAGCAGGACGCGCAGCTCGAGCGCGCCGCGGTCGGCGACGGCTGAGAGCAGGGCATGGGAGAAGCGGCGGCCGATCACCGCGCCGACCTGCGCCACCTCGCGGGCGGGGCCCAGCCGGTCGAGCCGGCTGGTCAGCGAGGCCTGCAGCGTGGTCGGGATCTGATGCGGCTCCTGATGCGGCAGCGACTTCGACGGCGCGATCGCGGACGGCGCGGCCGAGCCGGCTTCGACGACGGCCCTGGTCAGCTCCTCGATGAACAGCGGCACGCCGTCGGTGCGCTCGAGGATCTCCTCGACCACGTCAGGCGGCAGGCCAAGCTCGCCGCTGAACCGGCCGACGAGCCGGGCGCTGGCGGAGCGGCCGAGCCGGTTCAGCGCCAGCGTGTGGACGTGCGGCCGGCCGACCCACGGCGGATCGAAGTCGGGCCGGAACGTCACCAGCAGCAGGATCGCCAGCCGCGGGATCTCGCCGATCATGCGGTCGAGCAGCTCGAGGCTGGTCGGATCGCTCCAGTGCACGTCCTCGAAGATCGCCACGATCGGCCGGCGGCGCGACGGCGCCTCGACCAGCCGCCGCAGCGCCTCCAGCGTCCTTTGCCGGCGCTGCGGCGGCGCCAGGTCGAGCTTGGGATAGATCCCCTCGATGTCGGCCAGCGACAGCAGGTCGGCGATCAGCGCGGCGTCGTCGGCCGACGGCTCGGCGTAGGCCAGCAGGGCCTGCAGCTTGTCGAGCTTTGTCGCCGGCGCCATCGTCGCGTTCGAAGCGCGCGGCGCGCTCGATCTGGCCGATCACCGGATGAAGCGCGCTGTCGGTGTGGTGGGGCGAGCAGAAGTAGCGCAGGCGAAGGTGCGGCTCGGGGGCGATGCGCTCGAGCAGCGCCGTGCCCAGGCGCGACTTGCCGATGCCGGCCTCGCCCGAGAGCAGCACGACGCGCCCGTCGCCGCTCTTGGCCTGCTGCCAGCGGCGCAGCAGCACCTCGAGCTCGGCGTCGCGGCCGAGCAGCGGCGCCGCGCCCGGGTCATGCAGCGCCTCGAGGCGGTTCTCGGTGGCGCTCGGGCCCACGACCTGCCACGCCTGCACGGGCGCGCTGAGGCCCTCGAGCGTCACGGCGACCGAGGTCGCGGTAGTCGAACAGCCCGCCGGTGAGGCGGCGCGTGACCGGCTCGATCACCACCGTGTTCGGCTGGGCGAACGTTTGCAGGCCGGCCGCGAGATTGGGCGTGTTGCCGACGATGCCATGCTGCTGGGCCTCGTCGGCGTTGGCGAGGTTGCCGACGACGACCAGCCCGGTGGCGATGCCGATGCGGACCTGCGGCGCGACCCGCGAGGGCCAGGCGCGCTCGCCGAGGCCGGCGACCAGCGCGAGGCCGGCCCGCGCGGCGCGCTCGGCGGCATGCTCATCGGCCTGCGGATAGCCGAAATAGACCAGCGCGCCGTCGCCCATGTAGGCGGCGACGAAGCCGCCGAAGCGGGCGGCGGTTTCGGCGACGTAGGTCTGGTAGGCGACCAGCACGTCGCGCAGATCCTCCGGGTCGAGTCGCGTCGAGAGCGCGGTCGAGCCCACCATGTCGCAGAACATGACCGTGAGCTGGCGCCGCTCGGCCGTCGACGTCGGTCTTGGCATGCCGCTTCTTACCCTCGGACGGAGGCCTGTCGCAGAGAAAAAAATCCTCCGTCATCCCGAGCGGAGCCGCCCGCCATCCAAGTGGGGGACGCTCCGGTCGGGATGACGGGGAGATCAGCGCGAGGCGACGCGCTCGTGGGCGGGAGGGCGTGACGGTTGCGCGGCAGGCTCGTCGAGCCGGGCTTCGATGAAGCGGATGGCGTCGCCGACGGTCGCGAGCTTTTTCGCGGCATGGTTGGGGATCTCGATGTCGAACCGCTCCTCGCACGACATGAAGATCTCGACGGCGTCGAGGCTGTCGGCGCCGAGGTCCTCGGCCAGCCGGGACCTCTCGTGGATCCGGAACGGCTCGATGCCGAGGTGCAAAACGAGGATATCCTTCACGGCTGCCGTTACGTCGGTCACCACACGCTCCACGGATAAGCTCCCAGGGGAGATACCCACAGGAGGTATACGCAACCCGCGTGCCGCGCGTTCCCACGCGCGGTGGACGTTCAGGGAATGAGGCGAATGCGGGCGGTGCCGTGACGTTTCTGCCACATGGCAGCGACGGTCAGTGCAGGCGGACCCAGCTTCATGGTCTTGCAGACGATGCCGGACAGGACGCAGCCCTGCGTCGTCATCGCCTCCTCGGCGACCGAGATCAGCATGGTGTATTTCACCTTGCGCTTCACGTCGAAGGCCTCGCCGGTCAGGCGCGCGGGATCGGAGGGCTGCAAGGTCAGGATCATCCGGTCGCCGACCTCCTCGCCGCCGCTGGGGTCCTTGATCCAGGTGTTGACGGCGCAAAAGCGCTCGCCGCACTGCTCTATGGCGATGCGCGAGCCGCCGTCGGTGCGCGACCAGGCGCCCGTGATCATACCCGTGATCATGGCGCCGCTGCCCGCCTGGGCACTCCCCAGGACAATGGGGGCGCCTGCGGCAAGAACGATCATCGCTGCAAAAACACGAAAGATTTGCATCTGCACCTCGAAGCGGATGGCTGTGCGCCGGGAGCCGGGTGTAGGTCAACCCTCGAACCTGCGCCGGGTTGCCGCGCCGGCACCTTATATCTCGGTCGTCGGGTTCACCCTGCCGCAAAAGCGGCCAGTTCCGCATTGAAGCGCGGCGCGTCCTCGCAGAACGGCGAATGGCCGCAGGCGTCGAACCACGACAGGCGCGCACCCGGGATGGTGGCAGCGGTCATCTCCGCTGCCGCCGGCAGCACGATCGTGTCCTTGCGGCCGTGCGTGACCAGGGTCGGCACGCGCACGCGCCGGAGCGCCGCTGCGGTCTCGGCGGGGTCGGTCGACCAGCCGCGGATCGCCTGGCGCACCGGATCGGGGACCAGCATGTTGTAGGCGAGCGCCACCCGGAATTGCCGCCTCGCCGGGCTTGATGCCGTAGCAATTGTCGAGAAACGCGATCGCGTCGTCGATCTGCGCGGCGATCTGCGGGGCTGGCGCCTGGCCGGCCGGCTGGGGCCGCGGCGAGCCCGGCCCGCGGCCGCTCGGATCCTCGATGACCAGCGAGGCCACGAAGTTGATGCCGCCCAGCGCCGCATCGCCGTAATTCATCAGATATTGCCGGATGATGCGGCCGCCCATCGACCAGCCGACCAGCACGGGCCGCTCGAGCTTCTTCGCTTCCAGCACCGCAGCGAGGTCCTTCGCCCAGACCTCGCGCCCCTGATAGGCCGTGGCGTCAGCCGGCTTGTCGGAGGCGCCGTGGCCGCGCAGATCGTAGGCGACGATGCGGAAGTCGCGGGCGAGCGCGCTTCCGACCTGCGGCGCGAAGCAGAGATGGCACTGGGCGAAGCCGTGCACCAGCACGAGCGCGCGGCCGGCCGGGTTGCCCCATTCGTAGGTCGCCAGCCGCACGCCGTCCGGCGCCACGGTCATTGTCGGCTGTGCAGGACCGCTCACCCTCTTCTCCTGGCACTGTGGATCCACGGGCGCTCGGCGCGGTCGCGCGCCTGGAAGGCGCGGATCTCGGCGTCGCGCCGCAGGGTGGCGGCGATCTCGTCGAGGCCTTCGAGCAAAGCGGTGCGGCGGCGCGGCTCGACGGTGAAGGCGTGCTGCTTGCCGGACGGGCGTCGTCACCTGCCCCGCCGCGAGGTCGACCGTGACCCGGCCGGTGCCCTGCGTCTGCTCGACTTCCTGGGCGATGGACTGCACCACCGCGGGATCGAGGATCACCGGCAGCACGCCGTTCTGGAAGCAGTTGTTGTAGAAGATGTCGCCGAAGCCGGAGCCCACGATCGCCTTGATGCCCATTTCCTGCAGCGCCCACACGGCGGGCTCGCGCGACGAGCCGCAGCCGAAGTTGGGGCCGACGACCAGGATCTCCGCCTTGCGATAGGGCTCGCGATTGAGGACGAACTCGGGATTCTCCGAGCCGTCGGGCAGGTAGCGCAGCGCGGTGAAGCACCATTGGCCGAGCGTGCCGCGGATCTGGTTGCCGACCATGCGATTGATCGGGATGACGATGTCGGTGTCGATGTTGGCGCGCATCAGCGGCGCGGCGGTCGCCTGCAGGCTGGTGAAGCTCTTCATGCCGCGTCCTCCAGGCTGCGCACGTCGACGATGGCGCCGGCGATGGCCGCCGCGGCCGCCATCGCCGGACTGGCGAGATGGGTGCGCGCCCGCGGGCCCTGGCGGCCGACGAAATTGCGGTTGGAGGTCGAGACCGAGCGCTGGCCGGGCGGCACCTGCTCGCCGTTGGACGCGAGGCACATCGAGCAGCCGGGCTCGCGCCATTCGAAGCCGGCCGCGATGAAGACCCGATCGAGGCCCAGGGCCTCGGCGTCGCGCTTGACGATCTCCGAGCCCGGCACGACCCAGGCGCGCACGCCGGGCGCCACCTTGCGGCCGCGCACGACCTGCGGCGGCGGCCTGCAGGTCGGACAGGCGGCTGTTGGTGCACGAGCCGATGAAGACCCAGTCGACCGGCGTGCCGGCGATGGCGGCGCCGGGCTGCAGGCCCATGTAGTCGAGCGCGCCCTGCACCGCCCGGGCGCGCGCCTCGTCGGCGATGGCGGCCGGATCGGGCATGCGGCCGTCGACGGCGATGACGTGTTCCGGGCTGGTGCCCCAGGTGATCTGCGGCGCGATCCGGGCGACGTCGATCACGACCTCGCGGTCGTAGGCAGCGCCGGGATCGCTGGGCAGGTGCCGCCAGGCCTCGACGGCGCGCCGCCACAGCGCGCCCTTGGGCGCCAGCGGCTTGCCCTCGAGATAGGCGAAGGTCTTCTCGTCGGGGGCGATGAAGCCCATCTTGGCGCCGAGCTCGATCGAGAGGTTGCAGATCGTGAAGCGGCCTTCGACCGGCATGTCGCGGATGGCGCTGCCGCCATATTCGACGGCGTAGCCGGTGCCGCCGTCGGTGCCGACCGTGCCGATCAAGGCGAGGATGAGGTCCTTGGGCGTGACGCCCGGCGCCGGCGTGCCTTCGAAGCGCACCAGCATGGTGCGCGGCCGGCGCTGGTAGAGCGTCTGGGTCGCCAGCACATGGTTGAGCTCGGTCCAGCCGACGCCGAACGCCAGCGCGCCCAGGCCGCCATGGGTGCAGGTGTGGCTGTCGCCGCACACCAGAAGGCTGCCCGGCAGGGTGATGCCGAGCTCGGGGCCCATGACGTGGACGATGCCCTGGCCGGGCTGGTCGATGTCGAACAGGCGGATGCCGGCGGCGGCGGTTTCCTCGCGCAGCGCCGCCATCAGCTCGACGCCGCGCGCGATGGTGCCGGCGCGGCCGGGCGCGCTCGACACCGTGTGGTCGATGGTGGCGAAGGTGAGCTCGGGATTGTGCACCGCGAGGCCGCGCTCCTTGACGTCGAGCAGGGCGCGCGAGCCGCCGAGGTCGTGCAGGATGTGGCGATCGACATGCAGCAGCGCGGTGTCGTCGGCCAGCGCGGCGACGATGTGGCTCTGCCACAGCTTGGCGAACATCGTGCGGGGCGCGCCGCCCGGTTCGGTGGTGGTTACGCCGTCGGACATGTCACCGGCTCCTGCCGTTGGATCATCGAAAAGCGAACTAGCCATAGCGCAGGCAAGCGCCCATCTGGAAGCGTTTCCGCCCCAAACGAGCTTGATAACGCCACGGCCACCACCGACGATGGTGCGTCCAGGAAAACCAAGGGACGAAAATCATCATGAGAAAGATCATCTTTGCGGCAGCGACTGCCATGGCGCTGTCGACCGGCAGCGCGCTTGCGGACTGCACCGTCGAGCAGCTCACGGAAAAAACAAAGATCTTCGGCGAGAAACTGACTGCGTTGTCCCAGAAGAGCGCGCAAAAAGCCTCGGAGATCAGCCAGAAGGTCCAGGCCGACTTTGCCCAGACGCCGGCAAAGAGCATCGATGACAGCTGCAAGAAGTACGATGAATGGAACGCCATGATCGACAAGGCGAACTGAGGACCGCGCCGTTCTTTGACATTCGGCAGGAACTGGGCTGCCATCCTGCCGGAAACATCGTCGGGAGGACTCGGATGGTCGACCGTCGTCAAGTCCTTGTGGGCGCGGCGGCTGCCGCTGTGTTGAGCGGAGGAAGCCGTGGCGCAAACCTCGCGGCCCCGGCGGCCGCACCGCCGGAGGCGCCGTACGCCATCAGCTATATCGAAGTCGAGCCGGCCCAGGCAGGCGCCGCGCGCCGCCTGCTGGCGCGCTACCGCGATGCGCTCAAGGACAGTGCGCTCAAGGACGGGCGCGCGCTCGAGTTCGCCGTCTTCGAGCAGATCGGGCGCCCCAACCACTTCGCGATCGTCGAGCAGTGGCCGAGCGCCAGGGCGCGCGAGGACAACGCCCTCTCCGATGCGAACCGGGAGTTTCGCACCTCCCTCGCACCGCTTCTGATTGCGCCCTACGATGAACGTCCGCACTTTTCCCTCTCGAGTGGGGCCCTGTCTGCCGGTTCCAAGGCCGCGACGGCTGCCGCGGCGCCAACCGGCGTCTACGTCATCACCCACGTCGACCTCGTGCCGCCGAAGCGTGAGGAAGGCGCCGCCGAGGTCCGCAAGATCACCGAGGCCAGTCGCGGCACGGCCGGCAACATCCGCTACGATGCGCTGGTGCAGGCGAGCCGGCTGAACCACCTGACCCTGGTCGAGGCCTGGACGGACGCGCCGGCCCAGGAGGCGCACAGCGCCGCCGGTCCCACCCGGTCGTTTCGTGCCGCACTCGGGCCGCTCGGCGGCGCCCTGTACGACGAGCGGCTCTACGTGCCGCTGAAGTAGGGCGCGGCACCATGCCAGCCGCCTTGTCACGCCGCGCCGTACTTGGCCGAAGCGCCGCTCTCGTCTCCTTCATGGTGCGTCCGGCAATGGCCGCTGACTACAGCTTCCGCCAGTTCCACAACCAGGCAGCGACAAGCCCGTTGCATCGGCGGCTCGTCGAGATGTGGGCCGCGATCGGCGCCGAGACCGGCGGAAGGGTCGCGGCCGAGGTGTTCGCCGAGAATGCCGGCCTCGCGGGCTCCGATCCGGCGGCGCTCAAAATGCTGATCTCGGGCGAGCTCGACTTCTTCACCTTGATGGGCGGCATCCTGGGCCAGGCGGTGCCGGTCGCCGAGGTCCAGCAGGTGCCGTTTGCGTTCCGGACGGCGGCCGAGGCGCACGCAGCGGCCGACGGCGCGCTGGGCGCCTATCTGCGCGAGGAGATGGCGGCCAAGGGCATCCACGGCTTCGCAGTCGGCGCGTTCGACAACGGCATGCGGCAGACCTCGTCGACCGGCCGGCTGATCACCGTGCCGAAGGATTTCGAGGGCCTCAGGATCCGCCTGCCGGCGGGCCAGATGTTCACCGACACCTTCCGGGCGCTGGGCGCCGAACCGGTCACGATCAACGTCAACGGCATCTACCAGGCACTGAAAGAGGGCAAGGTCGATGCACAGGAGAACCCGCTGGCCGTGAACGAGGTCTTCAGGCTGTACGAGGTGCAGAAGCATCTGGCGATGACGAACCACATGTGGTCGGGTTTCAACCTGATGGCCAACGGCGCGCTGTGGCGAAAGCTGCCGCAGGACATCCAGGCCACGATCGAGCGCAATGCAGCCAGGTTCGTACGCGCCCAGCGCGACGATCAGGGCCGCTTCAATGCCGGGTTGCGCACGACCCTGGCCGAGCGCGGCATGGTCTTCAACGAGGTCGATCCGGCGCCGTTCCGGGCGCGCATGGCCTCCGTCTATGCCGCGTGGCGCGAGAAGCTCGGCAGCAAGTGCTGGGCCCTCCTCGAAGGCCATGTCGGACGGCTGGGTTGAAGGAGCGCTCCTGTGCCGCGGCGTGACCGCGCGTATCCGCGCCTGACGAGCCGACCGCAATGTTGAGGGCCTTCGCCATCCTGCTGGGCTGCCAGCTCGCGGGCGAAACGATCACGCGCGCGCTGGCGGTGCCCATGCCGGGGCCCGTCATCGGCCTCATCATGCTGGTCCTGTTGCTGTTTGCCGTCGAGCGCCGTCACCTGGTCGACAGCGCGACGGTCGACGACACGTGGCTCGGAAAAGTCTCGAACGGGCTGCTCGCCGTGCTCGGGATCCTGTTCGTACCGGCAGGAGTTGGCGTCATCCAGAATCTGGGTGTGCTCGGCCAATATGGCGCGGCCCTGGCGGCCACCCTGCTGGTGTCGACCGTCCTGACGCTCGTCGTCACCGTCTGGGTGTTCGCCGGCGTCTCGCGCCTGCTCGAGCGCGACGGCTAGAGGATGGACGCGCCCTTCTTCCTCTGGGTCTACCTGTCGACCACGCCGCTGCTCTGGCTCGCGCTCACCGTCGTGATCTGGATCCTGGCCGACTGGCTCGCGCTGCTGTCCGGGCGCAATCCGCTGGTCAATCCCGTGATGATCGCGATCGCGGCGATCTCCGTCATCCTGCTCGCGACCGGCACCTCCTACGGCACCTACTTCGACGGCGCGCAGTTCATCCACTTCCTGCTCGGGCCCGCCACGGTGGCCATCGCCGTTCCGTTGTACAAGAACTGGCCGATCGTGCGGCGCAAGATGCTGCCGATGCTGGCGGCCCTGGTTGCGGGAACCGCAACGTCGATCGTCTCGGCCATTGCCGTGGCGGCGGCGCTCGGCGTGCCGCCCGCCGTGGTGATTTCGCTCGCGCCCAAATCGGTCACCGCCGCCGTCGCCATGGCGATTTCCAAGGACCTCGGCGGCGTCCCCGCGCTCACGGCCGTCCTGGTCGTCTTCACCGGCGTCCTGGGCGCCGTCATCGTCACGCCCCTGATGAATGCGATGAGAATGCGCGACTACGCGGCGCGCGGCTTCGCCGCCGGTCTCGCCGCGCACGGCATCGGAACGGCGCGGGCCTTCGTGGTCGATCCGGTCGCCGGCACCTTTGCCGGGATTGCCATGGGGCTGAGCGCCGTTCTGTCGTCGCTGCTCATCCCGGTGATCGTTCGCCTGTTCTTTCCGGCGGCTTGAGCCGGCGGGATACCTTATATACTGCGTGTCCAATCCTTCTTGACGGGAGGCGACGTTGAACAAAGGCACTTTCGCCCGGCGTGACGCGCTCAAGCTCGCGGTCGCCGCAGGCGCAATCGGGCTGCCTGCCCTGCGTGCGTTCGCGGCCGGCCTGCCCGCGTATGATCCCGCCAACCGGTTCGACCTCGCGGTCAAGGAAGTCGAGCTTCGGCGCAACAGCGCCGGCCGGATGCTGATGGCCCGGATCTACCAGCCGCAAGGGGCGAGCTCCTTCCCGGGCCCCTTCCCGACCGTGCTCGATCTGCACGGCGGGGCGTGGAACAGAAAGGACCGCCTGGCCGAGGAGCCGATGGATCGCGCCTTGGCGGCAAGCGGCCTGCTGGTCGTCGCCGTCGACCTGACCCTGGCGCCCGAAGCGCCCTATCCGGCCTGCGTGCAGGACGCCAATTACGCCGTGCGCTGGCTGAAGGCGAATGCCGCGACCTGGAACGGCGACACGCGGATCGGTGTCTACGCCTCGTCGAGCGGCGGCCACGTCGCGGAGCTCCTGGCGATGCGTCCGCGCGATCCGCGCTACAACTCAATTCGTCTCGACGCCGCGGCGAACGTCGATGCCACGGTCGCCTACGTGGCCATGCGCTCACCGGTCAGCAACACCTCGGCGCGCTATGACAATGCCGAGCAGCGCCGACAACGAGGGCATGATGAAGAACAACAAGGTGTTCTTCGATCCGTGGGAGACCATCCACGAAAGCAACCCGCAGGAAATTCTCGACCGCGGAGAAAAGATCACCCTGGTGCCGTTCCTCATCATGCAGGGCGCGCTCGACGACAACGTGCTGCCGGCGGTGCAGGAAAAATTCGCCACGACCTACCGGGCCGCCGGCGGCGACTGCGACTATCGCCTGTTCGAGGGCGCCGTTCACGAATGGGTCGCGGAGCCCGGTCCGCAGACCGACAGAGCGCGCGAGGTGGTCAAGGAATTCATCGCGCGCCAGCTCAAAGCCTAGCCGTTCTGTTCGCCGACATCGCGAGCTCGACGGCATTGATCGGACGACCGCGACGCCGAGGACGCTCGCCGGATCCTGAAACCGACCGTCGACGCCATGAGCGACATCGTTCACCACTACGAAGGGGATCAGCCGGGAGCAGGGCGACGGAATCATGGCCAGCTTCGGGGCGCCGCTTGCTCTTGAGGATCACGCGGTCAGAGCCTGCTACGCCGCGCTCGACATGCAGGAGGCATGCGCTCATTCGGGCTGCCGAAGTGCGGCGCGAGTTCGGAATGCTTTTCGAAGTCCGGATCGGGATCAATTCCGGTCCAGTCGTCGTTACGGTCAGGCACCAGGAGGAAGATTTCAGTCGACTTGCGCGTTGACGGCGTGCCGACGCATATCGCGAACCGGATGGAGGCGCTGCGCGGCGCCTGGGAACGATCCTGCTGACCCGCGACACGCTGGCTCTGGCCGAAGGGGTTCGTTCGCGTGAAGCGCATCGGATCGGTGCCGCTCAGAGGCATCGCCGATCAGGTCGAGGTCTGCGAGCTCGAGGGCGTCAACACCCGCAGCCGGCTGCATGCACGCGCCGGCACGCGCGGCCTGTCGAAGTTCGTCGGGCGTCAGGACGAAATCGAGAGGCTGAGCCAGGCCGCGACGCGCACCAGGACGGGCCACGGCCAGGTGGTCGCGCTGGTCGGCGAAGCCGGCGTCGGCAAATCCCGAATTTTCCTGGAGTTCGCCCGTCTACTCGGCGTGCAGGGCTGGCTCGATGCTGGAAGGCAGGATCGGTGTCGTACGGCAAGGCGACATCGTATCTTCCATTGGTCGATCTGCTGAGCCGATATTTCGAGATCCAGGACCGCGACAGCGAACAGCAAGCGCGCGAACGCGATCGCCAGAAAGCTGCTGGCTCTGGGCGATGAGAAGCTGCTCGCGCAGCTGCCGCTTCTGGCCGGGGCCCTTGGCATCTCGGGTGAGCGACGATGCCTGGGCGAGCTTCGATCCTTCCGAGCGTCAGAGCCTGATATTCGACGCGCTCAAGCGTCTGCTGATCCGCGAGTTGCAGAAACCAGCCGCTGTGCCTCGTGTTCGAGGATCTGCACTGGATCGACGCAGAAACCCAGACGTTTCTGGAAATGCTGCTGGAGAGCATTCCCGCCGCAAGGGTGCTGCTGCTCGTGAACTATCGTCCGGAATACGAAAATCGCTGGTCCGGGAAAAGCTACTTCTCGCAGCTGCGCGTCGATCCGCTTCGCCGCGGCCAGCGCCGATGAACTGCTCGATACGCTGCTTGGTTCCGACACGGAACTCCTGCCGATCAAGCAAAGGTTGATCGAAGCCACCCAGGGCAATCCGTTGTTCCTCGAGGAGTGCGTGCGGAGCCTGATCGAAAGCGGCGTGCTGAATCAGGCATCTCGATCACCGTGCGGGACCGTGGATCGCTCGCGGCCGACTTCGTTCCCCGCACGATCGAGGCGCTGCTGGCCGCGCGGATCGATCGCCTGCGGCCCGAGCTGAAGGAATTGCTCCAGTGCGCCGCGGTTATCGGCAACGACATTCAAGGAGGCGCTTCTCGAGGCGGTGACCGGAATCGCGCCGCCTGACCTCCGGCGCGCCAGTGCATGCACTTGCAGGTCGCAGAGTTCCTCTACGAGAAGGCGCTTTTCCCGGAAAGGCCGAATATGCCTTCAAGCACTCGATGACGCGCGAGGTCGCATACGCGAGCCTGCTGCGAGAGCGAAGGGTGATCCTGCATGCGCGCGCCGCCCGACTCGCTCGAAACGCTCGCCGCCGGACGGCTCGACGAGCACGTCGAACGGCTGGCCGATCACGCGGAAAGAGGCGCGATCTGGGACAAGGCGCTCGAGTACCTGCAGCGGTCGGGCCTCAAGGCGTACGCGCTTTACGCAAACGTCGATGCTGCGCGCTTTTTCGAGCGCGCGTTGGCGGTCCTGCAAGAAATTGCCGGAAACGCGCGACACTCTCGAGGCAGGCCGTGGATCTTCGCTTCGAGCTGCGCAACGCGCTGCTGCCGAGCTTCGAAGACCGATCGAATCCTGCGCTCCCTGGATGAGCTCGACCCCGTTCTCGCGCGCCTCGGAGACAAGCAGCGCAGCGCGCGATACGCCGCGTTCCGATGCAATCATCATTTCGTGATCGGCGAACAGCGTCGCGCCATCGAGTTCGGCGAGACGGGCGTTCGACCTCGCGCGCGAGTGCGGCGACCGCGTCTTTGCTAGGCGAATTACTCTTCCGCGTCGGGCAGAGTTATCACGCGCTCGGTCGATTATCGGCAGGCGATCGCTGCTGCTCGAGCAGAGACTCGAATTCAACGCCGATGAACTCCGTCAGGACCGTCACAACCTGAGCGTAATCCCCGCCGTCGTGAACCGGACCTGGCTGGCGATGCGCTTTGGTCGAATGTGGTGACTTCAGCGCCGGCATGGCGCACGCAAAGCGCGCGCTCGAAATCGGCGAGAGACGCCGAGCATCAATTGAGCGCGATGCTGGGCTGGCTTTCAATCGGCTACGTGCTCTCGCGCAAGGGCGAGATGGAGGCGATCTGCAGCCTCGCGCGTTGATCACGCGGGCCGAAACCGACTTGCCGGCGCGTCGTGTGGCGCTCTCTCGCGGCATCCGGATCATCGAGCTGTCGACCACGCCCGAAATGGAAGCCGGCCTCTTTGAGCTGACGGGAGAGCTCGGCGACGCACGATCGCCCGAGAAGGTCGGCCCAACGACGTGGCGCTGCTGCTCCCCACGTCAGGCACGACGTCGCGGCCCAAGATCGTCCGGCAGACCCACGCCAACATCTGCCTGTCGGCCCAGGCGACCGCTGCGGCACTGGCGCTGAGGGAAGCCGATCGATGCTTGAACATCATGCCGTTGTTTCATGGGCACGGCCTCACCGCGACGGTGCTGGCCTCGCTGGGGGCGGGCGCGAGCGTCGTGTGTACGCCCGGATTGGACGTCAAAAGCTTCTCCGGGTGGCTGACCGACTTTCGACCGACGTGGTACTCGGCAGTGCCAACCATGCACCAGGCAATTCTCGCCCAACCGCCTCACGATCGCGAGCGGCTGGCAAACGCCCGGCTACGCTTCGTCCGCTCATCGTCGGCTCCCCTGGCGGCCCGTCTGTTCGGGGAACTGGAGCGGACTTTCGATAGCCCGGTGATCGAATGGTACGGCATGACGGAAACCACCTCCTCACCTGTCGCCTGCAATCCGCTGCCGCCGCATCGGCGCAAGGCGGGTTCGGTAGGCGTGCCGGTGAGTTTGGACGTCGCGATCATGGACGAAGCAGGGACTTTTCTGACACGCGGTCAAACCGGAGAGGTCGTCGTTCGTGGCGCGAGCGTCACGTCAGGTTATGACGGCGACCCGATGATGACCAGGACCGCATTTGCCGGCGATTGGTTCAAGACGGGGGATCTCGGCTTCTTCGACGCCGATGGTTACCTGTTTCTCGTTGGCCGTACGCGGGAAATCATCAATCGCGGCGGTGAGAAAATCGCTCCCCAGGAAGTCGACGAAGTGCTGCTGGAGCATCCGGCGGTGGCAGAAGCCGTAACTTTTGCCGTTCCACATGCCACGCTGGGGGAAGACGTCGCCTCGGCGGTCGTCCTGCGGTCCTGCCGCGCCGCAACGCCGAAAGACATACGTCTGTTCGCCGCACGCCGCATCGCCAACTTCAAGGTTCCACGCCAGGTGCTCATCGTCACGGAGCTCCCCAAGGGACCGACCGGCAAGGTCAAGCGAGTTGGACTGGCGGCGACGCTGGGACTCGTCGAGTGGCAACGTCATGCCGCGGACCTTCGTGGCGCCGCGAACGTCTCTCGAGAAAGAGCTGGCGGACATCTGGGCGTCCGTCCTGCAAGTCGAACAGGTCGGTATCCATGATGATTTCTTCGCGCTGGGTGGCGACTTTCTTCTGGCCACCCAGGTCCTCGATCCACATAGAGACCAATCTGCTCCTCGACGTCGAGCTCTCCTATTTTTTCGGGGCGCCGACAGTTGCGGAAATGGCTCGGCATCTCGAGACGTTGAGCGATTCCGGGCAGGCACGACGACCTTCTTCGGTCATTCCGCGCTCGGCCTCGGACGGCCGGGCCCCCGCCTCGATCGCCCAGGAACGCCTGTGCGCGCTTCAGCAGGCGCTGCCCGACCTGCCTTTCCTGAATATCCTTTACACGCTCAGGCTGACTTCGTCGCTCGACGTGGCGGTCCTCGAGCGGAGCATCGATGAAATCGTGCGGCGCCACGACATTCTCCGCACGACCTTCGCCGTCGAGGACGATCGACATGTACAGGTCGTTGCAACGGAGTTGGCCGTGCCCCTGCGGTTCGAGGATCTGCACGGATTGCCGGAATCCAGGATGGCGACCGCCGCCCACCGCCTTGTCCAGGAAGAGGCGCTTCATTCCTTCGACCTCACCCGAGGCCCCCTGTTGCGGGCTCGCCTGCTGCGCCTGGCCGAGCGGGAACACCTCCTGCTCATCACCCTGCACCAGGCTGTCTGCGACGGCTGGTCGCTCGGCGTGCTGCTCGAGGAGCTTACCGCCCTATACGACGCCTTCTCCGCCGGACAGCAGACGCCGCTCGCGCCGCTCTCGATTCAATACGCGGATTTTGCGCACTGGCAGCGGCAATGGCGGTCGTATCCGGAGATCGCCGCGCAGCTCGCATACTGGCGCGAGCAGCTGCACGATCCGCTGCCCATGATGAATCTCGCCCCTGCCCGTCCAGGACGGACAATCGACGGCTTGCGCACCGCGCAGCGGGAGGTGGCATTGCCGGCCAGGCTGTCGGACGCGATCAAGCGCTTTGGCCAGGAAGAAGGCGGCACCCTCTTCATGGCGCTCGTCGCCGCCTTCAAGACGCTGTTGCATCTTCATATGGCCGAGGAAGACGTACGCGTGGCCACGCTCGTCGCCAATCGCAACCGACCGGGGAGCGAGCACCTCATCGGCTCGTTGGTCAATACGGTGATTCTCCGCACGAATTTGGGTGGCGACCCCAGCCCTCGCGAGGTCATGCGCCGGGTACGTGCGACAGCCCTCGCGGCCTTCGCCCACCAGGAGCGCCGGCAGCCCCGGCGGCGGACGGCGCGCCGTCGAGGCCTGCTCGTAGGCGTAGGCCAGCCGCAGCAGCCGGGCCTCGCTCCAGGCGCGGCCGGTGAAGGTGAGGCCGAGCGGAAAGTCCGGCGTCTCCTTGCCGCCCACGCCGCCGATGAAGCCCGCCGGCACCTGGACGCTGGGGTAGCCGGGCTTGGCCGCGATCGAAGCCCCCGCCGTGCCGGGAAACACCACGGCATCGAGCTTGTGCTGGGTCATGTAGGCATCGAGTCCGCGCACCTGGGCGGACTGCAGGTCCATGGCCCGCGCCGATTTGTATTCCAGCTCCGAGAGGTCGCCGCGCGTGGCCTGTGCTGCAAGGAAAAGGTCCTGGCCGAAGCGCAGCGCCTTGTCGGCGTTGGCCTGGTTGAAGGCGATGATGTCGGCCATGGTCCTGATCTTCGTGCCGACCGCCCAGTCGCGCAGGTAGAGATTGAGATCGCGCTTGAGCTCGTAGATGAACACGATCGGCGGCGTGGCCGGGTCGCCCTTGCGCGGGCTGAGCGGATTGCGGTTGAGCACGCCCATGGTCGTGCCGGGCCCGCCGATCCAGCCCGCCGTCGGCATGTTGGCGCGCACGATGGTGGCGCCGCAGTCCTGCAGGACCTCGATCGCCTTGGTCATCACCGCCTTGGAGCGCGCCGGCAACTTGCCCATGTAGAAATCGTTCAGCGGGTCGTCGGGATCGCTCGGCACGCCGATGCGCGCGCCCTTCAACCCGTCCTTGTCGAGGCCCGTGGTGTAGTCGTTGGGCCGCTGCAGGTGCTGCGTCGCCGGATCCAGCGGATCGCGCGCCGCCAGCACGTTCAGGAGGATCGCCGCGTCGCGCACGGTGCGCGTCAGCGGACCGGCCGTGTCCTGGCTGTGCGAGATCGGCAGGATGCCGGCGCGGCTTATGAGCCCGACCGTGGGTTTCACGGTGACCACGCCGTTCTGCGTCGCCGGGCTCAGCAGCGAGCCCGAGGTCTCGGTGCCGATCGCCGCCGCGCAGAGGCCGGCCGCGACGGCGACGGCGGAGCCCGCGCTCGAACCGCCCGGCAGCACGACCGGGATGCCACGATCGTCGAGCAGCGATGTCGAATACGGGTTCTTCACCTGGCCGCCCAGCGAGCTGTAGCCCGAGGGCATCTCGATGGCGATGATGTTGGCGAACTCCGTGAGGTTCGCCTTGCCCAGGATCACCGCGCCCGCCGCGCGCAGCCGCTTGACGACGGTGGCGTCGTCCCTGGCGCGCGCGCCCTCCAGCGCGAGAGACCCTGCGGTCGTGTGCTGCTTGTCGCCGGTGGCGACGTTGTCCTTGACCAGGATCGGCACGCCGGCCAGCGGTTGCCGTGCCGACGGCTTGACGCCGTCGAGCCGGCCGGCAATCGACAGCGCGTCGGGATTGAGCTCGCGCACGGAATTGAGGCCGGGCCCCGTTCCCTGGCCGCTGCGGTCGTAGGCCTCGATGCGCGCCAGGTAGGCACGGGCGAGCGCCGTGGCGGTGATCTTTCCGGCGCCGAGGGCCTGTTGCACATCGGCCAGCGAGGCGTCCTCGACGGCCAGACCGGACGGCCCGCCCTGGGCTCCGGCGCGCCCCGACGCCATGGCGCCGATCACGACTGGAAGCAGCGCGAGGTCGCGCCGGGTCAGGCCGCTGCGGCGGGTGCGGGTCGTTTGCTTTCGCTGCGTTGGTTTGGCCATGCCTGGTCTTCCTCGGTGTCCGATATCGGGGTGCCGCGTTGCCAGCAGACGTCATGACTTTGCGTGATTTCAGCGGGCGGTGCATTCACAATTCCCGTGAGACGAAGGAACGCCCGATGGCCAATACAATCGCCAATACGATCGATCGTATCGTCGCCTGGGCGAGCGCGCTGGAGGCGCAGCAGGTGCCCGACGCGGCGCTGGCGCTCGCCCGGAAGGCGTTCCTGGACACCATCGCCGTATCCTTGTCGGGCTCGCAGCTCCGCTCCGCGCAGATCGCGGGCGACCTCGCGCTCGAGCTGGGCGCCGCCCCGGCCACGAGCTCGCTGATCGGCCGGGGATGCCGGGCCAACGTCCTGGCCGCAGCCCTCGCCAATGGCACCGCAGCCCACGCCGAGCTGTTCGACGACAACAGCGAACCGATGATGGCCCATCCCAGCGCTGCGCTGGTGTCGGCCCTCCTGGCGCTCGGCCAGGCGCGCCGCTGCAGCGGCCTCGAGGTGCTGCTGGCCTACGTTGCCGGCTTCGAGATCAATGTCGCGCTCGGGCGTCGGCTCAATCCGAAAATGTACGAGAACGGCTGGCACGTGACACGGACGCTGGGCGTGCTGGGCGCCACCGCCGCCTGTTGCCGATTGCTCGGCCTCGCGGCCGGGCCGTTCGCCGCCGCGCTGGGGATCGCCGCCTCCCTGGCGAGCGGCCTGCGGCAGAACTTCGGCACCATGACCATGGCCCTGCACGCCGGGCTGACGGCGCGCGACGCGGTCCAGGCCGCCCTGTTGGCGGAAAAGGGCTTCCTGTCGGACAGCGATGCGCTGGACGGACGCTATGGCTTCTTCAATCAGTTCGTCGGCCGGCAACCCGATGGATTTGCACTGGGGCAGCCTTTCGAGCTCGTGACGTCGGGCATCATCTTCAAGCCCTATCCGTCGGGGGCGCCGACCCACGCCGCCGTCTCCGCCGCCATCATGTTGCATCACGAAGTCTCCGACGCCGTCGATCAGATCGACGGGATCGTCTGCCGTGTTCATCCCTGGAACTTCATGACCTTGCGCGAAGGCCTGCCCGAAGACACGCTGCGGGCCCGGGTGAGCCTGCGCTACTGCGTCGCCGCCGCGTTGCGCTTCGGCGCCCTGGGCAGCCGCCAGTTCACGCAGGACGCGCTGCTCGATGCGACTGTCCAGCACCTGATGAAGCGGATCGACATTCGCGAGGACGCGAGCCTTCCCGACAACGGCCTGTTCCCGGCCCAGGTCGACCTGCGCCTGACGGACGGGCGGACGCTCTCCCAGCGCTGCGATGTTCCGCCGGGGGCGCCGGACAAGCCGATGTCGGACGCCGAGGCGGAGCACAAGTACCGCAGCTGCGCCGGCGTCGTGCTCGATCCTCCCGCGATCGAGCGTGTGCGTGCTATGATCCTGGGCATCGACCGCCTTGCCGATGTGGGCGAGCTCTGCAGCGCGCTCGAGGGAGGAAGGCAACCATGACCCCGGTACAACGAGGCTTGGCACAACGAAGCTTGGCGAGGCGACAATTACTGGCGGGAACCCTGCTGCTCGTTCCCGCGGCGGCGCGCGCGGGCGCCTGGCCGGAGCGTCCGGTCCGCATGATCATTCCGTTCGTGGCGGCGGCCGGCGCCGACATCGTCGGGCGCACCTACGCCGAGGAGCTCGCCAAGGCGCTCGGCCAGCCGGTCGTGGTCGACAACAAGGGCGGCGCCGGCGGCCTCATGGGAACCGCCGAGGGCGCGCGCGCGCCAGCCGACGGCTACACCCTGCTGCTGACCTCGCAGGGCACGACGGTGTTCAACATCGGCCTCTACAAGGCGCCGGGCTACGATCCGCAGAAGGACCTGGTGCCGGTCGCCGTCTGCGGCACGCTGCCCAACGTGCTGGTCGTCTCTGCCGCCAACCCGGCCACGACCGTGGCCGAGCTGATTGCCCAGGCGCGCGCCAAGCCGGGCGAGCTCACCTACGGCTCGAGCGGCATCGGCAGCAGCCTCCATCTGTCGGGCGTCATCTTCGAGCAGCGTGCCGACGTCCGCCTGCAGCACGTGCCCTACCGCGGCGCGCCGCCGGCGGTCCTTGCGGTGGTGAACGGCGAGGTGACGATGGGCTTCTTCAACACACCGACGGTGCTGGGCCAGATCAAGTCCGGCAAGCTCAGGGCGCTCGCGGTCACCAGCAAGGAGCGCACGGCCACGCTGCCCGACATGATGACGATGGTCGAGGCCGGCGTGGCGGATTTCGAGGTCGCCGGGTGGCTGGGCTTCGCCGTGCCGGTGAACACGCCCGAGGCGATCGTTGCGCGCTTCAATGCCGAGATCAATCGTATCAGCGAGATGCCGCAGGTCAGGGAGAAGCTGCTGGTCCAGGGCTTCGAGATGCTGCCGCCCGGCTCGCCGGACGCTGCCCGCAAGCAGATCGTGGACGACCAGGCCTTCTGGTTGCCCATCATCGAACGATCCGGCGCCAAGGCCGAATAACGGCCTGCGAGTTGGCGGGCGACCTGGGCGGCCGGCTGCGCAAGGTGTGAACCCGGGCGGCATGGTGGAATCGCCTCCCGATCCCGGCCGCCATCCCGATGGCCACGATGT
>CAVWKN010000022.1:0-50026 GCA_963755585.1 uncultured Alphaproteobacteria bacterium
CATGGTGGGCACGGTGTGCGCCGTCGCGCGGGTCTATGGCGGACCGGTATTGCGCCGCCTGGTCGGCGCCTATGTCGAGGCGATCCGCAACACGCCGCTCCTGATCCAGATCTTCATCGTCTATTTCGGACTCTCGAGCCTCGGTCTCAAACTTTCCGCCGAGGTTTCCGCGGTGATCGCGCTCACCGTCAACATGGGCGCCTACACCACCGAGATCATGCGCGCCGGCATCCAGTCGATCCTGCGCACCCAGCTCGAAGCCGCCGACTGCCTGGGCCTCACCCGCCTGCAGGCCATCCTGCATGTCGTGCTGTTGCCCGCCATGGAGCGCGTGTATCCGTCATTGGCGAGCCAGGGCGTGCTGCTGATGCTCGCCTCCTCGATCACCTCGCAGATCTCGACCGAGGAGCTCACCGCCACCGCCAACCTGGTGCAGTCCGACACCTACCGCAGCTTCGAGGTCTACGTGATCGTGGCGGTGGTCTATCTCGCGCTGTCGGCGCTCTACCGCCTGGGTTTCTGGGCGATCGGCCAGCTGCTGTTCGAGCGCCGGCGCCGGCTGGGGACGCCGCTGTGATCCAGCTCAACGCCAACCATCTCCTCTATCTCCTCGAGGCGGCGCGCTGGACGGTGCTGCTGTCGCTGATCGCCTTCCTGGGCGGCGCCGTCGTCGGCCTGCCGCTGGCGCTCATGCGCCTGTCGAAGATCGGGCTGCTGCGCGCGCTGGCCAGCGGCTACATCCAGCTGATCCAGGGCACGCCGCTCCTGATCGTGCTGTTCCTGTCCTATTTCGGCCTGGGCATCCTGGGCTACAAGCTGATCCCGCTGGTCGCCGCCGGCATCTCGCTGACGCTCTATGCGGCGGCCTTCCTGGGCGAGATCTGGCGCGGCTGCATCGAGGCCGTGCCGCGCACCCAGTGGGAGGCCTCGGACTGCCTCGGCCTCAACCGCTTCCAGCAATATGCCTACGTGGTGCTGCCGCAGGCGGTGAAGATCGCCATCCCGCCCACCGTGGGCTTCATGGTCCAGATCGTGAAGAACACCTCGCTCGCCTCGGTGATCGGCTTCGTCGAGCTGTCGCGCGCCGGCCAGATCGTCAACAACTCGACCTTCGAGCCGTTCGCGATCTTCACCGCCGTGGCCGCCATCTATTTCGTGCTGTGCTACCCGCTCTCGGTGGCTGCGCGCACGCTGGAAAGGAGGGCGCATGCCGGCCGCTCTTGAACAGACGAATGACTCCGTCGTCAGCGTCAAGGACGTCATCAAGGAGTTCGGGCCGCTGCGCGTGCTCGACGGCGTCGGCCTGGAGGTCGAGCGCGGTCAGACCGTGGCCATCGTCGGCCGCTCGGGCTCGGGCAAGAGCACGCTGCTGCGCTGCATCGCCGGGCTCGAGAGCGTGCAGGGTGGCACGATCACCGTGTGCGGCCATCCGGTCGGACGGCCGGGCAGTGCCGCCCGCGCCCAGCTGCGGCGCGACGTCGGCATGGTGTTCCAGAGCTACAACCTCTTCCCGCATCTCAACGGTCGAGCGGAACATCACGCTGGCGCTGACGCTGGTGAAGAAGCAGTCGAAGGACGAGGCGAGGAAGCGGGCGGCGGAGGTGCTGGCCATGGTCGGGCTCACCGACAAGATCGTCTCCTATCCCGAGCAGCTCTCGGGCGGCCAGCAGCAACGGGTTGCCATCGCCCGCTCGCTGGCGCTCCAGCCGCAGGTCATGCTGTTCGACGAGGTGACCTCGGCCCTCGATCCCGAGCTCACTTCGGAGGTGCTGGCCGTGATGGAGGACCTGGCGCGGCGCGGCATGACCATGCTGAGCGTCACGCACGAGATGGGTTTCGCGCGCCGCGTCGCCGACCTCGTGGTGTTCATGCACCAGGGCAAGGTCTGGGAGACCGGACCCACGGCGGAGCTGTTCGCCAACCCGCGGACCGCCGAGTTCAAGCAGTTCGTCGGCAGCGAACTCTAGACGAGATACAATTAACCCGTGGACTCTCGTTCGCCGGCCGGTCACGATTGATCGCCTTTTCCGGGGGGAGAGGGGGAGATACCCATGGCAATCGGGGTTGCGAAGAGCAGCCGGCGGACCATCGCGGCTGGCGTGACGGCAACCCTGCTCGCCGGCACCTGCCTGTCGCCCGTCGCTGTCGCTCAGACCTGGACCGGCGGTGCCGGTACCGCCGACGGGGGCACGGCCGCCAATTGGTCGCCCGCCACGGTGCCTGGCAACGGCTCCATCGCACAGTTCGGCGCGTCGACCAGCACTGTCGTCAACACCGGCAGCATTCAGTCCCTCGACGGGATCCAGTTCAATGCCGGAGCCCCGAGCTACACGATCAACTTGGGCGCGGCGGTGTCAGGGACGGGCATCGTCAACAATTCCAACAGTCAACAGAACATCAACGTCGTTGGCTCGTCCCCCAATGGCTTCGTCTCATTCATCGTCAACAATTCCTCCGGTGGAACCAATATCGTCGTTGATTCGTCCTCTCTCTTCATCATCAACTCCCTTGTCCTCATCGACGGCAAGGCTGGCGGCGTGAGCGGCAACCCCCAATTCGCCCCCCAATTCACCCTCAAGGGCAGTGGTGGATCGACTGGAGAAGTTACTTTTGGCTACGGGTCGACGGCGGGTAACGCGACCTTTCACATCGATAAAGCTGGCATGCTGTATTTCGAGCCTGGTTCAAAGCTCGGCACCAGCCAGATATTTAATGCTAGTGCTAGGAACACCACTATCGACGGGGCCGATGGTTCGCAGGCGTTCTACACTGGCACTGCTGACGCCTCAAACCTCATTGTCGGTATAACGACCACCACACCGGTGCCGTTGGGAGGCATTGCGGGCCGCGGCCAAATCACCCTGAACGCGCCCCTTGTGGTGGGCAGCGCCAATTTGGCGATGGAGTTCGCCGGACAAATCTCCGGCCCACAGTCGCTGACCAAGGTGGGCACGACAACACTGCTGCTCACCAACGACGGCAACTCTTTCCCAGGCCTGACTGTCACCGGCGGCCTGGTTGGCTTTACGTCGCTCGGCGCTCTCGGACGTGGGCCGATCACGCTCAACGGCGGTGGCCTGCAATGGGCGCCGGGCAATACCGTCGACGTTTCCTCAGTACTCGCTCCGCTTGGCGCCAGCGGCGCCACGTTCGATACCAACGGCAACAACGTCACGCTCGCTGGCGCCCTCACCGGTGGCCCGCTCTTCAAGCTCGGCGCCGGCACCCTGACGCTGACGGGTGCCAACACCTATGGCGGCACGGTAGTGGCTGCGGGCGTGCTGCAGGGCAACAGCACCAGCCTGCGAGGCAACATCGTCAACTTCGCCTCCGTGGTATTCAACCAGACAGGATCCGGTACCTATGCTGGCACGATGTCGGGCCCCGGCAGCATGACTTTGCAGGGCGGCGGGACCCTGACCCTCACGGGCTTTAACACCTACACCGGCACGACCACGGTCAATGCCAGCAAGCTGATTGTGAATGGCGCCATCACCAACGGCGACGTTGTTCTGACCAACGGTGGCATTCTCGGCGGCAGCGGCATTATCGGCAATTTGACGGTCCTCGATGGCCGCGTACTCCCCGGCAACTCGATCGGCACGCTGAACATCGGCGGCAACCTCGTGAAGCATCGCGGCCACTTTGAAGCCGAACTTAATGCCGCGGGCCAGAGCGACCGCATCAATGTCGGCGGCACCGCGACCATCCATGCAGGCAACGTGGTGGTGCTGCCCGAGCCCGGCATCTACGCCAACAGCACGACCTACACGATCGTCAGCGCCGCGGGCGGCGTCAGCGGCGCCTATACCGGCATCGAAAGCGACCTCGCCTTCCTGAAGCCGACGCTGAGCTACGACCCGAACAACGTGTACCTGACGCTGGCGCTGCAGGGCGCGGCGTTCTCGGGCTTCAGCGGCAACACGCCGAACCAGCGCGCCGTCGGCTCCGCGCTCGATCGGTCCTACGCCAGCGCCTCGGGCGACTACGCCACCGTGATCGGCGCGCTGGCCGGACTCTCCACGGCCCAGGCCTCGCCGGCCCTGAGCGCGATCAGCAGCCAGCCGTGGGCCAACTTCGGCACGACGAACCTGGCCGGCAGCGCCCTGTTCATGAACACGCTCGGCCAGCAGATGGCGATGGCGCGCGGCGGCCAGAGCAGCGGCGGTGGCCAGCGCCAGGCGCTGGCCCAGGCCTGCGATGACGCGGCGTGCGATGCCGCCAGCCCGTTCAGCGTGTGGGGCAGCGCGGTGGGTGGCGTGGGGTCCGTGCAGGGCAACGGCAATGCGTCCGCCCTGACCTACAACTTGGGCGGCGCCGCGGCCGGCGTCGACTATCGCGTGACGCCGAACATCGTGCTCGGTCTGGGCACGAGCTTCGCCTCGGGGACGCAGTGGACCGACGGCTTCATGGGCAGGGGCTGGAGCAACGCGGTCAGCGTGGCGGCCTACGGCAGCTTCACGCAATGGGGCTTCTACGCCGATCTGCTGGCGGGCTACGCCTACGCCAACAACCAGGCGCAACGCCAGATCGTGGTGCCCAACCTGCAGCCGCGCCAGGCCAACGGCAGCACCGGCGCCAACCAGTTCCTCGGCCAGGCCGAGCTCGGCTACCAGGTGCCGGTCTACGCGCCGGCGTCGGCCACCGTCACGCCGTTCGCGCGCCTGCAGGTGATGAGCGTGAACCAGGCGGCGTTCAGCGAATGGGGCGCCAACTCGCTCAGCCTGAACGTGGCGCAGCAGACGACCAACGCGCTGCGCTCGACGCTGGGCGCCGATCTCGGCGGCGCGATCGGGCTTCCCAACGGCCGCAGCTTCGACATGGCGTTGCGGCTGGGCTGGCTGCATGAATATGCCGACACGGCGCGGCCGATCACGGCGGCGTTTGCCGGCGCGCCCGGGGCGGCGTTCGTCGTCTACGGTGCGATGCCGCAGCGCGATGCGGCGGTGATCGGCTTCCAGGCCGGCACGAGCGTCTCCGACAACGCGCAGGTCTACCTGCGTTACGACGGCGACATCGGCTCGGGCACGGACAACCATGCCCTGAGCGCCGGCCTGCGCCTCCGGTTCTAGACGGGCTCAGGCCGGCGGCGCGACCGACAGGCCTTTCACCTTGTGCTTCTCGATCAGGCTCGCCACCAGGCCGGACTTCTTGGCCTTCTCGACGAACTCGGCGATATAACGCGCGCCCTCGGCCGCGGGCTTGTTGCAGCCGACGGCCTGCTGCACGGCGGTGAACTGGCCGTCGAGGATCTTGAGTTCGGGGTGCTTCGCGAGGTCCTTCAACAGGCCCGGCCGCAGCCCGGCCAGCGCGTCGAGCTTGTCTTCCATGAACTTGTTGAAGGCGCCGTCGAGCCCGCTGACCTGTATCAAGGTCGCATTCTTGATGTTGTTCTCGAGCCACAGCCCGTAGGCCGAGCGCGCCGAGACGACGAGGCGCACGCCCTTCTTGTCGACGTCGGCGATCGATTTGATCGGCGAGCCCGCCGGCACCATGTAGGTCGCCTCGATCTCGACATAGGCGGCGCTGAAGGTCATCACGGCCGCGCGCTGCGGCTCGGCGCCGATCAGGCCGATGTCCCACACGTTCTTGCCCGCCTGGTCGGCGAGCTCGCCCGGCGACTTGAACGGCACGTAGGTGACCGGCACGCCGAGCGAGGCGGCGATCTCCTTGGCCATGTCGGGCGCGACGCCGACCGGTTCGGATTTCTCACTGCGGCCGGTGACCAGCAGGAAGTTGGAGAGGTTGATGCCGGCGCGCAGGACGCCGGTCGGGGCAAGTTCAGCTCGGGCTTTGTCGGACATGGCGGCAGTCTATACTGATCCCAAACCGATCCCAAGGGGAGCAAACGCCATGAAGATCACCGACGTCACGCTCACGCTGTTCGCGTGGGATGACATCCCGCCGACGCAATACGGCCAGCACAGCAGGTTCGCGGGATCGAGCGCGCTCGGGCTGCTGCGCATTGCCACGGACGAAGGCGTCGAGGGCCATGCGTTTCTCGGATCGGCATCGAATTCCGCAACGACCGACGGCCAGGGACTGATCACGCATCTGAAGCCCGTGCTGATGGGCAGAAACCCGCTGCATCGCGAGGCGCTCGTCGTCGATCTCTGGAAGAAGCAGCGCGCCTGCGGCGTGCGCGCCATCGGCGCGGTCGACGTGGCGCTGTGGGACCTTTTGGGCAAGGCGGTCGGCCAGCCGATCCATCGCCTGCTCGGCACCTATCGCGAAGCGGTGCCGGCCTATGCCAGCTCCGCCGTGCTCGCCTCGCCTGCGGCCTATGCCGAGGAGGCGATGAAGTTCAAGGAGCACGGCTGGGCCGCCTACAAGATCCATCCGCCGACGCGCTGGAAGGAGGACATCAAGGTCTGCGAGGCGGTGCGCAAGGCGGTCGGCGATTACACCATCATGCTCGATTCGACCTGGTCATACGATTATCCGACGGCGGTGCGGGTCGGCCGCGCCGCCGAGGAGATGGGGTTCCACTGGTACGAGGATCCGCTCGCCGACCAGGACATCTACAATTACGTGAAGCTGAAGCAGCAGCTCTCCATCCCGATTCTCGCCACGGAATATCCCATCACCGGCCTCGATGCTTACCAGCCGTGGATCATGCTGCAGGCCACCGATTTCCTGCGGGGCGACGTCGCAGTGAAAGGCGGGATCACGACGTTGGTGAAAGGCGCCCACCTCGCCGAGTCGTTTCGCATGAACTATGAAGTGCATCATGGCGGCAATTCACTGAACAATATCGCCAACCTGCACGTCATCGCCTCGCTCAGGAACACCGAATTCTTCGAGGTCCTGCTGCCCGACGCGGCGCAAAAATACGGCCTGGAACAGGACATTGTGGTCGGCCGCGACGGGCTGGTGCATGTTCCGAATGAACCAGGGCTGGGCGCCGCCATCGATTTCAAGCTGATCGAACGCAAGAAGATTTCCGTACTGAGCTGAGGGCAAGGCGAATTTAGTCGGCAACCCTCCGCGACGATGAGGCGTTGTGCGAGCACCACTTCATGCAAGGAGGATTCCTATGCAGCGCACGTTGCTCGCCCTCGCTCTGATTGCTTCCGCCGGCGCTTCCGTTTCGTACGCCCAGGCGCAGACCTATGCCCAGCCCCAGCCCATGCCGTCGCAGGCCAGGCCGAGCAATGAGCCGCTCGACCCTTACGGCCATCCGCTGATCGGTCGTAACGACTGGGTGGCCCAGCCCGGCGACCGCACCAATGCGGGCGCGGCGCCCCGCATGAATCGCACGAACATGAACCCGGACATGGCCCAGGCCCCGTCGATGCAGAGCGGCCCGCGTCAGGGCACGTTCAAGGACGAGTACGGCCATCTCTATGACGCCCAGGGCAACCGGGTGGACAGTCGCGGCAACATCATTCCGGTGCATGCCCGCTAGTTCGGCCGTAGACTTCGACTAAGCATTTTGAATGGCGCCGGCGGTCCGCAAGGGCCGCCGGCGTTTTCGTTTCGCCCGGCTCGACAGGCCGGCCGAGGTCTGCGAAGCCTGTCCCGCAAATGACCTCGATCTACATCGACGCCGACGCCTGCCCGGTCAAGAACGAGATCTATCGGGTGGCCGGGCGCTACGGCCTGAAAGTCTACGTCGTCAGCAATTCCTATCTCGGCGTGCCGCGCGACCCCAGCATCGAGCTGGTGGTCGTGAGCGACAGCTTCGACGCCGCCGACAACTGGATCGCCGAGCGCGCCGGGCCGGGCGACATCGTGGTCACGGCCGACATCCCGCTCGCCGATCGCAGCCTCAAGGCCGGCGCCAACGTCATCGGCAATACCGGCGTGCCTTTCACGACCTCCTCGATCGGCATGGCGATGGCCAGCCGCGATCTGATGTCCAACCTCCGCGCGATGGGCGAGATCACCGGCGGGCCGAAGCCGATGAACCCGCGCGACCGCTCGCGCTTCCTGTCGGCGCTCGACGAGGCGATCCAGAGACTGCGACGCCGCGGCTCGTAAGCTACTTGTCGAGCCAGACGTCCTCGAAACGGAAGCCGTTGTAGACGCTGTTGGCCTGCGCCACGTAGCCCTTGACGTAGGGTTGCATGCAGATCGACGAGCGGTTCCACATGATGATCGGCCGCGCGCCGTCCTCCAGGAGCTTGCGGTCGATCTCCCAGACGATCTTGCGGCGCTTGTCGATGTCGGTCTCGGACGACTGCGCGTCGAACAGCTTCTCGATCTCGGGATTGCAGTAGCCCGTGTAGTTGCGCTCCGACTTGCACGAGAAGTTCTCGTAGTAGTTCTGGTCGGGGTCGTCGACGCCGTTGCCGGTGGTGTTGAGCCCGACCGAATAGTTCTTGCGCGCGATCTTGGGGAACCATTGCGCCGTGTCGATGATGTCGACGTCGGCATCGATCCAGATCTCCTTGAGCTGGCCGGCCAGGATGACCGCCGGGTCCTTGTAGAGCGAGATGCCGCGCGTCGAGATTTTCAGCGGCAGGTGCTTGTCGGGCCCGTAGCCTGCCTTCTTCATGAGGGCACGGGCTTCCTCGCGGTTCTTCTGCACGTCGGGCCCGTAGCCCGGCACGGCTTCGTAGACTTCCGGCGGCAGGCCCCAGACGCCGTCCGTGACCGGCTGCATGGTGCCGCCGAGCTGGGCGTCGCCCTGGTTGAGGATGTCGACGAAGGCCTTGCGGTCGATGGCCAGCGCCAGCGCGCGGCGCAGGTCGGGATTGTCGAACGGCGGCGCGTCGCGATTGACGATCAGGTTGGTGCTGTTGTTCATCGAGGTGGTCTGGCACACCGCGTTGGGCACCTGGCTCTTGATGTCCTTCAGGAGGGGCATCGTCACCTCCCAGGGGAAGGTGATGTCGAATTTGCCGGAGACGAAGCTCAACATCGCCGTCGCCCGGTTGGGCACGATGGTGAACTCTATGGCGTCGAGATAGGGCCGCCCCTTCTTCCAGTACTCGGTGTTCTTCGTGACCTTGATGCCCTCGTTCTGCTTGAACTCGACGAACTTGAAGGGCCCGGTGCCGACCGGCTTGGTGCGCATCTGCGCCACCGGGATGTGGCAGGGATAGACCGGCGAGTAGCCCGAGGCGAGCAACGTCAGAATCGAGGGCTGCGGGCGCTTGAGATGGACCGTGACCTCGTAGTCGCCGTTGGCGGTCACGTTGTCGACGTTGCCGTACCACGACTGCCGCGGATTGCGCCGCAGCTTCTGCTCGCCCTTGCCGGTCACCAGATCGAAGGTGCAGACGACGTCCTTGGCCGTGAAGGGCTGGCCGTCGTGCCATTTCACACCCTCCTGCAGCTTGAAGGTGAGGTCCTTGTTGTCGGCGCTCCAGCTCCACGACTTGGCGAGGTCGGGCACGATGGTCTGCGGGCTGTTCTGCGGCTTGCCCTGGTCGAACATCACCAGGTTGTTGAACAGCGACATGAACGGGACGACCGTGGAGTTGGTCGCCTCCTCGTGCGGCGAGGCGCTCGGCGGATTGTCGCGGTGATACATTTTCAGCACGCCGCCGCTCTTCTGGGCCAGCGCGACGCCATTCGAGCCCATCAGGGCGGCCGCGAGGCCGCCCAGCAAGACGATAAAACGCATTGTCGTTCCCTTCCCTGGCGCGCCGCGTGTCGAGCCGCAGCGTCGTCGGTCAGTCTAGCGAGGAAGGTTGCGGTGGCCTAGCGTCAAGCGGACCGCGGGCCTCCAGGCCCGCTCATGATGCGGGCCTGGAGGCCCGCGGTCCGATGACAATCAAGCCGCCTGCCGCTGCCGCATCGCGCGCGAGTAGCGCGGGCACACTTCCTCGGCGAAGCGGGTCATCATGCGCTGGCGAAGCTCGATCGGCGTGCCGGGCGTGGCCGAGGACACCATGAAGTAGTTGAAGCCCAGCGCGGCGAGCTGGTCGATGCGCCGGCAGATCGTGGCCGGGCTGCCGACCAGGTTGGATTCCATGAACGGGCCGAGCTCGTCGGGGTCGGTGAGCTTGCGCAGGTTGGCGAACATGCGGCTGAAATCGTGGTATTCCGGAATGTCGGCCCACGGGTCGGCGTCGGACTCGTAGTGGGCGCACTGCAGGTCGAAATAGGGCGGGTAGTAGCGGCGGCCGAGCGCGCGCGCCTCCTCGTCGGTGTCGGCGATGAACATCTTCACCGAGATCGGCAGGATCGCATCCTTCGCGGCACTTCCCGCCCGTGCCCGCCAGCGTTCGAGGATCCGGGTCAGGAGCTTGTCGGGAAAGGTCGAGAGGCAGATCGGCGCCACGCCGAGATCGCCCATCACCTCGGCGCTGCCCGGGCTGCCGATGGCGCCGTAGAAATGCACCTTCTTCGCCACCGGTTCCGGCCTGAGGCGGAGCGGCCGCCGGATCTTCCAGAACGTGCCGTCGTGGGTAAAGGGCTCGCCCGAAAGTCCTTTCTCGACGATGCGGTAGCATTCCGCGAAGCGCGCGCGGGCCTCGTTCATGTCGACGTTGTAGGCGTCGTATTCCATCTTGGCGGTGCCGCGGCCGATGCCGAGGTGGAGCGTGCCCTGGGTCATGCTGTTCAGCATGGCGATCTCCTCGGCCAGCCGCAGCGGGTGGTACCACGGCAGCACCAGCACCGAGGTGCCGAGCGAGAGGTCGGGAAACGCCGCCGCGATATGCGCCATGAAAAGCAGCGGACTCGGGGTCGGGTAGTAGTCGCTGAAATGATGTTCGAGCAGCCAGGCGGCGTCGAAGCCCAGCTTGCGGCCCAGCGCGCAATCTTCCATGACTTCGCGGTAGAGCGCCTGGTCGGACTTGTGGACCTCGCTGGCGGGCGCTGCCTGGAAGCCGAAGGCAAGATCGTTCATTCGCCGTTTCCTCGTCGTCTTTCCCTGCCGAAGGCTAGCAGCCGCGTGCGTTGCTGTCGCGGCAGCCTCTCGCATCGTGATGCGTTACCATGAGTTATGGCCATGTCGGTGCGTAGAAGGATTGGTTGGGCGGCAGCCGCGATTCTCGGCCCGCTGGTCATTGCCTTCGCTGCTGCGCCCTATCTGGTCGATGTCGAATCCTACAAGCCGTCCCTGATCCAGGCCGTCAAGGATGCCACCGGCCGCGAGCTGTTGATCGACGGGCCGATGAAGCTTTCGGTCTTCCCGGTGCCGCGCATCAGCGCCCAGCGCGTCCATTTCGCCAACGCCGCCGGCGCCACGGGCGCGCAGATGGTCGATGTGCGCTGGATCGGCGCCTCGCCGTCGTGGTGGGCGCTGCTGCGGGGCCGCATCGAGGTCGGGCGGGTGACGCTCTACCAGCCCAGCATCGTGCTGGAGACCGACGCCAACGGCGTGCCGAACTGGCAGTTCGAGCCGGGCGCCGGCGCCAACCAGCCGGCGGGTGCGCCGGCCGCCGGCTTCCACCTCGCGGTCGGCGAGCTTCGCATCGTGCAAGGCACGCTCAGCTACACCAATCCGCAAACCAAGCAGACGTTCAAAGCCGAGAATGTCGCGGCGACGGCGTCGGTCGGTTCCCTGAACGGGCCGTTCTCGATTTCCGGCGACGCCACCGTCAACGGCGTGCCGCTGTCGCTCGATTTCCATTTGAGCGCTCCCACGACCGGCGGCCCCACGCCCGGCGGCCACGCGACCGACTTCAGCCTGACGGTGTCGAGCGGCAAGCTCGACTTCAAGGGCACGGTGAGCGAGGTGAGCGCCAACGCCGATGTGAAGGGCCATCTCACGGTGTCGACCGGTGCGCTCACCGACTTCATCGCCACGGTGGTGCAGGCGAGTGGCCAGGTGCAGCCCCAGTTCGACACCGCCGTCGTGGGGAATTTCGCTTTCGATGGCGATGTCGAATATACGCAGACGCGCCTGGCCGTCAGTGACTTCAAGATGTCGATGGGCGGTGAGACGGCGACGGGGACTCTGGCGCTGGAGGAAGGCAAGACGCCCTCCCTCAAAGGCCACGTGTCTCTCGCCAAGATCGATCTCGAAAAGTGGCTGGCGTTGCTTTCGGTGCCCGGCGCCTTCCAGCCGTCGACGACGCCCGGCGCGGCGTCGGCCGCCAAACCTGCCACAGCGCCCGCCGCCAACCCTGCCCCGGCGACACCGGCCGGCAAACCGCCGCCGGCGGCGCCTGCCGCCAAACCGCCGCCGGCGGCGCCTGCCGCCAAGCCGGCAGCACCGCCCAAGTCCATTTCGCTCTCGCCCTTCGCGCCGGAGATGGATGTGTCGCTGGCGCTCGACATCGCCGAGGTCCTCTATCGCAAAGGCACGGTGCGCGACGTCTCGGTGGCGCTCGAGATCCACAAAAGCGTCATCACCGTGCCGCAGCTCAAAGCAGTCCTGCCGGGCGACATGGTCGTGCAGGCCAACGCCGCCGCGCCGGTCACGCCTGCGGCGGCGCCCGCTGCGACACCCCCGACGACACCGGCCAAGCCCGCAGCGGCTCCGGCGACGCCGGCAGCACCGGCGGCCGGCGCCGTGCAGGCCAGTGGCGAGATCAGCGTGGCCGGCCCGAAGCTCCGCGATACGCTCGCCTGGCTCGGCATCGACGTATCGGGCGTGCCGGCCGACAAGCTGCAGAAGCTCGATCTCAAGGGCAAGCTCGCCTCGACGGCGAGCGGCCTGCAGATCAGCGCGCTCACGGTCGATCTCGATGGCCAGCAGGCGACGGGCAGCGGCGCCGTCACCTTCGCGGTGCCCTTGACGGCGACGACGACGCTGCAGATCGATCGCTTCGACCTCGACGCCTACCTGCCGCCCGAGCGGCCCGCCGCGCCGATCGTGCCGACCACCGACGCGACGGCCAGCATCACCACCGCGCCGGCCGCGAGCCAGCCGGCGACGCTCGTGCCGCCGGCGCCGCCGCCGCCCGACAAGAGCCTGCCGGTGTTCGGTCTCAAGGCCAAGATCGCCAAGCTGGTGTTCCGCAAGGAGACGCTGGGCGGCATCGAGGGCGATCTCTCGGTGCAGGGCAACCTCTTGAAGCTCAATACCGTCAAGGTCGCGGACCTGCTGGGCGGCAAGATGGACGTCCAGGGTTCGGTCACCGATTTCGGCACCGCGCCGCGCTTCGACCTCACCTTCAACGCCACGATGCCCGATGCCGACAAGGTGATCGACTACGCCGGCCTGCCGAAATTCATCAACGGCAAGATCGGCGCGGCGTCGGCCAGCGGCGGCGTGGCCGGCACGATGGACGCGGTGACGCTGCGCGGCGCCTCCGCCACCTTGCTGGGCGCCACGCTGAAGGCGACCGGCGCGCTGGCGCTCGGCCAGAATTTCCGCTTCGACTTCTCGAGCTTTGCGCTGCAGACGCAGGATGCGAGCCGCCTCCTGTCGGTCGCGACCGGTCGGCCGGGCGCCGGCACCGGCGCGATCGATGCCAACGGCGCCTTCAAGGGCGACGGCCAGCGCGCGAGCTTCGACGGCAACCTCACGGCGGTCGGCACGGCGATGACGGGCCACCTCGACGCCACCCTGGGCAAGCGGCCCAACATCACGGCCAATCTCCGGATCCCGGGCACGCTCGACTTCGACCACTGGCTGGGCGTCGCGGCAAGCCCGCCGCCGTCTGCCCCGGTTCAACCGGCTGCCGCGGCCGCGCCGGCCGCGGCCCCTCCGGTACCGGCAGCCGTGCCCGTCGGGCCGCCGCGCGTGGCGACCGGCAAGCCGATCGATCTCTCGGCATTGCGGTCCTTCGATGCCACCCTGACCCTCGAGACCAGCGCCGTGGCCGTCGCCTCGCTCAAGGTGACCTATGCCGACATGCAGGCCAGCCTGCAGAACGGCGTGTTCAAGATCGCCAAGCTGACCGGCCAATTCTACGGCGGCGCCGTCGATTTCAACGGCACCATCGATGCGACCAAGGAAGCGCTCGCGCTCGACCTCCAGGGCAGCCTGCAGGGCATCTATCTCGGCGAGATGCTGCGCGGCACCGCCGGCACCAACAATTTCGGCAACAAGGACCTGATGATTTCGGTCGACGGCAAGATCAGCATCATGAACATCGCGCTCAAGGGCAGCGGGACATCCCCGGAGCAGATCCGCAATTCGCTGAGCGGCAGCGGCCAGGTGAGCGGCTATATCTATCCGGCCGTCATCGGCGGTTCGCTGAGCCTGGCCTCGTTCGCCACCGGAGTCGGCAGCATCTTCAGCACCGAGATGGGCCTGGCTTCAGCGGCGCTTGCGGGCTTCATCAATTACCAGAGCCCGATCAGCGGCGAGCTCGTGCTGGCGGGCGACACGGTGACCCTGCAGAACCATACGGTGCAGGGCCAGAACGCGGTCGCGCTGGTCACCAGCAAGAACAGCGTGACGGCCGCCACGACCGACACGACCATCGCGCTCGACAAGAACAAGAACGGCCAGGCGGACTATGTGGTGACTCTGAAGGGCCCGCTCGCCTCGCCGACCATGAGCACGCGCGGCGCGAACTGACGCCGCTTTACGCCGCGCGGTTCTTCAGGATGTCCCAGGCCTGGCGGAAGGCCTGCACCATTTCCTCGGCCGGCACGGCGCCGGAGAACAGCACATGGCCCTGCAGGGCGAAGCTCGGCACGCCCTGGATGCCGGCGTTGCGCGCCATGCGATCGGCGGCGGCCACTTCCTTGAGGCCGCTTTCGCCCGCCAGCAATGCCGTGACCTCGTCGCGGTCGAGCCCGCCCTCTTCACCGAGCTTGGCCAGCACGCTGTCGTCGCCGATGTCGGCGCCGTTGCCGAAATAGCCTTCGAACAGCGCCTCGACGACGCCGTCCTGCACGCCCTTCTGGCCGGCGAAGCGGATCAGGCGATGGGCGTTCAGCGTGTTGGGCGTGCGGGTCAGCCGGTCGAGATGGAATTCCAGCCCGACCGAGGACGCGGTCTCGGTGATGCGCTCGTCGAGCTGCTGAGAGCGCTCGAGGCTGCCGAACTTGGCGAGACGGTACTGGGCGCGGTCGACGCCTTCGCGCGGCATGTCGGGATTGAGCTGGAAGGGATGCCAGGCGACGGTGAAGCGCAAATGCTGCTTCTCCAGGAGATCGAGCGCGCGCTCGAGCTGGCGCTTGCCGATGTAACACCACGGGCAGATCACGTCGGAGATGACGTCGATGCGGCCAACAGGCTGGGCCTGATCCATGGCGGTTTCCTTCCCTATTGCTTAACAGAGTATACCCGCGTCGAATCCCCGGCAACGAGGAGACCCTTATGGAAAAGCCAAAATACCGCTCTGCGCTGATCGTCGGCACCGGCCCGGGGCTCAGCGCCTCGCTGGCCCGGTTGTTCGCCGGCAATGGACTCGCCGTCTCGCTGGCCGCCCGCCAGACCGACAAGCTCGCCGCCCTGGCGAAGGAGACCGGCGCGGAGGTCCATGCCTGCAACGCCGCCGATCAGGCGGAAGTTGCCGCCCTGTTCGCCGAGCTCGACGCCAGGGGGCGCACGCCCGACGTCGTGGTCTACAACGCCAGCAACCGGGTGCGCGGCCCGCTGGTCGACCTGCCGCCCGACGACGTCAAGCGCGCCATCGAGATCAGCGCCTTCGGCGGCTTCCTGGTCTCCCAGCAGGCGGCGCGGCGCATGCTGCCCAAGGCCCACGGCGCGATCTTCCTGACCGGCGCGACGGCGGGCGTGAAGGGCTTCGCGCTCTCGGCCACCTTCGCCATGGGCAAGTTCGCCCTGCGCGGCCTCGCGCAATCGATGGCGCGCGAGCTCTCGCCGCAGGGCATCCACGTCGCGCATTTCGTGATCGATGGCGGCATCCGGAGCGCCGCGCGGCCGGTGCCCGGCAACAACCCCGACAGCCTGCTCGACCCCGACGCCATCGCCGAGACCTACTGGGCGACGCTGATGCAGCACCGCAGCGCCTGGAGCTGGGAGGTCGAGGTCAGGCCGTGGGTGGAGAAGTTCTAGCGCCGGTCGTCGAAGGCGAGCCTGGCGGCCAGCGCGACGAACACCGTGCCGAGCAGGAACTGCGGCGCGCGCCGCCAGCGGCTGCGGCCGGAAAACGCCCGGCCCAGGCGGCTGGCCGTCAGGATGACGGCGCCGTTGACGGCGATCCCGATCAGGTTGAGCAGGGTGGCCAGCAGCATGATCTGCACGGCAACGGAGCCCGCGGCCGGATTCACGAATTGCGGGAACAGCGCCAGGACGAACAAGGCCATCTTGGGATTGAGCAGGTTGGTCAGCAGGCCCTGCCGGAACACGACGGCGATCGGGTAACGCCGCAATCCGGCCGTGGGCGCGAGCGCCGTTCCGGTGGAGCGGAATGTCTGCCACGCGAGATAGAGCAGGTAGGCGACGCCCGCGTAGCGCACCACGTCGTAGGCGATCGGGACGACGACGAAGAGCTGCGAGAGGCCGAGCGCCGCGGCCGCGGCATGGCAATAGGTGCCGACCTGGATGCCGGCCAATGTCGCAAAGCCCGCGGCCCTGCCCTGGCTGACGCTGCGCGAGGCGATGAGCAGCATGTCGGGGCCGGGGGTGGCCGTCAGGACCAGGCAGGCCGCCGCAAAGAGAGCAAGGGTGGCGAAATCCGGCATGTCTACAGCTCCGCCTGCAGCAGCGTCAGCGCCGCGTGGAGATCGGGCACGACTTTCAGGCACTTGGCGCGAACCTCGGGCAACGGCTCGAGGATGTCGGGCACCATGAAGGCCATGGCGCCGGCGGCGTGGGCGGCGGTAAGGCCGACGTTCGAATCCTCGAAGGCGATGCAGCGCCCGGGTGCGGCGCCCAATCGCCGCGCCGCCTCGAGGTAGACACCGGGATGCGGCTTGGGATGCTCGACGTCGTCGCGCGTCGCCACCGCGCTGAAACGGTCGAGCAGGCCGGCGCGGCCGAGATGATGTTCGGCCGTGCTGCGCGCGGCGGAGGTGGCGACGGCAAGCGGCAGGCCGCGGCCGGCGAGGAAATCCAGCAGTTCGACGACACCCGGCTTCAGCGGGATGCGGCTCTCCAGCAGGCGGCGCGTGTGGCTGGAGTATTGCTGGCGAAACGCGTCGATGTGAAAGCCGTCACCGTAGTATTCCTGGATCATGACGGTGCATTCGGGACCCGGCACGCCGATCATCGAATGGCAGAAATCGAGCGGCATCTCGCGGCCCAGCTCGCGGGCCGCCGCCTGCAGGGCGACGATATAGACGGCTTCCGTGTCGAGCAGCAGACCGTCCATGTCGAAAAGAACGGCCTCGATGGGTTTCCTCAGCATGGTTTCGTTCTAAGCTCGGTCCAGAAAACAGCAACCGGGAGAAAATTCATGCGCATCCATAATCTCTATGTCGACGACAAGGGCGAAACCCATTTCCGCGACATCCAGGTCGAATGGAAGCATGAGGGCAGGGGCGGCAAGACCTCGGACATGCTTCCGGCGACCGGCATCATCTTCCGCCAGACGCCCGGCACCTACGACTACGAATGGCATCCCGCGCCGCGCCGGCAATACATCATCAATCTCGACGGCGGCGTCAGCATCCAGGCGAGCGACGGCGAGACGCGCATCATCGGCGCCGGCGAGGTGATCCTGGTCGAGGACACCTCCGGCAAGGGTCATTTCTCCAAGGCCATCTCGGGCCAGATGCGCCATTCGATTTTCGTGCCCATCGAATAACGAGGCACGGCGTTTGCAAAGGATCATGCCATGAGTGTCACGACCGTCCTCGATCCCACCAGCGACCTCGTCGAGCAGGCGAGGCGCGTGCTGCCGGGCGGCAGCTTCGGCAACATGCCGGCCGAGGTCGTCCTGCAAGGAAGGCAAGGGCGGCCGCATCTGGGACGAGGCCGGCCGCGAATATGTCGACTTCCTGCTGGGCTCGGGGCCGATGTTCGTGGGCCATGCCCATCCCGAGGTGACGGCGGCGGTGCAGGCGCAGGTGCCGCTGGGCACGACCTTCTTCGGCAACAACCGCCACGGCATCGCGCTTGCCGAGGCGATCTGCGACGCCGTGCCGTGCGCCGACCAGGTGCGCTTCGTCTGCTCCGGCACCGAGGCCGATCTCTACGCCATGCGGGCCGCGCGCGCCTTCCGCAAGCGCGACAAGATCCTGAAGTTCGAGGGCGGCTATCACGGCATGAGCGACTACGCGCTGATGTCGCTGGCGCCCAAGCGGCCCGGCAACTTCCCGCGCCCGTCGCCCGATTCGGCCGGCATTCCCAAGTCGCGTGCAGGACGAGATGCTGGTCGCGGCCTTCAACGACATCGAGATGGTGAAAAGCCTGATCGAGGAGCAGAAGGACGAGCTGGCCGGCGTCATCGTCGAGCCGTTCCAGCGCCTGATCCCGCCCAACCCGGGCTTCCTGCAGGCGCTGCGCGACGTGACGGCCAAGCACGGCATCCCGCTGATCTTCGACGAGGTCGTGACCGGCTTCCGCTTCGCCCTGGGCGGCGCGCAGGAATATTACGGCGTGACGCCCGACCTCTGCACCCTGGGCAAGATCGTGGGCGGCGGCTTTGCGCTGGCCGCCATCGCCGGCCGCGCCGACATCATGAAGCACTTCGATCGCCTCGCGATGGACGACGAGGATTTCATCTTCCAGGTCGGCACGCTGTCGGGCAATCCGGTCGCCGCCGTCGCCGGCCTCGCCACGCTCGACGTGCTGAAGCGGCCCGGCGCCTACGAGCAGGTCTTCGCCACCGGCCGCGAGCTGATGGGCAGCACTTTCGGGCCTGCTGAAGAACGCCGGCATCAAGGCCCAGGTGATCGGCGAGCCGCCGTTGTTCGACGTCGTCTTCACCGACCAGCCGATCAAGGACTATCGCGATACGCTGAAAGGCGACAAGGCGATCGCCACGCGCTTCAACAAGTTGTTGCGCGAGCGCGGCATCATGAAGGGCGAGAGCAAATACTATGTGAGCCTGGCCCACACCCGCGCCGACATCGACCACACGATCGGCGCGTGGACGGAGGCGGTGAAGGAACTCAAGTCATAGTCCTTGCCTATCGGCAGCTCCATCCCCTTCTTCTTCAGCACCGGCTCCTTGTCGGGCCCCCAGAGGGCGCGGAGCAGCGCGTCGGCGGCCGCCTGGTCGCGCGCGCCGGCGCTCACCGCGCCGGCATAGATGATGTAGGTCTGCACCTCGAGCGGGATCGGGCCGACCAGTACGGCGCCCGGCACGGCCAGAAGCTCGCTCGCCGGCTGCAGGGCGATGTCGGCCTCGCCGCTGATGAGCTTTTCGGCGGCGAGCCCGCCCTTCACCAGCACGCTCTTGGGCTTGAGCTGCTCGGCGATGCCCATCTTCTCGAACAGGTGGGCGAGGTAGGTGCCCGCCGTGCCGCCCGACGCCGGATCGGTGTAGGCGATGGCGCGCGCCTTGAGCAGGCTTTGCTTGAAAGCGTCGACCGTGGAGATGTCGGGCGCCGGCGCGCCCTGCTTGATGGCGACGCCGATGCCGACCCGCGCCAGCGGCTTGGCGCTGCTCTCGACCAGCTTGCTGCCGAGCAGCGGTCCCAGCGCGGCCGGCGGCATCACGACCACGTCGACATATTCGCCGCCGGCGATGCGCCGGGCGACGCCGCCGGCCGTGTCGTTCTCGACCGTCACCTTGTGGCCGGTCTTCTTCTCGAACTCCGGCACCAGCTCCAGGGCGACGGACTTGAAGGCGCCGGCGGTCAGCAATTTCAGGTCGGCGGCCGAGGCTGGAGCGATCGCGGCGAGGGCGAACAGGCTGATCAGCAAAGTGCGCATGGTCTTCTCCTAGGCGGGGGCGCCCATGACATACGGTTTCAGCGCGGCATACATGAAGGCATGCGTCGGCGTCGGCACGCCGTGCTTCCTGCCGAGCTCGACCACCTTGCCGGACAGCCACGGCAGCTCGATGCGATTGCCGCGCAGAAGGTCGACGGCCATCGAGGCCATGAGGTTGGGCGGGGCGTTGCGATTGAAATTCAGGGTCTTCTCGACGGCGTCGGCGGGCAGGACCACGCCCATGGCGCGGCCGACCGAGGCCACCTCCTCGTAGGCGGTGGTGAACCACGGCGCGATGTCGGGATCGTCGCGCAGCTTGCCGACCGGCAGCCGGGTCAGCGCCATGATGCTGGCGTTGGAAGCGAGCAGGATGAACTTCATCCAGAGCTCGGTCAGGATCGCGGTCGACAGCACGCCGTCGATGCCGGCCTTTGCGCACAGCGCCGCCAAGGCCTCGGCGCGGGCGCTCCTGCTGCCGTCGAGCTCGCCGAACACCATGCGCAGCACCGTGCCGGTCTGGCGGATCACGCCGGGCTCGGCGATGGTGGCGCTGATGTTGGCGACGCCGCCCATCACCGCCGTCTTGCCCAGGATCGGCGCCAGACGCTCGGAAGCATCGACGCCGTTCTGCAGCGGAATCACCGCGGTGTCTTTGCCGACCATCGGCTTGATCGCCGCACCCGCGCTTTCGACGTCCCACAATTTTACGCAGAACAGCACGACGTCGACCGGGCCCACGGTCCCGGGATCGTCGGTCGCCTGGGTCGGCACGAGGTGCGTGTCGCCGCGCGGGCTCTCGACTTTCAGTCCCTTGCTCTTCATCGCCGCGAGATGCGCGCCGCGGGCGATGAAGGTGACATCGGCTCCCGCCCTGGCCAGCGCCGCGCCATAGCCGCCGCCCACGCCGCCCGCTCCGACTACCGCGATACGCATGCCACGCTCCCCAACACGATCTGGCCGGCGATGCAGGTCGCAGCCGCCCCGTCCTCATCCTCGATCCGCAGACCGCCGTCGTCCCGCAGATGATGGTCCTGGTCGTGCAGCCGCAGGACCGCCCGACCGGCGGGACAATAGGCGATGTGCACGCCCGGCCCCAGCCGTTGCATCCGGCCGGCCGCGAGCACCGTGAGGCCGATGCGGACGCGGCTGCGATCGCCGATCAGGTTCACGACCTCGACCGGCCCGGCCTCGAGCCGGCTCGTGATCCGGGTCTCGCCGGCGAAGCGCACCGGCCGGAACGGCGTGCGCACGTCGATCTCGCCGTCCGGCGTCTGCAGCACGAGGCCGCGGCCCGCCACCAGGACCTGCACGCGATCGAAGCCCGTGTAGTCGGAGAAGGGGCCGGCCGCCGTGATGGGCGTGCGGCCGAAGCGCCAGACCTCGCCTTCGACGGCGATGTCGACGGTGATGCCGCCGCCGTTCTTCCACGGCGTGCGGACGTATTGCCGGGGATCGAGGGCGGTAATCAGGGCACGATCTTTTCGCGGCGGGAGCAGGCGACCGTGCCTTGGGCCAGCAAGGCCTCGATTTCGGCGGCGCTATAGCCATGCTCGCTCAGCACATCGGCGGTGTGCTGGCCGCTCACGGGCGCCGTCGCGCGCGGCGTGCCGTCGAGCTGATGCAGCATGCCGGGCAGGGCGGGCACCGGCACCGGCCGGTTGAGGCCGGCCTGGGTGAGCCACTGGATCAGGCCGGTCTCGCGGACGTGCGGCTGGTCCAGAAATTCGGCGTAGCTGTTCAGCCGCTCGTGCATCAGGCCGGCTTCGGTCAGCCGGCGCGTCCACACCGCCCACGGACTCGGCCGCCAGCGCCGGGCGCACGATGGCGTAGAGCGCCACGTCGTTGGCGAGACGCAGCGCCGGCGAGGCGAAGCGCGGATCGTCGGCCAGGGCGGGCATTTGCATGGCCTTGCACAGGCTCTTCCAGTCTCGATCGTTCAAGGCGAGCAGCGACATCCAGCCGTCGGCGGTCTTGAACACGCCGCCCGGCGCGCCGCCGGGCTTCATCGTGCCGCCCTCGAGATGGCAGGCCATCAGCCGGATCGACTGCAGCGCCGTCGCCGCCTGCATCAGGCTGGCCTCGATGTAGCGGCCGCGCGTCTCGTCGCGCCGCGCGTAGAGCGCGGCCGACAGCGCCTGGAAGGCATAGAGCGCCGTCGACATGTCGACCACGATCACCGGCACCCTGTGCGGGATGCCGTCCTCGCCGCGATTCTCGATCATCAGGCCGGTATAGGCCTGCAGCACCGGATCCATCGCCGGCCGCTCGCTGAGCGGCCCGCTCTGGCCGAAGCCCGAGATCGAGAGATAGAGCAGTCGCGGCTCGCGCGCGGCGACCGAATTCGTAGTCGAAGCCCAGGCGGCGGATGGCGCCCGGCCGGAAGCCCTCGAGGAAGACGTCGGCGCCCTTCAGCAGCCGCCACAGCACCTGCTTGCCCGCCTCCGTCTTGAGGTCGACGGCGATGCTGCGCTTGCCGAGATTGCCGATGATCGAATAGGCCGAGTGGCTGCCGTAGCGCGTGCCGAGGGTGCGTGCCCAGTCGCCCTCGCCGATGCCCTCGACCTTGATCACGTCCGCGCCGTACTGCGCCAGCAGCATGGCGCAGTAGGGGCCGGCGATGCCCTGGCTGAGGTCGACGACCTTCAATCCGGCGAAGGGCGCGTCGTAACTCATCCCAGCTTGACCAGCATCTTGCCGAAATTCTCGCCGCGCAGCAGGCCGATGAAGGCGCGCGGCGCCTTGTCGATGCCCTCGACGATGTCCTCGCGGTACTTGAGCTTGCCGCTCCTGATCCACTCGCCCATCTGGCGGCGCGCCGGGCCGTAGCGGTCGGCGAAGTCGGTGACGATGAAGCCCTGCGCCCGCACCCGCTTGCCGACGAAGGTGCCGAGCAGGCGCGGGCCGATCGGCGGCGTGGTGGCGTTGTACTGCGAGATCGAGCCGCACAGCGCGACGCGGCCGAAGAAATTGATGTTGCGCAGCACGGCGTCGGAGATCTCGCCGCCGACATTGTCGAAATAGACGTCGGGGCCGTTGGGGCAGGCGGCGCGCAGCGCCGCATCGAGATCCTTCTCGGCCTTGTAGTCGATGCAGGCGTCGAAGCCCAACTCGTCCTTCACGAAGGCGCATTTCTTCAGCCCGCCGGCGATGCCGACCACGCGGCAGCCCATGATCCTGGCGATCTGGCCCACCACCTGGCCGACCGCGCCGGAGGCGGCGGAGACCACGACGGTCTCGCCGGGCTTGGGTTGGCCGACTTCCAGCAGGCCGAAATAGGCGGTCATGCCCGGCATGCCCAAAACGCCGTTGGCGGTCGAGATCGGCGCGATCGACGGGTCGACCTTGCGCAGGCTGGGGCCGCCGCCGATGGCATATTCCTGCCAGCCCAGCCGGTCCTCGACGATATCGCCCGCCTTGAAGCCCGGATGGTGCGAAGCCACGACCTCGCCGACGGTGCCGCCGGTCATCACCTCGTTGAGGCCGACCGGGGCGGAATAGGACGCGGCATCGCGCATGCGGCCGCGCTGATAGGGATCGAGCGAGAGGTAGAGCACCTTGACCAGCACCTCGCCGTGCCTGGGCTCCGGCACGGCGCCTCCTCGACGCGGAAGTCCGACTCGGCCGGCTCGCCCGGCGGGCGACGCACCAGCACGACGCGGCGGTGGGTTTTGGGGATGGCGGCCATGGACGTTCGCTCCGGTTGGATTGGCCTGCACCATAGCGCGGGAGCGCGGCGGGCGGCCATGGCGTCGGCCCTGCCGCGTTTCGCGGCCTGCGTCGTTACCAGCTCATGCGCAGGCCGAGGTTGAGCGCGTGGTTGTCGGTGCCGGTGGCGATCTCGCCGTCGTAGCGCAGGTAGACCTGCGTCGCGGCGGCGATGGTGGTGATGGCCTGGAAACCGACCACGGCGGCGTTGCGCAAGGGCGTGGCGCCGAACACGGTGAAGGAGTTGCCCGGCGCGCCGGCGAAGGCCGCCGTGATCGGCCGCGCGACGTCGGCGAACTCGTGCAGCCAGCCGAGGCGGACCGCGAGGTCGAGCTTGCGCTCGTTGCCGAGGCCGATCGAGCTGCCGAGATCGGCGCCGATGGTGGTGCGCTGCGAGTTGGTGGTCTGCTGCGCGACGTTGAGGTTGAGCGACTGCGCGCCCGACTCCGAGAACGCGTTCTGCGTCGTGCTCGTGATCTGGAAGCGGCCGAACGGCGTGATGGTGGCCGATCGCCGGCGCGTAGATGCCGACCTTGTAGCCGCCCTCGATCTGGCCGAGGAACTGGTTGGCACCGGTCGCAGCCGGTGGCGGTCCGCTGCTGCAGGCCGGGGATCAGGATCTGGCGCTGCAGCTGGTTGTTGAAGTAGGCGTAGCCGGCAAGCGCATCGACGTAGAAGCCGGCTTGGGTGAACGAGCCGTAGGCCGCGACACTCACCGAGTCGGACCAGCCCTGGCCCATGAAGGTGTTCACCCACTGCGTGCCGTGGGTGTAGCCGACGCCGATGCCGGCCAGGAAGCGTGGATCGAAGCGATAGTCGATGCCGGCCGCGGCGCCGCCGAAGTTGTAGGTGAGCGTGCTGGCATTGGTGTCGCCCAGCACGCTGCCGAGACCACCGAGCGCGCTCGCCCAGGCACTCAACGGGCCGACCGCATCGCAGCTCTCGATCTCGCAGGCCTGCGCCAGCGCCTGGCGCTGCCCGGCGGCAGGCACGCCACGCGCGTTCGCCATCTGCTGGCCGAGCGCGTTCATGAACATCATGCTGCTGTTGGTGTTCAGGGTGCCGAAGTCGGCATAGGGCTGGCCGCTGATCGTATCCAGCGCCAGCGGACCCTGCGCCGTGCTGAGGCCGGCCAGCACGCCGATCACGGTGGCGAAGTCGCCGCTGGCATTGGCGACGCTCTGGTTGAGCGCGACGCCGACGGCGCGCTGGTTGGGTGTCAGCGCCACGAAGCTGGGCGTGAAGGCGGTCTGCCCGATCGACAAAGTGAGGAACACATCGTTGGCGTCGTAGCTCAGCGTCGGCGTCAGGAAGGCGAAGTTGCTGGTGACGCCCGAGTAGACGCCCGAGACGCCGCCGGTGGCGCGCAGGATGGTGTAGGTTGTGCTGGGCGCGTAGACGCCGGGCGCGGCGATCACCTGCACCGTGCCGCCCTGGATCGTGGCGGTGCCGGTGGCGTTGACCCGGTCGGCCTGGCCCGCGGCATTGGCTTCGACCTGATAGAAGCTCCCGGCGGACTGCACGAAGTTGCCGGTGATGTTCAGCGTGCCGATCGAGTTGCCGGGCGCCAGCGTGCCGGCGTTGACGACGTTGCCGAAGATCGTGCCGTTGCCGCCCAGCGTGCCGGCCGATCCCACCGTGACGTTGCTGGTGATGCTGCCGTTCACCGCCAGCGTGCCGCCTGTCACGGAAGTGGGACCGGTGTAGGTGTTGGCGCCGGCGAGATTGAGGATGCCGCCGCCCTGCTTGGTGATGCCGCCGGCACCCGTCAGGCCGGTCGCGAAGGTGATGTTGTTGCCGTTGGTGTCGAAGGTGCCGCCGGCCGCGCCCAGCACCAGCCGCGAGGACGAGGAGATATCGATCGTGTTGCCCGCCGCCCATTGCAGCCCGCCGCCGTTCAGCGTGACTGTGCCGGTGCCGAAATTGTTGAGCGCCGAGAAGTTGATCAGGCCGGCATTGATCGTCGTGCCGCCGGTATAGGTGTTGGCGCCGCCGAGCGTCAGCGTGCCCGTGCCGACCTTGACCAGCGACGCGCCGCTGCCGCCACTCAGGCCGCCGTCGGCGATCGTGCCGGCGAAGCTCGTCGAATTGGCCGTGCCCAGGGTCAGCGCCGTGCCGCCCAGCGCCACCGTCGACCCGGCGACGCCGGCGAGGTCCCTGATCGTCTGGCTGGCGTTGCCGCCCGAGATGTCGAAGGTGGCGCCCGCGCCGGCCAGGTTCACGACGCTCGACCGGGCGATGCTGCCGTTGCCCGACAAAGTGAGCGTCGCCCCGGCCATCAGCGTCGTCGAGCCGGTATAGGTATTGACGCCGGCCAGGTCGTGGATCGCGTTGGGGGCGAGGACCACCGACCCGCCGGTGCCGCCGCCGATCCCGCCATCCTGGATGACACCGTTGAAGGAAAAACCGCCGATGGTGTCGGTGAGGGTGAGCGTCTTGCCGCCCAGGCTGACGACGCCGACCTGGGCGACATCGAACAGGCCGGCGATGGTCGCACCCGTCGTCGTCTGGGAAATGTCGAACGTACCGACCTGGCCCGGCCCGCCCGGGCTGAAATTGACCTGGGCCGACGTCGCGATCGAGCCGGCTCCCTTCAACGCGAGGGTGGCGCCGGGACCGATTCCCGTCAGGCCGGTATAGGTGTTGATCCCGGACAAGGTCTGCGTGCCGCTATCGACGACCAGGCTGCCGAAGCTGCCGCCGTCGGCGATGGTCCCGGAAAACTCCGTCGAGCCGTTGAAGATGAACATAACGTGGCCGCCGAGCTGGACCGTGCCGCCGCCGGCCAGCGTCGTGATCTGAACGAAAGGAGAGGCCGATGCGGAGATGTCGAACGTGGCGCCGCCGTTGACCGTCACCAGGCTGGAATTCGAAATAACGCCGTTGCCCAAGGCAAGCGTGCCGGCCGACACGGTCGTGACGCCCGTGTAGCTGTTGATGCCATCGAGCGTCAGCGTGCCCGCCCCGGCCTTGGCCAGGCCCCCGCCGCCGCCGAGCCCGGTGGCGAAGGCGACGTTGTTGCCGTTGGTGTCGAAGGTGCCGCCGCTCGCGCCCAGCGCGGCGAGCTGGCCGGAGATGTCGGACGTGTTGGCCGTGCCCCACTGCAGGCCGCCGCCGTTGAGCGAGATCGTGCCGCTGCCCAGGCCGCCGGTTGCGAAGCTGATCAGGCCGCCCGTCACCGAGACCGCGCCGGTGTAGTTGGCATTGGCGCCGGTCAGCGCCAGCGTGCCGGCGCCGCTCTTGGCGAGGCCGCCGGTACCGGCCAGTGCGTCGGCGCCGGCCAGGGTCTGCGTGCCGCTGGCGACGTTGAACGCGGTTGTCCCGGTGCCGTGCAGGAACATCACGGTGCCCTGGGCTTGGCCGCCGGTGGCGCCGCCGCCACCCGACGCGCCGCCGGTGACGCCGTAGCTGCCGGCGAGGCTGCCGCCTGTGATGGTGAGGCTGCCGCCGTCGCGCACGAAGAACGCCCCGCCCAGGGCCGCGCCGCCGCCGCCGCCGCCATTACCGCCCTGGCCGGCCAGGGTGCCGCCCGCGCCGCCGGTGCCGCCGCCGCGCCGCCGCCGCCGCCGAAGCCGCCCGCCCCGCCGAGGATGACGGCCCCACCGCCGCCACCGCCGAAGCCGCCCGCGCCGCCGGTTGACGCCGGCGGCACCGCCGCCGCCGAAATCGCCGCCGGCGCCACCGATGTCGACCGAGCCGCCGCCGCCGCCGCCGCCGGTACCGCCCGCCCCGCCGGCGCCAGCGCCAACGTCGCCGGCTCCACCGCCACCGCCGGACAGGCCGCCGGCGCCGCCGGAGTTCGCGCCGCCGCCGCCGCCGCCGCCCAAGGGAGCTGCCGCAGGGTTGCCGGCGATGACCCATGTTTCCGCCGGCGCCGCCCTGCGTTGGGCCGCCCGCGCCGCCGGAGGCGCCAATTCCAGGCGTGCCGTCGGTCGTGGCGCCGCCGCCGCCGCCGCCGCTGCTGGTGCCGCCGCTGCCGCCCGCGCCTTGCTGGCCGCCGCCGCCGCCGCCGCTGCCGCCGCTGCTGTTGCCGTCGCCGCCGCGGCCGAACTCGCCGCCGCCACCGCCGCCGCCAGCGCCAGTGCCGCCGCTGCCCGTGCCGCCCGTGCCGGCATAGCCGCCACCGCCGCCCGTGCCGCCCGTGCCGCCCGCGCCACCCGCGCCGCCGAGTCCACCGCCGCCGCCGCCGGGGCCGCCGCCGCCGCCGGCGGCGCCCACGCCGCCGGTGGCCGAGGCATTGCCGACCGCGACGTTGGACAGGCTGACCACCGCCCCGCTGTTCACGAACACCGCCGCCCCCGCGCCCAGGCCGCCGCCGCCGCCGCCGGCGCCGCCGGCGCCGCCCTGCGCCACCGCGTTGGCGATCGTGAGGTTGGCGATCGCCACCGTGCCGCTCTGCACGAAGAAGACGCGGCCGGCGTTATTCGCGTTGACGATGCTGTTGTTGCCGGTGACGGTCACGCTGGTCGTGATCATCGGCAGCGATTGGCTGAGCGTGACGGTGCCGACGCCGCTGTTGATGGTGATGGTGTTGCTGCCGCCGGCGGCGTTGGAATCGAAGATCGCCTGGCGCAGCGAACCGGCGCCGCTGTCATTGCCGTTGGTGACGTCGAAATTGGCGGCCCAGGCCCGCCCGGCCAAGACAGGACAAAGCGTCAGGCAGGTAGTCGACAGAAGCGTTGCCGCCAAGCGGCTGGCCCGCCGCCCGCTCCCCAGACGATCACGCATGATCCGGTTCCCCCAGACTGCACGGCCCTGGCGCAATGCCTTGCCTGGCCGCTCTCCCCCAAGAACGCTGACGCTCTGCACTCGGATAAAAAAGCAATGTCCGCGTCACTGCAAAGCAAAATGCGCCCCAGATCTCTGAAATCGAGTTTGGTTGCATCGTTGACTGCACGCGGTGTGAAGGCGACGACGACTGTCAGTCGCCGGTGTCGGCAAAACTCAAGCATGGGGGCCGACTCCAGCCGAATGCCGGAAGTTCGTTGGATCAATTGAAGAGGCTGCGTTACCCAAACCAAGTGTCATCCGGGACGCGATCCAGTGCCAACAGCGAGATCGGCGGGGCACAAGGCATGCTAGCGCTCTGCTAGCACTCCGCTAGCATCGCGGCCGCCCGCGACCCCGCCCGTGGTGTCCGGCCGCAGCTCCGCGCCCTCTATGCCGGTACGCAAGAATTATCTTGCGCGCGCTGTCGTGCATGCACCGAGCGCTTTTTGTCGTTGACGTTACTGAGCAATGTTGTGGCGTATGCCTGTCGACACTCACGCGAAGAGGATCGACAGATGGCCAACCCCGGACAACCGACGCTCTACAAACGGGAGTATTGCGAACTCGCCCATAACTATTACCTGCTCGGTGCCACCAACGGGTTGCTGGGCGACTTCTTCGGCGTCGCCCACCGCACCATTCAGAACTGGCTCGCCACCCGCCCCGGCTTCGCCACGGCTGCCCGGCCGAAAACCACTGCCGGAAATACCGCAAATACCGGAAATTCATTTTGAAGTGCACCCTGGAGTGCACTCACATCGCTTGCGGAAATTGCGGGAACCCCTCGCGGCGGTCGAGGTCCGCCCTAGGCCGGCTCCTTGATGCGATACCAGGCGACGTAGAGCGCCGGCAGGAAGAGCAGCGTCAGCAAGGTGGCGACGACGATGCCGCCGATCATGGCGAAGGCCATCGGCCCCCAGAAGACCTCGCGCGCGATCGGGATCATGCCGAGGCTGGCCGCGGCCGCGGTGAGCAGGATGGGCCGCATGCGGTGCATGGTGGCCTCGACCACGGCGTTCCACGGCACGAGCCCGTCGGCATGGAAGGCGTCGATCTGGGTCACCAGGATCACGGTGTTGCGGATGATGATGCCGATCAGCGCCAGCACGCCCAGGATGGCGACGAAGCCCAGCGGCTGGCCGGTCAGCAGCAGGGACGCCACCACGCCGATCAGGCCGAGCGGCGCCACGCTCACCACCAGGAACAGCTTCTGCACGCTCTGCAGCTGCATCATCAGCACGGTCGCCATCAGGAACAGCATCAGCGGCACCACCTCGGCGATCGGCCGCTCGCTCTTGCCGCTCTCCTCGACGGTGCCGCCGACGGCGACGGTGTAGTTCGGCGGCAGCTCGGCGGTGAATTTGGCGACGGCGGGCTTCAGCTGGGCGACCACGGTGGCGGGCTGCAGGTCGCCGGCCAGGCGGGCCTGCAGGGTGATGGTCGGCTGGCGGTCGCGCCGCCACACGATCGGCTGCTCGATCTGGTACTGCACCGTGGCGATGGCGGGCAGCGGCACCGGCAGGCCGCTGCGGCCGGAGAACTGCAGGCTCTGGAAGGTCTCGACGGTCAGCCGCTCGTCGCGGCTGGCGCGCGCCACGATGTCGATCAGGTAGATGCTGTCGCGCACCTGCGTGATCGACGAGCCGCCGACCACGTTGTTCATCATGTTGGAGATGTCCTGCGAGGAAACGCCGAGCTGGCGCGCGCGGCTCTGGTCGACGTCGATGCGCAGCACCATGCCGGGCTCGTTCCAGTCATAGACGATGTCGCCGACGGCGCGGTTGGAGGCCATGACCTCGGCAAACTTCAGCGCCAGCCCGCGCACGGTCTGGATGTCGGGCCCGCTCAAGCGGTACTGGATCGGCCGGCCGACCGGCGGCCCGAGCTCGAGCGGATGGACGAAGCCGTCGATGCCGACGAACTCGTCGCGCAGCAGCTTCTCCAGGCGGGCGGCGACGCGCTGGCGGGCGTCGAAGTCGCGGGTGACGACCACGACCTGGCCGTAGAACGGATTGGCGAGCTGCTCGTCGAGCGGCAGGTAGAAGCGCACGGCGCCCTGCCCGACATAGGAGCTCCAGCGCGCGATGTCGGGGTCGCCGGCCAGCGCCTTCTCGAAGCGGTCCATCTCGTCCCTGGTCTCGGCGATCGAGCTGTTCTGCGGCAGGGTGATGTCGACCAGCAGCTCGGGCCGGTCGGCGGCGGGGAAGAAATGCTGCTGCACGAAGGTCAGTCCGACGACCGACAGGGCGAACAGCCCCAGGGTGATGCCGATCGTGAACCAGTGCCGGCGCATGGCCAGCAGCACCACCGGCTGCAGGCGCGCCTTCAGCCACGACGGACGTTCCTTCTCCGTCGCCGCCGTGCGCGGCAGGACGGTGACGCCGAGCAGGGGCGTGAACAGCACGGCCGCCACCCACGAGATCAGCAGCGCCGCGGCGATGACGGCGAACAGCGTGAAGGTATATTCGCCGGCCGAGCTGTTGTTCAGCCCGATCGGCACGAAACCCGCCACGGTGACCAGGGTGCCGGTCAGCATGGGGAAGGCCGTCGAGCTGTAGGCGAAGGTGGCGGCGCGCTCGAGCGTGTCGCCGGCCTCGCGCCGGGCGACCATCATCTCGACCGAGATCATGGCGTCGTCGACCAGCAGGCCGAGCGCGATGATCAGCGCGCCGAGCGAGATGCGCTGCAGGGTGATGCCGGAGAACTCCATGAAGACGAAGGTCGCGGCCAGCACCAGCGGGATGGTGATGGCGACCACCAGCCCGGCGCGCAGGCCGAGGCTCAGGAAGCTGACCGCGAGCACGATCACCACGGCCTCGAGCAGGGCGCGGGTGAAGCCGCCGATCGCCGCGTCGACGACCGCCGGCTGGTTGGAGACGAGATGCACGCCGACGCCGATCGGCAGCTCGCCGACGATCCCGCCCATGCGGGCGCGCAGCGCCTTGCCGAATTCGATCAGGTTGCTGTTGGCCTTCACGCCGACGGCAAGGCCGATCGCCGGCTGGCCGTTGAAGCGGAACATCGGCTGCGGCGGGTCGATGTAGCTCCGCCGGATGGTGGCGACGTCGGTCAGCCGGAAGAAGCGGTCGGCCACCCGGATGTTGACGGAGCGCAGGCTCTCCTCGGAGGCGAACTGGCCGCTGACCCGGAGGCTCACCGTCTCCGGTCCGGCCTGCACCACGCCCGACGGCACCACGGCATTCTGCTGCTGCAGGCTGTTGATCGCCGCCTGCTGGTCGATGCCCAGCCCGGCGATGTGGCGGGTCGAGAAATCGAGATAGATCACCTCGTCCTGGGTGCCCACCAGATCGACCTTGCCGGCGCCGGGTATCTTGAGGATCTGCGAGCGCGCCTGCTCGGCATAGTCGCGCAGCTGGCGGAACGAGAGGCCGTCGGCGGTCAGCGCGAAGATGTTGCCGTAGACGTCGCCGAACTCGTCGTTGAAGAACGGGCCCTGCACGCCCTGCGGCAGGGTGGCCTTGATGTCGCCGACCCAGTTGCGCACCAGCACCCAGTTGTCCGGGACGGCCTTGCTGGGCGTGTCGTCCTTGAGGTTGACGAACACCGTCGTCTGGCCAGGCGTGGTGTAGCTCCGGGTGAAGTCGAGCGTGCCGAGTTCCTGCAGCTTGCGCTCGATGCGGTCGGTCACCTGGTTGGTCATCTCCTCGACCGTGGCGCCGGGCCAGTTGGCCTGGATGACCATGCTCTTGATCGTGAAGGCGGGGTCCTCCTCACGACCGAGGCGCGTAAAGGAAAGCGCGCCCGCCAGCACGACAGCCAGCATCAGGTACCAGACGAAGGAGCGATGGCCGAGCGCCCATTCGGAGAGGTTGAACCGCTTCATTGCAGCTTCACCTTCTGTCCCGGCGTGAGGCTATGAACGCCGACGATGACGACCTTGTCGCCGGCGGCGATGCCCGAAGCGACGGTGACGATCGGGTTGCCGCGCGATGCCACCGAGACTTCGCGCAGGACGACCGTGCTGCTGGCGGGGTCGACCAGCCAGACGAACGACTTGCCGTCCTTGTCGAGAAGGGCGGTCGCCGGCAGGTCGACCCGCGACGGGGCGGGCCGGGTGAGCGTGACCGTGATGGTGATGCCGAGCCGGAAGGCGGTCGGCGGATCGTTCAGGGTGAGGAAGACGATGCGCGTGCGCGTCGCCGGATCGAGCGAGGGATCGATGCCGCGCACGCCGGCGGCCTTCATCGAGATCGTCTGGTCGAGCGTCACCGTCATGTCGAACTTCTCGGTCGCCAGCGCGTCGGCGAGGTTGCTGGGCACGGCGATCACCGCCTCGCGGACCTCGGGGCGAGCCAGGGTAAGGACCTTCTGGCCGGCGTTGACGACCTGCCCGGGCTCGGCGTAGCGGCCGGTGATGACGCCGTCGAAGTCGGCTGTGAGCCGGGTGAAGGACAGCGCATCGCGCGCCTTGCTGAGCGATGCCCGCGCCCGCGTGAGGTTGGCGTCGGCGGTCTCGCGGTTGCGCCGGATCAGGTCGAACTGCTCGCGCGGCGTGATGTTGCGCGCGACGAGGTCGCGCTGGCGGCCCTCCTCGGCTTCGGCATTGGCGAGCTGCGCTTCGGCGTTGGCGACCGCGGCCTCGGCGCCGCGCACCTCCAGCACCTGCACCGCGGGATCGAGGGTCGCGAGTTCGTCGCCCTTCCTGACGACCGAGCCGACATCGACGGGGCGCGTCACGATGCGGCCGAAGATGCGGAAGCCGAGATCGGTCTTGTAGCGCGGCTGGATGGTGCCGGCGAAGGGCCCGAGCGTCTCGACGGCCGTGGGCTCAGCCGTGAGCCACAGCACCGGCCGCACCGCCGGCGCGATCGCCGCCTCGTCGTCGTCCGGCCTGCAGCCGCCGAGTACCGCCAGCACGGCGGCGAGCAGATGGCGCACGATTGCGGGAGCGCGGCTCATCGCCCGGCCTCGGCGACGATCTCGACCTGCTGGCCCCGCCGCAGCAGCTGCACGCCGGCGCTCACCACCGTCTCGCCCGCCGCGAGGCCGTCCGATACGGCGATGCGGTCGCGCGTGAAGCGCAGGATGGTGATGGGCTTCAGCGACACCAGCTTGCTCTGCGGATCGACGACCCATACCGCCGGCCGGCCGTCGATTTCGAACAGCGCGCCCCACGGCAGCAGCACGACCTTGTGCGGGTGCATCGGCCCGGTGCCGTTGACCAGCGCGCCCAGCGCCATGGCGGGCGGGCTCTCGCGCAATCCCACCTTGACGCGGACGGTCTGGGTGTCGGGGTCGACCGCCGGGGCGATCTCGCGCACGTCGCCCAGCGTCCTCACCGCGGGATCGCTCACCAAGGTCACGACGATGCCTTTGTCCGCGGCGAGATTGGCGAGGCCCCATTCATGCATGTTGAACACCGCGTCGCGCGGGCCGTCGCGCGCCAGCGTGTAGATCGGCTGCGCTTGCCCCACGACCTGGCCCGCTTCGGCCCTGAGCGCGGTGATGACGCCGTCGGCGTCGGCGTGCAGCTCGGTATAGGCGAGCTGGTTCTCGGCGAGCGTGAGCTCGGCATGGGCCTGGTTGAGCTGGGCCTGCGCCGAGCGCATCGCGGCCTCGGCCTGGTCGTAGTCGCGCCGCGTGGTGTTGCCGAGCGTCAGCAGCCCCTTCTGGCGCTCGAAGCTCGCCGTCGTCTGGCGCAGCAGCGCCTCGGCCGAGGAGACGCCGGCCCTGGCCGACACCAGCTCGGCTTCCTGCTCCTCCGGATCGAGGCGCGCCAGCAACTGGTCCTTGGCGACATGATCGCCGATATCGACCAGTCGCTTGGCGATCTTGCCGCCGATCCGGAAGGAGAGGTCGGTCTGGACGACGGCTGCGATCACGCCGGTCAGCGTGACGGTGGGCGCGAATTCGACGATCTCGGTGGTCACCGCCTTGACCCGGGTCAGCGGCACCGCGGCATCGCCGTCTTCCTTGCAGCCCGCCAGGAGGCAGAGGCACACCAGCCAGATCGTCGCGCGCAGGATCCCGAGCCCCCTTTTGCTCAATGCTATCAGGTACGGCATCATTGCGCGATGCCGACCATCAAGCGACTTTCGTTCATCGGACTGGAATATGCCTTCGCGCCGGAGAAGGCCTACGGCATGTCGCGCGGCGGCGGCTTTCGCCGCCAGGGCGGGCTGGTCGAGGTCGAGACCGACACCGGCGTGCGCGGCATCGGCGAGGCGTTCGGCAATCCGCTGGTGACGCGCGAATATTTCCGCATGGTCGAGCCGCTGTTCGTCGGCAAGAGCGTGTTCGACTTCGATCATGTCGAGGCGCGCGTGCGCAACGCGATGTATCACCTGGGCGTCGGCAACCAGCTCACGGCGTGCCTGGCCGGCATCAACGTCGCGCTCTTCGACGCCATCGCCCGCGGCTTCGGCGTGCGGGTCTGCGACCTGATCGGCGGCTGCGGGACGACGCGCATCCCGGCCTATGCCTCGACCGGCTTCTTCTCCGACGATCCCGACCGCCAGCTCGACCACATGCTGGCCGAGGCGGCGGCCCATCCCTATGCCGGCGCCAAGATCAAGATCGGCCGCGGCGTCAGGAACGACGTCGAGCGCGTGCGCCGCGCGCGCGAGATGCTGGGGCCGGACAAGCTGCTGATGGTCGATATCAACGGCGCCTACACCGCCGACGTGGCGTTCGAGTGCGCCCGCGCCATCGAACCCTTCGGCATCCACTGGATCGAGGAGCCGCTGCCGCCGGGCGACCTTCGCGGCTACGCCGAGCTGCGCGCGCGTTCGCCGATCCCGCTCGCCGCCGGCGAGGCGCATCACACGGTGCGCGACTTCCGCGCCCTGATCGACGGCCGTTGCATCGACATCGTGCAGCCTTCGATCCCGACCGTCGGCGGCCTCACCGAGGCCAGGCGCATCGCCACCCTGGCGCACGCGCAGAATCTGCGGGTGGCGCCGCATGTCTGGGGCGGCGCGGTCGGGCTGGCGACGGCCTGCCATTTCATCGCAGCACTGCCGGCCACGCCGCACACCGACCATCCGCCGCATCCGCTGATGCTCGAGTACGACATGAGCGACAATGCGCTGCGCACGACGTTGCTGAAGACGCCGCTCCGCCTCGAGGCCGGCCACGTGCTGCTGCCCGACGGGCCGGGACTGGGCGTCGAGCTCGATGCGGATGCGGTGAAACGCTATCGGGTTTGCTGACTGTCGCGCGGCATGCCAATCTTTTGTGGGAACAAGAAATACGCAATATTCAGGGGGAATCACGCATGCTTAGGACCACTCGCCGGACGATCGTCGTCGGCACGGCTGCGGCCGCCCTTGGGATCGCCAGCCGAGGCCGCGGCCGAGGACGCCGTCAAGATCGGCGTCATCTATCCGTTGAGCGGCAACTCGGCGAGCGCCGGCAACTACTCCAAGATGGCGATCGAAGTCGGCGCCGACGTCGATCAACAACGGCAATCGCCGATCTCGCCAAGATCCTGCCGCTGGCCAAGGGCGGCGGCCTGCCGGGCCTGAAGGGCGCCAAGATCCAGCTCATCTTCGCCGACAACCAGGGCACGCCGGCCGCCGGCCAGAACCAGACGCTGCGGCTGATCACCGAGGAGAAGGTGGCGGCGCTGATGGGCAGCGTACCAGTCGGGCATCACGCTCACCGCCAGCGCCATCGCCGAGCGCTACGGCATCCCGTTCCTGACGCCGAGTCGGTGGCGGCCAACCTCACCGAGCGCGGCTTCAAGTGGTTCTTCCGCACCACGCCGGTCGCCATCGACTTCGCGCGCGCCTATTCGATCTTCCTCAAGGAGCAGAAGGCGGCCGGCCAGAAGGTCGGCTCGATCGCGCTGGTGCACGAGAACACCGAGTACGGCAACTCGGTGGCCAGCGTCATCGCCGAGCAGTTCGGCAAGGACGGCCTGCCGGTCACGCCAGAAGATCGCCTACTCGGCCAACTCGACCGACGTGCAGCCGCAGGTGCTGCAGCTCAAGGAGAAGAATCCCGACGTCGTGATCTTCGTCTCCTACACCTCGGACGCGATCCTCTACGCCAAGACGATGAAGGAGCTGAACTGGAAGCCCGGCATCATGATCGCCGACAATGCCGGCTTCAACGATCCGTCGTTCGTGAAGACGATGGGCGCGACGGTCGAGGGCCTGGTCAACCGCTCGGCCTTCTGCCGGCGGCAAGCCGGGCAGCGTCCCCTTCATCTTCAACGAGCTCTACAAGAAGAAGATCGGCGGCGACGATCTCGACGACGTCTCGGCGCGCGGCCTGCAGGGCTTCCTGGTGCTGGCCGACGCCATCAACCGCGCGGGCTCGACCGATCCGGCCAAGATCCGCGACGCGCTCAAGGCCACCGACCTCAAGGCCGACCAGATGGTGCCGGGCTATGACGGCGTGAAGTTCGACGACAAGGGCCAGAACATCCTGGCGCTCGAGCCTGGTCACCCAGATGCGCGACGGCCAGTACGTCTCGATCTTCCCCAAGGCGACCGCGCGACCGCCGAGGTCATCCTGCCCTACAAGGGCTGGTAAGCGACGCGCGGAGCGGCAGGCAGGCGTCGCAAGATGTCGATGACGCTCGTGCAGGTCGTCGTCAGCGGGCTGCTGCTCGGCGCGGTCTATGCGCTCTTCTCGTCCGGCCTCACCCTGATCTGGGGCATGATGAACGTCGTCAATTTCGCGCACGGCGACTTCGTCATGCTGGGCATGTACACCGCCGTCGTGGTGTGGACGGCGCTGGGCGGCGGGCCGTGGGCCGTCGGTGCCGATCGCCGCCATCCTGATCGCGACCCTGGGCGTGGTCGAGCTACTTCCTGCTGGTCCGCCACATCATGAAGGGGCCGATGCTGGCGCAGATCCTGGGCACCTTCGGCCTGGCGCTGTTCCTGCGCTATGCCGCGTTCTGGACCTTCGGCGCCAACTTCAAGACCCTGCCCGACACGCTGGTCGGCGGCTCCTTCGTGCTGGGCGGCATCCGCTTCGAGGGCTCGCGCGTGCTGGCGGGCGTCGTCGGCCTCGGCGTCACCCTGCTGCTGCATCTGATCCTGACGCGCACCGCCGTCGGCAGCCGCATGCTGGCGGTGTCGGAGGACGCGACGGCGGCGCAGCTCATGGGCATCCGGCCGCAGCGCATGCAGGCGCTGGCCTGGGCGCTGGCGGGCGCGGCGACCGGCATCGCCGGCGCGCTGATCGCCACCTTCTTCTACACCTCGCCGACCGTCGGCGAGACGCTGGCCATCGTGGCCTTCGTCACCGTCTCGTTCGGCGGCTTCGGCAGCGTGCTGGGCGCGCTGGTGGCCGGCCTGATCATCGGCGTCGTCGAATCGCTGTCGGCCTATCTGATCGGCCCGGTCTACAAGGACGTCATCGTCTACGTGCTGTTCGTGCTGGTGCTGTGGTTCCGGCCGCAGGGCCTGATGGGCAAGGCATGAGCGCCGCGGCGCCATCCTTCTGCTGCGCGCTCGCTCGTGCTGGCGCTGGTCTATCCGCTGCTGGCCGGCGAACTCGCCGGTCTACGGCCGGCTGGGCGCGCTGGTGCTGCTGGCCGCGATCGGCGCCTCGGCGTGGAACATCGTCGGCGGCTATGCCGGCCAGGTGTCGGTCGGCCACTCGGTGTTCTTCGGCGTCGGCGCCTATTCGGCGGTCGTCGTCTACACCCATCTCGGCTGGCCGCCGATCGCCGGCGCGCCGCTCGGCATGGCGCTGAGCGTCGGCATCGCCGCCGTGATCGGCGTGCCGACGCTGCGCCTCTCCGGCCACTATTTCAGCATGGCCACCATCGCCGTCGCCGAGCTGGTGCGCGTGCTGAGCTCGACCAGCGACTTCCTGGGCGGCGCGCAGGGGCTGAGCGGCCCGCCGGTGCCGCGCAGCGTGCTCGACCTCTCCTTCATCTCGGCGACGCCCTACTACTACATCTTCCTCGCCGTGCTGGCGTTCCTGCTCGGCCTCACCTGGTGGATCGAGCGGAGCCGCATGGGCTTCTATCTGCGCGCCATCAAGGACAGCGAGCGCGCGGCGCGCTCGCTCGGCGTCTCGGCCGGCCGCTACAAGCTCTATGCCTACATGCTGAGCGGCGCCTTCACCGCGCTGGCGGGCTCGCTCTATCTCTGCATGTTCGGCTTCGTCGATCCCGAATCGGGCTTCGGCATCCTGATCTCGGTCAAGATGGTGGTGATGGCGGCGCTCGGCGGCGCCGGCCAGCTGTTCGGCCCGCTGGTCGGCGCGCTGATCCTGGTGCCGCTCGAGGAACTCTCCAACAGCTATCTCGGCGGCCGCGGCGCCGGCCTCACCTTCGTGGTCTACGGCGCCATCATCGTCATCATCGCCCGCTTCCTGCCGAGCGGGCTGCTGTCGCTGTTCGAGCGCCGGCCTGCCCGCCGCGATCGTCCCGCCAAGCCGACTGCGGTGAGCGGCCATGCTGATTGAAGCCAGGGACGTCACCAAGGCGTTCGGCGCCTTCAAGGCGGTCGACAACGCCTCGGTCGCGGTCGAGGAAGGCGAGATCCTGGGCCTGATCGGGCCCAACGGCGCCGGCAAGTCGACCTTCTTCAACTGCCTGACCGGCGACCTGCCGGTGACGTCGGGCAGCGTCGTCTTCAACGGCACCGATGTGACGCGCCTGCCGCCCGAGGCACGGGCGCGGCTCGGGCCTGGCGCGCAGCTTCCAGGTGCCGCTCACCTTCGATTCGATGTCGGTGCTCGACAACGCCACGATCGGCGCGCTGCTGCGCCATCCCAACGCCCGCGACGCCCGCGCCAAGGCGCGCGCCGTGCTGGAACGGGTCGGGCTCGGCGCGCTGGCCGAATTCGCCGGCCAAGAGCCTCGGCACGCCCGGCCGCAAGCGGCTCGAGATCGCCCGCGCGCTCGCCTCCGAGCCCAAGGCGCTGCTGCTCGACGAGGCGATGGCCGGCCTGACGCCGACCGAGGTGCGCGAGGCGATCGAGCTGGTGCGCCGCATCCATGGCGGCGGCATCACCATCGTGATCGTCGAGCACATCATGGAGGTGATCGTCTCGCTGGCGCGCAAGGTCGTGGTGTTCCACCAGGGCCGCGAGATCGCGCGCGGCACGCCGCGCGAGGTCACCGCCGATCCCAAGGTGATCGAGGCCTATCTCGGCCGCCGCAAGGTCCGGCACGCGGAGGGCACGTGAGCGCCCTGCTCAGGATCGAGCATCTCGAGGTGCGCTACGGCGACCTGATCGGCGTGGCCGACGTCTCGCTCGAAGTGCCGAAGGGCTCGGTCGTGGCGCTGCTCGGCTCCAACGGCGCCGGCAAGACGACGACCTTGAACGCCGTCGCCGGCATCGTGCCGGTGTCGGCCGGCAGGGTCGAGTTCCACGGCGAGAACATCGCCGGCCAGCCCGCCTATGCCATCGTGCGCAAGGGCTTGGCGCTGTCGCCCGAGGGCTGGCGGCTGTTCACGCAGCAGAGCGTCGAGAACAACCTGCTGCTGGGCGCCACGCCGCTTGCCGACCGCAAGCGCATCCCGCGCCTGCTCGAGCGGGTCTATGGCGTGTTCCCGCGGCTGGCCGAGCGGCGCGCCCAGCGCGCCGGCACGATGTCGGGCGGCGAACGCCAGATGCTGGCGGTCGGTCGCGCGCTGATGAGCGAGCCCGAGCTGCTGTTGCTCGACGAGCCCAGCCTCGGCCTGGCGCCCGCCATCGTCGACGCCATGTACGACGCCTTCGCCGCCCTCCACAAAGACGGCCAGACGATCCTGCTCGCCGAGCAGTCGGTCGATCTGGCGCTCGAGGCGGCCGCAGCACGCCTATGTGCTGCAGGTCGGCCGCACCGTGCTGCAGGGGCCGGCGCAGGAGATGGCGCACAATCCCCAAGTCCAGAAGGTCTATCTCGGCATCGAGTAGCGGGCTCAGGTGCTGAAGTTGACCGGCGCGGAACTCCATCGCGAAGGAGGGCGAGGCCTTCCAGCGGATGTCCTTGCGCTTGGCGGTGAAGGTCGCGTTCTGGTGCAGCACCGTGTAGGCGGGGTCTTCGCGCTCGCAGATCTCCAGCATGCGCTTGAACATCGCCTTGCGCTTGGTCATGTCGGTCTCGATCTCCATGGCGTCGGAGAGCTTGTTCATCTCCGCGTTGGTCCATTCGCCGACCTGCTGCTGCTGGCCCTGCGGCCCGTGCTGGGCGACGATCGAGGAGATCGGATCGTTGAAGCCCGCGCTGTTCGACCAGTCGCGCACCGCGCGCTGGCCGTTGCCTTCGAAGATCTGCTGCCAGTTCTCGCGCATCTCGATCTGCACGTTCAAGCCGGCCTGGCGCCACATCTCGACCAGCACCTGCGCCGTCGCCACCTGGTTGGTGTAGTAGTTGCTGAGCAGGCGGTAGGGAATCGGGTCGCCCTTGTAGTTGGCGGCCTTCAGGAGCGCCTTGGCCTTGGCGACGTCGTAGTCCGGCACCGTCCAGTTCTCGACGAACATCGGGCCGTAGAATTCCCATTGCAGGCCGGCCGGCACCCGCGTGCGCCCCGACCACAGGCTGTCGACGATGGCCTGGCGGTCGATCGCATGGCTGAAGGCCTGGCGGACGCGCGGGTCGGCCAGCGTCGGATGGTGGTTGTCGAACACCGTCAGGCGGTGATTGACGATCGGGCTGCCCAGGACCTCGAACTTGGCGTTCTTCTCGATGCCGGGGATCTGGTCGGGCGGCACGTCGCAGATGAAGTCGAACTGGCCGGCCAGCAGGCCGTTGATGCGGCTCGCCACTTCGGGCACCACGACCAGCCTGACGCTCTTGATGGGCGGCCGGCCGCCCCAATAGTCGTCGTGGGCATCGAGCGTCAGCGACTGGTCGACCAGGAACTCGCGCACCTTGTACGGGCCGGTCGCCACCGGCGCGCGCGCCCAGTCCATCCAGGTCTTGGCCTCCTCGTAGGCGCGGCGGCTGATGATGTCGCTGCCCAGGCGGCCGATGCGGCCTTCCAGGGTGACGTCGGGCGTGCGGTTGGTGAAGCGCACGGTGTATTTGTCGATCGCCTCGACCTTCTCGAGCGCGGGGAAGCTCCGCTTGGCGACGGCCGGCACTTCCGGCGGCAGCTTCTTGCCCTCGACCGAGTCGCGGACCAGCACCGAGGTGAACAGCGTCTTGGTGCTGGTGATGTCGTAGTCCGGACCGAACATGCGATCGCGGCTGAAGGTGAAGACCACGTCGTCGGCCGTCATCTCGTCGCCGTTGTGGAACTTCACGCCCTTGCGCAGCGCCAGCTCGACGGTCCGTTCGTCGATGCGCTTCCAGCTTTCGGCGAGGCCGGGCACCGGCTCGAGCTGGCCCATGAGGTTCTGCATGATCAGCGTTTCGAAGATGAAGGAGAAGGTGCGCGAGCCCACGTTCGACTGCTCGCGCAACGGCTCCAGCGAGGCGCTGTTGGAGATCTGCTGCACCGCGATGGTGATGCTGGGGCGGCGGTCGGCCTGCCCGATGGCCACCCGCGGCAGGGCGGAACTGGCGATGGCGAGGCCGGAGGCGGCGATCAGACGGCGGCGGCGCAGGAACATGGCGCGAACTCCTCTCAATGAGGGCCGCACGCTAGGAGCCGCGCATGAACCCGCGGTGTCGGTTTGATGACGCTTCGCTTGTGCGGTGCGGTGGATAAGAGCCGGCGGGCGGCTTCGGATCAAATTCCTGTAAAATCTGCGCGTGAGGAACGTTCGGGAGGAACAATCATGCCGATTGCCAACCGTCTCTATGCCGAGTTTTTGGGAACTGCGTGGCTGGTGCTGGGCGGCTGCGGCAGCGCGGTGCTCGCTGCGGGCTTTCCCCAGCTCGGCATCGGCTTCGCGGGCGTGGCCCTGGCCTTCGGCCTTACCGTGCTGACCATGGTCTACGCCCTGGGCCCGGTGTCGGGCGGCCATTTCAATCCGGCGGTGACCGTCGGCCTCGCCTTCAGCAAGCGCTTCCCGTGGACCGATGTCGTGCAATACGTGATCGCCCAGGTGCTGGGCGGCATCGCCGGTGCGGCGATCCTCTATGTCGTCGCCACCGGCAAGGCCGGCGCCGACATCGGCAGCTTCGCCACAAACGGCTATGGCGAGCACTCGCCGGGCAAGTACGGCCTGCTCGCCGCGGCGGTCATCGAGCTCGTCATGACCTTCGGCTTCGTGACCGTGATCGTGGCCGCCACCGACCGGCGTGCGCATGCGGCGGCGGCGGGGCTGGCGATCGGGCTCTGCCTTACCCTGATCCATCTCGTGAGCATTCCGGTCACCAATACCTCGGTGAACCCGGCCCGCAGCACGGCGCCGGCGCTGTTCGTGGGCGGCGCGGCGCTGGATCAGCTCTGGCTGTTCTGGCTGGCGCCGCTGGTCGGCGGCGCCATCGCCGGCCTGGCCTACAGGCTGCTCGCCCCCGAGGACTGACGCGACGGTCGCTGGAGCGGTAGAGTGGCCGGCGCCGGTCGATCCGGCCCCGGCAAGCATTGACATGAAATGAGTGAATCGCGGCGTTCCGTCCCTTTCAGCATCACGCTGCTGACGCTGATGGCGCTGATCGTGCTGCCGCTCGCTGCGGCGCTGCTGTGGCTCGGCTGGCGGGCCGTCGACCACCTCGAGACGCGCAGCGTCGGCCAGCGCATGGGGTCGCTCGAAACCGCGGTCGAGGGCTTCCTGACCTCGGGGCTGCGTGTCATCACCGCGGTCGGCGCGACCCTCGCCGAGACGCCGAGCTTCGCGCCCGACGCCGGTCCGGGAGCCGATGAGGAGCGTTTACGCCAGTTCGTGTCGGTGCTCGGGCGGTATCCCGCGCTGGCCGCCGTGTTCGTCGGCTACGAAGACGGCCACTTCCTCTATGCCGGCCGGCCGGAAACCTTCTCGATCGAGCAGCGTCTGGAATTCGATGCCCCCGACGGGGACTCCATCATTCTGCGCACGGTCTCGGGCGAGGGCGCGGCGCGGCGCGAGATCTGGTGGTTCGAGATGGCCGACGGCAGCCGCAGCCCGCCGCGGTCGCGCCCGCTCGCATACGACCCGCGCACGCGGCCGTGGTACGTCGATGCGATCCGCAGCGGGGCGCCGGTGCTGACCGAGCCCTACCACTTCGCCCAGGCCAATGTCGTGGGCGTCTCGGCCGGCGTGCCGCTGCGCCGGGGCGGCGTGATCGGTTTCGACTTCACCCTCGCCACGCTCTCCACCCTGATCGGCAACTACAGGATCACGCCCAACTCCATCATCATGCTGGCCAGCGATACCGGCGTCGTCTTCATGGAATCGGAGGCCTGCAAGCTCGAGCATTCGCAATGCCTGCCGGGCGAGGACGTCGTGCGGGCGGGCATGCGTGACGTGGTCGCCCAGCTCGGTACCCGCAACCAGCGGATCGAGCGCGATCTCCTGCTCGGCGGGCGCTATTATCGGCTGCTCTTGCACAACATGCCGCCGAACCTGGGACGGCGCTATCAGATCGCCGCTGCCGTGCCGATCGTCGAGCTGTCCGCCGATTCGCAGACCCTGCTGGAACGCGCTGCCCTGGCCGCCGCGATTTCCGTAGGGTTGGCCGTGACGGGCGCGCTGTTTGCCGCGCTGTTGCTGTCGCGCTCGCTCTCGCGCATCGCCGGCAAGACCGAGCGCATCCGCCGGCTCGATTTTTCCGACAAGACGCCGGTCGAGAGCCGCATCACCGAGATCGCGCGGCTGTCGGATTCGATCGAACGCATGCGCGAGGGCCTCGAGGTGTTCGGCCGCTACGTGTCGAAGGATCTCGTGCACCAGATCATGCGCTCGCCCGAAACCGCGGGCGTCGGCGGCACGCGGCGCGAGATCACGGTGATGTTCACCGACATCGAGGGCTTCTCGCTGCTCAGCGAGACCATGGAGCCGGAACTTCTGACCGACCGGCTGTCGCGCTACTTCGACGCCCTGGGCGGGGCGATTTCGGCCAACCGCGGCATGATCGACAAGTATATCGGCGACAGCATCATGGCGTTCTGGAACGCGCCGGAGCCCGATCCCGATCACATCGCCAATGCCTGCCGCGCCGCCCTGCAGGCCGCCGCCGCCGGCAATCAGCTCTCCCGGAAGTGGCGCAGCCGCGGACGGCCGGGCTTTCGCACCCGGTTCGGCCTGCACACCGGGCTGGCGGTGGTCGGCAATGTCGGCGCACGCGAGCGCATCAACTACACGCTGGTCGGCGCGGTGGCGAACCAGGCCTCGCGGCTCGAGGGCCTGAACAAGGCCTACGGCACCGAGATCCTGGCGAGCGGCGAAATCGCGCGCGCGACGGCCGACCGCTTCGTGTGGCGGCATGTCGACCGCGTCGTGGCGGCCGGCACCACCGAGCAGCACGAGATCCACGAGCCCCTGGGCGAGATCGACAGTGCCTCCCAGCATGCCGAGCTCCTGTCGCAGTGGCAGGCCGGCCGCGCCGCCTATGTCGAGGGCCGCTTCGAGGCCGCACTCGCCTGCTTCCGCGCCACCGCCTCGCTCAGACCCCATGACGGGCCGAGCCACGTGTTCATCGAGCGTTGCACGGCGTTCCTGCGCGACGGCACGCCCAAGGACTGGGACGGCATCTGGCACTTCGACAGGAAGTGACGGATCAGAAGCGGGCCGACAGCCGTCCGCTGAAGAAGTGCGCCGGGCCGCGCACGGTGTTGTAGCCTGGATTGTTGAGGAACTGGTAGTCGGCGGTGGCGACGATGCCCTTCACGACCTGGAAGGCGTAATAGGCCTCGACGACGTTCTCCGGGGCGTAGCTCAGGGCGCCGTCACCGACCAGCACGCCGAGACCGCCCGCTGCGAGATAGTTGCTGTGGTCGGCCGAGATCTGGTTGAGCGCGCCCGCGATGCCGATGCGGTCGTCCGGCCGTTTCCAGGCCGTGCCCTTGATCGACAGGCCGAGCGAGAGGCTGGTGTCGATGTCGGTGAAGGCGCCGATCTCGGTGCGCCCGTCGTTCCAGCTGAAGCGGCCGAACAGGCCGATATCGTCGGTGAGCTCCTGCTGCAGGTTGAGGTAGAAGCCGTATTTGGTGCGACCCTGGCGGGTCTGGGCGATGGTGTCGTTGGCGGTGAGGCCGGCGCTGGGGTCGAGGCGGGCGAGCGCCACGGCCTGGTTGTAGGAGCCGGAGAAGGTGCTGGTGAGCCACGTGCCCAGCCGCAGCATGCCCGGCCGGTCATAGGGCTTGAAGCGCATCTCGAGCTCGCCGACATAGCCGCCGCGGGCGAACAGGGCCATGTCGAAGGTGTTGGAGTTGGGCTGGTCGCCGACCAGGAAATAGCCCGCGCGCACCGCCCAGCTCGGCCGGTTGAGCTCGGCCGTGAAGCCCCAGGTGAGCCCCAGCCGGTCGGCCGGATAGTCGAACGCACCCGACGCCCAGATCGACCAGTTGAGGAAGTCGACTCGCGGATCCTCGGCGTAGTCGTTGCCGTCGAACAGGTCCTTCACGGAATACTTGCCGACCTGCAGCGTGACCCGCGACACGTCCTTTTCGCCCGAGAGCTGGCCGTACTCGCCCTCGACCTTCTCGCGCTCGCCGCCCAGCCCGATCTCCTGGCGCAGGAAGATGCGCGACGTGTTGTAGCGCGGGTAGGGGAAGTTGGATTTCTGCGCCTCGCCGTTGGGATAGCCGCCCGCGCCCACGGTATTGGCGACGCCGAAGCCCTGCAGCAGCTCGGGATTATAGTAGAGCTCGCCGCCTTGCCATAGCCGCACGCCGAGGAAGGCCGAGACCGTCCAGGTCTCGCGGCTCTGGCCCTCCGGCGGGAAGCTGTTGGGCCCGCTGTAGAGCGCACTGAACGGCGGATAGCCCTGGTAGATGAAGGTGGTCTGGCCGTGCAGCTCCCAGCTGCCCGGTCCGCGGTCCTCCGCCTTTTCCGTCGACTCGTTCGTCTCGCCGAACTTGTAGTTCAGGCCGACGCGAAAGCGATGCAGGTCGTACTGCGAATCGTAGCGCGCCGGCGCCGAGGCGAAGGCCAGGCCCGACAAACCGAGATTGGTGTAGAGATACTCGGCGCGCGCCGACCAGCGTGAATCCAGCCGATAGTCGACGCCGCCGCCCAGCACGTAGCCGAGACGAACGTTGCTGGGATTGGCGTCCTCGTTGCCCGTCGTGAGGTCGGTGCGCGAATAGCGCGTGCTCGCCCAGGCGATGCCGCCGGTGACGAACGGCGTCCACGGCCCCATGGCATAGCCGGCTCGCCCGCGCAGGCTCGCCAGGTATTCGAGCTGCTCGTTGGCGGTGCCGGTGCCGGTCGCGCGATAGGACAGGACCTGCGCGAGATCGCGGTAGTCGGGAAACGACATGTCGACTTCGATGCCCAGCATCAGCCGTGACGCGAAGTAATGCTCGTAGCCCGCCTGCACGCCGCCGAAGAAAGTGCCGTAGCCGCTCACACCTCCTGCCGAGGCGATGCCCCCTGAAGCGCTGCTCGTCGGGTCGCCCAGCGTGGCGTTGGCGTTGCCGAACATGTAGCCGACATGGCCGCCGACATAGAATCCCGAGCGCGGTCCGCCGGGGTCGTCGGCGATCGCCGGGATCGGCGCCATCAAGGCGGTGGCCAGCACCGCCGTGCGCCGAAGCCGCGAGCGGACGCGCCGGCCCGACTTTCCGCTCATGCCCAAAGCTCCGTGGCTTTCATTCCCGTCCCATCTTGGATGGGCGCGAGCGCCGCGGCCAGTCCGGAAGGCGCGTAGCTTCGTCTCAGTCGATTGCGCTTTTGTGCGATCGATTCGCAGCGCGCGTCGCTTGACGGTTTTTTCGTCGGAGCGTATTGGCGCGACGTCATCACGAGGCACCCGATCAAAGCGCGATCATCCGGCCGATTCCCACCGTCGCAGCATAACTGAAACGACAGTCGGGCAATTTGCCTGTGAGAACGAGATGACGAGAATGCCCCGGCCGTGAGCACTTTTGCCCGCGCTTCCGGCACGGTGCAACCGAACTGACACAAGGAAGCGCGGATGGCTGTCACTCCCAATGGCCGCACTGTCGGCAGGCCGCTCGGCCTGGGCGGCGAAGGCCTCCTGCCCAATCTCTACGACATCGCCATCTTCATCCTGATCGCCGGCGCCCTGGTGCTGATCGCCCACGGCGCGCACGAAATGACGGCGCCGGCCGCGCGGCTGGCCAGCCAGCCGGTCACGCTCGATCCCGCCAACCTGCCGGAATACGCGCTGCGCACCACCTTGCGCATGTTCGCCGCCATCATCGTCTCGCTGCTGTTCACCTTCGTGGTGGCGACGCTCGCGGCCAAGAGCCGCAAGGCCGCGCTGGTGATCGTGCCGGCGCTCGACATCCTGCAGTCGGTGCCGGTGCTGGGCTTCCTCACCTTCACCGTCGTGTTCTTCCTCCGCCTGTTCCCGGGCAGCGAATTCGGCGCCGAGTGCGCGGCGATCTTCGCCATCTTCACCAGCCAGGCCTGGAACATGACGTTCAGCTTCTACCAGTCGCTGCGCACCGTGCCGCGCGACCTCGACGAGGTCAGCCGCCACTTCCAGCTCTCGCCCTGGCTGCGCTTCTGGCGGCTCGAGGCGCCGTTCGCCGCGCCCGGACTGATCTGGAACACCATGATGTCGATGTCGGGCGGCTGGTTCTTCGTCGTCGCCTCCGAGGCGATCACCGTCGGCGACACGACGGTGAAGCTGCCCGGCATCGGCTCGTGGCTCGCGGTCGCGATCGACGCCAAGGACATCCATGCCGTGGTCCTGGCCGTGCTGATGATGGCGGCGGTGATCCTGGCCTACGACCAGCTGCTGTTCCGGCCGATCGTGGCATGGGCCGACAAGTTCCGCTTCGAGCAGACCGCCGCGCCCGAGCGGCCCCACTCATGGGTCTACAATCTGTGGCGCCGCGGCAAGGTGGTGCGTCGCATATCGCCGGCCATCGGCTGGCTCGCCGGACTCGTCTCGAAGCTGCCGCTGGGATTCACCCGGCCGGAGCGGACCGTGCGCAGTTCCGCGGCCGGTCGCGTCAAAGCCAGCCCGACCGATCGCCTGTGGCTGCTGGTCGTGCTCGCCGTCGTCGCCTATGCGCTGTGGCACATCGTGCTGTTCACGCGCGCCTCGCTCAGCACTGCCGACGTCCTCGCGGCGATCGGCCTTGGCCTGCTGACGCTGCTCCGCGTCGCGGTCCTGATTGCGCTGGCCAGCGTCGTCTGGGTGCCGATCGGCGTCTGGATCGGGCTGCGTCCGTGGGCGGCCACGCGGGTGCAGCCGGTGGCGCAGTTCCTGGCGGCCTTCCCGGCCAACGTGCTGTTCCCCATGGCGGTCGTGGTCATCGTGCGCCTGGCGCCTCAATCCCGACATCTGGCTCAGCCCGCTGATGGTGCTGGGCACGCAGTGGTACATCCTGTTCAACGTCATCGCCGGCGCCAGCGCCTTCCCGACCGACCTGCGCGAGGCCGTCGACCCTGTTTCGCCTGCGCACCTGGCAGTGGTGGCGCAAGGTCATCGTCCCCGGGATCCTGCCGTACTACGTCACCGGCGCGCTCACCGCGTCGGGCGGCTCGTGGAACGCCAGCATCGTGGCCGAGGTGGCGAGCTGGGGCGACACCAGGCTCGAAGCCGCGGGCCTCGGTTCCTATATCGCCGATGCGAGCGCTGCCGGTGACTATCCGCGGGTGGTGCTCGGCATCGTCGTCATGTCGGTGATGGTCGTGACCTGCAATCGCCTGATCTGGCGGCCGCTCTATCGCCTGGCCGAACGCCGCTTCCGTCTGGACTGAGGAGATCCGCATGAACGCCGCCCCCTCCGCGCTGGTCGAAGTCGACCATGTGCGCCAGCTCTATCCCAAAGGCAGCGGCGAGAACCTGCTGGTCCTCGACGACGTCAGCCTGAGCCTGCGCAAGGACGAGATCGTCTCGCTGCTCGGCCGCTCGGGCTGCGGCAAGTCCTCGCTGCTGCGCATCATCGCCGGCCTCATGCCGGCCAGCGAAGGCAAGGTGGCGATTGGCGGCCGCACCGTGGCGGGACCGGCCCAGGAAGTCGCCATGGTGTTCCAGACCTTCGCGCTCTTTCCCTGGCTCACGGTGCTGGAGAATGTCGAGATCGGCCTCGAGGCGCTGCGCATCGATTCGGCCGAGCGCCACAAGCGCGCGCTGGCCGCCATCGACCTGATCGGGCTCGACGGCTACGAAAGCGCCTACCCGAAGGAACTGTCGGGCGGCATGCGCCAGCGGGTCGGGCTCGCCCGTGCGCTGGTGGTCCATCCCAAGGTGCTGCTGATGGACGAGCCGTTCTCCGCGCTCGACGTGCTGACTGCCGAGACCCTGCGCACCGACCTGCTCGACCTGTGGAGCGAGGGGCGCATGCCGATCTCGTCGATCCTGCTGGTGACCCACAACATCGAGGAGGCGGTGCTGATGTCCGACCGCATCCTGGTCTTCTCCTCGAATCCCGGCCGCGTCGTTGCCGAGATCCCGGTCACCCTGCCGATGCCGCGCAACCGGCTGGACCCGGCGTTCCGCCAGATGGTCGACGACATCTACGCGCGGATGACCGCCAGGCCGGCCGGCAAGCAGGCCCAGGGCGTCTTCCTCGGCACCGGCATCTCCATGCTGCTGCCGCGCGTCTCGCCCAACCTGATGGCCGGCCTGATGGAGACCGTGGCCGCCGAGCCCTACAAGGGCCACGCCGACCTGCCGGCCCTGGCGGGGCCGCTGCACATGGAAATCGACGACCTGTTCCCGGTGGCCGAGACCCTGCAGCTCCTGCGCTTCGCCGAGCTGGCCGAAGGCGACCTCCGCCTCACCGAGGCTGGCCGGCGCTTCGTCGATCTCGATCCCGACGACCGCAAGCGGCTGTTCGCCCAGCATCTCCTGACCTATGTGCCGCTCGCCGGCCATATCAGGCGCGTGCTCGACGAGCGCGGCGCCCATCGCGCGCCGGCCAGCCGTTTCCGCGACGAGCTCGAGGACCACATGTCCGAGCAGTTCGCCGACCAGACCCTGCGCTCTGTCACCTCGTGGGGACGCTACGGCGAATCCTTCGCCTATGACGAGGCGACCGGCGTGTTCAGCCTCGACAATCCGAGCTGACGGCCGCCATCCGTCGA
>CAVWKN010000023.1:0-121447 GCA_963755585.1 uncultured Alphaproteobacteria bacterium
GGTCGAGGCCCTGATCGTCGGCGATGAGAGCGCCGTCGGGACGATGATCGAGGCCTGTCGAAAGGGCCCGGCCATGGCCCGGGTCGACGAAATCGACATCGAGCCCGTCGATCTGGATGTTCTCCCGTCGGGCTTTACGCAGCTTCCGACGGCCTGACGTCCCGGCCGAACACCTCGTCGAACGTCTCCGCCAGCGCGATATCGACGTCGGCCATGGTCACCGGCAGGCCGAGATCGACCAGCGAGGTCACGCCATGGTCGGCGATGCCGCAGGGCACGATTCCCGCGTAGTGCGACAAGTCGGGCTCGACGTTGATCGACAGGCCATGGAACGACACCCAGTGGCGGATGCGGACGCCAATGGCCGCGATCTTGTCCTCGCGCGGCCGGCCGTCGGGCAGTGCCGGCTTGTCGGGCCGGGCGACCCAGACGCCGACCCGGCCGGCGCGGCGCTCGGCGGTCACGCTGAAGCGGGCGAGGGTGCGGATCGTCCATTCCTCGAGGTCGGACACGAAGCGCCGCACGTCCTGGCGGCGGCGGCGCAGGTCGAGCATGGCGTAGACCACGCGCTGGCCGGGGCCGTGATAGGTATATTGCCCGCCGCGGCCCGCGACATGGACGGGAAAGCGCATGGGCTGCAGCAGGTCCTGCGGCCTGGAGCTGGTGCCCGCGGTGTAGAGCGGCGGATGCTCCAGCAGCCAGACCAGCTCGCGCTCGCGGCCGGCGCGGATGTCGGCCACGCGCTCTTCCATGACCGCCAGCGCCTCGGCGTAGGACACCGCGCCGTCCGAAATGCGCCACTCCAGCTTGTTCATTATGGCAAAATCGGTACTTCCCGCCGGCAGCGCAATAGCCTCAGCGTCGCGCCCCTGCGGTTACCGGTCGAGTTGCCTTGCCACTGGGGGGCCTATTTGGTATCCCCCGCCCCATCGAATCGGCGCGGCCATGGCGGAATTGGTAGACGCGCTAGCTTGAGGTGCTAGTGCCGCGAGGCGTGGAAGTTCGAGTTTTCTTGGCCGCACCAAACTTGCCGGTTCGATCGGAAAGGTGATCGGTTGCCGCCTTCGGGCGGCCCTTTTTGTTGTGAGGCGAGGAGGCGGGCTTGGCGGACGAACTGACCGAAAGCGCGCTTCGCTACCATCGCCTCCCGCGTCCCGGGAAGATCGAGGTCGTCCCGACCAAGCCGCTGGCGACCCAGCGCGATCTCTCGCTCGCCTATTCGCCGGGCGTCGCGGCGGCGTGCCACGAGATCGTGCGCGATCCCGGCACGGCCGCCGAGCTGACGGCGCGCGCCAACCTGGTGGCGGTGGTGACCAACGGCACCGCCGTGCTCGGGCTGGGCGCCATCGGCCCGCTCGCCGCCAAGCCCGTGATGGAAGGCAAGGGCGTGCTGTTCAAGAAGTTCGCCGGCATCGACGTCTTCGACCTCGAGCTGGCCGAGCTCGACCAGGAGAAGCTGGTCGACATCGTGGCCGCGCTGGAGCCGACGTTCGGCGGCATCAACCTCGAGGACATCAAGGCGCCGGAATGCTTCTACGTCGAGCAGAAGCTGCGCGAGCGCATGTCGATCCCGGTCTTCCATGACGACCAGCACGGCACCGCGATCATCGTCGGCGCCGCGCTGCTCAATGCGCTGTCCCTGGTCGGCAAGGACATCGCCCAGGTGAAGCTGGTCGTGTCGGGCGCCGGCGCCGCAGCGCTGTCGTGCCTGGGCGTGCTCGAGAAGCTCGGCCTGCCGCGCGAGAACATGTGGGTCACCGACATCGCCGGCGTGGTCTGGAAGGGCCGCAACGAGCTGATGGACCCGTGGAAGGAGCGCTACGCGCGCGACACCCAGGCCCGCACCTTGGCCGAGGTGATCGGCGGCGCCGATGTGTTCCTCGGTCTCTCTGCCGCCGGCGTGCTGAAGGGCGAGATGGTGGCCAAGATGGCCGCCAAGCCGCTCATCTTCGCGCTCGCCAATCCCGATCCCGAGATCACGCCGGAAGACGTTCTGGCCGTGCGCGACGATGCCATCATGGCGACCGGCCGCAGCGACTATCCCAACCAGGTCAACAACGTCCTCTGTTTCCCCTACATCTTTCGCGGCGCGCTCGATGTCGGCGCCAAGGCGGTCAACGACGAGATGAAGATCGCCTGCGTCCGCGCGCTGGCGGCGCTGGCGCGCAAGGAGCCCTCCGAGGTCGTGGCGCGCGCCTTCGGCGAACAGGCCGGCGGCTTCGGCCCCAACCAGATCATTCCCAAGCCGTTCGATCCGCGCCTGATCGTCGAGCTGGCGCCGGCGGTGGCGCAGGCCGCCATGGATTCGGGCGTGGCGACGCGGCCGATCGCCGATTTCGACGCCTATCGCCAGCAGCTCAGCCAGTTCGTCTTCAAGTCCGGCCTGATCATGCGGCCGTTGTTCGAGCAGGCGCGCAGCGCGCCCAAGCGGGTGATCTTCAGCGCCGGCGAGGACGATCGCATCCTGCGCGCCACCCAGATCATCCTCGACGAGGGCATCGCCCAGCCGATCCTGATCGGCCGGCCCGAGATCATCCGGCGTCGCGCCGAGCGCCTCGGGCTGCGCTTCCGGCCGGGCATCGACGCGGCCCTGATCGATCCGTCCGACGACCCGCGCTACGACCGTTATTGGGGCGCCTACCATCAGCTCATGGAGCGGCGCGGCGTCACCGAACCCACGGCGCGCAACCTGGTGCGGTCAAGCCCGACGCTGATCGCGGCTCTCGCCGTGCAGCTGGGCGACGCCGACGCCATGATCGCCGGCGCCTATGGCCGCTTCCGTACCCATTTCAACCACGTGCGCGACGTCATCGGCACGCGCGAGGGCGTCAAGACCATGGCCGGGCTCAGCCTGCTCGTCATGCCGACGCGCTCGCTGTTCATCGCCGACACCTATGTGAACGAAGACCCCGACGCCGAGACGCTGGTCAACATCACCCTGCTGGCGGCCGACGAGGTGCTGCGCTTCGGCATCCAGCCCAAGGTGGCGCTGCTGTCGCATTCGAGCTTCGGCGGCTCGGACCATCCCTCGGCGCGCAAGATGGCGGAGGCGGTGCGGCTGCTGCACCAGCGCGCGCCGGCGCTCGAGGTCGACGGCGAGATGCACGGCGATGCCGCGCTCGATCCGGAAATCCGCCGCAACGTCTTTCCGCGCTCGCGCCTCAAGGAGGCCGCCAACCTGGTGGTCTGCCCGTCGCTCGACACCGCCAACATCGCCTTCAATCTCCTGAAGACCGCGGCCGACGGCCTGCATATCGGCCCGATGCTGTTGGGCACGGCGCTGCCGGCACACGTGCTGACGCCTTCGGTGACGGCGCGCGGCATCCTCAACATGACGGCGCTTTCGGTGGTCGAGGCCCAGCGCCTCGCCGAGGCGCGTGGATGAGCAGCGAGCCCGATGTCCTCGATGAAGTCACGCCGGAGCTGGTCCGTCGTGTCGAGACCGCGCTCGCCGAAGACAAGACCGAGGATGTCAGGACGCTCCTGGCGGCGCTCAGCGCCACCGGCCAGGCCTCTATCCTCGAGCAGCTGTCCGAGCCCGAACGTGACAAGCTTGTCGGGATCCTGAAGGGCGACCTCGATCCCGAAGCGCTGACCGAGCTGGACGAGGAAGTCCTCGAGGACGTGCTCGACCAGCTCGACAGCAAGGAAATCGCCGCCGCGGCGCGCGAGCTCGAAACCGACGACGCGGCGACCATCCTCGAAGATCTGCCGGAGGACGAACGGCGCGAGGTCCTGGCCGAACTGCTGCCCGCGGAGCGCGCCGAGATCGAGAGTGCGCTGGCCTATCCGGAAGATACCGCCGGGCGGCTCATGCAGCGCTCGCTGGTCAAGATCCCGGACGGCTGGACGGTCGGCCAGGTGATCGATCATTGCCGCGAGGCGACCGACCTGCCGGACGACGTCTACGACATCTTCGTCGTCGACCCGGCCGGCCGGCTGCGCGGCTCGGTGCCGCTCGGTCGCATGCTGCGCAGCAAGCGGCCGGTGCCGATCCTCGACATCGTCGACCCCGACATTCCCTCGGTGCCGGCGAGCGCCGACCAGGCCGAGGTCGCCCATCTGTTCCGCGACAAGAACCTGGTGTCCTGTCCCGTGGTCGACGAGCGCGGGCGGCTTCTGGGCGTGATCATGGTCGATGACGTGGTCGACGTGATCGACGAGGAGGCGGAAGAGGACCTCCTGAAGATGGGCGGCGTCGGCATCGACGACATGCACGCCAATCCGGTGCGCACCGCGCGGCTGCGCGCCGTGTGGCTGACGGTGAACCTCGCGACCGCGGTGCTGGCTTCCTTCGTCATCGGCCAGTTCGAGGGCGCCATCGAGAAGATCGTGGCGCTGGCCGTGCTGATGCCGATCGTGGCCTCGATGGGCGGCAATGCCGGCACCCAGACCGTGACCGTGGCGGTGCGCGCGCTGGCCATGGGCGAGCTGACGGCAGCCAACGCGTTTCGTTTCATCGCCAAGGAGGCCGCGGTCGGCGGCCTCAACGGCATGATCTTCGCCTTGCTCATGGGCGCGGCGGTGGTCGCCTGGTATGGCGACTGGCGGCTGGGCGCGGTGATCGGCGCCGCCATGATCTGCAATCTTCTGGCGGCCGCTTTGGCCGGCACCCTGATCCCGCTCGGCCTGCAGAAATTCGGCATCGATCCCGCCGTCTCGTCGACGGTGTTCCTGACGACGGTGACCGACGTGATCGGCTTTTTGGCCTTCCTCGGACTGGCGACCGCGTTCCTGCTTTAGCGCGCGAAGCCCAGACGGCCGTCGCGGGCGTTGCCGTGCCCGGGCCAGTCATGAGCCAGTGCCGTTTCCCGCAGGATGGCGACAAGCCCGCCATCGGCATCGGCCCGCCAACCCAGGACGACCCGCCGCTCCGCCGCGACCTCGCGGATCTCGGCCGCGACAAGGCCCGGGCGCAGCAGCGAGCGCGGCATGAGGCTGACGCCGAGGCCCGCCAGGACGGCGGCGGCGCAGCGCTCTTCGTCCGCCGAGCGCAGGACGGCACGGGGCCGCAGGCCTTCGGCGGCGAACGCGCGCTGGCCGTCCTCGTGCGCCTCGCAGGCCGCGCGCAGGACGAAAGGCGTCTCGGCGAGATCCTTGACCGACCAGCGGTCGCGCGTGGCGACCAGATGATTGGCGGCGGCCGCCAACAGGTAAGGCTCGCGCCACAGGGCGATGGCATTCGCGGCGGCGATCGCGCCGCGCGTGGCAAACAACGCGATATCGCAGCGTCCGCGCCGCCAGCGCTCCGCGACGCCTTCGGCTGTGCCTTCCGATATCTCGACGTCGAAGGCGGTCTGGCCCTGAGCCGAGGTCAACCATTGCATGGCCGCGGCGATCGGCAGGGTCGAGGCGAGGGCGACGCGCACCAGCCGCGTGCGACGGCTCGAGCGCGACTCGGCGCGCGCCAGCCGCCACGCTTCGACCATGGCGCGGGCGTGCGGCAGCAGACGCTGGCCGGCAGGGGTGAGGCCGCTGCGCCGCCCGCGGTCGAACAGGCGGGCGCCGATCTCCTCTTCGAGCCGGGCGACGCCGGCCGACAGCGTCGGCTGGGTGACATGGCAGCGTTCCGCCGCCGTGGTGAAGTTGCCGGTGTCCGCCACCGCCAGGAAATAGCGGATGAAGACCAGATTCATGGCATAGAGGATGCCAATGCCAGATAAAGAAACAATCGATTTTATCTATTATCTATCCGAGCCTACTGTCCGCTCATGACGAACTTGAAACTCTCCTGCCCCGACGAGGGCATCGCCCTCGTGACCCTCGCCCATCCGCCGATGAACGCCCTCGACGCCGGCCTGCTCGAAGAGCTGGCTGCCCTGTTCGAAGGTCTCGCCGCCGATCCCGACATCCATGCAGCGGTGATCGCGGCGGAGGGACCGGCCTTCTCGGCTGGGCTCAATCTCAAGACGGTGCCCCACCTCGACCGCCTGGGGCAGCGACGGCTGGTCGACGCGCTCAACGAGTGCTTCGGGATTCTCTATGCCTGGCCCAAGCCGCTGGTCGCCGCCGTCAATGGCCACGCCATCGCCGGCGGGCTGGTGCTGGCGCTGTGCGCCGACTGGCGGGTCGTGGCCGACGTGCCGATGCAGGTGAGCCTGGCCGAGGTGCGGGTCGGCGTCACTTATCCGGTGGCGGCCCTCGAGGTCGCGCGCAGCGAGCTGTCGCCCTCGGCGGCGCGGCGCCTGATGCTGCTCGGCGAGGCGCTCGACGCGGCGGGCGCTCTGGCTCATGCGGTCTTCGACGAGCGCGTGCCGGCGGCAGGCTTGCTCAAGCACGCCGTCGCCCAGGCCCGACGCCATGCCGAGCTGCCGCCCCAGGCCTTTGCCACGATCAAGCGCGAGGTGCGGGCGCCGCAGCTTGCGCGCATCGGTGCAGCCCTCACCGGCCACGCCGAGCCGCGCCTCGCGGCCTGGCTGGGCGAGGAGATGCGGCGGGCCTCCGAGGCGATGCTGCGCGCCTCGGCGGCGGTGCTGCGCGGCGCGGCGTGATCCGCGACGACTTCGCATCGGCACCCTGGCGGGCTATCGTACCGCCGGGGAGGACGCTCGATGTCCGTGATCGCCCGCCTGATCGGTCCGTTTGTCCTGCTGCTGGTCGCCGGCGCCGCGCAGGCGCAGAACATGAACAAGGTTCCGACGGAACGCGGGCTCGAGCTGCTGGTGAAGACGTCGCTGCTGTCGTTCAACGACGCCAACATCACCGGCAACTACACGGTCTTGCACGACAAGCTTTCCAAGCCGTTCCGCCAGGAGTTCCCGCCCGAGCGCCTGAAGGAGGCCTTCAGGGAATTCAGCGAGAAGAACGTCGACATCGAGCTCGTGGCGGTGCTCAAGCCGACCTACGAGCCGGCGCCGGCGATCGATTCCGAGGGCAGGCTGGTGGTGAGGGGCTACTTTCCAACCGAGCCGATAAGGGTCAACTTCAACCTGGCCTTCATCCCGTCGGACGGTGCGTGGAAGCTGATCCGCCTCAACGTCAAGCTGGACAAGCCCTGACATTTTCACCTTCAACGGACAAGACAGGCTCATGATCCCCAACGCGATGCCGCCCTTCGATTTCGGCCTTGGCGAGACCGCCGACGCGCTGCGCGAGCAGGTCCAGCGCTTCTCGGCGGCCGAGGTGGCGCCGATCGCGGCCGAGATCGACAAGACCGACCGCTTTCCGCGCGAGCTGTGGCCCCGGATGGGCGAGCTCGGCCTGCACGGCATCACCGTGGAGGAGGAATATGGCGGGTCGGGACTGGGCTACCTCGAGCATGTCGTGACGGTCGAGGAATTGAGCCGCGCCTCGGCCGCCGTGGGCTTGAGCTACGGCGCCCATTCCAATCTCTGCATCAACCAGATCCGCCGCAACGGCAGCGACGAGCAGAAGCGCCGCTTCCTGCCCAAGCTGATCTCCGGCGAGCATGTCGGCAGCCTGGCGATGAGCGAGTCGGGCGCGGGCTCCGATGTCGTCTCGATGAAGCTGCGCGCCGACAAGAAGGGCGACCGCTACGTGCTGAACGGCACCAAGATGTGGATCACCAACAGTCCCGACGCGCAGGTCATCGTGGTCTACGCCAAGACCGATCCCGCCGCCGGCTCGCGCGGCATCACCACCTTCATCGTCGAGACCGACCGCAAGGGCTTCAAGGTGGCGCAGAAGCTCGACAAGATGGGCATGCGCGGCTCGTCGACCGGCGAGCTGGTGTTCGAGGATTGCGAGATCCCGGCGGAGAACGTGCTGGGCGCCGTCGGCAAGGGCGTCAACGTGCTGATGAGCGGCCTCGACTACGAGCGCGCCGTGCTGGCGGCCGGCCCGCTCGGCATCATGCAGTCGGCGCTGGATATCGTCGTGCCCTACGTCCACGAGCGGCGCCAGTTCGGCCAGGCGATCGGCGAGTTCCAGCTCGTGCAGGGCAAGCTCGCCGACATGTACACGACGATGAATGCCTGCAAGGCCTACGTCTATTCCGTCGCCAAGGCCTGCGATCGCGGCCAGACCACGCGCAAGGATTCGGCGGGCGCCATCCTCTATGCCGCCGAGAAGGCGACCTTGGTGGCGCTCGACGCCATCCAGCTTCTGGGCGGCAACGGTTATATCAACGACTATCCGACCGGCCGGCTGCTGCGCGACGCCAAGCTCTACGAGATCGGCGCCGGCACCAGCGAGATCCGCCGCATGCTGATCGGCCGCGAGCTGTTCGCCGAAAGCGCGTAGCGTCACCACGATCACGCTCCTCTCCCCCTTTACGGGAGAGGAGCTGAAGGCGGTTTGATTGACGGGCCGTTGGCTTGCGTACACACTGTGTACGAAAATCATGCCGCGTTATCTCACCGACCAGGACATCGCCGACTTCCGTGCCGAATTGTGCCGGGTGGCGACCGAGCGCTTCGCCCGCTTCGGCTACGAGGGCGTCACCATGCGCCAGCTTGCCGAAGCGCTGGGCTGCAGCCCCAAGACTCCCTATCGCTATTTCAAGGACAAGGCCGACATCCTGGCAACGGTGCGCGCCCAGGCGTTCGGCAAGTTCGCCGAAGCGCTCGAGGCCGCTGCCGCCGCGGCGCCGCCCGGCGACCCCATCGAACGGATGCGCCGGGTCGGCGAGGCCTATCACCGGTTCGCGCTCGAGAACTGGCACGCCTACCGCATCATGTTCGACATCGATGCACCGCTCGACGAAAGCCATCCCGATCTCGGCCGCCAGGCGCGTCGCGCGGCGAAGTACATCACGGACCAGGCCGAACAGCTCGCCAAGGCCGGCCTGATTACGGTCGATCCCACGTTGTTCGGCTGGTCGATGTGGGCGGCGTCGCACGGGCTGGTGATGTTGCGTCAGGCCGGCATGCTGGAACATGCTCCTGACCATCGGACCCTGGCGAATTTCCACGGCGCCCTGATGCTGAAGGGGGCTGCCGCCGGCGGTCCGCCGAAGAAGGCAGGGAAGAAGCGATGACGGCGGGCATGACAGCAGGCGTAACGGCAGGCGAGCGGTTTCGCAGCTGGGCCGACATCCAGGCCAACGCCGCGCGCGGGGCGGGCGGCCTCGCGGCCCTGGGCGTGCGCGAGGACGACTGTGTGGCGCTGATGCTGCGCAACGATTTCCCGACCTTCGAGGTCAACATGGCGGCGGGCCAACTCGGCGCCTATGCCGTGCCGATCAACTGGCATTTCACGCCGGAGGAGGCGGGCTACATCCTGGCCGACTGCGGCGCCAAGGTGCTGGTCGCTCACAGCGATCTCCATGCGCAGATCGCGAGCGGCGTGCCGAAGGACGTGAGTGTCCTGGTCGTGCCGACGCCGGACGAGATCGCCGCGGCCTACCACGTGCCGGCGGAGAAGCGCGTGGCGCCGCCGGGCATCGAGACCTGGGACGCCTTCGTGGCGCGCGGCGTGCCCAACACCCAGCCGCCCAAGGCAGCGCGCGGCAGCATGATCTACACCTCCGGCACCACCGGCCGACCCAAGGGAGTGCGCCGCCGGCCGTCGTCTCCCGAACAGCAGCAGCTCGCGGCCGGCGAGGCCGCCAAGTACTGGGGCATCAAACCCGATCCCACGACCGTCGTGTTGATGAATGGCCCGATGTACCATTCGGCGCCCGCCGCCTACGGCATGGGCAGCGCCCGGCTCGGCCTGCACATGGTGCTGCAGCCGCGCTTCGAGGCCGAGGACATGCTTCGGCTGATCGCAAGGCACAAGGTCAGCCACATGCACATCGTGCCCACCATGTTCGTGCGTCTGCTGCGCCTGCCCGACGAGGTGAAGAAGCTTTACGACCTCTCTTCGCTGCGCTGGGTCACTCACGGTGCCGCCCCCTGCGCGCCGGCGGTGAAGCGCCAGATGATCGAGTGGTGGGGTCCGGTCATCAACGAGTACTACGGCGCCACCGAGACCGGCATCGTGGTGTGGCACGACTCGGGGGAGGCCCTGCGCAAGCCCGGCACCGTCGGCCATGTCGTCGACGGCGCCACCTTGCGAATCGTCGACGAGCAGGGCCGCGATGTGAAGCGGGGCGAGGTCGGCGAGATCTATGTCCGCGGCCCGCATCTCTCGGAATTCACCTACAACAACGACGACGCCAAGCGCCGCGAAATCGCGCTGGGCAACCTCGTGACGGTGGGCGACGTCGGCTACCAGGATGCCGACGGCTACATCTTCCTGTGCGATCGCAAGCGCGACATGATCATCTCGGGCGGCGTCAATATCTATCCGGCGGAGATCGAATCGGTGCTGATCCAGATGCCGGGCGTGCGCGACTGCGCGGTATTCGGCATCCCCGACGAGGAGTTCGGCGAGCAGATCTGCGCCTATGTCGAGCCGCTGGCCGGGGCGGCCTTGCAGGCTTCCGACGTCCGCGCCTATCTGGGCGGCCACCTGGCGCGCTACAAGGTGCCGAAGGTCGTCGAGTTCAGCGGTGCGCTGCCCCGTGAGGACTCGGGCAAGATCTTCAAACGCAAGCTGCGCGCCCCATATTGGGAGAAGATGGGCCGCAGCATCTGAAGGAAAGTCATGTCCGGCGACGACGTCACCCTGTTCGGCAAGATCAAGAACAAGCTTTTGGACAGCAAGCAGAAGTGGGCCGAGGACGGCCGCCTGCTCACCGGCAAGACCGCCGCCCCCTCGCAACGCCTGCCACCCGGGCAGCGCCGGGTCGAGACCTGGCCGGTGCTCGATCTCGGCATCCAGCCGGAGATTCCGACCCATGCCTGGCGGCTGTTCGTCGACGGCGAGGTTGAAAGCCCCGTGACCTGGAAGTGGGGCGAGTTCACCGACCTGCCCAAGACGACGCTCGTGTCCGACATACACTGCGTCACCGCCTGGTCGCGCTACGACAACAAATGGGAGGGCGTGAGCGCGCGCGACCTGCTCAGGATCGTGAAGCCCAAGGCCCAGGCGCAGCACGTGATCTTCCATTCCTACGACACCTACACGACCAACGTGCCGCTCGCCGATTTCTCGGCCGACGACGTGCTGCTGGCCTGGAGCTGGAACGGCCAGCCGATCAGCCGGGAACATGGCGGTCCCCTGCGCGTCGTTATTCCGAAGCTCTATTTCTGGAAGAGCGCCAAGTGGATCAAACGCGTCGAGTTCTCGGTGTTCGACAAGCCGGGCTTCTGGGAACTGCGCGGCTATCACAATTACGGCGATCCCTGGCTCGAACAACGTTATGACGAGGAGACCTGACATGGCGTCGGCGCACGATTTCACCTTCACGACCATCGACAACAAGCCGCTCGACATGAAGAATTTTGCCGGCAAGCCGGTGCTGGTGGTGAACGTCGCGTCGTATTGCGGATTCACGCCGCAATACACCGACCTCGAGGAGCTGCACGAGACCTACGGACCGAAGGGGTTGGTCGTTCTGGGCGTGCCGTCGAACGATTTCGGCGCCCAGGAGCCCAGGACCGAGCCCGAGATCGCCCAGTTCTGCGAGAGCATGTACGGCGTCAAATTCCCGCTGACCGCCAAGCAGAAGGTCGTCGGCGTGGACGCCCACGGTCTCTACCAGTGGATCTCCGGCGAAGCGGGAGAGGCCGCGGCGCCCAAGTGGAACTTCCACAAGTACCTGATCGGCAAGGACGGCAGCCTGAAGGGCGCCTGGCCGAGCCGCGTGCGGCCGAGCGCCAGCGAGATTACCGACGCGATCGAAGCCGAGCTGAAGGCTTAGCCCTTCAGGGCGTCCCTGACGCCGCTGAACACGTTGTGAAACATCTCGGTCGTGAGGCGGCCGGTGTTCGTGTTGTAGCGCGAGCAGTGATAGCTGTCGGCCAGCGCCAGGCCGGTCGGCAGCGCATGCAGCCTGTTGTGGATGAAGGGATAGGCGCCGGCCGGCCTGACGGTCAGGGCGCGCAGGATCTGGTCGTGGGCGCCCTTGCCCAGGGCCACGATGACCCGGAGGTTGGGCATCACCGCCAGCTCGGCCTGCAGGAAGGGCCGGCACTGGGTGAACTCGACGGGCAGCGGCTTGTTCTCGGGCGGCAGGCAGCGCACGGCGTTGGCGATGCGGCAATCGACGAGATGCAGTCCGTCGTTCGGGTCGGCGCGATAGGTGCCTTGGGCGAAGCCGAATTTCAGCAGGGTCGAGTAGAGCAGGTCGCCGGCATAGTCGCCGGTGAACGGGCGGCCGGTGCGGTTGGCGCCCTTCATGCCGGGCGCCAGCCCGACGATCAGCAGGCGCGCGTCGAGGGTGCCGAACGAGCGGACCGGCGCGTTCTTCCAGTCGGGATATTTGGCCTGGAGCTCGTGCCGGAACGCGACGAGCCTCGGACAGCGCGGACAGTCGAGTGGCGGCTCTTCGAAACGCTGCGCAGCCACTGGAGTGGTGGGACTAGGCCGACCGCATCAGGGCTTCGGACGGGGCATCATCGAGCTCGCCGTCCTGGTCGCGCTGGTTGAATTGCGCGGCCACGGCCGGACGCGGCGCGCGCTCCGACGGGCTGCGCGCGATCAGCGGCGCCAGCTCGGAAAGCTCGACGAAGTCGTCGGCCTGGCGGCGCAGCTCGTCGGCCACCATCGGCGGCGAGGACTTGATCGTGCTGACGACCGAGACGCGGAGCCCCCGGCGCTGCACGGCCTCGACCAGGCGGCGGAAGTCGCCGTCGCCGGAGAACAGGATCACGTGGTCGAGGTGCTCGGCCATCTCCAGCACGTCGATGGCCAGCTCGATGTCCATGTTGCCCTTGATCTTGCGGCGGCCCATGGCGTCGGTGAATTCCTTGGTCGGCTTGGTGACCATGGTGTAGCCGTTGTAGTCCAGCCAATCGATCAGCGGCCGGATCGGCGAGTATTCCTGATCCTCGACCAGCGCCGTGTAGTAGTAGGCGCGGACCAGCCGGCCCTTCTCGCGAAAGACTTTCAGGAGGCGGCGGTAGTCGATGTCGAAGCCTAACGCGCGGGCGGCGGAGTAGAGGTTGGCGCCGTCGATGAAGAGAGCCACACGCTCGTTCTCGTAAAAATTGCCTTTCATGGCGGTTATCCTTTTGAAGAATATGCGCAGAGGGAGCGAAAAAAATTATGTAACAGCGGGAGTAAGGTAACCCACACCCTTCCTACCACATGTTAAGTCTAGGCCATTATCTCATTGATCACAAGGGGTTGGAGGTATTTGCTGGTGGAAAACACTGGGCGAGGCTCAATTTTCATAGGCGCCGGCGCTAATTTGCCCCATCCGACCCATGGCGCCCCGCGCCCGACGCTGGAAGCTGCCTTCGCGGAACTGGATCGGCGGGGTGTTTCGGTCCTTCGGGTCTCGCCATGGTATCGCACGGCGCCCGTCCCGGCCTCCGATCAGCCATGGTACGTCAATGCCGTGGCCGAAGTTGTGACAAAGCTGGCCCCGGACCGGCTCCTGGCCGTCCTGCACGACGTGGAACAGGCCTTTGGGCGGGTCCGTACCGTCGCCAATGCAGCCCGCATGATCGATCTGGATTTGCTCGATTTTCGCGGCGAAACGGCCGCCGGAGGGCCGGGGCGAGCCACCTTGCCGCACCCTCGGATGGCCGACAGGGCCTTCGTGCTGAGGCCCCTGGCCGACCTGGCCCCGGGCTGGCGCCATCCGGTCAGCGGCACCCCCATCCAGGCCCTTCTGGCGGCATTGCCGGCCGGCCAGACCATCGAGCGTGAATAATGCCCCGGCGGCCTGCGTTTTGGGCCCTTGTCTTTTGAATAGGGGCGCGTATAACCGCCCGCTCCCGGGAAATCAGAGGTCGCCATGGCGCGCGTCACCGTCGAAGACTGCATCTTGCAGGTGCCCAACCGTTTCGAGCTCGTCATGTTCGCCGCCCAGCGCGCGCGCGACGTGTCGGCCGGTGCCCAGATCACCGTCGACCGCGACCGCGACAAGAACCCGGTCGTGGCCTTGCGCGAGATCGCCGAGACCAAGCTCGATCAGGGCGTCCTCAAGGATTCGCTGATCTCCGGCATGCAGAAGCACGCCGACATCGACAAGCCCGAAGAGGTCAACGAGATGGCCGAGCTCGAGCAGGAGCTGGCCGCGGCGTTGGCCCAGGGCGGCGCGGAAGCCGCCCAGCCCAAGGCGCTGCCGATGGCCGAGGAAGACGACGTCACCGAGTAGCCTTAGCCGGGCTCGGCCCTGCTATTCGTCAAACGTCGTGGAGTGAGCGCAATCGTCCCCATATAATGGGCGATTGCCATGATTCGTCAGTTTGAACTCGTCGAGCGCGTGCAGTCCTACGATCCGGATGCGGACGAGGAAATGCTGAACCGCGCCTATGTCTATGGCCTGAAGAAGCACGGCACGCAGCTGCGCGCCTCGGGCGATCCCTATTTCTCCCATCCCGTCGAGGTCGCCGGCATCCTGGCCGAGATGCGGCTCGACACCTCGTCGATCGTCACCGGCCTGCTGCACGACACGCTCGAGGACACCGACGCCACGCGCGACGAGATCGCCCGCCTGTTCGGCGAGAATGTCGCCCGACTGGTCGACGGCGTGACCAAGCTCAGCCGGCTCGAAGTCCAGTCGGAAAGCACCAAGGAAGCCGAGAACCTGCGCAAGCTGGTGCTGGCGATGTCGTCGGACATCCGGGTGCTGCTGGTGAAGCTGGCCGACCGCCTGCACAACATGCGGACCCTCCACCACATCAAGGACCCGGCGCGGCGCCGGCGCATCGCGCGCGAGACCATGGACCTCTATGCCCCGCTCGCCTCGCGCATCGGCATGGAGAAGGTCAAGCGCGAGCTCGAGGAGCTGGCCTTCGCCGAGCTCAATCCCGACGGCCGCGCCTCGGTGCTGGCCCGCCAGGGCTACCTGCGCGAGCGCGGCGAGCGGCTGGTGCCCGAGATCGAGGCCGAGCTGGTGAGGACGCTGAATGAAGGCGGCCTGGTGGCGCAGGTCTCGGGCCGGGAGAAAACGCCCTATTCGATCTGGCGCAAGATGCAGACCAAGAACGTCTCGTTCGAGCAGCTCGCCGACATCATGGCCTTCCGCATCATCGTCGCCGACATCGCGCAGTGCTATCAGGCGCTCGGGCTGCTGCACGGCCGCTACCAGGTGCTGCCGCAGCGCTTCAAGGACTACATCTCGGTGCCCAAGCCGAACGGCTATCGTTCGCTGCATACCGGTGTGATCGGGCCGCTCGGCCAGCGCATCGAAATCCAGATCCGCACCGAGGAGATGCAGGACCAGGCCGACCGGGGCGTCGCCGCGCACTGGATCTACAAGCAGGGCGGCCCGTCGACCGACGCGCCGCAATATGCCTGGCTGCGCAGCCTGATCGACATCCTCGACAAGGCGCCCAACGCCGAGGAGTTCCTCGAGCACACCAAGCTCGAGATGTTCCAGGACCAGGTGTTCTGCTTCACGCCCAAGGGCAAGCTGATCGCCCTGCCGCGCGGCGCCACGCCGATCGATTTCGCCTATGCGGTGCACAGCCAGGTCGGCGACATCTGCGTCGGCGCCAAGATCAACGGCCGCATGCTGCCGCTTCGCACGCAGCTCGCCAACGGCGACCAGGTCGAGATCATCACCTCGAAGGCGCAGACGCCGTCGCCGACCTGGGAACGCTTCGTCGTCACCGGCAAGGCCAAGGCCGCGATCCGCCGCTTCATCCGCACGCGCCAGCGCGAGCAGTACATCCAGCTCGGCCGCTCGCTGCTCGACAAGACCTTCCACGAGGAGGGCTACACGGTCACCGACAAGGGCCTCGACGGCATACGCGCCAACTTCAAGCAGGCCAACACCGACGATCTCGTGGCCGCCGTCGGCGCGGGCCTGGTGGGCGCGCGCGAGGTGCTGACGGCGGTCTATCCGGGCCTCAAGCAGCCGCGCAAGAGCGGCGGCGCCGACGTCGTGCCGATCTCGCGGGCGCGCAACAAGGCGGCGAAGGCGGTCGAGGGCGGCCGCGGCAAGAAGGAAGCCGGCCAGATCGCCATCCGCGGCCTGATCCCCGGCATGGCCGTGCATTTCGCCCGCTGCTGCCATCCGCTGCCGGGCGACCGTATCGTCGGCATCATCACCACCGGCAAGGGCGTCACCATCCACACGATCGATTGCGCCACGCTCGAGAGCTTCTCCGAGGCGCCGGAGCGCTGGATCGATGTCGGCTGGGATTCGGTCAGCGAGGGCGTGGCCGGCGTCTACACCGGGCGGCTCAAGATCACGGTGTCCAACCAGCCCGGCAGCCTGTCGAGCCTGTCGACGGTGATCGCCCGCCACGAGGGCAACATCTCGAACCTGCGCATCGTCAACCGCTCGATGGACTTCTTCGACATGGTGATCGACGTCGAGGTGGCCGACGTGAAACATCTCGCCGACATCACGGCCGCGCTGCGCGCCACGCCCGCCATCAACGCCGTCGAACGCGCCCGCAATTGACGGCGGCCCACGCCATCTCCTCGCGAAAGTAACGTATGCCCGCGCCCCATCCTCTGCGTCTTGGAGTGAACATCGATCACGTCGCCACGGTGCGCAATGCGCGCGGCGGCAAGCTGCCCGATCCGCTCAGGGCCGCGCGCATCGCCGAGGCCGCCGGCGCCGACGGCATCACCGCCCATCTGCGCGAGGACCGCCGTCATATCGTCGACGGTGATATCGAAGGCCTGATGCGCGAGCTCAAGGTGCCGCTCAATTTCGAGATGGCCGCGACCCAGGAGATGGTCGATATCGCGCTGCGCCACCGCCCGCATGCCGCCTGCATCGTGCCCGAGAAGCGCGAGGAGCGGACGACCGAGGGCGGCCTCGACGCGGCCGGCCAGCACAACCACCTGAAGCCGATGGTCGCCCGCCTGCGCGACGCCGGCATCCGCGTCTCGCTGTTCATCGAGGCCGACCCGCGCCAGCTCGAGGCCGCGGTGACGCTGGGCGCTCCGGTCGTCGAGCTGCATACCGGCCGCTACTGCGAACTCGAGGGCGAACCGCAGCGCGCCGAGCTCGCGCGCCTGCGCAAGGCAGCGGCGCTCTGCGCCAGGCTCGGCCTCGAATGCCACGCAGGCCATGGCCTGAGCTACGCCGATGTCGGCCCGGTCGCCGCGATCCCCGAGGTGCGCGAACTCAACATCGGCCATTTCCTGGTGGGCGAGGCGATCTTCGTCGGGCTGGAGCAGGCGATCCGCGAAATGCGCCGCGTCATGGACGTCGCACGCGCCGCGGGAGCGGCTGCGTGATCATCGGCATTGGCAACGATTTGATCGACATCAGGCGGATCGAGAAGTCGCTCGAAAGATTCGGCGACCGCTTCGTGCAACGGATCTTCACTGAGACTGAACAGAAACGTTCGGAGGGCAGGGCGACGCGGGCAGCCAGCTACGCCAAGCGTTTTGCGGCAAAGGAAGCCTGCTCCAAGGCGCTGGGCACGGGCCTGCGTCGCGGCGTCTTCTGGCGCGACATGGGCGTCGTCAACCAGCGCGGGGGCCGGCCCACCATCGCGCTGACCGGCGGCGCATTGGCGCGGCTGGAAGAGCTCACGCCGGCCGGAATGTCGCCGCAAATCGACCTGACCTTGACCGACGAATATCCCATGGCACAGGCGATCGTGATCATTTCCGCCATACCCCGAACATGAGCCGAGATATGCATTGCGGGGGTCCCTGCATTTTGCAGTGCTCCCATGCCGCGCCCGCGGCGGGAGACAGCAGCTTTATGCCCTGCTATAGGCGCGGCTTGTTTAAACTGGTACGGCGATGACGGACGTGGCTGAACGTCGTAAGCGTGGACAAGACAAGGCTGGCGGCTGGGGCGAGACCATCCGCACGGTGGTCTATGCCGTATTGATCGCACTGGTTGTGCGCACATTCGCCATCGAGCCGTTCAACATACCGAGCGGCTCGATGATCCCGACCCTGCTGGTCGGCGACTACCTCTTCGTGTCGAAATACTCGTACGGCTACAGCAAGCATTCCTTCCCTTTTTCGGCAGGTCTGTTCTCCGGCCGGATCTTCGGCCAGCCGCCCGAGCGTGGTGACGTCGCGGTGTTCAAGTATCCCGGCGACCAGGGCCAGGGCGTCAACCGGACCGACTACATCAAGCGCATCGTCGGCCTGCCGGGCGACCGCATCCAGATGATGAACGGCGTGCTGCACATCAACGGCACACCCGTCGAGCGCCTGCGCATCGGCGACTACGTGAAAGGCAACAACGGCCACTACCAGAAGGGCACGCTGTTCAGCGAGACGCTGCCCAACGGCCGGCGCTACACGGTGCTCGAATATTCCGACAACGGCCCGGCCGACAACACGCCGGAGTTCCTCGTTCCGGCCGGCAACTACTTCGTCATGGGCGACAATCGCGACGACTCGCTCGACAGTCGAACGCGCCTGATGTTGCGCGATTCCTCGGGCTCGTCGCGCGACCGCGACCAGCTCGGCTGGTACGTGCCGGCGGAGAACCTCGTCGGCCGCGCCGAGTTCATCTTCTTCTCGCACGATCCGTCGGCTGCCGGCTGGCTGGAGCCTTGGAAATGGCCGCAGGCCATCCGATGGAGCCGATTCTTCACGGCAATCCACTGAAGGCGGGCGACGTCGATCTGGCGGCGCTGGCCGGCAAGCTGGGGCACGCCTTCACGCGCGTCGAGCTTGCGGTCGAGGCGCTCACCCACCGCGGCACGCTCGATCGCCGTCCCGACCTCAAGGCGGCCTTCCCGCACGGCAACGAACGCCTGGAGTTCCTCGGCGACCGCGTGCTGTCGCTGGCCATGTCCGACCTGCTGCTGCGCCGCTTTCCGCAGGAACGCGAAGGCCAGCTCGCCCGGCGCCACGCCGCCCTGGTGAGCGCGAAGACCTTGGTCGAGATCGCCCAGGCGATCGGCCTGCGCGATCACCTGATCGGCTATCGCGGCGCGCCGCCGGCGACGCCGGCGATCCTGTCCGACATGCTCGAGGCCTTGCTGGGCGCGATCTTCCTCGATGCCGGCTTCGAGACGGCGGCGCGCGCCGTCGAGCATCTGTGGGACGAGCGGCTGGGCAGCGACAATCCCGCGCCGCGGCCACCCAAGACGCAGCTTCAGGAATGGGCGCAAGGGCGCGGCCTTGCCTTGCCGGTCTATCGCCAGATCGGCCGCGAAGGCTCCGAGCACGAGCCGGTCTTCCTGGTCGAGGTCAAGGTCGGCACCCAGCCGGCGGCGCAGGGCAGGGGCCAGACCAAGCGCGATGCCGAGAGCGCCGCGGCCAGCGCGCTCCTCGATCAGCTGAACAAGGGCGACTGAGCAAGGCATGACCACGCAACCCACACGCTCGGGCTTTGCCGCCATCGTCGGCGCCCCCAACGCCGGCAAGTCGACCCTGGTCAATGCGCTGGTCGGCTCGAAGGTGAGCATCGTCTCGCCCAAGGTGCAGACCACGCGCATGCGGGTGATCGGCATCGCCATGACCGATCTGCCGGATGGCGGCCGCGCGCAGGTCGTGCTGGTCGACACGCCGGGCATCTTCCGCATCGCCAAGCGCCGGCTCGAGCGCGCCATGGTCGCCGCCGCCTGGCAGGGCGCGACCGACGCCGACCTCATCGCGCTGGTGGTCGATGCCGAGCGCGGCGTCGGGCCAGAGACCGCGGCGATCATCGAGCGGCTCAAGGAGCAGGGCGCGCCGCGTTTCGTGATCCTGAACAAGATCGATCTCGTGCCGCGCGAGAAGCTTTTGGCGCTGACCGCCGAGCTGAACGCCCTTTTGCCGTTCGAGCGGACGTTCATGGTGAGCGCGCTGAAGCAGGATGGCGTGCAGGACGTTCTGGCGACCCTGGCGGCGGCGTTGCCGGCAGGGCCGTTCCTCTATCCCGAGGACCAGGCGGCCGACCTGCCGCTGCGTCTGCTGGCGGCCGAGGTGACTCGCGAACAGGTGTTCCTGCAGCTCCACCAGGAACTGCCCTACGAGGCCGCGGTCGAGACCGACAAGTGGGAGGACAGGCCGGACGGCAGCGTGCGCATCGAGCAGACCATCCACGTCCAGCGCGACGGCCAGCGCGCGATCTTCCTCGGCAAGGGCGGTGCGCGCATCAAGCAGATCGGCGCCCGCTCGCGCCACGAGCTCGGCCAGATGCTCGAGCGGCCGGTGCATCTCTTCCTGCACGTCAAGGTGAGCGAGCGCTGGGCCGACGACCCGGCGCACTATCGCGCCATCGGCCTCGATTACGAGCCCAAGTAATTCTCAACGGGGCATCAGACTGAGCGCGTGCAGCACGCCGCCCGCGGCGTCGCGATGGGTGATCGTCATGCCGCCGGTGGCGCCGTCTATCTTCACATGGCCGAAATGGCACGAGCCTTCGAGCGGCGAGAGATCGAAGCGGCCGGCCGGCGGCACCTTCTGGAAGACGACCTCGGGACCGAAGGTGTTGTCGAGTGTGTTGGGACCGAAGCCGCCGGCGCAGAGCGGCCCGGACACGAACTCGTAGAACGCGGTGAAATCGGGAAAGGCCGCGCGGTTGGGATCGTAGCGGTGGGTCGCGGCGTAATGCACGTCGGCGGTGATCCAGTGGACGTTGCGGATGCCCTCCTGCTTGATGAAGCCGAGCAGGTCGGCGATCTCGAGCTCGCGGCCGAGCGGGCCGCCATTGTCGCCGTTGGCGACCGCTTCCGAGCCTGTTTCGGTCCGCCGGTCGTCGTAGATGGCGAGGCCGATCGGCTTGTCGGCGGCGATGATCTTCCAGGTTGCGGTCGAGGCCCTGAGCGCCTGCTTCAGCCAGGCGACCTGCTCGGGGCCGAGCAAGGCCGACTCGGCACCCGCGACGGTCTGCCGGTTGGGCCCGTTGGCGCCGCGGAAGCTCCTCATGTCGAGGCGGAACAGATCGAGGCGCGGCCCCCAGGAGAATTTGTCGAAGAGCCGCATCGGTTCGTCGAGGCTCTGCGCGAGCGGCATGTGTTCGCGAAACGCGCGCTGGCCGTACGCCGCCAGCAAGGCGGTGTTCTTCTGCGCGTAGCGCGAATCATCGTCGAGGCTGCGTTCCCAGTACCAGTTGTCGAGGACGTCGTGGTCGTCCCACAGCGCCAGCATCGGCACTTCGGCATTGAAGCGGCGCAGGTTGTCGTCGAGGAAATTGTAGAGGTGGTTGCCGCGGAACTCGGCCAGCGTCTCGGCGACTTTCGACTTGGCCTCGCGCACCACGTTTCTCCAGACGCGACCGTCCGGCAGCTTCTTCTCCGCCACGATCGGGTTGTCGGCGTAGATCGTGTCGCCGCAATGGACGAAGAAATCGGGACCGAGCCTGCGCATGGATTCGTAGATCGTCATGCCGCCGATATCGGGATTGATGCCCCAGCCCTGGCCCGCGGTGTCGGCCGACCAGACGAAGCTCACGTCGCCATTGCTCCGCGGCGGCGTCCGGAAGCGCCCGGTCGCCGGCTGGCTCATGGTCTTGTAGTCGCCGAGATCGAGGTAGGAGACGCGGTAGAAGACGGTCTGTCCGGGCGGCACGTCTCGGATGTGCAGGCGCGAGGTGAAATCGGTCGGTTCGAGCGCCAGCGGTCCCTCGATCCTCTTGCTGTCGGCGAAGCTCTCGGTCGTGGCGTAATCCACGTACATGCGCGCGGGACGGTCGGAGCGGCTCCACACCGTGGCGCCGTCCGCCGTGAAATCGCCGGCCTGCACGCCCTGCAGGAGCTGCGGCCGCGCCGAAGACGCCGTCTGGGCAAACACGCGCGAGGGCAGGGCGGCGGCAAGCGCGCCCGCGCCCAGCAACTGGCGCCGTTTCAACCTGGCCATGCGCCAGCCTAGCGCGAATCGGCGAAACGCGGCATACCCGCCGCATGGATTGGAGCGACCAAGGCATCGTGCTGTCGACGCGGCCGCACGGCGAGAGCGGCCTGGTCGCCTCGTTGCTGACACGCGAGCACGGGCGCCACGCGGGCTTCGTGCCGGGCGGGGTGTCGCGGCGGGCTCGTCCGGTGTGGCAGTCCGGCAACCTCGTCGAGGTCGCCTGGCGGGCGCGCCTGTCGGAGCAGCTCGGCAACTATTCGGGCGAACTGCGCGAGGCCCACGCGGCGCGCGCCCTCGACGACGCGTCCGAGCTGGCGGGGCTTTCTGCCGCCTGTGCGGTGATCGATGCGGCCTTGCCCGACCGCGAGCCGCATCCGGCGATCTTCGACGGCTTCCGCGCCTTCCTGGGCGCCCTCGGCCATCCCGGCTGGCCGGTCATCTATGTCCGGCTGGAACTCGGCCTCCTGCAGGAGCTGGGCTTCGGACTCGACCTCGAAAAGTGCGCGGCGACGGGCGCCACCGAGGACCTGGCCTATGTCTCGCCCAAGACCGGCCGCGCCGTGTCGCGGGCGGCCGCCGGCCCCTACAAGGAGAAGCTGCTCGACCTGCCGGCGTTTCTGTCCACCGGCGGGTTACCGTCGGATGACGATCAATTGCGGAAAGGCCTCGATTTGACGGGCTATTTCCTCGAACGCCACGTGTTTTGGCCACACAACAAGCCCTTGCCTCCCGCGCGGTCGAGATTTATGGAAACGCTCCAGCGCTAGAATCAACAACGGCGGCGGCTTGAACCGCAGCCCGTCCCCTCTCGATACGGCCCCTCAGTCGCGGTAGATGGCAAAACGCAACAACGTCGTTCCACTGGCTGCGGTCAAGCCGGTGCAGTTCGGGCAGGCGCTCAGCGAGCGTTACCTGTCCTATGCGTTGTCGACCATCATGGCGCGCTCGCTGCCCGATGTGCGCGACGGCCTGAAGCCGGTGCATCGCCGCCTGCTCTACGCCATGCGCCAGTTGCGGCTCGATCCCAACAGCGCCTTCAAGAAGAGCGCCCGCGTCGTGGGCGACGTGATCGGCCAGTATCACCCGCACGGCGACCAGTCGATCTACGACGCGCTGGTGCGCCTCGCCCAGGAATTCGCCGCGCGCTATCCGCTGATCGAGGGCCAGGGCAATTTCGGCAACATCGACGGCGATAACGCCGCCGCCATGCGCTACACCGAGGCGCGGCTCACCGAGGTGGCGGAAGCGCTGCTGGCCGGCATCGACGAGAACGCCGTCGACTTCCGGCCCAACTACGACGGCTCGACCGAGGAGCCGGCGGTCCTGCCCGGCGGCTTCCCCAACCTGCTGGCCAACGGCGCCGCCGGCATCGCCGTCGGCATGGCGTGTTCGATCCCGCCGCACAATGCCGGCGAGCTGTGCGATGCGCTGCTGCACCTGATCAAGACGCCCAACGCCCGCATCGACACCCTGGTCGACCTGGTGAAGGGCCCTGATTTCCCGACCGGCGGCGTGCTGGTCGAGCCGCGCGAGTCGATGCTCGAGGCCTACAAGACGGGCCGCGGCGCCTTCCGGCTGCGCGCGCGCTACAAGGTCGAGGAGCTGCCGCGCGGCCAGTACCGCATCATCGTCACGGAGATCCCCTATCAGGTCCAGAAGGGCAAGCTGATCGAGCGCATCGCCGAGATCATCAATGCCAAGAAGCTGCCGATCCTGGAGGACGTGCGCGACGAATCGGCCGACGACGTGCGCATCGTGCTCGAACCGCGCACCGGCAATGTCCCGGCCGAGCTCCTGATGGAGCAGCTCTTCCGGCAGACCGACCTCGAAATCCGCTTTCCGCTCAATCTCAACGTCCTCGACAAGGACAACACGCCCCGCGTCATGGACCTGCGCGAGGCGCTGCAGGCCTTCCTCGACCATCGGCGCGAGGTGCTGGTGCGGCGCTCGACCTTCCGGCTGGCCGCGATCGAGCGGCGGCTGGAGATCCTCGACGGCTACCTGATCGCCTATCTCAACCTCGACAAGCTGATCAAGATCATCCGCGAGGAGGACGAGCCCAAGCCCAAGATGATCAAGGCTTTCAAGCTCACCGACCTGCAGGCCGAGGCGATCCTCAACATGCGCCTGCGCGCGCTGCGCCGGCTCGAGGAATTCGAGATCAAGGGCGAGCACAAGAAGCTCAGCGCCGAACGCAAGGAGCTGCGGGCGCTGCTCAAGGACGACAAGCTGCAGTGGGCGAAGATCGCCGAGGAAGTCCAGGAGACCAAGCGCAAGTTCGGCGGCAAGACGGAGCTTGGCCGCCGCCGCACCGAGCTGGCCGATGCGCCGGCCGAAGTCGAGCATGCGATCGAGGATTTCGTCGAGCGCGAGCCGATCACCATCGTCTGCTCCGAAAAGGGCTGGATCCGCGCCGCCAAGGGCCATCTCGACGACAAGGCGGCGGCCGAGCTCAAATACAAGGAAGGCGACGGACCGCGCTTTGCCCTCCATGCCCAGTCGATCGACAAGGTCCTGGTGTTCGCCACCAACGGCCGCTTCTACACATTGGGCTGCGACAAGCTGCCGAGCGCGCGCGGCCACGGCGAGCCGATCCGGCTGATGATCGAGCTCGGCAACGAGCAGGACATCGTGCAGCTCGAGGTGCTGAAGGGTGGCCGCAAGTTCCTCGTCGCCTCCGACGCCGGCCGCGGCTTCGTCGTGCCGGAGGACGAGGTGGTGGCGCAGACCAAGAACGGCCGGCAGGTGCTGAACCTCGCCGACAAGGAAAAGGCCCAGGCCTTCGCCGTCGTGCCGGAGAACGCCGACTCGGTGGCGGCGCTCAGCGTCGGCCGCAAGCTCCTGATCTTCCCGCTCGATCAGGTGCCCGAGATGGCCCGCGGTCGCGGCGTCCTGCTGCAGAAGTCCAAGGCCGACAGGCTGTCGGACGCGCAGGCCTTCAGGCTCGCCGACGGCCTGCCGTGGTCGAACCGGATCATCCCTGCCGGCGAGCTTAAATTCTGGCGCGGCGAACGCGCCCAGGCCGGGCGCATGCCCGAAAAAGGCTGGCCGCGCGCCAAGCGTTTCAAGGATTGATCGAGATGGACCTGACGCTGATCTGGAAGACGGTGCTGATCGGCATTGTCGAGGGGGTCACGGAATTCCTGCCGGTTTCCTCGACCGGCCACATCATCCTCGCCGAGGAGCTGCTGCACTTCGAGGGTCCGCCCGGCAAGGTCTTCGAGATCGTCATCCAGCTCGGCGCCATTCTCGCCGTGTGCGTGCTCTATCGCGCCAAGATCTGGGCGACCGTCACCGGCGTGGTGCAGCGCCAGCCGCTGGCCATGCGGTTCGCCGCGGCGGTCATCGTCGCCTTCCTGCCGGCCGCCGTCGTGGGCGTCGCAGCGCACAAATACATCAAGGCGATGCTCGAAAGTCCGGTCATCGTGGCGGTCGCGCTGATCGTCGGCGGCTTTGCCATCCTGCTCATCGAGCGCTTTGCGCAGCGGCCGCGCATCAAGTCGGTCGATGACATCGATCTCAAGACCGCGCTGTTCGTCGGCGTCTGCCAGTGCCTGGCCATGATCCCGGGCGTGTCGCGGTCGGGCTCGACCATCATGGCGGCGCGGGTCTTTCGCGTGGACCGCGCAGCCGCCGCCGAATTCTCGTTCTTTCTCGCCATCCCCACCATGATCGGGGCCGCGGTCTACGATCTCTACAGGAACTGGTCGACGCTCGACTGGCACGGCGGCGGCCTGATCGCGCTGGGTTTCTTCACGGCGTTTGTTTCTGCCCTGGTCGTGGTCGGCGCCTTCGTGCGTTTCATCAGCCGCCACGGCTTCGGCGTCTTCGCCTGGTACCGCATTGCGATCGGCGCACTGGCGCTCGCTTTGTTGCTCATGCGTTGACGCTGTCGCCGCTCGACGGCCGCTTCAAGGCTTGGGCATCCACTGGCCGATGCGGAGGATGATGAATTCGGCCGGCCTCACCACGGCTAGGCCGATCACCACGATCATCTTGCCGTCGAGGATGTCCTGCGGTGTCATCGTCGTGCCCAGCCCGACGGCCACGGTGAAAGCTTGCTCCGGCTTGTTGCCCTGCAGCGCACCTGTTCTCCACAACGTGGCAAGGAAATTCTCGGTCATGCCACGCACCCTGGTCCAGGTGTCGGCATCGTTGGCCTCGAACACGAACCGGGCCGTCGCCTTCTTGATCGATTGCGCCACGAAGATGAGGAAGCGCCGCACGTTCACATATCGATCTTCGCCGTCGTTGCCGGCCAGCGTGCGGGCACCCCAGATGAGGGTGCCGCGCCCGGTGACTACTGCGGATGACGTTGATCGATTTGCCGCTCGGGTCGCTGCCGAGGATACCGCCGAAAGCGTCGGTAACGTTGATGACCGGGCCAGCCACCGCTTCGATGGGGTCACCGCCGGCAGGGGCCTTCCAAACGCCCCTCGTGTTGTCCACCCGGGCATAAAGGCCGGCGACCGCTCCGCTGGGCGGCAACAGCGCCTGCGTTCCGCCGACCAGGCGGTTGACCGCGTCGTAGACGTCGGGATGCGTCGTCTGGGCGCCGGTGAGCGTGCCGTCATAGAGTGTCGACGTGATGTGAACAGTGTCGGGGCTGGTGGCATAGGGCAGCAGGCTCTGCACATAGGGATAATAGGCCGCGCCGTATTTGAGTTGTTCGGCATCGTCGGTCAGGTGGGAACGGAAGGTGATGTCGGCCTCCAGCACGGTCGACGCCGCACCTGGAACGATGGCCGCCTGCGAGATCGGAACGTCGATGATGGCGAAGCGGTCTTGCATTTTGCGGCAATGAGCCAGCGCGGCAGTTGCGACGTCGGCCACGGTCTGGATGTCGGTCGAAGCCGCCGTGAGCGAAAGCCGGCACGCGTCCGGTATCACGATGAGCGTCGGACCGACATGGGCTTCGAGGATTGGAAACGCGCCTTCGAGCACGGCGCTGCTTATGTCGGGCGCGCCGTTGCGGAAGGCATAGGGGCCAATCGACAAGACGAAGCAAGGCCCCCCTCCGTTGGCATAGAAGAGCGCCACGCTGTAGTGGAGCAGGAAGCTGGGAAGAAAGAAGGGCACCGAATTCGTGCCCGCAGGCCCATTGACGAACCGGGCGGCCGGCGTCGCGCCAGCCGCCTGAGTGACGTCGACGTACAGCGTCTCCGGATAAGCGCCGCCGAAAAACTGCTCATAGTCCCGCAGGGACTGAATGCGTTGGGGCACATTGGCAAGCGAGCGGCCTTCAAGGTCGATCGCCTTCTCGGTATAGCCGATGAAGACCGGAATGGCCGTGTCGGCCGGTACGACGGCGGGCGGAACGGAGGGGACCTCTTCGACAGACACGCCCGGGATCTTCATGGGGTGCTCTTCCTGATGCGACGGTATCCGCTCGGTCAGCATAGCGCGCTCAGCTTCTTCGTGGCGTACTGTTTCTGCACGAAGCGTGGCGGTACCGCATTGCAATCGGCGCATTGGCGCTCGCTTTATTGTTCATGCGTTGAACCTTTTGCCGCTGGGGGGCGCGTGCCATAAGCCCGCGCAACCCCACTCATTTCCGGAGTCTTTGGTTCAATGCAACGTCGCAAGTTCATCCGCTCGGCCGGCATCGGCGCGGCGGCGACCGCCGCCACGGCGGTTGTTGCCGCACCGGCCATCGCGCAGTCCTCGCCCGAGCTCAAGTGGCGTCTCGCCTCGAGCTTTCCCAAGTCGCTCGACACGATCTTCGGCGCGTCGGAAATCTTCGCCAAGTATGTCGCCGACGCGACCGACAACAAGTTTCAGATCCGTCTCTTTGCCGCCGGCGAGATCGTGCCCGGCCTGCAGGTGGCCGACGCGGTGCAGAACGGCACCGTCGAGATGGGCCATACCGCGTCCTACTACTATGTCGGCAAGGATCCGGTTTTCGCTCTCGACTGCGCCGTCCCGTTCGGCCTGAACGCGCGCCAGCAGGATGCCTGGATGAACTGGGGCGGCGGCCGCGAGGCGATGGCCGACTTCTTCAAGGATTACAACATCCACGTCCATGCCGTGCGGCAACACCGGCGGACAGATGGGCGGCTGGTTCCGCAAGGAGATCAAGACCGTCGACGACCTCAAGGGACTGAAGATGCGCACCTCGGGCTTTGCCGGCGAGGTGCTGAGCAAGCTCGGCGTCGTGCCGCAGCAGATCGCCGGTGGCGACATCTATCCGGCGCTCGAGAAGGGCGCGATCGACGCCGCCGAATGGGTCGGTCCGTACGACGACCAGAAGCTCGGCTTCAACAAGGTCGCGCAGTACTACTACTACCCCGGTTGGTGGGAAGCCGGCCCGCAGCTTTCGGCTTACGTGAACCTCGCCAAGTGGGGCGAGCTGCCGAAGAGCTATCAGGCGATCGTCGAGGCCGCCGCGGCCAAGGCACACACTGCGATGCTGTCGAAGTACGATGCGCAGAATCCGAAGGCGCTGCGCGAACTGGTGGCGTCGGGCACCAAGCTCACGCCGTTCAGCGCGCCGATCATGGAAGCCTCGTACGTCGCGGCCAACCAGGTCTACGACGAGACCATGGCCAAGAACGCCCGGTTCAAGAAGATCTACGAGCAGTGGAAGCAGTTCCGGGCCGAGGAGGTGCTGTGGTTCCGCGTCGTCGAGAACACGCTGGACAACTTCATGGCGCGGCAGTCGGCCGCCAATAAGCTCTAGGCTCCAGGGCCTTGAAAAGACTGATTAAAACCCCGCTTCAGGCGGGGTTTTTCTTGGCGTTTCAGTCGCTACGCAACCTCCTTTCCAAGCCGGCAGCCCTATGTCATAAACCCGCCGCCGCCGAAAGCGGCCCGCGTTGCAGAACGCGGTTAATAAGCAAGAGCCTAGGGAGTTTTTTCAGATGCAACGTCGCAAGTTTTTGCGCACGGCCGGTGTCGGCGGTGCCACGGTTGCGGCTGCCGGCACGCTCGCCGCGCCGGCGATCGCGCAGTCCATGCCCGAGGTGAAGTGGCGCCTGGCGTCGAGCTTCCCCAAGTCGCTCGACACGATCTATGGCGCCGGCGAGGACTTCGCCAAGCGAGTCGCCGCCATCACCGACAACAAGTTCCAGATCCGTGTCTTCGCCGCCGGCGAGATCGTCCCCGGCCTGCAGGTCGTCGATGCGGTGCAGAACGAGACCGTCGAGTGCGGCCACACCGCGTCCTACTACTATGTCGGCAAGGACCCGACCTTCGCCTTCGACACGGCGGTGCCGTTCGGGCTGAACACGCGCCAGCACAATGCCTGGGTCTATTACGGCGGCGGGCTCGAGCTGATGCGCGAGTTCTACAAGGACTACAACATGACCTCCTTCCTGATGAGCAACACCGGCGCTCAGATGGGCGGCTGGTGGCGCAAGGAGATCAAGACGCCCGAGGACCTCAAGGGCGTGAAGATGCGCATCGGCGGTTTCGCCGGCCAGGTCATGGCCAAGCTCGGCGTGGTGCCGCAGCAGCTGGCCGGCGGCGACATCTATCCGGCGCTCGAGAAGGGCACGATCGACGCCGCCGAATGGGTCGGTCCGTACGACGACCAGAAGCTCGGGTTCAACAAGGTCGCGCAGTACTATTACTACCCCGGCTGGTGGGAAGGCAGCGCCGCCCTTTCGTTGTATGTCGGCCTCAAGGCCTACGAAGCGCTTCCGGCCGTCTACAAGGAAGCCATCGCGGTGGCGTGCGGCGATACCAACACGCATTCGGTCGCCAAGTACGACGTGCAGAACCCCAAGGCGCTGCGCGAGCTGGTGGCCAGCGGCACGAAGTTCCTGCCGTTCCCGCAGTCGGTGATGGACGCGTCCTTCAACGCGGCCAACGAGCTCTATGCCGAGACGGTCGCCAAGAATCCCAAGTTCAAGAAGATCTACGACTCGTGGAAGCCCTTCCGCAACGAAGAGGTCCTGTGGTTCCGCGTCGTCGAGAACACCTTCGACAACTACATGGCGCGCCAGTCGGCCGCCAACAAGCTCTGAGCATCGCCCAGGCCTGAACTGTAAAAACCCCGCTGCGGCGGGGTTTTTATTGCGATTCCGGCGGGCCGGCGCTTTTCAAAACGAATTCCGCATGTCAGTCTCCGGCGCTCAAAGGGGAGTCAACAAGGGTCCCTACATCAGGGAGGAGACGACGAGATGAAGCGTAGAAAGTTTATCAGGACGGCAGGCGTTGGAGCGGCGGGTGTGGCTGCTGCATCGGCTGTCGCCGCACCGGCCATCGCGCAGGGCATGCCGGAAGTTAAGTGGCGTCTGACATCGAGCTTCCCCAAGTCGCTCGACACGCTCTATGGCGGTTCCGAGCTGTTCGCCAAGGTGATCGGCGAGATGTCGGACGGCAAGTTCCAGGTCCGCGCGTTCGCCGCCGGCGAAATCGTCCCGGGCCTGCAGGTCGCCGACGCCGTGCAGAACGGCACCGTGGAAGCCGGCCAGACCGCCGCCTACTACTACTTCGGCAAGCATCCGAACTTCGTGTTCGAGACCGGCCTGCCCTTCACCATGAACCAGCGGCAATACTACGCCTGGTGCTATTTCGGCGGCGGCAACGAGCTGATCAACGAGTTCTACAAGGAATACAACTTCCGCTCGTTCATCTTCGGCGGCACCGGTTGCCAGATGGGCGGCTGGTTCCGCAAGGAAATCAAGTCGATGGACGACATGAAGGGCCTGAAGTTCCGCGTCGGCGGCTTCGCGGGCCTGATCCTGCAGCGTCTCGGCGTGGTGCCGCAGCAGATCGCCGGCGGCGACATCTATCCGGCGCTCGAGAAGGGCACGATCGACGCCTGCGAATGGGTCGGCCCGTACGACGACGAGAAGCTCGGCTTCAACAAGATCGCCAAGTACTATTACTACCCCGGCTGGTGGGAAGGCGCGTCGCTCGGCTCGATCTACATCAACAACGACGCCTGGGCGAAGCTGCCCAAGAACTACCAGGCGATGGTCGAGACGGCGGCCGGCCTCGTCACCTCGTGGATGGTGCCGAAGTACGACGCCGGCAACCCGGCGGCGCTGCGCCGCCTGGTGGCGTCCGGCACCGAGCTGCGGCCGTTCCCGCGCACGATCCTCGAGCCGTGCTTCACCGAGGCCTACAAGTACTACGACGAGCTGTCGGCCAAGGATCCGAAGTTCAAGAAGATCTACGACAGCCTGAAGGCGTTCCGCGCCGACCAGAACCTGTGGTTCCGCGTCGCCGAGAACACCTTCGACAACTTCAACTTCTCGATGTCGGCCCAGGGCCGCTAGATCCGGCCATCGCGCCAAAGGAAAAGCCCCGCCGGTTGGCGGGGCTTTTTTCTTGTTCGAGTGCCAGCCTTACTTGAAGACGGGCGGCGCGGCGTCTTCGGTCGGCGGCGCCTGGATCTCGATCTTGATCTTGGTCGGATCGACGGTCGAGGGCGCGTCGAGGAAGTAGGTCACCGACTGCGGGAAGGCGATCACGATCACCACCATGATGAGCTGCAGCAGCACCCAGGGCACCGAGCCCCAGTAGATGTCCGAACTCTTCACCTCCTTGGGCGCGACGCTTCGCAGGTAGAAGAGGGCGAAGCCGAAGGGTGGATGCATGAACGACGTCTGCACGTTGACGCACAGCATGACGCCGAACCAGATCAGCGCCGCGTCGTGGCCGACCACCGGCTCGAGGATCTTCTGCGCCACCGGCGCCAGCATCGGCACGATGATGAAGGCGATCTCGAAGAAGTCGAGGAAGAAGGCCAGGAAGAAGACGAACAGGTTGACGACGACCAGGAAGCCCCAGACGCCGCCCGGCAGGTTCGACATCAGGTGCTCGACCCAACGGTTGCCGTCGACGCCCTGGAAGGTGATCGAGAAGCAGGTCGCGCCGACCAGGATGAAGGCCACCATCGCGGTGATGCGCATCGTCGCCTGGAAGGCCTGGACGATCAGCTCGCGCAGCTCCTTGAACTGCCAGGCCCGCCAGCACAGCCAGATGATGGCGGCGAACATGACGGTGAAGGCGACCTGGAAGGCGAGCGACTTGAAGGCCACCAGGCCGATCAGGAAACCGACGCCGGCGGCGACGCAGCCGGCGCCGAACATCCATTTGTCGAACCTGGTCAGCGGCGCGTTGCGCACCACGGCCAGCACGATCGCGCCGATGGTGCCCATGGCGCCGGCCTCGGTCGGCGTCGCCAGGCCCATCATGATGGTGCCCAGCACCAGGAAGATCAGCACCGCGGCCGGGATGATGCCCCAGGCGCATTTGATCAGCAGGGCCCTGCCGAACAGCGTGCGCGGCACCGGCGGCAGATCGTCGGGCCGCACCAGGGCGACGTAGAAGGTGTAGGCGGCGAACAGGGCGATCTGCAGCAGCGAGGGGCCCCAGGCGCCGAGATACATGTCGCCGACCGAGCGGCCGAGCTGGTCGGCCAGCACGATCAGCACCAGCGACGGCGGCACCAGCTGGGTGATGGTGCCCGAGGCCGCCAGCACGCCGGTGGCGTAGCGCATGTTGTACTTGTAGCGCAGCATCACCGGCAGGGTGATCATCGCCATGGCGATGACCTGCGCCGCCACGGTGCCGGTGATCGCGCCCAGGATGAAGCCGACGATGATGGTCGAGTAGCCGAGGCCGCCGCGGACCGGGCCGAACAGCTGGCCCATCGATTCGAGCATGTCCTCGGCCAGCCCGCATTTCTCCAGGATCGCGCCCATGAAGGTGAAGAACGGGATGGCGAGCAGCAGCTCGTTCGACAGGATGTTGCCGAACACGCGGCCCGGGATGGCCTGCATGAAGGCCATCGTGAAGTAGCCGATCTCGATCGACATGAAGCCGAAGAAGAAGCCGACGGCGGCCAGCGAGAAGGCCACCGGGTAGCCGATGATCATGAAGACGACGAGGCCGCCGAACATCAAGCGGCGGCATCCACTCGAGAGGGATCATCATTGCTGCGGCCTCTCGTAGTGCGCCTCGAGACTGTCGACCGGATAGTCGTTGAGGAAGGCCACGCGCTTGATCAGTTCGGAAATTCCCTGCAGCGCCAGCAGCGCGAAGCCGACCGGCGGCACCAGCTTGATCGGCCAGCGGACCAGGCCGCCGGCGTTCGAGGAATGCTCACTGACGTTGAAGGACTGCATGAAGAAGGGCCAGCTCAGCCAGGCCAGGATGGCGCAGGTCGGCAGCAGGAAGATCAGCGTGCCCAGGATGTCGATCCAGAGCTGGCCGCGGCGGCTCAGCGTCATGTAGAAGAGGTCGACGCGGACATGTTCGTTGCGCTTCAGCGTGTAGGCGGCGCCAAACATCACGATGATGGCGAACATGTACCACTGCACCTCGAGCCAGGCGTTCGAGCTCATGTCGTAGGCGTAGCGGACCATGGCATTGCCGGCGCTGACGATGCACGCCAGCAGGACAAGCCAGTTGCAGACAACCCCGATCTTTTCGTTGATTGCGTCGACGAACGCGCTGAAAGCCAGCAATAAGCGCATCCCCACTCCCCTGTGCGAGTTTTTGTTGTCGATCCCCCGTTCTCGCCAACGGAGGCCTTCTCAATAACGCGGGCTGCGAAATCGCGCTAGCGCTGGGAACTGTCACGGCGGAGCAGGGGGTGCGTCAAGTCGCTCCACCTGACTGGCAACTGCCTACGCGGTAGGCAACTCGGTCCAGCCCTCGGGGCCGAAGAACTCCAGCGGACGGAAGGCGCGCTTGTAGGCCATCTTGCTGGAATTGGCGATCCAGTAGCCCAGGTAGACATAGGGCAGCCCGCGCCGTGCGGCGGCATCGGCCAGCCACAGGATCATGTGCGTGCCCAACCCGCGACGCGGGTGCTGCGGGTCGAAGAAGCTGTAGACCGCCGATACGCCGCTCGACAGCCAGTCGACCAGGCAGGCGCCGACCAGCCGGCCTTCGGCCGAGTTGTCGCGGAACTCGATGATCGCGGTCTCGACCGGGCTCTCCTCGACCATCGCCCGGTAGTCGTCGAAATCCATGTCGGCCATGTCGCCGTCGCGATGGCGGGTCAGCACGTAGCGTGAAAAAAGCGCGTACTGCTCGCCGGTGGCAAGCGCCTGGGTCTCGACGGCGTGGACGTGCTCGTTGCGGCGCAGGATGCGGCGCTGGGCGCGACTCGGCTCGAAGTCTCTGACGCGGATACGGACCGGCACGCAGGCGCGGCAGCCGTCGCACAGCGGCTTGTAGACGAAGTGATGCGACCGCCGGAAGCCGGCGTCGGTCAGGGTGTCGTGCTGGGAAATTGCATCCGGCCCGCTCAGCTCGGTGACGAGCTTGGTCTCCAGCCGGTGCGGCAGATACGGACAGCGCATCGCCGGCGTGGTGCGGAAGAACCGCAGGGTCTGGATGTTCTGGCGGATGAACATGGATTCAGTGTAGCGCGCCGCCGGGCGAAGGAAAGCGCTCGTCTTTCCGACCAAGGTCGATGACAGCCCGCCGAGTCAAGACTTTTGTCCGCGGCGGGCCATCCGGCGAAACGGCGTCAGGGCCAGCCGCAGCAATTTCGGCAGCAGCCACACCAGCAGGGCCACGAAGACCGCCAGCAGGCACAGAAATGTGATCGGATGGGCGATCGCAAGCGCCAGGCCGCCCAGCACGCTCGCATCCTCGGTGAGCGATGCGGCGACGTTGCTGAACGGCTCGGGCGAGGTGTTGATCAGCGCCCGCGAGCCGGTCTTGGCGATGTGGGTGCCCGCCGCCAGGGTGCCGCCCAGCAGGCCCGCGATGACGGCGACCTCGGGGCTGATGCCGGCCGCCGCGCCATAGGCCAGCAGGGCGCCCGCGGGGATGCGCACGAAGGTGTGCAGCATGTCGTTGATGCTGTCGACGTAGGGGATCTTGTCGGCGAAGAAGTTGAGCGCGAACAGGATCGCCGCCACGCCCAGCACCCACGGCGAGGCCAGCACCTGCAGATCGTGCGGCAGATGGACGAGGCCCAGCCGCTCGGCGCCGCCCAGCACCAGCACGGCGGCATAGGCATTGAGCCCGCTCGCCCAGCCGGCGCCCAGCGCCACGGCCAGAGCGGCGAGGGTCTCGGCGCTCATTCGCCGCTCAGAAAGCGCGCCGCGCCTTGAGCGCGGTCGCGAGCGTGCCGTCGTCCAGCCAGTCGAGCTCGCCGCCGACCGGCACGCCGTGGGCAAGGCGGGTCAACGGCACGCCGAGCTCGGACAGCCGCTCGGCGAGATAGTGGGCGGTGGTCTGGCCGTCGACCGTGGCGTTGGTCGCCATGATCACTTCGCGCACGCCGCCCGCGGCCACGCGCTTCACCAGGGCGGCGATGTTGAGCTCGTCCGGCCCGATGCCGTCGAGCGCCGACAGCGAGCCGCCCAGCACGTGGTAGCGGCCGGCGAAGATCTTGCCGCGTTCCATGGCCCACAGGTCGCCGACATCCTCGACGACGCAGATCAGACCGAGGTCGCGCTTGGGATCGGCGCAGATCGAGCAGGGGTCGATCGTGTCGAGGTTGCCGCAGACCGCGCAGGCGCGGATCGCCCGCGCCGCGTCGGCCAGCGCGCTGCTGAGCGGCCCCATCAGGGTCTCGCGTTTCTTCAGGAGATGGAGCGCCGCCCGGCGGGCCGAGCGCGGCCCCAGTCCCGGCAGCCGGCTCAGCAACTGGATCAGCCGCTCGATTTCAGGGCCGTTCATTTACAGTTTGAAGCCCGGCGGCAGGGTCATGCCGCCGGTGATGCCGCGCATCTGCTCCTGCACCGTCGCCTCGACCTTGGTGCGCGCGTCGTTGGCCGCGGCCACGATCAGGTCCTCGACCACGCCCTTGTCGGCCGGCACGAACAGCGAGGCGTCGATCTCGACCTTGCGCGTCTCGTTCTTGCCGTTGACCGTCACCTTGACGAGGCCGGCGCCCGAGCTGCCGACGATCTCCAGGCGTTCGAGCGTCGTCTGCAATTCCTGCATCTTCTGCTGCATGGCCTGCGCCTGCTGCATCAGGCCGCCCAGATCCTTGAGTTTGTCGAACATCAGAACTCGCTTTCCGGAATGTCGTCGTCGGCGGGGTATTCCTCCGCCGCGGGCGGCTCCTCGACCGCGCCCGCCAGGCCGGCGACCAGGGACGTCTGGTCGCCCTTGCGCCGCACGGCGTCGAGCTTGGCGCCGGGAAATGTCTTCATGATGGCCAGCACCATCGGATCGGCCTCGGCCTGGCTGCGCAGCGAATCGGCGTTGGCCGCCTTCTGGGCGGTGAGCGTCGGTTTGCCAGGATCGCTCGACACCGAGGCGATCCAGCGCCGGCCGGTCCAGCGGCTCAGCGTCTCGCTCAGCCGCGCCGCGAGATCGGTCGGGGCCTGCGGCTCGGGGCGGAATTCGATCAGGCCGGGCTCACACCGCACCTCGTGCACGTGGTGCATCAGATGGTGCACCAGGCGCGCCTCGCGGCGGGCTTCGAACAGGGCCACGATCTCGGTGAAGTTCCTCGGATTGGGCGGCGCCTCGGCCGGCTGGGCCACGGCCGACGTCATGGGCTGGGGCGTCATCGGCTGCGTCGCCAGCCGTGCTGCAGCACCTCCACCCCCACCGCCGCCACGCGGCGCCGGCGGGGCGCCCGTCGTGGCCGCCGGCGCAGCGCCATTCTGCAGCGCCTTGATGGCGTCGGAGGGCGAGGGCAGGTCGGCCGCGTAGCACAGGCGGATCAGCGCCATCTCGGCGGCGCGCAGGGGCGACGGCGCGGACAGCGTCTCCTGCAGGCCCTTGAGCAGCAGCGTCCAGGCCCGCGTCAGCGACGCCATGGAAAGCTTGGCGGCCATCGCCAGGCCCTGGGCGCGCTCGCTGTCGGCCGAGCTTGCCGCGGCCTCGGGCGCCACCTTGAGCCGGGTCACCCAGTGCGTGAGCTCGAGCAGGTCCTGCAGGATGACCACGGGATCGGCGCCGGAATCGTGCATCTCGCCCAAAGACGCGACGACGGCGGAGGCATCGCCCTTCATCGCCTTCTCGAACAGCTCGAGCACGCGGCTGCGGTCGGCCAGGCCCAGCATGTCGCGCACCTGGGCGGCATCGACCACGCCGCCGCCATGGGCGATCGCCTGGTCGAGCATGGAAAGCCCGTCGCGCACCGAGCCGTCGGCGGCGCGCGCCAGCAGGACGAGCGCCTCGGGCGAGATCTCGACCTTCTCGGCGGCGGCGATGCCGCTGAAATGCGCGATCAGCGTGTCCTGCGGCACGCGCTTGAGGTCAAACCGCTGGCAGCGGCTCAGCACCGTCACCGGCACCTTGCGGATCTCGGTGGTGGCGAACAGGAACTTCACGTGCGGCGGCGGCTCTTCCAGCGTCTTGAGCAGCGCGTTGAACGCCTTCTCCGACAGCATGTGCACTTCGTCGATGATGTAGACCTTGTAGCGCGCCGAGACGGGCCGGTAGCGCACGCCCTCGATCAGCTCGCGCACGTCGTCGATGCCGGTGCGCGAGGCGGCGTCCATCTCGATCACGTCGACGTGGCGGTCCTCGGTGATGGCCTTGCAGTTGTCGCAGACGCCGCACGGATCGACCGTCGCGCCGCCCTTGCCGTCGGGCCCGACGCAGTTCAGCGCCCGGGCGATGATGCGGGCGGTCGTCGTCTTGCCGACGCCGCGCACGCCGGTGAGCATGAAGGCGTGCGCGATGCGGCCGGTGGCGATGGCGTTGCGCAGGGTGCGCACCATCGCTTCCTGGCCGACCAGGGTGGTGAAATCGACGGGACGGTATTTGCGGGCGAGGACGCGATAGGGAAGTGCGGTGTTCCCCGAGCTCTTGTCTTTGGAGTCCTTGGAGGCTTGCGCCATGGCGACTCACCCGTGATCTGCCGCGGCCCCTCTCAGGCCCGGCGGTCGTCGCGCCCGGGCCGCCCGGCCGTCCGCGGCGGCGCGCGGAGGAACGGGTGAGAGACCGGCATGACCCGAAGCGAATTCGTTACGGCTGCTTCCTTCCGGATCTGACCGGGTTGGCGACTGCTCCGCCCACACCGGCCCCTCGAGGGGGTTATATCAGGAGTTCGGACCATCGGGCGCAAGGGCCGAAGTGGACCGTTTGCGGCCCCTGAATTTGGACGCCAAATCAAGGACTTGAGAGGGCCTGTCGTCTGGCAGGACGGGCCAGTCCGAGATGCTCGCGCAGCGTTGTCCCCGCATAGTCGGCGCGAAACAGGCCGCGCTCCTGCAGGATGGGCACGACCAGCGCCACGAAGTCGTCGAACTGCCCGGGAAAGAACGGCGGCATCACATTGAAGCCGTCGGCGGCGCCGGAGCGGAACCAGCTTTCCAGCACGTCGGCAATCTGCACGGGACTGCCGATCGGCAACAGATGGCCGCGGGCCGCCGCCACCCGGTGGTAGAGTTCGCGCAGGCTGAGCTTTTCGCGCCGGGCCATTTCCAGCAGGAGCGCGGCGCGGCTCTTGAGATGCTCGGTCTCGGGTAACGCCGGCACCGGCTCGTCCAGCGGATAGACCGACATGTCGGTGCCCAGCCGGTCCGACAGCACCGTGAAGGCCTGCGTCGTGTCGATCTTCTCGTTCAGCTCGGCGAAGATCGCCTGCGCCTCGCGCTCGGTCCGGCCGATCACCGGGAAGACGCCGGGCATGATCAGGACGTCGTCGGCGCGCCGGCCGCTGTCGGCCACTTGCGCCTTCAGTCCCTTGTAGAAGACCTGCGCCTCGGCGAGGTCGTTCTGCGCCGAGAACACGACGTCGGCGATGCGCGTCGCCAGCGCCCGGCCGGGACCCGAGGAGCCGGCCTGGATCAACACCGGATGGCCCTGCGGCGGCCGCGGCACGTTCAAGGCGCCCTCGACGGCGAAGTACTTGCCCTTGAAATCCGGCACGTGGAGGCTGCCGGGCCGGACGAAGCGGCCGGCTTGCTTGTCGGCGATGAACGCGTCGTCGTCCCAGCTGTCCCACAGCAGCCGGCAGGCCTCGACGAATTCCTCGGCCATGGCATAGCGCTCGGCGTGCGGCGGATGCTGGCGGCCGAACACGGCGCCCGACTTGGCATAGGCGGTGGTGACGACGTTCCACGCCGCCCGGCCGCCGGACAGGTGATCGAGCGAGGCGAAGCCGCGCGCCACGTGATAGGGCTCGGCATAGGTCGTCGAGGCCGTGGCGGCGAGCCCCAGCCGGGACGTGCCCATGGCCAGCGCCGAGAGCAAGGTCAGCGGTTCGAACTTGCCGATGGTCGAGGGATGCTCGCCATAGCCGGTGGCAAAGCCGTCGCCCAGGAAGAACATGTCGAACTTGCCGCGCTCGGCCGTGGCGGCGATGTGCTTCATCAGCCCGAGATTGGGCCCGCCGGAAATCGCATCCGGATGCCGCCAGCCCGCGACGTGGTGGCCCGGCGTCTGGACGAAGACACCGAGTCGCATGTGGCGGCGTTGCATCGACTTCTGTTCCACGTTTCTTCCTTAGTCCGCGAGACTGGTGAACCGGCTTTTCGCCAGCGGTCGAAGCCGATCGCGCAACCAGGCGATCTCGGGATCCTTGGCACGCGCTGCACTCCACAGCATGACATGCGGGATCGGATCAATGGCAAAAGGCACGCGCCGGGAGTCCAGAGCGAACGGACGGAGCGTGCCGGCCATGGCGGGCGCCGGCAAGGTGGCCAAAAGATCCGAGGCGGCCAGGACCGGCGCGATGACCGAGAAGTTGGGCACCCATCCGGCGATCGTCCGCCTGAGGCCGGCGGCCGCGGCGGCGATATTCACCGGGCTCTCGAGCTGGTCACCCACCCGCACGACCACGTGCGGACAGCGCGCCCATGCCCGGGCTCCCCATTTCCGGAACGCCGGATGGTCGCGGCCGGCGAAGCAGCGCCATTCCAGCGCCCCGATATCCTCAGCGACGACGCCTTGAGGCAGACGGAGGCGGGCCGGCGAGATGGCCATGTCGACCTGCCCCTCCGCGACTTCCAGCAGCATGGTTTCCCGCGGGCCCGTCCATTCGACCGAGACGCCCGGCGCTTCCCGGCGCAGATCGGCCAGCAGGTCGGTGAACAAGGCGAGGGCGAAATCCGGCGCCGCCAATCGGAAGACGCGGCGGGATCTGGCCGGATCGAACCTGTGCCGGGGCGACAGCACCCTTTCGATGCCGCGCAGGAGGGGGCGCACCTGTTCGATGAACTCCAGCGCGAACGGGGTCGGCTCCATGCGCCGGCCGCCTTTGATCAGGAGCGGGTCGCCCAGTTGATCGCGCAGGCGCGACAGCGAATGGCTGACCGCCGACTGCGTCCGCCCCAGCCGCTCGGCCGCCAGGGTGACGCTGCGTTCGCTCATCAGCACCTCGAAGACGGCGAGGAGGTTGAGGTCGAAGCGGCGTAAATCGATTTCATTCATGACAGATGATAATTACGCATTTGATCGATGATCGCCAGCGGTCCTAGACCTCTCCCCGACGAACCGAACGAGAGGGCCGTGGAATGTTGCATTTCAGTGCGCTGGGTCGCCGCCGCCTGGTCCAGGGTTCAGCCGCGACGGCCGTGGGCGCCGTTGTTTTGCCCGCTGGCAGCCGGGCCGAAGCGGCGGTTCCCCAGCCGATTGCCGCCAACCTGGTCACGGCGACGCGTCGCCATTGGAACGGTCGCGACTGCCTGGCGCTCGAGCTGACCGACGATGAGCAGGCAGGCCGCCTGGACAAGACACGCAGCGGCAACGGACCGAGTTTCGCCATCGTGCATCGCGACTTCACCGACGGCTCGATCGAAGCCTCCATCGGCGCGGAGCTGACCGGCAAGGGCGCTCCGGATGACCGTGGCTTCGCCGGCCTGTCGTTTCATATCGGCCAGGATTACGAAACCCACGAAACGGTCTACCTGCGCATGACCAATGGCCGCCTGAACGCGCCGCCGCCCCCACCGCCGCGCATCGACCGGGCCGTCCAGTACGTGGCCCATCCGCAGTTCCACTTCGAGGTATCGCGCGAGGCGTTTCCCGGCCGCTACGAAAAAGGCGCCGACATCGCCCTCGGTCGCTGGCACCGGCTTCGGCTTGACGTCCAGGGCAGCCACGTCCGGGCGCTGGTCGATGGCGTCGAAGTGCTGGCGGTGGACGACCTGCGCTACGCCGGTCGACGCGGCCCGGTTGGGCTCTTTGTCGGCGACGGATCGCGCGCGTTGTTCGCCGATGTCCGTATCAGCGTAGCGTGATCGGTCTCGCACGGCTGTCCCGGCGCAGCCTGATCCGGGGTTCGGCCGCAACCGTTCTGGGCACGCTCGTCATGCCCACCGCCGGCCGCGCCGAAGCGGCGGTTCCGCAGCCCATCGCCACCAACCTGGTCACGGCGTCGCGCCGCCAGTGGAACGGTCGCGACTGCCTGGCGGTTGAACTGGCCGAGGATGAGCAGGAAGGCCGTTTGCTGAAGACGCGCAGTGCCAACGCGCCGAGCTTTGCCATCGTGCAGCGCGATTTCGCCGACGGCGTGATCGAGGCCCTTGTCGGGGCGGAGCTCACCGGCAAGGGCGCCTCGGACAGCCGCGGCTTCGCCGGCCTGTCATTCCACATCGCCGCGGATTTCCAAACCCATGAGGCAGTGTACTTGCGCATGACCAACGGGCGGCTGAACGTGCCGCCGCCTCCGCCGCCGCGCATCGACCGGGCCATCCAGTACGTGGCCCATCCGGACTTCCATTTCGGCGTGTCCCGCGAAGCATCGCCGGGCCGCTACGAAAAGGGCGCCGACATCGCCGTCGGTCGCTGGCACCGGCTGCGGCTCGAAATCCAGGGCGCACGGCTTCGGGCGCTGGTCGACGGCATCGAAGCGCTTGTCGTCGACGACCTGCGTTATGCGGGCCGCCGCGGCGCCGTCGGGCTTTTTGTCGACGATGGCTCGCGGGCGTTGTTCACCGATTTCAGCATGCGTCCCGCTTGATCGGCCGCCCGCAGGCAGCCGCCTTGGGATTGCCCCCAAGGCGGCTGTTCTGCATCAGCGCTTGGGCGGAGTCGCCGGCCACGACTTGATCAGCGTGTCGTAGTCGATCGTCTCACCCTTGGGCTTCTCGTTCGCCAGCTTGCGCTGCGGCGCGATCGTGCCGTCCTTCTCGACCTTGGCAAACCAGTAGTCGGCGGTCTGCTTGGGGTTGAGCTTGGGCCCGCAGGCGCCCTGGACGCCGGACTTCTCGATGCGCTCGAGCACCGAGTCCTGCGCGGCGGCCAGCGCATCCATCGCCGCCTGCGGCGTCTTCGCACCGGACGAGGCATCGCCGATGTTCTGCCACCACAGCTGCGCCAGCTTCGGGTAGTCGGGCACGTTGACGCCCGTCGGGGTCCACTGCACGCGCGCCGGCGAGCGGTAGAACTCGATCAGGCCGCCGAGCTTCGGCGCCCGTTCGGTGAAGCTCTTGTCCCAGATGTCGCTTTCGCGGACGAAGGTGAGCCCGACCTGGCTCTTCTTCAGCGACGTCGTCTTGGCGACCATGAACTGCATGTAGAGCCAGGCAGCCTTGCGCCGGTCGAGCGGCGTCGACTTCAGGAGCGTGAGCGAGCCCGCGTCCTGGTAGCCGAGCTTCATGCCTTCCTTCCAGTACGCCCCGTGCGGCGAGGGCGCCATCCGCCACTTCGGCGTGCCGTCGGCGTTCATGACCGGCAGCCCGGGCTTCACCATGTCGGCGGTGAAGGCGGTGTACCAGAAGATCTGCTGCGCGATGTTGCCCTGGGCCGGCACGGCGCCGGCTTCGGAGAAGGTCATGCCGCGGGCGTTGGGCGGCGCGTACTTGTTCAGCCAGTCGACGTACTTGACGATCGAGTAGACCGCCGCCGGGCCGTTGGTGTCGCCGCCGCGTTCGACGGACGATCCGGTCGGACGGCAGCCTTCCATGCGGATGCCCCATTCGTCGACCGGCTTGCCGTTGGGGATGCCCTTGTCGCCGTTGCCGGCCATCGACAGCCAGGCGTCGGTGAAGCGCCAGCCGAGCGAGGGGTCCTTCTTGCCGTAGTCCATGTGGCCATAGACCTTGACGCCATCGATCTCCTTCACGTCGTTGGTGAAGAACTCGGCGATGTCCTCGTAGGCCGACCAGTTCACCGGCACGCCGAGCTCGTAGCCGTACTTGGCCTTGAAGCGCGCCTTGTAGTCGGGGTTGGTGAACCAGTCGTAGCGGAACCAGTAGAGGTTCGCGAACTGCTGGTCGGGCAGCTGGAAGAGCTTGCCGTCCGGCGCCGTGCCGAACGACCGGCCGATGAAGTCGGCGACGTCGAGCGTCGGCAGGGTGACGTCCTTGCCTTCGCCGGCCATGAAGTCGGTCAGCGAGACCGTCTGGTTGTAGCGGAAGTGCGTGCCGATCAGGTCGGAATCGTTGACCCAGCCGTCGTAGATGTTGCGGCCGGACTGCATCTGGGTCTGGATCTTCTCGACGACGTCGCCTTCCTGGATGACGTCGTGCTTCACCTTGATGCCGGTGATTTCGGTGAAGGCCTTGGCCAGAACCTTGGACTCGTACTCATGCGTGGCGATGGTCTCCGAGACGATGCTGATCTCGAGGCCGGTGAAGGGTTTCGCCGCGTTGATGAACCACTGCATCTCCTTCATCTGCTCGTCTTTGGTAAGCGTCGAAGGCTGGAACTCCTCGTCGATCCACTTCTTGGCGGCCGCCTCGTCGGCGGACGCCGGAGCCGGGACGGCTCCCAGGAAGGCCGTCAACGCGATGGCGCTTGCCATCGTCATCAGGCGGCTCTTGGTTGTCATGCGTCTCATGGTTTCCTCCATTGGAGTGACAAAACGCAGGGGTGGCCGGTTGTCCGGCTCTGCTTGACCTCGCTGGCCTAGACCGTGCGGAACAGGATCACGGCGGCAACCAGCGAAATGCCCGAGGCGAGCCACAGGCTCGACACTTCGATGCCCTCGCCGATCGGCAACGTCGCGATGGCCGCGGCGCCGAGGAAACCGATCCAGGCGAGGTGAATGACGGCGGCGAGCACGAGCGAGAGGAACAGCCGATCGCCGCGCGTCGTCGGGATGCCCAGCACGCCCACCCTCTCGACCTCGGGGCGCGTGCGGGCGAGCCAGATCATGACGGCGAGCATCAGGCCGATCGCCACGAAGAAAGCGCCGGTTGCCGGCGTCCACGCCATCCAGGCCATCCAGGGGACGTCTTCCACGGGCGCCTCCTCAGACCCGACCGAGCGCGAAGCCGCGCGCGATGTAGTTGCGCACGAACCAGATCACGACCGCGCCCGGAATGAGGGTGAGCACGCCGGCCGCCGCCAGGACGCCCCAGTCCATGCCGGCGGCCGACACGGTGCGCGTCATGGTGGCGGCGATCGGCTTGGCGTTGACCGAGGTGAGGGTGCGCGCCAACAGAAGCTCGACCCACGAGAACATGAAGCAGAAGAAGGCGGCGACGCCGACGCCGCTGGCGATCAGCGGCAGCAGGATCTTCACGAAGAAGCGCGGGAAGGAATAGCCGTCGAGGAAGGCGGTCTCGTCGATCTCGCGCGGCACGCCCGAGATGAAGCCTTCGAGGATCCACACCGCGAGCGGGATGTTGAACAGGCAGTGCGCCAGCGCCACCGCCCACGGCGTGTCGAACAGCCCGATCGCCGAATAGAGGTTGAAGAACGGCAGGGCGAACACCGCCGCCGGCGCCATGCGGTTGGTCAGCAGCCAGAAGAACAGATGCTTGTCGCCCAGGAAGTTGTAGCGCGAGAAGGCGTAGGCCGCGGGCAAGGCGAGCGAGACCGAGAGCACCGTGTTGATCACGACGTACTCGAGCGAGTTGATGTAGCTCGTGTACCAGCTCGGATCGGTGAAGATGACCCGGTAGTTCGCCAAGGTCGGCTGCAAGGGCCACAGCGTCATGGTCGAGGTGATCTCGATATTGGTCTTGAAGCTCATGTTGATGAGCCAGTAGATCGGCAGCAGCAGGAAGACGATGAACAGCGCCAGGATCACATGGCGGCCGGGCAGGGCGTACATCATGGGCCGCCGCCCGCGGATCCGCGATCCTCGCCGGCATTGGTCATGACCGTGTAGTAGACCCAGCACACGATGATGATGATCAGCATGTAGACGATCGACATGGCCGCGGCCTTGCCGAGGTCGAACTGGCCGAGCGCCAGCTTGACGAGCTCGATCGACAGGAAGGTCGTCGAATTGCCCGGCCCGCCGCCGGTCACGACGAACGGCTCGGTGTAGATCATGAACGAGTCCATGAAGCGCAGCAGGCCGGCGATCAGCAGGACGCGCTTCATCTTGGGAAGCTGGATGGCCGTGAACACCGCCCAGCGCGACGCGCCGTCGATCGAGGCGGCCTGGTAGAATGCCTCCGGGATCGACTTCAGGCCGGCGTAGCACAAGAGCGCCACCAGGCTCGACCAGTGCCAGACATCCATGGCGATGATGGTGAGCCAGGCGTCGAGCGGGGAGGCGACGTAGTTGTAGTCGGAGCCCAGCCAGTGCAGCGTGTAGCCCAGAAGACCGATGTCGGTGCGGCCGAAGATCTGCCAGATCGTGCCGACGACGTTCCACGGGATGAGCAGCGGCAGCGCCAGCACGACCAGCGAGAAGGCGACGCCCCAGCCCTCGCGCGGCATGGCGAGCGCGATCACGATGCCGAGCGGTATCTCGATGGTGAGCACGATCGCCGAGAAGGCGAGGTTGCGCCACAGCGAGGCGAAGAAGCGGCCGCCCAGCTCGGTCGCGGGATCGAGCAGCTCCTGGTACCAGCCGATGCCGTTCCAGAAGAACTTGTTGTTGCCGAAGGTGTCCTGCACCGAATAGTTGACCACGGTCATCAGCGGGATGACCGCGGAGAAGGCGACCAGCGCGAACACCGGCAGCACCAGGAACCAGCCCTTCTGGTTGGTGATCTTTTCCATCACGCCGTCCCCTCGACGCGACGGGAATCGGCATAGACGTGGATCTGCGCCGGATCGAACACGAGTCCCGCGGCGCCGCCGCCGATGGTGAACCCTTTGGGCACCTGGGCGGCCATCTTGAGATCGCCCACGCGCAGACGCGCGAATCGGCTGCGCCCGAGGTCGTCGATCCGCTCGATCTCGGCCGACAGCAGCCCCGGCGCCGGTGCCGCGACGTTCACGAATTCCGGGCGGATGCCGATCTCGATGCGCGCGCCCGCCGGCAGAGCGCCGTAGCTGCGATCGAGGGCCAGCGGATGGCCGGCGATGCGCGCCTGGCGGCCCTGCACCTCGGCCGGCAGCACGTTCATGCCGGGCGAGCCGATGAAGTAGCCGACGAAGGTGTGGGCGGGCCGCACGAACAGCTCCTCGGGCGTTCCGGTCTGCACCACGCTGCCTTCGTGCATGACCACGACCGTGTCGGCGAAGGTGAGCGCCTCGGTCTGGTCGTGCGTGACGTAGATCATCGTGAGATCGAGCGCGCGGTGCAGCACCTTGAGCTTGGAGCGCAACTCCCACTTCAGCCCGGGATCGATCACCGTCAGCGGCTCGTCGAACAGGATCGCCGCCACGTCGGCGCGGACCAGGCCGCGGCCGAGCGAGATCTTCTGCTTGGCGTCGACCGACAGCCGGTTGGCCTTGCGTCCGAGGACGGGCGTCAGGTCGAGCAGCCGCGCGATCTCGGCGACACGCGCCTCGATCTGGCCGCGCGGCAGGCCGCGGTTCTTGAGCGGGAAGGCGAGGTTCTCGCCGACGGTCATGGTGTCGTAGATGACCGGGAACTGGAACACCTGGGCGATGTTGCGCTGCTGGGTCGTGAGCGGGCTGACATCCTTGCCGTCGAACAGCACCTTGCCGCGCGACGGCCGGACGATGCCGGAGATGATGTTGAGCAAGGTGGTCTTGCCGCAGCCCGAGGGACCCAGCAGGGCGTAGGCGCCGCCCTGGCGCCAGGTCATCGAGGTCGGCTTCAGCGCATAGGTCGCGGGATCGGCATCGGGGCCGCCGTAGGAGTGCGCAAGATCGACGAGGTCGATGCGGGCCATCGCGCTGCCCTCACGTCGACCGAGGCGCGGCGACCAGCCGGCCAGCAGGCGTGAAGATGAAGATGTCGTTGGGGTCGAGTGCGGCCTCGAGCGCGTGGCCGGGCGGAAATTCGTGCACGCCGGGCAGCACGGCCACCCAGTTCGTGCCGTCGCGCTTCAAGTGGACGAAGCTTTCGGAGCCGGTGATTTCCGTCAGCGCCACCGTCGCCGGGAAGACATGGTGGCCCGCCGCACCGTTGGCGAGGATGAGCTGGTGGGCGCGGAAGCCGACATTGTACGGCCCGTCGTCCAGCCCGGCATAAAGCCCGTTGGCCGGCGCCGTGCCGCCGCCGCCGTAGACCACCGCGCCGTCTCTTTTCTCGATGGCCACGAGTGTTGAGCGGCGGATCGGAGAACAGCTCGGCCACGCGCAGGCTGTCCGGCCGGCGGTAGAGGCTCGACGTGCCGCCGGCCTGCAGGGCACGGCCCTCCGACAGGCAGATGGTGCGGCCGCCCAGCAGCAATGCCTCGGAGGGCTCGGTGGTGGCGTAGACGAAGATGGCGCCGGACACCTCGAAGATGCGCGGCAGCTCGGCGCGCAGCTCTTCGCGCAGCTTGTAGTCGAGATTGGCCAGCGGCTCGTCGAGCAGCACGAGATCGGCGCCTTTCACGAGCGCGCGGGCGATGGCGGTGCGTTGCTGCTGACCGCCCGACAAGGCAAGCGGCGTGCGCTCGAGATAGGGCTCCAGCTTCAGGAGCCGGGCGACCTCGCCGACGCGCCGCTCGACCTCCTCGTTCGGCCGGCCCTGCACGCGCAACGGCGAGGCGATGTTCTCGAAGACGGTGAAGGAGGGGTAGTTGACGAACTGCTGGTAGACCATCGCCACGGAACGCTTGCGGACGTCGATGCCCGTCACGTCCTTGCCGTTGACGACGATCCTCCCCGTCGTCGGCGGATCGAGACCGGCCAGCAGGCGCATCAGGGACGTCTTGCCCGACTGCGTCGGCCCCAGCAGAACGCTCAACGTCGCTTGTTCGAAGGTGAGCGAAACGTCGCTGATATGGGAAACCGCGCCCACGGTCCGCGTCACGTTTTCCAGGGCGACGGTCATGCGCGTTGCCTGCCGCGGGCATCGCAGGCGATGCCGCGGTCTTCAGTTCCGACGTCAGCGACCACCAGTTCGAGAACCGGGCTCAAAGACGCTTCCCCCTTCGCCAGATTACTTTCGTATCCAGCGATTTGCTTTCGAATTCGATTTAATCCGCAACTACGAGCGAAAGCAAGGTGTGGGCGAGCACGCCCTCAGGAAGCTGCTTGGGGATAATCCTGGCCGGGTTCCTCCTCTGCGTTTGGCGCTTTATCCATGGCCTCGATGATGGTGACGCTACAGTCCTGCGCGATCTTGGCGACGCGGGCGGGTAGCCCGCGGTCGGTCACGAAGGTCTGCACCTGGCTGATATGGCCGATTCGGACCGGTGCGCTCCGGCGGAACTTGGTGCTGTCGGCCACCAGGATCACGTGGCGCGCATTGGCGATGATGGCCTGCGCCGCCTGGACCTCGCGATAGTCGAAATCGAGCAGGGCGCCTTCCTCGTCGATCGCCGACGCGCCGACCACGGCGTAGTCGACCTTGAACTGCTGGATGAGGTTGTTCGATTCCTGTCCGACCACGGCGCCGTCGGCGCGGCGCACGGTGCCGCCGGCGACGATGACCTCGATGCGCGGATGAGGGTAGAGCAGCATCGCCACGTTGAGGTTGTTGGTGATGACCAGGAGTTCCTCGTGCGAGGAGAGCGCGCGCGCGACTTCCTCGGTCGTGGTGCCGATGTTGATGAACAGCGAACAGCCGTTGGGCACCAGCGCCGCCGCCGCCGCGCCGATCGCCCGCTTCTCGGCGGCCGCCACGAAGCGGCGTGCGGCATAGGCGAGGTTCTCGACGCCCGACGCCACGACCGCGCCGCCATGCACGCGGGTGAGGGCGCGGCTCTCGCACAGGTCGTTGAGATCCTTGCGGATGGTTTGCGCCGAGACCTCGAAGCGGCGCGCCAGATCGTCGACCGTCACCCGGCCGAGCGAGCGGGCCAGTTTCACGATTTCGGATTGCCGCCGGGGAATGGTCATTGCAGCGATAAGTATCCCTGCGCCGCGGCGTTGAAAACCGGCAATCGTGCGGCCAGCCGCACGACCTTGCAGCTCCGGGCGGTAAAGGACTGACAAAACTGTACTTTCTCGCCCCGGGGCCAGCGAGGTGGTCAGCGAGGTGCGGTAAAAGGATCGCCTGTCGTTGCCAAACGCGGCGGCTCCGCCAACATAGACTGGCGGACGACGGACCAGGATCCACATCCGCAAGCGTGCCGAGGAGATTTGTGCATGTCCGCGATTTCACCGAGCATCACGGAAATCGACGACCGCATCGCCATCATACGGGGCAACCTCCGTGATCTGATCGAGCAGGCCGCCTCGTTCTCCGGCCCCGGCGGCGAAGAGCTGATGTCGCAACGCATCACCGAACAGGAGGCGCAACTGGATCTCCTGGCGAAGCAGCGCGACGAACTCTCCCGGCGACGGTCGTAACCGTACCGTCCGCGACTGCGTTTGCGCGGGGCGGTCGGGCCTAGCGTCAGCTCATTCCCGCATCAATTCCAGGTGGTCGACCAGCAGAGCGGCAGTTCCGAGCAGCAACACGATGCCGATCCCGATCGTGACCATGTCCTTGCGCCGAACGACGAGGTAGAGACCGGCAAGACTCGAAAAGATAATGACTGCGATCATCGTTACTCCGACGTGCCGCTGCTCATATTATAACGCGCGGAAATCTTCCGGCCCCGCCCGGCCGGCGCCGTTCTATCCGGTTTGCGACACTATCCGCGATGCGCCGGCGGCGAATAACCCCGACAGGCTGGTGACCTCGCGCGAGTCGGGGCGAGTGTGCGGCTCGATCCTGAAGCCCTTGGGGAAACGGACCGAGGCAGGGCATCAGTTGAACGTCGCCGCGCCCGAGACATAGCCGTAGAAGTTCCGTGAGAACTCATCGAGCGACAGCGTGCCGACCGTCGGAATTCTCTGGATCGTGCCCCATGTATAGACGGACAGGCTGATTTGATCGCCCTTGATGTCCGGCGCCTCGTCGAGCACGACGCAATGATCCACGAATGTCGATTTCAGGCGATTCGTCGAATTGTCGAGCATGTTGCTGTTGATGAAAAGGCAAACGTCGCGGTTGAGGCGCATGTCGCGGTCGATCGCCGCGATTTCCTTGCGGCCTTTGCAGAAATACAGGTTGCTGTCGTCGCGCACGTCCCGGTAGCCAATTCCGCGGAACCATTTGGCCAGCCCGCCGGACTGGGTGCTGGGGGCCCAAAATTCGTCCACCGAGGACAGATCGAGGACCAGGTTGTCGGAGTTGCGCAGGCTGGCCAGCGCCACCCAGTCGACGGCGGCGATCTTGTCCGGCGGCGGCTGATAGATGCGGCAGCCGGCGCTCGGCTCGACCTTCATCTCGCCGAGGCGGGCCTTGCCGGTGGTGAAGAGATCGATCACGTATTGGGCGTAAAGCTCCGGCTTGTAGTTGAGGACGCAATAGAAGAAAGCGGCCGTGACGCACAGGCCCGAGAAGCCTTGACTCAGTTTGACGGGATTCACGACGCGGTCGTGAAGTCCCGTGATGATGTCGGCCTCGGAGATGCGCGGAAAAGGACGACCTTTGGGAAGATCCGGAAATTTCTGAATGAGCGACAACGCATAGGTCTTGCGCATCTCACCCGCAAACATGTGCCACTCCTGTCCGGCTCTGGTTTCACGACAAGAGGTGCACCAGGGCGCGAAAGACGGATGTGCGGCAACTCACAGTTCGGCGAGCGAGCCACCTGCGGGCCTATCCGGTTTGCGACACAATCGGCGATGCGCCGGCGGCCGCGGCTGGATCAGCCCGCCGTCAATTGAAGGTCGGCGTGCCCGACACGTAGCCATAAAAGTTCCGCGAAAATTCCTCGACCGTGAACCAGCCGACCTTTGGAATCCTCTGGACCTCGCCCCACGAATAGACGGAAAGGCTGATCTGGTCGCGCTTGAAGTCCGGCACATCGTCGACAACGATGCAATGATTCCAGAATGTCGATTTCAGCCTGTCCTTGCCCTCGTAGAGCATGTTGTCATTGACGAAAAGGCAGACGTCGCGGTTCGCGCGTATGTCGCGGTCGAACGCCTCGATTTCCTTCCGGCCCTTGCAGAAATAGTTGTTGGCGTCGTCGCGCACCTCCCGGTAGCCGATTCCGCGGAACCACTTGCCGACTTCGCCCTCGCGGCTTCGCGCGGCCACCCGATCGCTCACCGAAGACAGGTCCATGATCATGTTGTCGGAATCGCGCAGGCTGGCCAGCGCCACCCAGTCGACGGCGGCGATCTTGTCTTTCGGCGGCTGGTAGACCCGGCACCCGTTGCCCGGCTTGACCTCCAGCGAGCCGATGCGTGCCCGGCCCGTGGTGAACAGGTCGATGACGTACTGGACGTAAAGCTCCGGCTTGTAGTTGAGGACGCAGTAGAAGAAGGCCGCCGGACAACAAAGGTCCGCGGCGCCTTGATCCTGCTTGGTGGGATCCTGGACGCGCTCGCGAAGTCCCGCGACGATATCGGCGAGCTCGATGCGCGGGAAGGGACGACCTTTGGGGAGAGCTGGAAACTTGTCGATGAGCGACAATGCATAGGACTTGCGCATATCACCCGCAAACATTTGCCCCTCCTGGCGGTTTGGAAGCAGAGTTGCAGCAGAACCCGAGGGAGGGATGTGAGGGAACGCACAGTCCGAAGCCCTGGCGCGCGGAAGCACTGGCGAGCATCGCGAAACAGCGTTGTCGATTTCGCGTTCGTGCTAGGCTGCGGTCGGTCGTCACGAGAAGGATCGCAATGGATATTCGATCGGCCACGAGAGTCGGCCTCGGGATTATCGGGACGAGTCTCTCGCTTGTCGCCGCCGCGGGCGCTCAGGACGGTCCGTATCTGAGCGACCTGCCCAAGCTCTATCCTGCGGCATACACCTTGTGGACGCAGTCTCTTCCCTATGCGCTTGGACCTCTCCCGGATTGGCTCGCCGGTCTGAAAGGCGTCGTGACGCCCATCCGTGACGTTTCCGTCGGGGGTGTGCCGATGAAGTTCGGCACGACCTGCATGCCGCACGACTGCGGCGGCAACATCGCGGGCGTCCTGTTTTCTCCGCAAGGCAGCCGGATCGTGGCGCTTGTCCGACTGAGCAGCAAGAGTCCCGTGTCGAACGTCATGATCGTCGGGTCGATGACGAGCGCGGAGATCTCCTGCGTTCAGCGCCTGATCGACAATGACCAGGCCGCTTCCTGCTAGTCCGAGTCAGGATCCTCGCGTCGGGACCACGGAAATGTCGACCGAAGGGCGCAGGTCGGCGCAGACCTTCAGCACCTCGTGGATGTTGCTGGTCAGGAACTTGTCGAACGGCGTCTCGTCCTTGACCGCGCCGCCGTCGATGGCGGTGAAGGCCTGCTGCTTCAGGATGTAGTCGAAGCGCGCCGCCCACTTGCGGGCGCCCAGCCGGGCGGTGGTCGAGCAGTTGTCGACCATGTAGGACACGCCCTTGTGGTCCATGTAGGGATTGAGCGAATCGACGGCTTCGATGATCGATTCGTTGGCGATCTCCGAATAGGGATGGCCGCGGTCCTTCAGCAGGTCGACCTGGGCCATCATGCAGGCGAGGTAGACGCCGGCCGTCTCCGGATTGATCGGCGCATAGTTGCGCTCGGCGTTGGCGCGCACCTTCTCGCCCACCACCCACATGTCGGTGCTGTCGATCTTGCCCATCGGGTAGGTGCCGTGGCGGCGCGTCGCCTGGATGACGCTGCGCACCTCGTTGCCCGAGGCGACATCGTCGTAGATCTCCTCGAGGATCTCGCGCGACGGATGGTAGGCCGCGTTGAAGGCCTTGCGGAAGGCCGCCTTCTCCTTGTCGTCGAGCTGCTCGTAGATCGCCTTCAGCCCGGAGCGCGAGATGGTCTTGCTGATCGGCCCGGTGATCGACTCCGAGGTGTTGAGATAGGCGTCGTCCTTGGCCATGCCCTGGCCGACATAGCGGGCATAGAGGCTCTCGGCGATGCCGTGCACGGCACCCAGCAGGATGCCGCGCTCGCCGAAGATGTCGGAGCGGTACTCCGATTCCAGCGTGGTCTCGAAGGTGTAGGGCGAGCCCAGCGCCACCGACCAGCCGAGCGCATAGTCGGTCGCCTTGCCGTTGATGTCCTGCTGCACGGCGAAGCTCGCATTGATGCCGGCGCCGTTGACCTCGCGGCCCTGCTCGTAGAGGCGTCGCACCGACGGGCCCATGCCCTTGGGGCAGACGGCGATGACGTTGATGTTCTTGGGGAAGTCCTCGCCCTCGGCCTGCAGGTGCGACAGCAGGAAGCCGTGGCTCACGCCCAGCGTCGTGCCCGGGCGGAAGGCGGCAAAGATCTTCTTGTAGTTCTCGGCGAAGGCGGCGTCGGAGATCAGCAGCAGCGCCATGTCGCTCTCAGCGATCACGTCGTACATCTCGCCCAGCGTGCCAGCCTCCTTGGTGAAGCCGACGGCCGCGGCCTCCTTCATCGAGGACGAGCCCTCGCGCAGGCCGACCTTCACGCGGATGCCGGAGCCCTCGAGCGATTCGCGCAGGTTCTGCGCCTGGGCCGGGCCTTGCGAGGACCAGCCGATGACGCCGATCTGCTTGATGCCGTCGAAGGCCTTGGGCAGAAGCGGGAAAAGGTGGCGGCCGCCGGCGACGATGGTCTCCTCGCGGTCGGCCATCTTGACCACGCGGGTTTCGAACACCTTCGAGGTGAAACTCATCGCAAAATCCTCATGTCTGGGACGTTCGCTTGTTTGCATGCGCCGGTAAAGGCCGAACCGGCCAAGTTAGCATGCGAGCCGTCGCAGCGCCATGTCGCGTGGCTCAGTGCGACCCGGAGGGCTTTGTCAGCGGCACCAGGGGCAGCTAGACTTGGGGCCTAGTCGGCGGAGGGAACCATGGCTGCAAAGAAGTCTGCTTCGAGAAAGTCCGCCGCCAAGAAGGCGTCGAAGACGCGCGAAGTCCCGCCCGGCGGCCAAGAAGGCGTCGAAGACGCGCAAGCCGCCGGCGGCAGCAAAAAAAGCCGCTGCACCGCCCAAAAAGCCGATCGCTGCCAAAAAGCCTGTGGCGCCCCCCAAGACGAAAGCCGCGGGACCACCAGAGCGAAGACCGCCGCCCCCATCAAGCCGGTCATGGCTCGACCACCGACGGCTGAAATGCCACCGACCCTCGCGGAGCTCGACGACCGCATTGCAATCGCACGGGGCAACCTCCGTGACCTGGTCGAGCAAGCCACCTCATTCTCCGGCGCGGCGGACGAAGAACGGATGTCGCAACGCATCGACGAGCAGGAGGCGAAACTCCAGCTCCTGCGCAAGCAGCGCAAGGAACTCTATCCGGAAGAACTGTGACGAGGCGCCTTCGTCAGCCAAACGCCCATGAGGTCTAGCGGACGGGCGTGATCTCGAAGGCCGAACGCTCGCTGAAGACCATCGTGACCATGTCGCCGGGCTTGAACTTCTCCAGCTCGGCCATTCCCTCCGGCGTCTTGATCCACGGCGAGAGCAGGACCATGCCGTCGCTGGCGACGATCTCGACTTTCCTGGCCGGCAGGTCGGTGCGCACCACCATGCCCTGCATCGACCACAGCTTGGCCCTCATCTTGGTGCCCGGGATGCCGGGCGCCCGGGCGGGATCCTTGAGCATGTCCTGCGCCATCTCCGTCATCTCGGGCGTGGTCTTGGCGACCAGGTAGTCGGTGACGCGATAGTAGCGCATGTCGACCAGCTGGCCGGCCCTCAGCGAATCGAAGTTGGTGACGCGATCGAGCGCCTTGAAGGTGAGCGTGTCGCGCTCGGGACTCTGGACCACGACCGTGCGGTTGGCCGGGTTGATCACCAGGATGGTGCCGCGAATGGCGATTTCGTCGACCTTGGACAGCTCCGGCACCGGCTCGGACCGGGCCGGTCCTGCCGCACCGGCGACCGACAGCGTCGCGGCGAGGGCCATCGCCGAACGAACGAATGCGCTTCTCAACATGATACCTCACACGACCTGGGTGGATTGCCCGCAACCCGCCACCAATATTTGCATCGGCGACGGCATGCGCAAGCGGCCCACTGCCAAGTTGCGTCGCCTAAAGGCCGCGGCCGGCGCGTGCTTTTTCTGTTGCCGCAGGGTCGACAACGCCCTTGGCCGACACCACCACGCCGTAGTCCTTGAGCGCGGTCTCGACCGAGATCACCTCGTCCAGCACGTCGTCCGCCACCTTCGCCGGATCGCGCTCCAGCGGGTTGCCGTAGCCGCCGCCGGCCGGCCCGTAGCAGACGAAGCGGCCGTCCTTGGCGATGTTCATGTGCGGCACCTTCGAGGGCAGCGCGCGCGTCGTGCCGCCGGCCATCAGGTCGAGCTTGGCCGGCATGCCTTCGCTGCCGCCCAGGAAGCCCCACGGCCGGTAGCGATGGCCTTCGCCTTCGACCGAGGCGCCGCCGTCGCTCAGGAAGGTGAACTCGCGCACCGAGCCCAGGCCGCCGCGCCACTTGCCGGCGCCGGCCACGTCCTCGCGCAGCTCGTAGCGCAGCACGCGCAGCGGCAGGTGGGTCTCGATGTCCTCGATCGGGTTGTTGCGGGTGTTGGCGTAGAGCGTGTCGACGGCGTCCATGCCGTCCTTGCCCAGCCGGCCGCCATAGGAGCCCTCGAAGATCTCCATGTGCACCCAGTGCGTCTCGTCCTTCAGGCCGGAGAAGGCGATGACCTTGAGGTTGCCGATGCCGGCCGAGACATTGCCCGGCATGGCGTGCGACAGCGCCTTCATCACCGTGTCGGCGAGCTGGTTGCCCGGGCAGAAGCGGGCGATCGTCGGCGCCGGGAAGGTCGGGTTGGCCAGGCACCCCTTGGGCGCGATGATGGTGATCGGCCGGATCAGGCCGGCATTGACCGGGATGTGGCCGTGGATCTCGGTGTCGAGCAGCACCGAGCGGATGGTGAGCCAGATCGCGATGTCGGCGGTGCCTTCGAGCGGCATGTTGATCGGCCGGTCGGGCACCTGCGGCGCGGTGCCGGTGAGGTCGACGACGAGGCTGTCGTCCTTCTTGGTGATGGTGACGACGATCGGCAGCTCCTTCTTGGAAGGATCGTCGCTGTCGAGATAGCCGTCGATCGCGGTCTCGGCGCGGTAGACGCCGTCCGGCAGCTTGGCGATCGCCTGGCGCATCAGCCGCTCGGCATGGTCCATCAGGGCGGCGCAGCCCAGGTCGAAGGTCTCCAGCCCATAGCGCTCGACCAGCTCGACCATGCGCTCGGCGCCGATGCGCGCGGCGGCCACCTGGGCATCCATGTCGCCGACCACGAGGTCGGAGGCGCGGATGTTGTCGCGCACGATCTGCCACACCATCTCGTTCTTCACGCCGCGGTCGTAGACCTTGATGGCCTTGAACTGCAGGCCCTCGGCATAGGCGTCGATCGCCTCGACGATGCCGCACGAGCCCGGCGACAGCGCGCCGATGTCGAGATGGTGCGCCGTCGTGGCGGCGAAGCCGATCAGCCGGCCGCCGACGAACACCGGCACGATGAAGGCCACGTCGGGTCCATGGCTGGCGCCGGAATAGGCGTCGTTGTGCATGATGACGTCGCCCGGCCGGAACTGATCGCCGCGCGCGGCGAGGGTCTTCAGCACGCCGCGCACATAGCCCGGGATCGGGCCGGACTGCAGCGGCGTCGATTGCGCCGATTCGGCCAGCCCACGGCCCTCGGCATCGACCAGGGCCGCCCCGAAATCCTCCGACTCGCGGATGATCGAGGAGTAGCTCATGCGCATCAGCTTGTAGCCCATCTCGATGGCGATGTTCTCCAGCGCGCCCTGGATCACGCTGGTGGTGATCGGGTCGATGCGGTCGGGTTTCAGCGCAGGCTGGCGGCGCGGGGCGGTGCTCATGGTTGGCTCCTATAACGGAGGGGATTAAACATTTTCTTTCCGGACGATCAGGTTGCCCGCCGCGTCGGCCTCGAAGCCGTAGTGCGGCGGCACGACCGTCGTCGAATCCATCTGCAGCACGATCGCCGGCCCGGCGATGTGCGTGCCGACCGGCAGGAGGTCGCGGCGATAGAAGATCGTCGGATAGTCGGCGAGCTTGGCCGTCGACGCGGAAGGTGCAGGTGCCGGTCCGCACCTTCGCCGCCTCGAGCGACGTGGCCTTGCCGACCGACGGCTTGGCGATGGTGGCGGCGCTGGCGGCGCCGACCAGGCGCAGGTTCACGATCTCGATCGCCGAATCGGCGAAATGATGGCCGTACTCGCGGCGATGGATCTCGTGGAAGGCGTCGAACGCCTTGGCGAGCGCGGCCTCGTCGATCGGCCCGTCGGGGAAGGGCACGCGGAGCTCGTAGCCCTGGCCGACATAGCGCAGGTCGCCGCGGCGCTCGAAGCTGACCCTGGCCAGATCGATGCCGTCGGCGGTGAAGCGGTCGGCCAGCTCCTTGGCCATGGCCGCGAAGTCGGCATTGATGCGCGCAAGGTCGGCCGCGCCCGAGACCTGGAACGAGGTGCGGATGGCGTCGTAGCGCAGGTCGCTGATCAGCAGGCCGACCGCCGAGGTGATGCCGGGATGGGGCGGCACGATCACTTCGGGCACGCCCAGCATGTCGGCCACTTCCGCGCCATGCAGCGGCCCCGCGCCGCCGAAGGCGACCAGCGCATAGTTGCGCGGATCGATGCCCTTCTGGACGGTGCGCGAGCGGATGGCGTTGGCCATGTTGGCGTTGATCAGCGTGACCACGCCTTCCGCCGCCTCGCGGTCGCTGAGGCCGAGCTCGCGCGCCAGCTCGCCGATCACGCGGCGGGCGGCGACCTCGTCGAGCGACATCCCGCCGCCCAGGAAGTTGCCGCTGTCGAGCCGGCCCAGCACGACATTGGCGTCGGTCACCGTCGGCCGCGCGCCGCCATGGCCATAGGCGGCCGGTCCCGGCACGGCGCCGGCCGAGCGCGGCCCGACCTTGAAGGCGCCGGCCTGGTCGACGAAGGCGATCGAGCCGCCGCCGGCGCCGATCGTATGCACGTCGATCATCGGCACCATCACGGGGAAGCCCGCGATCCAGGTGTCGCGCGCCGTCGCCTCGCCGAAGCCGCCTTCGGTGACGATGCCGATATCGGCCGAGGTGCCGCCGACATCGAAGGTGATGAGGTTGCGCCGGCCCGACAGGCCGCCCGCCCAGTCGCCGCCGATCACGCCGGCCGCCGGGCCCGACAGCAGGGTGAGCACCGGCCGCTCGGCGACCATGGCGGGCGTCGCCACGCCGCCGTTCGACGCCATGATGCGCAGGTCGGCCTTGAAGCCCGAGGCCTCGATCTCCGATTCGAGCTGCGTCACGTAATTGCGCACCTTGGGGCCGACGAAGGCGTTCATCGCCGTCGTGGTGAAGCGCTCGAACTCGCGGAACTGCGGCGACACCGACGAGGAGGTGGTGGCGAAGCACTCGGGATATTCCTCGCGCACGATGGCCAGCGCGCGCGCCTCGTGCGCCGGGTCGAGATAGGAGAACAGGAAGCAGATGGCGATCGCCTGCACGCCGGCGTCCTTCAGCTCGCGCACGGCCTGGCGGACGCCTTCCTCGTCGAGCGGCTCCAGCACCTCGCCGCGCGGCGGCACCAGCCGCTCGGTCACCGTCTTGCGATGGCGGCGCTTGACCAGCGGCCGGTTCTGCCACGGGATGTCCTGCATGATCGAGTAGTGCTGCGGCCGCTGGTGGCGGCCGATATGCAGGATGTCGCGGTAGCCGCCGGTGGTGATCATGCCGGTGACGGCGCCGTCGTGCTCGAGGATGGCGTTGGTGGCGATGGTGGTGCCATGGAACACCACGTCGATCGTCTCGCGCGGGATGCCGTACTTGTCGCACAGCGCCATCAGCCCCTGCACGACGCCGCGCGAGGGATCGTCGGGCGTGGTCGAGATCTTGTGGACGGCGGTCGAGCCGGCATCCGTGTCGGCATAGACCAGATCGGTGAAAGTCCCGCCCACATCGACGCCGATCAACCGCATCCGCTTCGCTCCTCTGATGGGCAACTCATACCATGACCGGCGCGATCATGTTCTTCCGGACCGCGGGCTTCCAGCCCGCTCATGGGCAACCCGGAGGCTCGCGGTACCCCCAGGCGGCCTTGGCACTATCCCCAGGACAATTCTACAGTGCTGGCATGGGGCTTGCTTCCGAGGGGACAATGGCGACTAAGCCCGATATCGAACTGGTGGCCCTGACCAAGCGCTTTGGCGATGCCGTGGCGGTGGACAATGTCAGCCTGCGCATTCCGGCCGGCTCCTATTGCTGCCTGCTGGGCCCCAGCGGCTGCGGCAAGACGACGACGCTCGCGCATGATCGCCGGCCACGAGGAGGCGACCGAGGGCGACATCATCCTGGGCAACGAGAACATCACCTATCTGCCGCCGGCCGGCCGCGGCACGGCGATGATGTTCCAGAGCTACGCCCTGTTTCCGCACCTCGATTGCACCGACAACGTGGCCTTCAGCCTGCGCATGCGCGGCGTCGACAAGGACACGCGGCGGGCGCGGGCGCTCGACATGCTGAAGCGCGTCCAGATGGAACCCTTTGCCGGCCGCCTGCCGGCGCAGCTCTCGGGCGGCCAGCAACAGCGGGTGGCGCTGGCGCGCGCCCTGATCACCGACCCGCAGGTGCTGCTGCTCGACGAGCCGCTGTCGGCGCTCGATCCGTTCCTGCGCGTGCGCATGCGCGAGGAGCTCAAGAGCCTGCAGACGCGGCTCGGCATCAGCTTCATCCATGTCACCCACAGCCAGGACGAGGCGATGGCGCTGGCCGACCTCGTGGTGGTGATGAACCAGGGCAAGATCGAGCAGGCCGCCACCGCGCGCGAGGTCTTCAACCGGCCGGCGTCGGCCTTCGTCGCGCGCTTCATCGGCGGCCACAACGTGCTGCCGGCGGCGGTCGCCCGCTCGCGCGGCGAGGCGGCCTTCGTCGCCATCCGCGCCGACCGCATGAGCGTGGCGGCGGGGGCAGGGGCCGTCGGCGCCTCGTCGATCGCGGGCGTCGCCCGCTCGGTCGAGTATCTCGGGTCGACCGTGCAGGTCGGCATCGACGTCGTCGGCCTCGACGCCCTGTCGGCCGTGGTGCCCGAGGAGCGCTTCGACGCCGCGCCCGTGCGGCCCGGCCAGGCGGTGGTTCTGTCGTGGAAACCCGAGGACGTGCATGTCCTCGGACATTGAAGTTGCAAACTGAAGGAGGAACAGGAGATGGCTCGTAAGATCAAGGTCGGCGTCAGCCGGCGCAGGATGCTGAAGGGCGCGGCGGGCGTCGCGGGCGCGGCATTGGGCAGCGGGGCGATCACCGGCTTCCCGACCCTGTGGGCGCAGAACAACAAGAACATCGTGCTGCGCCAGTGCGGCACCGGCGTGTCGGCGATCAACGAGATCGCCGAGAAGTGCAAGGCCGACCTCGGCATCACCCTGCAGATGACGGCGCTCGATTCCGACGCCGTCGTGCAGAGGGTGGTGACCCAGCCGAACTCGTTCGACATCGGCGACATCGAATACTGGATGATCAAGAAGGTCTTCCCGGCCAACAATCTCCAGGCCGATGGACGTCAAGAAGATCAAGTACTTCGACAAGATCGTGCCGATCTTCACCACCGGCAAGCTGAAGCCCGACAGCGTGATCGCCCAGGGCACGGCGCCCAGCACGGTGAGCTTCGTCGAAGGCGCGGGCTCGACCAAGTTCGCCAAGAGCGCCGACCCAGTGGTTCACCATCGTGCCGACGATCTACAACGCCGACACGCTCGGCATCCGCCCCGACCTGGTCGGCCGCAAGATCGACAGCTGGAAGGACATCCTCGATCCCAAGTTCAAGGGCAAGACGTCGATCCTGAACGTTCCCTCGATCGGCATCATGGACGCCGCGATGATCTGCGAATCGGCCGGCATCGTGAAATACGGCGACAAGGGCAACATGACCAAGGCGGAGATCGACAAGACCATCGATTTCCTGATCAAGACCAAGAAGGACGGCCAGTTCCGCGCCTTCTGGAAGACCTTCGACGAATCGGTCAACCTCATGGCCTCGGGCGAGGTCGTGATCCAGTCGATGTGGTCGCCGGCGGTCTCCGCGGTGCGCGGCAAGGGCGTGCCCTGCACCTACCAGCCGCTCAAGGAAGGCTACCGCGCCTGGGGCGGCGGGCTCACGATGGCCAAGCACCTGCAGGGCGCGCAGCTCGACGCGGCCTACGAGTACATCAACTGGTACCTGTCGGGCTGGACCGGCGCCTTCCTCAACCGCCAGGGCTACTACTCGGCGGTGCTCGAGACCGCCAAGGCCAACATGACGCCCGACGAATGGGGCTTCTGGATGGAAGGCAAGCCCGCCCAGGGCGACATCAAGAACCCGCAGGGCCAGGTGGTCGAGAAGAAGGGCGCCGTGCGCGACGGCGGCTCGTTCTACGAACGCATGGGCTCGGTCGCCTGCTGGAACGCCGTGATGGATGAAGACCGCTACATGGTCCAGAAGTGGAATTCGTTCATCGCCGCCTGATGTCATCTGACAGAGAGCGAGGGCGTCGCTTCGGCGGCGCCCTCGTCGTGTCATGAAACGCGTTTCCGCCTGGATAACCTACCTGCAGGTGGCGCCGCTGGCGCTGGTCTTCCTGCTGTTCCTGGTCGTGCCGATCCTCACGATCGTGGTGGTGAGCTTCTTCGACTACAACACCACCCAGATCATCCCGGACTTCCTCATCCAGAACTACGAGGAGCTGCTGCTCTCGCCGGTCACCTGGCGGACCTACGCGCAGACCGTCGAGTTCGCCGTCATCACCTGGGTGCTGACCCTGCTGATCGGCTTCACCGTCGCCTATTTCCTGGCCTTCCATGTCCGCTCGGCGACCTGGCAGACCGTGCTGTTCCTGGTCTGCACCATCCCGTTCTGGACCTCCAACGTCATCCGCATGATCTCGTGGATCCCGTTCCTGGGGCGCAACGGGCTCGCCAACACGACCTTGCTGCAGCTCGGGCTGATCCGCGAGCCGCTCGAGTTCCTGCTGTTCTCCGACTTCGCCGTCGTGCTGGCCTATGTCCACCTCTACACGCTGTTCATGGTGGTGCCGATCTTCAACTCGATGATGCGCATCGAGCGCAGCCTGCTCGAGGCGGCGCGCGATGCCGGCGCCACGGGCTGGCAGACGCTGCGCTTCGTCATCGTGCCGCTGTGCAAGCCCGGCATCGCCATCGGCTCGATCTTCATCGTCACCATCGTCATGGGCGATTTCGTGACGGTGCGCATGATGAGCGGCGGCCAGAGCGCCTCGGTGTCGCTGATGATGGTGAACGCCATGTCGCTGCTGCAGTATCCCGCGGCGGCGGCCAATGCCGTGGTCCTGCTGCTGCTCGTCCTGTTCACCGTCGCCGCCATGATGCGCATGGTCGACATCCGGAAGGAGCTGTAGCGTGCAGCGCGGCCGTCGCGGTCCCGGCTACTGGCTGCTTGCCGGCTTCTTCGGCCTGTTCGTGCTGTTCCTCTACGGGCCCACGATCACCATCCTGGTGCTGTCGTTCCAGGGGCCGACCGGCGGGCTCACCTTTCCCATGCAGGGCGTGTCGGTGCACTGGTTCGGCAATCTCTTCGAGAAGCAGATGGTCGGCGACTTCGCCGGCTCCTTCGAACGCTCGATGAGCCTGGGCGTCGCCGCCATGCTGGTGACCGTCGTCGCCTCGTTCTCGGCCGGGCTCGCCTTTCGCACGCGCTTCCGCGGCTCGGCCCTGATCTTCTATCTCGCCATCGCCAGCCTGATCGTGCCCTCGGTCCTGGTCAGCCTGGGCATCGGCCTGCTGTTCCGCGTGCTGGGCTGGGATACCGCGTGGTACAGCTCGGCCTTCGGCGCCCACCTGACCTGGACCCTGCCGTTCGGTCTTTTGATCATGTTCGCCGTCTTCAACCGCTTCGACCGGCGCTACGAGGAGGCGGCGCGCGACCTCGGCGCCACCTCGTGGCAGACCATCCGCTACATCGTCGTGCCGATCCTGCTGCCCAGCCTGATCGGCGTCGGCCTGTTCGGCTTCACGCTCTCCTACGACGAGTTCGCGCGCAGCCTCTACACGTCGGGCACCTTCAACACCCTGCCGCTGGAGATCTACGGCATGACCACCAACGTCACCACGCCGGTGCTCTATGCGCTGGGCACGGTGACCACGGCGGTGTCGTTCCTGGTGATCGGCATTGCGCTGGTATCGGTCATCACCTTGCGCCGTCGGCGCGAGCGCCACGGCAGCGACGCCGGCAAGGCCGCATGACGACGACGCGCCGCGCGCGGGTGCTGCGGCTGGCGACCGCCGGGCCGCAGGATACCGCGCCGCTGGCCGCCGCCATCGCCGCCGGCGAGATCGATCCCGCCACCATCGTGGCCATCATCGGCAAGACCGAGGGCAATGGCTGCGTCAACGACTTCACCCGCGGTTATGCGACGCTCAGCCTGAAGCTGCTGCTGGCCGAAAGCCTGAAATGCGCGCCGTCGGAGATCGACAGGCGGGTCGCCATCGTCATGTCGGGCGGCACCGAGGGCGGGCTGTCGCCGCATCTTGCTGGTGTTCTGCCGCGAGCCGGCGACGGCGCCTGCAGTCGGGGCCCCGGCTGGCCATCGGCGTCGGCCTGACGCGCGCCTTCGCCGCCCGAAGAAATCGGCCGCGCGCCGCAGATTGCCGCCACGCGGAGGCCGTCACGGCGGCCATGACGGACGCCGGCATCGCCTCGCCGGCCGACGTGCATTTCGTCCAGATCAAGTGCCCGCTGCTCACCAAGGAGCGCATCGAGGAGGCGGCGCGGCGCGGCGCCTCCGTCGCGACCGAGGACACCTATCACTCGATGGCGCTGTCGCGCGGCGCCTCGGCGCTGGGCGTCGCCGTCGCGCTGGGCGAGGTGCCGGCCGCCGCCGCAACCGAAGCCGGCGATCTGCCGCGACTGGTCGCTTTATTCCAGGGTCGCCAGCACCTCGGCCGGCGTCGAGCTTTTGCGCAACGAGATCGTCGTGCTGGGCAATTCAGCGGGCTGGGCGGGCGACCTCTTGATCGACCACGATGTGATGAAGGACGCCATCGACGCCGACGCCGCGCGGCGCGTGCTCGCGCGCCTCGGCGGCGAGGTCGTCGCCGTCCTGGCCAAGGCCGAAGCGTCGCCGTCCGGCGAGATCCGCGGCCGCCGCCACACCATGCTCGACGACAGCGATATTCACTCCACGCGCCACGCCCGCGCCCTGGTGGGTGGGGTGCTGGCCGGCGTGGTCGGCGACACCATGCTTTACGTCTCCGGCGGCGCCGAACACCAGGGCCCGCCCGGCGGCGCGCCGGTGGCGATCATCGCCAAGGTCTCATAGGGCCGCCTGTCTCTCGTCAGGGTTGCGCCTCGCTTGGCGGCGTCACCGGCCTATTCGGCTTTGACGTTGGCTGACCTGAGAATTGGCCACCATTTGGCGATTTCGGCCGCTTGCATGGCTTTGAGGGCGCCCGGCGACATCTGGTCAAGGGGGGGAACGCTTTGGCCGCCCTTGGCCAACTTCTCTTGAATCGCAGGGTCTGCCAAAGTTTCACGCACCGCGGCACTGAGCTTCGCGACAATGCCCTCCGGAGTTCCCCTGGGTGCCCACAAGCCGAACCACACGGAGACGTAGAAACCCGGAAGACCGGCTTCATCGACAGTTGGAATGTCGATGGCGGACTTCAATCGCGTGGCGCTCGTCACCGCATAGGACTTGATTGCTCCGGCGTTGACGTGAGAAAGCGAATTGGCCGCTTGGTCGAACATCAGGTCGATGTGGCCGCCGACCAGGTCGTTCATCGCCGGCGCAGCGCCACGGTAGTGAACAAACGTGAACTTCGCGCCCGTCTCTTTTTCGAACAACAGCGCGCTGACGTGAGCGGCGCTGCCGACCCCGGATGTTCCGACCGTGGCGTCTCTACCCTTCAGCCAGGCAACAAGGTCGGCCAGGTTGTTCGCTGGAACATCCTTCCGTGCGACGATCAACTGAGGGCCGAACGGAAGCAAAGCAACAGGTTCCATGTCGCCGACGAGATCGTAGCCGAGCGAATAGATTGCTCCATTGAGCACATGGGTGTTCCAATTGCCCACGCTGATCGTGTATCCGTCAGGCGCCGCGCGCACGACACGGCCAACGCCGACGCTCCCTGCCGCTCCGGCTACATTTTCGATGATGATCGGTTGACCAAGAATTCCGCTCATGCGTTCAGCCAGCATTCGCCCAAGGGCATCCGTGGGGCCGCCCGCGGCGAAGGGAACGATGAATACAATTGGACGCGCCGGGTAGTCCGCGGCCGACGCGATTGAGAAACACCATAAGATTGCGGTCAGGACAACGAAAGGGCGCCCTCTCATGGCTTAGCACTCCCCGGATGCCGGTTCCCTGGACTCGAACAAGCCGTCGCAGCCTGCTTTTGCTTCATGTCCGTTCTCCCTGAACGAACTCAACCTGACGACGTTCGAGTTTCCGGGGCACAGTAGCCAGTTCGCTATGGATTGCTATCCCTTCGTTCGACCGATGCATCAGGCCTCATTCTTCTTCAGATTGTTCAGGGTACCTAAGTGACCTAGGGTTGGCTTGGGTGACTCAAGTGGCTGCCAATGTTTACTGTGGGCTGATGAAGAAACAGCAAATTCGCGCTTTGATCACGGCTGCCGGCAGCGGGTCTAGCGGCAATCTGATCCGGGCTCTGAGAGCCACGAGGCCTAGGCCTTACATTGCAGGAATGAATGACGATCGATTTGTTCTCAAGATGTCCTTGGCTGACCGCAACCATGTGTCCCCTGCGCCCGCCAGCGACGACTTTGTCCGCGCGATGCTGGAAATCATCAAGCGGGAGCGGATCAATGTTGTGATGCCCACGGATGAAAACATCGTGAAGGCGCTTTCCGAACAACGCGGCCAATTTCCGATTGAGCTGTTGCTTCCTCGCCAAGACACGATTGACCTGTGCCAGGACAAGCATGCCCTCAATCTATTTCTTCGTCGCCGCGCCATACCGGCGCCGCTGACCTACAATGTCAATTCACTGAAGGATCTTGACGGGATCTTTGCCCGCTTTTCGCGCGCAGGTGTTCTCTGGTGTCGTGTCCGCCGTGGTGCCCGGTCGGTGGCGGCAACTCCTGTAAGTACAGTGGAGCAGGCCCGAGCCTGGATTACGCAGTGGCGTGATCTGCAGGGCATTAAAGTCTCCGATTTTACCCTCGGAGAGTATTTGCCAGGGCGGCACTACGTCATCCCAAGCGTGTGGCGCGATGGCAAGTTGCTGCGCGCGCAGTCGATCGAGGTGTTGGGCTATTTCGCGGCGGGAAACAATCCAAGCGGAACATTCTCACTGTCATGCCTCGCGAAGACGATCGTGGCGAGCGAGGCCCTCCAAATTGCACTCAAGACGGTGCAAGCGATCGAGGAATATCCCTCAGGGGTCTTCGTCGTCGAGCTTAAGGAAACGGCAGATGCCGTCCCTGCCGTTACCGAGATCAACGCGGGGCGTTTCCCGGCGGGCGTCACGGCTTTGCTCGCAGTTGGTGAGGATAACATGGTCGAGATCTTCGCACGTGCCGCAGTTGGCGAAGCGGTCACGGTGGCGTGTCCATATGGTTCTGCGCTGGAGTATTATATGGTGCGAGATATCGACACCGTTCCCAGCGTGTTTTCTGCTGCCGAGCTATTGGAAGGCATTTAGACTGATCGATGGGCCACCCGTTTATCGGGCGCCCTGAAAATCATGCCCAAATTGGTTGCATTCGCTTGCACATTGTCGCTGCATATTTTATCATTTTCGACTGTATCTAAGTGGGGAGGCTGCCATGAGTGGGGGGTACGTAAAGGAACAGTCGCCGGGCGACCACCAAGTGGTGATCTTTACGTTCGTCGGCAAGATGAGCAAGCAAGACACGGCGCAGTGGAACAAGGCGGTATTGGAGCTTAAGAAGAGATTTGGCGCGAATCTGGTCGGCGTCACGATCGGTGGCGATCCGACACCCAAGAACCTTACGGCGGCTGCAAGGTCACGGAAGAAGTAGCCATCAACCCGAACACGAGCACTGCGCCCGGATCGACATGAACCAGAAAAAGGGCGAAGTGCCGATGCAGTTGAAGGTCGTCCTGAAAGGCGACCAGCGATTGGCCGAGAACCTCATCATTGAAGTTCGGGCGATCGCCAAACGTCACGGCTTGGAAAATCCGCAGATAAGCGTCATGCGCCAGTCGTCAGTTGTCGCGAAGCAGAAAAAAGCAGCACCGCGGAAATCTGGCGCGAGAGCGGATCGCAAATCACCTAGCTAACTTGAATCCAGGGTTTCATGCCGAGCCTGTTCATAATTCGCTGGCCGCGCAATCGGTGAATATTCGCCTTCGACGAATAACCTTTCCGGTCATACAGGTCGCCCAGGCCGAGCCGACAGTGCGCGAAGAGAGGCTTCAAGTGAAGTTCGGCGGCGATCGCTGCGGCTGACCGAAATAAATCAACGACGGGTTTGAACTCCGTGCCATCGGCACTGCGGATGGTGGCCAGCAGCCACAGAGCCTGCGCCTCGGCGCCACGTTCTTCGTATTGCCTGGCCAACTCAACTGCCTGCGTCGCTGCTGTCCGGGCTTTTCCAAGGTCGCCGGCCAGAAAGACTGCTTCCGCCAGTGCGGTGAGCGCAAAGGTGTGAGTGGTTCGCGGTTCGGCAAGGGCGTCGCGGGCAACCGCCGCTTCCAAAAGCGGGAGCGCTTCAGCGATTTGCCCGACGCGAGCCTTGGCGCAACCGAGGGCGGCCATGACTCGCGAATTGTAGGCGTCAAGATCATGAGTCGTGCACAAATCGAGCAGATGGTCGAACACTTGAACGGCGTCGGTGGAAGCCCCTCGAATGAGCGCGACCAATCCGGTACTCCAGTAAGCCCACATGATGGAGTCCGGCTGACCGGATGCGTCGGCTCGGCGAGCAGCTTCAAGAGTCTGGGTCTCTGCTTCTGCAAAGGCGCCGATCTCGGCCAGACCAGCCCCCAGGCTGCCTCTGGCAAAAGCGGCCGGGAGAACGGGAAGGCCAAGGAAATCGTCGATCGCTCTATCGTCGAGAGCCTGGCTGATTTCTCGAAACATTCTGATTGCTGTCAGGCATTCGCCCCGCTTCAGCTTGGCGCGTGCCATGTACATATTGGTCGAAAGCTCGAGTGCGTGGTCGCCGATCTCGCGCGCGATGTGCAAGGCTCGGCCGCCGGTGGCGAGGGCTTCCGTGTATCGGGCCTTGAGGAGAAAACAGTTGGCGGTAAAGGAGACAATCCGGCCGAGTCTCGAACGGTCGTCGAGTTCTGTCGCGAGATGTTCGGCCTTGCTCAAATGATCGAGCGTTCTCTGAACTTGCCCCAGTGGTGTCAATGCGTGTCGCAACTCAATTCTCAGATCAATGGCTATGCGCTGTCCGTTCAGGATCAGTCAGGTAGTCGGCAGCGAGAAGCGCGTTTTCCAGATGTTGCGCGGCGGCCTGATTTGCCGCGCGGGCAACTGCTCTTGCCGCCGCGGCTTGGAGATGGACGACTGCGCGGTCCCATATCTCGGCTCGAAAGGCATGGAACGCCAGCCAATCGGTTTTCTCGGATACCTGGTTGGCATAGAGTTCTTCCCCGGCAACCAGGGCGGCGGCATGCAATTCCCGCCGTCGTTTCGCCGACAACGTTTGATAGGCGACATCCTGGATCAGGGAATGCTTGAATGTGTACTCGAGGTTTGGAAACAGCTTGGACTCGAACAGGAATTCAGAGGCCTGCAGACTTTCCAATCCCTGCCGAACCCGCTCCGGGGGAAACTCGCCAATCGCCTCGAGAACGCCGGGATGCACCGGATTTCCGATGACAGCGGCCAACTGGAGCAAGCGCTTGTCCGACGGAGCCAAGCGATCGATCCGTGACGTCAACAGCGCCTCGATCGTCACCGGTATCTGAAAATCCGAGGTCAACTTGGCGACACGGTAAGCTCCCGGCTCGCCGACCAAGGTGCCGGTCTCAACGAGCCTTCGCGCACTTTCCTCGAGGAATAGCGGATTGCGTTCGGTCTTTTCGACAAGTCGGCGGCTTAGCGTTTCGAGTTCGCCATCAGCGCCGATGAGCGAGTTGAGCATTTCGCGAGCGCCGGCTGGCGTGAGGGGGTCAATTCGAACCTGGCTGTAATATGATTTATTCGCCCAGCCGTGTCGGTACTCCGGTCTGTAACTGACGACGAGAAGAAAGCGTTCGGTCGCGAGCGTGTCGACGAGTCCGTCGATCAACGCTTGCGTTTCCGGATCGATTGAATGCAAGTCCTCCATAATCAGCGACAACGGTTGAATCGCACTCTCGCGGAACAACAGGCTCTTCAATGCCTCGATGGTACGTTGCCGGCGTTGCAGAGAGTCCGGGGGCGATGACTTCGGATCGTCGGGTGGCAAGTCCAGCAAAGTAAGCAGCGCGGGCAATATCGGCAGCAACAGTTCATCGAGACTGCGGAGTTTGGCACTTGCCTTTTCGCGAATCGTCACCGGTTTATCGAGAGTGTCGATTTGGAAATAATCTCTGAGAATTTCGGTGACGGGGAGATAGCTGGTGGCCGTGCCGTAGGACACTGCCCCGGCTTGAAGGATTCGCCAGCCCTGTGCTGCCTGCGAGTTGGTAAACTCGTAAATCATTCTTGATTTGCCGGCGCCAGGCTCACCCACGACCGCGAGGACCTGTCCGTGGCCTTCCTTCGCCAGATCCGACGCCTGCCGCATCTGACGCATCTCGTCGAGGCGCTCGACAAGTGGCGTTATGCGCCGAGCGGCGGCCTGAAACCTCGACCGCGTGCCGCTGGCACTCAGCAGCTCATAGGTCTCGACGGCCGCGGCCAGGCCCTTGAGCATCATGGGTGCGGCCGGCCCGACCACGACCTGCTCCTCCACGAGACGTAACGTTTGCGCGGTGATGAGGATAGTTCCTGGCGCCGCCATCTGCTCCATGCGAGCCGCGAGATGCGTCGTCACGCCCTGGGCGGAGTAGTTCATATGGAGCTTGCTTCCGATCGAGCGTGCAAGGACTTCGCCTGAGTTCAGGCCGACGCGGATCTGAAGCGGCTTTTCGTCTGACTGATGATATTCCTCAACGTAGTTCTTGATCAACTCCTGCATCTTGAGCGCCGAATAACAGGCCCTGATTGCATGATCCTCTTGCGCGAGCGGCGCTCCAAAGAGCGCCATGATACCATCACCCATCACCTGGTTGACCGTGCCTCCATAACGATCAACGGCCTCCATCATGCGGCTGAGAATGGGATCGAGAAGCCGACGGGCCTCATCAGGATCTAGGTCGGCGACGGCTTCCGTCGACCCTTTGATGTCGGCAAAAAGAACGGTGACCTGCTTTCGCTCGCCCTCCAGAGCAGCCTTCGAGTTGACGATCTCGATTGCGGAATGGCTGGGCACATAGGAATTTTGCGCGCCGAGGCTGCTGAGGACTGTCTGCCTTGCAACAGAAATCTCAAAGGGGGCGCCACATCCGTCGCAGAACTTGCTGCCCGTTTCAAAGCTGGTTCCACAGACCGAGCAGGCGGGCCGCAAATTCGTCCCGCACGTTCGGCAAAATCCCGCCGTCTCGCGATTGTCCTGCTGACACTGAGGACATTGCATGCTGAGATCTCTATGTGCGGCGCGGCACCCGGCGATGGCTCGATGAAACTAAGTTACGGATCAATACGGGTCAAGGTCGCGGCCGGGCAGACATCGCCAGCGCTCTTTCCCGAGCAGACTTAAGACCAGATCGCTGGCAAGCTGTTGTCAGCGATCAGTCTGCTTGAAGAACGCGAAGTTATAGACGCGCTCGCCGCTGACGAGGAAGCCGCTGACGTGTCCCTGTGCGTCTCGAATGAACCGCACGGTGGCGGCGGGCAACGCGACGCTGAACTTCGACATCGTGAAGCTGTCGCGAACAGTCGGAGTCAGGAGAGTCGCCGGATATTTATGCCGCGTGAGCACGACGGACGATCCTTGCCGTTCAATATTGTAGGTGGTCTCGATCTCCTCGCTGTAATAGCGCCCGGCGTACTCGGCCAAATCGGCCGGGGTGACGTGGGCCGGAGACATTGCGCTGGATTGCGGCGTTCGCGATCCTTCACCCGCAACGGTCGCGGGGATCGCAGGATCTGGATCTGGCGGCACGGGGAACTGGCCGGCCAGATAGACGTCGGCGACCCGGCGCACCAACGCTCCCGGCAGCTTGTCTTCGGGCAGAGCCAGATTACACAGACACGCCACGGCGAAGTGCTGGTCCGGGAAGCGAATCAGGTGCGCGCGATAACCTGCGTCCCGGCCGTCGTGCTCGACAACGCTCAATCCACGATACTTCGAAAGCATGAGGCCAAGCCCATAATGGCCTATTTCGCCGTTGGAAAGTTGGGCGGGCGCTTGCATCTGTGAAAGTGCGGCAGCGCCGCCGACGGTTTTGTCGTCGAAGTTGCGCTCCCAGCGTGCGAGGTCTTCGACGGTGGTGAGGAGATTGGTCGGGCCCACGAGATCATAGTTGGGCATCCTCAGCTCGTAGGGCTGGTCGGCACTCTGCCGATACCCGTAGGCATGATTCGGCACGATTACCCCGTGTGTTTTGGCAAAGCGCGTGTTGGTCATCCCCAAGGGATGGAAAATATTGTCGTGGGCGAAATCGGCCAGCGATCGTCCGGATACCCGTTCGACTATCAATCCCGCGAGCGTGTAGCCCGTGTTGCTGTAGAGGTACTGATCGCGGGGCTTGAAGTTCAGCGCCTTCATCCGCGGCACAAAATGGAGCACGTCATCACGGGTGACGACATCGTCAGACAAGCGCCATCCCGCCATCGTCATGAAGATCCACTGATCCCTGATTCCGCTGAGATGGTGAAGCATGTCGCCAATGGTGAGGCGCGTTGCCAAGTGCGGAAGTTCGGGGATATGCCTGCTCACCTCGTCGTCGAGCGAGAGGCGGCCCTGCGCGACGAGCAACATCACCGACATGGCCGTGAACTGTTTCGACAGCGAGGCGGCGTGAAAGACCGTGGCAGGCGTTATTGCAAGATCGTGATCCAAGTCGGCAACGCCGTAGCCGTGCTTGTAGATGATGCTGCCGCCTTGGATCACCGCGACCGCGCAGCCGGGGAGCGAGATGTGTCCCACTCCGCGAAGATCCTGTCGACTTTCTCGCTAAGGGGCGTCCCCGACAATGGAGATTGCGACAGTGCCCGGCCCGCCGGGCCGGCCACCAGAAGGCCGACGAGCGAGAGGATGATGATGGTCGCGCGAATGGTCAATCCAGCCATCGAGTGGTTCTCGGTAGTCATAGCGCATCCTCTTCAGGGCTCGAGCAGGCTTTTGGCACGCCGGCGAGTGAACAATGCGTCCGGCGCGCGGAATATTACCAGACTTCCCGTCGAGGCGGTGCGACCTTGGCCACTACAACTTAAAGTCGTGATTGACGGTTGGGTCTCCTCAGGGGGCAGCCACCCGGACCTCAAACCTCGCCAAAAATGGGGAGTGGCACCGCGGCGGCATGCAAAACCCCCAAGTGCGCGCCGTTGCTCGTGGTCTTGGGTCAGGCGCTCAGGGCGCCGCCGAAACGCACTTCTTCTTGAGTTGCTCGAACAGCGTCTCGCTGGGCTCACCGGTTTCTGTCTCGCCAGCAGCGAGCTGGAACTTGCGGATCGCCTCCCGTGTCGCCGGACCGATCGTCCCGTAGGTGGTGCCGGCATATAAGCCGAGATCGCGCAGGAGGATCTGGATGGCCTTGGCCTGGTCCGTTCTGTCGGTGGGCCAGGAGCCGACGTCGGCCGTGCACGCGGTCTTCCGCGGCTCGGGCCGTTCCACCGCCGGGTCGCTCTTGCTCGGCTCGCTTTGTGATGGCGACGACGACACCGCCGGCTCCTGCTTGTTCGCCGCGGCCGCCTCGGGCGCCGTCGGACGCGGCGGCAGCGTCAACCCCCGGCTGGCCTGCGCCGCTTCGCTCGGCGGCGCCTTTGATAGTGCAAGAGACGCGCGGTCGCTTCCGGGCGCGCCTGCAGGGCCGCCCCTTGCTGTCCACAAGGCGACGCCGGCCGCGCCGAGCAACGCCAGGACAACCGCGTAGGCCACGAAAGGCGTGACGGGCCTGCGCCTGTCTTTCCCATCGCCGGAAGCCGTCGCCATGAGATCGCTTTCTCTCCGCCCGAGTGCCGACTGCGGACGCTACCGGGGACTGGGGCCGGCTTCAACGGCCAGTCATCGCCCGCATGCGACGAGGGACGGCGATGACAAAAGCCGTCATCGCTTTTCCGATGCCTCGGGCGAGGGCTGAGATAAGCTCTCGCCATGGAACCAGCCGACCCCTACCAAAGCCTGGGCGTGCGCCGTCGCATCAACGCCGCCGGCGCGCTCACCCGGTTGGGCGGCGCGGTGATGGCGCCCGAGGTGGTGCAGGCGATGGCGGCGGCCTCGCGCGCCTCGGTCGATATCGGCGAATTGCAGGATGCCGCGAGCGGCCGCATCGCCGAGGCGACCGGCGCCGAGGCGGGGTTGGTCACGACCGGCGCCGCCGCCGCGCTTACGCTGGCCGCCGCGGCGTCGATCGCGCGCTGGGACGTGGCCCGCATGGCGGCGCTGCCGCACGCCGAGGGCTTCCCGCACGACATCCTGATCCCGCGCACGCACCGCACCGGCTATGCCCATGCGCTCTCCGCATCGGGCGCGCGGCTGGTCGATATCGGCCATAACGACCGCGGCACCGGCGCCGGCGTGCGCGGGCTGGAAGCCTGGGAGATCGAGACGGCGCTGTCGCCGTCGGTCGTGGCCGTGGCCTTCTCGGCCAACGCGACGAGCCTGGTCGACCTGCCGACCGTCGCCACCGTGTGTCGCGCCAACGGCGTGCCGCTGATCGTCGATGCCGCCGCGCAACTGCCGCCCAAGGAGAACCTCAAGCGCTTCATCGCCCTCGGCGCCGATCTCGTGGCCTTCTCCGGCGGCAAGGCGCTGGGCGGACCGCAGGCTTCGGGCATCCTCGCCGGCCGGCGCGACCTCGTGGCGTCGGCGCTGCTGCAGCAGCTCGACATGGACGTGGCGCCGCAGACCTGGACGCCGCCCCGCCTGGTCGACCGCGCCAACCTGCGCGGCGTGCCGCACCATGGCATCGGCCGCGGCTTCAAGGCGGGCAAGGAGGAGATCGTGGGGCTTCTGGTGGCTCTCGAACGCTTCGTGAAAGCCGACGACGCGGCCGACAACGAAGCCCTCACGGCGCGACTGAAAGCGATCGCCGCGATGCTGGACGGGATCGCCGTCAGCCTGGTGCCGGCGGCCCAGACCGGCCGCGTTCCCGTGCTGGAGATCGCCGTGCCCGATGCGCTGGCGCTGAGCGCCCGCCTGCAGCGGGGCGAGCCGCCCGTGCATCTGTCGGAACGACACGCCGCGCGCGGCGTGCTGACGCTCGATCCGCAGGTCCTGCTGCCCGAGCACGACGCGCCGCTCGCCGTGGCGATCCGGAAGGCCCTGGGCTAGCCGGCCGCCGCCTTGTCCATCGCCGCCACGATGGCGGCAAATCGCTCCTTCACTTCGTCGTGCATTTCCGGATGGGTGAAGACGTAGAGTTCGTCCGCGCGGATCGCGGCGAGGGTTTGCGCCGCGATCTCCGCCGGGTCGAGCCCGGCCGCCTGGAGCCTGGCGCTCTCGGCGGCGAGCTTGCCCGCGGCGCTGGCGGGGTCCGGCGCCTGATGGGCGCCGTAGCGCTGCGGCCGGTTGCGCGCGCTCGTGCTGATGGGGGTGCGGACAAAGCCGGGGCAGACCACGGTCACGCCAATGCCGAGCGGCTTCAGCTGCAGCGCCAGACCCTCCGACATGGCGACCACCGCGTGCTTGCTGGTCGCGTAGGGGCTGAAGCCGAGCCCGCTCTGCAGCCCCGCCATGGAGGCGGTGTTGACGATGTGCCCACCTTCGCCGTGGGCGCGGATGTGCGGCAGGAAGGCATGGATGCCGTGCAGCACGCCCATGAGGTTGACGTCGAGTACCCATCGCCAGGTGTCGAGCGAAATGTCATCGATGCCGCTGCCGCCGGCGACGCCGGCGTTGTTGCAGACCACATGGACATGGCCGAAGGCCGTCGAACGACTCCTGGGCCGCCCGCTCGACGCTTGCCGCATCGGTGACGTCGCAGACGACGGCCCGCACTTCGGGGCCGACATCGCGCAGGTTTTCGACGGCGTACAGCCAGCGCGTCGGCCTCGATATCGGCCAGCATCACGTTCATGCCGGCCTGCGCGAAAGCCCGCCCGAGCGCCAACCCGATACCGCTCGCGCCGCCTGTCACGAAGGCCGTCTTTCCGGCGAGCTCGCGCATGATTTCCTCCCGACAGGAGAGAAGTGGAAGGCGAGGGCGGCGTCGACGCCGCTCGGCTCAGTCGACCGACGCCGCGCCCTCGTCACGGTAGGCCCAGCACATGTCGGGCGGCAGGGTGAGGGTGATCGCGCCGTCGTCGTGGCGCGCCGCCGTGCCCAGTTCGAGGGCTTCCAGGCGCTGGCCGCCCAGTTCGACGTCGTACACGGTCTGCATGCCCTGATAGCGGCGCTCGATCACGCGCCCCGAGAAGGCGTTGGACGGACCCTGTTCGCCCAGCCGCACGTTCTCGGCACGCAGCGCCACGCGCGCCTTGTCGCCCGGGCTGAGCGGCTGCGGCGTCCAGGCTTCGATGCGGCCGGCGGCGCCGAGATCGATGGTCGCCCGCTCGCCGCTCCGCGCCAGCACCTTGCCCAGCAGCACGTTGGAGGCGCCGGTGAAATTGGCGACGAAGGAATCGGCCGGCCGGTTATAGATCTCGGGCGGCGGCGCCATCTGCAGGAGCTTGCCCTGGCGCATCACGCCGATGCGGTCGCCCAGCACGACGGCCTCGGACTGGTCGTGGGTGACGTAGAGGCCGGTCATGCCGGTCTGCTTCAGGATGCGGCGCAGCTCGTCGCGCAGCCGGATGCGCAGCTTGGCGTCGAGGTTGCTGAGCGGCTCGTCGAGCAGGATGAGCTGCGGCCGGTAGACCAGGCTTCGGGCCAGCGCCACCCTCTGCATCTGGCCGCCCGACAGCTGGGTCACCGGCCGTTCCGCGTAGTCGCCCAGGCCGACCATCTCGAGCGTGTCGTCGACCTTGGCCTTGATGTCGCCGCCCCGTGCTCCATTGGCGCCGTTGCGCCGGTGCTTCAGCGGATAGGCCACGTTCTGGCGCACCGTCATGTGCGGCCACACCGCATAGGACTGGAACACCATGCCGATGTCGCGCTCGCGCGGGCTGACCAGCACGCCGCGTTCCGGCTCCGACACGACCCGTCCGCCGATCGAGATGCGGCCGCCGGTCGGATGCTCGAGCCCGGCCACGCAGCGCAAGGTCGTGGTCTTGCCGCAGCCCGACGGGCCCAGCAGCACCACGATCTCGCCCGCCGGCACGTCGAAGCCCACGCCGTCCACGGCGGCCTTGCCCGTCGCGAACCGCTTGACCAGGTCCTCGATGAGAAGCGCGGATGTCACTGACGGTAGCCGTAGGTCTTGTTCCACTCGGCGAGCCAGGGATCGCGCAGCTTCTCGAACTCGTCGAACTTCGGCACCCACACCTTGATCACCTTGGGATCCCAGCCCTTGGGGAAGGCGGGCGGCTCCTTCATCGAGGTGATGTTGCCGAGCTTGGCGATCTGGAAGGCCTGGCCTTCCTTGCTGAGGCGCCAGTTCATGAACAGCTTGGCGGCGTTGGGGCTCTTGGCCGTCTTGGTGACGCCGTCGGCGTAGGGAATGATCGGCACGCCCTCGGGCGCGAAGATCGCCTCGGCCGGCGCTCCCTCGACGATCTTGGTGTAGATGATGTTGTAGAGCAGCGGCGCGATCGAGACCTCGCCGCGCACCAGCGCGTCGCTGAGCGGCGCGCCCGACGGATAGAGCGCGATGCCCAGCGCCGCCTGCTTGGCCCAGTAATCCTCGCCCAGCACCTGGCGCTCGAACATGATGCGCGTCCAGGTCGTGCCGCCCGACGGGCCGATCACCTGGCCGATCTGCTTGTCCTTGTATTCCGGCTTGGTGAGATCCGCCCAGGTCTTGGGCGCGTTCTTCACCAGCTGGGTGTTGTAGGCGATCGCCCAGCCGAGCGTGACGCCGGGCCACAGCTTGGGCGAGACCAGCGCATCGGGCCGGTAGTCGGCGGCGTTGGGCGGCGCGTAATCCTGGAAGAGGTCGGCCAGCTCGAGCATCAGGCCGCGGTCGGAGTGGTTGACCACGTCGGCGCCGAGCTTGCCGGCGGCCGCCTCGGTCTTGATGCGGGTGATGAGCTGGCCGCCCGGCGCGCGCACCATGGCGACCTTGATCTTGGGGAAGCGCTTGTTGAACTCCTTGATGACCTCCTGCTCGGTCTCGGCGAAGTTGGCCGTGTAGTAGGTGAGCGCGCCTTCCTTCTCGGCCGCGTCGATCAGCTCCTTGGAGCCGAACTCGCTTTGCGCCAGCGCCGGCAGGCCGGTGAACGCCCCGGCCAGCCCGAGGCCGGCGGCCTTCACGAGAGTGCGTCTTTTCATCGGTTTCCTCCTGATTGTTGTCGTTGGTCAGCCGACGCGGGCGCTGCCCTGGGCGGCGTCGCGCGAAAGCCAGGTGGTGATGCCCAGCAGCACGGCGAGAATGCCCGTCTGCACCAGGCTGAAGGCGGCGGTCTTGCCGGTGTTGCCGCCCTCGTAATAGTCGAGCAGCAGCACGGCCATCACGGTCGTGTCGCTGGTGTAGAGAAAGAGCGAGGAGCCGAGCTCGCGGACCGACAGCACGAACAGCAGGGTCATCGACGCCACGACGCCCGGCCGCGCCAGCGGCAGCACGACGGTGCGGATGGTGCTGAGGAGGCCGCGGCCGGAGATCCAGGCCGCCTCCTCGAGCTCCTTGTGGATCTGCAGGAACGAGGTCGAGAGCGCCTTCACCGTGTCGGGGATGAAGCGCGCGACGAAGGCCAGCGCCAGGATCCACAGCGTGCCGTAGAGCCCGCCCGGCAGGCCGATCCAGGCCCACAGATAGGCGACGCCGATGACCAGGCCGGGGATGGCGATCGGCAGGGTCGACAGCAGGTCGATCGATCCGCGGCCCGCGACGCGCGTGCGGGTGACCGTGTAGCCGATGGCGAAGGCCAGGGTGCCGCCGACCACCGCGGTGATGACGCCGACCTTCAGCGAGTTCCAGATCGACAGCATGGTGAGCGGGTTGTCGAACACGCTGTTGAAGTGGACCAGGCTGTACTGGCTCATGTCGAACAGCGCGTTGAAGTCCTTGATGAACAGGAACTTGCGGAACGCCGCGATGACCAGCGCCAGGGTCGGCAGCACGACCACGATCAGCAGGTAGACGATGGCGAGGCCGAAGGTGAACCAGCGCCACGGCCCGAGATTGAGGGCGCGCGGCCGGAATGCCTTGCCGGCGACGGTGGCGAAGCTCTTGCCCGAGAGGATGCGCTGCTGCGACCATACCAGGATCGCCGTGACCATCATCAGCAGGATCGCGACGGCGGCGGCGGTGTTGTAGAGCGGCGGGCTCCAGGCGGTGAGCTTGAAGATGTAGGTGGTGAGCACCGAGATGTTGGCCGGCGCACCGAGCGCCGCCGGCACGCCGTAGATCCCCAGCATGACCACGAACGACAGCAGCGAGCCGGCCAGGATGGCCGGCGCGATCAGCGGGAAGGTGACGGTGAACAAGGTCGCGAAGGCGCTGGCGCCGGCGACTTCGGAGGCCTCCTCGAGGCTCGGGTCCATGTTCTTGAGCGCCGAGGCGGTGAACATGTAGACGTAGGGCGCGTAGTAGATGCCGAACACGATGATCAGCCCGGACATCGAGTAGAAATTGAAGCGGAAATCGATGCCGAGCCACTTCAGCGCGGTGTTGAGCAGCCCGGTCTTGGGCGAGCCGAGGATGCCCCAGGCGACGCCCGCGACCAGCGGCGGCACGAACAGCGGGATCATGCTGGCGCCGGCGATGAAGCCCTTGGCCGGCGTGTTGGTGCGCACGACGATCCACGAGAAGAACAGGCCGATCACGACCGCCAGGATCGTGCCGCCGCCGCAGGCGACCAGGGCATTGAAGAAGGCGAGGTGGACGTTCTCGTTGCCCAGCACGTCGATGAAATGCTTGACCGACGGCTTGAAGTTGCCGAACCCGTCGACCACCGGGTTCGAATCGCTCAGCGCGCCGAACACCAGCATCATCAGCGGATAAATGACCAGGAAGGCGAGGATGAGCAGCAACGCGCCGACCCACAGCGGCGCCGCCAGGCGTCGCGGGGCATCCGCGGCTTCTCTCGATGCCGGCAGGGCTGCAACACTCGTCGCCGTCAACGCTACTACCCCTCCCAAGGCGTCCGTGGCCGTATTTTCGGCTTCTTCAGTCGGACTGTAATCGTAGCCCATCGCGAATTCGGACGCTACGTTTTGCTTATGAAGCAGCTTCGTACCCACGATCGATATGACTATGTGCCGCTGCGCGGCCGTCCCGACTATTCATGGCCGGCCGGCCGCCGGCTCGCCGTCTATTTCGCCCTCAACCTGGAGCATTTCTCCTTCGGCGAAGGTCTTGGTGCCGAACTGTCGCCCGGTGGGCCACAGCCCGATATCCTCAACTTCGCCTGGCGCGATTACGGCAACCGGGTCGGCGCCTGGTACATGCTCGATGCCTTCGATGCGCTCGACCTGCCCATGGCGGCCCTGGTCAACAGCGCGATGTACGACTATGCGCCCGACCTCGTGGCGGCTTGCCGCGCGCGCGGCGACGAGATCGTGGGCCATGGACGGACCAATGCCGAGCGCCAGGGCCATCTCGACGAGGCCGCCGAGGGCGAGCTGATCGGCGAAGCGACGGCCCGCCTGACGGAAGGCGAGGGCCGCTCCCCGGAAGGCTGGCTGGGTCCGTGGATTTCACACAGCCATCGCACGCCCGACCTTCTGGCGGAGGCCGGTTACCGCTATCTGTTCGACTGGTGCATGGACGACCAGCCGATCTGGTTTCGTTGCCGCGGCGGCAAGCGGATCATGGCCGTGCCCTATCCCCAGGAAGTGAACGACATTCCCGCCATCGCCGCCCGCAAGATGGGCGCGCCCCAGTTCGCCGACCTGATCATCGATCAATTCGACGAGATGCTGGAACTCTCGAAAGACCGGCCGCTGGTGATGGGCGTGGCGCTGCATGCCTATCTCGTCGGCCAGCCGCATCGCCTGAGGCATCTCAAGCGCGCGCTGCGCCACATCGCGGCCCGCCGCGAGGAGATCTGGCTCACCACGCCCGGCGCCATCGCCCGCCATTGCGCGTCGTTGCCTGCGGGAGTCGTTCCGTAGAACGTCATCCCGTCATCCCACCGAAGCTGAGGGTGGCGAGGCTAGGTGGAGGGGCCTGAATTCTGTTGCTGCGTCGACACCCTCCGTCACCTCGACCGCGTCGCCCCTCGGGCGAGCTGCGCTCGGGATGACGTGAAGGAAAATCGAATGCGTCTGTTCACCGCCACGCTCGCCACCGAGACCAACACCTTCTCGCCCTTGCCGACCAGCCTCGAGAGCTACCGCGAATCGGTGTTCTTCGGCGCGGGCGAGCACCCGGCCGATGCGCCGCGCATGTGCACGGCGCCGCTGTTCGTCGGGCGCGCTCGTGCCGCGAAGGAAGGCTTCGAGCTGATCGAAGGCAGCTGCTTCGCCGCCAGCCCGGCCGGCACCACCAACCGCGCCGACTACGAAACCATGCGCGACGAGATCTTAGGCCAGCTGAAAGCGGCGATGCCGGTCGACGGGCTGCTGCTCGGCCTGCACGGCGCCATGGTGGCCTACGGCTACGACGACGTCGAAGGCGACATCATCGAGCGCGCCCGGGCGATCGTCGGGCCGAAATGCGTGATCGGCGTCGAGCTCGACCCGCATTGCCATCTCACGATGAAGCGCGTCTCCGGGGCCGACATCATCGTGCTGTACAAGGAATTTCCGCACACCGACGTCGTGGAACGCGCCGAGGACGTGCTCGATCTCGTGCTGGCGACCTTGCGCGGCAAGGTGAAGCCCGTGACCTCGGTCTATGATTGCCGGCAGATCCAGAGCTATCCCACGACGCTCCAGCCGATGCGCGGCCTGGTCGATCGCATCAAGGCGATGGAAGGCAAGGACGGCATTCTCTCCGTCTCGATCGCCCACTGCTTTCCCTACGGCGACGTGGCCGAGATCGGCACGCGCGTGCTGGTGATCGCCGACGGCGACAAGAAGAAGGCCGATGCGCTGGCGACCAAGCTCGGCGAGGAGCTGGTGGCCTTGCGCGGCAAGACCCAGCCGCCGTCGTTCGACGTGGCGGCGGGCGTCGGGCAGGGCGTCGCCTTCAACGACCTGCCGGTGGTGATCGCCGATCCGGCCGACAATGCCGGCGGCGGCGCGCCGTCGGACAATACCGACATCGTGCGCCACCTGATCGACAGCAAGGTCGAGAATGCCTGCCTCGGTCCGATCTGGGATCCCATCGCCGTGCGCATCTGCTTCGATGCCGGGCTGGGCGCGAAGATCGGCCTGCGTTTCGGCGGCAAGATCGCCAAAAGCTCCGGCCAGCCGGTCGATGCCGAGGTCGAGATCATCGGGCTGAAGCGCGACGCCTGGCAGAGCTTCGGTCCGACCCAGGTTCCGGTGGGCGATTGCGCCGCCGTGCGGGTCGGCGGCGTCGACGTGGTGCTGATCACCAAGCGCACGCAGGCGACCGGGCTGGAGCTCTTCACCAACCTCGGCATCGATCCGACGCAGAAGAAGATCGTCGTGGTGAAGTCGACCAACCACTTCATGGCGGCCTACGGCCCGATCGCCAAGAAGGTGATCTACGTCGAATCGAGCGGCCCGCTGCGCCGCGACCATCGCAAGGTTCCCTATACGAAAGTGCAACGCCCGATCTGGCCGCTCGACGAGCACGCCAAGCCGATGGGTTTGATTCTTTTGACGTCCTCGTCACTGGCGACGGGACGCTCGCGGTCCGCGAAGAGCATGACTGGACAACCGCGCCGCTTTGCATAGTTTGTGCATGGGGAGTTTATGGGTTTTAGGGGGAACAGGATGCTCCGATTGTTGGTCGGCCTTGTCGCGCTCATCCTGCCGCTGTCGGCGATGGCGCAGGAGAAGGTGCTGCGCGCCGTGATGCACGCCGATGTGCGCGTGATCGATCCGATCTGGACCACGCAGACCATCGCCAACATCCACGGCGCGCTGGTCTACGACACGCTGTTCGGCAACGACGGCGACCAGAAGCCGCAGCCGCAGATGGTCGGCAAGTACGAGGTGAGCCCCGACCGTCTCACCTATACTTTCACTCTGCGGGACGGACTGAAGTTCCACGACGGCTCGCCGGTCACCACCAAGGACGTCATCGCCTCGCTGAAGCGCTGGGGCGCCAAGGACGGCGTCGGCCAGCGCCTGCTGGGCTACGTCGTCAAGATGGACGCGGTCGACGACAAGACCTTCACCATGGTCCTGCGCGAGCCCTACGGCATGGTGCTGGAATCGCTCGGCAAGAGCGGCAGCTCGATCGCCGCCATCATGCGCGAGAAGGACGCGCTCACCGATCCGCAGCAGCAGGTCAAGGAATCGGTCGGCTCCGGTCCCTACGTCTTCGCCAAGGACCTCTGGGTGCCCGGCAGCAAGGCGGTCTATCTCAAGAACAAGGACTACGTGCCGCGCACCGAGGCGCCTTCCTCATTCGCCGGCGCCAAGGTTCCGGGCGTCGACCGCATCGAGCTGGTGTGGATCTCCGACCCGCAGACCGCGATGTCGGCGCTGATCAACGGCGAGATCGATTTCTACGAGGCGCCCAACAACGACTTCCTGCCGCTCCTGGAGAAGGCCAAGGGCGTCAAGCTGATGAAGACCGGCAAGATCGACAGCACGCAGGGCATGATCCGGCTCAATCACCTGCATCCGCCGTTCGACAACGTGAAGGCGCGCCAGGCGATGTACTACCTGATCAACCAGGAGGACTTTCTACGCGCCATCGTCGGCGACCCGAAATATTACCATGTCTGCCCGGGCCTGCTGACCTGCGGCGGACCGTACGAGAACGACGGCGGCACCGCCTTCATGAAGGAATACAATCCCAAGAAGGCGATGCAGCTCCTGAAGGAGGCCGGCTACAAGGGCGAGCCGATCACCGTGCTGGCTGCCACCGACCACGCCACCATCACGCCGGCCACCCAGGTGCTGATCCAGGCGATGCGCGAAGCCGGCATCAATGTCGATGCGCAGTCGATGGACTGGGGCTCGGTGGTGTCGCGCCGCGCCAAGAAGGAACCGCCGGCGCAGGGCGGCTGGAACATCTTCGTCACCACCTCGGGCGGCGTCGGCTCGTCGAACCCGGTGCTCCACACCTGGATCGGCGCGGCCTGCGACAAGGGCCTGTTCGGCTGGCCGTGCGATCCCAAGGTCGAGGAGCTGCGCAACGCCTTCGGCATGGCCTCCAGCGAGGACGACCGCAAGAAGATCGCCAAGGAGCTGCAGACCAGGGCGATGGAGGACGTCGTGTTCCTGCCGTTCGGCCAATGGGACACCCCGCTCGCCTACCGCGCCGACAAGATCGACGGCATCGTGCCCAACACGGGATTGGCGGTGCTGTGGGGAATTACGAAGAAGTGACGACTAAATCATCCGTCATCCCGACCGGAGCCGAGCGCAGCGAGGCGCAGTGGAGGGACCTCTGCTTCGTCGTCGCGCGAAACGCAGACCCTTCGCCTTCGCTGCGCTCCGCTCAGGGCGACGGCTTCGCCGTCGTGACCGCCTACATCGTCCGTCGCCTGTTCGCCGTCCTGCCGGTGATGGCGGTGGTGGCGTTGTTCGTCTTCTTCCTGCTGCGCTTCGCGCCGGGCGATCCGGCGGCGATCATCGCCGGCGACGACGCCACCGCCGAATCGATCGCCGCCGTGCGCGCCAAGCTCGGGCTCGACCGGCCGGTGGTCGAGCAGTTCGTCGTCTGGCTGTGGGGCCTGCTGCACGGCGACATGGGCGTGTCGATCTTCTCCAACCTGCCGGTGACGCGGCTGATCGCCCAGCGGCTGGAGCCGACCCTGGCGCTCACGCTCTCGACGCTGTTCGTGGCGGTGGGCCTGGCCGTGCCGATCGGCGTCGTCGCCGCCTGGAAGGCGCGCAAGCTGGTCGACCGCGTGGTCATGGGCTTCGCCGTGCTGGGCTTCGCCATGCCGGTGTTCGTGCTGGCCTATATCCTGATCTATTTCTTCGCCGTCCAGTGGCAGCTCCTGCCGGTGCAGGGCTACCAGCCGATCGGCGAGGGCTTCTGGCCCTTCGTGCAGAGCCTGATCCTGCCCTCGGTGGCGCTGGGCGTCACCTACATGGCGCTGATCGCCCGCATCACCCGCACCTCGATGCTCGAAGTGCTGCAGCAGGACTACATCCGCACCGCCAACGCCAAGGGCCTGGCGACCGACCGCGTGCTGCTGCTGCATGCGCTCAAGAACGCCGCCGTGCCGATCGTCACGGTGATCGGCATCGGCATCGCGCTCCTGATCTCCGGCGTGGTGATCACCGAAACCGTGTTCAACATCCCGGGCCTCGGCCGCCTCACCGTCGATGCCGTGCTGAAGCGCGACTATCCCATCGTGCAGGGGCTGATCCTGGTGTTCGCCGCCGCCAAGGTGCTGGTGAATCTGTTGATCGACATCTCCTACGCCTTCCTCGATCCGCGCATCCGCTACTGACATGGCCGTGCGCAATCTCCTGGCCGAAGACCTTCCCCTGCCGCCGCGCCGCTTTTCGCTGGCGACCGCCATCCGGCGCAATCCGACGATCGCCTTCGGCGGCCTGCTGCTGGCCCTGCTGATCGTCATGGCGATCCTGGCGCCCGTCATCGCCACCAGCGATCCGTTCAAGATCGCGCCGGTCAACCGGCTGCGCCCGCCCTCGGAGCGCTGGTGGTTCGGCACCGACCAGTTCGGCCGCGACGTCTTCTCGCGCACCGTCTATGGCGCCCGCGTGTCGCTGATCGTCGGTCTCTCGGTCGCCGCCTTCTCGAGCCTGCTGGGGCTGGCCCTCGGCCTCGCCTGCGGCTACTTCCGCAAGGTCGATGGCCTCGTCATGCGGGTCATGGACGGGCTGATGGCGATCCCCTCGATCCTGCTCGCCATCGCCCTCATCACCCTGACGCGCCCCGGCCTCGGCATCGTGATCGTGGCCATCGTCATTCCCGAGGTGCCGAGGGTCGTGCGCGTGGTGCGCGCCGTCGTGCTCTCCATCCGCTCGCAGCCCTACATCGAAAGCGCCATCGCCGGCGGCACGAGGAATGCCAAGCTTCTGATGCGCCACGTGCTGCCCAACACCCTGGCGCCGCTGATCGTGCAATCGACCTACGTGTGCGCCTCGGCCATGCTGATCGAGGCGGGCCTGAGCTTCCTGGGCGCCGGCGTGCCGCCGGAAGTGCCGAGCTGGGGCAACATCATCGCCCAGGGCCGCACCTTCTTCCAGATCGCGCCGTGGACCATCCTGATCCCCGGCACGTTCCTCGCCATCACCGTTCTGGCGGTGAACCTTCTGGGCGACGGGCTGCGCGACCGGCTCGATCCGCGGCTGGCCAGAAGCTGTGACGGCGGCTGTGAACGCGATCCTCGAGGTCCGCGACCTGCATACCCAGTTCGACACGCTGGACGGCGTGGTGCGCGCGGTCGACGGCGTGTCGTTCGAGCTGGCGCGCGGCGAGACGCTCGGCATCGTGGGCGAATCGGGCTGCGGCAAGTCGGTGACGGCGCTTTCCATCCTGCGCCTGATTCCGCCCGAGACCGGCCGCATCGCCGCGGGCTCGATCCGCTTCGAGGGCGAGGAGCTGACGGTGCTGGGCGAAGAGGCGATGAAGCGCCTGCGCGGCCATCGCATCTCGATGATCTTCCAGGAACCGATGACCAGCCTCAACCCGGTGCTGACCGTCGGCACCCAGATCGCCGAGAACGTCGTGCGCCATCTCGGCGTGCCGTGGCGCGCGGCGCGCGATCGCGCCTGCGAGATGCTCGACCTCGTGCAGATCGCCGATGCCAGGCGCCGGCTCGACGAATATCCGCATCAGCTGTCGGGCGGCATGCGCCAGCGGGTCATGATCGCCATGGCGCTCAGCTGCGATCCGCAGGTGCTGATCGCCGACGAGCCGACCACGGCGCTCGATGTCACCATCCAGGCGCAGATCCTCGACCTCATGCTCGAGCTCAAGGAGAAGACCGGCACCGCCATCGTGCTGATCACCCACGATCTCGGCGTCGTCGCCGAGACCACCGAACGCGTCGTCGTGATGTATGCCGGCCGCAAGGTCGAGGAAGCGCCGGTCGAGGCGCTGTTCGAGGAGCCGTTGCATCCCTACACGCGCGGCCTGATGCGGGCGATCCCGCGCCTCGACGTCGAAGCCGATGCCGCCGGCACGCGGCCCCGGCTGCAGGAGATCCCGGGCCTGGTGCCGATCCTGACCCGGCCCATCGTCGGCTGCGCCTTCGCGCCGCGCTGCGGCTTCGCGACGGATCGCTGCCGCGCCGAGCCGCCGCCGATCGTCGATGCGGGCGCCGGCCATACGGTGGCGTGCTGGGAAGTCGAGCGCGTCAGGGCGAGTGCGCCATGAGCACGGCACCCGTTCTCGAAGTCGAAAAGCTGGTGAAGCATTTCCCGATCCATGGCGGGCTGCTGCAGCGCCGCGTCGGCGAGGTGAGGGCGGTCGACGGCGTGAGCTTCTCGATCGCCAAGGGCGAGACCCTGGGGCTGGTGGGCGAATCGGGCTGCGGCAAGTCGACCATCGGCAAGACCGTGCTGAAGCTGATCGAGCCGACTGCCGGCCGCATCCTGCTGGGCGGCGAGGACGTGACGCTGCTCAAGCCCGGCGCCATGTGGCCGCATCGCCGCCGCATCCAGACGATCTTCCAGGATCCCTACTCGTCGATGAATCCCCGGCTGTCCGCCGGCACGATCGTGGGCGAGCCGCTGGAGAATTTCGCCATCGCCCGCGGCCGCGAGACCGACGAGCGGGTCGCGCGCCTGTTCGAGCGGGTCGGGCTGCGGCCCGACGCCATGCGCAAGTATGCCCACGAATTCTCCGGCGGCCAGCGCCAGCGGCTGGGCATCGCCAAGGCGCTGTCGGTCAGTCCCGACCTGATCGTGGCCGACGAGCCGGTGTCGGCGCTCGATGTCTCCGTGCAGGCGCAGGTGCTGAACCTGCTGATCGACCTGCAGGAGGAATACGGGCTCGCCTATCTCTTCATCAGCCACGACCTCGCCGTGATGCGCCACATCAGCCATCGCATCGCCGTGATGTATCTCGGCCGCATCGTCGAGCTCACCGACCAAGCGCACGCTGTTCGCCCAGCCGTTGCACCCCTATACCGAGGCGTTGCTGTCGGCGGCGACCGCGCCCGACCCCAGGCGCCGCCGCCAGCGCAAACGCATCGTGCAGGGTGACGTGCCGAGCCCGGCCAGGCCGCCGCCCGGCTGCCACTTCCATACGCGCTGCCCCTACGCCATCGCCGAGTGCCGGGTGACCGCGCCGCCCCTGATCGAGGTGGCGCCAGGCCACCACGTCGCCTGCCTGCGCCGCCCCGTCGGCGGCGACCCGGGGCCGCTGCCGGCGCCCTAGCGCGATTTCCGTGTAACGCTCCGCTTTGCCGCTTCGTCCTTCAGGCAGAGGAGGGCGGACGATGCGGCGACGGTCTTTTTTGGCTCTTTCAGGAGCCTGCCTGGTTTGTGGATGTTCGGGCGCGGTCCACCAGCTGCCGAAGATCGGCCGCGACAATCTCAGCCTGGCGCAAGCCGAGGTGCAGGGCGCGGGCGGGCCGCCGCAGCGGCACAGCGTGTCGGACGAGCAGATGCTCGAAACCCTGCAGTCAGCCCTTCGGCGCATCTATGCACCCGGCCAGCATGTCTGCACGGAGATGAAGGTTGGCGAGTGCGAATGGACGTTTGGCGCCCTGCAGGACCGATCCCTGAATGCAGGCTCCTGGCCAAACGGCCTGATCACGGTCAACCGCGGCATCGTCGAGTACGCGGCGAACGAAGAAGAAGTCTGCATGGTGATCGGCCATGAGATGGGCCATCAGGCGGCCAACCACAGGGCGACGGCGCAGCGCAACAGAGCGATCGGCGCGCTGATCGGAGGCATCGTCCTTGGTGCCGCCGGTGTCCTCGCATCGTACGGCAGCCCCGACGGCTTCAATGTCGCCCATTCGGCCGCGAGAAGGGGAGCAGATCTCGGCAGGACGATCGGCGGGATATCGTACTCGAAGGAGCAGGAGCGGGAGGCCGACTACCTGGCGGCGTTGATCCTGTATCGCGCCGGCGTGGATCTCGACAAGGCGCGTGGCTTCCTGGTGACCATGGCAAGGGCGTCGGGCCGCCGCGAAACCGGAATGCTGGATACACACCCGGCGGGCCCCGAGCGGCTTGCCGGCTGGGATCGGGCGGTCGCGGAGATCCGGGCGTCGAGCGGTCGGCTGCCGCAGCGTGCTTCCTGACGAAAGAAACGGTGAAAGGAGAAATCGATGCAGTTCTATTGGTCGCTCAAGAGCATTCCGGAACTGTCCGGATTGTCCCCGTCCGAGCGCCGGCGCGCGTGGAGGGCCGCTTACTGCCAAAGCTACAACCATTGGCAGACATGGGTAAGCGTGGTCGGCGTCGGCTTGTTCATGATGGTGGGCTCGAACCTGGGGGCTCGGATCGGGCACCAGTCCATCGGCGAATTGATCGGCGTGGCGGTCGGGGGCTTTGTCTTCAGCCAGGTCTCAACGGAATTTGCCCGGCCCTACCTCCGCACGTTTCTGCTCTCTGGCCGGATCGAACCCCTGGCGCCGCATCGCGAAGATTGAGGTGAGGCCGCCTGCCCACCGCGCGATCAATTTCTGCGCAGCATGGTGCGCAGAAACTCGGATGGGGTCGCGGGGAGGCGATATAATTGATACTTGACTTTTACTTTAGTATCACTATATTGGCCCAATAGTGCCGTCGCGTCATCTTTGGCGTTGCGGCGACCCTATATCTGGGGCGAGCAATGCGAAGACACACTAATTTGAATTGGCGAATCACTAGCGGAAATTGCGGAAACTCCCCACTCGCCTCCGCTAGTGCCGCGCGCCCGGCGCCGTATCGCGCAGATAGGTCAGGGCGGCCTGCACGCCGCCCGTCTTGTGCGGCACCTTGGCGAGGCCGAGCGCCATCTCGACGCCCGACAGCGCGCCCATCAGCATGAGGTCGTTGAAGTCGCCGAGATGGCCGATGCGGAACACCTTGCCGGCGACCTTGGTGAGGCCCTGGCCGAGCGACAGATTGAAGTTCTCCAGCGCCACCTTGCGGAAGGCGTCGGCATCGTGACCCTCCGGCATGACGATCGCGGTCAGCGAGCCCGAATAGGCCTTGGGGTCGCTGCACAGGATCTCCAGCCCCCACGCGGTGACGGCGGTGCGCGTCGCCTCGGCGTGGCGGGTGTGCCGCGCGAACACCGAATCGAGTCCTTCCTCGAGCAGCATGTCGCAGGCCTCGCTCAGGCCATAGAACAGGTTGGTGGCCGGCGTGTAGGGGAACCAGCCGTTGGCGTTGGCGGTCAGCATGTCCTCCCAGTTCCAGAACGCCTTGGGCAAGGTCGAGCCCTTGGAGGCCGCCACCGCCTTCTCGCTCACCGCGTTGAAGGAGAGGCCGGGCGGCAGCATCAGGCCCTTCTGCGAGCCCGCCACCGTGACATCGACGCCCCAGGCATCGTGGCGGTAATCGATCGAGCCCAGCGAGGAGATCGTGTCGACCAGCAGCAGGGCGGGATGGCGTGCCGCATCGATGGCGCGGCGCACGGCGCCGATATCGCTCACCACGCCGGTCGAGGTCTCGTTGTGCACGATGCACACGGCCTTGATCGTATGGTCCTTGTCCTCCTTCAGGCGCTTCTCGATCGCCGCCGGATCGGCCGGCTTGCGCCAGTCGCCGCCCATGAATTCCGACTTGATGCCGAGCTTGTCGGCCATCTTCTTCCACAGCGAGGCGAAGTGCCCGGTCTCCCACATCAGCACGAGGTCGCCGGCCGACAGCGTGTTGACCAGCGCCGCCTCCCAGGCGCCCGTGCCCGAGGCCGGGTAGACGATCACGGGCTGCTTGGTCTGGAAGACCTGGCGGACGCTGCGCAGAACCTTCTTGGCCAGTGCATTGAACTCCGGTCCGCGATGATCGATCGTCGGATAGTCCATCGCCCGCAGGATCCGGTCGGGAACGTTGGTCGGGCCGGGTATCTGCAGGAAATGCCGGCCGCTCGGATGGGAGTTCAGGCGCATCTTTCAAGGTCCTCCACCAATCCCGTGTTTTGTAGTAGGTCAGGGACCAAGAAACGATGACATTTTCAAGCTCCTCGCGCCGCCGCGTCCTCAAGCTCGGCCTCGCCGCCTCGCTGGCGGCGCCCGCCGTCTTGGGCGCCCAGGGCGTGCGCGCCCAAGGCTGGCCGAACGGGCCGATCATCGAGAAATGGCAGAAGGTCGTGGCCGCGGCCGACGTGAGGATCGATTGAGCTCATTGCAGGAAACGCTCCGCCGCACCATCAAGGGCGAGGTCCTCTTCGACGCCGCCTCGCGCGGGCGCTATTCGACCGACGCCTCGATCTACCAGGTCGAGCCGGTCGGCGTCGTCGTGCCGCGCGACGAGACCGACCTCGCCCTGGTCGTCGACGTGGCGCGCGACGCCAGGGCGGCGATCGTGCCGCGCGGCGCCGGCACCTCGCAGTGCGGCCAGACGGTGGGCAACGCGCTGGTCGTCGATGTCTCCAAGTACCTGCGCGAGGTCGTGGGCTTCAACAAGGAGCGCGCCGAGGTGACGGTCCAGCCCGGCGTCGTGCTCGACCAGCTCAACGCCTGGCTGAAGCCGCACGGCCTCTGGTATCCGGTCGACGTCTCGACCTCGGCGCAGTGCACCCTGGGCGGCATGGCGGGCAACAATTCCTGCGGCAGCCGCTCGATCCGCTACGGCAACATGGTGCACAACGTCGTCTCGATCGACGCCCTGCTGGCCGACGGCCAGCGCGCGCGCTTCGGCTCGGCGCGGCCCGAGGACATGCCGGCGGCGGTGCGCGCCATCGCCGACAAGGTCGCGGCGCTGGCCTTCGACGAGCGCGACGAGATCGAACGGATGTGGCCCAAGGTGCTGCGCCGGGTCGGCGGCTACAACCTCGACATCTTCTTCCCGCAGTCGGAACGGCCCTACACGCTCGACAATTCGGTGAACCTCGCGCACCTGCTGGTCGGCAGCGAGGGCACGCTTGCGGTGACGCAGCGCCTGACCTTGAAGCTCGCCCCGTTGCCCCAGCACAAGACCCTGGGCGTCGTGAACTTCGCCAGCTTCTACAAGGCGATGGACAGCGCCCAGCACATCGTGACCTTGAAGCCCACGGCCGTGGAGCTGGTCGACCGCACCATGATCGAGCTGGCGCGCGCCAATCCCGCCTTCCGGCCGGTGATCGAGCGCGCCCTGATCGGCAATCCCGAAGCCATCCTGCTGGTCGAGTTCGCGGGCGAGGAGCGCGAGGCGCAGTTGCGCGATCTCCAGCGCCTGGTCGAGCTGATGGGCGATCTCGGCCTGCCCGGCAGCGTGGTCGAGATGCCGGAGCCGCGGCCGCAGGCCGAGCTGTGGGAAGTCCGCAAGGCCGGCCTCAACATCATGATGTCGATGAAGGGCGACGGTAAGCCCGTGTCCTTCATCGAGGATTGCGCCGTGCCGCTCGAGCACCTGGCGGCCTACACGCAGCGCCTCACCGACGTGTTCACCCGGCACGGCACGCGCGGCACCTGGTACGCGCATGCCTCGGTCGGCACCCTGCATGTGCGGCCGATCCTCGACATGCGCCGCGAGGGCGCGAAGAAGATGCGCGAGATCGCCGAGGAGGCCTCGGCGCTGGTGCGCGAATACAAGGGCGCCTACTCGGGCGAGCACGGCGACGGGCTGGTGCGCTCGGAATGGGTGGGCTGGCAGTTCGGCCCCAGGCTCACCAAGGCGTTCGAGACGGTCAAGGATCTGTTCGATCCCATGGGCATCCTCAATCCCGGCAAGATCGTGCGGCCCTCGCGCATGGACGATCGCACGCTGTTCCGCTTCAAGCCGGGCTACAAGACGATCGACTACAAGCCCGAGCTCGACTGGTCGGCGTGGAATGTCCAGAACGACCCGCTGACCGAGGCACTGAGCGCGCCGGGCAGCGGCGGCGATTCGACCGGCGGCTTCGCCAAGGCCGCCGACATGTGCAACAACAACGGCCATTGCCGGAAGTTCGACGCCGGCACGATGTGCCCGTCCTTCCGCGTGACGCGCGACGAGGTGCATCTGACGCGCGGCCGCGCCAATACGCTGCGGCTCGCTCTGTCCGGCCAGCTTCCGGGGGCGCTCACGTCCGACGCCGTGGCCGCGGCCATGGATCTTTGCGTGAGCTGCAAGGGCTGCAAGCGCGACTGCCCGACCGGCGTCGACATGGCGCGCATGAAGATCGAGGTGAAGTCGGCGCGCCGCATGAGCAAGGGCCTCCGCCTGCGCGACCGCCTGATCGGCAACCTGCCCGAGATCGCGCCGTGGGCGCGGCGGCTGCCCTGGCTGTTCAACCTCGCCTGGTTCGTGCAGCCTTATCTCGGCTTCGCCAAGCAGCGCTCCTTGCCGAAGTGGCGCAGCGACACCTTCCTCGCCACCACCGATGTCGACCACAAGGACGCCACGGTGGTGATCTTCGCCGACACCTTCTCCAACAATTTCGAACCGGGACTGCTGCACGCCGCGCGCCGTGTGCTCGAAGCGGCGGGCCATCGCGTTGCCGTCGCCTGGCCGACCCTGGGCGCGCCGGCGCTGTGCTGCGGGCGCACCTATCTGGCGACCGGCCAGGTCATGAAGGCCAAGAGCGAAGCGCGCCGCCTGCTGCAGGCGCTGCTGCCGTTCGTCGGCCAAGGGCGTGCCGGTCGTCGGCCTCGAGCCATCGTGCCTGTTCACCCTGCGCGACGAGTTTTTGGCCATGGGACTCGGCGCGGATGCGCAGGCGGTCTGCGACAACGCCTTCCTGTTCGAGGAATTTCTGGTGCGCGAGAAGAAGGCCGGCCGGCTCGAGCTCGAGCTGAAGCCGCTGCCGCAGAAGACGGCCTTGCTGCACGGCCACTGTCACCAGAAGGCGTTCGGCGCCATGAGCGCCGTGCAGGAGGCGCTGTCGCTGGTGCCCGACCTCGCCGTCAGCGTGATCGAGTTCGAGCTGCTGCGGCATGGCCGGCAGCTTCGGCTACGAGGCCGAGCACTACGAGACGTCGATCGCCATGGCCGAGCTGTCGCTGCTGCCCGCCGTGCGCAAGGCCGATCGCGACGCGCTGATCGTTGCCGACGGCACCTCATGCCGTCACCAGATCGCCGACGGCAGCAACCGACAGGCGCTACACGTCGCCGAGGTCCTGGCGGCGGCCCTCGTTTAGTGTCCTCCCCACGCTCCGCGTGGGGAGGTGCCCGAAGGGCGGAGGGGTCGTGAGGTACACACGTATAAGTTGAATATACGTCATACTTACGCCTAATGTGCATGATCATCTCCCGGGATGATTCATTTTGCGCGCAAGCTGCGTAGTAACCTCACTGACGCCGAGCGACGGCTCTGGAGTCGTCTACGTCGCCGCCAGTTGAACGGCTTCGAGTTCAGAAGGCAGCATCCGGTTGGCATATACGTTTGTGATTTCATTTGCCTTGAAGCCGCAGTCATCGTTGAGCTTGATGGCGGCCAGCACCTCGACCGGGCTCCGGAAGATTTGCATCGAGATGCGTTCCTGAGGAAGCAGGGGTACCGGGTACTGAGGTTCTGGAACGGTGATGTCCTGAGCCGGACGAACAGCGTCGTAGACACAATCTTCGAAGCATTGCAGCGATCCGAAATGGACGGACGCTTCGACTGAGGCTTCTGACCCCTCCGCCCGCTACGCGGGCACCTCCCCCGCAGAGCGAGGGAGGAAGCAAGCTCCGCGTTGCAGCAGCGCCGCCGCTGTGGCACGGTCCGCGCGCCATGCAGCAACGTCCAAATAATCCATATTCCAGCGCCGAAATCGACCGCGCCAGCCACGAGCGCGAGAACGAGGAGCGCATGCTCGAGCTCGCCTCGTCCGGGGCGGCGCGCTTCGTGCCGATCGACACCGAGAAGAACCTGGTGAAGACCGGCGGCAATCCCGAGGCGGTGTTCCTGCAGGGCATGATGGCCCGCGCCATCGCCAACACGGCCGACACGCAGATCTTCCTCGGCTATGTCGAGGGCACGCCGTACTTCGCCGTCGACGTCACCGGCAAGGATGTGCCGCTGAAGGATCTCGGCGAGTTCGTCGATCTGCGCCAGGTCGGCGCGCTCCTGTTCGCGCGCGAAGGCTCGATCCTGGCCTATGCCCGCGGCATGACCTACTGGCATCGCCGCCACCGCTATTGCGGCGTGTGCGGCGCCAGCACCAAGGTCGTGCGCGGCGGCCACGTGCGGCAATGCACCAACGAGAACTGCAAGACCGAGCACTTCCCGCGCACCGATCCGGCGGTGATCATGCTGGTCCATCACGGCGACAAGTGCCTGCTCGGACGCGGCAAGCACTTTCCGCGCGGCATGCACTCGACCCTGGCGGGCTTCGTCGAGCCGGGCGAGAGCTTCGAGGACGCCGTGGCGCGCGAGGTCTACGAGGAGGTCAAGGTCAAGGTGAAGAACGTGATCTATCGTTCGTCGCAGCCCTGGCCGTTTCCCGCCTCGGTGATGATCGGCTTCCACGCCGAGGCCGAGGGAATGGACTTCAGCGTCAACGAATCCGAGCTCGAAAGCGCGCTGTGGCTGAGCCGCGAGGAGCTGCGGCCGGAGAACCTGCCCACGGACGGCTCGTTCTTCATGCCGCGCCGCGATTCCATCGCCCGCCGCCTGATCGAGGAATGGCTCGGCCACGAGGCCGGCCCGTCGATCAGCGGCTGATCGACCAAAAGGACGACCATGACTGCCCAGCTCTTCACGCCCGTCGAGGTCGGCGGCGTCACGCTGCCCAATCGCATCGTCGTGTCGCCGATGTGCCAGTACGCGGCGGTCGATGGCAGTGCGCAGCCGTGGCACCACGTGCATTACGGCATGCTGTCGATGTCGGGCGCCGGCCTGCTCTGCCTGGAGGCGACGCATGTCGAGCGCGACGGCCGCATCACCCAGGGCTGTGCCGGCCTGTACAGCGATGAAAACGAAGCGGCGCTGAAACCCGTGGTCGACTGGACGCGAGCCTGGATGCCGCAGGTCAAGCTCGGCATCCAGCTCGCCCATGCCGGCCGCAAGGCCTCGGCGCAGCGCCCGTGGAAGGGCGGTGGTCCGCTCACCCAGGCCGATGCGCCCGACCTGCCGTGGACGACCTCCTCGGCCTCGGCGATCCCTTTCGATACCAAGTGGCACACCCCGGTCGCACTCGATGCGGTCGGGCTGAAGCGGGTCAAGCAGGCCTTCGTCGAGGCGACAGTGCGCAGCGCGCGGCTGGGCTTCGACGTCGTCGAGCTGCACGGCGCGCACGGCTACCTGCTCAACCAGTTCCTGTCGCCGCTCAGCAACCAGCGCAGCGACGAGTACGGCGGCACCATGGAGAAGCGCCGGCGCTTCCCGCTCGAAGTGTTCGAGGCCTGCCGCAAGCTGTGGCCGCGCGACAAGGCGCTCGGCATCCGCCTCAGCTCAGTCGAATGGGTCGAGGGCGGCCTCACCATCGAGGACACGATCGAGACCGCCCGTCAGCTGAAGGCGCTGGGCTGCGACTTCATCGATGCGAGCTCGGGCGGTAACGCGGCGCATCAGAAGATCGCGCTCGGACTCGGCTATCAGGTGCCGTTCGCCGCGCGCATCCGCAAGGAGGTCGGCATCAAGACCTGGGCGGTCGGCCTCATCACCGAGCCGGAGCAGGCCGAGCGCATCGTCGCGGCGGGCGAGGCCGACTGCACCGTGCATGCCCGGCCGTTCCTGCTCGATCCGCGCTGGGCCTGGAACGCCGCCCGCGCGCTCGGCGTCGAGCCGCCGTCGCTGCCTCTGCCGGCAGCGCGCGCCAGCACCATCCTGCCGTTCAAGCCGCAGCCCGCGCTGGTCCGGGCCGCGGACTAGGCCGCGCGACCATGGGCCATGCGGGACGGTGGCTTCTGCGGCTGTCGGGGACCGTCGCCAGCGGCGTCGTCTTCGCCATCGTCGTCCTCGAGATCCAGATCGCGCTCGGTTTTCGTCTCGTCGATTCGGCGCTCTTCCGCTACCCGTGGGCCGCGCTCGGGCTCGTTGCCGCGGCGCTTGTCTTTGCCGGTTATCGGACGTGGATAAATCCCAGGAGCGCCGGGGGAAGCGCCGTCATTGCCGCCTTCGGCATTGTCGTCGTGCCGTTCAACGCCCTGCTCGAGCCCGGGCCGCCGCCGATCACCGTGGATTTCTGGCGCGGCGGCGGCGCGCTGTGGATCGAGCGCACCATGACCGTCGAGCGGACTTATCCCGTCGTGCTGGTCGTGACCGGCCCCAAGGATATCAGCGGCAAGCCGCCGGCGCCGGTGGCAGCCGGCAGCCCGGGTGAGGAGGGCGCCGACAGCGTAGTGGCGCGCCTGTCGGGTGAGCCAAGTGCCGCCTTCACCATCGTTCCTGACAAGGAGCAGGCCAAGCCGCTCGCCGGGGCCGGCGACCTGCGCTGGACGTGGGACGTCAGGCCCAGGCAGGAGGGTCCGCAGAGGTTGATCCTCGAACTCGATACGACAGTGAAAACGCCGGCCGGGACGACGGCAAAGGGCGGCATCTACCGGCAGTTCGTCCTGATCACGGTACAGGCGCCGTCATGGTACGAGGCCGCCCGCGGACGGGTCATTCGCTTGTTCTCCGGCGGGCCCTGACGGTCCAAGCTGCGCCTTTGCGCGCGGGGCGGGGAGCGGTACCCTCCTGTCATGAGTCCCGACTCGTCGCAGCCCCGGTCTCCGGCTGACATTGCTCCGGCGGTCGCCGACGCAGGCACGCCCGCCGCGGCTGCGGTCCCGGCGCCGATTGCGGCCGAGACCGCGCGAGCAGCACCAGCCGAGCCCACCGTTGCGCCGGCCGCCCCGCCGCCTGCTGTCGAGCTCCTGCCCGCCGAGCCGCCACCCGCCGCAGCTGCAGCGCCGCCGTCCGCCGCCACGCTTGGGCCCGTCGGCAAAAGCCGGCTGCGCCGCCTCATCACTGTCGGCGGCACCTTGCTCCTCCTGTTCATCCTCTGGGAGACCTTCACCTTCTTCGTCGCCTACACCGACGACGCCTATGTGCGCTCCGACCTGGTTGCCGTGGCGTCGGAGGTCACGGGACCCATCATTGCCGTCCATGTTGTCGACAATCAGACGGTCAAGAAGGGCGACAGGCTGGTGTCGATCGACCCCGTGCCGTTCCAGCTCGACGTCAACACGCGCCAGGCGCAGATCGACGAGGCGACGTCGCTGCTCAAGGTCGCGCAGGAACAGCTTTCCACGGCGAACGAGGCGCTCATCGCCTCCACCTCGACTCATACCTATGCGCTCGAGCAGCAGGCCAGGTTTGCCGTGCTGGCGGCGGAAAACAACGCGCCGCGCGCCGAACTCGACCGCTACAACGACGAGCTTCGGCGGGCCACGGCGGGAATGAACATGTCGCAGGTCGCGATCGCCAAGGCGCAGACCAGCATCAACGCCCACCAGGCCGCTCTCGACGTTGCCAAGGCCGAGATGGCGACGGCACAATGGCGGCTCAGCCGCACCGAGATCGTGTCGCCGGTCAACGGGACCATCACCAATCTCACCACCCGCCCGGGCGACACGGCGACCGTGAACATTGCCATGATCGGCATCGTCGACTCCGACGCCTGGCGCATCATGGCCAACTACAAGCAGTACTATGTCCGCTCATTCGAGGTCGGCGGCGAGGCCTGGGTGTGGCTCGACAGCGCGCCCTGGCACTTCTATCGCGCCAGGATCACCGGCATCGCCCGCGGCTTCAGCCGCGATCCGCAGATGCCCATGCTGCTGCCCTACGTCGCGCCGACGACCGACTGGATCCGCCTGCAGCGGCGCATTCCGGTGACGATCGTGCTGGTCGATCCGCCGCCCAACGCCAAGCTCTATATGGGCGCCGACGCCCGCACCGTGATCTTCCCGCGCGGCGGCACCGTCCGATGATACGAAGATTCACCAGCGCCGTCGTCGCGGATTTCGCCGAGATGGCCGACATGATCGTGCAGACCGTCGACGGCTATTGGCGGGAGCTCGGCGAGCTGGGCGAGGATCCGGCGCGCACGCGGCAGGGCCTGGTCGCCGCCTGCTCGGTCATGCTGGCAACCACGCTCGCGCTCGTGCTCCAGGTCGAATCGCCGTGGTGGGCGGCGATCAGCGGATTCATGTCGCTGATGGCGACCGGCGGCGGTTCGGTGCGCCGCGGGCTCCTGCGAATGACCGGAACGATCGCCGGCGCCGTGCTGGGCTTCGTCATGGCGCGCTGGCTGCCCTACGACCATTTCGCGCTCTACCTGTTCCTCGCCGCGGTCACCATGCTGGGCGTGATCGCCATGCAAGTGAGTCCGCACGGGCTCGCCTGGCTGTTCCTCTCCATCACCTCGAGCATGGTGCTCCTGTTCAGCCTGAACGACCCGCTGCAGGCGCTCGACGTCGCCTTCTACCGGACGTTCGAGGTGGCGATTGGCGTCGTCTCCGCCATCATCGTGGCCAATCTGCTGCAGGATTGGCACACAGATCCACCGCCGACGGCGCCGGGATGGCGCCATCTGCTGGACGCGCAATGGCCCGCCGTCCTGCACGGGGCGCGTTCGGCGATCGCCGTCGTTGTTCTGTTGCAGATCTGGATCCTGATCGACCTGCCGGAGGTGACGCAGATGGCCATCACGATCGCCGTGGTGATGTCGGCGCCGGTCATCGCCGCCGGCGGCCTCAGTACCCGCCAGGCCGTCGCCCAGCGGGCGCTCCACCGCATCATCGGCTGCCTCCTGGGCGGCCTCGTGGCGCTGGGCTGCCTGGCGCTGGACGTGACGTCGTTCCCGTGGTGGCTCGCTATGATCGGCGGCGCCGTGTGGGTCGGCATGCATGTGCAGAATGGCAAGCACGGCGTCGGCTATGTCGGCACTCAGGCGGCATTCGTCTTCATCGTCACCCTGATTCAGGGGGCCAAGCCACCCGACAGCATCATGCCCGGCGTCGACCGCTTCGCCGGCATCACCGGGGGACTCGCCATCCTGCTGATCGTCTCGCTGCTGCTGTGGCCGCGCGAGGAGGAGTTCGGCGAGGACAAGGCGTCGGCGGCAGACTGACGCAGGCACCCATGCAAATCGCGATGGGTCGTCGTCCCTGAGCGCGCTTGTTTGCGAGGCCGGGGTCGCTAGGTTGCGCCGCCATGACTGTTGATCGCCCGCCCGCGGGATCTCCGCCGACGGACCGGATACTGCGCTCCATCCTGGCCATCCTCTTCTCGGTCGCCTGCTTTTCGGTTCTCAATGCCATCTCCAAGACGCTGAGCCAGCATTACCCGGTCGTGCAGGTGATCTGGGCGCGCTACGTCTTCGCCTTCGTCTTCATGATGGCGATCTTCCTGCCGCGCAGCGGCCTGGCGCTGTTCCGCTGGCACAATGTCGGCAGCCAGGTGGTGCGCGGGCTGCTGCTGTTCTTCTCGTCCTTTCTCTATTTCCACGGCATCGTCTACCTGCCGCTCGCCACCGCGGCGGCGATCTCGCTCACCAGCCCGCTGATCGTGACGGCGCTGTCGGCGCGCTTCCTCGGCGAGCCGGTGGGCGTGCGCCGCTGGATCGCCGTCTGCCTGGGGTTCGCCGGCGCCCTGATCGTGGTGCGGCCGGGCCATGCCAACTTCGAGTGGCACTCGCTGCTGATCGTGGCCAGCACGCTGTGCAGCGCTTTCTACCAGCTCTTCTCGCGGCGCTACGGCCAGACCGAACGGCCCGACGCCTCGGCCACCATGGCGACCATCGTCGGCACCGTGGTGGCGGCGCCGATGCTGCCGTTCGAATGGGTGACGCCGGCGTTGGGCTGGGATTGCGTGCTGTTCGTCGCCATCGGCATCTGCGCGGGCGTCGGCCACTATTTCCTGACCATCGCCTACAGCCAGGCGCCGGCCGCCACCGTGGCGCCTTTCAACTATGTCCAGCTGATCGGCGCGGCGGCTCTCGGATATCTCGTGTTCGACAGCATCCCCGATTTCTGGACCTGGGTCGGCGCCGCCGTGATCGTCTGTTCCGGCCTCTATCTCGGCCACGCCGAGCGGCTGCGCTATCGACGGCTCGCGAACAAGATTTGATCATCTGACCAAGATTTGGGCGACCGCAGTGCAACATGTCTGCGGGGCGCTTGTGCCGTCGACGATTCCGGCGGGTGGCACGGGCCTTGCACCCTTCCGGTCAGCGCAGGCCGCGGCAGCGGTTCTCTCCGGTTGGCGTGCCGACAATTTCGATGACGGCCGTTCGTGGCGGCCGGCAAGGAGTCGTCAGGGCCAGAACACCGCCATAGCCAGAATTCCGCCCCACCAACCCGCTGATCGAGGAGGACACGTCATGTGTGATCGCATTGGCTGTACGCATTTCCCCAAGCTTTCCGAGATGGACTTTTCCGGCGCCGCCACGGCCTCGCGCCGCCGCTTCCTGAAAGGCGCCGCTGCCGCCACCACCATCACCATGGCGGCGGGCCCCGGCATGATGCTGAGCGGTCCCGCGCACGCGGCCGGTGCCGTCAAGGGCACGCACGGCACGGGCTTCTGCAATCTCAACATCTTCCTCGCCCACTCGCGGCAATACGCCAAGGCAGCGGGCGTGGAGCTCGAGTTCGTCAACACGCCGACCTTCGCCGAGCAGGTCACCTTCCTCGGCATGGGGCAGGTCGATATCGGCCTGATGCCCTACACCAGCTTCATGGCGCTCTACGACGCCGGCGCGCCGGTCAAGATCGTGGCCGGCGGCGGCATCGAGGGCTGCGCCATCGTCGCCCAGCCCGGACTCGATTCGGCGGAGAAGCTCAAGGGCAAGACGCTCGGCACCTTCCAGCTCGATACGCTGGAGGTCATGCCCTACGACTACCTGAAGAAGCACGGCGTCGCCTTCAAGGACGTCAAGGTCCGCTACATGGGCAACACGCCGGAGGCCGTCGAGGCCTTCAAGGCGGGCGCGCTCGACTGGATCTGCACCATCGAGCCCTACGCCTCGGCGCTGGTCAACGACGTCAAGGGCGCGGTCATGCTGACCAACGGCGTCGACCTGTACGGCAAGGGCTACACCGATTGCGTGCTGGCCGCGCGCTCCAGCCTGATGAAGGACAACCCCGCCGGCCTGAAGGCGATCATCAAGGGCATGATGCAGGCCCAGTACGACGCCGAGACCCAGACCGAGGCGGTGCTGAAGGAGCTGGTCGGCAAGTACTACAAGACGTCGCTCGAGAACGCCAAGATCGCCCAGGGCAAGCAGCCGGCGGTGGTCGATGCGCGCAGCCAGACCGACTTCATCCTGCAACGCGTCGATAGCGTCATGGAGATGGGCTACATCAAGAAGAAGCCCGGCCGCGACGCGATCGACTGGACGCTGCTCGAAGAGGTCATCAAGGAAAACCCCGACCTCTACGGTAAGCTCAAGTACAAGTCTGCCTGATGGCCGTCGTCACTCGCGACGGCGATGTGGGCGCCGCCGCCGGAGCATCCCGCCCGGCGGCGGTAACCCGCCTGTTCGCGTCGATGGCCGGCCTCGACACCTTGTCCAAGATCTGGTGGACATGCCTGTCGATCAGCCTGTTCGCCGGCATCTGGGAGCTCTGCTGGGCGCTCGGCTGGGCCGATCCCAAGCTGCTGCCGCCGCCGCACATCTTCCTCGGCAACATCGCCGAGCAGGCCAAGTTCTTCAACACCGCGACCCGCTGGACCATCGGCACGGCGATGAACGAAGGGCCGACGCCGTTCGAATCGGTGTTGATCACCATGGGCGCCACGACGGCGCGCGTGTTCTCGGGGCTGGTGATCGCCTCGGTGCTGGCGATCAGCATCGGCGTCATGGTCCGCTACTACCAGTTCTTCGACAAGCTGGTGCTGCCGACCATCACGCTGCTGTCGCCGGTGTCGCCGATCGCCTGGCTGCCGGTCGCGATCTTCCTGTTCGGCATCGGCAATGCGCCGGCGATCTTCATGGTCGTGGTGGCGCTGTTCTTCCACATGGTGCTGGCGACCATCAACCAGATCGACGGCGTGAACCCCAACCTGATCAACGTCGCGCGCACCATGGGCGCCAGCAAGCGGCAGATCTACTGGCGGGTCGTCGTGCCGGCGATCCTGCCCGGCATGCTGGCGGTGCTGCGGCTCAACCTGTTCGGCGCCTGGATGGTGGTGCTGATCGCCGAGTCGACCGGCGTCGGCTACGGCATGGGCCAGGTCATCATGCTGGCGCGCAACACCTTCAACCCGTCGCTGGTGTTCTTCACCATCGCCGTGATCGGCGTGCTGGGCTTCGCCTTCGACTGGCTGCTGCGGCTCGCCCAGCGCCGCCTGCTCTACTGGCTGCCCGATACCAAGGAGAAGCTGCGTGTCCTCTGACAGCGCACCGACATTCTCGTCCAAGGACGCCGTGGTCTGTCGCGGCGTCGGCAAGACCTGGGCGGCCGGCACCAAGCGGGCCCATGAGGCGCTGCGCGACATCGATCTCGATATCGCGCCCGGCGAGTTCGTGGTCTTTCTCGGCCCCTCGGGCTGCGGCAAGAGCACCTTGCTCTATCTCATCTCCGGCCTCGAGGACGCCACCGACGGGCAGACCTGGTCGTTCGGCGACAAGGTCGAGACGCCGTCGCCCGACCGCAGCCTGATCTTCCAGGAGACCTCGCTCTTCCCGTGGCTGACGGTGTGGCAGAACGTGAGCTTCGGCCTCGCCATCCGCGGCGCCTCGCAGGCCGAGCGCCGCGCCGTCGCCGCCGAGGCGCTGCAGCGGGTGGGCCTCAGCGCCGCCATCGACAAGCGGCCGGACGAGCTGTCGGGCGGCATGCGCCAGCGGGTGGCGGTGGCGCGGGCGCTCGCCATGCGGCCCAAGGTGCTGCTGATGGACGAGCCCTTCGCCGCGCTCGACGTGCAGACCCGTGCCCGCATGCAGGATTTCCTGCTCGACGTGTGGCGCGATTCGGGCGCCTCGGTGCTGTTCGTCACCCATCATATCGACGAGGCGGTGGCGCTGGCCGACCGCGTCGTCGTGTTCACCGCCCGGCCCGGTCGCATCAAGACCATCTTCCCGATCACCCTGCCCAGGCCGCGCAATCTCTTCTCGCGCGAGGCCGAGGCCATGCGCATCCAGCTCACCGAGCTGTTGCGCGACGAGGTCGACCGCGCCTTTGCCGAGCAGGAAGCGCTCGCCGCGACCGCCTGAAATTCCGTATAAATAAACCTCCCGAAGGAGAAGCCTGCCATGGCCGCCAGTCTCGTCCGCAGCCGCGCCACCATCACCGGCGTAAAGGACCGTTTCGCCTGGAACGAGATCAAGGATGGCGCGGTGCTGCAGGAGGACGGCGTCATCGTGGCCGTCGGCACCTACGACGACCTGCACCGGAAGCATCCGACCGTGCCGGTGATCGGCACCGGCAAGGAGATCCTGCTGCCGGGCTTCGTCAACGGCCATCACCATGTCGGCCTGACACCGGTGCAGCTCGGCTCGCCCGACATGCCGCTCGAGCTGTGGTTCATCACCCGCATGGTGATCCGCAACCTCGATCTCTATCTCGACACGCTCTACTCGGCCTTCGAGATGGTGGGCTCGGGCATCACCACGGTGCAGCACATCCAGGGCTGGATGCCGGGCACCCTGCCGGATGTCGAGGCGCGGGCGACCGAGACGATCAAGGCCTACGAGGATATCGGCATGCGCGTCAGCTACTGCTACGCCGTGCGCGACCAGAACCGGCTGGTCTACCAGGCCGACGAGGAGTTCGTCAGAAGCCTGCCCAAGGAGCTGCAGGGGCCGATGCAGCGCTGGTTCGACCGCTTCAAGATGAGCCTCGACGATGCGATGGACATGTTCAAGTCGTTCCACTCGCAGCATCACAACAAGCGCCGGGTGAAGATCCAGCTCGCGCCGGCCAACCTGCACTGGTGCTCGGACAAGGCGCTGACGGTGCTCTCCGACACCTCGTCGAAGTACGACGCGCCGATGCACATGCATCTGAACGAGACCGCCTACCAGAAGGAATATGCCTGGCGGCGCGGCGAGTGCACGGCGCTGGAATACATCGATCGCTTCGGCATGGTGAACAAGCGCCTGACCCTGGGCCACGGCGTGTGGCTGAACGAGAAGGACATCGACCGGCTGGCGGCGGCGGGCGGCTGCGTCTGCCACAACTGCTCGTCCAACTTCCGCCTGCGCTCGGGCGTGGCGGCGCTGAATTTCTTCGAGAAGAAGGGCATCAACACCGCGATCGGGCTCGACGAGGCCGGCATCAACGACGACCGCGACATGCTGCAGGAGCTGAAGCTGGTGCTGCGCGCCCATCGCGTGCCCGGCATGGTCGAGGCCGACGTGCCGACGATGGCGCAGGTGCTGCGCATGGCGACGGTGGGCGGGGCCAGGACCACGCCCTACGGCGAGACCATCGGCTCACTGGAAGTCGGCAAGGGCGCCGACATGGTGCTGATCGACTGGGACCAGGTCGCCTATCCCTATCTCGACGAGCTGACGCCGACGCTCGACGCCGTGATCCAGCGCGCCAAGAACCAGGCCGTCACCATGACCATGTGCGACGGCGAGGTGATCTACCAGGACGGCAAGTTCACCAAGGTCGACAAGACCGCGGCACTGAAGGCCCTGCACGACGACCTCAGCAAGGCGCTGGCCGACGACGAGGTCGAGCGGCGCAAGCTCTCGGTGGCGCTGTTGCCGCACGCGCGAAAGTTCTACGAGAACTATATCGACACATCGAAGCACCAGCCGTTCTACCGGCCGAGCTCGATGGTCTAGGGCGTGTACTTCGAAGTCTAGTCCAGTTGAAAATAGAGGAACCCACCGAAGCCAATAACCGTCAGCGCGACGCCAAGAATTTTGAAGAAGCCGATACCTCGCGGGCGCTGATGGTGGGAGGCCCCGTCCGGTTCCAGTTCGACCTGCATGCAGATGAACAGCACGAGCAGCCCATAGAACCCGACGCCGAAGTAGCCGAACAGCGTGAGGAACGCATAGGCGAACGTGGCGGCAAACAGCCAGCCGACGACGGCTATGGCATGGACAATGAACCTACCGGACATCAAGCCGCTGCCCTGGCTGGCATGCTGGCACTATAACACGACCAGGAGCCGACCGGGAACGGCGTGCGACAAGCGAGGCTTAGCCGGTCAGCTTTCACGCTCCGTAGCCGTGCAGAAAAGGGCCAGCTTGTTGCCCACCGGATCGCGCAGATAAGCCACGAAGAAATTCTTGCTGTACTGGGCGCGGAAGCCCGGCGCGCCTTCATCCGTGCCGCCAGCCGCAACGCCGGCGCTGTGCAGGGCGCGAACCTGGGCATGAGTCGGCACACGAAAGGCGATCATTGAGCCGTTGCCGACCGTGGCCTCCCGCCCATCGTAAGGCTTCGTGACATACACGGCGCCGGGACCGTTGAAGCGATCGGGAATGTCGGGGAGCGTGTAGATCACCGCGCCCTTCTGCTCGGCCTTCTCATAGCCAAGCGGCACAAGGACCGCCGTATAGAACCGCTCCGAGCGCGGAATATCGTTCGCGCCGAGATTTATGTAGCTCAGCATCACTAGCCTCCGTCTGGTGCACCTTGAAGTACCGTCGCAATCATCAATCCCGCCCGTTACGGCGTTCGCTCAATACGACTTTCCCGTCGGATAGGTCGCGAACGCCGGCAGGGCAGGGTCCTTGTGATCCCACGGCTGCGCGCTCTTGACGAAGATGTTGGCCTCGGGCCGGAACCAGCTCGCATCGTCGAACGTGCAGACCCGGACACCGACGATGTCGGGCCGGGTCGAGACCTGCACGTAAAGCGGCGTGCCGCAGTCGCCGCAGAAGACCCGCGTGATCTCGTTGCCCGAGTCGGCCTTGGCGATGTAGCGCTTGGGCGCACCGTGGGTGATGCGGAACTCGGCCGACGGCATGCGCACCGCCGCGACGTGCGGCGCGCCGCTCTGCAGCTGGCAGTCCCGGCAATGGCATTGCAGTGCGAACTGCGGCTCGCCGGCGCATTCGTATCGCACCGCCCTGCACAGGCATCCGCCGGTTCTGGTCATCCTATGGCCCTCCCGTGATCGATATGGATCCGTCGATGGGAGTGAAGCTTACCCCAGTATGTCCGTCACTGCCGAGATGAGCCGTCTGGTGTCGTCTTCCGTCCCGACGGTGATGCGCAGCCAGTCGCCGTGCGCGGCTTGTTGAAATGCCGCACCAGCACCGCACGGTCGCGCAGCGCCGCCGCGAGTTCCAGGCCGCCTCGCGTCGGATGCCGGGCGAAGACGAAGTTCGTGCTCGACGGCAGAACGACCAGGCCGAGCCCGACCAGCTCCCGCGTCATCGCTTCGCGTGCGGCGACGACCCTGGCGCAGCTCTCGCGGAAGTAGGCCTGGTCACGCAGCGACGCCGTCGCGCCCGCCTGGGCGATCCTGCCAAGCGGGTAGGAATTGAAGCTGTCTTTCACGCGGCCGAGCGCCTCGATCAGCCCCACGTCGCCCAGCGCATAGCCGACGCGCAGGCCGGCCAGGGCACGCGACTTCGACATGGTCTGCACGACCAGCAGGTTCGGATGATCGGCGATCAGCGGGACCGCGCTCTCGCCGCCGAAGTCGACATAGGCCTCGTCGATCAGCACCGGGATGTCGGGATGCTCTTCGAGCAGCCGGGCGATCTCCGCGCGCGGCAGCGCGATACCGGTCGGCGCGTTGGGGTTGGCGATCACGATCGAGCCTGCCGCGCGCCGATAATCCGCGACCCGGAGGCGCATCTCGCCGTCCAGCGGCACGGTCTCGCAGGCGACGCCGAACAATTGCGCCCACACCGGATAGAAGCTGTAGGTGACGTCGGGAAACAGCAGCGGCTTCGGCTGTTTCAGGAGGGCCACGAAAGCATGCGCGAGCACTTCGTCCGAACCGTTGCCGACGAACGCCTGTTCGGGCTTCACGCCGTGATGGGCGGCGAGCGCCTCGCGCAGCTCCGTCGCCTCGGGGTCGGGATAGAGCCGCATTGCGTCGGCCGCGGCGGCGCGCATCGCTTCCAGCGCGAGCGGCGAGGGGCCGAACGGGCTTTCGTTGGTGTTGAGCTTCACCAGGTTGGCGATACGCGGCTGCTCGCCCGGCACATAGGGCGAAAGCGCGCGCGCGGTCTGGCTCCAGAACGGGTTCATCGGGGCATCCGGGTCGGGGTGTCCAGGTCGGGGTCTGGCGGCGGTCTAGGTTGTCGGCCGGAATGCCGCTATACTACCCGGCCGATAGCCGATGGAAGGGAGCAAGTCGATGACTGTGCAGACCAAAGGCCGCATCCGTCACGTGGCGCTGAGCGTCAAGGATCCGTGGGAGACCGCCGAATTCTACAAGCAGGCCCTGGGCCTGGAGGAAGTCGTGGAGCTCGACGGCCCGCTGGCCGAGGGCGTGTTCCTGACCGACGGCGTGGTCAACCTCGCCATCCTTCACTTCAAGAGCGACGAGGCCTCGCAGGGCACCGGCGTGGACTATGTCGGCATCCACCATATCGGCTTCTGGGTCGATGACGTGGTGGAGCAGGGCAAGATCGCGCGCAACACCGGCGCGACCTGGATCATGGGCGACCCCAACAACCCGCACGGCTACGAGATCAAGCATACCGACCTCGACGGCATCATCTTCGACATCGCCGCGCACGGCTGGGCCGGATCGCAGAAGAACCCGGGAGCGGAAGGCAACGTTGCCCATCCGAACCCGCGGCGCCGGCTGGCGAAGTTCGACGAGCGCCGCGCGCGCGCCCAGGCCAAGATCGCGGCGCAGCGGGCAAAAGAGGTCCCTGCGGCTGCTGACTGACGGCGGACGAGTGACAGGGGAGTAGCGGCGCGCCTGCGCGCCGCATAGCCTGGCGAAATTCCCGCGTCGGACCGCGATTGTTCGCCCTCGGCCGGGCATCCTAGGATGCCCGGGAATTGCGACGGGGGAACCATGGGCCAGGAAATCACGCTGACGGCATCGGACGGCGGGCGCTTTGCGGCGTACCTGGCGCTGCCGGCACGGCTGCCGGCGCCCGGCCTGGTCGTGCTGCCCGAAGTGTTCAACACCAACCCGCACATCCGGTCGGTCGCCGACGGCTATGCGGCGGCGGGGTTCATCGCCCTTTCGCCCGACGTCTTCTGGCGGCAGGAGGCCGCGAACTACCTGCCCTATACCGACGAAGGCCGCGCCAAGGCGCGGGCGCTGTGGGCCGAGCTCGACACCGACCAGTTCGCCCGCGACCTCGGCGACATGGTCGCCGCCCTGCGCGGGCGGGCGGACTGCACCGGCAAGGTCGGCGTGATGGGCTTCTGCCTGGGCGGCAAGTTCGCCTACCTCGCCAGCACGCGCCTGCCCGTCGAGGCCGCCGTCAGCTACTACGGCGTGCAGATCGACCAGCATCTCGAAGAGGCCGACCAGCGCCGGTGCCCGATCCTGATGCATTTCGCCGAGAACGATCCGCACGTGCCGGCGCCGACCGTGGCGGCGATCCAGGCGCGGCTGGCTGGATCGCAGGGTGGCGGATCGCCGGGAGTGGCCATCCACGTCTATCCGGGCACCGAGCACGGCTTCAACCGCGAGGGATACCCGCCCTACAACGCGGCAGCAGCGACCGAGGCGCGCCAGCGCACCTTGGCGCATCTGCGCCAGCTCCTGTCATGAGGCGGGCTCGCCCGTGAGCCGCAACCACATCAAGGTCGAGATCGAGGGACCCGTCGCGTCGCTCGTGTTCAACCGCCCGCAGGTGCTGAACGCCTTCCACAACGAGGCGATGGACGAGTGCGTGGCGGCGCTCGGCGAGCTGGCCGGGGACGACCGCGTCCGCGTCGTGCTGGTCCGCGGCGAGGGGCGCGCCTTCTCGGCCGGCTTCGACATGAAGGCCGCCGCCGAGCGCGACATGTCGACCGTCGACCACGTGCGCCGGCAGATGGAGCGCCAGTTCGACTTCATCATGGCCTTCTGGGACTGCCCGAAGCCGACCATCGCCCTGGTCCACGGCTTCTGCATGGCCGGCGCCTTCGAGGTGGCACTCGCCTGCGACATCACGGTGGCGGCCGAAGGGACGCGCTTCGGCGAGCCCGAGGTGCGCTTCGGCACCGGCATCGTCGCCATGCTGCTGCCCTGGGCCGTGCTGCCCAAGCACGCCAAGGAGATGCTGCTGACGGGCAACGACAAGATGGACGCGGCCCGCGCGCACGCCATCGGGATCGTCAATCACGTCGTGCCGGAACGGGAGCTTTTGGCGTTCGGGCGGCGCATGGCGCTCGACATCGCGGCGGCGGCCGGTCCCTCGGTCCTGTTCACCAAGCGGGCGATGAACCGCACCTACGACATCATGGGGATGCGCGACGCGCTGCGGGCCTCGCTCGACATCGACGTCATCCTCAATGCCACGCCGAGTGCGGAGAAGGCCGAGTTCCAGCGCATCCGCAAGGAACAGGGCCTCAAGGCAGCCCTCGCGTGGCGCGATGCCCGCTTCTCCGACGGGCCAGGCAGCTGCTAGGCGCCGACGTAGGCGACGGCTTCGATCTCCACCTTCATGCGTGGATCGACGAGCGCCTTGGCCTCGACCAGGGTCGACGCCGGCTTGTGTTCCCCGAAGTAGCGCTGGCGAATCGGGTTGATGCTCGCCCTTTCCGTTATGTCCGTCATGAAGACGAGCACCTTGACCACCTGATCGGGCCGGCCGCCGGCGTGGCGCAGGCATGTATCGATCGACTTCAAGGCGATCTCGAACTGGCCGACGGTATCGGGCGGTATGGTTCCGTCTGCCTTCATCCCCACCATGCCCGAGAGGTAGATGAAGTCTCCCGCCCGGACGACATGGCAGTAGTGGCTGACCGGTTCCATCTCTCCGGGAACCATGAAGCGCTCGATGGGCATGATGTCGATCTCCCGTTTCCTGATCGGCGGAGCCTATCACACGGATGCAGGCGGTTAGCTCTCCTGCGCCCGGCCAAAGGCGAGGCACTGCTCGAGGACGATGGCCTTGGTTTCCTCGAAGCGAGCCTTGCGATCGAGCTCGGGGCGCTGGTGGAACCAGCCGATCGTGGCCAGGCCGCGAACCAGCCGGAACAGCGGCAGCAACGCCAGCACCTGCTCCGGCAGCGGCCGCACCGACCGGTAGCCGGCGATGAAGGCGCGCTCGAACCCCGCCAGATTCGGGCCGTTCTGCTGAAACACCAGGACCACCGACATGTCGTAGGCATGCCAGCCCCAGGCCGCGTCGTCGAAGTCGATGACGGTCAGCCTGTCGCCGTCGACCAGGACGTTGCCGGGATGCATGTCGGCGTGGATCATGCTGTAGACGGAGGGCTGCCGCTCCAGCCGGGCGAGTGCTGCATGCAGGCGCGCCCGCGTATCGAGCAGCAGCCGACGTTCCGCGGCGGACAGGCCCTGGTGATCCCAGAACGGTCCCCAATGCGGCGTGCTGCCCATGAAGCCGTCGGCGTCCAGCGCGTGACGCGTGAACCCGGCCGGCGGCTGCCACGCCGCGGCCTGGTTGTGGATCGCCGCCGTCAGCGCGCCGAGCTGCTCGAAATGGCGCTCGGCTGTTCGGATGTCGGCCGTCTCGCGCAGCACGTCGGCCAGCACGCGGCCCGTCGTCCAGCGCGCCAGGCCCGCGAAGCGCCGTTCGCCCGTGGCCGGACCAATGGCCGGAAGCGTGACCGACGCGTACTCCTGACCGTCGCGGGTACGCATCGGCGCCTGCACGGCGATGCCCGCGTCGTCGAGCGCGCGGATCCAGTCACGCTCCGAGATCAGCTCTTCGAGCGTGTGATACCACGGCCGGTGGAGCCGCAGCGCGTAGGCCGCGCCGTCGCGTCGATCGACCACGCGGTAGGTGATGTTCTCCGACAGCGACACCATTTCGAGCGCGTCCGGCTCGATGGGGAATGCGCTCAGGGCCTCGAGCGCCGCCGGCCGGAACGGGTCCGCCGCCGCCTCTTCAGGCATCGATTTCGGCGATCGTCGCGTCGAAGGCGGTGAGGAATTCGTCGGCGTCGTGCTGTCCAAAGACCAGCGGCGGCCGGATCTTGACGACGTTCCGGAAGGCGCCGGCATTGCTGGTGAGGAAGCCGCGGTCCTTGAGCTTGTTGACGACGTCGACGGCCCGATCGGTGTCCGGCACGAGCGCGCCGCCGCCCTTTACCATCTCCACCCCGATGAACAGGCCGTGGCCGCGCACGTCGCCGATCGCCGCGCACCGCTTCTTGCGCTCGATCAGCGCCGCCTTGAGGTTGGCGCCGACGCGCGCGACGTTCTCCTGCAATCCATCGCGCTCGATGACATCGAGCACCGCCATGCCGACGGCCGCCTGCAGGGGGCTCGACGCAAAGGTGTTGAAATAGCGCGTCCTCGCCCGGAAGCCGTCGACCAGGGCCTTGCTCGCGGCCGTGGCGGCGAGCGGCAGGCCGTTGCCCATCGGCTTGCCGGTCACGACGATGTCGGGCGTGAAGCCGGCGCCTTCGTAGCCCCACCAGCGCCCGGTGCGGCAGTAGCCCGCCTGGACCTCGTCGGCGATCACGCAAGCCGCCGGCCGCCCGCACGATCTCCGCCGCGCGTGCCATGAAGCCGCGCGGCACGTCGGGCAGCCCCTCGTTGGCGAAGATCGGGCAGACGATCAGGGCCGCGAACCCGGTGCCGTCGTCCTCGAAGCTGCGGATCGCGCCGCGCAGGCGCTCGAGATAGGCCTCCGCGAGGTCGGACTCGCTGGCTCCCGGCACGAGCGGCCGAAGCGTCTCGGGAAAGGGAATGGCGCGCACGTCGCCGGCGCTGTTCTGGTCGGCGCCGATGCGCGTCATCTTTCCGACCGCTTCGCTGTTGCCGTGATAGGTGGCGTTGGTGCAGACGACGCCGTTCTTGCCCGTGGCGCCGCGCGCCATCCGCAGCGCCACCTCGTTGGCCTCGGTCCCCGAGCAACTGAAGATGACGCTCTCGATCGCCGGGCCATGGAGGGCGGCGAGGCGTTCCGCCAGGGCGACGATCCCTTCGTGCAGGTAGCGGCTGTGGACGTTGAGCGTGGCCTGCTGGCGCGACATCGCCTCCACGACGTGCGGATTGGCATGCCCGACGCACGGCACGTTGTTGTACATGTCGACGTAGCGGCGGCCCGCCGGGTCGAACAGATACACGCCCTCGCCGCGGACGATGTGCAGGGGCTTGTCGTAGAACAGGGGCGCACCGGCTCCCAGCGCCTTCTCACGGCGGGCGGCAAGCGTCGTCGTATCCATTCGGAGCCTCTTTTGCGCGATGTCGGTGCTGGAAACTATCAAGGGGAAGAAAGTCGCGCGATATAAAAGCCCCAGCCTAGCGCGTCGTCGTGATCAGCTTGTCGGGCAGCCAGACGGCGATTTCCGGCGCGAAGCACAGGACCACGACCGCCACCATCATCAGGCCGACGAACGGCATCACGCCCCAGATCACGTCTGAAAGGGGAATGTCGGGCGCGATGTTCTTGATGACGAAGAGATTGAGCCCGACCGGCGGGTGGATCAGCCCCATCTCCATGACGATGGTCATGACGACGCCGAACCAGACGAGGTCGAAGCCGGCCGCCTTGAGCGGCGGCAGGATGATGGGCGCGGTCATCAGGATGATCGACACCGGCGGCAGGAAGAAGCCCAGGATCACCACCAGCACCAGGATCGCGGCCAGCAGGACCCAGCGCGAGAAATGCATCGACACGATCCACTCCGCCGCCGACTGGCTGATGTGCAGGTAGCTCATCACGTAGGAGTAGAGCAGCGACATGCCGATGATCATCATCAGCATGGTCGATTCGCGAATGGTGTTGACCAGGATCGGCTCGAGCTGCCTGGGCCGCCAGGTGTTGTAGATGACGGCGATCAGCAGCAGCGCCAGCACGGCGCCCAGCCCCGCGGTCTCCGACGGCGTGGCGAAGCCTCCGTAAAGCGCCACCATGACGCCGGTCAGCAGGATGACGAAGGGCAGCACGCGCGGCAGGGCGGCGAAGCGCTGGCGGAGCGTGTAGCTCTCGGTCGACAGCAGCGCCGAATCGAGACCGCCGCCGGCGCGGGTCGTGCGGGCGCGGCGCGTCTCGAAGCGGTAGCGCCAGGCCGCGTAGGCCGCGAAGAATGCCACCAGCAGCAGGGCAGGGCCGATGCCGGCCAGGAACAGCCGGCCGAGCGATTGCTCCGACGCGACGGCATAGAGGATCATGGTGATCGAGGGCGGCAGCAGGATGCCCAGCGTGCCGCCGGCCGCGATCAGGCCGGCCGCGAAACCGCCGGGATAGCCGCGCTGGCGCATCTCCGGAATGCCGGCCGAGCCGATCGCCGAGCAGGTCGCCGGGCTGGAGCCCGCCATCGCGGCAAAGAGCGCGCAGGCGAAGACGTTGGCGATGCCGAGGCCGCCGGGAATGCGGCTCATCCAGACATGCAGGGCCGAATAGAGGTCCTTGCCGGCGGGCGAGCGGCCGATGGCGGCGCCCTTGAGGATGAACAGCGGGATCGACAGCAGCGTGATCGAGGACATCTCCTCGTAGACGTTCTGGGTCACCGTATCGAGCGCCGCCGCCGGCATGAAGACGATCATGAAGCACGGTCGCCACGAGGCCGAGCGCAAAGGCGATCGGCATGCCGGAGAACATGGCGACCAGCGTGGCGCCGCCGTAGAGCAGGCCGATCTGCAGGACGCTCATGACCGGCGAAAGACCTGCACAAGGATCTGCAAGGTCAGCAGCGACATGCCGAGCGACATCGTCAGATAGGGGATCCACAAGGGAGGCGCCCACGAGGACGAGCTGACATAGCCCTCGACCCAGGCTTCCTCCAGCAGGGTCCAGGATTTCCAGGCGAAGAAGGCGCAGAACAGGGCGCTCGCCACATCGACCAGCCGCATCCGCCAGCGGTCGAGCGACGGCGGCAACAGCGTCGCCACGGCCTCGATGCCGATATGGCCGCGCTGCGACTGCACCCAGGCGGCCGACATGAAGGTGACGCCGATCAGCAGGAAGACCGAGAACTCGTCCTGCCAGTCGGTCGGCTGCGGCGAGAAATAACGCAGCACGACCGAGTAGGTCAGCACGCAGGAGGCAACAAGAAGGGCGATCGCCGAGAGAAAGACGATCGCCCTGTTGAGAAGCTCGAGAGGCTTCACGCGGCCGGAACTTGCTGCGACAGCTTCAGGAACTCGGCGTTGCCCGGCGACTTGTCGGCATAGTCCTTCCAGCAGGTGTCGCGCGCCACCGCCTTCCACTTGTCGACCTGCGCCTGGTCGAGATCGAAGGTCTTGATGCCGGCCTTTTCGTAGACCTTGGCGACGGTGACGTCGTCTTCCTTGGATTTCTCGAGGCCGAACTTCTCCATCTCGAGGCCGACCTCCATGATCGCCGTCTGCTGGTCCTTGGGCAGCGCGTCGAAGACCTGCTTGGACATCAGCAGCGGCTCGAAGATGAAGAAGAAGCCCTTGCCGCGGCCGGTCGTCAGGTTCTTGGCGATCTCCTCCAGGCGGAACGACATCAGGCTGGTCGAGGAGGTCATGGCGACGTCCATCGTGCCGGTCTGCATGGCGGCGTAGAGCTCGTTGGACGGCATGCTGACCACGGCGGCGCCGGCGCCCTTCAGCATCAGGTCCATCTCGCGGCTGCCGCCGCGCACCTTGAGGCCCTTCACGTCGTCGGGCACCAGGATGGGATGGGTGCGGCTGGCCGAACCGCCGGCCTGCCACAGCCAGATGACGGGAACGGCGCCCTTCTCGGCCATCAGGGCGGTCAGGCGCTTGCCGATCTCGGCGTTCTTCCAGGCATAGGCCTGGTCGAGCGAGCTGATGACGCCCGGCATGAAGCCGATATTGTATTCGCTCACCTCGCCGCCGGCGTAGTTCAGCGGATAGAGCGTCATGTCGAGCGCGCCGCGGCGGATCGCCGAATACTGCGCCACCGTCTTGACCAGCGACGAGCCGGGATAGACCTCGGCGCGTCAGCGCGCCGTTGGTGCGCTTGGCGAGCCCGGCGGCGAAGCGGCGGCACATCTGGTCGCGGAAATCGCCGCTGTCGATCGTGCCGCCCGGGAACTGGTGCGAGATCTTGAGCTGCTTGGCCTGGGCGCGGGCGGTGCCGCCGATCCAGGGAGCGGCGAGGGCGGTCGCGGCCGTGGCGGCGAGAAGGCGTCTGCGGGGAAGGGTCATGCGCGGTTCCTCCAGGGTGTCGTTGTTGGCGGGATTGGCTTTCATCTGCCTGTCGAAGTCAACCGGGCCGAAGTCAACCGGTCCGAGGCAGTGTGACGCGCGCCACGTAAAACCCGTCGAGCCCGCCGCGTTCCGCCCACATCGACGGGAGAGTGCGGATATCGCCTGACGATGTAATGGCGCTCTCCAGGCCCGGCAGCTCGGCCGCTTCGACGGGCTGGCGACGCAGGCGTTTGTCGCGCGCCAGCAGCGAGCCGATCCGCGCCGCGCCTTCATCTTCCTGCAGCGAGCACACCGCGTAGACCAGCGTGCCGCCCGGCTTCAACAGCTCGACGGCGCTCAGCAGCAGGCGGTCCTGGGCGAGGGTCAGGCGGTCGATATCGTCTTCGCCCTTGAGCCAGGCGATGTCGGGATGGCGTCGCAGCGTGCCGGTGCCCGAGCACGGCGCGTCGAGCAGGACGGCGTCGAACTTCTCCGCCGGCGCCCATTTGCCGACGTCGGCGGTCACGAGTTCGGCGCGTGAGCCCGGCGCGCGCCAGGTTCTCGCCCAGCCGGATCATGCGACGGCCCGAGATGTCGACGGCGGTCACCTGGGCGCCGGCGGCCGCGAGCTGCAGCGTCTTGCCGCCGGGCGCCGCGCAGAGGTCGGCGACACGCTTGCCTGAAACGTCGCCCAGCAGATGGGCGGGCAGGGTGGCGGCGGCGTCCTGCACCCACCAGGCGCCCTCGGCGAAGCCCGGCAGGTCGGCGATGGCGCCGCCGGCGGTCCGGCGGATCGTGCCGGTCGGCAGCAATTCGCCTTCGAGACGACCCGCCCAGAACAGGGCGTCGGCGCGCGGCGTGAGGTCGAGCGGCGCCTCGATCAGGTGGGCGGCGGCGATGGCGCGCGTGGCTTCCTCGCCATAGACGTCGGCCCAGCTCTGCCACAGCCATTGCGGCGTGTTGAGCCGCGCCGGATCGCGGCCGGCCAGCAGGGCGACGCCCTCGCGCGCGACCCGGCGCAGGACGGCGTTGGCGAGGCCTCTGAGATGCGGCATGCCGGCATCGACGATCAGCCGCACCGACGTATCGACGGCGGCATGGGCGGGCGTGCCGAGGAACACGAGCTGGGCGGTGCCCAGGCGCAGCACCTGGCGGCCGGCGGCATCGGCGTCCTTGAACGGCCGCTCGATCAGGGCGCCGAGGATCTCGTCGATCTCGCCCAGTCGGCGCAGGGTCGTTGCAAGAAGCAGCCGGACGAAGGCGCGGTCGCGCGGCTCGAGGCCGGCGAAGCCCTTGTGACGGGCCAGCGCGTCGTCGAGCGGCTGGCCCTTGTCGAGACAGGCGACCAGCACGTCGAGTGCGGCATGCCGGGAAGCGAGCGTGATATCCATTGCGCGGCGCTCATAAACCCGGTTGGCGCTGTTGTCATGGGCCGATATAGTTGGGGTAACAAACAATTTGGAGGGACGGCCATGAAGAAGCTCGCTCTGGCGCTGGCAATCGGCCTGCTCGGCCGGCGGGGACCGCGGCGATGGCCCAGGACAAGCCGGTCGACCTGAAAATCTCGATCTGGCTGCCGCCCGCCCATCCGCTGGTGCCGGCGACCAAGGAGTGGGCGGCCGACATCGAGAAGGCGTCGGGCGGCACGATCAAGACGGCGATCTTCCCGTCGGAGCAGCTCGGCAAGGCGTTCGACCACTACGACATGGCGCGCGACGGCATCGCCGACATGACCTACGTCAATCCCGGCTACCAGCCCGGCCGTTTCCCGATCATCGCCGTCGGCCAGATCCCCTTCACCTTCGCCGACGCCAAGAAGGGCACGGCGGCGCTCGACGCCTGGTATCGCAAGCAGGCCGCGACCGAGATGAAGGACACGCATTTCTGCTTCGCCTTCATCCACGATCCCGGCACCTATCACGGCCGCAAGAAGGTGATGGTGCCCGAGGACATCAAGGGCATGAAGATCCGGCCGGCGCAGAGCACGATCGGCCAGATGGTGACCATGCTGGGCGGCACCAACGTGCAGGCCTCGGCGCCGGAAGCGCGCGACGTGCTGGAGCGCGGCGTGGCCGACGGCATCTTCTTCCCGTGGGGCTCGATGTTCCTGTTCGGCCTCGACAAGGTCACCAAGTACCATATCGACGCGCCGCTCTATTCGACCGTGTTCACCTATTCGATGAACAAGGCCAAGTACGACGCCATGTCGCCGGCCCAGAAGAAGGTGATCGACGACCACTGCACGACGGAGTGGGCGGTCAAGCTCGTCCTCGCCGTGGCACGATTTCGAGGCCGCCGGCCGCGACAAGATGAAGGCGGCGCCCGGCCACGAGGTCTATGCGCTGACGCCCGACCAGCTCAAGGAATGGAAGGCGAGCGTGGCGCCGCTTGCAGAAGGCGTGGGCCGAGGCGGTCAAGAAGGCCGGCGGCGATCCCGACGCGCTCTACAAGGAGTTCGAGGCCACGGTGGCGAAGTACGGCGCGGGGTTTTGAGTCGAGCGCTCACTCCCGTCATCCCGCACCGCCGCCAGCGGGGCGAGGCGTAGTGCGAGGGACCGATTCGTTGCGACGTGCAGATGAGGTCCCTCACTACGCTCTCCCTCTAGCGGGGCAGCGGCGCACGGCGATGAGCGGTAGTCGATGAAGCGTAGCGTCATGGACCGCATCATCGACACGATCGAGGCGATCGCGGCGATGTTCGTGGGGCTGGTGGCGGCCGACATCTTCCTCTCCGTGCTGCTGCGCCGCTTCTTCAGCGTGCAGATCCCCGATTCCTACGATTTCGGCCGCATGCTGCTCGGCATCCTGATCTTCTGGGGGATCGCCGCCACCTCCTATCGCGGCGGCCACATCACGGTCGATCTCGTCTGGGCCTCGGTCAGCCCGCGCTGGAAGCGGGCGATCGACGTGTTCGCCACGCTCGTGCTGCTGTTCGTGGTCACGGTGCAGACCTACACGCTGTTCGACAAGGTGACCTCGACCTACAACGACAACGTCCTGACCTACGATCTCGGCCTGCCGACCTGGCCGTTCTTCGCGGTGGCCTGGGCGGGCGACGTCTCGGCCGTGGTGCTGATCGCCATCCGCACCTACCGGCTGATCTTCCATCCCGAGGATCTCCACGGCGCGAGCACGGCTCCGGAATGAGCGCCGACAGCGTCGCCATCCTGGGCTTCGTCTCGCTGTTCGCGCTGATGCTGCTGCGCGTGCCGGTCGGCATGGCGATGGGGCTGGTCGGCGTCAGCGGCTATGCCTACCTGACGGGCGGCGGGCCGGCGCTGAAGCTGATCGGCCAGACCTCCATGCGCACGGTCACCGACTACCAGTTCGGCGTCATCCCGATGTTCCTGCTGATGGGCGCCTTCGTGTCGCACTCGGGCGTGAGCCGCGAGCTGTTCCGCGCCGCCAACACCGTGGTCGGCCACTGGCGGGGCGGGCTGGGCATCGCCACCGTGTTCGCCTGCGGCGGCTTTGCCGCCATCTCGGGCTCGTCGGTCGCCACCGCCGCCACCTTCTCGACCGTCGCCTATCCCGAGATGCGCCGCTACGGCTATCCGAAAAGCTTCGCCACCGGCGTGATCGCGGCCGGCGGCACGCTGGGCGCCATGCTGCCGCCCTCGACCGTGCTGGCCGTCTACGGCCTCATCACCCAGCAGGATATCGGCAAGCTGTTCCGCGCCGGCATCGGCCCCGGCCTGCTGGCCATGCTGATGTACATGGCGACCATCGCCGTGATCTGCCGCGTGCGGCCCGACTTCCTGCCGACCGTGCCGAAGGCCACGTGGGCCGAGCGGGTCGAGCGGCCTGCGCGACGTGTGGGCGCCGATCCTGCTGTTCGTGCTGGTGATCGGCGGCCTCTATGGCGGCGTCTTCACGCCGACCGAGGCGGGCGGCGTGGGGGCGAGCGGCGCCTTCCTGCTGGGCATCCTGCGCCGCCGCCTCGACAAGGCGGGGATCCGCGCCTCGCTCCTGCAGGCCACGCGCACGGCGGCGGCGGTCTTCACCGTGCTGATCGGCGCGCTGCTGTTCGGCTACTTCCTCACCATCACCCAGGTGCCGCAGAAGGTGACGGAGTTCCTGACCGGCCTCGGCATCGGCGCCTACGGCGTGCTCGCCATCATCATGGTCATGTACCTGGTGCTGGGCTGCCTGATGGACGCCATGGCGATGATCATCCTCACCGTGCCGATCATCTTCCCGCTGGTGACCGCGCTCGGCTTCGACCCGATCTGGTTCGGCGTCATCATCGTCATGACCGTCGAGCTCGGCCTGATCCATCCGCCGGTCGGCATGAACGTGTTCGTCATCAAGAGCGTCGTGCAGGACGTGAGCTTCTCCGCGATCTTCAAGGGCGTGCTGCCCTTCATCGCCACCGACATCCTGCGGCTGGTCATCCTGATCGCCTTTCCGATCATCGCGCTCTGGCTGCCCAATCAGATGTAGGGCGTCGTCTTGATTTCGATCTTCGACGTGAGCGTGCGGTGGATGGGGCAGTGCTCGGAGATCTGGATCAGCCGGGTTCGCTGCGCCTCGTCCAGGGCGCCGATCAGCTCGATGCTTTTGTCGATGTGATCGATCATCGACTTCGGGTTCTCGCAATCGACACAGTCCTCGGCATGAACGCGCGAGTGCTGCAGCCGGACGACGACCTGCTCGAGCGGCCATTTCTTCTGCCGGGCGTAGAGATGGACGGTCATCGAGGTGCAGCTGCCGAGCGACATGAGCAGCAGCTCGTAGGGGCCGGGCCCGCCATCGCCGCCGCCGACCGCGACGGGTTCGTCGGCATGCAAGTTCGTGACGGCCGTCCAGCATGATCTGATCGAACGCGCCGGCGCCGGTCGACGCCACGATGACCGTTCCCGCCGGCACCGAAGCCTGTAGCGCGCCTGGATCGCGCCGAGTTGTCGCACTGGTCATGTTCGCTCTCCCGTTTGCAGGTGTGATGAAGGGGCTCCTCGCGGAACCATCTCAGCAGATGTATCGAAGGAAATGTAGGGCTACTGTGCCGGCCGAAAGGATTCCCGCATGAAGAGAGTTGGTTCGTTTCTCGGCGACTGGTGGCGGCTCGTCGTTCCCTATTTCAAGTCCGAAGAGCGCTGGATCGCCATCTCTCTGATGATCGGCGCCATCGTGCTGACGCTTTCCAGCGTCGCCGTCAACGTGGCCTACAACGAATGGAGCCGGCGCTTCTTCGACACCTTCCAGAACAAGGACGAACCGGGCTTCTGGCTCGAGATGATCAACTTCTCGTGGATCGCCGGCCTCACCATCGCCTTCGCCATCGCCCGCGGCCTGGTGAGTCCCTACCTGCGCCTGCGCTGGCGGCGCTGGCTGACCAGGCAGTATCTCGACGCACTGGCTCGACAGCCGCGGCTATTACCGCATCGAGCTCGAGCGCAGGATCGACAACGCCGACCAGCGCATCTCCGAGGATCTGCGCCAGCTCGGCCTCTACACCATGAAGCTCGTGCTGGGCGTGATCGACGCCGTGGCGACCCTGGTCTCGTTCCTGTTCATCCTGTGGACAGCTCTCGGGCTCGCTGTCGCTCGGCTTCATCGGCATCGACGCCAACGTGCCGGGCTACATGGTGTGGGTGGCGCTGGTCTACGCCTTCGTCGGCACCTGGCTCGCCAACATGGTCGGCCGCCGGCTGATCCCGCTCAACTTCGCCCAGCAGGCGCTCGAGGCCGATTTCCGCTTCTCCCTGGTGCGGGTGCGCGAGAACGCCGAAGGCATCGCGCTTTACCGCGGCGAGCCCGCCGAGCAGGAGAACCTGATCGGCGCGCTACCAGGCGGTGTTCATGAACGGCTGGCGCGTGCTCTACACCAGCCTGCAGCTCGCCTTCTACCAGACGGGCTACGCCCAGATCGCCATCATCTTCCCCTACCTGGTGACCGGCCCGCGCTTCTTCGCCGGCGCCATCACGCTCGGCGTCATGACGCAGACGGCGCAGGCCTTCGGGCAGGTCCAGACGGCGCTCTCCTTCTTCATCGACAACTACGCCACCCTGGCCGAGCTGCGCGCGGTGATGGACCGCCTGATCGGCCTGAAGGGCGCCATCGACCACAAGCAGGACACGGCGATCGACGTGGCGTCCGAGGCCGGCCGCGCCGATGTCGCGCGCCGAAGGCCTGACGCTCGCGCTGCCCGACGGCCACGCCCTGCTGCGCGACGCGACGCTCGTCCTGCCGCACGGCCATGCGACCCTGATCACGGGCGCCAGCGGCTCGGGCAAGAGCACGCTGTTCCGTGCCCTGGCCGGCATCTGGCCGTTCGGCCAGGGCAAGGTGCGCGTGCCGGCGGGCGCACGCGTGCTGTTCCTGCCGCAGAAGCCCTACATCCCGATCGGCACCTTGCGCAACGCCGTGCGCTATCCCGACGAGCACTCGATGGCGAGCGACGCCGAGATCGTGGCCGCCCTCGAGGCGGCCCGGCTCGGTCATCTCGGCCAGCGTCTCGACGAGGTGGCGCACTGGACCTACACGCTGTCGGGCGGCGAGCAGCAGCGGCTCGCGGTGGCGCGCGCCCTGGTGTTCAAGCCCGACTGGCTGTTCCTCGACGAGGCCACCGCCTCGCTCGACGAGGACATGGAGGCGGCGATCTACGGCGAGCTGAAGCAGCGGCTTCCCGAGACGACCGTCGTGTCGATCGGCCACCGGCCATCGCTGCGCCAATGGCACGAC
>CAVWKN010000024.1:0-165825 GCA_963755585.1 uncultured Alphaproteobacteria bacterium
CATCACCTCGGCGGCGAAGCGCTGCAGGCGCTCGATGCTGTCGGCGATCGACTCGCCGCGAAAGTCGAAGATCAGCTCGTGCACGCCGGTGGCCGCGAACGAACGGATGTCGCCGGCGATCTCCTGGGGGCTGCCGGAGAAGCTGCGGCGGGTGCCGTCGCGATCGGGAATGCCGGTGTCGTAGAGCGGCGCCTTGTAGGAGATGGTGAGGGCGGAGAAATCGCGGCCTTCGGCTTCCGTCATGTGCTTCAGCGTCTCGAGAAGCGCCCGCATTTCTTCCGGCGGCAGCGGCGAGGCGGCGATGGCGCCGACCGGATGCCAGCCATCGCCGTGCCGCGCGGTGCGGCGCAGCGCGGCGCGGGAGTGGCCGCCGACCCAGATCGGCGGATGCGGCTTCTGCAGCGGGAAGGGTTCGGCGCGAATGTCGGCGTATTTGTAGAACTGTCCGGTGAAGCTGGCCGGCGACTTGGTCCAGAGCTGCTTGAAGATCGCGATCCATTCGTCGGTCACGGCGCCGCGGCGGTCGAAAATCGGGCTGTCCAGCGCCTCGAATTCTTCCTTCAGCCAGCCGACGCCGACGCCCAGCGTGACCCGTCCGCCGGACAGGACATCGAGCGACGCCACCATCTTCGCCGTCAGCACCGGGTTGCGATAGGGCAGCACCAGCACGGAGGTGACGAGGCGCAACTTCTCGGTGGCGCCGGCCACCACGCCCAGGATGGAGAAGGTCTCCAGCGCATCGCCGCCGCCGGGATGCTTGCGATCCACGGTGTAGGGATAGGCCGACTCGCTTTCCACCGGGAAGACGATGTGGTCGGCGATCATGGCGGAGTGCAGCCCCAGCCGTTCGCCTTCGCGCGCCAAGGCGAGGACGCCGTCGCGCGTGGCGGTCGGACCGCGGGTCGGAAGGTAGAAGCCGTAGCGCATCGTCGGCGATCATCTTAACCTGCCCGCATGACACAAGACAGCAGCACCTACTGGAAGAAGTCGCGGGTCGAACTTCGGGCCGCCGGCTTCGAGCCGGACCGCGCCGCGAAGACCAAGGCCGTGGTCACCATCGCCAGCGCCTATACCAACGCCCATCGCTGCAACAATCGGGTGCGCAGCATCACGCGACCTGCTGGTCGAGCTTCTGGCCGAACGCGGCGGCCAGGGCCTGATCGTCGGCGCGCCGGCGGTGTCCGATGCGCTGACTCAGGGCACGCCGACGGCGGGCTACAGCCTGGTGTCGCGCGACGTCGTCGCCGATTGCTTCGAGATCGGCCACTACGCCCATCACGGCGATGCGATGATCGTGATCTCGGGCTGCGACAAGACCGGCGCCGCCGCCCTGATGCCGCTCGCGCGGACCAACGCGTTCGGGCTGGTGCTTTATCCGGGCACCAGTTCGCCCGGCAAGGTGTCGTTCGGCGCCTGGGCGAGCAAGGGCACCAACCTCACGATCATGGATTACGCCGAGGGCAGGGCCGCCGCCGAGTCCGGCCGGATCTCGGCGGCGGAGCTGCTCGAGCTCGAACGCAACGTGATGCCGGGCAGCGGCACCTGCGGCGCGATGTTCACGGCCAACACCATGAGCACGATCGCCGAATCGATCGGCATGATGCTGCCGCGCGGCGCCTCGCATCCGGCCGACTACGATGCCCGGAGCGACATCCACGCCGACGTCCGGGCGCAGGCGCGCGCGTCGGTCGACGCCCTGTACCGGCTGATCGCGGCCGGCATCCGGCCGCGCGATATCATGACCGAACGCGCCTTCGAGAATGCGATCACGACGATCTACGCCATGGGCGGCTCGACCAACATGTACCTGCACCTGCTGGCCATCGCGCGCGAGGCCCAGGTGCCGATCACCATCGAGCGCATCCAGCAGGTCGGCGAGCGGGTCCCGCTGCTGTCCAACCTGCAGCCGCACGGCAAGTACGCGATGGTGAGCCTGCACGAGATCGGCGGCGTGCCGGTCGTCATGAAGGAGCTGTTGCGCGCCGGCCTGCTGCATGGCGACGTCATGACCGTCACCGGCAAGACCCTGGCCGAGAACCTCGCCGCGGTGCCGACCCTGGAGGAAATCGCCTCGCAGGACATCGTTCGTCCCGTGGCAAGCCCGGTCGCCGCGCCGAACAACCATATCAGCGTCCTGAAAGGCAATCTCGCGCCGGAGAGCTGCCTGCTGAAGCTGTCGGGCAAGACCCTGGAGAAAGGCGAGTTCCGCGGCACCGCGCGCGTGTTCGAATCGGAGGCCGATACGATGAAGGCGATCCGCGCCGGCGAGATCGTGCCCGGCACCGTCGATCGTGGTGCGCAACGTCGGGCCGGTCGGCGGGCCCGGCATGCCCGAGATGGTGATGCTCACGATCCAGCTGCAGGGACGCGGCCTCGGGGAGGATGTCGCGCTGATCACCGACGGCCGCTTTTCCGGCGTGTCGCACGGCATCCTGATCGGCCACATCTCGCCGGAAGCGGCGCGCGGCGGCCCGATTGCCGCGGTGCGCGATGGCGACACGATCGTCATCGATCCCGGCGCCGCGAACGCTCAACCTGGCCGTCTCCGAGGAGGAGCTTGCGCGACGCATGGCCGATTGGCGCAAGCCCGATACCGCCGGGCGGGTGCGTCCGGGCTCGGTGCACGACAAGTACATCCGGCTGGTTTCGTCCGCCCATTACGGCTGCGTGGTGTGACAGGGCAGCCGCAGGTTCAGTTCATCTCGGCAAATTCCGACTTCCAGTAGGCTTCGATCCGCGTCACCAGGTCGGGCGGAAGCGGCACATACTCGAGAGCGCTCGCGGACTTCTGACCGTTCTCGAGCACCCAGCGGAAGAACTCGATCGCGACTTTCGCGCGGGCAGGGTCGTTCGGGGCCTTGGGCATCAGGACGAAGGCAGTGGCCGCGATGGGATAGGCATCCTCACCGGGCGAATTGGTCATGACGAGATAGAAGTCTTTGGCGTTGGCCCAATCGGCGCTCGCGGCCGCGGCCTGGAAACTTGCGGCGTCGGGTCTGACGAACTTGCCGGCCTTGTTCTGCACCAGCCCGTAGGTGAGCTTGCTCTGCAGCACATAGGCATATTCGACATAGCCGATCGAGTTGTGCGTCTGCAGGACGAGCGCCGCGACGCCCTCGTTGCCCTTGCCGCCGGCGCCGGTCGGCCAGGCCACCGCCGTGCCTTCGCCCACCTTGTCGCGCCATTCCGGGCTCACCTTCGAGAGATAGTTGACCCAGTTGAAGGTCGTTCCCGAGCTGTCGACGCGATGCAGCACGGCAATCGTTGCAGCCGGCAACTTGAGGTCCGGGTTGAGCTTCACGATCGCCGGATCGTTCCATCTTTTCACCTTGCCGAGAAAGATGTCGGCCAGGAGCGCGCCGGTGAATTTCATCTCGCCGGGCTGCACGCCTTCCACGTTCAGGACCGGCACGATGCCGCCGATCACCAGCGGGAACTGGCCGAGCTCCGACTTCCGGAGATCCTCCGGCTTCAGGGGCGCGTCGGATGCACCGAAATCGACCGTCGCTCCCCTGATTTTCACGATGCCCCGGCCGGAGCCGATCGACTGATAGTCGATCTTCGTTCCGACCTTCGCGCTGTATTCACCGGACCACCTGGAAAGAATCGGAAAGACGAACGTCGAACCCGCCCCGGTGATGTCGTCGGCCTGCGCGGTTCCGCAGGAGACGAAGGCGACCAACGCCGTTATGCCCACTTGCGTGAAACGAGTCATGAAAACGATCCTGTGCCTACCGGGGGTTGGGTGCACGGCGATCTTGCCTACCATAGGTTCCGCCGTATATCGGCGATTTCCCCTATTTTTGGCCGGCCTCGAATGCTGATGCCGGGCAAGCACCGAAGGAGTAGCCTCGCGGTCCATCCCACGCAGTTGGGAGGAATCCGGAGGAAAATCATGACCATCAGCCGCCGCCACATCGCCGCCGCTGCTCTCCTGGCATCCGGCGCATCGGTTCTCGTACGTTCACCCGCGTTTGCTGAAACGGCCGATACCGCCGCTGTCGCCACTGCGGTCGCGGCTCTCACCAAGGCCATGCTCGCGGCCGACAAAGCCGGCCTCGAATCGCTCGTCGCAGACCAGCTGAGCTACGGTCATTCGGGCGGCGTCGTCCAGGACAAGGCGGCGTTCGTCGATGTCATCGCGTCGAAGAAGACGATCTACAAATCGATCGTGCTCAGCGACCAGACCGTGGCGGTGGCCGGCCCCAACGCCATCGTGCGCCACGCCTGGCAAAGCGAGAGCGAGAGCGGCGGCAAGTCGAACGTCTCGAAGATCGGCGTCCTGCAGGTCTGGCAGAAGCAGGGTGCGGACTGGAAGCTTCTCGCGCGGCAAGCCTTCATGAAACCCGCCTGAGCGGCAGCGTCGCGGGCGGCAGATCATGCTGCCCGAGACCGCGCCTATTTCAGCTTGAGGCCGACCACGCGCACCAGCCCGTCGGGCATCGGCGTGTAGCCCTCCAGCCGGTCGCCGTACGCGATCAGGACCTGCGGGTGATAAAGGAAGAGCATGTTGCCTTCCGGCAGGAACCTGGCCGTGATCTTCTCGTAGCTCTTCTTGCGCTCGGCCGGATCGCTCTTGGCGCGCGCCTCCATGTGCCAGGCGTCGACGTCCTTGTCGCAATAGCCGCCGAGGTTGAGCGGCGCCTTGCAGGCCTGGATGATGTAGGAATTGCCGTCGGGATCGACGCGGCCGCTCCAGCCGAACAGGTAGAGCTGGAAGGCGCCTTCCTCGGCCTGCTTGATCGAGGTCGCGAACTCGGTGACGCGGAGCTTGAGGTCGAAGCCCGCTTCGGCCGCCATCGACTGGAGGATCTCGGCGACGGCGCGGTTTTCCGGTCCATTCGGCACCATGAAATCGAGCGCGAGCGGGCCGCTGACGCCGGCTTCCTTCAGAAGCGCCTTGGCCTTGGCGAGGTCGCGCTTGGGAACCGGGAAGGCCTGCTGATAGTAGAAGTTCTGCGGGCTGATCCACTGGTTGCCCGGCACGAACTCGCCGTTGAACACGACCTGGTTCAGCGCCTCGCGATCGATCGAGAGCTCGAAGGCCTGGCGCACGCGGGCGTCCTTGCCCAGCGGCGAGTCGGCCTTGGCGCCGTTGCCGACGTTGAGGAGGACGCCGTTCCAGCCCAGCGACACCGCCTTGCTGAGCTTGAGCTTGCTGTCGTCACGTACGGTCTTGATGTCGGTGGCCAGCACCCGTTCGATCAGGTCGAGGCTGCCCGACCGGAGATTGGCCAGGCGCACCGTGCCGTCGACGATCGGCAGGTAGGTGATCTTGTCGATGAAGACGTGATCCTTGTCCCAGTAGTCGGCGAACTTCTCGACCACGATGCGGTCCTGCTGGACCCGCTCGACGAACTTGTAGGGGCCGGCGCAAACCGGATGCAGCCCGAACTTGTCGCCCGCCGCCTCGGCGGCCTTGGGCGACACCATCATGCCGGCGCGGTCGGTGAGCTGGGCGAGCAGGGGTGAGAACGGTTCCTTCAGAATGAGCTTGATCGTCATCGGATCGACGACTTCGACCTTGTCGACCGATCCCAGGTCGGGCCTGCGATATGAGCCCTTCAGGGTGAGATGGCGGTCGAGGCTGTACTTGGCGGCTGCTGCATCGAGCGGCTCGCCGTCGTGGAATTTCACGCCGGGCCGGAGCTTGATGGTGACGGTCTTGCCGTCGGCCGAGGTCTCGTGGCTGAGCGCCAGCTGCGGCACGATGTTGAGCTTCGTCGTCGATGTCGAACAGCTTGTCGCAGATCGAGGCGAAGACGATGCGCCCGACATAGGTGCGCGCCAGCGACGGGTCGAGCACGTCGGGATCCTCGGCCAGCCCGATGCGCAGGTTGGTTTGTGCCGCAGCAGCGCCGATCGTGGCGGCCGAAAGCAGCAGTGCCAGCGCCAGGCGGCGGAAATTCGCGATCATCGAGCCCCCAATTGTTCGACGTCAGCAGTAGCATGACCGATCCGGAGCGAAAACACGCGATGGCGTGATGAGCAGGATCGGCTAGGTTGACGGCAAAGGAGATGGACATGGAAGAGAAGGACGGCGCGACAGGAACGCCGGCTGCGCCGCTCGCCGGCCTGCTCCAGCTCGAGCGCAAGCCGTCCGATCCGTCTCAGTTCGGCCGGATCTTCCGGCCCGACGACGCCTGGCTGGCCAAGGCCGCGCCGGAGCCGATCCTCGAGCCCGACCTCGCCATCGTCGATACCCATCATCACCTGTGGGACATGCCGGGCTATCGCTATCTCCTGCCCGAGCTGCTGGCCGATCTCCAGTCGGGACACAAGGTGGTCGCGACCGTCTTCAACGAATGCCATTCGATGTATCGCGCCGCCGGACCGGCGGAGATGCGGCCGGTCGGCGAGGTCGAATTCTGCGCCGGCATCGCGGCCATGAGCGACAGCGGACAATACGGGCCGACACGCATATGCGCCGGTATCGTCGGCCATGCCGACCTCACGCTGGGCGATCGCGTCGCGTCCGTGCTCGAGGCGCAGATTGCCGCCGGCGGCGGTCGGTTTCGCGGCGTGCGCCATGGCGCCGCCTGGGACGCCAGCCCGGTCATCGGCAACAGCCCGGTGAGCGGCGGCCCCGGGCTCTATCAGCGCGCCGATTTCCGCGCCGGCATGGCACGGCTTGCAGCGCTTGGCCTGTCGCTCGATGCCTGGATCTTCTATCCGCAGATCCCCGACGTGGCCGACCTGGCGCGGGCATTTCCGCAAGCGAACATCGTCCTTTGTCACATGGGCAGTCCGCTGGGCTACGGCCCCTACGCCGGCAGGAGGGACGAAGTCTTCTCGACCTGGAAGGCGGCGATGACGGAGCTGGCCAAATGTCCGAACGTGTCGGTCAAGCTGGGCGGCCTCATGATGCGGCTGGCCGCCTTCGACTACATGAAGAGCCCGGCGCCGGCATCATCGGCGGAGCTCGCGGACCATTGGCGGCCCTACGCCTCGACCTGCCTCGACCTGTTCGGCGCCGACCGCTGCATGGCCGAAAGCAACTTCCCGGTCGAAAAGATGGGCATCGGTTACGCCGGCCTATGGAACGCCCTGAAGCGCCTGGCCGCCGGCGCTTCGGCCGACGAGAAGCGCGCGATCTTCAGCGGAACGGCAGGGCGCGTGTACCGTCTCGATCTTGCTGATAGGTAGTCACGATCATGGTCACCACACCTCCGAACCCCGCCCAGTTCATCGCCGCGCTGCTGACCGCCATACGAGAACTCACGGGGCACAGACCGCCGCCGACCTGGACGCACGTCGACAAGCTTCAGCACAAGCTGGCGACCACCAACCGGGATGCGATCGATGCCGCGATCCGGGTTGCGGTCGCCAGGGGATGGCTTCGCGTCCGACGGCGATCCACCCTCGTCGGTGACGATCACCGTCTCTGGCATCAAGCTGCTGGAGCAAACCAGCCAGTGAGCGCTCATTGGCCGCCGGCACCCTCTCGCCGGGCGACCAGGACACGCAACACGGCACGGACAATGCCGCGATAGCCGGTGCAGCGGCAGAGATTGCCGGCCATCTCCTCGCGCACCCGCGCCTCGTCCGCGTCGGGCAGCCGCAGCACGATGTCCCGGGCGGCGACCAGCATGCCGGGCGTACAGTAGCCGCACTGCAGGGCATGCTCGCGCGCAAAGGCCTCGCGCAAGGCGGCCATCACGCCGTCGTCGCCAAAGCCCTCGATGGTGCGGATCGAAGCGCCGTCGCAACTGCCGGCATGGGTGATGCAGGAGCGGGCAGGCATGCCGTCGATCTCGACGGTGCAGGCGCCGCACACGCCATGCTCGCAGCCGACATGGGTGCCGGTCAGCATCAGCCCACCGCGCAGGAGGTCGGCGAGTTGCTCGCGCGGTTCGACCAGGACCTGCTTCGGCTCGCCGTTCACGGTCAGCGAGATCGCGATCTTGTTCACGGCGTGCCTGCCATCTCGACAGCGTTTCGCAACGCCGTCCCGGCGATGGCGCGACGCCAGGCCGTAAGTTCGGGAAAGCCGTCCAGGATGCGGACGGCTTCGGCGAGCGGATCGGCCAGCAGCGCCGAGGCGTCCTCGATCACCAGGGGCGGCGCATCGAGTGCGGCCAGGACGGCGCGCGGCGGCTTGCCGGGCAGCGCGAGAACACAGGCCGTGGCCTTGGAGAATTCGCCGACCTTGCGGCAGAACTTCCAGTGGCCCCAACGCGCGTCGGCCGGCAGCACCGGCACTTCGACGGCGCGCAGCAATTCGTCGGCGGCGAGCGCGGTTTCGAGAATGCCGGTGACGAAGCCCGCCAACGGGATGCGCCGCTCGCCCTGCGGGCCAAGCGCGATCGCCGTGGCGCCCAGCGCCGGCAGCACGGCGACCCAGTCGGCCGCCGGATCGGCATGCGCCAGGCTGCCGCCGATCGTGCCGCGGTTGCGCACCGGGCGATAGGCGATGCGGCGCGCGACGGCCGCCATGATCTCGCCGATCCTTCCCGGCACCGCACCATCCTCGATCGCCGCGTGCGTCGTTCCGGCGCCGATGCGCAGCACGTCATTGCCGACCGCAACACCGGCATAGTCCGGCAGATGGCGCAGGTCGGCGATCGTGTCGGGCTGCGCCAGGCGAAGATTGAGCAATGGCCCGAGCGACTGCGTGCCGGCGCCCGGCCGCGCGCCGGCGCCGACGAGCTGCAGCGCCTCCGGCCAGTCCTTCGGCCGGGCATAGGCAAAGGGAGCGGGCTTCATCGCCGGTTGGCCCGCGCCGCCTCGATGGCCGCCAACACGCGCGGCGGACTCGCCGGCAGGTCCATCACCTCGGCGCCGAGCGGCGCCAGCGCGTCGTTGATCGCGTTCACGATCGCGGCCGGCGGGCCGATGGCGCCGCTTTCGCCGATGCCCTTCTGGCCGAAGGTCGTCCAGGGGCTGAGAGTCTCCATGTGGTCGAGCCGCACGTCGGGCACGTCGGTCGTGCCGGGCAGCAGATAGTCCGCGAGGGTCGCGGCCAGCGGCTGGCCGGTCTCGTCGTACGGCATCTCCTCGTAGAGCGCGGTGCCGATGCCCTGGGCCAGGCCGCCCAGCACCTGGCCGTCGACGATCATGGGGTTCACCAGCTTTCCGCCATCCTCGACGATCAGGTAATCCTCGAGCACCACGGCGCCGGTCGCCGTGTCGACCCTCACCACGGCGGCATGGCAGGCATAGGAGTGGGTGCCGGTATCGGGATCCGGCCGGTAACCGGCGGTGATTTCCAGCCCGCCCTTGTTCACGCCGGGCGGCAGGTTCTGCGGTGCGCGGTACCAGGTGTAGGCGACGTCGGCGATGCTGACCGAGCCGCCGGTATCCAAGCCGACCGTATCCTTGCGGCGCACCCTGCCGTCGGCGATCTCGACATCGTCCGCCTGCACCTGCAACAGCGCCGCGCCGATCGCGGCCACTCGCTCGCCGAGCTGGCGGCAGGCTTCGGCCACGGCGCCGCCCGCCATCACCATGGCGCGGCTGCCCCAGGTGCCGGTCGAATAGGGTGTGAGTGCCGTGTCGCCGTGGACCACGCGCACCTTGTCGGGATGGATGCCCAGGATCTCGTGCGCGACCTGGGCGAGCGTCGTCTCCATGCCCTGGCCGTGGCTGTGCACGCCGACGCGCACTTCCAGCACGCCGTCGGGGCTGAGGCGGACATAGGCCTGCTCGAAGCCCGGCACGAAGGGAATGCCCCAGGCGTGATAGACCGACGTGCCGTGCGCGCCCTGCTCGCAGAAGGTGGCGAGGCCGAAGCCCACCGTTTCGCCTTTGGCGCGACGCGCGCGAAGGGCGTCGAGGTCGAAGGCCGCCACCGCCCGGCGCAGCGACTCCGGATAATCGCCGCTGTCGAACACCTTGCCCACCAGGTTGCGGTACGGCATGGCATCGGGCGGCACGAGATTGGCAAACCGTATCGCTTCCGCGCGTGATGCCGAGCCGGCGCGCCAGGGCGTCGAGCGTGGTCTCCATGGCGTAGCACACGCCGGTCCGCGCCACCCCGCGATAGGGCAGGATCGGCGGCTTGTTGGTGCAGGCCGAGATCGTGTGGCAGCGCAGGCGCGGCAGTATGTAGGGGCCCGGCAGGATCGAGCCGATCTGGGCTGCTTCCAGGCAGGCGCCGAACGGATAGGACGAGTAGGCGCCGGCATCGACCGTGGCCTCGCACTCGACGCCGAGCAACTTGCCGGCGCGGTCGGCCCACGCCGTGATGACATAGTGATGCTCGCGGCAGTTGGCGCCGGTGAGCTGCTCGTAACGGTCTTCCAGCCAGCGCACCGGCCGGCCGAGCTGGCGCGCAATGCTGGCGCAGACGATCTCCTCGGGCAGCAGGATGCCCTTGTAGCCGAAGCCGCCGCCGACATCGGGCGAGACGATGCGCACCTGACCCTCGTCGAGGCCCAAGCAGTCGGCCAGGCCCGACTTGGTGACGTGCGGCATCTGGGTCGACGTCGTGACGATCATCTGCTCGAGCCTGGGATCCCATTCGGCCAGAACGCCTCGGCCCTCGATCGGCGCCATGCACTGGCGCGAGGTGCGGAGCGTGCGCGTCACCTTGGCGGCGGCGATGGCGTCGAGATCGCTGACACGTCGTCGTCGCGCCGCGTCTCGAGGAAGGCGTTCATCGACCAGCCGTCATGGATCAGCGGCTGGGAGGGCAGGGGAGCGGCCAGCATGTCGTGCACGGCGGGCAGCGCCTCGAAATCGAGCTCGCAGGCTGCGACAAGATCTTCCGCCTGGGCGCGCGTGTCGGCCACGCAGGCGGCGATGGCCTCGCCGACATGACGCAGCTTGCCCGTGGCCAGCGCCGGCTGCTCGGAGACCCGGAAGCCCGGCAGGGCGGAATTGGCGCGGATGGTGCCCACCCCGGGCAGGTCGGCGAGCGTGAACACGCGCTTCTCCGAACCCGCAGGCTTGACGACGCCCAGCAGCCTGGCATGCGCGACGGGGCTGCGCAGGAAGGCAACCTCCAGCATGCCCGGCCGCGTGATGTCGCCGACGAAGCGTCCATTGCCGTGCAGGAAGCGCGCGTCTTCCTTGCGCCGGAGCGACGCGCCGACGCCGAGAGCGGCCTGATCTGCCGTCATGCAGCGTCGGCCAGCAGCGGCTTGGGCAGGATCACCGAGTCGGCGTTGAAGCGCTTGCCGGCACGCAGGCAGAAGACGGGGCGGATGAAATGCTCGGCAACAACCTGCGTGTCTTCGTTGTCCTTCAGCACGAAGCGTCCGCTCTCGTCGGCCAGCACCGACACGTCGGCCTCGACGCCCGGGCGCAACGTGCCGATCTCGCCTGTCATGCCGAGCATGGCGGCGCAGTTGCTGGTCACCATGGGCACGACCTGCTCGAGCGAGAGTCCCAGGGCCAGCATGCTGGTCATGGCCGAGGCGAGCGAAAAGTTCTGCGCGCCGGCAAACATGTGCATCTCTTCCTTGTCGGGATGCTCCTCGGGCGTGCCGCGCGGCTTGGGGATGGTCGTGTTGTAGCCGTGCATGTCGGCGCCCAGCGTGTCGGGCACGAGGCCGGCCTCGAGCACCAGCCGCGCCATCTTGAACGAGAAGTGCGAGCCGTGGCCGACGTCGGTCTTGAGGCCGCGCGCCAGGGCTTCGCGCACCACGGGGTGGACCTTGCCGTGCTGGTCGACGAAGCCGCCGGGATGGCGCGTGAAGGGATGGGCCAGGATATCGCCGGGCCGCAGGATCTTCAGCATGTCCGGCAGGATCGCGTCGGGATCGTAGGGATGCTGGTTCTCGGGCAGCGGCCAGAGCTGGCCGAAATGGATGTAGAGCGGCAGGTCGAGCGCGCGGCCGATCTCGGCGGCGCGGCGCATCGCCTCGTCGCCCCAGCGCGTGAAGCCGCCGATCTCGGCATGGCCCTTCACGCCGCGCACCAGGTCGGCGTTCTCGCGGGCCGCGCGCACCGTGTCGTCGACCGCGATGCAGTCGGGACGATAGAGCTCGGGGTAGTAGTGGCCCTCCAGCCCGCCCACCATGTAGGCGGAGATGAAGGCGAGCACGCGGGTGGCGGCGGGCTTGGCGGCATATTCGCGGAAGCCGGGGAAGGTCAGCACCGACGGTCCGCCCTGGTCGACCACCGTGGTCACGCCGGAATGGACGCCCACGGTATCGGCATCGAGTCCGAAGCGGCCGCTGACATAACGATAGACATGGGCGTGGGTGTCGATGAGGCCGGGCAGCACCAGCTTGCCGCCGACATCGACCGTCTCCTTGGCCGGCCCGGGCAAGTTCTTGCCGACCGCCGCGATCCGACCGTCGCGCACGGCGACGTCCAAAATGCCGTCGAGGCCCTGGGCCGGATCGATGACCCGGCCACCCCGGAGCAGAAGATCGTATGGCGCGGATTGAACGATATCCATGTTGTTTCCCTCGTCTGGCCGAGGCGCATTCTGTTGGTCCGGCGCCACCGGGACAAGGCCCCCGATGAGCGGCATGCGGTTTGCATGATGTTTTCCCGAACCGGGAGGGAATCGTGATCCTGGAAGGCGTCGAGGACAAAGCCGTGGAGCCCAGGAAGAGCCGCGCCTTGCGCGATGCGGCGCGGTGGCTGTTGGCGTGCGCCGAGAGCTTTCCTGTCCCGATCGAAGAAGCCTTGTGGGTCGAAGAATTCCGCCACGCCGCGGCTGGAGAAAGGGCAGTGACAAGGTCTAAGCTCCGTCCATGACCCAAATCCTGACCGAGATCGTGCGTCATCCGTCGGCCTGGTATGGCCGGGATCTGATCAAGGACAGCTCGTGGATCGTCCACCTCGAGCCCGTCCATCTCGCGGAGATCGCCGCGGCCGCCCAGTCGGTCACAAGACGCGGCCTGCCGTTCGCGGCGCTCACCAAGGACGACTTCCCGCTGCCGACACTCGGCCCGCAGCTCCGCCGATGGCAGGAGGAGATCACCGACGGCCGCGGCTTCTACGTGCTGCGCGGCCTCAACGCGTCGGACTACACCGACGCCGAGGTCGGCATGATCTTCTGGGCCATGGGGCTCTATCTCGGCCATGCCGTCACGCAGAATCCCAAGGGCGACCTTCTGGGTCACGTCTACGACCACGGCCGCCGTTACGGCGATATCGACGTGCGCGGCTATGAGACCAGCGCTCACCTGCCGTTCCACACCGATTCGGGCGACGTCGTGGGCCTGCTCTGCCTGCGCCAGTCCAGAAGCGGCGGGCTGTCGAGCGTGGTGAGCGCCGTCACCATCCACAACGAGATCCTGAAGCGCCATCCCGAGTATCTGGCGCCGCTCTATCGCGGCTTCCACTACATACGCCGTGAAGCGGCGCTGACGGAAAGTCCGGTCACGCCGTACCGCCTTCCGGTGTTCGGCGTGCGCGACGGCAAGGTGAGCGTCCGTCTCATCCGCAACCAGATCAACGCCGCCTGCACCAAGACCGGCGTGCCGCTGGAACCGATCGAACGGGCGGCGCTCGACCTGTTCGACGAGCTGGCGCAGGACCCGGAGATCCATGTCGACATGGATCTGCAGGTCGGCGACATCCAGTTCTGCAACAACTACGCGATGCTGCATTCACGCACGAGCTTCGAGGACTATCCCGAGATCGAGCGCCGCCGTCACATGATCCGGCTGTGGTTGACCATGGACGAGCGCCGGCCGCTGGCCGAGGGCTTTCCGCCGCAGAACGGCTACGGCGACCGTCAGCTCGTCGAAACCGCGCTGCAGGCGACGGGCTGAGGAACGGGCGGCAGGCCGAGGTGATGGCGTAGCGTCGTGCCTTCGTAGTCGCGACGGAACAGCCCGCGCCGCTGCAGGATCGGGACGACCTCGTCGACGAACAGGTCCATCTCGTCGGGGAAGTAGGCCGGCATGACATTGAAGCCGTCGCACGCCCCCTCGTCGAACCACAGCTTCATGTGATCGACGAGCTGCTCCGGCGTGCCGACGAAGGAGCCGTGCGAGCGGCTGGCGGCGACCAGGATGCCGCACTCGCGCACCGTCAGGCCTTCGCGGTCGGCGCGCTCCATCAGATGCGTCACGCGCGGCGTGAAGGCGCTGCCGCCGGCACGGATGTCGGCGGTCGGCAGCGGGCCGTCCTGCGGATAGTCGTAGAGGCGGAACTGCATCTGCTCGCTCAGCATCCAGATGCCGACCGCCGGATGCAGCAGGTCGTTCAGCATCGTCTCCTTGTCGAGCGCCTCCTGCTCGGTCGAGCCCAGGATCGGCAGCAGGCCCGGCAGCACTTTCAGGATCGCCGGATCGCGGCCATGGGCCGGCATCCTCTGCTTGACGGCGGAGCGGAACTTGACCGCCTGCCCGCGGTCGCTTTGCGCGGCGAAGATGAGCTCCGCCACCGTAGCGGCGAATTCCAGTCCGGCCGGCGATCCGCCGGCCTGCACCATGACCGGCCAGCCCTGCGGCGAGCGCGGCAGGTCGAGCGCGCCCTTCACCGCGAAGAACTGGCCCTTGTGGTCGAGCTCGTGCACCTTGTTCCGATCGACGAAGGCCCCGCTCGTCCTGTCGGCGATGACGGCGCCTTCTTCCCAGCCGTCCCACAGGCCCTTGCAGATGTCGACGAACTCCTTGGCGCGCTGGTAGCGCAGGGTCTTTTCCATGTGCGACTTGCGGCTGAAGTTGTAGGCGGCATCGTCGTTGGCGGTGGTGATGATGTTCCAGCCGGCGCGGCCACCACTCAAATGGTCGAGCGACGCGAAGCGCTGGGCGATGGCGAAGGGCTCGTTGTAGGTCGTGGAGAGCGTCGCCACCAGGCCGACGCGCTCGGTGGCGCCAGCCACGGCCGCGAGGATCGAGATCGAATCGATGTTGTTCAGCGCGCCCTGGGCGATGACGCGGCCATCCTTCTCGCGCGCGGCCAGCATGTCGCCCACGAACACCAGGTCGAACTTGCCGCGCTCGGCCGCCTGGGCGGTGCGGCGATAGTAGTCGTAGCCCAGGATCTCGCGCGGCTGGACCGAGCCATGCCGCCAGCCCGCGATATGGTGCCCGCCGGGATAGGTGAAGACGCCGAGATGCATCCGTCGCGGAGCCACGTGGTCTCTCCCTAGGCGGCGAAGCGGTTTGGCGCGCGCTGCAGGCCGAGATGGCCGCGCAGCGTCGTTGCTTCGTAGGCCGCGCGCACCAGCCCGCGCTGGCGCAGGAGCGGCACGACCGTATCGACCAGCAGAGCGAGATCGATCGGCAGCACGGCGGGAAGGATATCGAAGCCGTCGCAGGCGCCCGATGCATGCCATTGGGCGAGGTGCTGGGCGAACTGTTCCGGCGTGCCGACAAAGCAGGGCCTGCCGGCGGCGGGTGCCGCCAACGCGTCGAGCTCCGCCGCGCGCCTGGCCGCTGCCGCCTCCGTCTCCGCCAGGATCGCCATGACGCGCGCGACGTAGCGCAGGCTTTCGGCGTCGCGGCCGTGCTGAGCGGCGAGCGCGCGCCAGTCGGAGCGGCCCTGCCGGGCCTCGGCGATCGTGGTCGGCTCGGCCAGCACGACCTCGGCGCTGGCGGCGGCGAGGCGCCGCGCGTCGCCGGCCTGCACGTCGCGATGCAGGATCACCGGCTGGCCCTGCACGGGCCGCGGGACGTTGAGCGGGCCGCGCACGGTGAAGAAGCGGCCGGCATGATCGATCGGACGCACGCGGTCGGAATCGGCGAAGGTGCCGGTCGCCTGGTCGACGACAAAGCCCGCGTCCTCCCAGCTATCCCAGAGCTGGCGCGCGACGTCGGTCAGCTCGGCGAGCCGGAGCGCCGCGTCGGCGTCATCCATCGGCAGGTCCGGCCGCTGAAATCTGCCGGCGAGCTCGGTGCGGCCGTCGAGGCCCGCGATCCAGCCCGTGCGGCCGCCGGCCAGATGATCGAGCGTCGCGAAGACGCGGGCGACGTGAAAAGGCTCGGCGATGTCGGCCGGCCAGTAGCCGCACAGGCCGATGTGCCGGGTGGCGCCGATCAACAAGCCGAGCAGCGGCAGCGGATCGAGCTGCAGCCCATCCACCCGGCCCGCGGCGCGCACGACCAGCGGCGCGGTCGGCAGGCCGAGCAGCACGGCATCGAGGCCGCCCCGCTCGGCGGTTTGCGCCGCTTCCTTGAACGGCGCCGCACCCTCGAAAGCCTGCCTTGCCGGACAACCGCCAGGCGGCAGGGTGCCAGCCATGCGCGGCAAGCGACGCCAGCAAATGCATGTCAGGCCTCGCCCATCACCATGCTCAAAAGCTTCGGGTGCGTTCGTTGCGCGGGCTGTCCATCACATCCTCCGGCCGGCCTTCCTCGATGATCCGACCTTCCTCCATGAACAGGATACGATCGGCGGCCTTGCGCGCAAACTGAACCTCGTGCGTGACCACCACCATTGTCATGCCCTGCTCGGAAAGGTCCAGCATCACCTTCAGCACCTCGGCCACCATCTCCGGATCGAGCGCCGAGGTCGGCTCGTCGAACAGCATGACTGCCGGATGCATCGCCAGTGCACGCGCGATCGCCACGCGCTGCTGCTGGCCGCCGGAGAGCTGCGCTGGATAGGACGCCTCCTTGTCGGCCAGGCCGACCAGCTTCAGCAGGCGCCTGGCGTCGGCCTCGGCGGCCGCGCGCGGCGTCTTCAGCACCTGCAGCGGCCCGCACATCACGTTCGCCAGAGCCGTCATATGGCTGAACAGGTTGAACTGCTGGAACACCATGCCGACCTGGCGGCGTTGGCGCGACAGGCCCGCGTCCGAGAGCGTCGCGCGCCGGGTGCCCTTTTGGGGCACGCCGATAGGCGTGCCGTTGATGCAGACCTCGCCCGAATCCGGCCGGTCGAGATGGTTGATGGTACGCAGGAAGGTGCTCTTGCCGCCGCCCGAGGGGCCGATGATCACCACCACCTCGCCCTTGTACACGGTAAGGTCGACGCCCTTCAGCACGTGGTTCTGGCCGAAATGCTTGTGCACCCCGCGCGCCTCGACCACGGCCTGGCGCTTTTCTGCCGCCAACTGGTTCATGAAGACAGCACCGCATTTTCGACGGCGGCCGTGAGTTTGGTGCGCTTCGTGCGATCCTCCGCGACCGAGCGCGACGCATAGGCTTCGAGCCAGCCCTGGATCACGCTCCATACCGTCGTCAGCACCAGATAGTAGAAGGCGGCCACCAGGAAGATTTCCAGAACCTTGAACTGCACCTGGACCAGAAGCTCCGTGCGCCGCAGCAGCTCCTCCAGGGAAATCACGAGGCAGGACGCTGCGGGCGGGTCCCAGACGAGCACCCGGACGGGCGTCGGGTTGAAGCCGTTGCACGGATTGTTCACCTGGGGGCAATTGGAAATCACGAAGATGACGTCCATGTCCGCGGTGATGTCGACGTGGTTGCCTCCTGCGGAGATGCCGTCGACGACGGTGAAATTCCCCGACGGATCGATCGGCACGTTCATGAAGAAATTCAGGTTGGCGACGATATCGCGCTTGGCCAGGCCGTATTTGGAAAGCTCGAGAATGAAATTCTCGCGGCACGCGTGCTGATATTTCGTCGACTCGCCGAAGCGGACGGCGTTGCTCTCGCAGGAACAGCAGCCGGCCGAGGTATCGTGCTGTCCGCAGGAATCGGCGGTGATGCGCGCCATGATCCGCCCCTTGTTGGAAACCAGCCGCGTTCCCAGCTCGACATAGGCCGATCCCTGGACACGCATGGTGTCCTGCGCGCTGTAGCGTTCGGCCGGGTCTTCCGCGCAATAGAGCAACGCATCGACGGCCTGTTGGCCTTCGATGTCGACGATGCGCAAGGTCTGACCGCGCTTCAGAAGCCGCGACCACGGCCGCTCCGCCGGCACGTCATGGGCGTACACGGCGTCGGATGGATCGGGCTTTGGCTGATTGGTCATCGCACCATCTCCTCAGGCGTAGAGCCGATCGGTGAACTGGAAAGCGCGGGCGATTTCCGGCGACGTCGTCCGGCAGGGGTCGTCGGCCGTGGCGGGCGGCGCGCGATGGCGCACGAGCGTGACCGGGCCGCCGGCGGCCGGGCGTGCAGGATCGAGCGGGTGGGGGCAGTTCGACAGCACGAGCACGACATCGGTTTCGGCGCGCAGGTCGACGAAATCGCCGGGCCGCTTGCGTGCGGCATTCCAGACGAAGCGACCTGCCCGAATCGAGCGAGACCGGGGCGAAAAAGGTCACGCAGGGCGGGATGTCGCGCAGGCCCAGTCCCAGCTTGGCCGCGGCGGCGAGGAAATTCTCGTGGGTATTGCGCGAAATCTCGCCGAAGGCCGCCAGCGACGAGGCCGGGGTCGAGCCACCCACCAGGAGATCGTGCGCGCCGCTCGTATCCTCGATCAGCGACAGGAAGACCCGTCCCATGTCCGACAGGATGACGCGCCCCTTGGACAAAGCGGCGCTCCATTGAACCTTGGCCGTGTCGGCGCAGTTGATGCGCTCCGATGTATCGTGTTCGCACCAGCCGATCAGCGAGACGCTGGAGCGGCCGAGATTGTCGACGATCCGCAGCGCTTCGCCCCGACGCAGGCGCACCGTGTCGTACCAGCCAAGGGGGACTTCCTCGCGGCTGATCACGGCCTGCGGCGCGATCGGGGCGCCATCGAGGGCGGTCGCCGGCGGCAAGGCTTTCGGCGTCGCCTCCTGTCCCGCCGCGCGCAGCTCCTCGTAGCGCCGTCGATTGGCTGCAGCGATCTCCTGCTTCGTCCCTGTGACCATCGTAATCCTCCACCGAGCGCCTTCAGTCGATCGTAAAATGCGCCTCTACCGTCTTTCCGGTCGTGCCGCTGATCGGCAGGATGTCCTGCGGGCAGGCGGAAAAGGCGACGACAAGATCCATCTCGGCCCTCAGGCGCACGTAGCCGCCGGGCACGGGCTTCGGCGGCGCGGCAAAACTGAGCCCGCCATCCAGCGCCCAGGGAATGTTCATGAACAGGTTGAGCGGGCTCGGGACTTCCGGCGGCTCGAGGCCGAGCTCGCCGAGCGCGGCAAAGAGATTGTCCGTGCAGTTGTCGTGGTGGCCCTCGACACCGAGAAAGGCGTAGCGATAGCGATCGCATGCCGCGATCAGCGTATCGTGGATGCCGCCGGACGTGTCCTCGGTGAGGGTCAGGATCGGCCGGCGCTTGTTGGTTCGCAGGACGTCGCCGGGCTTGGGAACCAGGTGCAGGCTATGGGCCCGCGTGTGCTCGTTCGACATGAACTCGCCCATGTCCGCGCGGTTGAAGGCCCAGGCATCGACGACCTGTTCACCATGCGTATTGATGACGGTGACGACCTGTCCCGCCTCGACGAACGCCGCCTTGCCGCGACGGGCGGGGATTTCCACGGGTGAATTGGTCATTTGCAGCCTCTCACGGTCTCATGGCGATCATGTCGATTTCAATGGCGCCGCCGCGGGCGAGCGCGGTTACGCCGACAGTGGTTCGCGCCGGGCGCCTGTCGGCCGGGAAATATGTGGCGTAGATCTCGTTCATCCTGGCGTAGTCACCGTTGAAGTCCGTCAGGAAGATACGCACGACGACGATATCGGCAAGCGACAGGCCGCAGCCCTTGAGCACACGGGCGAGATTGTCCATCACCTTGTGCGTCTGGGCCTCGATGCCGGCGGGAATGGGGAGCGAATCGTCGTCCGGATCGGTCGCAAGCTGGCCCGTGACGAAGACGAAGGGTCCGGCCTCGACGGCGTGGCTGTAGGGGGCCACCGGCTTGGGCGCATCGGGCAAAAGATGGAAGATCGGATGCATCGCTGGCGGCTCCTCTCGCTCGGTCGGTCTCACTGTCTTGGCGACGTCGTGTCGCCGGCATAGCGCTGCAGGAACTGCCGCGCCCGTTCGGTCTCCGGCCGCGCGAAAAAGCGATCGGGCGCGCCGGTCTCGACCACGCGTCCGCGATCGAGAAACAGCACGCGCGTCGCCGCGTCGCGGGCGAAACCCATTTCATGGGTCACGATCACCATGGTCATGCCCTCGCGGGCAAGGTCGCGCATCACGACCAGCACTTCGCCGACAAGCTCGGGATCGAGCGCGCTGGTCGGCTCGTCGAAGAGCAGGAGATCGGGGCGCATCGCAAGCGCACGCGCAATGCCGACTCGCTGCTTCTGGCCGCCCGACAGTCGCGCCGGGAAGGCGTCGCGCTTGTCGAGAAGGCCGACCTTCGCGAGCAAGGCCAGCGCCTCGTCGCGGATCTCGGCTTTCGGTCTCTTCTGCACCTGGACCGGCGCTTCCATGAGGTTCTGCAGCACGGTGAGATGCGGCCACAGCGCGAAGTGCTGAAAGACCATGCCGATGCGCGTTCGGATGCGGGACAGCCGGCGATCGTTCATGACGACTCCGCCGGACGTGACGCCGACCGGCTCGCCGTTGAGATGGATCTGGCCGACATCGGGCCGCTCGAGCCAGTTGATGCAGCGCAGCAGGGTCGACTTGCCCGAGCCCGAAGGACCGAGCACGCAGACGGTCTCGCCCTTGCCGACCTGGAAACTGACGTCGGACAGCACTTCGGTGTCGCCAAAGCTCTTGGAGACACCGATCACGCTCAGCACCGGGGGCGAGGTGGTCATCGGCGATCCTAGCGGCGGGCGTCGGCGAGCTGGCGCAGCACGTTCACGCCGGCCTCGACCACCAGGCAAAGTCCCCAATAGAGCGCCACCGCCGTGATGAAGGCCGCGAAGGGAACGTAGTATCGCGATTGGATGGAACTGGCGGCATGGGTCAGTTCCGGCAGGGCGATGATGGTGAGAAAGGCGCTGTCCTTGATGATCTGGATCAGCTGATTGCCGATCACCGGACCCGCCGACAGCAGCAGCGGCGGAAGGATGATGCGGCGAAACAGGCGCACCTCCGGAAAGCCGAAGGCGACGCCGGCCTCGATCTCCTCGCGCGGCAGCGCCATCCAGGCGCCGCGCAGGATCTCGGCCATGTAGGCTGCGTTGTAGATCGTGAGCGCAAGCAGCCCCGCACTCCAGCTGTCCAGGGTGATGCCGAGCGACGGAAAGCCGTAATAGACGATGTAGGCGAAGAGCAGGAACGGGATGCAGCGCATGCCGTCGACGAAGGCGCGCGCGGTCCGCGATACCGCGGGCTTCTTCGACATCAGCGCCGGGGCGAGGACGAAGCCCAGCAGGAGCGCCGCGACCACGGCCAGAATTGACAGGATCGCCGTGTTGGCGAGCCCGTTCAGAAGCAGCCCGCGTTCGGTCCAGACGATGCCGAAATCGCGGATCATGCGAGGGCCTCCGCCCGGGCCTGCCGCCGTTCGATCCAGCGCTGCAGGGACACCAGGCCGAAGACGATCGGCACGTAGATCGCGACCGCCACCAGGAACGGCGGCAGGGGTTCATAGGTCTCGGCGCCGATCCTGACGGCGGCGCGGGTGATATCGACGACACCGACCACTGCCAGGACCGGCGTGACCTTGATGAGAAGCGACATCTCGTTGACGAGGGCGGGCAGGCTCGTTCGGACGATCTGCGGGAAGACGATGCGCCGGAAGCGCTGGTCGGCGCGCATGCCGACCGCCTGGGCCGCCTCGTACTGGTCCTTGGGGAAATTCATCAGTGCCGCCCGCCAGATCTCGCAGTTGAAGGCCGCCGTGTTCATGACCAGCGCCAGGATGGCCGCGGAATAGGGATCGATGGGCACGCCGATATTGGGCAAGGCAAAGAACAGCAGCAGCAACAGCGTGACCAGCGGCGTGGCGCGGAGCACGCTGACATAGAGGGTGACGATCCAGGCGGCGACCGGAACGTTCGCCCATCGGATCAGGGCGAGGCTCAGTCCGATCGGCAGCCCGATCAGGATGCCGGCAAATGACAGTGTAACCGTCACCACGGCACCCTGGGCGAAAGCCGCGATGTCGCCCGGGGTCATGACAGAAAGGTCGTGTCGACGAGGACGCTAGAATTCCGGCTCGAAGGCGACCGGCAGGTCGGGAAAAGCCTCACCGAACCACTTCTTCTGAAGCTCGGCGAAGCGGCCGTTGGCCTTCTCCTTGGCGATGAAGTCATTCAGGAAGGCCAGCAGCTCCTTGTTGTCCTTGGCGACCGCCCAGGCCGGAAAGGATTTCCCGGAGACCGCCTGGCCCAGTTCGAACACGGCAGGCTTCTCGGCGACCAGCGTCTTCAGGTTGATGATGGTGTTCACCACATAGTCCACGCGCTTCAGCGCGAGGTCCTGGTAGGCCTCCGGATAGGACGTGTATTCGACGACCTTTCCCATCGTGCCGCCGTCCTTCTTCAACGTCGCCTCGAGTTCGGGGAGGCGACCCAGGAGCGCGCTGCCGGCCTGGACGCCGCAGATCTTGCCGCTGAGATCCTTGACCGAGTTGATGGTCGTGTCGCCCTTGCGCTTGACGTAGTAGTGCGTGGCGTCGGCGATCGGGCTGGTGAAGTCGAGCGACTTCTTGCGCTCCTTGGTGATGATGGCGGCGGTCAGGGCGACGTCATACTTGCCCGTGCTGACGCCCGCCAGAAGGCCGGTCCAGGGAATGATTTCCTGCTTCACCTGGAAGGGCGCGAACTTGCGCAAATCCTCGAGCAGCTCGTTGTCGAAGCCGGTCGGCTTGCCGTCCTTGACGAACTCGAAGGGGCGGAAATCGTCCTCGGTCGCGACGATGAGATAGCCGCGCTTCTTGATCTCATCGAGCGTGGCCGCCGCCGCGGCGCTGCCCAGGGCGGATACGGCCAGCGGCGCGGCCAGCACCCCCAGCATGTGACGCCGCGACAGGGAACCGAAGCGAGAGAACGAATTCGTCATAGCAATCTCCCTTTGTTTTTAATCAAGCGTGAAGCCGTGCGAACGCAGATAGGGCGGGAAGGCGGCGCCTTCGGCCTTGGCCGCCTGGCGGGCCTTGTCCTCCGACCAGCCATAGAAGTCGGCCTTGCCGTACTCGGCGTTGGAGCGGTGCTGATCGGCAGGGATGCTGTGCCGCGCATCGCGCCGGCGATCGTAATCCGCGAGACCTTCGGCGAGCCGGCTGTCGTCATAGCGGTCACGGTGAGTCGTCACCGGACGCGGCAGGCGCAGGCTCACATAGCCGTCACCCTGCGGGTAGCCGAGGCAAAGCCCGGCGACCGGAAAGACCAGGTCGGGCAAGCCGAGAATGGCCGCGACCTTGTCGATTTCATTGCGGATGACGCTGATCGGACAAACGCCGAGCCCGGCCGATTCGGCGCACAGGATCATGGTTTGCAGGGCGAGGGCCGCGTCGACGCTGGCATTGAAGAAGCCTTCGAGCGTGCCGTTGCGGACGGGCTTGCCGCGCAATTCGCCGATCTGCTGAAGCCGCCTGGCGTCTCCCAGGAAGACGAAGAAGACCGGCGAAACGCCGATCCACGGCATGGCGGGAAAAAGCTTGCCGATTGCGGTGCGCTTGGCCGGGTCGTCGACCTGCAGGATCGATGCCTGCTGGAAGTCCGACTTCGCCGAGGCGCTCAAGGCCGCGGCGACCAGCAGATCGAGCAGGCTCTGGGCGGGGACGACGTCTGTGTAACGCCGCACGGTCTTGCGCGAGATCACACGGCGAATGAATTCATTGTCGCTGTCGCCGCCCGTCGGGCCGCCGTCGCCAAAGCGCCGGTCTATCGCCTCTGCATAAAACGTCATTGCTTCGGTTCCCGCCCCACCAACTTTCCGTTGAGGCCGCAGCAACCTTGGAATTGGCAAAAACCCGAGCGCCAATTCATGGCCACTGAGGTCTCCCGGGATTTTATCCCGCCGTGTCCTGCGCGGATTTCTCCCGCTCAGGCGGCAGCTCTTGGACCAGCCCTCGGAAGCCGAGGCGGAACCCTAGCCACCAACTCAATACTGTTGGTTGAGCAAAGCGCGTGCCAAACGATTGTCTTCTCGCAATCGACGACGCCTTGCGCCCGCCGCTGGCGCAACAGCTCTCGGCCGCGCCCTTGTTTCTTGCACGCGGCTTTCCGCGATGCCTCTTCCGAGGCACGTCGCGCGGGTCGGGCTTCAGCCGCCTAAGACACCCTGGGCCTCGACATAGAGCGCATAGACCGACTGGCTGGCGGTCATGAACAGCCGGTTACGCTTGCGGCCGCCGAAGCAGAGGTTGGCGCAGCGTTCGGGAAGCAGGATGCGCCCGATCAACGTGGCGTCCGGGGCGAACACGGCGACGCCGTCCTGTCCGGGGCCGCCCGAGAAGCCGCACCAGACATTGCCTTCGGTGTCGCAACGAATGCCATCGGCGAAGCCCGGCGTGCCGTCGAAGAACAGGCGTCCGTTCACGGCCTTGCCGTTCTCGATGTCGTAGACATGCGTGGTCCGCGTACCGTCCGGCGTGTCGACGACGTAGAGGCGCTTCTCGTCCGGCGAGAAGCAAAGCCCGTTCGGCCGCTCCATGTCTCCGACCGCGATCGTGAACTCACCGCTGGCGGGGTCCAGGCGATAGACACGGTACGGCATCTCCTTGGGCGCCTTGTCGCCCATATAATTGCCGCGGATGCCGGCGCCATTGTCACTGAACCAGATCGAGCCGTCAGACTTCACCACCACGTCGTTGGGGCCGGTGAGTCGCGTTCCCTGGAACGATGAAGCGAGGACGGTGATGGTCCCGTCGTGCTCGGTGCGCGTCAGCGTCCGGCTGCCGAGTTCGCAGGTGATCAGCCGGCCCTGCCGGTCGCGCGTGTTGCCGTCGGGATGTCCAGCGGGATGGCGAAGGGTGGCGGTGGTGCCGGTGATCTCGTCCCACCGAAGCAGGGCGTCGTTGGGGATGTCGGAAAACAGCAGATAGCGCCCGTCGCCGTAGTAGGCCGGCCCCTCGGTGAAGCGAAAGCCGGTGGCGATGCGCTCGATCGCGGCCATCGCGACCACCAGGGGCCGGAAGCGCGGATCGAGCACGACGATGTCGGGATCGGGATAGCGAATGGGCGCTGACGATTCCCAGCGCGACAGGTCAGGACTCACCTTCTGTTTCCCCCGTTTTTCAAAAGCCGCAATGCGGACTCGGGACGCCGACGTCCGGTCGACACCGTCGTATTGTACCATCCGATGGTCAAGCAAAGGGGGAACGCCATGCCGATGCCGGCCGAGACAGAGACCACGAGTCCGAAATACCTGCGCGACAAGTACGCCATCGTCGGCGTTGGCGAGACGACCTATACGCGGGGCTCCGGCGTGACGACACGCGCGCTGGGCACGTGGGCGGTGCGCAACGCCATCGAGGATGCCGGCCTGAAGCCCAGCGACGTCGACGGCATGCTGTCCTACCAGTCGGGCGATTCGACCTTCTCGACTTTCGTCGCCGGCGACCTCGGCCTGCGATTGAACTTCTACATGGACGTGTTCGGCGGCGGCTCCTCGACGGAGGCGCTGGTCGGCATGGCGATGGGCCTGATGGAAGCCGGCATGTGCAAGGCCGTGGTGATCTTCCGCGCCATGAACGGCTTCTCACAGGTGCGCATCGGCGGTACCGGCGCGCGCGCCGTGGCGCCGGTGTCGGGCGATGCGATCCACATGCGCGCCTATGGCTGGCAGAGCGCCGGCCAGATGTTCAGCCCGACCTTCATGCGCCACATGTACGATTACGGCACGCGGCCCGAGCAGGTCGCGGCCGTCAAGGCGATCCACAGCGAGCACGCCTCGAACAATCCCAAGGCGTTCTACAAAAAGCGCTTCACCGTCGACGACGTGCTCAAGAGCCGCATCATCTGCAAGCCACTGCACCTGCTGGACTGCTGCGTCGAGACCGACAACGGCACGGCGCTCCTCGTGACCAGCGCCGACCGCGCGCGCGACTGCCGCCATCCCCGCACCCTGATCCGCGGCGTCGTCGGTCGCTGCAGCAAGCCGCGCACCGACATGCATTACCAGCATGGGCCGATCTCGACGGTCGCCGGCCACTACGCCCGCGACATCCTGTGGCCCAATTCCGGCGTCGGGCCGGAGGATATCGACGCCACCGGCTCCTACGACGCCTTCACCTTCACCACCATGCTGCAGCTCGAGGATTACGGCTTCTGCAAGAAAGGCGAAGGCGGCGACTATGTCAGCGACGGCACGATCCGGCTGGGCGGCCGGCGGCCCAACAACACCAGCGGCGGCCATCTCTGCGAGGGCTACACGCACGGCCTCAACATGGTGATCGAGAACGTGCGTCAGCTGCGCCACGACGCCGACGATTCCTGTCCCGTCGGACCCGACGGCAAGCGACAGCACACCTATGACTACAGCGAGGGCGGCTGCCGCCAGGTCAGGAAATGCGAGCTGACGGCCAATTTGGGCTGGGCCAATCCCGGCACCGGTTCGGCCATGGTCATGCGGCGCGACTGAGGGGAGGGCACAGCATCATGGGAATCCAAGCCACCTATCTCGGCATGCCGCTCGACCTCAACGATCTCGATGTCGAGAACCTGGCCTTCTTCAAGCACTGCGCCGCGCACGACTTCCATCTGCAGAAATGCAGTGCCTGTGGCCTGCTGCGCTATCCGCCGACCACGGCCTGTCCGTGGTGCATGAGTCCCAGGTCCGAGTGGGTGGCGGTCGAAGGGAAGGGCGCCGTCCATTCCTACACCGAGGTCCATCACGCCATTCAGCCGGCCTTCAAGGCCCATACGCCCTACCTTATCCTGGTGGTCGACCTCGACACCCAGAAGGGCAAGCCCAGCGAACACGAGGCCCTGCGCGTCGTCGGCAACCTCACCTTGCCGGACGGCGCGCTGGCGCCGCCGGAAGTGGTGCGTCGGGTCGGCATCGGCACGCGGGTTCGCATGGTCTTTGCCGATGTGACCCCTGGCCTCGCCCTTCCCCAATGGACCATCGATGAGGCCGCGCCCCAGCCCGACAAACCGTGGCGTTATCCGCAGGAGTGAGGCAAAGTCGGCTCTCGGACAGGCGATACGCGCCGCTGTCATCGGGCCGTGGTAAGGTTTGGCAGGGCGGTCGAAGAGGGGAAATCGAATGGCGAAGATGTCCAAGGACCGGCGTTCCGTTGAGGCTCTGGCAGCCCTGCTTCCGGCGGGCGTGGCGAGCCTTTCGATGGGCCTTGCCGCCGCTGACGCGGCCGCATCGACGTCGGTTAGCGACGTCCCGACGGCGAAAGACTCCGTCGCCTCCCGCCTCGAGGCGATCCGCGGGTCGGTGTCCGAGGCCTGGAAGCAGGCCTATGAAAAATCCGAGCCTTATGTCGCGGTGGACCCCGAGACCAAGCTTGCCTGGTGGGGCAATGGCGGCTGGCGCAACGGCGGCTGGCGCAATTGGGGCAATGGCGGCTGGCACAACTGGGGCAACGGCTGGCACAACGGCGGCTGGAACAATTGGGGCAACGGCGGCTTGCTCGGCGGCCTGCTCTCGCCGCTGATCGGCAATCCCTGGGGCAACGGCTGGCGCAACTGGTAGCGACAGCCGCAGGACTCAGGCCGTCCTGCCGCGAATAAAACTGCCGATCTCGAGGCAGCCGTCGCGCCCTTCCGAGAGGATGGGCGCGAAGAGCGGGAACACATGCAGCATGTTCGGCCAGATCGCCAGACGGACGTCGACGCCCGCGGCATGCAGCTTCTCGGCGATGCGTGTGGAATCGTCCAATAGCGTCTCTGCCGTGCCGACCTGTATCAGGATCGGCGGCAGGCCTTTCAGGTCGGCATGGAGCGGCGCCGCCAGCGGCGTCTTCGCATCCTTGCCGTTGAGGTAAAGCCCGGCCATCCACAGCAGGCCGTCCTTCTGCACCATGGGATCCTGCGCCGCGCGCGCCGTGATGCTGTTGCCCACCCCCTCGAGATCGACCCAGGGCGAGATCGCCACCGCACAGGCCGGCAGGCCGAGCTTCTGGTCGCGCAGATTGACCAGGGTGGCGAGGGTGAGCCCGCCGCCGGCGGAGTCGCCGGCGATCGCCAGCCGGTGCGCGGCAAAGCCCTGCTGCAGCAGCCAGCGCCAGGCCTTGGCCGCGTCTTCGACCGCCGCGGGGAAGGGATGTTCCGGCGCCAGGCGGTAATCGATCACCAGGACCCGCGCGCCGGAGGCGGCGGAGATGTCGTAGGCGAGCCGCCGGTGCGTATTGATCGAGCCGATGACGTATCCGCCGCCGTGCAGGTAGAGGACCGCGCGCTCGGGGTCGCAGCCCGGCGCCGCCACCCATTCCGCCGGCACGCCGCCGGCATCGACCTTCTCGCACTTGGCGTCGGGTGCACCGCCCAGAAACGCACCCATCTTCTCGAACCCGGCGCGCACCTCGCCGACATCCGGGGTTTCGGCGGCAGGGCGCGAACGCAGCAGGGTGACGAGGCTGTCGAGCTGGGCTGTCGTCATTGGAGTCCTTCCTTGGCGCCATGTGTCGTCGCGAGAGTGCGGACAACGAGGCGGCCAATTCAATAGGGGATACCACGCATCTTTGCGACGCGTCCGAGCCGCGAAACCGGACCATTGGGGGTGCGTCTTTTGACCGTATACTTCTCCGCCGCCATCGGAGATCCGTCATGTCCGCTGCCAACACTCTTTCCCTGCTCGACGAGGTCAAGCTGCAGGCCGCGGTGATCGTGCCGGTGCTGCAGGCGCTGCGCGCCGAGATCGGCAAGGAAGCGGCCGACAGGATCACGGGCAATGCGCTGCGCCAATGGGCACGCGATCTCTACCACCGCATCGGCGAGGCCAAGCAGGGCACGCCGCGGCAGAAATGGGATGCGGTGTGGGCCGAGGACATGCGGCCGCGCATCGGCGATTCGGTCGAGCGCGACATGCTGAAGGATGACGGGACGGTCCGCGAATACAACATCACGCGTTGCCAGTATGCCGAGTTCTTTCGGGCGCTGGGCGAACCCGAGCTGGGCGGCATCCTGCTCTGCGATTCGGACTTCCATATCGCCGATATCGGCGGACCGGATGTCGAGTTCAAGCGCACCCAGACGATCATGCAGGGCGCCGCCTATTGCGATTTCCGTTATCGCTTCAAGTGAGGCGGGGGAAGAGTGCAAACCTACGACTACATCGTCGTCGGCGCGGGATCGGCCGGTGCGGTGGTGGCCAACCGGCTGTCGGCCGATGCGCGCAATCGCGTGCTGCTGCTCGAGGCCGGTCCCGCGGGCCATCCCTGGTCGCGCATCCCGATCGGCTACGCCCGGCTGCTGACCAACCCGGCGGCCAACTGGCTCTACAGTTCGGAGCCCGAGGCCAACACCAAGGGCCGCAAGCTGCCGGTGCCGCGCGGCCGGCTGCTCGGCGGCTCCAGTGCGATCAACGGCATGGCGTTCGTGCGCGGCCAGGCGCAGGATTTCGACACCTGGGCGCAGATGGGGAACCAGGGCTGGAGCTATGAGAGCGTCCTGCCCTTCTACAAGCGCATGGAAAGCTATGAAGGCGGCGATGAGCGCTTCCGCGGCCGCGACGGGCCGTTGCGCATCACCAATCCGGAGCCGCGCGATCCGCTTTACGCGGCGCTGATCAAGGCGGCGGGCGAGGTCGGGATCGCGCACAATCCCGACTACAACGGCGCCCGGCAGGATGGCATCGCCATGAGCCAGGCATCGATCGCCTCCGGCCGGCGGATGAGCACGGCCCGTTGCTATCTCGATCCGATCCGCAAACGCAAAAATCTTCATATCGAGACCGGCGCCTTGACCGAGGCCTTGGTGCTCGACGGCAAGCGATGCGTGGGTGTCCGCTATTCCGTGGGCGGTACCGTGCGCGAAGCGCGTGCCGCGCGCGAAGTCGTGGTGAGCGCCGGATCGATCAATTCCCCGCAACTGCTGGAGCTGTCGGGCATCGGCCAGCCCGAGCGCCTGCGCAACCTCGGCATCGAGGTGCGCCATGCCCTGCCGGGCGTCGGCGAGAACCTGCGCGACCATTATGCGCCGCGGACCCGATGGGCCATCGGCACCAAGGGGATAACCTACAACGACCGGGGTCGCGGGCTCGGCCTCGTGCACCAGGCGCTGCGCTACGCGCTGTTCGGGCAGGGCCTGCTCGCCATGGTGGGCGCGCCTATTCGCGCCTTCGTTCGCTCCCGCGAAGGCCTGGCCGCGCCCGACCTGCTGCTGGGCTGGGTGCCGATGCTGACCGAACCCGGCCCCAAGGGGCCGAGGATCGCCCGCCAGTCGGGCGTGACGTGCTACGCCCACCCGATGCGGCCGGAGAGCCGGGGGCACATCCACATCGCCTCGGCCGATCCGCGCCGGCCGCCCGCGATCAACTTCAACTTCCTGTCGTCGCCGATCGACGCGGCGCTCACCGTGCGGGCCGTCCGCATCGCTTGCGCCGTCATGACCGCGCCCGCCATGGCTCCGCTGCGGGTCACGGAGATCGCGCCCGGCGCGGCCCGAACCGACGAGGAGATACTGGACTGGGTCAAGGGCGCGGCGGAAACGACCTACCACCCGGTCGGCACCTGCAAGATGGGCTCGGACGCCGCGGCCGTCGTCGATGCACGGCTGCGCGTGCACGGCATCGCGGCGCTGCGCGTTGCCGATGCCTCGATCATGCCGACACTGACATCGGGCAATACCAACGCGCCATCGATCATGATCGGCGAGAAGGCGGCGGACATGGTGCTGGAGGATGCCGCGGCGTCATAGGCCTGCGACCATCCCTATATGTCGATCAGGCTCGGATCCCCGATGCTCCAGAAGTACACCGGTGCCCAGCCGGGACCGAACGGATACGTCTGCCCTTGTATCCAGTCCTGATTGAAATCATCGCCCGTCCAGATTTCCGTGTGAACGCCCCAGGGGGACGTGCCCATGAAGACCAGGATTCCCGGCCGATCTTGAATCAAGGCTTTCGAATGGGCCGCCATCGCCGCCTTGGTGCTGGCAGGCGGCGAAATCTCCTCGCCGTCGCCAAACGTATCCTCGAGAAATCCCTTCATCTCGTCGACGGAGGCGATGTAGTGGAACTCCATGTTGGCCACCGACTTGATCTTCTCTGCATGGGTTCGGCGCGGCTGCGTCCTTCTGGTCCACAGCCCGATCATTTTCGACGGGTCGGCGGTATGAAACGCCATGTTGATCGCATGCGACATCTGTATGCAGCATGTCGTGTAACTGTGATTTTCGTTGTAGTTGCCGGTGGCCCAGCCATCCAACTCCTTTTTGAGTGATCCGCCGTCATCCCACAATTTGATGAGGGTATCGGTTTCGCCCTTTTTTGGATCGGGGAGTATCTTTCTGACTTTGGGATAGTAGGTCAGGAAGCTGTCGAAGCGGACAGGGATTGCGAAGTCGGTCATGGCAGCTCAACCCAAAATGTAATGTCACTCGAGAAGATCCGCTCGGATACGGGCGAATTTCAGGCGACACGTTTTGTGTGGGGGCGGAGGGCGGCACTTAGGCTGCAGCGATCCCGTTGTGTATCGGGGATTCTCCCTATTTTTTCGGGCGGACAGATGCCGCCGCCACGCCTCAGCTGAAATCCTCCGGTCGCAGCTCGATCGGGACGCCGTGCGGCGTGCGGTCGGCGGCGTGGTCCCAGGCGTCCTGGTAGCGGGCCAGTGTCGAGGCGTCGGCAATGCCCTTCTCGGCGATCAGGCGTTCGAGGGCATTGAGCCAGTGGCGGTAATAGGTCTCCCCGGTGTCGGGATCGCCCGCCGACTGCGCCCGCTTTGATCTCGGCACCGAGCGTCGCCGCCCATTCCGGCCAGGTGAACAGGCCGCGCGCATGAAGCGCCAGCGCCATGGCGAAGGCCTGTGCTTCCCACGGCTCGCGAAACACCGGACCCTCGGCGTCGCAGGGGATGCCCGGAACGGGGACGGTCTGCCGATCCATCACGCCGGTTCGAGATAGGGCTCGAAGGCGTCGATGGAAATCTTCAGGGTCGGGTCGGCGTCCGCTCCCCAGATCTCGCGGCTGTCGAACACGACCGTGTAAAGCCACTGCGGATCGTCACCGCGATCGGTTGCGACCGAATCGGGAAAGGCGTGGCAGCCATGGATCAGCTCGACCACGCCCAGCTTGTCGCGCGCGTAGCGGGGCAGGCGGGTGTGGGTGAGCGGGTTGATGTTCTTCGTGCGCACGCGGTCGCCCGGCTTGAAGCGGGCGGGCCCCTGCTGCTGGCGGAAGAAGGAGTTGCGCGTCATGCCGGCCTTCACGACATCGGCCGTGAGCTTGCGCGACAAAGGCTTGCCGGGCCGAAGCGAATGACCGGCAGCGATCTCGTCTTGTGTCACGAAGCCGCGCTCGAGCAGGTTCTTTTGCATGCCCAGCGCCCAGCGCCAGTAGTAGGAGGCCGCGAGGTAGGTCCGCGGCGGCAGGGCCTCCTGGGCGAAGCGCCCATCGTCGATGTGCCAGGCGCCGGCATAGCCAAGGGCGCGCTGCATGCCGAGCACGCGGCCTTCCCACTTTTCGTGGAACGGCGGCTCGTTGGGCTCGACCTCGACCTTGCCGAAGCCATCCATGCCGCCCATGTCGTGCACGCCGTTCATCGCGCGAGCTCCTCGGGTGTGCGGGCAAGGCCGGTGCCGATCATCGAATTGCGGGTGACGAGATCGGCGAGGCGTTCCTCGCTCCAGCCGTCGGTGCCGGCCGGGCGCATCGGCACCACGAGGAAGCGCGTCTCGGCGGTCGAATCCCAGACGCGTATTTCGGTTTCCTTGGGCAGCGCGATGCCGAAGTCGGCCAGGACGCCGCGCGGATCCTTGACCGCCCGCGAGCGGTAGGGCGCCGACTTGTACCAGACCGGCGGCAGCCCCAGCACTTCCCACGGATAGCAGGAGCACAGCGTACAGACGATCATGTTGTGGCGTGCCGGCGTGTTCTCGACCGCGACCAGATGATCGCCGACGGGGCTCACATGGCCGAGCGTGGCAACGGCTGCGGTGGCGTCCTTGAGGAGCGCCTGGCGGAAGGCGGCATCGGTCCAGGCCCTGGCGACCACGGCCGCGCCGTTGCGCGGGCCGACCTTGGTCTCGTAGGCCTCGACGATGGCATCGAGCGCCGCCGGATCGACGTAGCCTTTCTCGGTCAGAATGGTCTCCAGCGCGCGGACGCGGCGCTGGGTCTCCGACAGTTCCGAGCCATGCTCGTGATGAGGGTCGTGATCGTGGTCTGCCATGGTATCGGACTCCCCAGGAACAGAGACCGCCATCGTAGCCGAGGCGCCCGGGAGGGCCAAGACTCTCAGAAGCGCAGCCGCTTGCCCACCGCCAGCGGCACCAGCTTGCGGTCGCCGAACTGGTTGGCCAGCGCGGTCATGGCGCGCCAGCCGGTGCAGTGACCGGCGGCGATGACGTCGAGGTCGAAATCGCCCAACGCCGCAACGGTCTGCGGGATGACGCGTTCGTTGATGCCCGAGAGATGCAGCCCGCCCAGCACGGCGTGCAGCTTCACACCCGGGAAGCAGTCGCGCGCATGCGCCAGCACGTTTATCACGCCGGCATGGCTGCAGGCCGTCAAAACGACAAGGCCCTTGCGCTGCACATGCAGGGCGACAAAACGCTCGTCGAGCAGCAGCTCGTCGGGCTCCCAGCCCGCGCCATCCTCGGTGCGGCGGTGCTGGCCGGGCAGGCCGGTCTCGAAGCCGCTGCGGCGCGGAATCTCGCCGCTGACGAACGCCATGTCACCTGCGACCAGCTGCGCGTCGCGCGTCGTGACCACCTGGCCGCCATGGGCGGTCAGCGCGGCCACCGACGGCACGTCCTCCATCAGCCGGAAGGAGCCGTCGGCCTGCTTGGAGGCGCGGCTGCGGAACATGTCGGGATGGGTGTAGCAGGGCACGTCGCGCCCGCCATTGCGATCGCGCACGAGCTGGAGCGCGCGCAGCATGGCGCCGGCATGATCCCAGTGGCCGTGGCTCAGCACCATGGCCTCGACCGGCCCGAGATCGATGCCGAGTCGCGAGACGTTCTGCTCGAACGTGCGATCTTCGGGGCCGGTGTCGAACAGCACGGTGCGGACGCGATCGCCGCTGCGCAGGGTCAGCAGGCACGACAGGCCGTGTGCGGCACAGCACAGGCAGCCGCCGCCCAGCACCCACGCCGCGCCGCGCCGCCGTCCGAGACCGGCCAGCTCGGTCTCGACGAAGGATGGAACGGACGATAGGGAGTCGGTGACGTTGTCGACGACGATCTGGATGTCCAGGGAGTCGATGGGGACGAGGGCGGTCATCGGGGGTGCCTATGAGGTCGGGGTATCGTTATGATCCGCGAGGGCCATGAATGACAAATCCATAACCCCTCCGGCGCGCGTCGCCGAGCTGGAAAGCGCGCTGGCGAGGCTGCGGCAGCAGCTCGACGAGGTCACGGCCGATCTTCGGGTGACCCCGGGAAACACCAGCCTGGTCATCCGGCGCGTCAATCTGATGAAGCTGATCATGGTGGCGCAATCCGAAATGGATCGGCTGCGCCAGGAGCGTTAGGTTCGCGGCCTGACAGTCGATCAATACGGGGGGATGGAAATGTCTTTGAGCGGGGACCTGCATACCAATACGCCGGCCGGCGGCATCGTCTTCACAGGCTGCGCAATGGCAGCTGCTGCGCCTGAGCAGGCCGCGCCGCCGCATGACCATGCGCACGCCCACGCGCGGCGGCGCGAGGTCGTGGTCAACGGCAAGAGGGTAAAGACCATCGATATCCATGCCCATTGCGCGGTGCCGGCGGCGATGGCCGTGATCAAGCATCCGCTCGAGGCGCCGGGCCTGCTGATGGCCGACACCAGCGTGCGCATCGCGGCGATGGACACGCAGGGCATCGATGTCGAAGCGCTCAGCATCAATCCGTTCTGGTACCGCGCCGAGCGCGACGCAGCAGCGGAGCTGATCAAGATCCAGAACGAGACCCTGGTCGAGTTCTGCGCCGCCAATCCCGACCGCTTCGTCGCCTTCGCGACGGCGGCCTTGCAGCATCCCGATCTCGCCGCCGAGCAGGTCGAATACGCCGTCAAGAAGCTCGGCTTCCGCGGCGTCGGCGTCGGCGGCAGCGTGGCCGGCGAGGAACTGGCCAATCCCCGGTTCCATCCTTTCTGGGCGAAGTGCGAGGAACTGGGCGTGCTGGTCTTCATGCACCCGCTCGGCACGCGCGAGCTCGAGCCGAGCGGCCGGCTGGGCGGCAGCGGCCTGCTGACCAACACGATCGGCAACCCGCTCGAAACCACGATCGCCCTGTCGCACCTGATCTTCGAAGGCACGCTCGACCGCTTTCCCGGGCTGAAGATCTGCGCCGCGCATGGCGGCGGCTTCCTGCCGTCCTACGCCAACCGGTCGGACGCGGTCATCCGGACCTTCCCCAACCGGGTCGGTCCGCTGCCCAAGAAGAAGCCGACCGCCTATCTCAAGGACGGCCAGCTCTTTTTCGACACGATCGTGTTCACGCCCGAAGCGTTGCGCCACCTGATCGCCGAAAGCGGTCCCGGCCAGATCATGATCGGCACCGACTATCCGTTCCCGTGGACCAGCACCGAGATCGACCTCGTGCTCAACACGCCGGGCCTGAGCGACGACGAGCGCATCGCCATCCTGGGCGGCACCGCGGCGCGGCTGATGGGCATCAGTTGAGGCCGTAGAACCCCATCGCCCCACCGGCCATGATCTCGCGCTGAACCTCGGGCGACAGGCCCTTCATGCGCTCCTTCAGCATCTCCGGAGCGCCCGGGAAGAAGCCGTCGCGGTGGGGATAGTCGGTCGCCCACAGAATCTTGTGCGGGCCGATATACTCCGCCAGCGCGCCGATCGAGCCCTCGACCGGCTCGAAGGAGATCCAGCAGTTGCGCTGGAACAGCTCGCTCGGCCGGGTCTTCAGGCCGGAATCGTTGAACCCCTTGTCGTCGAAATGACGGTCCATGCGGTCGAGCCAGGGCGCGATCCAGCCGCCGCCCGATTCGAGGAAGCCGACCCTGAGCTTGGGATGCCTCTCGCACACGCCGCCCCAGATCATGCTCATGGCGGCCAGCATCATCTCCATGGTGTGCGAGATGATGTGCTGCGCGCCGCGGCCGTCGAAGCGGTCGACGCCGACCGTCGGCATGCCGCTGTTGCCGCCTTCATGGATGCCGACGCAGAAATCGAGCTCTTCCGCCGCGCTCCAGAACGACTCGTAGTCCGGCGAGTGCAGCTTGCGATCGTTGTAGGGATTGGGTCGCAGGAAACCGCCGCGGAAGCCGAGCTCCTGGCGGGCGAAGCGCATCTCCCCGATCGCCGCCTCGATCGACTGCATCGGCAGCATGGCGATGCCGAACAGGCGATCGGGATAGGGCTTGCAGTAGTCGGCAAGCCAGCGATTGTAGGCCCGGCACATCGCGGCGGCGAAGGCGGGATCGGTGACGGCGCCGGCGAACAGGCCGAGGCTGGGATACAGGAAGGCGGCGTCGATGCCGTCGAGATCCATGTCGGGAATGCGCGCGTGCGGATCGAAGCCGCCCTTGCGGCCGTCCTTGTATTCCATCGCGTCGGCGGCGACCGTGCCCTGCCGGGCGCCGACTCCGCCGATGCCGCCGAACCCCGCGCGGCTGCCGAGGATCTTCTCCTCGAGCAGCAGGCGCTCCTTGCCGTCCTTGTCCTTCACGAGCTTCGGAGCGCGCTCGCGAAACTGCGGATCCATGTAGTCGTTCCACAGCGTGAACGGTTCCAGGACGTGCCCATCGGCATCGATGACGTTGTAGGTGCGGTTCATGGTGCCTCCTTCGCCGTCTCAGCGGCTGGTCTGGCTAGTGCTTCCTCGTCTCGAACTCGTGGAACTCACTCATGAAGGGTGCGGCGACGGCAGCGTTCAGCTTGCAGTCGAGAAAGATGGGCCCATCCGGCCGCGCCAGCAATGGCGCGAGCTTCTGCAGGTCGTCCAACGTGCGGATGGTCGCTGCCTGGAAGCCGAAGGCCTCGGCGACCGGTGCGTAGTCGACGTCGGGAAACACCGACTTCGCCACCGGCAGGTCGCGCATCTTGAGGAAGTGCAGCTCGGCGCCATAGGCGCAGTCGTTCATCAGCACGATGACCAGCGGCAGATCCTCGCGCACCACCGTTTCCAGTTCGCCCATGGTCATCAGGAAGCCGCCATCGCCGATGACCAGCACGGTGGTCTCGTCGGGCCGCGCCTGGGCGACGCCCAGGGCCGTGCCAAACCCAAGACCGATCGAGGCGAAGTCGCTGGTCATCTTGAACCGGCCTGGATCCGGCACGGAAAGATAGGGCACGATCCCCAGGAAGTTTCCGGCGTCGCAGACAATGTTTCGGTTGACCGGCAGGAGCTTCTCCAGCGCCACGCCGAGCGAACGCGGATCGACGGTGCGGGCCGTATTGGCCGGCTCGAAGTCGCGGGCGATGTCGAACTCGCGCAGGAAGCTGAGCGTCTCCTCCGAGCGGAACGGCCGGTCGGCGTTGGAGCCGGGCGGCAGCGCCTCGAGCAGGGCCTGCGCCGCCAGGCGTGCATCGCCGACCACGGCGACGTCGGCGGGATGCCAGCGGCCGATATGGCTGCGATCCGAATCGACCTGGATGAGCGGCACCTTGGGCAGCGAATGGCCAAAGCTCATGGTGAGAAGGTTGAGGCCGGCGCCGAACACGACCACGCAATCGGCCTGGTCGATCATCCGCCGGGCGGCGGAGTGCGAAAACGAGCCGACGATTCCGAGATTGCAGGGATGGCCGCGGAACATGTCCTTGCCGCGCGCCGACGTGACCAGCAGGGCGCCGATGCGATCGGCAAGTTGCTCCAGCTCCGCCTTGGCGCCGGCGCGATGCGCGCCCAGGCCGGCAACAATGAGCGGCTTGCGGCTCTGCCGCAGGAGGGAAGCCGCCGCTTCGATCGCCTGCGGCCTTGGCGCCGCGGCAGGCCGGGGCTTGGGCTGCGACCGGCGCCGCCCTGGCGGCTTCCGTGTCGGCGAGCTGGACGTTGACCGGCAACAGCAGCGCCGCCGCGCCGCCCTGCAGCGCCGCGCTCACGGCGTCCGCCAGCGTGCCGCGCGCGGTTTCGGGGCTGGTCGCCACGAACGTGCGAATGCCCGCGGCGCCCAGCACGGCGGCGGCATTCAAGGCCTTGTAGTCCGGCCCGATCCCATTGGCGGCGCCGGCCGACACCGCGGCGTCGCCGGAGATGATCAGGACGTTCGAGCCGGCCCGGCTGGCATAGGTGGCGGCGTGCAGCCCGTTCGCGGTGGCCGGCCCGCGTCCGATCACCGCGATGCCCAGGCCGCCCGTGGCGTAGGAGAAGCCCTCGGCCATGGCGATGGCGTTGTTCTCGTGCCGGGCGCCATAGAACCGGATGCCGGAACTGTCGAGCGCCGTGGCAAAGACGGCGGTGTCGTCGCTCATCAGGCCGAACACCTGCTGCACGCCGAGCGCCTTCAGGTCGTCGACGAGGAGCTGATAGGTCGGCGTGCGCCGTTCCGTATTGCCGGCGGCCTCTGCGAGCATGGTCATTTTGGATCCTCCAGGGCTATGGCTTTGGTAGCCCGCGGCAATGGGATATCGTCGCCCTTGCATTCATCGAGGACAAGGGGGAACGCATGGAACTCAAAGGGACGGTCGCCGTCGTAACCGGCGGCAATGGCGGGCTCGGCCAGCGCATCTGCCATGCGCTCGCCGCACAGGGCTGTCACATCGCCGTCGTCTATGCCCAGAGCAAGGACCAGGCGACCGGCGTCGCGCGCGACCTCGAAAAGCACCAGGTCGGCGCCGCCGCCTTCGGCTGCGACGTGACCAAGCGCGACCAGGTGCAGAGCCTGGTCGACGATGTCGTGAAACGCTTCGGCAAGCTCGACATCCTGATCAACGACGCCGCCTACAACAAGTCGATCCCCTTCACCGACCTCGACAATCTCACCTACGAGGAATGGAACAAGATCATCGACATCAACCTCACCGGCCCGATGCTTCTCACCAAGGCCGTGGGCCCGGTCATGAAGCGCCAGGGCAGCGGGCGCATCGTCAATATCTCCTCGGTCGCGGGGCTCGGCCCGACGGGCTCGTCGATCGCCTATGCCGTCTCCAAGGCGGGCCTGATCCATCTCACCAAGTGCATGGCCGTGGCGCTGGCGCCCGAGGTGCTGGTGAATTGCGTGGCGCCCGGCCTGCTCGAAGGCACGCGCGCGACGGCCAACCTCAGGCCCGAGCAGGTCGAGACCGGGCGCAAGGCGTCGCTGCTGCGCAAGGCCGCCGACAAGGACGACGTCGCCGACCAGGTGGTCACGATGTGCCGCACCAACACGATGACCGGCCAGACGCTGGTGATCGATTCGGGCCGCACCTTCCATTGATCATCCGCTAGCTTGGCTTTGCCCGGCGCGGCGGGCCGGCAGGCGGATCGGTCTTCTTGAAGCTCGGCCGCTCCGCATGCCGGTCGTAGTAGCGGGCCAGGTTGGTCGCCTTGGCGACAGCCCTGGCACCTTCCGGCGCCTGCCGCACGCGATGGAGGATCGGCAGCAGGTTGATATCCGCGAAGGTGAACTGGTCGCCGACGAGATGGCCGGTCTTCGCCACGGCCTTGTCGAGAACCTCGATCTGCTCGCGCACCGCCGGCATGACGGCCGCGATCGCGTCGCGGTCAGGCGTTCCATCGGCAGTCTTGGGGGCGATATAGGCGAAGAGATAGGTACGGACGAGGGTGCGGTCGATCACCGTGTTGACGAGCGAGACCCATTGCTCGGTGAGCGCGGCGAGGCGCGGATCGGACGGGAAGACGAACGGGGCGGGGAAGCTTTTATCGAGATAGGTGGCGATGGCCTTGGACTCGAAGAGTTCGAGGTCGCCGTGGCGCAGCACCGGCATCTTGCCGAAGGGATGGATGGCCAGGAGTTCCGGCGCGTGCAGCGGCGTCTCCGTCAGGACGTACTCGATCCCTTTCTCTTCGCAGACCATGCAGGCGACGCGCGTGTAGGTCGATTTTATGGAACCGATGATCTCCGGTTTCGTCATGGCGTGTCTCCCGGCATCAGAGCTTCAGTTCCGGCACCTTCATCCAGCGCTGTTCGGCCGTGCTGCGATAGGCGAGGTCGGCGAGCTGCACCGCTTTCGCGCCCTCGACCAGCGTCGGCAGATAGGGCGCGTCTTCGCCGACGTGGCGCAGGAACGCTTCCCAGCACTGGCGGAAGGGATTCTTGTTGGCCGGCGCGTCCGGCACTTCCTGCCAAGGCGCCATCAGGTCGACGCCGCCGGGCCGGGCCGCCAGGATGAAGGCTTCCGGCGTGTCGGCCGCCGATTGGGTCAGGCAGCGGAAACGCCCGGCCACGGCCGAGCCCCTTTGTGCCGTCGATCTGCACCACCATGGTGTCGTCACGACGCGGCCGCGTCGCCCAGCTGTTGGTGATCATGCCGACAGCGCCGCCTTGCATCCGGAGCAGGGCGTAGTTCGTGTCCTCGGCGTCGACGGCATAGCGCTGGCCGGCCTCGTCGACCCGCTCCGGGATGGCCGTGGTCATCAGCGCGCAGACATCGGTGACCGGCGCCACCAGGCGATCGATCATGTATCGCCAGTGCGCCATCATATCGAGCGCCAGGCCGCCGCCTTCGGACTTCTTGTAGTTCCAGCTCGGCCGCTGGCATTCCTGTTCGGTGCCGTCGAAGATCCACGAGCCGGCATCGATCTTCACCGACAGGATGCGGCCGAAGAAGCCCGACTTGCTGAGGGCGAGCAGCTTGGCGAAGCCGGGCAGGAACAATTTGTCCTGGATGACGCCATGCTTGAGGCCGGCGCGGTCGGCCAGCCTCGCCAGTTCCATCGCTTCGTCGACCGTGGGCGCGGTCGGCTTTTCGATGAAGATATGCTTGCCCGCTGCGATGGCCTGCCGGACGCGCTTGGGGCGATCGCCCGTGGCGGCGCAATCCATGAAGATCTGCTCCGGACCGCTCAACGCCTCTTCGAGCTTCGTGGTCCAGCGCTGGTTGCCGTGAGCGCCGGCCAGCTTGGCGAGGCGCCCGGCGTCGCGGCCGACGAGCAGCAGCTCCGGGATCAGCCGGTCGCCGTTTTCGAGCTTCAGTCCGCCCTCCGCGGCAATGGCCAGAAGATTGGCCATGTGCTGCGTCGTTCCCATGCGGCCGGTGGCGCCATTGATGATGACGCCGATTTTCCGATCACCCATGCCTATCTCCCCGCCGCCAGGTCCGCCGCCGCTTTGCGGGCGCGGGTAACGCTCTCGCGCGCCATGTCGGCGCACAGTCCGGTATAGGCGGTCGGGTCCAGGAGCTTTTCGATCGCCTTCCTGTCCATATGCGCGGTGAGCCGCGTGTCCGCCGCCAGAAGATCGGAGAACGCCTTGTCTTCGACGAAGGCGGCTTGCGCGGCGTCATACACGACGTCATGCGCATGCTGCCGGCCGATCGCCGCACCGAGGTCGAGCATCACCGCTTCGGCCATGATCAGCCCGCCGCCCAGGTCGAGGTTCGCCCGCATCCGCTTGGGATCGACCCGCAAGCCGCGCATGATCTCGCCCAGCCGGCTCAGCATGTCGCCCGTGGCGATGCAGGCGCGCGACTCGGCGCTGTCCATCATCAGGCTGGTGGTGCGATCGGCCTCGTGCTCGGTCGTCATGGCTTCGAGAGCCAGCGGCACCAGGGAGCGCACCTCGGCCGCCGCGGCGATGATGTCCTGGCAGAGTTTCGGATTACGCTTCTGCGGCATGGTCGAGCTGCCGACGGTGCCGGGCGGCACGGGCTCCTCGACCTCGCCGAACTCGGTCTTCATCAGCGTGTAGACCTCGCGCCCGATCTTGCCGCAGGTGGCGGCGAGCAGGCCCAGGATGCAGATGTTCTCCGCCAGATGATCGCCCAGCGCGCGCGACGGCACGGTCATCGAACCGAAGCCCAGCAGCCGCCCGATGCCCTGCTGCACCGGCGGTCCCTGCTTGCCGAGCGAGGCATAGGTGCCGGCGCCGCCGCCCAGCATGGCGATGAACAGGCGAGGGGCTGCCTGGTGCAGACGCTCGAGGTGACGCAGCAGCTCGTCGATCCAGACCGCGACCTTGTAGCCGAAGGTGGCCGGCACCGCGTGCTGGCCATGGGTGCGCCCGGCCATCGGCATGTCCGCCGTGCGCTCGGCCAGGTCGGCCATGGCCGACAGCACTTCGCCGATCTGATGCAGGAAGATCGTGTGGGCCTGGCGCAGCACCAGAAGATCGCCGGTCTGCGTGATGTTCTGCGTGGTGGCGCCCCAATGCACCCAGCCGCCATGCGGTTCGCCGACGATGCGGCCGAGTTCCCAGACCAGCGGCACGAGCGTGTGGCCGGTACGCGCGAAGCCTTCGTCGATGCGCGCCCGGTCCATCAGCTCGAGCCTTGCCTTGGCGGCGATCGCTTCCGCCGCGTCGGCCGGAATGATGCCGAGCTCGGCCTGGGCGCGGGCGAGGGCGGCCTCGACATCGAGCCACGCCTGCCAGCGGTTCTCGAGTTGATAGAGGGCGCGGATGCCGGGATCGGCTACGCGGGTCGCGGTCGGGAGAGTGTCGCCGGTGGCAGCCATGCGGGTTACGCCTTCACCTGCTCTCCCAGCCACTCGATCGCGGCCTGGGCGCCGCCCTTGCCGTACGGAATGCCAAGAGCCTTGAGCCCGACCTCGACCACGCTGAGCGTGCCCAGCACCATCGGCGCGTTGACATGGCCCATATGGGCAATGCGAATGGCCTTGCCGGAGAGCTCACCGATTCCCTGGCCGAGCACCACGCCGCATTTCTCGTTGCAGTAGGCGCGCAACGCCTCGGGATCGTAACCGTTCATCAGCACCCCGGTGACCGTGTCGCTGCGCTCGGCCGGTTCGATGATGTTGAAGCTGATCGCCTGGCCTTCCGCCCAGACGCCGACGGCGCGGCGCACCGCTTCCGCCAGCAGGCGGTGACGCAGGAAGACGTTCTCGAGACCCTCTTCGAACAGCATGTCGAACGCCTGGCGCGCGCCGAACAGCAGGTGCTCGGGCGGGGTGCCGGCATATTTCTGGTAGTGCTGCTCGCCCTCGCGGTCGGTCCAGTCCCAATAGGGCGTGCGCAGCCCGGCGGTCTTGTGGATCTCGCGCGCGCGATCGTTCGCCGCGACGAAGCCCAGCCCCGGCGGCGTCATCAGGCCTTTCTGCGAGCCCGACATCGCCACGTCGACGCCCCAGGCATCCATGTCGAAAGGCATGCAGCCCAGCGAGGCCACCGTGTCGACCATCAGCAGCGCATCGTGCCCGGCCGCACGCACCGCCTGGCCGATCGCCGCGATGTCGTTCACCACACCCGACGCGGTGTCGATCTGCGCCACCAGCACGGCCTTGATGGTGTGGTCCTTGTCGGCCTTGAGGCGGGCTTCGACCTCGGCCGGCCGCACGGCGCGGCGCATGTCGCCTTTCAGCACCTCGACCTCGACGCCCATGCGGCGGGCATTCTCGCCCCAGCCGATGGCGAAGCGGCCGCTCTCGAGCACCAGGATCTTGTCGCCCTTGGACAGCACGTTGGTGAGGGTCGCCTCCCAGGCGCCATGCCCGTTGGCGATATAGATGTAGGCGCGGCCCTTGGTGTTGAAGATGCGGGCGACGTCGCGCAGCAAGCCGTCGGTCAGCGCCAGCAAGGGGCCTGAATAGATGTCGACCGCCGGACGATGCATCGCCCGCAGCACCTCGTCGGGCACGTTCGTCGGCCCCGGAATTGCCAGGAACTCACGCCCCGCACGCACGCTCATCTTCTTCCTCCGCTCGCTCCAGGCGCCACACCGGTTGTCCTGGAATGGACCGCCGCCGACGCATGCATCGCTGAGACTAGCATATCAGCCATTTCAATGAGCGACCGTCGCCGGTTGATGTGCCATTGCGTCGCCCTGTACACCTGACTTACGGTCGGTGTCGACATCACTTGAAGAGATCGGCCCCTCACTCCCATGCCCGCCAAAATCCGCTTGCCCGCCTCGCCGGGTTTCGATGCGCTGAAATGGCGCTGCATCGGCCCCTCGCGCGGCGGCCGCGTCGTCGCCGTCTCGGGCGATCCCGTGAACAAGATGGTGTTCTATTTCGGCGCCTGCGCCGGCGGCATCTGGAAGACGGTGGACGGCGGCGTGTTCTGGCAATGCGTCTCCGACGGTTTCATGGGCAGTGCGGCGGTTGGCTCGATTGCAGTTGCACCTTCCGACCCCAACGTGATCTATGCCGGGAGCGGCGAGACGGCGATCCGCCTCGACGTCTCCTACGGCGACGGCCTCTACAAGTCGACTGACGCTGGCCGCACCTGGCGCAATGTCGGCCTCAGGAACAGCAAGTTCGTCGGCCGCATCTGTATCCATCCGAAGGATCCCGATCTTGCATATGTCGCCGCTCTAGGCGACGTGTTCGGCCCCCATGCCGAACGGGGTGTCTATCGCTCCCGGGACGGCGGCAAGAGCTGGCGGCAGATCCTGCATCGCAGCGACGTGGCGGGCGCGATCGATCTCTCCATGGATCGCACCAATCCGCGCATCCTGTTCGCCTCGATGTGGGAAGCGCGGCGCAATTTCTGGAACATATCGAGCGGCGGCCCGGGCAGCGGGCTGTTCCGCAGCACCGACGGCGGCGATACGTGGCAGGAGATCTCGCGCAATCCCGGCCTGCCGGATGGCCTGCTGGGCAAGATCGGCGTGTCGATTTCCCCGGCCCGTGCCGGCCGCGTCTGGGCGCTGATCGAAGCCGAAGGCGACAAGACCGGCCTCTACCGCTCCGACGACCTCGGCGCGCGCTGGACGCAGGTCTCCGCCAACCGCGACCTGATGCACCGGCCCTGGTATTACACTCACGTCTTCGCCGACCCCGGTCATGCCGACACGGTCTACGTCACCAATCTGCAGATGTGGAAGTCGACCGACGGCGGCACCAGCTTCAGCGAGATCACGACCCGCCACGGCGACAACCACGACCTGTGGATCGACCCCGACGACCCCAGCCGCATGATCGAGGGCAACGATGGCGGCGCCCACGTGTCGTTCAATTCAGGCGCTTCGTGGTCGACGATCTACAATCAGAAGACGGCGCAGTTCTATCGCCTCGACGTCGACAACCAGTATCCCTACCGCGTCTACGGCACCCAGCAGGACAACACCTCGATCTCCGTCCCGAGCGCTGCGGAGTGGGGCGTGATCACGCTGGCCGACTGCTCCTACCCCGGCACCGGCGAGAGCGGCTTCATCGCCGTCAATCCGCGCGACCACAACATCGTCTATGTCGGCGCCGTCGGCTCGAGCCCTGGCGGTGCGGGCGCGTTGCAGCGCTACGACCACCGCACGCGCCAGATCCAGCTGGTCAATGTGTGGCCTGAGGAATCGACGGGTGTTGCGCCCAAGGACCTCAAGTACCGATTCGCCTGGACCTTTCCGATCGTGTTCTCGCCGCACGATGCGGGCACGCTCTACGTCGGCGGCAATTGCGTGTTCCGCAGCCGCGACGAGGGGATGAGCTGGCAGCGTATCTCGCCCGACCTCAGCCTGAACGAGCGCGAGCGGCAGGGCCATTCCGGCGGCCCGGTGACCCGCGAAAGCGCCGGCGCCGAGGTCCATGCGACCTGCGCCTGCGTCGTCGAATCGCCGCATCGCCGCGGCGAGATCTGGGCTTCGACCGACGACGGGCTGGTCCATGTCACGCGCGACGACGGCAAGAGCTGGCGTAACGTCACGCCCAAGGGCATGCCGGAACTGGCCTATGTCGGCTGCGTCGAGCTTTCGGTGCACGACGCCGACACGATCTACGTCGCCGCCACGCGCTACAAGCTGGCCGACTACAAGCCCTACCTGTTCAAGAGCGCCGACGGCGGGCGCAGCTGGAAATCCATCAAGGGCGACCTGCCGCCCGACGAAATCACCCGGGTCGTGCGCGCCGATCCGGTCGCCAAGGGCCTGCTCTATGTCGGCACCGAGACCGGCATTCATTTCAGCGTCGACGACGGGACGAGCTGGACGCGGATGGCCGGCGGCCTGCCCGTGGTGCCGATCTACGACCTCAAGCTCAAGGACAGCGACCTCGTGGCGGGAACGCACGGCCGCTCGTTCTGGATCCTCGACGATGTGACAGCGCTGCGCAGCCTCGCTGATGGCCGCAAGTCGACGCGCCTGTTCGCGCCGCGGACGGCGATCCGCACCAAGCTGCACTGGAGCGCCGGCGCCAATGTGCGCACCGGAATCGCCTACGGTCCGGCCTTCGGCATCGACGGCAGCACCGTGCTGGTCGAACGCGCGGACGGCACCCGCTTTCGCGAGCACCTCGACGTCGGCGAGAACCCGCCCAACGGGGCGATCGTCTATTACTGGCTGGCCGAGGATGCCAAGGAGCCGGTGATCCTGACCTTCCGCGACTCGGGCGGCCGCAAGATCGTGGCCTTCTCGAGCGACGACAAGGACACGCCACCGCCGCGCAAGCCGGGCACCAAGGCCGGGCTGAACCGCTTCGTCTGGGACATGAAGTATCCCGGCCCGACCAAGACTCGACTACGGCCTGGCGCCGCCTAGGCCCAAGCCGCTGGTGCCCGATCCCGAGAATCCGCCCGGTCCGACCGTCGTTCCCGGCGACCTACGCCGTCGATCTCGAGGTCGCCGGCAAGACCCATTCGGCGCGCTTTAACGTGGTCAAGGACCCGCGCCTGTCTGCGACGCCCGCCGACTACGCCGCCCAGTTCGCCTTGCACAAGGAGCTGGTGGCGGCGCTGTCCAAGCTGAAGGTGGCGCTCAATCGCCTGCGCCGCACCAGGCGGCAGCTCGACGAGGTCGCCGATCGTGCCGGCAAGGGCGAGCGCGCCCTGCGCAATCGCGCCCGGGCGATCGGCCTGAAACTCTCGGCCATCGAGCGCGTGATGGTCGATCCGCAACGCAAGTCGGTGCGCGACGTGCTGCGCAACCCGGCGGGCCTCAACGACACGCTGTTCGACATGATCGCTATGACGACGACCGCCGATGCAGCGCCCACCAGCCAGACCAAGGCGGTGTCGCGCGAGGTCATGGACAAGGTCGACAGCGAGGTCGCGAGGTTCGAAGCGCTTGTGAAAGGCGACATCAAGGCGCTCAATGCGGCGCTCGCCAAGGCCCGCGTAGCGCACGTGACGGCCGCCTAGCATCGGCAAGGGGGACAGACCATGGACTTCATCGAGCAGCTCTTCGGTCTCTCGCCCGACAACGGCGATGGCTCGACCGAAATCCTGTGGCTTGTCGTTCTGGCCGTCGTCATCGCGTCGTTCGTGTATTTCAGGATCCAGCGACGCCAGAGGCGGCGCTAGACGTTTCAGTCTTCCATGATCCAGTCGGCGCCCGAGGCGAGCGCGACCTCGCGCACCTTGGCCAGCAGGTTCGGGCCGACGGGGATGCCGGTTTGCCGGCGCTGCTGCGGCGGTGCGGCGCTCGGGATCGCCGGCGACGAGGACGGGACGCTCGGGATCGGCGGGCTTGGTGGCGCGCAGCGTGTCGCAGAAGGCCGCGACGTCGGCGCGGAAATCGGCGGCGTCGCGGAACAGGCCGGGATCGAGCGCCAGCAGGAAATGGCCGATGTCCATGGTGCCGGGTCTCTTGGTGTGCATCGGGATCGGTCACCATGCTGGCGCCGGAGAGGGCGGAGGAGAGGATGTTGACCATGGCGGAGAGGCCGTAGCCCTTGTGGCTGCTGCCCTCCGGCGTGCCGCCGAGCGGCGTCATGAATCCGCCCTTGCTGACCTCGCGCGGGTCGGTGCTGGGCTTGCCCTCGGCGGTGACGAGCCAGCCGGGCGGCGTCGGCAGGTTCTCGTTGGCCTTGTTGCGGATCTTGCCGGCGGCCACGGTCGTGGTGGCCATGTCGAGCAGGAAGGGTTCGCCCGGTTTGCCGGGCGCGGCGAAGGCGATCGGGTCGGTGCCGAGACGGGCCTGGGCGCCGAAGGTGGGCGCGACCTGGATACCGCTGGCCGACGTCGTGACCATGCCGATCAGGCCGGCTTCGACGGCCATCAGGGCGTAGAAGCCGCAGGCGCCGAAATGCGCCGAGTTGCGCACGGCAGTGACGCCGATGCCGGTGGCCTTCGCCTTGTCGATGGCGAGCTCCATGGCGCGCCGCGCATTGGCGTGGCCGAGACCGCCGCCGCCGTCGATCAGCGCCGAGACCGGCGTCTCGCGCGACGACGGTGGGCTCGGGCGCGCATGTCGATGCGGCCGGCGCGGCGGCGTTCGTCGTAGGGCGGCACCATCGAGATGCCGTGGGTGTCGATGCCGTGCAGGTCGGCCCAGCTCATGATCTCGGCGGTGCTGACGGCGGTCTCTTCCTGCATGCCCCAGGCCCGCAGGATGAGCTCGAGCTGCTTTCGATGGGTCGCATAGGATGCGGGCATCAGACTTTCCTTGGTTCGGCTGGCGGTGCGGCGGGACTTTAGCACCGGCGATCCCCTGCGTCCGTCCATCGGCGTCACACTTCTTCGTCGCGGCGGTTCGCAGTGGCGCGAGCCGGTGCGGGCGCGCGGCGTTGACGGCGACCAGGCAGGCGCGCGCACGGCTGCGGTCAACGGAAACAGGGGAGAACGTGCCGTGGCCGGTGATATCGATCTTCAGACGGAGCGTCCCGCCCAGACAACTGCGTCACCCGTCGTCGAGACTGTGTCAGGTCGCGTCGCCGGCGTCACATCCGGTGGCGTGCACGTCTTCAAGGGCATTCCCTACGGCGCCTCGACCGCCGGCGCCAACCGCTTCATGCCGCCGCGCAAGCCCGAGCCGTGGACCGGTGTCCGCGAGGCGACCGCCTATGCCGGCCGATCGCCGCAGGCCGCCGCCGGCGCGCAGCGACCGGAACTGGCGACGGTCTGGGGACCGGTCGACATGCTGCCGGTCGGCGAGGACTGCCTGACCCTGCACGTCTGGACGCCCGCGCTCGACAATTCGAAGCGCCCGGTCATGGTCTGGCTGCATGGCGGCGCCTTCTCCTACGGCTCGGCCAACTCGCCGCGCTACGACAGCACCAATCTCGCGCGGCGCAACGATGTCGTGGTCGTGGCGGTCAATCATCGGCTGAACGTCTTCGGCCATCTCGATCTGTCGCAGATCGGCGACGAGCGGTTCGCCCAATCCGGCAATGTCGGCCTTCTCGATCTTGTCGCGGCGCTGGAGTGGGTGCGCGAGCACGCCACCCGCTTCGGCGGCGATCCGGGCAACGTCACGATCTTCGGCCAGTCCGGCGGTGGCGGGAAGGTGAGCGCGCTGCTGACGATGCCGGCCGCCAAGGGTCTCTTCCACAAGGCGATCATCCAGAGCGGCGCCAGCGTGCGCTTTGCCGAGCGCGAGCGCACGACGCGGCTCGCCCATGCCGTGTTGAAGCATCTCGGCCTCGGTCCGGATCGGCTCGACGCGTTGCAGGCGTTGCCGCTGGAACGCCTGCAGGAGGCGGTCGCGCCGGCACAGGCGACGTTGCCGCGTCCGCGATATCCGCTGCTCGACCGCTACAATTTCGGGCCGGTGATCGATGGCAGCGTGCTTCCCGCCCATCCCTTCGATCCCGGCGCGCCCGTTCTGTCGGACGACGTGCCGATCATGATCGGCGGCACCAAGGACGAATCGGCGATCTTCCTCGCGCCCGACGACGCGGTGTGGAACCGCACCGTCACCGAGGACGATCTGCGCAAGCGCCTCGCTTCGGTCGCCGGCGAGGCGACCGACGGCCTGCTGACCTACTACAAGCGGCGCGATCCGGGCGTCAGTCCGTCCGACAGGCTGATCACGGCGCTCACCGCATCGAACTTCGGCGTGCGCTCGATCCTTCTCGCCGAGCGCAAGGCCCAGCGCGCCAAGGCGCCGGTCTGGATGTACAGCTTCGACTGGGAGACGCCGGCCTTCGGCGGCCGGCTGAAGTCGTCACATTCCGTCGACGTGCCCTTCGTGTTCGATACGCTGGGCGTGATCGGCGAGGCGCATCGCAAGCCGCGCGCCCAGGCGCTGGCCGACCGCGTGTCGAAGACATGGGCAACGTTCGCGCGCAACGGCGATCCGGCCAACGAAGCCATCCCGGCGTGGCCGTCCTATACCGCCGAGCGTCGCGCCACGATGCTGCTCGACGACGCATGCAAGGTCGTGGGCGATCCGGACGGCGAGGTGCGGCCGCTCTGGAGCAAGGTCGCGTTCGCCTGACGGGATAGCCGTGAACGCACAGCCCGGCGCCACCGCGCTCGACAAGCTGAAGGGGCGTATCCAGGGCTTGCGCGCCAAGACCATCGACAATGGCTGCACCGAAGGCGAGGCGCTGGCTGCCGCCGCCAAGGTGGCCGAGCTGCTCGATCGCTACGACCTGTCGTTGACCGACATCGAACTCCGCGACGCTTCCTGCGAGCAGCTCGACTACGAAACGCACCGCAAGAAACGCGTGCCGCTCGACGACTGCATCGGCGCCATCGCGGATTTCTGCGACTGTCGGGTCTGGCGGGAGAAGAACCCTGCCGGCGAAGCACGCTATGTCTTCTTCGGCCTGCGCTCGGACATCGAGGCGGCGCACTACCTGACGGAGCTGGTCGACAGCGCGGTTCGCGCCGAGCTCGGCCGCTACAAGACAACGCCCGACTATCGGCGGTTCCGCCACCAGGAACGGCACCTGGCGAATGCGTCATTCACGCTCGGCATGGTGGCTTCCATCGCCGACAAATTGGCGGCGATGAAAGCGGAGCGGGACGAGGCGAACCACCGCAGGGGACGCGACCTCGTCATCCTCAAGACGTCGGCCGTCGACGCTGAAATCGAGAAGCTCGGTCTCAAGCTGCGGACGGTGCCGCGCGCCAGCCGGATGATATCGCCAATGGCCTACGACGCCGGCGATGCCGCCGGCGCGTCGTTCGTCGTCAAGCCTGGACTGCGGAAGACCTGAGACGCGCGGCTATTTTTGGCGCATCCATACGTTGGTGGCGGCGACCGAAACGCCGGCATTGTGCTCGGTGTAGAAGATCTCGATCGTGTCGGGGTTCGTGACGACGCCGTCGATCATGCCGCCGCCCTGGAGAATGACGCGAAGTCGTTTGCCGTCCGGCGAGAGCACCCCGATGATCGGTTCCACCTTTGCGGCCGACCCCAACGTGCCCCAGAATCGGCCGTCTTCCTGACCCTCGATCTTTATCGTGAACTTCACTTCCGTGAGCCGGTTGGGCCCTGCCGACTTGGCCGGCATGGTCGTCGGATGGAAGGGCGCCAGGCCGGCCACGATGCTCTTGCTGGTGCCGGTCCAAGTGCCTTTCAGGTCGGGCAGCGATTGTGCGCCGGCGATACCGGCACCGGCACACACGACAGCGAGGCTGAGCATCAGCAGGCTGAAAAAGCGATTCAAGGGTCTCTCCTTCAGTTGAGGGATGGAACATCCGTATGCAGGCGGTCGGTTGACTTTACGTTACGTCAGCCCGGCAACCGGTATCGACGGCCGCCTGTCGGCATGCGCCGCGACCAGCTTGCGGGCATCGGCCACACGACCGTCCTTGAGATACGCCGCCAGCAGGGTGTTCTCGACGAGGTCGCGTTGCGCCCGGCTGCCGCCGATGCGCACGGTCCCGGCCAGCGCCCGCTCGAGACCGGCGATCGCACCGGCCCAGTCGCCTTTGCCGTAGGCGGCGAGACCGGCCGCGAGCTGCGGCACCACCTCGCCGGCCGGCGAACGGCCGGCGGCGGCGCGTTGCTCGAGTTCGGTCACGACGGCGATCGATGCCGGCAGGGTCGTCGGTGGCGACACAGGCCAAGGCACGGTGCACGTCGACGAAGGCGATGCCGGCCTTGGGGAAGGACTTCAGCGCATAGTCGCGCGCCTCGCGCCATAGCGGTTCCCGCCGCGCCTCGCCGGCGAGCTCGGCGCGCCACAGGAAGGCCGGGGCGTCGGTGGCGACGTTCAGCGCCGGGCCCCAGGCGCCGCCGGGATGGACCTGCGCCTCGTAGACCTGCCAGGCGCGCTTGGTGTCGCCCAGCATCAGGGCGAAGAGCGCCACGTGCCAGGAGATGTGGCAGTGCATCAGCCCTTCGCGGGGATAGGCCGGCAGCCAGGAATCGAGATAGTCCAGCGCGGCGCGATCCTCGCCGCGCTCGTAGAGGACATGCGCCTTGATGTGCGCGCCGTGGGCGTTGCGTGGATTGGCGGCCATGCTGCGCTCGATCAACTCCAGCGCTTCGTCGAGCCGGCCGACTTCCTCGAGCGCGAAGGCATAGACCGCCTGGAACCACCAGTCGTCGGCAAGGTGCGGACGCAGCGCCTCGATGAATTCGACCTGCTCCGGTTCGCGGCCCTGGCGGCCGCTGAAGCCGATCAGGCCGAACACGCCGGTCGCCGGCGCCGCGACCATGGCGTCGCGCGGATGCTCGGCGAGATGCGCGCGCGTCGCCGCCAGAGACTCGACCGGCTTGCCCTCGATCGACAGGCAGAGCGCATCGACATGGCTCGCCTCGCGCGATGTGGCGTTGGCCGCGAGCTCGCGAGCCCGCGCCGCCGACTGCCGTGCGCCGGCGACGTCGGCCATCAGAAAGCGCGCGCGGGCGAGTGCGGCATGCGCCAGCGCAAAGTCGGGATCGGCCGCGAGGGCGCGCGCCAGGTGCGCGGCGTCGCCGTGCGCGGCCGACAGCACGCCGTCGCAACCGGCAATGTAGGCGTCGCGCGCCGCTTCGGAGGACGTGCTGATCGGCAGTCCGTATCGGTCGGTAAGCATCGAAGGCTGTTTCTCCCTGAGGTCGAGCCTGCCTCCAATGGAAGCCGCATTCAAGGCGGCATACAGTCGGGAAATGACGGCAAGCAGGCCGTCTCCGCAGTGCGCGCGAAGGACAGAGGATTGGCGATGGAGAAGAGAGGGCCGTGGAGCGTCGTGTCGAGCAAGGAGCAGTATGACAATCGCTGGATCCGCGTGACGCATCATGAGGTCATCACCCCGGCCGGCGACGCCGGGATCTACGGCACGGTGCATTTCAAGAATCTCGCGATCGGCATCGTGCCGATCGATACGGAGGGAAATACCTTCCTGGTCGGGCAATACCGCTTCACGCTTCAGGAATACAGCTGGGAGATTCCCGAGGGTGGCGGGATGCTGGGTGTCGATCCGCAGGAATCGGCGGCACGCGAGCTCGCCGAGGAGACCGGACTGCGCGCGGCGCGCTGGCAAAGACTGGTCGAATGCGATCTGTCCAACTCCATTTCCGATGAGCGGGCGATCGCCTTCCTGGCGTGGGATCTGACTCAGGGAGAAGCGGCGCCCGATTCCACGGAGGAACTCGCGCTGCGCCGCGTGCCGTTGCTCGATGCCTTCCAGATGGTGGCAAGGGGGGAGATTCGCGACGTGCTCAGTGTCGCGGCCCTGCAGGCTGCGCACCTGCTTCACCTCCAGGGACGCCTTTTTCCGCTACAGAGTCATCACCGATAGACGCATTTGTGCAGGAGGATTTCGTGTCCAATGAATTGAACGGAAAGGTCGCTCTCGTCACCGGCGCAAGCCGCGGCCTGGGCGAGGGCGCGGCCCGCGCGCTCGCGGCCGCCGGGGCGGCGGTCATGCTGGCAGCCCGCGACGGCGTGGCGACTGCCGGCGTGGCGCGCGAGATCGCGGCCAAGGGCGGTCGCGCCGATGCAGTGGCCTGCGATGTCTCGGATTTTGCCGCCGTCGAGAAGGTCGTCGCCGAAACCAAGGCGCGCCTGGGCGGCATCGACATACTGATCAACAATGCCGGCGTGATCGAGCCCATCGCCGAGGTCGCCACCTCCGACCCGGCGGCATGGGCGCAGAATATCTCGATCAATCTCGTCGGCGCCTATCATGCCGTGCGCGCCGTGCTGCCCGACATGCTGTCCCGGGGCGGCGGGTCGATCGTGAACGTCTCGTCGGGCGCCGCCTACCGGCCGCTCGAGGGGTGGAGCGCCTACTGCGTCGGCAAGGCCGGGCTGGCGATGCTCACGCGGTCGATCGAGCTCGAGACCGCGGGCAAGGGGATCCGCGTCTTCGGTTTCTCGCCCGGCACCATCGATACCGACATGCAGGTGAAGATCCGCGCCTCCGGCATGAACGTGATCAGCCGCATCCCGCGCGGCGACCTCTCGCCGGTCGAGCATGCGGTTCGCGGTCTGGTGCATCTGTGCACGCGGGCCGGCGATGACCTCGTGGGGCAGGACGCCTCGATGCGCGACGAGGCTTTCAGGCGCCGCATCGGACTCGGCTGAGCGGCCCGGGACCGCAGCGACCGGCCCTATTCGGCCTTGACGCCCGCGAACTTGATCACCTTCGCCCACTTTTCGGTGGCATCCGAGATGATCGTGCCGAATTCCGCCGGCGTTCCGCCAAGCACCGTGCCGCCCAGCTCGACGATCCGGGTCTTGATCTTGGCATCGGCGAGGCCGGCATTGAGCTGCTTGTTCAGCATATTGATGATTTCGGCCGGGGTGTTCTTGGGCACGCCAATGCCGGCAAAACCGCTGGCCTCGTAACCGGGCACGAAGTCTCCCACCGGCGGAAGGTCGGGAAACACGTCCAGACGGGTCGCGGTCGTCACCGCCAGGGCGCGCAGCTTGCCGGCCTGGATTTGTTGGATCGCTTCCGACACCGGAGCGAAAATCACCTGGACGTGGCCGCTGATCAGATCGGCGACCGCTGGCGCGCCGCCGCGATACGGGACGTGGACCAGGTTCACCCCGGTCATCATCTTGAAGAGTTCGCAGGCGATGTTTTGCGGCGTGCCCTGGCCGGCCGACCCGTAGTTGATCTTGCCCGGGTTGGCCTTGGCGTAGGCGATGAACTCGGGGAGCGTCTTGGCGGGAACCGACGGATTCACCACGACGACGTATGCCAGCCGCGCTGAACAGATGACCGGCGCGATGTCGCGGATGAAGTCGAAACTGAGATTGCTGTAGAGCGCGGCATTGATCGCATGCGGGGTCACGACCTGCAGCAGCGTGTAGCCATCCGCGGGCGCCTTGGCGACCGTCTCGGTTCCGATGTTGCCGCTGGCGCCGGGCTTGTTCTCGACGATGAATTGCTGGCCGAGGCGCTCCGTCAGCCATTCACCCATCAGGCGCGCCTGGATGTCGGTCGCCCCGCCGGCGGGAAAGCCGACGACGATGCGTACCGGCCGGGACGGATAGGCTTGCGCCCGCGCAATGCGGGGCACGGCCGGTACTGCAGCAGCACCCAAGGCCACATGCATGAATGCGCGGCGGGGAAATTTCATGATGCTCCCTCCAAAGTTTCTTTTTTTACGCTAAGGCGCGGACATACAATCCAACCGGACGCCCTGCGGGGACAGACTATATCCGTCTTGTGAGGAGGTGGAAGGGGCGACGCGTGCTACTGCGCGGACGACAGTCTGAACGCCCGGAAGCTCGTCCACGATGAGGCGACGAAACCGGCGGCTGTCGCGGCCCACGCCGCCAGCGCCACCCAGATCATGACCTGGGATATGGCGTCCAGCGGCGGGAAGTCGGCCGCCAGCGAGAGACGCCGGCTGGCCAGCGCATACATGCCGAGCGGGAACACCATGCTCCAGAGCATTGGCGTGTAGGTCAGGGGCACCCGGCGGACGCCGTGCTTCCAGATGCCGAAGAGCACCAGCAGCGGGATCCACCAGGTTGCCCAGGCCCACATGATCAAGGTCACGCCGTCGATGAAGGGTCGCATCGAGGTCAGGAACGGCATCGCGCTGTCGGTGACGATGAGAACCGACCCGGCATTGGTCGTGATCGCCGCGGCGCCCATGACCACCCACAGCACGGGCGTGATGTCGTCGGGGCCGACCGCCGAAAAGAAAATACGATAGGCGAAGAGCGCGATGAAAATGCCGTAAAGGCCCAGTCCCACGCCCCACAACATGTGGAGCAGCACGAACACGGTGCTGCCGAGATCGCCCAGAGCCGGAGCGACGAGAGCTCCCAGGATGACCAGGGACTGCGTGCCGACAATGGCGTTCAGCCACGCGCCGTGGACGACGTCGGCGCCCTGGACGGTATTGAGGAAAGTGAGCACGGCGAAGCTGAAGTAGATCAAGCCGAACCAGATGAGCAGGGCGAACAGCCACAGGCCGAGGGCGACGCTCGCGTGTCCGCGCAAATGGAGACCGACGCCGAAAACGTCGCTGCCCGCCACGATCGTGAAGAACGAGAAAACAAGGTTCGGATCGATCAGGTCGGACCACGCGGCATGGCGGAACCTTGCGAACCGCATAACCGTGAGCAACAGCAGCCAGGGGTAGGCGACGGCATTGACGGCAAAGAGCGCATCGGACAATTCGCGATGGCCTTCGAGAAACAAGGTGTTCGAGATGATCCCCGTGGCCATCACCAGGGCGAAGCAACCCGGATTGAGCGTCGCGATCTGATGGCCGGACCAGGTGCGCGGCTTTCGCAGGCCCGCCGGCCCTGCAGAACGCTCGGTCTCTTGTGAGAGCGGCATGACTCCCAATCCTTAGTGAATGGCATGGCCGCAATCAACTCGGTTGAAACATCGGCAGATGTCGCGCCTTGCAAGCCTCCGCCCTTGGCCTAGAGTAGTGTCGTGAGGCGCATTCTCCTGTCCTTTTCGGTGCTGGCGCTCGGGCTGCCCGGCGGCGCCGACGCTCAAAGCGACGACGCGGCCTACTGCGCCGCGCTTTCCACGCTCTATCGTCGCTACGTTCAGAATTCGCCGGGTCGGCAGTTCGACGCCGAGGCGGCGATCGCCCAGGACGACTGCCAGAAGGGCAATACGGCGGCGGCCATCCCGATATTGGAAAAGAAACTGCGTGAGTCCGGGTTCACGCTTGCCCGACAAGCCTCCGCAATAGCGTCATGGAGGATCGGATTTCGAGTTCTGGAGATCGACCGACGCGCCCGTCGATCTCCGATGGCCTCTTCTATTGCGTCGCCGGCATTTGCGGCTTCGTCACCGGAATCGTAGGCGGCGCCTTCCACTTCACCGTCGATGCCCTGCTGCGTTGGCCGATCTGGCTCACCGAGCGGATGGGCCCGGGTCCGCTCATGATCGCCGCCGCGGCCGGGATTGCCGCCGTGGGCGTCACGCTGGCGTTCCTGCTGACCCAGCGCATCGCGCCGGAGGCAGCGGGCAGCGGCGTGCCGGAGGTCGAGGGTGCGCTCGAGGGCCTGCGCGAGGTGCGCTGGCGGCGCGTGCTGCCGGTGAAGTTCGTCGGCGGCGTGCTGGGCCTCTCGTCGGGCCTGGTCGCCGGCCGCGAGGGGCCGACGATCCACATGGGCGCGGCGATCGGCGCCGCGCTGTCGGAATGGCTGAGACTGAGCCGCCTCGATCTCCATGCGCTGCTCGCCGCCGGCGCCGCGGCGGGCCTGGCGGCCGCCTTCAATGCACCGCTGGCCGCCATCCTGTTCGTGATCGAGGAGACGCGAAAGCAGTTCCGCTACACGTTTCGCTCCTATGTCGGCGTGATCGCGGCTTCGGCGGCCAGCGCGCTCGGCATGGAACTGGTCGGCGGCACCGCGCCGCCGCTCAGGATCGACACGGCTGCCGTGCCGCTCCTGCTGCTGCCGATCTTCATGGTGCTGGGCGCGGGGCTCGGCATATTGGGCGTGCTGTTCAATCGCTGCCTGGTGACCGCCCTCGACTGGCGGGCGGCCGCGTTCCGGCGGGCTCCCTTCGCCTTCGCCGTCATCGTCGGAGCGGCCGTGGGGGCCTTGGTGACTGTCCTGCCGTTCGCGGTCGGCGGCGGCGAGACCCTGATCCCGAGCATGGCCGTGAGCGACCTGCCGATCCTCACCCTGTTGCTGATCGCCATCGTGCGCTTCGTCGGCACCATGGCAAGCTACCCGGTAGGCGTTCCGGCCGGCATCTTCTCGCCCCTGCTGGCCTTCGCCACCATGGTCGGTCTGATCGCCGGCCGGCTGATCGAGATGCTGCTCGCGGCCGCGGCATTCCCCGTGCCGCCGCTGATCGGCGCCGCCTTCGCCGTCGCCGCCATGGGTGGGCTGTTCTCCGCCACCATTCGCGCGCCGCTGGTCGGCGTCGTGCTGGTGGTCGAGTTGACCGGCGGGTACGAGCTGATCCTGCCGGTGATCATCACCTGCCTGACGGCCCACGTCATCGCCGAGTGGCTGCACGGCCGGCCGATCTACGAGGTGCTGCTGGAGCGCGGCCTGCGGCTGGCCGGGCACCTGCCGCGTGCGCCGTCGACGACGGTTTCTTCGCCGGTCGGGACCGACGAACCGGCCGTGCTGAGCGACCCATTGACCGAGCCTGGCCGGGAGAGCGGTCGCGATCCCGGCTGATCGCGGGGCTATCGCTCTGGTTCCCGTCGTCTCGACCAAGGCCCCGAAGGTCTCTCCGCTACGCCTCGCTTCGCTCGGCTCCGGTCGAGACGACGGAAAAGAGCGACGGCCCTGCGGTTGATCGGGTGACAGTGCCGACGGTTGGCCTCTATGGTGAGCCGCTTCGAGCGGGGGAGGGGGCTTGTTCGGTTTCGAGTGGTGGAGTCTGGCGCTTGCCGTCGTCGCAGGCGTGGCCTGCGGCTTTCTCAATACGGTGGCCTCCTCGGGATCGGCGGTGTCGCTGCCCGTCCTGATGGCGATCGGCCTGGACCCGATCACGGCCAACGCCACCAATCGCATCCCGCTGCTGCTGGGCTCGATATCGGCGACGGTGAGCTTCAGCAACAAGAAGGCGCTGCCGTGGGCGCTGGCGATCAAGGCCAGCATCCCGACCTCGATCGGCGCCATCGTGGGCGCGCGCCTGATCGAGCTGTTCCCGCGGCGCGATGTCGGCATCATCATCACCGCCGCCATCCTGCTGGCGCTTCTGCTGCTGTTCACCAAGGTCAAGGAGGCGATCGCCCAGTCCGAGGGTGCGCCGGTGCGCTTTGGGCTGCGCGAGGTCATCTTCTTCTTCGGCATCGGCGTCTGGCTGGGCTTCATCGTGCTCGACGGTGCGACCTATCTCCTGCTGGTGCTGACCCTCGGCGTCGGCCTGTCGCTGGTGCCGGCCACCGCGGTGAAGAGCGCGGTGCTGGTGTCATCGACCCTGGTGTCGATGGTGATCTTCGTCTTCCATGCGGAAATCAACTGGACGATGGCGGCATTGACCGGCGGCGGCAGCCTCCTGGGCGGCGTGCTGGGCGCGCGCTTCACCATGTCGCCCAACGCCAAGCGCTACATCTTCTGGCTGCTGGCGGGCACGATCTTCGCCGAGGTCATCCATCTCGGCATCCACTACTTCTACAAGACGCACTAGGTCGAGACTCCGAATGGCCGTGAGCAACACACGCAAGGTCATCGCGGCTGGCGCCGTCGGCAATGTGCTCGAATGGTACGATTTCGCCGTCTACGGCTATTTCGCCGCCGCCATCGGCCGCGCCTTCTTTCCGCAGGAAGACAAGGTGGCGCAGGTGCTGGCGGCCTTCGGCATCTTCGCCGTGGGCTTCCTGATGCGGCCGGTGGGCGGCGCGCTGATCGGCTATATCGGCGACCGCTTCGGCCGGCGCACGGCGCTCACCTTCTCGGTGGCGGCGATGGCGATCCCGACTTTCCTGGTCGGCGTGCTGCCGGGCTACCAGACCTTGGGCGTGGCGGCGCCGATCCTGCTCACCTTGCTGCGCATGATCCAGGGCCTGTCGGTGGGCGGTGAATACACCACGTCGATCATCTTCATGGTCGAGCATGCGCGTCCCGATCAGCGCGGCATGGTCGGCGCCATGGCAGGCTGCGGTGCGGTCGGCGGTATTTTGGCGGGTTCGGCGACGGGCGCCGTGCTGGCCGCCGCGATGCCGTCGGAGATGCTGGAAGCCTGGGGCTGGCGCATCCCGTTCCTGATCGGCCTGGTCGTGGGCCTTGCAGGCTTCGCGCTGCGCCGCGGCATCGCGGACGAGGCTGTCGGCAAGAAGCCCGAGCATTCGCCATTGCTCGACACGCTGCGCCACCGCGGGCCGCTGCTGCTGCGGCTCGCCGGACTCTCGGTCTTCAATTCGGTCGGCTTCTATCTGATCTTCGTCTACATCGTGAGCTGGCTGCAGCTTGCCGACGGCGTGGCGCCGGCGCGGGCGCTCGAGATCAATACCGCCAGCATGGTCGTCCTGGTGCCGCTGATCGTGGCGATGGGCTGGCTCTCCGACCGGATCGGCCGGCGGCCGGTCATGCTGGCCGCCACTGGCTTTGCCTTCGTCTCGGCGTGGCCGTTGTTCTGGCTGCTGCACAGCGCCAATCCGGCGATCGAGATGCTGGGCCAGCTGGGCTTCGTGCTTGCGGTCGGGACCTTCATCGGCTGCCAGCCGGCGCTCATGGTCGAGGCCGTGCCCGGGCAGGTGCGCTGCACCGCGATCGCGCTCGGCTTCAACGTCACGGCAGGCCTCGCCGGCGGGCTCAGTCCGCTGGTCGCGACCTGGCTGGTCCATCGCACCGACAACAATTACAGCCCGGCCTTCATGATCATGGCCGCCGCGGCGATCTCGTTCATCGCCATCCTGAACTTCAAGGAGACTTTCAGGACGCCGCTTCTGTCATCCTGAGCGAAGCGAAGGATCTCATCGCCGCCAGCGCGATGAGATCCTTCGCTGCGCTCAGGATGACGAGGGGATCACCCGAGCTTGATGTTCGCCTCGGTGATCAGCGTGCCGAGCAGGGTGCGCTGGCCTTCCAGCCAGGCCTTGAAGGCGGCCGGCGTGTCGGCGACCAGCACGGCGCCCGCGGCGTCGAGCCGTTCCCGGACCTTGGAATCCTTGATCGCCTCGGCACAGACCGCCTGCATGCGGGCGATCAGTTCGAGCGGCGTGCCGTTGGCGGCGAACAGGCCGTTCCAGTCGATCATGTTGAAGCCGGGATAGCCCGACTCGGCGACGGTCGGCACGTCGGGGAAGATCGGTGCGCGTTTGAGGCTGGTGACGGCCAGCACGCGGGCTTGGCCTGCGGCAAGCGGCGGGCGGATCGACGAGGTGGTGATGATCACCGAATCGATGGCGCCCGCGCCGATGTCGCGCGCGGCGTCGGCGCCGCCGCGGTAGCCGACATGGATGAGCTTGATGCCGGCGCGGCGCTGCAGTTCCTCACCCGCCATATGGCCCATGCCGGCGGCCGGCGGCGTGCCGTAGCTGATCGTGCCCGGCTTGTCCCGGGCGGCGGCGATGTAATCCTGGATCGTCGCGGCCGGGAAATCCTGCTTCACCGCCACGACCTGCGGGAAGTCGGAGAGCTTGGTCACCGGCATCCAGGTCGCTGCGTAGTCGAACGGCAGGTCCTTGATCAGGTACGGGTTGGTCACCTGGTTGGCGGCGTCGATCAGGAAGGTCTGGCCGTCGCGCGGCGCCTGCAGCACGGCGCTGGCCGCCACCAGCGAATTGCCGCCGGTGCGGTTGTCGATGATGACCTGCTGGCCCAGGATCTCCGACACCCGCGCGCCGACATTGCGCGCCACCGTGTCGGCGGCGCCGCCCGCGGCGAAGGCGACGATCCAGCGCAGCGGACCCTTGGGCCAGTCGGATTGGGCGAAGCCGGAGCGGGCGAGGAAAGGCGTCGCGAGACCGCCGCCGACAAGGCCGCGGCGGGAAAGCCTTCTCACTACGATTATTCCAGCAGCTCGGGCACGACCCAGAGAGCCTGCTCGCCGCGCGCCACGCGCTGGACGTTGTCGAAGCCGTTGCGCAGGCGGGTGATGTTGCTCTCGTAGGTCGGGCCGGCGAGGTGCGCCGTCAGGATGACGTTGTCGAGCTTGAGCAGCGGGTTGTCGGGCGGCGTCGGCTCCTCGTCGAACACGTCGAGGCCGGCGCCGAACAGCTTGCCGGCCGAGAGGGCGGCGGTCATCGCCTTCTCGTCGATCACCGGGCCGCGCGAGGTGTTGACGATGATGGCCGACGGCTTCATCGCCGCGAGCTCGGCCGCGCCGATCATGCCCTTCGTCGAGGCGTTGAGCGGCACGTGCAGCGACAGGATGTCCGAATGGCGCAGGATCTCGGGCAGCAGGCGGAAGCGCACGCCGAGCGCGTCCTCCTGTTCCTCCTTGAGGCGGGCGATGTCGTAGTAGTGCACGACCATGCCGAAGGCCTGCGCGAGCCGCGCGACCTTCTTGCCGATCGTGCCGAGGCCGACGATGCCCAGCACCTTGTCGCGCACCTGATGGACGGTCGGCGGCGAGTTGCCGTGCCAGCGGCCGGCGGTGACGTTGGTGTGCTGGGTGATCAGCCGGCGCGACACCGACAGCATCAGCAGCAGGGCGTGCTCGGAGACGGCGACCGAGTTGGCGCCGCCGTTGTTGCACAGCGGGATCTTGCTCTTGCGCGCCGCCTCGAGGTCGGCCCGGTCGTAGCCCGCGCTCAGCATCTGGATCAGCTTCAGCCTGGGTGCGTCCTTGAAGAGCTGCGGCGTCACGTATTGCTGCACGAAGCCCACGAAATAGTCGGTGCCGGGCAGGGCGGCCTTCATTTCCGGCGAGTTGTGCAGCGCCTTGATGACTTCGAAGCCCTTGGGGGCGAGGTCGTCGACCATGGAGATGGTGTCCTTCGGTCCGACGACGAGTACGCGTTCAACCATTTCAGAGTGCCTCCGCAGCTAGACGATGACCCTTCAACAACCCGGGCAGGCGCCCGGGCTCGGTGCGGCCCCAGCCGCACTCGGCCGACAGGCCGAATTCGCCGACATGCCGCCCCGCCGCCGCGACGCGGGCGCGATCGCCGGCCTCGTCGTCGTGGTGCAGCAGGCCGAGATAGAGCTTGGTTCCGTGCGGCCGCCGGAAGTCCTTGAGCGACGCGTAGTAGGCGTCGTCGGTGCGCTCCCGCGGCACGGGAACATGCAGGAAATCGATGCGCCGCCGGGTGGCGGCCACGATGCCGTTCATCATTTCGACCAAGATCGCGGAATCCTTGGGCTGCACCAGATGCTCGTCGCGTGGCGAGCCGTAGCACAGGTGATAGCCCATCTCGACGCCGTCGGGTACTGCATCGCCCAGGCGTCCCAGCATATCGAATATCTGCGTCTTGTAGTGGACGGGCCGGTCCTTGAAGTAGTTCTCGAAGGCCAGCACCTCCTGGCAGACGTCCCACTGGATCGAGAGATCCGCCGCCGGGATCGTCTGCGCGATGTTGGCCAGCGCCGCCTTCAGCGCACGTTCATAAACGTCGAAATAGGTCTCGCGGGCGGCGCCGCTGACATAGAGATAGCCGCTGGCCTGCGGCGTCGGCAGGCAGACCTGGAAGCGGACGTGCCCGGGAATGGCGCCGGAGTCGCGCAGGCGCTTGAAGACAGCCCAGGAGGCCAGGGCGGCCTTGTCGTAGCCGGTCTGAAACACCACCGTGGCCGGATCGACGCCGGGCTTGAAGCGGACCTGCTCGATCTCGCGCACGACCTTGCCGTCCCACTGGACGAACTTGTAGGGCGGAACCGTGGGATCGATCTCCATGGCGGGATGGTCGAGCAGCATCTGGCGCTGGAAATAGACCCAGCGCGAGCGTTCACCGGTTTCGCCATCCGGCATGCAGCGCAGGAAGGGGCCAAGCTCGCCGGCCAGGCGGCGAAACACCTGCTCGCTGTCGTCGAGCGGGATGCTGCCGATCAGGTGCAGGCGGTCCTTGGCGTCCATTTGGCGTCCCCTCACGCCACCTTTTCGAGCTTTTGCAGCGAACGCAGGGACTTCGGCACGGGCACGCCGGGATGGGTGCTGGGCCAGTTGGTGTAGCTCACCTCGCCGACATAGATGTCGCCCTTGCTGTCGACGGCCAGGCCGTGCGGCGACAGGAACTTGCCGGGTTCCTGGCCAGGCCCGTGCTCGCCGCCCAGGCGCGCGATCAGGCCGCCCTTCTTGTCGACGATGGCCAGCCGCGGGCCGATATTGGTGTGCTTGCTGTTGACCGGCATGCCGGGCCCGAGCTCGCCGATGATGAATTGCGGATTCTTGCCGCCGCCGGCGCAGCAATAGAGCGCACAAGGCCGGTGCATGTTGTTCCACTGCAGCTCGTACTTGCCGTTGCCGTCGAACACCTGCACGCGATGGTTCTCGCGGTCGGCGACATAGACCCAGCCATCCTCGTCGGTGGCGATGTTGTGGGCGATGTTGAACTGGCCGGGATCGGTGCCGGTGGTGCCCCAGCACATCAGGTGCTTGCCGTCGGGCGAATATTTATGGACGCAGGAATTGCCGTAGCCGTCGGACACGTAGATCTCGCCCTTGGGCGAGAGCGCGGTGTGGGTGCAGCGGTTGAACGGCTTGCCGCTCAGGAACGGGGCGGGCTGGTTGGGCACGCCGATGGTCAGCAGCACCTTGCCGTCGGTGCTCATCTTGCGCACCGTGTGGTCGCCGTCGTCGGTGCAGTAGAGCGTGTCGTCGCTGTCGATGTGCAGCCCGTGGGCGCGGCCGAACAGGCCTTCGCCCCACGAGCGCAGGAACTTGCCGTCGCGGTCGAACACCATCATCGGATGCTGGCCGCGATTGAAGACATAGACATGGTCCTTGCTGTCGACGGCGACCGCCGCGACGTCGCGGAACTCCCAGCCGTCGGGCAGCTTGGCCCAGTTCTCGACCACGCGATAACGATGCTCGCCGCTTCCAAGGATCACTGACATTGCTTGCTCCATTCTGTCGTCCTGAGCGTAAGCGAAGGACCTCATCGCCGCTTGCTAACGGCATGAGATCCTTCGCTTCGCTCAGGATGACAATGACATTGCCGCCGAAATCTTCTCCGCCGTCATCAAGGTCGGGAAATTCGTGTTGGCGCAGGGCACCACCGGGAAGACCGAGGCGTCGACGACGCGCAGGCCCTGCACGCCCTTGACCCGGCCCTGGGTGTCGACGACCGACATCGGATCGTCGGGCCGGCCCATGCGGCAGGTACAGGAGGCGTGCCACACGCCGATCGCCGCCTTGCGCACGAAGGCCTCGAGCGCCTCGTCGTCGGTCATCACCTGGTCGAAGGTGAAGCCCTCGACCACGAACTTCTCGATCATGAAGCGGCGCAGCGCCGCCGGCCCGTCGAGAAGCTGGGCCACGATGCCGGTGACGATCCTGTTCTTGGTGTTGACCACGCCGATCGCGCGCACCCTGTCGCTGTAGGCGGCGGGGAAGGGGGCGTCGGTCACCTTCTTGACGGCCTCGGTCATCTGCACCGCCGCCATGAGCTTGAAGCCGCTCATCAGGCGGTCGAGGTCGCGCTTGTCGGACAGCAGATTGAATTCGACGACGGGCTCGCTGCGATAGTCGCGCGAGGTGAGCTTGACCTGGCCGGTCTCGGAATAGGTCTTGTTGATGAAGGTGAGCAGCGAGGCGATCTGCTCGCCCACCGCATGCCAGGCCGACTTGCTGATCACCGCGACGAACATGTCGCCCATCGGGATGCCCGGCAGGCCGGACGAGTAGCGCAGGCCCATATGGATGTGCCGGCGCGTGTGCTCGTTCATGCGCGAGCCGCGGCGGATGAACGAGGAGAGCGCGATCGAGGGGTGGTCCATCAGCCGCTGGCCGACGCCGGGCAGGGCGGAGATCACGGGAATGCCGAGCTCGCTCAGGTGGCCGACCGGGCCGATGCCGGCGCGCATGAGATGGGCCGGCGTATGGATGGCGCCCGACGACAGGATCACCTCGCGGTTGGCGCGGAACTCCTGCTCCTGGCCCGCGACCATGGCGGTGACGCCGACGCAGCGCGTGCCCTCGAACAGCAGCGACTTCACCTGGGTGTCGGTCGAGATCGTGAGGTTGGAGCGCTTGCGTGTCTCGGCATCGAGATAGCCCATCGCCGCCGACACGCGCCGCTCCTCGGCGTTGGAATGGGTGACCGGAAAGTAGCCTTCGACGAACTCGCCGTTCTGGTCGGGCAGGAACTTGAAGCCCTTGGCCTCGAAGCCCTGGGCGACCGCCTTGGCATGGCCGGTCCAGTGCTCGGGCGGGATGCGGCGCACGGGGATGCGGCCGTCCTTGCCGTGATACGGCCCGTCGAAGTCGAGGTCGCGCTCGACCTTCTTGAAGTAAGGCAGCACCTCGTCCCAGCCCCAGCCCTCGGCGCCGCGGCTTGCCCATTCGTCGTAGTCGGTGGGCGCGCCGCGATTGGCCATCTGGCCGTTGATCGACGAGCCGCCGCCCAGCACCCTCGCCTGCTCGTACTTGCGCAGCGGCGGGCGGTTCTCCTGCGGATTGTTGTGCGACACGACCTGGGTGTGGACCTTGAGGTCGGTCCAGTGGAAGCGCGGATCGAAGTAGGCCGTGCCGGAATAGCTGTCGGCGATCTCCTTGGGCTCCTTGCCCGGCGGCGTGTCCTGGCCGGCCTCGCACAGCAGCACCTTGTTGGCGCCCTTGGCCGACAGCCGATGGGCCATGACCGAGCCGGCCGAGCCGCCGCCCACGATGATGTAGTCGTACACAGGCGTTTCCCCAGTTTGTTGGTCGCGTTTCTTGGGGGACGCTAGCACGCCTGCGGGCGGGTTTCTGCGTTCAAACCTTGCCGTTCCGCGGCAAGCCTGCAATCGTTTGGGCATCGCAGCGAGGGGAGGTTTCGTATGCCGGACGTTACAGCCGCAAATCCCGACATCGCCAGGATAGCGCCACGCCGGAGCTCATGAAGGCGATTTCCGCCGCCTTCAACAGCCGCGACGTCGACCGCATCGTCTCGTATTTCACCGACGACGCCACCTTCTGGCTGGCGCGCGGGCCCGAGCCGGTCGGCCGCACGCTCAAGGGCAAGGAGACGATCCGCAAGACGCTCGCCGCGCGCTTCAAGGTCATCCCCGACATGCGCTGGGATCACAAGGAATACATCTACGCCGGCAACCGGGCGATCTCGGTGTGGACCGTGAAGGGCAAGGGCGCCGACGGCGAGGACCTGAACTACCAGGGCTGCGACATCTACACCTTCCGCGGCGGAAAGATCTGCGCCAAGGACACCTACTGGAAGATGGTCGAGCAAAAGGACCGACTCTGATGGCCCTCGACCTCGTCATCCGCGGCGGCAGCGTCGTCGACGGCTCGGGCAAGCCGCGCTTCGGCGCCGACCTCGGCATCAAGGACGGCCGCATCGTCGAGATCGGCCGGGTGAGCGGTGCCGCCGCGCGCACGATCGATGCCGACGGGCTGATCGTCTCGCCGGGCTTCATCGACGGCCACACCCACATGGATGCGCAGGTTGCGTGGGATCCGCTGGGCACCTGCTCGTGCTGGCACGGCGTCACGTCGGTGGTGATGAGCAATTGCGGTTTTGCGCTGGCGCCCTGCAAGCCCGAGGATCGCGACTGGTATGCGCGCTGCCTCTCCGCCGTCGAGGACATCCCGACCGAGGCGATGGCCGCCGGCATCGACTGGACCTGGGAGACCTTCCCGGAATATCTCGCGACCGTCGAACGCCTGCCCAAGGCGATCAACTACGGCATGTATATCGGCCATTCGGCCTTGCGCATGTACGTCATGGGCAAGCGTGCCCTGTCGGAGACGGCGACCGAGGACGACATGGTCCGCATGGCGGCGGCCGTGCAGGAGGCGTTGAAGGCGGGCGCCATGGGCTTCTCGAGCTCGCGCGCCTCGACGCATGTGACGCCGGACGACACGCCGGTCGCCAGCCGCATCGCCCAGTGGGAGGAGATCGACCGCATCATCGGCGCCATGGCCGAGCTCGATGCCGGCATCTTCCAGATCGGGCCCGACATTGCGAGCGGCGCGCGGCATCGCACGTTCCTCGACCGCCTGCGCAAGGTGGCGCTCGACTACAAGCGGCCGATCATGTTCGGCGTGCTGTCGACCAAGCAGGGCGACGATCCCAATCCCTGGCACTACCAGACCCAATACATCGACGACACGGTGGCGGCGGGCGGCCGCATGTTCGGGCAGGGCACGACCAAGTCGATCAACGCCATCTTCTCGCTGAAGTCCTATCTGCCGTTCGACGTGCTGCCGGCGTGGCAGCCGATCCGCGCGCTGCCGATGGCCGAGCAGAAGAGGAAGCTCGGCGATCCGGCCGTGCGGCGCGAGCTGGTGGCGGCCGAAGCCCGCATGAAGCCGCGCGACAAGACGTTCCAGGGCGGCGGTGCGGCGACCACCGATCCGCGCAAGCCCGACTACACCAACCTGTTCGCCATGAAAGGCGTCGACTGGGACGATCCCACGGTCGACCAGCTCGCCAAGGCGCGCGGGCAGCATCCGGTCGAGGTCATGATCGACCTGTCGCTGGCCAACGAGAACCAGGTCTATGTCCAGCCGCTGGTCAACGAATCGCCCGACGACGTTCTGGGAATCCTGCGGCACCCGCGGACGCTCGCGACCTTCTCGGACTCGGGCGCCCATGTCTGCCAGGAGATGGGCTCGTCGCTGCAGACCCATCTGCTGAGCTACTGGGTGCGCAAGCGCGGCGCCTTCACCCTCGAGCAGGCGGTGAAGAAGCTGACGCACGACAATGCCATGGCCTGGGAGCTCAAGGGCCGCGGGCTGGTGCGCGAAGGCTACCAGGCCGATCTGGTGCTGTTCGAGGAGAACGGCATCCGGCCGACCATGCCCACGGTCGAGAAGGACCTGCCGGGCGGCGCGCGCCGGCTGGTGCAGAAGGCCGAAGGCATCAAGGCAACGCTCATCAACGGCGCCGTGGCCTTTGAAAACGGCGAGGCGACCGGTGCGTATTTCGGCCATGTTCTGAAGGGTAAACTGGCCTCATGAGAGGCCTTCTCCTTGCCCTTGTTCTTGCCGGCTTCGCCGGTGCTGCCGGCGCGCAGACCAAGTCTGCTCCCGCCGGCATGATGGGAAGTGCGGGCGTGAAGACGCACCTCCAGGCGCTGCACTACAAGAACGTCCAGGATCTGCGCCGCGGTTACGACGGCCAATGGACCGGCAATGGGACGCAGGGCAACGTCCCCAAGACGGTGACCATCGCCCCCGACGGCACCGTTACGGCGCGCTGACTTTTCATGTCGTCCTGAGCGAAGCGAAGGACCTCATCGCCGCCAGCCATGGGTGACCGCCGCGTGTATGAGCATCGCAACGGGATGGGCAGCGAATTCGTGAAGAAGTATCGGGTGACTCGCCTGGTCTATGTCGAGGAATACGAAAATCCGACCGATGCCATCGCCCGCGAGAAGCAACTGAAGGGCTGGAAGCGGATCCGCAAGAACGAGCTTGTTCGGGCCGCCAATCCCAAGTGGGAAGACTTGGCGCGCCCGTCATCCTGAGCGCAGCGAAGGATCTCATGCCGATTGCAAGCGGCGATGAGGTCCTTCGCTGCGCTCAGGACGACAGGGTGGCCTGTCCAACCGCCTCTAGCTCAGTTCCTTGCGCACGATCGCGGCGCCCTCGGCCAGCGACTTCAGCTTGCCGAACGCCGTGGCGCGCGGCAGGTACTTCATGCCGCAATCGGGCGCCGGCAGGAGCTTGTCGGGCGTCATGAATTTCAGGCCGGCGCGGATGCGCTCGGCGATCTTCTGCGGCGTCTCGATCTCGGGATCGTTGAGGTCGATCACGCCCAGCATGACCTTCTTGGGCGCGAGATCCTTCAGGACGCCGAGGTCGAGCTTGGGCTGTGCCGATTCGATCGAGATCTGCTGGGCGATGCTGTCGGCGAGCTGTGGCAGGAAGGCGTAGCCGGTCGGCTTGCCGCCGGTCACCACGGCGGCGTAGCCGAAGCAGAGATGCACCACCGTCGGCACCGTGATGCCCTGCAGGGCGCGGTTGATCACCTTCACCGCATAGCGCTTGGCTTCCTCGGGATTGTTGCGCAGCCACGGCTCGTCGAGCTGGATCACGTCGGCGCCGGCCTTGACCAGCTCGTGCGCTTCCTCGTTCACCGCGGCGGCATAGTCCATGCACATCGCCTCGGCATCCTTGTAGAACTCATCCTTGACCTGCTGGCCCATGGTGAAGGGGCCGGGCAGGGTGATCTTGGCCAGCCGCTCGGTGTTGGCGCGCAGGAACTGCATGTCGCGCAGCTCGACGGGCTTGCTGCGCCGGACCTTGCCGACGACGCGCGGCACCGCCGTCTTCTGGCCGCGGTTGTTGACGATCTCGGCCGGATGCTCGTCGTCGATGCCCTCGAGCGCCGTCGCGAAGCGGTTGGAGTAGCTTTCGCGCCGCATCTCGCCGTCGGTGACGATGTCGATGCCGGCCCGTTCCATGTCGCGGATCGCCAGCAGCGTGGCGTCGTCCTGCGCCTGCTCGAGGAAGGGCTCGGAGACGCGCCACAGCTCGTGCAACCGCGTGCGCGGCACACCCTTGGCAAGCATCTGGCGATCGACCAGCCAGTCGGGCTGCGGGTAGGAGCCGACGACGGTGGTCTGCAGCAGGGATTGGGTCATGGATAGGCTCCTTGATTACACGGGAGAGGGTGCCGGCAGGGCCGTGCTGTCGCCCGCGGCGCCGGCTTTCTCCCGCCGGCCGGCAGTCTGCCAGACCAGGGTGCGCCGTTCGACGGCGCGGGCCAGCAGGTCGAACAGGATCGACAGCAGCAGGATCATCAGGATGGCGGCGAAGACGTGCGGGCTGTCGAGAATGGTGCGGTAGCGGCTGACCAGGTAGCCGATGCCGGCCGACGAGGTCAGCATTTCCGACACCACGACGCCGATGATGGTGAGCGCGCCGCCCAGCCGCAGGCCCGCCAGCACGGTCGGGATCGACGCCGGGATGATCACCCGCGTGATCTGCTGCGGCAGGGTGGCGCCCATGCTGCGGGCGGCCAGCAGGTACTGCGGGTCGATGGTGCGGATGCCGGCGGCGGTCGACAGCATGACCGGGAAGAAACCGTAGATGCCGGCGAAGGCGATCTTGGACTCCGAGCCGATGCCGAACCACGCCGTGAAGATCGGATAGAGGATCACGATCGGCACGGCATAGAGGCTGGAGAAGACCGGCAGCATCAGGTTGCGCAGCACCGCGATGCCGCCGACCAGCGCGCCGACGAGGATGCCGGCGCCGCAGGCGATCAGCATGGCGATGGCGACCTCGTAGAGCGTCACCATCAGGGCGTGGGCATACTCGGCGCGGTCGATCCACAGGACGGTCAGCGTCTTGGAGAGCGAGGGCAGGAACAGCTCCGGGATGAGCCCGGTGCCGGGCAGGAACTCCCAGAGCAGCAGCACGGCGACCAGGATTCCCCAGCGGACGGTGGAGGGGGCGGGCCAGCGCATCGCGGGCTACCCGGTCCTGCGGATCTGCTGCCAGATCCGCTCGCGCAACTGGCCGAAGGTGTCGGTCGCCATCATTTCGTAGGTGCGCGGGCGCGGCAGGGTGATCGGCACGCGGTCGATGATGCGGCCGGGACGCGGCGACATCACCAGCACCTCGTCGGCGAGATAGACCGCCTCGGTGAGGCTGTGGGTGATGAACACGACGGTCTTGCGCGTCTGCGACCAGATGCGCAGCAGCTCGTGGCCCATCGTCATGCGGGTCTGCTCGTCGAGGGCGGCGAACGGCTCGTCCATCAGCAGCACCGGCGGGTCCTGCACCAGGCCGCGGGCGATCGACACGCGCTGCTTCATGCCGCCCGACAGCTCGTGCGGATAGCGTGCACCGAAGCCTTCGAGCCCGACCAGGCTCAGCATCTGCTCGGCCCGGCGGCGGCGTTCCTCGCGCGGGCCGCCGCGCAGCGCCAGCGGGAATTCGGTGTTGTCGAGCGCGGTCAGCCAGGGAAACAGGCTCGCTTCCTGGAAGACCACGCCGACCCGCGACGGGTCGGGCTGGGCGATCGGCCTGCCGTCGCACAGGATGGTGCCCTCGCTCTGGTGACGCAGGCCGGCCAGCATCATCAGCAGCGAGGTCTTGCCGCAGCCGCTCGGGCCCACGATGACCACGAACTTGCCGGCGTCGACGCTCATCGAGATGTCCTGCAGCGCCGGCACGCCGCCCTCGCTGCCGGCATAGACGTGGCTGAGGCGGGAGACTTCGATGGCCGTCATGTGCGCCACTTCGAGACGCGGCCTTCGAGGACCCGCACCACCTCGTTGAAGGCGATCGCCACGACAGCCAGCATGATCACGCCGGAGAACAGCTCGGGCATCTGGAAATTCTCGCCCCAGTTGGCGATCAGGTGGCCGATGCCGGTGCGCGAGGCATACATCTCGGCGATCATCACCCCGGTGAAATTGAAGATCATCGAGATGCGAAGCGTCTCCAGCAGGACCGGCATCATGCTGGGCACGTAGATGCGCAGCAGGATCTGGCCGCGGGTGGCGCCGCACGAGCGGGCGACCAGCACGTGATCCTGCTTCACCGATTCGACCGCGGCCGTGGCGCTCATGATGACGATGAAGACGGTCGAGAAGGCGGCGTAGGCCACCTTCTGGGGAAAGCCGATGCCGAAGGTGAGGATGAACATGGGCAGGAAGATCGATTTCGGCACGCTGAAGACATAGAACAGCATGGGCTTGAAGATCTGGCCGAAATAGTCGTTCTCGGCCGCCAGGATGCCGATCGCGGCGCCCAGCGGCACGGCGATGACGAACGCCACGACCACCTCGAGCGCGGTGATGCCGATTGCCTCATGGACCTGCGGACGGGCGAGCTGCTTGCCCAGCATCGACAGCACGTCGCCCAGCGGCGGCAGCAGCCGCGGATCGACCACGCCGTATTTGGGCAGCAGCGCCCAGGCGGCCAGCACGGCGGCGAGGAGCGCCAGCCGCGCGGAGACGATCTGGACCTGGCTCACGCTTTGGTCGGCACCGGCTTGAAGGTCTCGACATAGATCTGGTCGACCGGTGCGAGGTCGGTCATGCCGATCAGCTTGGCCATGTCGAGCGCGCGCTCCATCCATTCCCGGGTGAAGGCGCCGTCGGCCGAGAGCTTCTTGAGATTGCCGTCGAGCTCGGCGGCGGCGATGCCCTCGGGGATCTCGTCGATCTCGGCGATCACCTTCACCGAGGCATCGCGGTTCTTGTCGTCCTGCAGGAAGGCGACGCCGCCATAGATGGCGTTCAGTGCCTTCTGCAGCGCGGCCGGACGATCCTTGATGATCTTGTCGGTGGCGATCCAGCTTGCCGTCGAATGCGCCGGCACATCGGCGCCGTAGTCGATGATCGAGCGGGCCTCCTTGGCCTGCATCACCTTGAAGGTCAGCGGCGAGTAGAGGACCGTGGCGTCGATGTTGCCGGAGAACAGGTTGGGCACCAGCCCGCCGCCGCCCAGCGGCACGCGCGTGAACTCGACCTTGCGCGCGGCGACCGTCCACAGCGCCAGGATGTCCGAGCCCGAGCCCGCCGAGGTGATGCCGACCTTCTTGCCGGCGAGGTCCTCGACCTTGGTCACTTTGGATTCTGGTTTCACGACCAGATACCAGCCGTAATAGCCATTCGAGCCGTTGGCGACGCATTTGACGGCGACGCCCTTCTTCATGCCGGCGGCGACGCTCGAAGAGGAGTTCAGGATCAGGTCGGCGGCGCCGGCGGCGATGGCCTCGAAGCCTTCGGCGCCGCCGCGGTAGATCGTGAGCTCGGCGTCGATGCCTTCCTTGTCGAACAGCTTGTGGCGCAGCGCCGTCTCGCAGACGATGGTCGGCCAATAGGTCTTGGTCGGCACGCCGATGCGGATCTTCTCGCGCGTCTGGGCGATCGCGAAACGCGGCAGGCCGGCAGCCGCGGCCGCGCCGGCCAGCATGGCGCGGCGAGATGTCTTGAACATTAGCTTTCCTCCCAATACCCGGGCGGATGCTACAGCCTTACTGCACCGTGATGCCAGCCTGCTTCACCAGCGCGGCATTGTCCTTGAGCTCCTGGACGATCAATTTGTCGAAATCGGCGGCAGCCATCGGCGCGGGATCGGCGCCCAGGGCGGCGAGGCGGTCCTTGATCTCAGGCGAGGCGAGGACGGCGGCGACTTCCTTGTTGAGGCGCTCGACGATGGCGGGCGGCGTGCCGGCCGGCGCCAGCATGCCGACCCAGAAATTGTAGGCGCTGCCCGGATAGCCCGCCTCCTCGGTGGTCGGCACGTCGGGCAGCACGGAGGCGCGCTTGGGGCTGCCGACGGCCAGCGCCGTCACGCGATTGTCGCGCACCATGGGGAGCGCGGCGACCACGGGCGCGAAGAAATAGTCGACCCGGCCGTTCATGGTGTCGCTGAGCGCCTCGGGCGTGCCTTTATAGGGGATGTGCACGGCGTCGATGCCGGCGCTCACGCGGAATTTCTCGGCGTTCATGTGGGTGGCGCTGCCGGCGCCGGCTGACGCATAGGTGAGCTTGCCGGGCTCCGCCTTGGCCGCCTTCACCAGGTCACCCGCGGTCTTCCAGCCCTTGGACGGCGCCGCGATCAGGATGTTGGGCTGCTGGGCCAGCATGCTGACACCGACGAAATCCTTGGCCGTGTCGTAGGTGATGGTGGGGAAGATCGAGGGATTGACGGTATGGCCCGAGGAATTGACCAGCAGCGTGTAGCCGTCGGGTGCCGACTTGGCGACGATGCCGGCACCGATCATGCCGCCGGCGCCCGGCCGGTTCTCGACCACGAAAACCTGGCCCATCCGCGTCGACAGCGCCTGCGCCACCGTGCGGGCCACCACGTCGGTGGCGCTGCCCGGCGTGAAGGGCACGATCACGTGGACCGGCTTGTCGGGATAGGTCTGGGCGTGCGCCGTCGATACGGCGAGCGCGGCCGCCAGGGCCGTCATGATGAGACGCATTGAAGCTCTCCTGCAGTTATTCATTGAGCGGCAATCTGGCCGCTGACGCTGTTGATGTCGAGATGAGCGAGGATGCGTTCACCGGACGCCGCAAGCTTTTGGCGCACGGTGGCTAGGTCGGACCGCAGCAGCCGGCCGTCGCGCTTGGCGAAGCGGCCGGCCACCAGCACGTCGCGCATCCTGGCGCCCGAGCCCTGCATGACGACCGAGGCCACGGCATCGTGCACCGGCCACATGGCGAGCGGGCCGAGCGACATCACGGCGATATCGGCCTGCTTGCCCGGCGCCAGGCTGCCGATGCGATCGGCCATGCCCAGCATCGCGGCGCCGCGCGTGGTGATCCAGTCCAGCGCCTCGGCTGCCGGCACGGTCGAGGTCGCCGGGATGCCGCCGCTCCGGCCGCGTTCCGCTGCGTTGTCGAGCGCGCGCTGCGAGGCGAGCGCCATGCGCGCCACCGTGAACATGTCGCCGCTCACCGCCGATTCGAGATCGACGCCGACCGACGGCCCGCGCGCCCAGTGCCCGCAGCCGGCCGGTGATGGGATGGCCGTGGCCCTGCGCCATCTCGTTCTCCGGCGTGATCGAGAAGCTGACGCCCCGATCGACGAAGGCCTTCAACTGAGCGTCGCTGAGGTTGTTGCCGTGCACGATGTTGATGTGCGGGCCAACGAGGCCCTGCGCCATCAGGGTCTCCCAGCCGCCCGGCGTCTTGGCCTCGCCGCCGCCCTGATGCATGGAGGCAACCAGGCCCATTTCCCGGGCGAGCGCGAAATCGTGCGCGCTGACCTCGAGCGTCGAGTAGTGCGGGCCCAGCACCGCCATGCCGAGCGTGACCAGCGCGCTGCGGTCGGCCAGCGGTCCCTTCAGCAGGCGTTCGATCTCGCGCCGCGGGTGAGGGACCTCCGAGAAATGCGGTTCGCCCGGCTTGGGATCGGGCTTGGGCGAGCCGTGGAAGAAGGCGGCGCGGATGCCGCTTTCCTTCAGCGCGGCGATGCCGGCATCGGTGTGCGCCGGCGTCGGGTTGTTGTGCGCCCAATCGACCAGGGTCGTCACGCCATGGTCGAGCTGGTTCAGCGCGCCGGCCAGGGTGGCGATGTGGATGTCCTCGGGCACGAACACCGTGGCGAGGCCGGCATGCACGTGGCGGAAATATTCCAGCAGGGTCCAGTTGGCCGCCACCGAGCGCAGCGCCGTCTGCCAGGTGTGCATGTGAGCGTTGATCAGTCCCGGCAGCACGAAGTGACCCGTGCAGTCGATCGTCTCGGCATCGGCCTCGAGTTTGGGCGCGATGGCGACGATGCGGTCGTTCTCGATCAGGACGTCGCCGGTCGGCAGCACGCCCAGCGCGGCGTCCTGCGTGACGACGATGCCGGATTTCAGCAGAAGGTGCCATGGTCAGTTGAGCCCGTCGCTCACCTTCACGTTCTCCGGTTCGAGCTTCATGCCGGCGGCGCGGGCCAGCTCGAGCAGCAGCACGGAGAAGTCGATGTCGCCCGGCTGCTGGTGCGACAGGGACAGGATGCTGTCGCGCGTCACCGAGGCGGTCGGCATCATGACGCCGAGCGACCTGGCGGCGCCCATGCCGAGCTCCATGTCCTTCAGCAGCAGCTTGGGCGTGAAGGTGGTGGTGAAGTCGAGGTTCACCAGCGCCGGCGTCTTGTACCGGGTGTACATCGAGCCCAGCACGCTCTGATTGATCGATTCCAGGAACACGTGACGCGGGATGCCGGCCTTTTCGGCCAGCAGGGTGATCTCGCACAGGGAATGGATGATGACCCCGAACATGGTGTTGTGGGCGATCTTCCAGATCCGCGACAGCTCGCCTTCGCCGACATACATCGCCGAGCGTCCCAGCGCCGCCAGCAATGGCTGAACGGCGTCGTACTCGGCCTTCGGACCGGACGCCACGACAAGGAGCTTGCCCGCCTTGGCGACCTTGGCGTTGCCCGATACCGGCGCGCTGAGATACGCCACGCCCGCTTCGCCCAGCCCCTTGCGGATCTCGGCCGAGCCCGAGTCGGAGATCGACGACATGTCGACGACGCGCTTGGGTCGTGCATTGCCGGTCAGTACGCCGCCCTTGCCGAACAGGATGTCCTTCAGGTCGTCCGTGGTGGACACCATGGTGAAGACCGTGGCGCAATGCGCCATCGCCGCCTTGTCGGTCACCACCTCGGCGCCGATCTGGGCCAGCGGATCGGCCTTCGATGCCGTGCGATTCCACACCGAGATCGCGTGCCCCGCCTTGACCAGGCGGGCGGCCATGGCCTCGCCCATGCGGCCGAGGCCAATCCAGCCGATGTCGTGCGATGCTTTGCTGCTCATGCGAAGGAAACCTCGTCGAAGGATTTGCGTTACAGAATGTGCCGCAGTTTGAGAGGGGATTCAGTCGCTGTCCATGTCCGTGACCTCTGCGCGCGGGGCCAGCCGGCTCGCCACCTTCCTGCTGCTCTGTCTGCTCGTCGCGTGCAGCGGCAGCCTGCCGAACAGCGCCGTTTCCGACAGCCAGGTCGAGCGTTCCTCGAACGTCCTGTCCTACGCGACACCGATCGTCGAGCTGATCCGCGATCGCGGCATCCTGATGCCGGACGAGAACGCGCCGGTTCCCTTGCTCGAGCAGGTGCGGCGGGAGGTCGCGAAGAGCGACCCCAGCGGCGCCTATGCCGGCATCACGTATGATCTTACCGGAGGCAACAGCCTGTCTTCGGACTGGATCGTGCAAAGTCCGACACGCTGGGGCCGTCGCGCCGACGATCTGCCGTTCTACGCGCTCGACTGCAAGACCTGCGATCCCGATGTCCTTCTGCCGACCTGCAACAGCGACGCCGACTGTCCCGGCGGCGGCGTCTGCGGCACCATCTGGTCGGCCTTGCCCGGCAGGGCGTCGGCGAAGCGCAAGGTCTGCTTCGGCCATTCCGACGCGATGCTCCCGGCCGTGCATGATCTGGTCGCCGGTGCACGGCGCGTGGTCGACATCGCGGCCCTGCAGCCGGTGCCCGACTCGCGTTTCCTGGGCGCGTTGCGCGCCGGCCTCAACGAACTCGCGGCCAGCGGTCGGCCGGTCAGCGTGCGGCTCATCGTCGGCCAGTATCCTCCGGACGGCTCGGACGCGGCAGCGCTGCTGTCGTCGCTGACGTCTGAGCTGCGCGACATTCCCGGCAACCGGCTTGCGATCGACGTCGCCGTCATGAGCTCCTGCTCGTCCTCGCAGCCCTGCAAGGGCTTCTCGTGGCCGCACGCCAAGTTCATCGCCATCGACGGCCGCGAGGCCCGCGTCGGCGGCCACAATCTGTGGTCGGAAGACTACCTCGTCGATAATCCCGTGCACGACCTCTCGATGATCGTTCACGGTCCCGCCGCGGCCAGTGCGTCGCGCTTTGCCGACCGGCTGTGGCAGTTCGTTTGCGCCAACCTCGACCAGAAGCCGGCGGTTCAGCTCGCGCGCTTTGCCGGCGGACAAAGCGTGGCGGCCGGGTCCTGTCCCACGTCGCTCGCGCCGCCGGCTAAAGCGCAGCCTGCCGCCGGCGGGCTGCCGATCCTTGCGGTGGGCCGACTGGGCGCCGGCATCACCACCGACTTCGCCAACCAGAGCGAGCTGGCACGCGACCTGGTGTTCGGCGCAGCCCGCCACACGATCCGTCTCTCGCAACAGGACATCGGCTTCAAGCTCGGCCGCGCCGACCCGATCTTCCCCGAGAGCACGCTCGATCGCCTGCTCGACTTCATCGAGCAACGCGACGGCCATGTTTATATCGTGCTGTCCAACCGCGGGGCGCTCGGCGACAGCGGCAGCAGCTACGACAACGGCGTCAGCCTCCTGGCGTTTGCCCGCCATCTGCGCGCCATGGAGCAGAAGAGGGTCGACGCGCGCGATCCCAAGGAGCGCTACGAGATCACCAGGGGGCCCGATCCCATCAATGCGCTGTTGTGCAGCCACGTGCATCTGGCGCCGCTGCGCTTCGGGCCCGACGCTGCGTGGCCCGGCGGCAAGACCATCGCCAATCATGCCAAGCTCTGGATGGTCGACGATCGGTTCTTCTACATCGGTTCGGATAATATCTATCCGGTGAACCTGCAGGAGTTCGGCTACATCGTCGACGATCGGAAGGCGGCGACCGAGCTGCTCGACGCCTATTGGAATCCGTTGTGGCAGTGGTCGCAGCGCGCCGCCGTCTCCGGCGAGGGCGTCGAGCCCTGCATCTTTCGCATGCCGCGGAAGTAAGCGTTCTGTCAGCCAACAAGGCGGTCGTGTGTCAGGGCCAAGTAAGCGCGTGGCCGCATTGAGGTCGCCTTCGGGCATCATCTCTACATCGCTCGATCACGAGCAAGGAGGTAGACATGATTGCAAACCTGAAATGGCTGATGCCTCTCGTTGCAGTCGGGCTCCCGTTGGCGGCGTCCGCGCAGGTCAGCGATGCCACGTACTGTCGGCGGCTCACCGCGCGCTACGAGGCATTCATCGAAAATATGAACGGCCACAGCATGCAGCCGGGCGGCCTCGACGGCCAGGTGGCCATCGAGCAGTGCAAGGAGGGCAATACCGCCGCAGGCATTCCTGTCCTCGAACACAAGCTGCTGGACGCCAAGGCCGGGCTGCCGAGGCGCAGCTAGTGGAAGTTCGGGTAGATCGGGGCGACCGTCCCTTCGGCCGCCCCGATCAACGCGCTTCCGCGCAGGTATTCAAGATAGGCACGCGCCGTCAGCTTGCTGTCAGAAAGCTGGCGTAGACCCGTCGCCCACAGTTCATCGAGCGACAGGAAGCATCATGAAAACGATCAATTGGCTGGCACCGGCCGTTTCGGTCCTGATACCGTTCGGCGCATCGGCGCAGTCGAGCGACGCCGCCTACTGCCAGGCGCTCGCGCAAAAATACGAAACCTATGTCGCCAATATGTCGGTCGGCCACACGCCCGGTTCGCCCACCATCGACGGCAGCGTCGCCATCGCCAAGTGCAAGGAAGGAAATACCGCGGCCGGCATCCCCGTGCTGGAGCGCAAGCTGCGCGACGCCAGGATCGATCTGCCGCCGCGCGGCTAGCGCGCTGGATCGATCGGCGTCACGACGCCCTCGGCCGCCTCGATCACCTCGCCGGCATCGAGGCAGAGGTCCTCGCGGTTGCGCATGGCCATGATCTGCACGCCGGTGCGCAGCTTGTCGTGGCGGCCGACCGGTACGGCGAGGCCGGGCAAGCCCAGCAGCGGTGCGAGCAGGGCGGGGCGCATCGATTCGAAGAGCATCTTCTGCCCGCCTTGCTCGATGTCGGCGACCTGCCTGGGCGGCAGGTCGGCGAGCGTCGGCAGGATCACCAGCGGCCATTGCTGGAAGAAGGTCATCCAGCGCAGCAGCAGGCCTTCGCGTTCGGTGAGAGCGCCGACATAGGTCGGCAGGTCCGCCGGCTTGTGGAGCTCGAGCCAGCCCTTCATCGAGGTGATGCCGTCGGGATCGCCCATCTTCTGCATCTGCGGCCATAGACTGCCGAACATGTCGGTGACCAGGATCGTGTGCCAGAGTTCGACGCCGCGCTCCATGTCGGGCGGCAGCACCTCCTCGACGACGTAGCCTGCCGCCTGCAGATGCTTGCCGGCCAGCCGCACCGCGGCGGCCTGCGCGGGATGTGTCGGGCCTCCCGGCACCTCGGGCACGATCGCCACCTTGATCGGCCGGGCCGGCGGCGGCCCCTGCATCGGCACGTCGTTCCAGCGCCAGTCGCGCCGGTCGCCGCGCGCCATCACCTGCAGCGCGAGCCGCGCGTCGCGCACCGTGCGGGTATGAGGCCCTTGCACCGCCATCAGCACCGCGCCGATCGGCCTGCCCACCGGGCTGCTGGGATTGAAGGACGGGATGCGACCGAAGCCGGTGCGCAGGCCGACCACGCCGTTGCAATAAGCGGGGATGCGCACCGAGCCGCCGATGTCGTTGCCGTGGGCGATGGCGCCGATGCCGGTGGCGGTCGCGGCTCCTGCGCCGCCGCTCGACCCGCCCGGCGTCACCGCGGGATCGCGCGGGTTGAGGGTGCGGCCGTGCAGGGCGTTGTCGGTGAAGATGCGCATCGAGAAGGCCGGCGCATTGGTGCGGCCGACGATGATGGCGCCGGCGTGCTTCAGGTTGGCGACGACCGGGCTGTCCTCCTGCGCCACGAAATCCTTCAGCGGCACGACGCCGTTGTCGGTCGGCAGGCCGGCCTGGTCGACATTGACCTTCGTCGTGACCGGCACGCCGTGCAGCGGCGGCAGGGCATGGCCGCGCGCGCGGGCTGCGTCGGCCGTCTCGGCAGCGGCGCGAGCCTCGTCCTCGAGCACGCGCACCACGGCGTTGATCGCCGGATTGACCTTGTGCAGGCGCCCCAGCACCAAATCGACGGCTTCGCGCGCCGAGGCCTGCCCGGTGCGGATGAGACGCGCGAGCTCGGTCGCGTCGTATTGCCAGAGGTCCATGAATGCGTTCCTTGTGATGTCGATCAGTTCTGGACGAACGATACGATGTTGCCGCCGGGATCCTTCACATGCATGAGCGTGCCGCCCCAGGGCTGCCGTTCGGGCGGACCGACGATCGTGCAGCCGCTTGCCTTCAGCCGCGTATGCAGTGCTTCGATGTCGGCCACGTCGAATGAAACGCCGGCAAACCGCCCGACCAGGCCCTCCGCCCGCGCTTCGGCGTCGGCCTGCTCGACGATCAGCAGCGGCCCCGCGTCGAACACCAGCATGGCGGCTTCCAGCGACACCGGCCGGAATCCCAGCAGGTCGGCATAGAAGGTGCGGGCGGCGCCGACGTCCTCGACGAACAGGCGGACCGCCGCGATTTTCATGAACTCTTGTTCGCTTCCATGCCGAAGAAGATCACGTTGCCGTCCAGGTCGGCAACGTCGAAGTCGCGCAGCCCCATTGTCGTGGTCCTGCGGTGCCTTGATTTTCGTGCCGCGCTTCACCAGCTCGGAATGGCGCCCGTCGACATCGGGCTAAGAGGAAATCGCCATGAAATGGTCCGATCGTCGGCTGATCGATCTTTTTGACATCGAGCATCCCATCATCCAGGCGCCGATGGCGGGGGCGAGCTCGGTCCAGATGGCCGTGGCCGCCTCGCAGGCCGGCGGCCTGGGTTCGATCGCCGCCGCCATGCTCACCGCAGAGGCACTACGGACAGAACTGCAAATCGTGCAGCAGGGAACCGGACGCTCGATCAACGTCAATTTCTTCGTCCACAAGTCGCCGCTGGAGGATGCGGCGCGCGAAGCGGGCTGGCGCCGGCGGCTGGAATCTTATTATCGCGAGTTTGGTTTGGCGCCCGACGCCGGAGCGGGCGGTCCGGTGCGCGCGCCGTTCGATGCAGCGCTCTGCGACGTGCTGCTGGAATACAAGCCGAAGGTCGTGAGCTTCCATTTCGGCTTGCCCGACGCGGCGCTGGTGCAGCGTCTGAAAGCCGAGAAGATCGTCGTCATCAGCTCGGCCACGACCGCCGAGGAGGCACGCTGGCTCGAGGCGCACGGCTGCGACGCGATAGTCGCGCAGGGCGCCGAGGCCGGTGGCCATCGCGGCATCTTCCTGACCGAGGATGTCGACCGCCAGGCCGGCACCATGGCGCTGGTGCCGCAGGTCGTCGATGCGGTGAAGGTGCCGGTGATCGCCGCCGGCGGCATCGGTGACGGCCGCGGCATCGCGGCGGCGCTGGCGCTGGGCGCCGCGGGCGCACAGATCGGTACGGCGTTTCTGCTGACGCCGGAAGCCAAGACCGTTGCTCTGCACCGCGCCGCGCTCAAGGCGGCACGCGACGACAGCACGACCCTCACCAATCTTTTCACCGGACGGCCGGCGCGCGGCATCGTCAATCGCTTCATCCGTGAAGTCGGCCCGCTCTCCGCCGAGGCACCGGCCTTTCCGCTGGCCGCCGGCGCCGCCTATCCGCTGCGCGCCGCGGCCGAGGCCAAGGGCTCGACCGATTTCATGCCGCTGTGGAGCGGACAGGCGCCGTCTCTGGCGCGCGAAATGCCGACGGGCGCCCTGATCGGCGCTCTTGTCGCAGAGACGGAGACGGTGCTGCAGCGCGTGCGAGGCTAGCCGTGCGAAGGGGCTTCATTGACCCTGGCCTTCGGTCCGCTCGGCCGGCACGACGACGACCTTCTTGAGGTCGCTGCCGGCAATCACCGACAGGGTCGTGTCGGCGCCGATGCGGTCGCCGCCCAGCAGGCGCACCAGATCGTCGGCGCCGGTCACCGGCCTCGCCGTCGAGCGCCAGCACGATGTTGCCCGGCTGGAGCCCGGCCTTGGCAGCCGGACTGTCGGGCTCGAGGCTGGCGATCGCCACGCCCTGGGTCTGGGCAAGCCCGAGCGCCAGGGCGAGCCGGCGCGGCAGCGGCACGGTCTGGCCGGCGACGCCGATGAAGGCGCGCCGCACCCGGCCGTGGCGCACGATCTCGCTCACGACGTGGCTGGCGGTGTTGCTGGCCACCGCGAAGCAGATGCCCTGGGCGCCCGCGATCACCGCGGTGTTGATGCCGATGACCTCGCCGCGCGAGGACACCAGCGGGCCGCCCGAGTTGCCGGGGTTGAGCGCCGCGTCGGTCTGGATCACGTCGTCGATCAGCCGGCCCGTGCTCGAACGCAGCGACCGGCCGAGCGCCGACACGACGCCCGCCGTGACCGTCGATTCGAAGCCCAGCGGATTGCCGATCGCGACCACGAGCTGGCCGCGGCGCAGGCCCTTGGAGTTGCCGAGCCGTGCCGCCGGCAGGGAGACGTCGTCGACGATGCGCAGCAGGGCGAGGTCGGTGTGCGGGTCGTTGCCCAGCACGCGCGCCTTGACGGTGCGCGTGTCGGCCAGCGCCAGCCGCACGGTGGAGGCGCCCTGGACGACGTGGCTGTTGGTCAGCACCAGGCCGTCGGGCGAGATCACCACGCCCGAGCCGGTGCCGCCGCGCTGGCGCTTCTCGCGGTCGGGCGGGGTTTCGACCCGCACCACGGCGGGTCCGACGCGGTCGACGACGTCGACCACGGCCTGCGAATAGGCATCGAACAGCGGTTGCTCGTTGGGGGTGGTTTCGGCCGGGAAACTGACGTCGCCCGACAGATTCAGCTCGTCGGAGACGAGCGAAGGCTGGAAGTCGAACATGCCCGTATATGGGGATTGGCGACCAAACCTAGTAGGCCACCCTAAAACAGCGAAAAATACTCGCGCTGCTCCCAGTCGCTGACGTCCATGTTGAAGCGGTCGATCTCGGCCTGCTTCAGCTTGAGATAATAATCGACGAAGAAGTCGCCGAAGCCCGCGCGCAGCGCCTTGTCGTCGCCGAGGGCCGCCAGCGACTCGGGCAACGAGCGCGGCAAGGGCGGCGCCTTGGCTTCATAGGGCGTGTCGGCGGAGGGACCGGGGTCGAGCTTGCGGTCGAGCCCGTCCAGCCCGCTCACGATCTGGCTCGCCACATAAAGGTAGGGATTGGCGGCCGGTTCGCCGATCCGGTTCTCGAGATGCGTCGCGGGATCGCCCGGACCGCCCAGCACCCGGACCATGACCCCGCGATTGTCGCGTCCCCAGGTGGCGCGGTCGGGAGCGAGCGAGAAGGGGCGGTAGCGCTTGTAACCGTTCAAGGTCGGCGTGCTGAAGGCGGCGGCGCCCCGGGCGTGGGCGAGGAGCCCTGCCATGTAGTGCATGCCTGCCGGCGAGAGCAGCTCGCGCCCGTCCATGAAGATGTTGGCGTGGCTCTTCCTGTCGGTCAGCGACTGGTGCAGATGCCAGCCGCTCGACATGACGTTGGCAAGCTTGGGCCGGCACATGAAGGTGGCGTGATAGCCGTGACGCTGCGCGACCTGCTTGGCGGCACTGCGGAACAGCACCATGGCGTCGGCCGGGGCCAGGCCGGTGCCGGTGCGGAAGGTGAATTCGACCTGGCTTGGTCCGAACTCCACTTCGATGGAGCGCAGCGGCAGGCCGAGATCGACGATGTTGGTGCGCAGGATCTCCAGGATCGGATCCATCTCGTCGTAGCGCTGCTCGGTCAGGAACTGGTAGCCCTGGTTCAGGAGCGACACATCGGGCGGTTCGCCGGGCTGGCCGGCATCGGCGACGCCAAGCTTCGCCTTCTCCAGCTTGAAGAGATGGAATTCGACTTCGAGCCCGGCGACGAAATCGTAGCCGCGCTCGCCCAGCGTTTCGAGCGCCTTGCGGCAAACATGCCGGGTGCAGAGCGGCATCGGGCGGCCGTCGGCGAAATGGAGGTCGCACAGCATCCAGCCCGAATGCGGCGCCCAGGGCAGCACGCGAAAGGTCGTGGGGTCGGGCAGCATGACCACGTCGGCCGCGCCCTCGAGCTCCTTCATGCCGAAGCCGCCGCCCGGCTGCCAGACCGGGAACACCGTACGGTGCGAGGTGTCCTTCAGGAGCATCGTCGCCGTGACGCCGACGCCGTTCTTCAGCGCCGCGTCGATCTCGCCCACGACCAGGGTCTTGCCGCGCAGCACGCCGTGCTGGTCGGCAAAGGCCAGCCGCACCACCGAGAGCTCGGCCGCCTTGATGCGGCGCTCCGCCTCGCGCGTCGCGGCCTTGCGGTCCTCGGTCCACAGGCCCGCGCGTTCGACCAGCGTCATGCGCGCCTACGCGACCAGCGGCGGAATGGTCTTGGCCGCCCAGCTCGAACCGCTGCGGCGGCGCGCGTCGACGTCCTTCCAGTAGGACTGCCAGCCCTCGGTCGGGCCCATGCCGTCGATGGCGATGGGGCCGCGGATGGCGCCGGCGCGCCCCGGGTCGAGCCACATCGGTGGCTTGTCGCCGTTCGCCACCTGGCCGATGGCCGACAGCAGCATGCGGCGGTAGGCCACGATCGCCTTGTCGGTGGTGCCGAGGTGCTCGCGCGTGCGGTCCTGGATGCGGCCCTGGCTTTCGATCGCCCACTGGTCGTGGACATTGATGTCGAAGCCCATGCCGGTGAAGGTCTGGCTCGCCTGTTCGACGACGTTATGGCCCCAGGAATTGTGGCGGCCGAGGCGCGGGCGATAGTCGGGCAACTGGTAGAGTTTCAGCCGTTGCTCGCGCATCTGCGCGTGATCGACGGGCGCGCCGAAGCTGGTGAAGATGGCGTACCAGTAGCAGGACGTGTCGTCGATCGGCACGTGCCACTGGGTGATCGTCATCTCCGCGCTCATCGGGATCACGAAGGCGTAAGGGAAGACGAGGTTGGTCACGCGCACATGGGTGTGCTTGTCGTTCAACCGGCGCAGCGCGAACAGCCGCAGGCCATAGTCGGTTCCTTCGACGTCGATCTGCGGACGCGTGAATTCTCGCAATAGCCGCGTCATCGGGATGTCGGAATCCGACGAGGCCGAGCGGAATTGCTTGCCGTAGGAGGCGCCGGTGTCCTCGTCCTCGTAGAAGCGATGCAGGTAGGAGGCGTGCGCCGGATCGATGCCGACTTCCAGCGCCTGCAGCCAGTTGCACTCGATCAGGCCCTTGAAGGCGAAGGCGTGCGTGCCGGGCGCGAGAAAACAATCGAAGTCGGGAAAGGCCGGCGCTTCGCCTTCACCCAAAAAGGCGAAGACGATGCCGTTCTTCACCACGACGGGGTAGGAACGCTGACGCACGCGCTGGCAGAGCACGCTGCCCTCGGGCTCGGCGGGAGTCTCCAGGCACTTGCCGTCGACGTCGAACAGCCAGCCATGGAACAGGCAGCGCAGGCCGCCGTCCTCCAGGCGACCGTAGGCGAGATCGGCGCCGCGGTGCGGGCAGTCGCGGTCCAGGAGGCCGTGGCGGCCGCGCTCGTCGCGGAACAGCACGAAGTCCTGGCCCAGCACGCGCACGGCCTTGGCGGGACGTTCCTGGGGAAGCTCGTCGGCGAGCGCCACCGGATGCCAATAGTGCCGCATCAGCGCGCCGCATTTGGTGCCCGGCCCGATGCGGGTGATCAGTTCGTTCTGCTCGGGACTCATCATGGGAAAAGAGTGGCGTAAATCCTGACTTCTGTCATCCCGGTGGCGCAGGCCGCCACCGAGCCCTTGGGACAGATAGGAAATCCCGTCGTCTCGACCGAGGGCGAGGCGCAGTGGAGAGACCTTGTCTCGGCGACAAGAGCATCGTGAGCAGGCCCTTCGCTCCGCGTAGTTGCGCTAGCCCCGGTCGAGACGACGGATGGGCACTGCTGCGCTCACGGCGAAGCTTACTTCGCGTGCGTCGACAGACTATAGAAGTTGCCCATGAGTAACCTGAACGGAATGCCAGGCCCGACGTCCCGGCACTATTTTTCCCAACGCCTGCGCCTTCATTATGTCGATTGGGGCAATCCCGACGCGCCGCCGCTCCTGCTGGTCCATGGCGGGCGCGACCATTGCCGCAACTGGGACTGGGTGGCGCAGGCGCTGCGCAAGGATTGGCACATCATCTGTCCCGACCTGCGCGGGCACGGCGACAGCCAGTGGTCGCCCGACGGCAACTACTCGATGGCGTCGTACATCTACGACCTCGACCAGCTCGTGCATCAGCAGGGCCTGGCGCCGGTGACGATCATCGCCCATTCGCTGGGCGGCAACATCTGCCTGCGCTATGCCGGCGTTTACCCGGAGAAGGTGCGCAAGCTGGTCGCCATCGAAGGCCTGGGCCCGTCGCCCAAGGTGATCGCCGAGCGCGGGCACAAGCCCATGGAAGTGCGCATGGGCGAATGGATCGACGAGCAGCGCAAGCTGTCCGGCCGCCTGCCGCGCCGCTATCCCACCATCGAGGACGCCTTCAAGCGCATGCAGGAGGAGAACAAGCACCTGTCGGCCGAGCAGGCGCGCCATCTCACGCAGCAGGGCGTCAACCAGAACGAGGACGGCACCTATAGCTGGAAGTTCGACAACTATGTCCGCACCTCGCCGCCCTACGACATGACCTACCCGGACATCGAGCATCTGTGGACGCGGATCGCCTGTCCGACCCTGCTGGTCTACGGCAAGGAGAGCTGGGCCTCGAATCCCGGAGAGAGACGGGCGGCTGAAATACTTCAAGACGGCCAAGGTGGTCGAGTTCGACCATGCCGGGCACTGGGTTCATCACGACCGGCTGGACGCCTTCGTCGCCGAAGCAGGAGAGTTCATCGAATGAAGGCGGCGATCTTCCGCGGCGGCGACATCGTCGTCGACACCCTGCCCGAGCCGGTGCCGGCGCGCGGCCAGGTCCTGGTCAAGACTCTGGCCTGCGGCATCTGCGGCTCGGACCTGCACGCCGCCAAGCACGCCCATAGCATGGTCGCGGTGAGCAAGCGCATCCCGGGCCGGGTGCCGATGGACCTGTCGCGCGACGTGGTGTTCGGCCACGAATTCTGCTGCGAGGTCCTGGATTACGGGCCCGGCACCGAGCGCAAGGTGAAGCCTGGCGCGCGGGTCTGCGCCATGCCGCTGATGATGGAGGCCGACGGGCCGAAGGGCATGGGCTACTCCAACACCTATGTCGGCGGCTACGCCGAACAGATGCTGCTTTCCGCGCCGCTCCTGCTCGAAGTGCCCAACGGCCTGTCGACCGACCATGCCGCGCTCACCGAGCCGCTGGCGGTGGGCGTGCATGCGGTCGAGAAGGGCGCGCTCGGGGGCGACGAGGCGCCGTTGGTGGTCGGTTGCGGGCCGGTCGGTCTCGCCGTCATCGCCGCCCTGCGGCTGAAGGGCATACGTCCGATCGTCGCAGCCGATTTCTCGCCCAAGCGTCGCGAGCTCGCCGTGAAGATGGGGGCCGATATCGTCGTCGACCCGGCGCACGAGTCACCCTACGTGAAGCTCGACCCCGGCAAACGCGCCGCGATCTTTGAATGCGTCGGCGTTCCGGGCGTCCTGCAGCAGATGTTCGAACAGGCGCCACGCGACGCCAGGGTCGTGGTCGCCGGCGTTTGCATGGAGCCCGATACCATCGAGCCCATGTTCGGTATCGTGAAGGAGCTCAGCCTGCAGTTCGTGCTGGGTTACACGCCGGATGAATTCGCCCGCTCGCTTCGATTGCTGGCCGAGGGCGAAGTCGATGCAGACGCACTGATCACCGGCAAGGTCGGGCTCGACGGCGTGAAGGGCGCTTTCGCCGAACTCGGCAAGCCCGAGCGGCATACCAAGATTTTGGTGGAACCGTGGCGCTGATCTGCGGCGCCGGCTGTTGACCGGCAGTCGACCGATTTGATAGCGCTTGCGCCGCCAAAGGGAGAAGAAAATGAAACTTTACAATTCAGGCGGACCGAACCCGCACATGGTTCGCATGTTCATGGCCGAGAAGGGCTTCGACGTCCCCAAGGTCGATGTCGATGTGCGCGGCGGCGAGAATCGACGCGAGCCTTATCTCAAGATCAATCCGTCCGGTCAGTGCCCGGCGCTGGAGCTCGATGACGGCACGGTGCTGGCCGAGATCACGGCGATCTGCGAGTACGTCGACGAGAAGAAGAAGGACACGCCCTCGCTGATCGGCGACACGCCGGAGGAGCGCGCCAGGACCCGCATGTGGACGCGCCGCATCGATCTCAACATCGCCGAGCCGGCGGTCAACGGCTTCCGTTTCGCCGAGGGTCTGAAAATGTTCGAGAACCGCGTTCGCTGCATGCCCCAGGCGGCCGACGGGCTGAAGGCAACGGCGCGCGACAAGCTCAAGTGGCTGGACGGCCTGATGGGATCGAAGCCCTTCATCGCCGGCGACAAGCTCACCATGGCCGATATCCTGCTGTTCACCTTCCTCGATTTCATGGCCAAGGTCGGCCAGCCGCTCGATCCCGAGTGCAAGAACCTCACTGCCTGGTTCGGTCGCATGAAGGCCCGGCCGAGCGCGACCGCCTGATCCGGAGACTCCGACGATGCGCCGTTTGACCGCCCTGTTCGTCTTCATCGCCTCGTTCGTCATGGCCTCGGCCGGCTTCGCCCAGGCCGAGCCGCCGAAGGGCCTGTTCCTCGTCACCGACTATCCCTCGCAGACCGTCCGCGCCGGCGAGATCGCGACCATCCGCGTGAAGCTCACCAATGCCGGGCTGCCGCCCGAGCCGGTGGCCCTGTCGCTCGCCGGCGTTCCGACCGGCTGGAAGGTCGATATCCTGGGCGGCGGCCAGCCGGTCGCGTCGGCCATGCCGGGCGTCAATCAGGACGTTGCCCTGCAGCTTCGCGTCGATGTACCGAAGGACGCGCAGCCTGGCTCGCAGAAGATCGTGCTGAGCGCCAGGGGCCCGCTCACCCAGGCGCCCGATCTGGTCGTCACCCTCACCGTCGGCAATGAGACGCCGGCCAAGCTCAGCCTGAAGTCGCGCCTGCCATCGTTGCGCGGCACGCCTCGCTCGGCGTTCGAATATACGGTCACGGTCGGCAACGACAGCGGCAAGGACCTCACCGTGGCGCTGTCGGCGCAGAGTCCGGCCAATTTCCAGACCACCTTCACCGAAGGCTTCGGCTCCAATGAGATCAGCTCGATTCCGATCGAGGCGGGGCAGAGCAAGGACATCAAGGTCAAGGTGACGCCGCCGCGCGACGTCAAGGCGGGTGACTATCCGGTGCTGGTCAAGGTGGCCTCCGAAGGCGCCACCGCCGAGCTCAGGGTGACCCTGCAGATCAGTGGCCAGGGCAAGCTGGCGCTTTCGACCAAGGACGGCCGCCTGTCGGGCGATGCCGAGGTCGGCAAGGCCTCCGCCTACACCCTGGTCGTGAGCAACGACGGCACCGCGCCGATCGAGGAAGTCGAGATGTCGGGCACCGTGCCCGCCAACTGGAAGGTCGAGTTCAATCCCAAGACCATCGCCAGCGTGGCGCCCAACGAGAAGAAGGAAGTGCAGGTCCTGGTGACGCCGGCCGACAAGGCGATCGCCGGCGACTATGTCGCCTCGTTCCGCGCCAGCGGCCGTGGTGAATCGGCGTCGTCCGACTTCCGCATCACCGTCACGACCTCGACCATGTGGGGCATCATCGGCATCGGCATCATCGCCATCGCGCTGCTGGTCCTGCTGGGCGCGGTCGCGCGCTTCGGCCGGCGGTAAGCTTCCGACAATGGCCGACAACGTCATCGAGGCGCGCGGGCTGCTGAAACTCTACGGCGCGCAGCGCGCCGTCGATGCCATCGATCTCGACATCCGCCGCGGCGAGATCTTCGGCCTGCTCGGGCCCAACGGCGCCGGCAAGACGACGACCATCCTGATGATGCTGGGCCTCACCGAGATCAGCGGCGGTTCGGTCGAGGTGCTGGGCTTCAACCCCGTGCGCCAGCCGCTCGAGGTCAAGCGCCGGGTCGGTTACCTGCCCGATGCCGTGGGTTTCTACGATCATCTGACGGCGCGCGAGAACCTGATCTATACGGCGCGCCTGCTCGCCATCCCGCGCTCGCAGATCGGCCGGCGCATCATGGAGGCGATGGAGAGCGTGAAGCTTGCCGACGTGGTCGACAAGCGCGTCTCGACCTATTCACGCGGCATGCGCCAGCGTCTCGGCATCGCCGAGATCGTGATGAAGAAGGCCGAGATCGCCATTCTGGACGAGCCGACCTCGGGCCTCGACCCGCACGCCACCTTCGAGCTCTTGGAGATGATCCGCGGCCTGAAGCGGATGGGCGTGGCGGTGCTGCTGTCCTCGCACCTGCTCGATCGGGTGCAGAGCGTTTGCGACCGGGTGGCGCTCTTCAACAAGGGCAAGATCGCCCTCATGGGCACCGTGGTGGAGCTCGCCAACCAGGTGCTGGGCGCCGGCCATCCGATCCTGGTCGAAGCCTCGGGTGTCGACGTCGCGGGCGCGCTGCGCGGCATCGAGGGTGTGCAGAACGTCGTGCGCGGAAGGCGAAGGCGCCTGGCGGGTCGTCGCCGACCGCGATGTGCGCGCCACCGCCGCCCAGCGCATCGTGTCGGCCGGCGGCGCGCTGACGCGGCTGGCCGACCTGCAGCCCAGCCTCGAGGAAGTCTACACGCGCTACTTCCAGGAGGCGCGGCATGCAGCGTAGCATCGCGCGTCGCGAGGGCTCGCCCTTCACCGGCCTCGGGCCGGTGTTCATGAAGGAATTCTCCGATCATCTCAGCAGCGCCCGCATGATGGTGCTGATGCTGTTCGTGATCGCCTTCGGGGCGCTGACGGTGGCACCGTCGCTCACCGAATTGCGCAACGTGACCGAATCCGACCCGTTCCTCTTCCTGCGCATCTTCACGTCGTCGTCGAGTCGCGTGCCCTTTTCCTTCACCGCGGCGCTCGGCTTCACGATTCCTCTGCTGGCGATCGGTCTCGGCTTCGACTCGATCAACGGAGAGTTCAATCGCCGGACGCTCTCGCGTGTCCTGTCGCAGCCGATCTATCGCGACGCGCTGCTGCTCGGGAAATTCCTGGGCGCGCTCGCCACCCTGGCCGTGGCGCTGGTGGCGCTCTGGCTGATCGTGCTGGGCGCCGGGCTGCTGCTGCTCGGCATCCCGCCGCGCGGCGTCGAGGTCGCGCGCGGCGTGGGCTTCCTGGGCGCCGCCATCGCCTATGGCGGCGTGTGGCTCGCGGCATCGATGCTGTTCTCGGTGATCTTCCGCTCGACCGCGACCTCGGCCCTGTGCGCGCTGGGCGTGTGGCTGTTCTTCCTGATCGTGTGGCCCCTGATCGTGCCCACCATCGTCCTGGCCTTCGCCTCGCCGGACGTGATGTCGGGCCGGGCATCGATCGACGAGACCTTGGCCTTGATCCAGTTCCAGTCGTTCCTGGATCGGCTGTCGCCCAACACGCTGTTCGGCGAGGCGGTGATCGGTCTGCTCAATCCCGAGACCCGCACCCTCGGCCCCATCATCCAGAGCCAGATGTACGGCGCGATCATGGGCGCGCCGCTGCCGTTCGGGCAAAGCCTGCTGTTGATCTGGCCGCAGATTACCGGTCTGATCGCCGGCATGATCGTGATTTTCGCCGCGGCCTACATCATCTTCCAGCGCGAGGAAGTCAGAGCCTGAAGGACTGGACCCTCGCGGCCGCCCTCAACAACGCGCGCTGGTGCGATGCGGTGTGCCGTGTGCACGGCCGGCCGGGAACGTTCCTGCCGCACATGTGGGTCAATGCCAAGCCCGTGCCGCGCTTCTATCCCAACGCCGTCACCTTGACGCACGACGAGGCGGCCATCGCGGAACAGCGCAGCACCATCGACATCCTGCTGAAGTCGAACCTGCCCGGACTCTGGGCGGTGAAGGACAGTTTCAACACGCTCGACCTCTCGCGCCGCGGGTTCGACGTCCTGTTCGACGCGCAGTGGATCCGTAGCGTCATGCCGGTTGGCAACCCATCGTCGGACATAATCTGGCAGCGCGAGACGCGAAGCACGACGCCACTGCCGTTCGACGATCCGAACTTCGCCCTGTTCGTGGGACGGCGCGGTTACGGTGTCGTGGCCGGCGGCATGCTGTACCGGGCCGAGGGCGTAGTCGGCCTCACCAACGTAGTCGCCGATGCCGCCGATGCCGTTTCCGTGTGGCAGTCGCTCACTCTGCTGGCTGCCAGGACTTTCCCGCGCCTGCCGCTGGTCGGCTACGAGTCGGGCAACGAACTGAATACCGCCGCGGCTGCCGGCTTCGAAACCGGCGACAAGTTGCGGATCTGGGTCAGGGAGCGGGCGTAAAGCCGCAGGCCTTCAACGCCTCGATCATGTGCGGCGGCGGTGGGGCAACCACGGCGATCGGCGGCTTGGTCTTGGACAGCGGCAGCACGATGCCGCGCGAATGCAGATGCAGGAGCTTGTCGGGCTCGGCACGTCCGTAGAGCCGGTCGGCGATCACCGGACAGCCGGCCGCGGCGCAATGCACGCGGATCTGGTGGGTGCGGCCGGTCTCGGGCTTCAGCTCCAGCCATGTCATGCCCAATCCAGAGGTATCTGACCCGCGGCCCAGCACCTTGTAGCGCGTGATCGCCGTCTGGCCCTTGTCGGAGACCTTCACCGACCAGCCGCTTCGGGTGTTCACCTTGAGCAGTTTCTGGTCGAACACGCCTTCCTCGGCGGGCGGCGCGCCCTGCACGACGGCCCAGTAGGTCTTCTCGGTGTCGCGTGCCTGGAACAGGCGGCCGAGCTTGCTGAGCGCCTTGGGATGTCGGCCCAGCACCAGCACGCCCGACGTGTCGGCATCGAGGCGGTGCGCCAGCGCCGGCGGACGCGGCAGGCCGAAGCGCAGCGCATCGAAACATTCCTCGAGGTTGGGCGCCTTGCTGGGGCCGGCATGGACGGCGAGACCGGCCGGCTTGTCGATCACCAGGATCAGCCCGTCGCGATGGAGAACGCGCGCCTGGATCTCGGCGGCGCTGAGCGGCGGTGTCCGCTGGGGGCGCGCCACTCCAGTGGCGCGATCTTGCCGCAGCGCAATCAAAGACGCGCGACTGGAGTCGCGCGCCCCCGGCACTAAAGGTCGGGCCATCGCGACAGCCAGTCCTCGCTCGCCTCGTAGAGCGCCGCCGCCCGCAGCACCGAGGCCTCGTCGCGGAAGCGGCCGACGAATTGCAGGCCGATCGGCAGCCCCTCCGAATCGTAGCCGCAGCAGAGCGTCAGGGCAGGGTGGCCGGTGATGTTGAACGGCATGGTGTAGGGGAACCAGTTGCGCCGGAGCTCGCCCGCCTCGATGCCGTCGATCCGGATGGGCTCGAACAGATCCTGGTCGATCGGCAGGGCGGTGCGCGAGAGCGTCGGCGTCACCAGGTAGTCGGCCGTCTCGAACCAGCGCTGGACCCTGCGGAAGAGGTCGGTGCGCTGGAACATGGCGCGCTGGTAATCGGCGCCGGTCCATTCCGCGGCCATGGCCACCTGGCGCACCAGGGAAGACGAAAGCCGATTGTCCTCGCGGCGGATCAGGTCGTCGAAGCGCGCCCGCCAGGTCGTGTGGTTGATCACCTTCCAGATCGGCTCCATGTCGGGCAGCTCGTCGTCGAGCTCGACCAGCTCGGCGCCGAGTTCGCGCAGACGTCCGAGCGCTCGTTCAAACGCGGTCGCCACGTCCTTGGCGACGGCCGTGTTGCCCAAGGTGAGGCTGTAGAGGACGCGCTTGCCCAGGAGGTCGCCCTCGGCGCGCGCCGCGGCGAGGTAGTCCTGCGGCACGATGCCGATCGACCAGGGATCGGAAGGATGCGGACCGGCCATGGCCTGCAGCATCAGGGCGGTGTCCATCACCGTGCGCGTCATCGGCGTGACATAGGTGTAGTTGCCGAAGGCGTCGGCCACCTGGCTGTGCGGGATGACGCCGTTGCTCTGCTTCAGCCCGACCATGCCGTTGGCCGCCGCCGGAATGCGCGTCGAGCCGCCGCCGTCGGTGGCGATGCCGATCGGCCCGATGCCGGCCGCCACCGCGACCGCCGCGCCGCCACTCGATCCGCCGCGAGCGTGCGCTCGGCGCTCCAGGCGTTGCGCGTGCGGCCGAACAACGGCGCGTCGGTCAGCGCCTTGTGGCCGAATTCGGGGGTCGTCGTCTTGCCGAACAGGATGGCGCCGGCGGACTTCACGCGCGCGGCACAGACGGCGTCTTCCTTGGGCACGTTCTCGTCGTGATGCAGCGAGCCGAAGGTCGTGCGCACGCCGGCGGTGTTCACGAGATCCTTGGCGGCGAAGGGAATGCCGTGCAGCAGGCCGAGCGGCTTGCCTTGCATCACCGCATCCTCGGCCTGCCTGGCCGCCGCGCGCGCCTGATCGGCGACGATGGTGATGAAGCAGTTCAGCACCGGCTGCAGTTTATCCGCGCGCGCCAGCACGGCGTCGGTCAATTCGACCGGCGAGACTTTCCTGGCGGCGATCTGCTCGCGCAACACCGAGGCGGGCAGGCGGCAGAGGTCGCCGGTCATCCCAGCAACCCGCGCGCCGCCAGATTGCGCATCAGCGCCGACACCCCGAACGTCCAGGGCGGGATCTTGTCGCAATGGTTCACCCGGTTGGTGAGCGTGCCGAGCTTGGGCGAGCGGATGGAAACGAGGTCGCCCACCATGTGGGTGAAGCCCGCGCCGCCCGGCCTGCGCGGTTCGGTGGGCGCGAACAGGGTGCCGGTCATCAGCACCATGCCGTCGGGATATTGGTGCGTGTGGCCCATGGCGTGCGCCACCAGCTCGGTCGGATCGCGGCTGATCTTCGAGAGGTCGCTCGCGCCGCGCAGCCGGAACTGGTCGGGGCCCGTCACCTCGAGCTCGACCTTGGCCTGGCGCACGTCGTCGAGCGAGAAGGTCTGGTCGAACAGCCGGATGAAGGGGCCGATGGCGCAGGAGGCGTTGTTGTCCTTGGCGATGCCGAGCAGAAGGGCGCTGCGGCCTTCCATGTCGCGCAGGTTGACGTCGTTGCCCAGGGTTGCGCCCACGATATGGCCGCGCGCGTTCACGACCAGGGTCACTTCCGGCTCGGGATTGTTCCAGTCCGAGTCGGACCGGATGCCGATCTCCGCGCCGTAGCCGACCGCCGCCATGGCCGGCGCCTTGGTGAAGATCTCGGCATAGGGGCCGATGCCGACCTCGAGATAGGGCGACCACGCATCGCGTGCCATCAGGGTCTTCTTGAGCGCCTCGGCTTCGGGCGAGCCCGGCTTGATGGTGCTGACATCGGCGCCGATGATCTGGTTCAGCTCCTTGCGCACCTGCTCGGCGCGCGCCGGATCGCCCTTGGCGTGTTCTTCGATCAGCCGCTCGAGCAGGCTCACCGCGAAGGTGACGCCGGCCGCCTTGATGGCCTGCAGGTCGATCGGCGCCAAAAGGTCGCCCAAAAGCTCCTTCAGCCCGCCCAGCCGCTCGCCGCGGGTGTTGCGGGCGAGCGCCACCGGATCGGGCGCATTGCAGAGGTCGGCCACCGTGGGCGCCGCCGAGGTGATGTCGTAGAGCCCGTCGGCCCGCACGACGACCACGCTCGGCCCGTCGGGCATGCCGCCCTTGTGGCCGTGGTGGTGACCGTGGTGCCAGACCCGGCCGATCAGGGTTCCGTTGGTGCCGTCTTCAGGCAGGATGTCGCTGGTCGAAGCTGGCACTGGACGTCTCCGTTCCTCACATGATGCTGGGCTGGCCGGGATCACCCAACATCACAAAACTCATTGTTTTCTGGGTTTTGAGAACCATTCAAAACACGGCATCTCACATGTTCATGGCGGAGCCGACCGGCGGCCGTCGCAGGTCTGTCCGTGTGAAGCTTACTACGGCCTAGTATGGTCGATCTCGGCGTCGATGCCAGCGGTCTCGCCTTTCCCGCCGGGCGTCCGGCGAAGTGCGGCGCAAGAAGGTGTTCTGGCCGGGCGACATCTATGCCTCAGATTCATCTGGCTCCCGCAACTCCGGGAGTTCATGCTCCCGGAATACGGCTTGGGGTGGTTATGAGGGGCTGGCTTAGGCAACCGCATCGCGGGCGAAGTAGCAATGGGTGACACCATCGTTGTCCGTACCCGGGACAACTATGTGGCACTCGCATCCGGGACTCGCGTCGGGCGCTACGTTGTCAGGTCCGTACTGGGTCAAGGCTCCTTCGGCATCACCTATCTTGCTCACGACGGCCAGCTCGGCTGCGATGTCGCCATCAAGGAGTATCTGCCGATGGCGTTGGCCGTCCGGCACGATGGCGTGATCGTCGTCCCGAACTCGACCAGGGTCGCCGAGGAGTTCGCCTTTGGCCGCGAACGTTTCATCGACGAGGGACATACCCTTGCCGGCTTTCGCGGCAGGCCCGGCATGGTCCACGTCTATGACTTGGTCGAGGACAATGGGACCGCTTATATCGTCATGGAGCTGGTTCACGGCTCCACCTTGGCCGACAAACTCGACCAGGACGGCCCCCTTTCCGCACAAGAAGTGGTCCGCCTGCTGCCTCCTTTGTTGGACGTGCTGGCCACGGTGCATCAGGCGGGCTTCGTGCATCGCGATATCAAGCCCGCGAACATCCTGCTGGACAGGGAGGGACGCCCCGTCCTGATCGATTTCGGCGCCGCGCGGGCTGCAATGGCCGCGCGCACCAGCGCCATGACGGCGGTGTTCACGCCGGGCTATGCGGCCGTCGAACAGTTCGTCGAGGGCAACCAAGGGCCGTGGACCGACATCTACGGGCTCGCAGCTACATTCTATCGCGCCATTTCAGGCCGCTTGCCGCCAAGATCCGTGGAACGGGCACTGGCGGACAGGTACCAACCCCTGGCCGAGCTGAAACGCGCAGGCTTCCCGGTCCCGCTTCTGAGCGGCATCGACCGTGGGCTTGCCGTACGGCCGGCCGACAGGCCGCAAACAATCGAGCAGTGGCGCGCCGCCCTGTTTTCGGCACACGCTCCGGCTGGTGCGCCAGCGCCGGCTGCTGCGCCAGCGCCGGCTGCTGCGCCAGCGGTGGGCCGACGATGGCGGACACTCGTGTATGCAGGCGTCGGCTCGCTGGCGGTGGTGGCCGCAGCCGGAACGTTCCTGGTCGTGCGGCAGATCGACCCTTCCGCATGGCTTCAGGAAGTCTGGGGCGAGGAGCTCGAAGCCGGCTGGTCTGCCCATGCCGGGCATCGGCGAAACCGGCGAACGGGGGCAGCAGAGAGAAGCCGAGGCAACTCCCGGGGAGGAAGCCGGGACGGCGGCAACGCCCGAAGTTGCCTTGCCTCGAGCCGAGGCCCAGGACCTTGCTACGGCAGACTCCGCCTACAAGCGCGGCGACTATGCGACCGTGCTGCAGCTCATGAGGCCGATGGCCGATGCCGGGAACACAAGGGCGCAGACCTACCTGGGCGTGCTGTACGACAATGGCCAGGGCGTGCCGCAGGACGATGCGCAGGCTGTGGCCTGGTACCGCAAGGCTGCCGACCAGGGAGACCCCCGCGCGCAGACCAATCTGGGTGCCGCGTATGAAACAGGCCGCGGCGTGGCGCGGGACCTCGGGCAAGCGGCTGAATGGTATCGCAAGGCTGCCGATCAACAGCACGCGGCAGCCGAGCACATTCTCGGCAAAATGTACGCAACCGGCCGGGGGGTGCCGCAGGACTACGGGCAGGCTGCCGAATGGTTTCGCAAGGCTGCCGATCATGGATACGCAGCGGCCCAGTTCAATCTCGCCTACCTGTACGCCGAGGGTCGAGGCGTGCCGCAGGACCGCGGCCAGGCCCTCGCCTGGTATCGCAAGGCTGCCGAGCAGGGCCACACCGGCGCGCAGACCAACCTGGGTACCGCGTACGAAGCAGGCCAGGGGGTGGAGCGGGACTTCGCGCAGGCGGCGCGCCTGGTATCGCAAGGCTGCCGATCACGGAAACGCCGTGGCCCAGTACAATCTCGGCAACCTGTACGGCAGCGGTCGAGGGGTGCCGCAGGACTACCGCCAGGCCATGGCGTGGTACCGCAAGGCCGCCGCACAGGACCACGCCCTCGCCGGGGCCAGCCCTCGGTCACGCCTACGACGTTGGCCGCGGCGTGCCGCAGGATCCGGCGCAAGCGGCCAACTGGTATCGCAAGGCTGCCGATGACGGAAGCGTCGATGCTCTGTACGCCCTCGGCCTCTTGTACCAGCAGGGCCGCGGCGTGCCGCAGGATGTTGTCCAGGCCGACAGGTGGATCGTCCTGGCGATCCAGCGCTATGCGGCCTCCGACAAGGGCAAACGTGAGAAAGCGGTCCAGGCGCGCAAGAATATCGAGAGCAGGATGACTCCGGTGCAAATCGAGCAGGCGCAGAAGCTCGTTCGAGAATGGAAGCCGGGTGTCCAATGAGGTCGCAGAAGAGGCGACGATGTTTCCAGGACGGCCGCTCGCATGCTTTGCGGCGATCCGACCAAGCCCAGCCTCCCGGTCTCCCGCATACGGTTCTCGCCGGGCTGGAAGGACAGCCTGAGGCAGCGGATCCATAAAATGCAGCAAATACGGGCTTAAATCGATGCGCAGCCGGCTGATAATTAGTGACTGGACGTCTCCGGCGCTTCGTTGCAGAACAGGCGCGCCACTCGCCGGGGAGAAATAAGATCATGGCCACAGCGCGGATCAAAGGTGTTCTTTCGCCGGTCGTCACGCCCTTCAAGCGCGACCTCTCGCCCGACGTCGGCCGTTTCATCGCCCATTGCAAGTGGCTGCTGAGCCAGGATTGCGGGTTGGCGGTGTTCGGCACCAATTCCGAGGCCAACTCGATGTCGGCCGACGAGCGCATGACGCTTCTGGAGTCCATCGTCTCGGCCGGCGTGCCGACCGATCGCATGATGCCCGGCACCGGTGCCTGCTCGATCAACGAGGCGGCCAAGGTGAGCGCGCATGCCACCAAGCTCGGCGTGGCGGGCGTGCTGATGCTGCCGCCGTTCTACTACAAGGGCGTCCCGGAGGAGGGGCTGTTCCGCTTCTTCTCGGAGGTCGTGCAGCGGGTCGGCGACGACCGCCTGCGCGTCTACCTCTATCACATCCCGCCGGTGTCGGCCGTGCCGATCACCCACAAGCTGGTCGAGCGGCTGATGAAGGCCTATCCCAAGCAGATCGCCGGCATGAAGGATTCGTCGGACGACTGGGCGCACACCAAGAGCATGATCGACGCCTTCGCCAAGGACGGCTTCGACGTCTTCTCGGGCAACGAGAAACCCCTGATCGACAACATCAAGTCGGGCGGCGCGGGCTGCATCAGCGCCACCGCCAACATCAATCCGGGCAAGATCGCCGAGACCTATCACAAGTACAAGACGCCGGAAGGCGAGAAGCTGCAGAGCTGGATCAACGACGTGCGCGGCGTCATGCAGGGCTATGTCATGATCCCGGCGCTGAAGTACTGCATCGCCCATTACGGCAGCGATTCGGCATGGACGCCGGTCCGCCCGCCGCTGGTCGAGACCGACGAGAAGGCCGGCAAGGACATGATCGCCAAGCTCGACACTGGGCTTCACCATGCCCGGGCTGAAGCAGGCGATGGCGGTGGCGGCGGAATAGGCTCACGCCTCCTTCGTCATGCTCCTCTCCCCCAAGGGGGGAGGAACATGAGTGATGTACGCCTGAATGGACTGCGCCAATGTCGGGGCTGAAGCAGGTGATGGCGGTGGCCGCGCAATAGGCGCGTTCAGTCGTCGGCCCGTCCCTCCAGCTTCAACTTGAACCCGCCGGCATAGTCGGCGCTCAGCTCGACGGTCCTGTCGCCGAACACCAGCGTCACCCGCACGACGTCGTCGCCGCCCAGCGACTGCAGCTCGAGCACGAGGCTGGTGCCGTCGGCCGACCAGGCGCCGCGCGCGGCGCTCAGCCCCACGGGCGTGCGCCCGCCCACGCGGAAGCGGCCGTCGAAGCCGATCGGCCCGCCGAACGGGCCCGGCGGAACCATGGGAGGACCGAGCTCGAGCTCGTATTCGTAGGACGGCTGGGGATCGTCGAGCTTCAGGGTGAGCGACTTCAGCCGCGCCGGACTGCCGGTGAACCGCCAGGTCTTGCCGGACACCGCCTTGACCAGCGCCGGCGGCCCGGCGGGGCTGGCCGGCGCCGGCTGCTCGAGGGCGGCGGCCTTCACCCGCTCGGCGAGGTCGGCCGTCGCCGCGGGATTGGCGGCGACCGCGCCGTCCGAGGTCACGGCCGCGGCGAGGAAGCCCGCCAGCGCGCCGAGGCCGTAGCGCGGCGTGGTTGCCATGCCGTTGGGGGTGGGAAAGCGCGACGAGCCGGTCGCCACCGCCACGATGTCGAGCCCCGGCATCACGACGACGAGCTGGCGGTGGTAGCCCACCGCCATGAAGGTGTCGCGGCTCGGCATGACCCAGAACTGGCGGCCGTAGCGGATGTCGGCCGACCAGCTCTCGCGCATGTCGACATCGGCCGCACGCACGCCCTCGATCCACGCCGCCGGCAGGATCTGCTTTCCTTCCCACACGCCGCCGCGCAGCCAGAGATAGCCGATCTTCGCCATGTCGCGCGGCTGCAGGTAGAGGTCGTTGCCGCCGTTCTGGACGCCCTGCGGGTCGACGCGCCACAGCACGTCGTCGATGCCGAGCGGCCCGAACAGCCTTTCCCGCGCATAGTCGAGCGTGCTGCGGCCGGTGACCTTGCCCAGGATGGCCGACAGCAGGTGGCTGTTGCCGGTGTTGTAGTAGAAGCGCGAGCCCGGCGGCGTCGCCATCGGCCGGTCGAGGATGAACTGCTGCCAGTCGGGGCTGCGCGCCATGGCGATGTAGGATTCGGCGCCGCCGTTCACGCCCTCCTGCCAGGCGAGGCCCGACGTCATGTCGAGCAGGTGCTGGACGGTCATCGCCTTCTTGGCGTCGTCGAGGTTGGCGATCGTGCGGTCGGCGAAGAAATCCACGACCTTGTGGTCGGTGCTGTCGAGCAGGCCGTCGGCCAGCGCCATGCCGATCAGGGTGCTGGTGACGGACTTGGTCGCCGAATAGAAGCGGTGCCTCAGCCCGGTACGGAACGGCGCGTAGCTCGCCTCCAGCACGATCCGCCCGTGGCGCGTCACCAGCACGCTGTCGATGTCGTTCGAGGCGCCGAACTCGACCAGTCGGGCGAGCCGCTCGGAGCTCATGCCCTGCTCCTCGGGCGAAGAGGTCGACCATTCCTTTGTGGGCCACGGCCGGGTGTTGTCCTGCGCCGTTGCGAATGGCGCGGACAGAAGAGCGGCCGTGGCCAGCACGGTCGCCAGAAGCGTGTTCGTGAGCCGATGCATCGCGCGACATTAGCACCGGCGCGGGTCGCGTTGGAGTCGCGGGCCCGGTGCATGACGCGATTTGACTTCACGCGCTCCGTACCCACATGGGCGTCATGTCCAGGCCCGCACTGGCCCTTGCCTCCGCAGGAGGCGTCGTCGCCTTCCTCGGCCTCGCCATACTGGGCTGGGGAGGGTTCGAGGCGTTTTTCGCCAATCCGGCGCGCATCGCCCTGGTGGTCGCGACCGCGGCGATGGCCGTCGCTGGTCTGCTGAGCGCCGCAAACCTCAGCAGCGGTGAGCGCGAGGATCGCTCCAACCGGTGGATCATCGGCGCGCTGGGCCTGATCGGAATTCTGTCGGCCTGGCTGCCGGCCTACACCGACCGCAAGGAGTTCTGGGTCGTCGATGGCGATGCCGTCCGTTGGCTGGGCGTTGCCCTGTATGTCGGCGGCGGCGCGCTGCGGCTGTGGCCGGTCTTCATTCTCGGCCGCCGCTTCAGCGGCCTGGTGGCCATCCAGCCCGGCCACACGCTGGTCACCGATGGCCTCTACAGCCGCATCCGCAATCCCAGCTATCTCGGGCTGCTCATCCTGTCGCTGGGCTGGGCGCTGGCGTTTCGCTCGGGCGCGGGCGTGCTGCTGGCGGCGCTCAACATTCCGCCGCTGATCGCGCGCATGAACTCGGAGGAGAGGCTGCTGCACGCGCAATTCGGCCAGGAATACGAGGCCTACCGCGCGCGTACGTGGCGGCTGCTGCCGGGGCTCTACTGAGCCGGGCTTTCTGAAAGTTACATATTTGGGTCGTATGGCGCCCATTAATCGGATCAGCCCAGCCTTAATTAATACTACGAATATACTTGACTATTACTAATGTCACGACTAACCTTCCTCCGTCACACTGGAGGATCGACGATGGACGGAGCCGGACGGCCTTCGCTTTACAAGCCGGAATTCGCCGAGCAGGCCCACGGGCTGTGCCTGGCGGGCGCCACCAACCAGGAATTGGCTGATGCCCTCGACGTGGCCCACAGCACGATCGACAACTGGCTGCGAAAACATCCCGAGTTCGCCCGGGCGGTGAGGAGCGGACGCGACCTTGCCGACGGCAATGTGGCGCACGGCCTCTACGCGCGGGCCATCGGCTACAATTACGAAACCACGCGGGTCCTGCTCAACCGCGGCGAACCGGTCTCGGTGCGGCAAACGGTGCATCGCCCGCCCGACGTCAGGGCCTGCATCTTCTGGCTGCGCAACCGCCGTCCGCAGCAATGGGGCGCGGGCGCCAGGCCGGCTGCTTCAGGGCAGGCGCGCGATGTCGGCCCCGCAGACGGCGAGCTTGCGCACCATGCGGTCGTAGCCCCGGTCGAGATGATCGAGGCCGCCGAGCCTTGTCTCGCCACAGGCGCCGAGCCCCGCGATGACAAGAGCGGCGGCAGCGCGGACGTCGGTGCCGATCACGGCCGCCCCTTGAAGCCGGTCGACGCCGCGGACCAGGGCGGTGCGGCCGCGGACGGCGATGCTCGCGCCCATCCGGACGAGTTCGTCGACGTGCCGGAAGCGCTGATCGAAGATCGTCTCGCTGACGGCGCTGGCGCCGGCGGCCGTCGCCAGCAACGCCATGACCGGCGCCTGCAGGTCGGTGGCGAAGCCGGGGTAGGGGCCGGTCGTGATGTCGATGCCTCGGAGGCCGTGCCGGCCCCGCCGGGCAACGACCCCGTCCGGCGTCTCGCCGAAATCGACACCCATGGCGTTGAACGACGCACCGGCGGCGCCGAGCAGGTCGACGCGGCCGTGGGGCAGGTGGAGTTCGCCGTCGGTGATGGCCGCGGCGCAGGCGAGGGTGCCGAACTCGATGCGATCGGGCAGGACGGCATGCACGGCGCCGGCGAGCCGCGCGGCGCCCTCGATGCGGAGCTCATGCGTGCCGAGGCCAGACACCTTGGCGCCCATCGCGATCAGGCAGGCAGCCAGGTCGGCGATCTCGGGCTCGCGCGCGGCATTGCGGATCGTCGTCGTGCCGTCGGCAAGGACGGCGGCGAGCAGCAGGTTCTCCGTTGCACCGACCGAGGGCAGAGGCAGCAGGATGTCGGCGCCGCGCAGCCCCGCAGGCGCCGTCGCCTGGATCACGCCGCCTTCGAGCTTCACCGTCGCGCCCATGGCGCTGAGGCCGGCCAGGTGAAAGTCGATGGCGCGCCGCCCGATGGCGTCGCCGCCGGGCAGCGGCAGGCGCGCCTCGCCGCTGCGCGCCAGCAGCGCGCCGAGCAGCAGCACCGACGCCCGCATGCGCGCCACGAGGTCGCCGTCGATTCCGCGGGGCTCCAGGCGATCGGCTGAAATCGTCACCGACAATCCCGACGAGGTCGACGACCAGTGCATCTCGCAACCCAGGCGTCGCAGCAGCGACGACAATACCGCGACGTCGAGATTGGCCGGCACGTTGTGCAAGGTCACGAGATGCGGCGTCAGCAGCGCTGCTACCATCAGCGGCAGCACCGCGTTCTTCGCGCCGCTGATCGGATAGGTGCCGACCAGCGGCCGGCCGCCGCGGATGACCAGCGTGTCGCCGGCGTCGGGCCGCCACCACGGAGCTGCTGCGAGAAGGGAGGAGTTCATGAAGGCAACGATAACGGAGGCCGCGTTGACAGCGCCACCGTCACGGCGCTATAGAATGCGCATGACCACGAACCTGCTCCAGAAGGGTTGGTATTTTACGCTGCTCACATAGGCGGCGCGAAAGGTCATGACCTGACAAAGCCGCCGCATCCCGGCGGCTTCTTTATTTCTGGAATAGGCCTCCGGGCCGCGGCGGGACCGCAGACGGAGGACGAGATGTCGATCATGGAAGCCGAAGAAACGAGGGCGGGCCTGCCGCTGTCGATCCGCGTGAGGCTGGCCGGCCCGCGCGATTGCGAGGCGCTGTGCGCCCTGCTGGATGACGCGGCCCACGCGCGCGAGCAGGTGCTCGCGTGGCTCGAGAGCCCGGGCACGACGCTCCTGGTGGCGCAAAGCGAGGCGGGCGTCCTGGGCGTCGCCGTGCTGCTGACGCGGATCGTGCCGCTGGAGGGCGGGCTCACCCACAAGGTGGTCGAAGTCGACAACCTCGTGGTGCGCGCCGACCATCGCGGCCGCCGCATCGGGCGGCGCCTGCTTGCCGCCGTCGTCGAATGGTCGCGCCAGCGCCGCGCCGTTCAGGTCGAGGCCGTGATGGGCGAGGGCGACGCCCGGCGCTTCTACGAGAGCTTCGGATTCACCGCTGCCAATGATCGGCTGGTGCTGGCGGCATGACCGCCAAGCCTGTCCACATCCGCACCGCCACCCTCGGCGACTACGACGCGCTGATCGCCCTGTTCGACGAACTGGACGAGTTTCACCGCCAGGCGCGGCCGGACTTCTTCCAGCCCTTCGACGGGCCGGCGCGCACCGGCCAGCAGATCGAGCGGTGGCTGTCCGAACCCGGGTCGACCGTGCTGGTGGCGGAGCGCGGCGCCGACGTGATCGGGCTTGCCGTCCTGCTGACGCGCACGCCCTCGCCCTTTGCCGGCGCCGTGCCGCGCAAGGTGGTCGAGCTCGACAATCTCGTCGTGCGTGCCGATCAGCGGCGATGGCGCGCCGGGCGCCGGCTGCTCGAGGCCACCGTCGAGTGGTCGCGCCGCCACGGCGCCACGCATGTCGAGGTGGCAGTGCACGCGTTCAACCGCGACGCCAGGCGCTTCTATGAGAATTTTGGTTTCGCGCCCTCGATCGACCGGCTGGTGCTTGCAGCCCACGCCGATTCCCGGGATGATCGCCTGAGCCGATCCGTCGCGTCCGCTTCAGTGGCCCGCTCAGCACGGCGTTCCCAGTCCGAACAAGCGTAAAGCCTGCCTGCACCTGACGTCTTGAACGTGGAGGTCCCATGGCGCGCACGCTCATGGCCATTCTCGCCGGTATCGTCGTGATGCTGGTGCTGGCGCCGCTTCGGCCGGCGACGGCGCAGAAGCCGGGCGGCATCCTGAAGATCTTTTTCTTCGACAGCCCCGCCAGCATGTCGATCCACGAGGAATCCACCATCGCCGGCCAGGGGCCGATGATGGGGGTCTTCAACAACCTCGTGATGTACGATCAGAGCGTGCCGCAAAGCGGCCTGAAGTCGATCGTCCCGGATCTCGCCAGCAGCTGGGCGTGGGACGAGTCGGGGACCGCCATCACGTTCAAGTTGCGCCGGGGCGTCAAATGGCACGACGGCAGGCCGTTCAGCGCCCGCGACGTCAAATGCACCTGGGACCTGCTGCAGGGCAGGGGAAGCGAGACGCTGCGGGTCAATCCGCGCAAGACCTGGTACGGCAACCTCGACACCGTCGTCGTCAAGGGCGACGACGAGGTGACGTTCCAGCTGAAGCGCCGGCAGCCGGCTTTCCTGGCGCTGCTGGCCTCGGGATTCTCGCCGGTCTATCCGTGCCACGTGCCGCCAGCCGAGATGCGGCGGCGGCCGATCGGCACCGGCCCGTTCAAGTTCGTCGAGTTCAAGCCCAACGAGCTCATCAGGGTCGCCCGCAACCCCGACTACTGGAAGCCGGGACGGCCCTATCTCGACGGCATCGAGTACGTCATCATCAAGAACCAGTCGACCGGCGCGCTGAGCTTCGTCGCCGGCACCGTCGACATGACCTCGCCCTATTTTTTGCAAGTCCCGATGCTTGCCGACATCAAGGCCCAGGTGCCGCAGGCGAGCTGCGCCCTGGTGCCGACCAACGTGCAGCGCAACGTCATGATCAATCGCGAGGCTCTGCCGTTCAACCGGCCGGAAATGCGCCGCGCGGTGGCGCTGACGCTCGACCGCCGCGCCTTCATCGAAACCCTGACCCAGGGCAAGGGCGATATCGGCGGCGCGCTGCTCGCCCCGCCCGAGGGCATCTGGGGCATGCCGGCCGACCTGATGCAGACGCTGCCGGGCTACCATCCCGACGTCGAGAACAACCGGGCGGAGGCGCGCAAGATCATGGAGGGTGCCGGCTATGGGCCGGGCAACCGGCTCAAGCTCAAAGTGTCGACGCGCAACATTCCGCCCTACCGCGACCCGGCGGTGATCCTGCTCGACCAGCTCAAGCGGATCTATATCGACGCCGAGCTCGAGCTGCTCGACACCACCGCCTGGTATCCCAAGGTGAGGCGCCGCGACTACACGATCGGCGCCAACCTCACCGGCAACGGCATCGACGACCCCGATCAGGCCTTCTACGAGAACTACGCCTGCAATTCGGAAAGCAACTACGACGGCTACTGCAATCCCGAGATCGACAAGTTGTTCGATCAGCAATCGATGGAGGCCGACCAGGACAAGCGCCGGAAGATGGTCTGGAACATCGAGCGCCGGCTGGCCGAGGATGTCGCGCGCCCTGTCCTCTATCACAACCGCTCGGGGACCTGCTGGCATCCGTACGTGAAGAACTACGTGCCGATGGTCAACAGCATCTACAACGGACTGCGCATGGAAGACGTCTGGCTGGACAAGTAGCAAAACGACGCCTGTCGGCCGAGCCGATTGACCTATCCGCATCGCGCCACGTAAGCGGGTTGCAACATCTCACAGGTATGTCGCGGCTTGCCCGGTTGCCGGCATTTCACTATGCCGATGATCCCGCGGCGAAGGGTGCCGCCGGAAAGCAGCGAGGACAGGACATGGCAACGAACAGCAAGCATCCCGAGACCGTCGTGTTGCATTCGGGCTATCGCAGCGATCCCGCGACCAACGCGGTGGCGGTGCCGATCTACCAGACCACGAGCTTCCAGTTCCGCGACACAAAGCACGCCGCCAACCTGTTCGGCCTGGCCGAGCTCGGCAACATCTACAGCCGCATCATGAACCCGACCAACGATGTGCTGGAGACACGTGTCGCCGCACTCGAGGGCGGCGTGGCGGCGCTGGCGCTGGGCTCGGGACAGGCGGCGTCGCTGTTTGCCGTCCAGAACATCTGCCATGCCGGCGACAATTTCGTCGCCTCGACGGATCTCTACGGCGGCACGTGGAACCTGTTCGCCAACACCATGAAGACGATGGGCATCGAATGCCGTTTCGTCGATCCGGCCGACCCGGAGAATTTCCGCCGCGCCACCGACGCCAGGACCCGTTGCTACTACGCCGAGACGCTGCCCAACCCCAAGCTGACCGTGTTCCCGATCGGCGAGGTGGCGAAGATCGGCCGCGAGCTCGGCGTGCCGCTGATCATGGACAACACGGCGGCGCCGGTGCTGTGCCGGCCGTTCGACCATGGCGCGGCGATCGTGCTGCATTCGACGACCAAGTATATCGGCGGCCACGGCACCTCGATCGGCGGCATCCTGGTCGACGGCGGCAACTTCGACTGGGAGAAGCACGCCGACCGCTTCCCCATGCTGAACACGCCCGACCCGAGCTATCACGGCGCGGTGTGGACGCAGGCGACGAAGCCGATGGGGCCGGTCGCCTACATCATCAAGGCGCGGGTCACCTTGCTGCGCGACGTCGGTGCGCCGATGAGCCCGTTCAACGCCTTCATGTTCATCCAGGGCCTCGAGACGCTGCCGCTGCGCATGCGCGTCCATTGCGACAACGCCAACCTCGTGGCCAAGCATCTTTCCAAGCACGCCAAGATCACCAAGGTGATCCACCCCTCGCTGATGAACGGCGAGGCCAAGCGGCGGGCCGAGACCTACCTCTCGCGCGGCATGGGCGCGCTGATGGGCTTCGAGCTCAAGGATGGAGCGGACGCCGGCCGCAAGTTCATCGACAACCTGAAGATGTTCTACCACGTCGCCAACATCGGCGATGCGCGCAGCCTCGCCATCCATCCCGCCTCGACCACGCACTCCCAGCTCACGCCGGAAGAGCAGGCGCAGACCGGCGTCACTCCCGGCTACGTGCGGCTGTCGATCGGCATCGAGCACATCGAGGACATCCTGGCCGATCTCGACCAGGCGCTGGCGGCGGTGTGACGCAAGTTCTCCTCTCCACGCAATAGCGTGGGGAGGAGTAGCCGAGCTAGGCCGGCTCCTTCTCGCGCGTCTCCCACATCTTCCTGAAGGCGGGACGCGCCTGGCAGGCGGCGAGCCAGGCCTTTACGCGGGGCGCCGCGTCGAACAATTCGGGCGCGGCCTGGGCGTAGCGCACGACCTCGGCGATATTGATGTCGGCCACGGTGAAGCGGCCGCCCATGACATGGCCATCCTTGGCGAGGGTCGCGTCGAGCACGGCGAAGGGCGCCCGCAGCGCCTCGACGGCGGCGTCGCCGGCCTTTGCATCCTTCGGCTCCCGACGGATTGCCGACCCGGTGATAGAGAACGTTGATCGAGTGCGGCTCGACCTCGGTGGCGGCCCACAGTGACCACATGCCCATTTCGCCTTCTTCGGCGAGGTTGGCCGGCGCGAGCGGCCCGCCATGCTTCTTGGCGAGGTAGAGGTTGATGGCGAGCGATTCGTGCAGCACCAGCCCGTCGTCGTCGATCGACGGGATGTGGCCGTTGGGGTTGACCTTGAGGAACGCGGCCGATCGGCTGTGCAGCGGCGCATCGGCGGCCTTGGCGTCGGGCAGGCGGTAGTGCTGGATCACCGGCACGTGCTTGAACGGAAGGCCGAGCTCGTTGGCCAGCCAGATGTTGCGCGAAGCGCGTGAGCGATAGACGCCGTAGATCGTGAGCATCGATTCCCCTGCTGTCCTTGTGCCGGGTTGCTTCATAGGGCTTTGCCCTCTCTTGCGGTAGCGCGGCCGCGCGATTGGAGGCACAATTCTCCTCATGCTGCTCCAAAGGTGGGTCGGACCATGAAAGCGGAACGCAAGCTCGAGCCGGTGAAGGACGCCAGCCATCTCTACGAGGTCGAACGCCGCGATCGTCACGCGGAGCGGCCCGGTTTCCGCATCAGCGAGCTTCAGCTGTCGCCCAGCCAGACCGTGCCCTGGCACTTCCACACCAACATCAGCGACACGTTCTATGTGCTGGAAGGCAAGATGCGGTTGTTCCTGCAGAATCCCAAGCAGGAGGTCAGGCTCGGCGTGGGCGAGAGCTTCGTCGCGGTCGCGGGCCGCCCGCATCTGGTGACCAACGCCGGCCAGAGCTCGCTCACCTTCCTGATCCTGCAGGGCGTGGGCGAGTACGACTACGTGCCGCTCGTCTAGCGCGTGCGGACCGCGGGCCCCTAGTTCACCGCCTTGGTGAAGCCCTTCCAGTAGGGCTCACGCAGCTCGCGCTTCAACACCTTGCCGGCGCCGGACAGCGGCAGCGCGGCGTCGCGGAAGTCGACGCTGCGCGGGCACTTGTAGCCTGCGATCTGGCCGCGGCAGTGTTCCAGCACGTCCTCGGCCGTGAGCTCGGTGCCGCGCTTGGGCACGACGATGGCATGCACGCGCTCGCCCCAGCGCTCGTCGGGCACGCCGATCACCGCGACTTCGGCCACGCCCTCCATCAGAGAGATCGCATTCTCGACCTCGGCCGAATAGACGTTCTCACCGCCCGAGATGATCATGTCCTTGAGGCGATCGACGATATAGACGAAGCCCTCCTCGTCCATGGTGGCGCCGTCGCCCGAGTAGTACCAGCCGTTCTCGAGCACGGCGGCGGTCTCGTCCGGCTTGTTCCAGTAGCCCTTCATGATGTTGGCGCCGCGGATCGCGAGCTCACCCGCCGTGCCGTAGGCCACCTCCTTGCGGTTGGTGTCGACCACCTTGACCTCGCAGCCGAGCGCCGACTGGCCGCACGATTTCAACTTGCCGGCAAACGGACCGTCGAGCGTCGTGTAGCGCGGGTCGAGCAGGGTCACGATCGGCGCCGCCTCGGTCATGCCGTAGGCATGCATCAGCCGGACATGCGGCATCACCTGCATGGCCTTGCGCAGCACGCCTTCGGGCATCGGCGAGGCGCCGTAGAGGATGAAAGAGAGCGTGGAGATGTCGAACTCGCCGAAGCGCGGGTGATTGACCAGCATGTTGATCATCGTCGGCACGAACTGGGCGTGCGTCACCTTCTCGGTCTGGATGGTCTGCAGCACCTCGAGAGGTTCAAAGCGCGGCACGAAGGCATGGCGGCCGCCCGACATGGTGACGCCGAAGGTCGAGGCGCCGTCGGCGAGATGGAACATCGGACCGGAATGGATGTAGGTCGTGTCGGCGTTGAAGCCGATGCCGGCCACGCCGTTCAGCGCGTTCACCACGAGGTTGCTGTGGGTGAGCATGACGCCCTTGGCGCGCCCCGTGGTGCCGCCGGTGTAGAAAAGGCCGGCGAGGTCGTCGTCGTCGGCACCCGCATCGTCGGTCACTTCGTAGTTGGCGAGGTCCTCGAAGCGCAGCATGCCTTCGGGCGAGGACGAGTCGTCCATCCACACGACCTCGCGCACACCTTGTATCTTGCCGTCGAGCGCGGTCAGATGGTGTGACATGGCGGTGTCAACGAACAGCACAACCGCGCCGGAGTCGGCGAGGATATATTCGAGCTCCGGCGTGGCCAGGCGGGTGTTGAGCGGCACCATGGCGGCGCCGATCCACGGGATGGCGTAGAGCAGCTCGAAATAGCGGTCGCTGTTCAGCGCCAGGATGGCGACTCGCTCGCCAGGCCGCACACCCAATGCGGAAAGCGCGCCGCCAACTCGGCTGATCCTCTCCAGACTCTGCTGCCACGTGCGCCGGCGTCCGGCGAAATGGGTGGCGATACCATTGGGCTTGATCTGGACGGCGCGGCGGAGTCCCTGGGTCAGTGCGAACATGATGGATGCTAGGGGGACGTTCGTTCGCACCGCAAGTGGGTTCGTGCTAAGAAAAGTGCCATGAACGACATGACCCCTCCCGCGCTGGATGGAGCGCCCCTCGAGTTCAACCCGCTCGATCCGGCCTTCATCGCCGATCCCTATCCGTTCTATCGCCGGTTGCGCGAAACCGCGCCGGTCTTCAAGACACCGCAGGGTTTGTGGCTGGTCACGCGCTACGAAGACGTCGCCTTCGCGCTGCGCGACAAGCGGTTCGGCAAGGACTTCGTCGGCAACCTCGAGCGCCGCTACGGCGACCTGGCCCGCATGAACGAGCCGGCCGTCGCCAACCTCGGCCGCACCATGCTGGTGCTCGATCCGCCCGATCACACGCGCCTGCGTGGCCTGGTGACCAAGGCCTTCACCGCCCGGCGCGTCGCCGACATGCGGCCGCGCATCAAGGCGCAGGTCGATGCCCAGCTCGACCGGGTGATCGACAAGGGCGAAATGGACGTCATGCGCGACCTCGCGCATCGCCTGCCGGTGATCGTGATCTGCGACATGCTGGGCATTCCCGAGGAACACCGCGCGCCGTTCCTGGCCGGCAGCAACGTCAGCGGCCGCATCCTCGAGCCGGTGCCGATGAGCCGCGAGGAGCTCGACCAGGCCAACCGCAACATCCAGATGGCGAACGTCTACTTCAACCAGCTCTGCGATTTGCGCCGCCGCGAGCCCAGGGACGATCTCACGACCGAGCTGGTGCGGGCCGAGGAGGCCGGCGACAAGCTGAGCGCCGAGGAGCTGCAGGCCAATATCGGCCTGCTGTTCGGCGCCGGCCACGAGACCACCACCAACCTGATCGGCAACGGGCTTCTGGCATTGCACCGCAATCCCGATCAATGGCAGCGGCTGAAGGCCGACCCGTCACTGATCCCCAACGCCATCGAAGAGCTGTTGCGCTACAATTCCTCGGTGCAGATCAGCGGCCGTGTCACCAACGCCCCGGTCGAAATCGGCGGCGTGACCCTCGCGGCCGAGGAGAACGTGATTACCCTGCTGGGTGCGGCCAATCGCGACCCGGCGCAATACCAGGATCCCGACAGCCTCGATGTCGGGCGGACGAACGTGCGGCCCTTGTCGTTCGGCGGCGGCATCCATTATTGCCTGGGCGCCCAGCTCGCGCGGCTCGAGGCCGAGCTGGTCTTCACCGCCCTGGTCGAGCGGCTGCCCAACATCGAGTTGCCCGAGAAGGATGCTCCGGCATGGCGGCGGAGCTTCACCTTGCGGGGGCTGAGCAGGCTGCCGGCAGTGTGGCACTAAAAGTTTGGTACCGGACATGGCGGGACGCTGGCAGGGCGAGGGCGGCCAACATCAGGGCGCCCGCCCGTACCAAGAAGACAGCTGGGCACTGAAGATGCTCGGCGACGGCTCGCTGCTGGCCGTGGTGGCGGACGGCATGGGCGGCCACGCCGGCGGCGCCGTCGCCAGCAGGCTCGCGGTCGAGGCCTTCGTCCATGCCCTGGAACAAGGCGGCGGGCTGGCCGACGGGCTGCACGACGCCAACGCCGCCGTCGGCAAGCGGGCGGCGGCCAAGCCCGACCTCGCCGGCATGGGCGCCACCCTGGTGGCGGCGCAGGTGCGCGGCGACGAGGTGCGCTGGATCAGCGTCGGCGATTCGCCGTTCTTCCTGGTGGCCGACGGCAAGCTCGAACGGCTGAACGCCGACCATTCGATGGCGCCGCAGATCGACGCCATGCTCGCGCGCGGCCTCCTGACGGCCGACGAGGCGGAACATCATCCGGCACGCCATACCCTGCGCGAGGCCGTCATGGGCGATCCGCTGACCCTCATAGACAAAGGCAGCCGCAAGCTCGGTCCCGCCGACCGCCTGCTGCTGTGCAGCGACGGCGTGCAGTCGTTGAGCGCGGTCGAGATCGCCGCCGCCGCCGGCAAGCCGGTGCGCGGCATGATCGATACCGTGCTGGCGGCGGCCAAGGAGCATCAGGACAATGTCACGGTGGTGAAGCTGGAGCGCGAACGATGAGCAAGGGCGTGGTGGCGATCGAGGTGACGCGCGGGCCGGTCGTGGAAAGTCGGCATGAGGGGATCGCGGCCGTCGTCAAGCCGGACGGCACGGTGGTGGCCTCGTGGGGCGACATCGACGCGCTCGTCCTGCCGCGTTCGGCCAACAAGCCGATCCAGGCCATGGCCTTCGTCGAAAGCGGCGCCGTCGAACGCTTCGGCCTGGGCAACGAGCACATCGCGCTTTCCTGCGCCTCGCACAGCGGCGAGAAGCGCCATGTCGAGACGGTGCGGGCGTGGCTCGGCAAGGTCGGGCTGGGCGAAGACGACCTCGAATGCGGCACCCACGCGCCGCGCCTGCAAAGCACGATCGAGGAGCTGGTGCGCGAGGGCAAGAGGCCGACCGCGGCCTTCAGCAACTGCTCGGGCAAGCACAGCGGCTTCCTGACGACGGCGGTGCAGTATGGCGAGCCCACCAAGGGCTACATCAAATACGATCATCCGGTGCAACGCCGCCTGCGCGAGGTCATGAGCGATCTCTGCGGCGCCGACGCCAACGCCTTTGCCTATGGCACCGACGGCTGCGGCATTCCCACGCTCGCCACGCCGCTCAAGAGCCTGGCGCGCGCGATGGCCAGCATGGCCGAGCCGTCGCGTCTGTCGAACAAGCATGCCGAGGCGGCGGGTCGCATCCGCGCGGCGATGAACGCCGAGCCGTTCATGATGGCCGGCACGGGCAGCTTCGGCACCCGCATCAATACGGCGCTGCCTGGCGTCGCGCAGGTCAAGGGAGGTGCGGAAGGCGTGTTCTGCGGCATGCTGCCGACCCTGGGACTGGGCATCGCCCTCAAGATGTGGGACGGCGCGGCGCGGGCATCCGAAATCGCGATGGCGACCCTGCTCGACCATCTCGGCGTGCTGCCGGCGGAGCAGCGCGACGAAATCGTTCATCCGCCGGTCAGGAACGTGGTCGGCCTGCTGGTCGGCGAGATGCGCCCGGCCAAGAGCTGGCTGGGCTGAGCCGCGATGTGAGCGTCACGCTCGACATCCGGGAGATCGGCGTGCGCGGCGACGGCATCGCCGACCTCGAGGGTCAGCGCTACTTCGTGCCCTTCAGCCTGCCGGGCGAGACGGTCGAAGCCGAGCCGCGCGACAAACGCGGCGAGGGCATCGCCGCCGATCTGCTCGAGGTGCTGGCGCCGTCGCGCCATCGCGAGGCGCCGCCCTGCGCCCACTTCAGGGTCTGCGGCGGCTGCGCCCTGCAGCATTGGCGGCGCGACGCCTACACCGCGTGGAAAGTCGAGCTGATCGTCCGCGCGCTGGCCCAGCGCGGCGTCGATGCGCCGCGCTTCGAGCCGCCGCTCGTCGGCGCGCCGGGCGAGCGGCGGCGCGTCGACTTCGTGCTGCGCCGCCAGGGCAGGCGCGTGCTGGCGGGCTTCCATGAGCGGGCGAGCCCGCAGATCGTCGATGTCGGCACCTGCGTGGTGGCGCGACCCGGCCTCAATGCCTTGCTCGGATCCTTGCGCGCGAGCCTCGCGTCCGTGCTGCCCGACGGCGCGGCGGCGGATGCGATGGTGAACGAGACCGCGGGCGGCCTCGACCTGCTGATCCGTCCGCACCGGCGCCTCGACCTGTCGCTCGAGCGGCGCGAGGCATTGGTGGCGCTGGCCGAGGGCGCCGACCTGGCGCGGCTGAGCTGGGGCGATCGTGCCTCGGCCGAGCCCGTCGTCGTCCGACGCCAGCCGTTCCTGGCATTCGGCGAGGCCAGGGTCGAGCCGCCGCCCGGCGCCTTCCTGCAGGCGACGCTACGCGCCGAACAGGCGATGCGCGCGATGGTCGCCGCGTGGACGGGCGATGCGCCGAGGCTGGCCGACCTCTTTGCCGGCTTGGGCGCGCTGTCGCTCGGCCGCGCCGGCAAGCTCGCGCTGTTCGAGAGCGACCGGCAGGCAGTCGCCGCGGTCGAGGCGGCGGCGCGCCGGCTCGGCGGCAAGGTGACGGTCGAGCGCCGCGATCTCTTCCGCAATCCGCTGACGGCGGCCGAGCTCGACGCCTTCGATGCCGTCGTGCTCGATCCGCCGCGTGCCGGCGCGGCTGCCCAATCGGCCGAGCTCGCGCGGGCCAAGGCGCCGCGCGTGGTTTACGGCTCATGCGATCCCGGCAGCTTCGCACGCGACGCGCGCACCCTGCAGGACGGCGGATACCGGCTGGAGAAACTGCTGCCGATCGACCAGTTCCTGTGGTCGCCGCATGTCGAGTTGATTGCGCTGTTCGCCCGCGCGCCGCTAAGGTCGCCGCGCTCATGAAATCAGGAGACGCCCGATGATGTTCGACTTGACCGGCAAGGTGGCGGTGGTGACCGGCGGCAGCCGCGGCATCGGCCGCTCGATCTGCGAGCAGATGGCGGCGCACGGCGCCAAGGTCGTCGTCTCCAGCCGCAAGCTGCCGGCCTGCGAGGAAGTCGTGAAGGGCATCAAGGCCAAGGGCGGCGAGGCCGCGGCGGTGGCCGCCAGCATCTCCGACAAGGCGCAGCTCGAGGGCCTGATCGCTTTCGCGCGCAAGACCTACGGCAGGATCGACATCATGGTCTGCAACGCCGCGTCCAATCCCTACTTCGGCCCGCTGACCGGCCTGAAGGAGGAGGTGTTCGCCAAGATCATGCAGAACAACGTGATGTCCAACCTCTGGCTGATGAACCTGGTCGGGCCCGAGATGGCCGAACGCAAGGACGGCGTGTTCATCGTCGTCTCGTCGATCGGCGCGTTGATCGGCTCGGCCCACATCGCGGCCTACAACATGAGCAAGGCGGCCGACCTGTCGCTGGTGAAGTCGCTCGCCATGGAATGGGGCAAGCACAACATCAGGGTCAATGCCATCGCGCCCGGCCTGATCCAGACCGACTTCGCCAAGGCGCTGTGGGACAATCCCGACATCCGCCGCGCCAACGAGAGCAAGGCGGCGCTGAAGCGCATCGGCCAGCCCGACGACATCGGCGGCGTGGCGGTGTTCCTGGCTTCGAAGGCCGGCGCCTTCGTCTGCGGCCAGTGCATCATCGCCGACGGCGGCGTGATCGGATCTGGCGCCGAATAATTGGAGATCTGTCGTACGCTCAGGATGACTGAAGATCGAGCTCGCACCATACCGGGACATGGTCGGACGGCTCGGGCAGGCCGCGTTCGGTCTTGTCGATGCCGACGGCGGTCAGCCGGTCGGCGGCCTGCGGCGACAGCAGCAGGTGATCGATGCGCAGTCCGTTGTCCTTGGTCCAGGCGCCGGCCTGGTAGTCCCAGTAGGTGTAGCAGGGTGTGTCGGCATGGAAGGCGCGCACCGCGTCCGTCAGGCCGAGATTGAGCAGGGTGCGGAGTGCCGCGCGCGACTGCGGCTGGCAGAGCGCGTCGTCGGCGAAGGCCTTGGGATTGAAGACGTCGATCTCGGTCGGACAGACATTGTAGTCGCCGCCCAGCACGAACATCTCCTCGCGCGCGAGCAGCTCCTTGGCGCGCTGGTTGAGGCGATCCATCCAGGCGATCTTGTAGGCGAACTTCTCGGTGCCGATGGGATTGCCGTTGGGCAGGTAGATGCCGCCCACCGTGAGCGGCCCCTTGGGCGTGGCGACGCGACCCTCGATATAGCGTGCCGGCTCGTCGGCCGCGGCGTCGGGCAGGGCGCGCGCGGTGATCTCGACCGGATGGAGGGAGAGCAGGGCGACGCCGTTGAAGCCCTTCTGGCCGACCATCTCGACCTTGTAGCCGGCGGCCTCGATCTCGAGTCGCGGGAACTGCGGTTCCTGCGCCTTCAGCTCCTGCAGGACGACGACATCGGGCTTGGCGCGCTCCAGCCACGCCACCAGGTTCCCGGTCCGCTTGCGGACGGAATTGACGTTCCAGGTCGCGATCTTCATCGCGGCCGGATCACACGCTGAAGGAGTTGCCGCAGCCGCAGGAGGAGGTGGCGTTCGGGTTCTTCACCTGGAACGAGGCACCGACCATTTCCTCGACATAGTCGAGCTGGCTGCCTTTCAGGAGTTCCAGCGACGTGCTGTCGACCAGCACCGCGGCGCCGTTGCGCTCGATCACCAGGTCGTCCTCGTTGCGCTGGTCCTCGAACGAGAAGTTGTATTGGAAGCCCGAACAGCCGCCGCCCAGGACGGCCACCCGCATCATGACGGGCTTGGCTTCCTTGGAGGCCAGGAAGGCGATGCGCTTGGCGGCGCTGTCGGTTACGGCAAATTGGGTCTCGCTCATGTCCACAACATGTGGTTGGGAGGCCGGTTCGTCAATGCTCCGCATTGCGTTCGCATGCGTTGCATAGCCCGGAACGGGGGAATAATGCCCCCAACCGACTTATGGATAAAGGTCTGTCCACCTGCCGGCTGTCATGTCAGCGCCGCCAGGCCGCGCTCGCGGGCACGCACCCGCTCGCGGTAGAGGATGTAGAGGCCAGAGCCGATCACCAGCGGCAGGCCGTACCAGACCGCCGGTGATGGCTCGTCCTTGAACCACAGATAGCCATAGAGAACCGCCAGAATGATGGTGGCGTAGTCGAAGGGCGCCAGGACCGATGCGGGCGCCAGGCGAAGCGCTCGGGTGACCAGGATCTGGCCGACACCGCCGATCAGGCCCAGCGAACTCAGCCAGAACCAGTCGCCGAGGGGCGGCCATTTCCAGTCGGGGATTGCGCCGATCAGCGATATGCCGCTGGCGAACAGGCAGAACCAGAAGATCGTCGCCGCATCGTGGTCGTAGCGGCTGACCAGGCGGGTGAGCACCGTGGACAGGGAGTAGCAGAAGGTCGCGAAAAGGACGACCAGCGACAGCCAGTGGACCGATATGTTCCACGGTTCGAGCATGATCAGCACGCCCACGAAGCCGACTACGACGGCGCTCCAGCGTCGCCAGCCCACCACTTCGCCCAGGATCGGCGCGGCAAGCCCCACCATGAAGAGCGGTGCCGCGTACGAAATGGCGTAGGCATCGACCAGGGGCATGCGCGGAAAGACGTAGAAGAAGCCCAGCAGGCTGCCGAAGCCGGTGACGATGCGCATCGCCTGAAGCATCGGACGGTTGCTGCGCACGAGCCGGATGCCGCCTGAGTTCCGGAAAAGAAAGTAAAGCGGCACGAGCGCGATGGTGCTGCGAAACAGCATCATCTGGAACGGCCCGTACGAATCGCCCAGCCACTTCACCATGGCGTCCATCGTCGAGAACAAGGCAAGGGCGGAAACCCGGGCGTAGATGCCGAGCAAAGTGGGAGAAGCGGGGGCGGGCGACAAGGTGCGCTATTTGGCTTGCCCGGCATCCTTCCGTAAAGTGATGTTCGCGGGAGGGGTGGACGTCGCATGCGCATGGCTTGGCTGTTCGGTCGCAACAATGTGCGTGCGCCGTGGATCGTGGCCTTGCTCGTGCTGGTCAATGCGCTGCTGCTGCGCGCCATCGATCCCATCGGATTGATTCGCCTGCGCGACGTCGCCTTCGACAGCTTCCAGCGCATCCAGCCCAGGACCTACAACCCCGCCACGCCGGTCCGCATCGTCGACATCGACGAGGCCGCCCTGACCGAGTTCGGGCAATGGCCGTGGCCGCGCACGATCGTTGCGCGCCTGATCGACAAGCTCACCGAGAAGGGCGTCGCCGCCATCGCCTTCGACGTCGTGTTCTCCGAGCCCGACCGCTCGTCGATCGCCCGCATGGTGAAGGACCTCGTCGCCTACACCGACCCCGACACCGTGCAGAAGCTCGCGGCGGCGGTCCAGGACAACGACAAGGTGCTGGCCGACGCCATCGCGCACTCGCGCGTGGTGCTGGGCTTCGGTTTCGACCCGCACGGCGGCTCGCAACCGCCCAAGCGCATGTTCGGGACGGCCTTCGCCGGCGACGATCCGAGCCAGTTCCTGCCGGTGCAGCAGGGCGCCGTGAAGCCGCTCGCCCTGCTCGAGGCCGCGGCCAAGGGCAACGGCAGCGTGAATACCGACGTCGAAGGCTCGGTGATCCGCCGGGTGCCGATGCTTTTTCGCCTCGCCGGCCAGGAAGGCCTGTTCCCGGCCCTGTCGATCGAGGCGCTGCGGGTCGCCCAGGGCGCCAGCACCTATCTGATCAAGTCGTCGGGCGCGAGCAGCGAGATGTCGTTCGGCGCCAAGACCGGCATCGTCGCCATCAGGACAGGCGACATCGAGGCGCGCACCGATTCGCGCGGCCGCCTCAATCTCTATGACAGCGGTCATCGCGAGGAGCGCTTCGTCTCGGCACGCGCTGTCCTCAAGGATGAAGTGCCGGCGGACAGGCTGGACGGCCAGATCGTGTTCATCGGCACCAGCGCCATCGGCCTGAAGGACCTCCGCAGCACGCCGGTCGACGACTCCGCGCCCGGGGTCGAAGTCCATGCCCAGCTTGCCGAGCAGATGATCGAGCACCAGTTCCTCGCCCGGCCCGACTTCGCCGACGGGGCGGAGTTCCTGTATCTGCTGGCCATCGGTGCGCTCTTCGTCTTCCTGCTGCCGCGGCTGTCGGCCGGAAGGATGACGATCGTGGCGGCGATCTTCATCGGCATCGGCCTGATCGTGCCGTGGATCGCCTTCTCGCAATACGACCTGCTGTTCGACCCGATCTACCCGCCGGTCACGCTGGCGACGATCTATGTGAGCGGCACGGCGCTCGCCTTCATGCGCACCGAGCGCGAGCGCGCGGCGATCCGCGGCGCCTTCGGCCTCTATTTGTCGCCCGACCAGGTCGAGCGCATCGCGCGCCATCCCGAATTGCTGCAGCTCGGTGGCGAGCTGCGCGAGATCACCGTGATGTTCACCGACGTGCGCGGCTTCACGCGCATATCCGAGCAGTTCGATCCGCACGGCCTGACCCGGTTCATGAACCGGTTCCTGACGCCGATGACCGACCTGATCCGCAACCACCGCGGCACGATCGACAAGTACATGGGCGATGCGATCATGGCGTTCTGGAATGCGCCGCTCGATGTCGATCGCCATGCGGCGCTGGCGTGCGATACGGCGCTGTCCATGCAGGCCCGCCTCATCGAGCTGAACGAGGAATGGAAAGCCGAGGCCGAAGCCGAGGGGCGCGGGCATATTCCGGTGAATATCGGCATCGGCCTCAACACGGGAGAAGCGTCGGTCGGCAATTTCGGCTCCATGCAGCGCTTCACCTATTCGTGCCTGGGCGACGACGTGAACCTCGCGTCGCGCCTGGAAGGGCAGTGCAAGACCTACAGCGTCGGCATCATCATCGGCGACAAGACGCGCCTGCAGGTGCCCGACTACGCCGCGCTCGAGATCGACCTGGTCATGGTCAAGGGCAAGACCGAGCCGGAGCGCGTCCATGCGCTGATCGGCGGCTTTGCCGAGGCGCAGACGCCGGCCTACCACGAGCTGGTGCGGCAGCAGGCGGCTTTCCTGGCGCAATACAGGATCGGCGGCTTCGTCGAGGCGCTGGAATTGATCGGCGGCTGCGAGGCCGCCGCGGCTTCCCTTGGTTGGCGACAGGGCTATTACGAGATGATGCGCGTGCGGATCGACGGCCTGATCGACGATTCGCCGCCCGATTGGACGGGAGTGTATGTCGCCAAGGAGAAGTGAGGCCGTCCGGCAAATCGCCGCCATCGAGGCGCTGGTCTGCCGCGATGTCGGGCGCAAGACCCAGGAATTGATCGCCGCAAGTGCCGGCGAGCTTGCCGCGGCGGCCGCGTCGTTGGCCGGCGCGAGACGTGTCGGCCTGATCACCGGCTTCTTCGTGCCGCGCGGCGACGTCGCCGCGCCCGAGACCGACGGTCCGGTCGGCACCGCCCTGCTGGCGGCGGCACTTGCCGCCTGCGGCGTGCCGGCGCGAATCGCGGTCGACACGCCCTGCGCCGGCGCCGTACGGGCCGCGGTCGAGGAAGCCGGCGTCGAGGTGCCGGTCGACGAGGTGGGCGTCGACGATCGCCCCGGTATCGATCGCCTGATCGGGGCATGGCGCGACGCCGGCATCAGCCACGCCGTCGCCATCGAACGCTGCGGCAGGAGCGGCGACGGCCGGCCGCGCAACATGCGCGGCGTCGATGTCTCGCCGTGGACGGCGCCGCTCGACGATCTGTTTCTGGGTGGCCCGTGGACGAAGCTTGCGGTGGGTGATGGCGGCAACGAGATCGGCATGGGCCGACTGCCGGCCGGGCTGATTGCGCGCACCGTGCCGAACGGAGCGGAGATCGCCTGCGTGACCTCGTGCGATCATCTCGTCGTCGCCGGTGTGTCCAACTGGGGCGCCTATGGTTTGCTGGCGGCGCTCGCCGTCCTGCGTGCCGACTGGAGCAGGACGATCGCCCAATTCCTGACGGCGGAACGCGACCTTGCCGTCACGCGCGCCGTCGTCGCCAAGGCCGGCGCCGTCGACGGCGTCACCGCGCGCCGCGAAGCGACGGTCGATGGCTTCGGGCCGGAGATTCACGGCGCGCTGATCGACGAGCTCGGTCGCATTGCGTGGGGACAGGCGGCGGACTAGGTTCGGCCGCCATGGAAAATCCCTACGCCCCGACGCATCCCGAAATCCGCGAAGCGGTCCGCCAGCTTTGCCTGAAATTCGACGGCGCCTATTGGCGCGCGCTCGACCGCGAGCGCGGTTATCCGACCGATTTCGTGAAGGCGCTGACCGAAGCGGGCTGGCTGGCCATCCTGATTCCCGAGGAGTACGGCGGCTCGGGCCTCGGCATCTCGGCGGCCGCGGCGGTGCTCGAAGAGGTCCAGCGCGCGGGCTGCAACGGCGCGGCCTGTCACGCGCAGATGTACATCATGGGCACGTTGCTGCGGCACGGCAGCGCCGAGCAGAAGCAGCGCTACCTGCCGCAGATCGCCAGCGGCAAGCTGCGGCTGCAGGCCTTCGGCGTCACCGAGCCGACCAGCGGCACCGACACCCTGGCGCTCCGCACCACGGCGGTGAAGAAGGACAACAGCACCTATGTCGTGAACGGCCAGAAGGTGTGGACCAGCCGCGCCGAGCACTCCGACCTGATGCTCCTGCTGGCGCGCACCACGCCGCGGGAGCAGACCAAGAAGCGCACCGAGGGGCTGTCGGTGTTCCTGGTCGACATGCGCGAGACGCTGGGCAAGGGCCTCACCGTCCGGCCGATCCGCACCATGATGAACCACAACAGCACCGAAGTATTCTTCGACAATATGGAGGTGCCCGCCGAGAACCTGATCGGCGACGAGGGGCAGGGCTTCCGCTACATCCTGGGCGGCATGAACGCGGAGCGCGTGCTGATCGCCTCGGAATGCATCGGCGATTCACGCTGGTTCATCGAAAAAGCGACCGACTACGCCAAGGAGCGCAAGCTGTTCGGCCGGCCGATCGGCCAGAACCAGGGCGTGCAGTATCCCATCGCGCGCGCCTACGCCCAGACCGAAGCCGCCGACCTGATGGTGCGCAAGGCCGCTTCGCTCTACGAGGCCGGCCTGCCGTGCGGCGCCGAGGCCAACATGGCCAAGATGCTGGGTTCGGAGGCGGCGTGGGCCGCCGCCGACATGTGCGTGCAGACCCATGGCGGCTTCGGCTTCGCCGAGGAGTACGACATCGAGCGCAAGTTCCGCGAGACGCGGCTCTACATGGTGGCGCCGATCTCGACCAACATGATCCTGAATTTCATCTCCGAGCACGTCCTCGATCTGCCGCGCTCGTATTGAGCGGCAGCTCGGATCAAAACCAGCCTCACCCGAGGAGCGCGCGCAGCGCGCGTCTCGAAGGGCGAGGTTGGTTTTGAAGTCTTAGTCCCCCAGCGGAGACCCGCCGTTCACCGCCTTGGCGATCATCTTCTGGAAATGAATCACCAGATGCTCGCTGTTTGTCAGGAACCGGCCTCGCTCGGGCAGGCCGCCCAACAGGCCACGCTGCACCGAATCGGTGAGCACGTCGTCCTCGAGAGCGACCTGCTTGTTGAAGGCCGTCAGGTCCCGCGCGAAATCTTCGCTGACGCCCGGACCAAAATACTGTTCGGAAAAACCCCTGGTCACGTTCGGCCCATCCGGAATCCACACGTCGACCGAGAGGTTGGGAAATCCCGGATTGATGTTGATGGTCATGTTGGGCCACAGGAAATGGTACTGCGACTGCGCCACCGGACCGCCGACATCGTAGAGCTTGATCTTGCTCTTGCCTTCGAGGGCCGCCGGCCGCACCGGGCCGCTCTGGCTCGAGAACCATCCATGGGCCTCGAGCGTATAGATATCGGGTCGCACGTCGATCGCCGCGCTGAAGCCCGGATGGGCGACCGGGCAATGGTAGCATTCGAGGTAGTTCTCCAGCATCGTCTTCCAGTTGGCGTCCGACTGCCAGTCCTGCCGGCTGTGGAGTGCGAGCGTATCGGTTGCCACGCCGCTGCCCGCGATAAGGTCGAGGACCGGCCCGTAGCAGGTTGCCGCCGGCAGCGCGTCGGGATCGAGATTGACGAACACGAATGGACCGACCGCTTCCGCGCGGATCGGCAGAAGCGGGAAATCTTCCAGCCGAAAGTTCGGCTCGGCCGTCGAGCGCGGCACGCGTTTGAGACCGCCAGCGAGGTCATAGGTCCAGGCGTGGTAGCCGCACTGCATCATCGTGGCGTTGCCGCGACCCTTCATCACTTCGTGGCGGCGGTGGCGGCAGACATTGACGAAGCCCGCCAAGCCGCGCTCGTTTCGGACGACCACCACCGGGACGCCGCCGGCGTAACCGGTGACGTAGTCGCCGAGCCCGCTGAGCTCCGACAGCGGGCCGATGTAATTCCAGCTCTTGCGAAAGACGTGCGTGATCTCCTGCTCGGTGATCGACGGGTCGGTATACCAGCGCGCCGGCAGGGACTCGCCGCGATCGAGGCCCTCGATCAGGTCCGTCAGACTGTTGGAAATCCGTGTCATGTGTAAGCCCTCGTATGCTAGTCGAAGAGGATGCCGCGAATGGTCGTGACTGCCGCCATGATTGCAGCATGACCGATCATCAGCAGGAAGATCGTCCAGGCGACGGTGAACAGGGTGAACAGCCAGCCCAGCATGGCCATCACGCCGTCGCCTTCGATGAGGGCGAGGCAGAAGAACAGGATCGCCCAGGCCGGCAGCAGGTTGTCGAACGGAATCGGCAGGGCGAGCAGGATGATCAGCAGAATCCAGGTGATTTGCAGACAGCGGCGGCGCAGCCCCGTAACCCACCACGTCCGGCGAGGATGAATGGCATTCTCCAGCCGTTCGACGTGCCTGCGCACGCGCACCAGGGAATCCTGCAGCCTGCCGCGCGACAGGCCGCGGCAGGCGACGACATTCGGCAGCGACGGCACGCGCCGGCCCAGGAAGTACTGCATGACCAGCAGGAACATCGGCACGCCGGTGATCGTCGACAGCCAGGGAATGCCGGTCGGAATACAGTTCGGCAGGTTGAGCGCGGCGACGGCAAAGGCGTAGGAACGGCTCTCCAGCCCTTCCAGGAATGCCTTGATGGTGAGAACGGAGTCGCGCGGGCCGGCGAACAGCCGATCGAGCGTCGGCAGCAGCGCGCCGCGTTCGCTCATCCGCCCGCGCGCGCAAGCATGCGGCGCGCCAGCACGAGGTGCGGACGGTCGAGCATCTTGCCGTCGAGCGTGAGCACGCCGGAAGTTGGGTTGTCCTCGAAGGTGGCGACGACCCGCGTGGCCCAGTCGATCTCCTGTGCCGACGGCGTGAAGACCTCATGGATGACGGCGACCTGGTCGGGATGGATGGCGATCTTGCCGCCATAGCCCATGCGTCTTGCGTCATTCGCCTCGGCGCGCAGGCCTTCGAGGTTTTTGATATCGGGATAGACCGTGTCGTAGGCGGTGACGCCGGCCGCCACCGAGGCCATCAGGTTGACGGTGCGCGCGAGCTTGAAGGTGTCGTCGTAAACGCCCGGCGCCGGCCCCTTGGCCAGCGCGCCGAGGTCGGCCATCAGGTCCTCGCCGCCCCACGAATGGCCCATCAGGCGCGCATGCTTGGCCGGCGCGGCGGTCAGCGCCAGCACGGCAGCGGCGCTTTCGGTGGCGATGGTCAGGATCCGGGTCGTGCCGGCCTCGATGCCTTCACGCGCTTCGAACGCGTCGAGATAGTTTGCCAGCAGGTCGAGATTGGGCTGGCCGATGCATTTGGGGAAAACGATGCCGTCAGGGCGGCCCTGCATGACGACGGCGAGATCGCCCAGCGTCAGGCCGGTGTCCAGCGCGTTCACACGCACATAGAGCTTGGGGCCGGCGCGGTTGGCGCCTTTGAGATAGGCAAGCGCCATGTCGCGCGCGACCTTCTTGCGATCGGCGGCGACGAAGTCCTCGAGGTCGAGGATCAGCCCGTCGGGACCGGACGAGGGACCCTTGGCGAGCTTGCGCTCCGAATCGGCGGGGACGAACAGGAAGGAACGCATCGCTTTGCTCTCAGTTTTCGGGTTTCTTGCGCATCAACGCCTGGCGCGTGCACTGGGCGACGATCTCGCCGCGCTGGTTGGTGGCGGTATGGGCGAATTCGACGATGCCGGCGCCGGGCCGCGACTTGCTCTCGCGCAGGCTCACGACCTTGGTCTGCACCCGAAGCGTGTCGCCGTGGAAGACCGGCTTGGGGAAGCGCACGTCGGTCATGCCGAGATTGGCGATGGTCGTGCCGATCGTGGTGTCGTTCACCGTGATGCCGATCATGAGGCCGAGCGTGAACAGGCTGTTGACGATGCGCTGGCCGAACTCGGTCTTGGCGGCGAACTCCTCGTCGAGGTGCAGCGGCTGCACGTTCATGGTGAGCGAGCTGAACAGCACGTTGTCCATTTCCGTGACCGTGCGGGTCCAGGCGTGGTCGAACACCCGGCCGACGGTAAACTCCTCGAAATATAACCCCGCCATCTTCCTCCCCGCGAAAGTCGGCCCTTCTAGCACGAATGGACGCTGCCATGGACGCTGAGGGGCCCGCCATCGTATCAATGCCGCACAGGACGAAACACCGAGATGGGAGCGTAGGACATGCGCGCGATGCTGAGCGAGACGCCGGGCGGGCCGGAAAGCCTGAAGCTGGTCGAGCTGCCGTCCAAGCCGCTGGGCAAGGGCCAGGTCCGCGTCGCGGTCCGCGCGGCGGGCGTCAATTTTCCCGACACGTTGATCATCGCCGACAAGTACCAGTTCAAGCCGCCGCGCCCCTTCGCGCCGGGCCACGAGATCGCGGGCGACATCAGCGAGCTGGGCGAGGGCGTCACCGGCTACAAGAAGGGCGATCGCGTGATCGGCATGATCGGCCATGGCGGCTATGCCACCGAAGCCGTGGTCGATGTCGGTGCGCTCCTGCCGATGCCCGACAATATGAGCTACGAGGACGGCTCGGCGTTCACCATGACCTACGGCACCTCGTACTACGCCCTGAAGCAGCGCAGCAGTTACAAGCCCGGCGAAACCCTGCTGGTGACCGGCGCCTCGGGGGGCGTCGGCCTGACGGCGGTCGAGCTCGGCGCGCTGATGGGCCTCAAGGTGATTGCAGCCGTCGGCTCGGACGAGAAGATGGAGGTCTGCCGCAAGTACGGCGCCACCATGTTCGTGAACTACGCCAAGGAGAAGATGCGCGACAAGGTGAAGGAGCTTACCGGCGGCAACGGCGCGGACATCATCTATGACGCCGTCGGCGGCGACGCCTTCGACGAATCGGTGCGCTGCATCGCCTGGTATGGCCGCCTGCTGGTCGTGGGCTTCGCCGCCGGCCGCATTCCCTCGCTGCCGGCCAACCTGGCGCTGCTCAAGAGCTGCGACGTCCGCGGCGTGTTCTACGGCGCCTGGCGCGGCCGCGAGCCCGCCGAAGCGCGCAAGAATTTCGACGAGCTCCTGAAATGGTACGGCGAGGGCAAGCTGAAGCCGCACATCTCCATGCGCTTTCCGCTGGAGAAGGGGGCCGACGCCATGAATGCCCTGCTGTCACGCAAGGCCACGGGCAAGGTCGTTCTTACGGTGGCGTGAGCCATCTTCAGGTCAATGTCGCGGCGACGCTGTCAGGATGACAGCCGTGTGACGCCGTGGCCGGCGACCGGAGTTTCGGTCTCGGTACGCGAATCGACGGAGGACGCCATGGGTAGGCTCGCTGGCAAGATCGCGATCGTGACGGGGGCGGCGTCGGGCATAGGCGCGGCCTCCGCCAAGCTCTTCGCCGAGGAGGGCGCGCAGGTGCTGGCCGTCGACCGGCCGGAATCGGCGATCGGACAGGCCCATGCCGGCAATAACGCCGTCGGCGCCTTCGCCTGCGACATCACCGGTGATGATGCACCCCGGAAGATCGTGGCGGCCGCGGTCGCCAGGTTCGGCGCGATCGACATCCTGTTCAACAATGCCGGCGTGAGCGGTCGTGCCTTTGTCGAAGAGATGACGGATGAGGAATGGGATCGCGTCAATGGCGTGAACGTGCGGGCGATGTTCCGGATCTGCCGCGAGGCCATCCCGGCGCTCAAGGCGCGGGCACGGGAGAAGGGCCGGGCGCGGATCGTCAACACCGCCTCGGTGATGGCCTTCGATACCGACTATGGCCTGGCCGCCTACTGCGCTTCCAAGGCGGGCGTCGGCGGGCTGACGCGGACCCTGGCGCTCGAGCTCGGCAAGTTCAACATCACCGCCAATTACGTCTGTCCCGGCGCCATCTACACCGGCATGACCCACACCAACTTCGACAAGCCCGAAATTCGCGCGGTGTGGGAGAAGAAAGCAGCCTTGCGCCGGCTCGGCCAGCCGATCGATATTGCCCGCGGCGCGCTCCTGCTGGCCTCCGACGAGGCCGACTTCATCACCGGCCACGAACTCGTGGTCGACGGCGGGCTGACGCTCAGAACCTAGGATCATCCTTTCATGGCCAATATCCATTCCTTCGCCAGCGACTACAGCGAGGCCCGCGACAAGTTTCTGGCGGCGGCCCGCGTCGCGGGGGCAACGACCTATCGTTATGACAATCCCGCCAAGGGGCCGCGGGGCGAGGCCCTGTCGACCGATGTGGCGCGTCTGGGCCCCGACGATGCGTCGCGGGCCGTGGTGACGATCTCCAGCACGCATGGCGTGGAGGGCTATTGCGGCTCGGGCTTCCAGGTCGATTGGCTGGCGAGCGTCGGTGCGGCCGGTCTGCCGAGGGATACGGCCGCGGTGTTCGTCCATGCGATCAACCCCTACGGCTTCGCCTGGACGCGGCGCGTGACGGAGGAGGGCAACGACCTCAACCGCAACTATGTCGACCACAGCAAGCCCTATCCGGCAAACGAGGGCTATCTCGAGATCGCCGATTTCCTGGTGCCGGCCGACCTCGGTCCAACGGCCGTCGCTGCCGCCGATGCAAAGCTTGCCGCCTATCGCAAGAAGGTGGGCGATGTCGCCTATTTCCGTGCGGTTTCGGCCGGCCAGTACAGCCATCCCGACGGCATGTTCTTCGGCGGTGGCGGCCCGGCGTGGTCGAACCGCACCTTGCATGCCATTACCGACCGGTTCCTGAAGGGCCGCCAGGATGTGGCGGTCATCGACTTCCACACCGGGCTCGGCCCCTACGGCTACGGCGAGCCGATAACGCACTACGACATCGACACGCCGGCATCGCGCCGCGTGCGCGCCTTCTGGGGCGAGTCGGTGACGGAGTCCAAGCGCGGCCAGACCGCCTCCCAGGCGCGCGACGGGCTCGGCCACTACGGCCTCAACCGCGTGCTGACGGAGCCCGAGACGCGGCTCACCATGTGCACCCTGGAATACGGCACGTTCGATCGCGAGACCGGCCAGAAAGCCTTCCGGGCCGATCACTGGCTGCACAAGTACGGCGATCCGCTGGGCAAGGAGGCGGGGCCGGTGCGCTCGGCGATGCGCCGGCAATTCTATCCCGACACCGACGACTGGAAGGAGGCGGTGCTGTTCCGCGGCCACCAGATCGTGCGGCAGGCGATCGCCGGCATCCAGCGCGGCGCCCTTTGACGTCCGTCATCCCGAGCGAAGCCGCCCAGAGGGCGGCATAGTCGAGGGACCTCCTCTTGCCGCCGAAGCACTCAGAACAGGTCCCTCCGCTGCGCCTCGCTGCGCTCGGCTCCGGTCGGGATGACGAAGTATGGGGACAATCGCCCGCGAAAAGCCACACGCGGCTCAACCGATCCTGCTAATAAGCCTTCCCATGCGTGCTCTGATAGCGCTGCTTGCGTTCGTGGGCGTGGCGGCGCTCAACCTCTTGTGGTGGTGGTGGCCCAACAGGCCGGTGGAGATCGCCGGCTGGACGACCGCGCCGTTGCAGAGCGTGTCGTTCGCACCGTTCCGGCCGGGCCAAAGCCCGCTCACCCGCGTCTTCCCGACGGCCGACCAGATCGATGAGGATCTGCATCGCCTGCAGGGCAAGGTGCGCGCTGTGCGGACCTATACCACGGGCGAGAACCTCGAAGCCGTGCCGCAGCGCGCCGGCAAGTACGGGCTGAAGGTCTGGCACGGCGCCTGGCTCAGCCATAACGAGAAGGAGAACCTCGAGCAGATCAACCTGCTGATCGATCACGCCAACAAATACAAGGACACGATCGAGCGGGTGATCGTCGGCAACGAGGCGCTGCTGCGCCAGGACCTGACGGCCAACGAGTTGCGGCGCTACATCCGCCAGGTCAAGCAGCGCGTATCGCAGCCCGTGACCTACGCCGATGTCTGGGAATTCTGGCTGCGCAATCCCTCGCTGGCCGACGAGGTCGACTTCATCACCATCCATATCCTGCCCTACTGGGAGGACGAGCCCATCGGCCTTGACCGGCGCGAGCCCGACGGCACGCCCAGCATCGAGAAGCATATCATCGACATCTACAAGAAGGTGCAGGCGCGCTTCCCCGACAAGAAGATCGTGATCGGCGAAACCGGCTGGCCGAGCGATGGCCGCATGCGCTCCGACGCACGGCCCGGCCGGGTCGAGCAGGTGCGCTACTTCTCGACCTTCCGCACCATCGCCGAGCGCGAGAAGCTCGACTACAACGTCGTCGAGGCCTTCGACCAGTATTGGAAGGCGCGCCAGGAAGGCACGGTCGGCGCGACCTGGGGCCTGCTCGACGCCCAGCGCCGCGACAAGTTCGAACTCGGCAAGCCGGTGGTCGCCGAGCCGCACTGGCGCATGCTCTTCGTCCTGTCGACCCTGGCAGGGGGCCTCATGCTGATGGGTTTCGTCAGCCTGCGCCGCCAGGCCAGGAAGAGACCGATCGTGATCTTTGCCGTCTTCGCCCAGCTCGTGGCGACTTGCTATGTGCAGGCGACCTGGGTCGACCTGTCGCGCGACTTCTATTTCGAAAAAACGCTGGGCGTCGTGTTCTGGGCGCTGCTGCTCGGCCTGTTCAGTTACGCGCTGCTGCGTGGCATTGCCGACAGCCTGACCGGCAGGATGGCCGATCCCTCGCTCTATGGCGCGCGTGTGCGCGAGGCCTGGCATGCCTGGCGCGAGTTGCCACGCTACCGGATCGTGCAGCGTGCCGACCTGATGGCGCAGCTCCTCTATCTGGTGCTGACCGTGATCTGCATCTTCTATCTCGTGTTCATCAGCATCGACTGGTACGACGGCGTGATCCGCATCGGCGAGAGCTGGTCTCGCCAGATCGCCATCGATGGCCGCTACCGCGACTTCCCGATCTGGAGCTTCACCATCCCGGGCATCGTGCTGATGGCGTGGAAGACGCTCACCATCCTGCGCTCGGATCCGGTATCGCGCGCCGGCAGATGGGCCAAGGCGCTCTCGTTCGGCCGCCTGCTGGGCTACGACGGCAGTCGTGGCTTCGTCCGCATGGACCGCTCCTTCAGCAGGATCAGGCCGGTCCTGCCGGAAATCATCCTGGCGTTTCTGCTGATCTTCTGGGCGGCCGTCATGGTCGTGACCGAGGGTGCCATCAAGCTCTATGACGGCGGCTCCGGCGGGTTCGTCGCGGCCGATGGTGGCCGCTGGGCAATCAGGACACTTTTCTGGAACACGCAGGCCAACTGGTTCGCCGCATTGGCCGTGCTGATGGCCATTCCTTATTTGGCGACGATCTACATATCGATACGCGAACCACTGGCAGAACCGCCGCCGGACTCCTATACCAGCAAATGGTAGGCGTTTAGGCGGGAGTTACGACATGGAAATCAAGGGCGAATACAAGATCGCCGCACCGCGCGAAAAGGTCTTCGCCGCGTTGAACGATCCGGCGATCCTGCAGGCCTGTATTCCAGGTTGCGAATCGCTCGAGAAGACATCCGACACGGAGATGAAGGCCAAGGTTCGCCTGCGCATCGGTCCGGTCAGCGCCAGCTTCTCCGGCAAGGTGACGCTCTCCGACCTTGACCCACCCAACGGCTACCGGATCTCCGGCGAAGGGCAGGGCGGCGTGGCCGGTTTCGCCAAGGGCGGCGCCGTCGTCACCCTGCGCGACGACGGCGGCGCGACCGTGCTGGATTACAACGTCGATGCCCAGGTCGGCGGGAAGATCGCCCAGGTCGGCGCACGCCTGATCGACGGCACGGCGCGCAAGCTGGCCGACGAATTCTTCGGCAAGTTCGCGGGCATGGTCGGCGGTCCGCCTTCGGCCGCGGCCGTCGCGGGCGTGGCTTCGGCAACTGGACCGGTGCCGACGGCGCCGCCGCCGTCCGCTGCAGCGCAGCGGGGTTTTAGGCACTGGCTGGTCATCGGTGTCGGCGCCGCCGTGCTGATCCTGATCTTCCTGGCAAGCCGGTAGTCCGCAATTCGCTTGACCGCCGCCAGACCGGCTTGCGAGAGTCCTGCCAACGCCCGGCGGGTGTGCATCGACGCGTCCGCATCGAACCAACAAGGTAAGGGAGAAGACTAGATGACCATTTCCGTCGCCATGACCGTCAACGGCAAGTCCGTCTCGGGCAAGGTCGAGGCGCGCACGCTGTTGGTCCAGTTCCTGCGCGAGCATCTCGGCATGACCGGCACCCATGTCGGCTGCGACACCAGCCAGTGCGGCGCCTGCGTCGTCCATGTCGACGGCAAGTCGGTGAAGTCGTGCACCATCCTGGCGGTCCAGGCCGAGGGCTCGAAGGTGTTGACCATCGAAGGCCTGGCCGAGAGCGCCGACAAGCTGCATCCGATGCAGGAGGCGTTCCGCGAGAACCATGCGCTGCAGTGCGGCTTCTGCACGCCCGGCATGGTGATGAGCGCCATCGACATGGTGAAGCGCCATAACTACCAGCTCGATGAGGCGACGGTGCGCCGCGAGCTCGAGGGCAACCTCTGTCGCTGCACCGGCTACCACAACATCGTGAAGGCAATCCTGGCGGCAGCGCCCGCCATGAAATCAGCGGGGGTGTAAGCCATGACCTCCGCCACCGGAATCGGCGCCCGCGTCCTTCGGACGGAAGACAAGCGGTTCCTCACCGGGACCGGCCGCTATGTCGACGACCTGCCTCTGGCCCGTGCGACGTACGCCTACTTCCTGCGTTCGCCGCACGCCCACGCCAAGATCAAGAGCCTCGACATTTCGGCGGCCAAGAAGATGCCAGGCGTGGTCGAGATCTTCACCGGCAAGGATACGGCCGATGCCAAGGTCGGTGGCCTGATCTGCGGCTGGGTGGTCAAGGGCAAGGACGGCCAGCCGCACAAATCGCCGCCGCATCCGGTAATGGCGCTCGATACCGTGCGCTATGTCGGCGACACCGTCGCCATGGTCGTGGCCAACACTGCCGATGAGGCCAAGGACGCGGCCGAGGCGATCAAGGTCGACTACGACGTCAAGCCGGCCAACGTCGATCTGGCCCGGGCGCTCGACAAGGCCGTGCCCGAAGTGCATCCCGAGGCGCCGGGCAACCTGATCTACGACTGGGAAATCGGAGTGAAGGCCGATGTCGACGCCGCCTTCGCCAAGGCCGCGCACGTTACCAAGCTCGACCTGGTGAACAACCGGCTGATCCCCAACGCCATGGAGCCGCGTGCCGCGGCGGCGGACTACGACAAGGGCACCGGCAACTACACGCTGTGGTCGACGTCGCAGAACCCGCACGTGCTGCGCCTCATCCTGTCGGCCTTCGTGCTGGGCATTCCCGAGCACAAGCTGCGAGTCATCGCGCCCGACGTCGGCGGCGGCTTCGGCAGCAAGATCTTCTGTTACAACGAAGAGACGATGGTCACCTGGGCGGCCAGCCGCGTCGGCCGGCCGATCAAGTGGACGGCCGAACGTTCCGAATCGTTCATGACCGATGCGCATGGCCGCGACCATGTCACCCATGCCGAGCTTGCCCTCGACAAGGACGGCAAGTTCCTCGCGCTCAAGGTCGATACCATCGCCAACATGGGCGCGTATCTCTCGACCTTCTCGACGGCGGTGCCGACGTACCTGTACGCCACGCTGCTGGCCGGCCAGTACACGACACCGCTCATCTACGCCAACGTGAGAGCAGCGCTCACGCACACCGCGCCGGTCGACGCCTACCGCGGCGCCGGACGGCCCGAGGCGACGTTCGTGATCGAGAGCATCGTGAGCAAGGCGGCCGCCGAGTTGAAGGTCGACCCGGCGGAGCTGCGCCGGAAAAACTTCATTCCGTCGACGGCCTTCCCGTACCAGACGCCAGTGGCGCTGCAGTACGATTCGGGCAACTACCCGCCGATCATCGACGAGGCGATGAAGATCGCCGACTACAAGGGCTTCGAGGCCCGCCGCGCCGAGGCCAAGTCACGCGGCAAGCTGCGCGGCATCGGCTTCTCGTCCTACATCGAGGCCTGCGGCCTGGGACCGTCGCGGGTCATCGGCCAGTTGGGTGGCGGCGTCGGTCAATGGGAGTCGGCGCAGATCAAGTTCAACCCGACGGGCAACGTCCAGATCCTGACCGGCGCGCACAGCCACGGCCAGAGCCACGAGACGACCTTCGCCCAGATCGTGTCGGACAAGCTCGGCGTGCCGATGGAGCAGATCGAGGTGGTCCACGGCGACACGGCGACGACGCCGTTCGGCATGGGCAGCTACGGCAGCCGGTCGCTGGCGGTCGGCGGCTCGGCCATCATGAAGGCGTCCGACAAGATCATCGCCAAGGGCAAGAAGATCGCGGCCCATCTCATGGAGGCGTCGGTCGCCGACGTCGTCTTCGAGCAAGGCACCTTCAAGGTCGCCGGCACCGACAAGAACGTGCCGCTGGCCCAAGCCGTGTTCGCGGCCTATGTGCCGCACAACTACCCGCTGGAAGAGCTCGAACCCGGCATGGACGAGAACGCCTTCTACGATCCGTCGAACTTCGTCTATCCGGCGGGCACGCAGATCTGCGAGGTCGAGATCGACCCCGACACCGGCACGGTCGAGGTGGTTGCCCACACCGCGGTCGACGATTTCGGCAACATCGTCAATCCGATGATCGTCGACGGCCAGGTCCATGGCGGTATCGTCCAGGGCGTCGGCCAGGCGCTGATGGAAAACGCCGTCTACGACAAGGCCACGGGCCAGCTCGTGAGCGGTTCGTACATGGACTACACCATGCCGCGCGCCGACAACGTGCCGTCGTTCAAGCTCGGCAACAAGGTCACGCCCTGTCCGCACAATCCGCTGGGCGTCAAGGGTTGCGGCGAGGCCGGCGCGATCGCCGCGCCGGCCGCCGTCATGAATGCCATCCACAATGCGCTGGCGCCGGTCGGCGTCACGCACGTCGAAATGCCCGCCACGTCGCTCAACGTGTGGCAATCGATCCAAGGCGCCCAGCACGCGGCTGCCGAGTAACCGGAGGAAATAGAAGATGTACGATTTCGCCTACCATCGCCCGAAGTCTCTCGCCGACGCGATCAGCCTGCTCAAGGGCAAGCCCGAGGGCCGCGCCATGTCGGGCGGCATGACCCTGATCCCGACGCTGAAGCAGCGCCTGGCCAAGCCCAGCGACGTGGTCGATCTCGGCGGCGTCAAGGAACTGGCCGGCATCAAGGTCGAGGGCAACAACGTGGTGATCGGCGGCATGACCCGTCACGCCGACGTCGCGACCTCGGCCGAGGTGAAGGCCGCGATCCCGGCGCTGGCCTATCTCGCCGGCCATATCGGCGATCCGCAGGTGCGCAACCGCGGCACGATGGGCGGCTCGGTCGCCAACAACGATCCGGCGGCGGACTATCCGGCGGCGGTCGTGGCGCTCAATGCCACTGTCAGCACCAACGCCGGCAAGCACACCGCCGACAGCTTCTTCAAGGGGCTGTTCGAGACGGCGCTGGGCGAGGGCGAGCTGGTCACGTCGATCAGCTTCCCCAAGGCCGAGAAGGCCGCCTACATGAAGTTCCCCAATCCGGCCTCACGCTACGCCATGGTCGGCGTGTTCGTCGCCAAGACCGCGGGCGGCGTGCGGGTCGCGGTGACCGGCGCCGGGCCCAGCGTCTTCCGTGTCAAGGCGATGGAGGATGCGCTGGCCAAGAACTTCTCCTCGGACGCGATCAAGGACATCAAGATCCCGGCCGACGGGCTCAACAGCGACATCCACGGCAGCGCCGAATACCGCGCCCATCTCGTGGGCGTCATGGCGCGGCGCGCCGTCGACGCGGCCAACAAGTAGCAGCCGCGTCCGGGAAGGACTAACGTCGGGCGCCCCGCAAGGGGCGCCCTTTCGTTTGGAGAGTTTCTAGGCATGAAGGCACTGGTCACCGGTTTCGAGCCGTTCGGCGGCGACAAGATCAACCCCTCGTCGCTGGCCGTCGGCAAGCTCCGCAAGCGGATCGGCAGCGTCATCGTGCACACCGCCGAGCTGCCGACCTCCTATGCCCATTCGGCAAGCGTGCTGCGCGCGGCCATGGAGGAAGTGAAACCGGAACTCGTGCTGTGCGTGGGCCAGGCCGGCGGCCGGACCGAGCTTTGCCTCGAGCGGGTCGCCATCAACGTCCAGGACGCCCGCATCCGCGATAACGACGGCAAGCAGCCGATCGACAAGCCGGTGGTGAAGGACGGGCCGGCGGCACATTTCGCGACCCTGCCGATCAAGGCCTGTGTGGCGGAGATGCGCAAGGCGGGGCTGCCGGCCGCCGTGTCGAACACCGCCGGCACCTTCGTCTGCAACCACATCTTCTATGCGCTGATGGACATCGCGCAGAGCCATCCGATCCCGCTGCGCGGCGGCTTCCTGCACATCCCCTACGTGCCCGAGCAGGCCTCCCGTCTGGGCGGCGCACCGTCGATGGCGCTGGACGACATCGTGCGCGGCATAGAGATCGTGCTGGAAGTCAGCGCCGCGCGCAGTGACGACATCCACACCGCCGAGGGCCGGATCTCGTAGAGGTTTCTCAGACCGGCGTGTAGATGACGAGCTTCAGCGCGGGGTCGTCATTGGCCTGGAAGCTGGCATGCTCGAAGCGCAGCATGCCTTTCCTGGGATGGCTCATCTGTTTGCGGCCGGACGCCGCGGCCCGGATGTCATGCGCCTTCCACCAGCTCGCGAATTCCGGGCTGCCCCGTCGAAGGCGTTCCAGCAGCTCGACGAATGCCGGATCGCCGGCCCACAGGTCATGGGTGGCGCGAAACTGTGCGACGATCCGCTTGGCTTCGTCATTCCAGCTCGGTCCGAACAGGCGTCGGGTCGCCGGGTTGATCAGGACCAGGATGAGGATATTGCGATCGGGCTCGGGCAGGCGGCTGAAGGAAAAGATCTCCTCCGCGGCCTTGTTCCAGGCCAGGACATCCCATCGACGACCGGTGACATAGGCCGGCTGGTTGAGACTTTCGACGACGCGCCGGATCGCCTCGGGCACGTTTTCGCGCGAAAAGGTGCGGCGGTCGGCGTTGCGGGTAAGCGCGCGCAGATGGACGTGCTCGACCTTGCTGAGACGCAGAGCCCGTGCCAGCGCGTCGACGGTGGTGACGGATGGGCTGACGGATCGTCCTTGCTCCAGCCGGATGTACCAGTCGACGCCGATGCCCGCGAGTTCGGCCACTTCCTCGCGCCGGAGTCCCGGCGTGCGGCGCCTGCGACCGGCGGGAAGGCCGGCGGCCTTGGGATTCAATTTTTCCCGGCGCGAGCGAAGAAAATCGCCGAGCTCGTTCCGACTGCGATCCGCCATGCGCTGCGCCGTCTCCAGGGAGGGATTTTCAATCCCAGGATAATACTAGGCCTGAATGCCATGGTGAAGCCCGGCCAAGAATGGTCCTCCCGACACGGAGGACGACCATGAAAGCAGCAGTTCTGAAGGCATTCGGCTCACCCCTCACCGTCGAGGCGGTGGCGGATCCGGTGCTTGGTACCGGCGAGGTCATCGTCGACATGGTGGCGACCCGGGTGCTGGCCTATGCGAACGAGGTGTTCAGCGGACAGCGGAAGTATCTGCTGAACCTGCCGATCGTGCCGGGACCGGGCGGCGTCGGCCGGGTGCGCGAGCTTGGACCGGATGCCACGCACCTGGCGGTCGGCGACTGGGTCTTCTGCGATCCGACGGTCCGTTCGCGCGACAATGCGCTGTCGCCCGACATCCTGTTGCAAGGCCTGACCGCCGCGGGTGAGGGTGGCCTGCGGCTGCAGAAATATTTCCACGATGGTTCGTGGGCCGAGCGCATGCGCGTGCCGACCGAGAACGCCCTGCCGATCGGCCCGCTCGAGGAGGCAGAGGCGGCGGCCTGGTGCACGCTGGGCACCTATCTGGTGCCGTATGGCGGATTCGCCGCGGCGAATCTGAGGGCGGGAGAGACGGTTGTCGTCAATGGCGCGACGGGCGCCTTCGGCAGCGCCGCCGTCGCGGTCGCGCTCGGGATGGGGGCAAGCTCCGTTGTCGCGACAGGCCGCAACGAAAAGGCGCTGGATGGCCTCAGAAGTCGTTTCGGCGACCGCGTGCGGCCGGTGACGATGGCCGTCGACGAGGAGGAGGATCGCCGGCGAATCCTGAAGGCGGCGCCCGGCCCGATCGACTGTGTCCTCGACCTGCTGCCACCGGCCGCCAGCGCGGCCCAGGTGCGCGCCGCTCTCCTGACGGTTCGGCCCTACGGGCGTGTGGTGCTGATGGGTGGCGTCAACGAAGAGGTCGCGTTGCCCTACTCCTGGCTCATGCGGAACTGCGTCGCCATCCACGGCCAATGGATGTATTCGCGCGATGCCGTCCACCGCATGGTCGGGCTCGTTCGGGCAGGCCTGGTCAAGCTGGAATCCGAGGTCACGTCCTTCAGCCTGGACGATGTGAACAAAGCCGTCGCTCACGCCGCGGCCAACGCCGGTCCCTTCAGGATGACGGTGATCCGCCCGTGATCACTCGGCGGCCAGCGCGAGTTGTGGGGGCTCGTGCTGGACCGCCACCGCGGCCTTCGATGGCTGCTTGACCCTGAACCAGGCGGCATAGAGCGCCGGCAGGAAGAGCAGGGTGAGCGCCGTCGCCACCAGCAGGCCGCCCATGAGGGCGACGGCCATCGGCCCCCAGAACACGCTTCTGGACAGCGGGATCATGGCGAAGATGGCGGTGCCCGCCGTGAGCAGGATGGGGCGGGCGCGGCGCACGGTGGCGTCGATCACGGCATCCCACTTGCTATGGCCGGCGGTGATGTCCTGATCGATCTGGTCGACCAGGATCACCGAGTTGCGCATGATCATGCCGGCGAGCGCGATCACGCCCAGCAGCGAGACGAAGCCGAACGGCTGGTTGAACAGCAGCAGGAACAGCGACACCCCGATCAGGCCGAGCGGCGCGGTCAACAGGACCAGCGCGAGCTTGGAGAAGCTCTGCAGCTGCAGCATCAGCACCATGATCATCAGGAAGGCCATCAGCGGCATCATCTTGAAGATCGAGCCCTGGCTCTTGGCGCTCTCCTCCTTGTCGCCGCCGACTTCGATGCGATAGCCGGGCGGCAGGTCGGCGCGCAGCGGCGCCAGCGCCTTGTCGATGCGCGCGGCAACGTCGGGTCCCTGCACGCCGTCGATCACGCCGGAGCGCACCGTCATCAACAGCTCCTTGTTGCGGCGCCACAGGATCGGCTCCTCGAGCTCGAAGTGGAGCGTCGCGAGCTGGGCGAGCGACACCACGCCGCCGTTGCCGGTCCGGAGGTTGATCGCCTCCAGGCCCTCGACGCTCAGCCGCTCGGGCGCCACGGCGCGGGCCACCACGTCGATCGACTCGGTGCGCTCGCGGTACTGCGTCACGGTCACGCCGGTCAGCAGGGTCTGCAGCGTGTTGCCGAGGATTTGCGAATCGACGCCCAGCGCGCGTGCCTTGTTCTGGTCGACCTCGAGCCGCACCGTCTTGGCGAGCTCGTTCCAGTCGAAGTTGACGTCGCGCGTGGCGGGATCGGCCTTGAACACCTGGCGCACCCGCTCGGCCACGGAGCGGACCTGCTGCGGATCCTCGCCGAGCACGCGGAACATCACGGGGTAGGCGACCGGCGGGCCGTTCTGCAGTCGCTGCACGCGGGCGCGCACGGCCTCGTAGTCGGTCGCGAACAGCCGGTCGAGCTCGGCGAAGACCCGCTCGCGCGCCACCAGGTCCTTGGTCATGACGATGACCTGGCCGAAATTGGCGTTGGCGAGCTCGGGCACTGTCGGCAGATAGAAGCGTGGGCTGCCGGCGCCGACGTAAGCGGTGTAGTAGGCGACGTCGGCATTCTCGCCGAGCCACTTCTCGAGCTTCTGGACTTCCTTGTTTGTCGCCGCCCACGAGGCGCCCTGCGCCAGCTTCAGGTCGACGATCAGCTCGGGCCGGTTGGCGGTCGGGAAGAACTGCTTCTGGACCAGGGTGAAGGCGCCCATCGAGGCTACGAAGGCGAGGGCCGTGATGGCGATCGTGGTCTTGCGCCAGGTCACGCACCACACGACCAGCTTGCGGAACATCGTGTAGAGCCGGCCGTCGTAGGGATTGGCGTGGTGCGTCTTGGGCTGCGGCAACAGGTGGTAGCCCATCCACGGCGTGAACAGCACGGCCACGAACCACGAGATGATGAGCGAGAGGCCGACCACCCAGAAGATCGAGTTGGTGTATTCGCCGGCGCTCGACTTGGCGAAGCCAACCGGCACGAAGCCGATCGCGGTGACAAGCGTGCCGGTCAGCATCGGGAAGGCGGTCGAGGTATAGGCGTAGGTCGCGGCCTCGAGCCGGCTGGCGCCCTGTTCCAGTTTCACCATCATCATCTCGACGGCGATGATGGCGTCGTCGACCAGGAGGCCGAGGGCGATGATCAGCGCGCCGAGCGAGATCCGCTGGAAGTCGATGCCGAGCAGCATCATGCCGACGAAGGTGATGGCCAGCACCAGCGGCACCGACAGGGCGACGATGACGCCGGTGCGTACGCCCAGGCTGATGAACGACACGACCAGCACGATGGCGAGCGCCTCGAGCAGCGAGGAGATGAACTCCTCGAACGACTTGTCGACGACCTCGGGCTGGTTGGCGACCTTGTGCACGGTGATGCCGACCGGCAGGCCGGCCTCGACCTCGGCCATCGCCCCCTCGAGCGCCTTGCCCAGGGTCTGGACGTTGCCGCCGGGGGCCATGACGACGCCCAGCCCGATCACCGGCTTGCCCTTGAAGCGCATGGAGATCTGCTGCGGATCCTGGTAGCCGCGCTTGATCTCGGCCACGTCGGACAGGGTAAGCGTGCGGCCGTTGGCGCTGAACGGAAGCGCCGCCAGCTCCTCGGCCGTGATCGGCGCGCCATCGACCCGGACCGAGACGCGCTCGCCCTTGGTCTCGACAACGCCGGTCGCCACGATGGCGTTCTGGCGGCGCACGACCTCGAGGATCTGGTCGACCGGCACGCCCAGCATGGCCAGGCGCGTGTGGCTGAACTCGATGTAGATCTTCTCGTCCTGCAGGCCCAGCAGGTCGGCCTTGGTGACGTCGGGCACGCGCAGCAGCCGCTGGCGCGCGGCCTTGACGATCTCCTTGACGTCGGCCGGCGAGAAGCCGTCGGATTCGAAGGCCCAGATCAGGCTGTAGGTGTCGCCGTATTCGTCATTGAAGAACGGGCCGTTGACGCCGGGCGGCAGCGTGCCCTTGATGTCGCCGACCTTCTTGCGCACCTGGTACCACAGGTCGGGCACCTTGGCGGGCGGCGTGTCGTCGCGCAGCGAGACGTAGATCACCGTCTCGCCGGGCTTGGTATAGCTGTTGACGAAGTAGAAGTAGGGCAGTTCCTGCAGCTTGGTCTCGATCTTTTCGGTGACCTGCTGTTCCATCTCGCGCGAGGTGGCGCCCGACCAGGTCGCCGACACCACCATCTGCTTGATGGTGAAGGGCGGATCCTCGCCACGGCCCAGGCTGAAGAAGGCATAGGTGCCGGCCGCGACCAGAGCGATCATGAAGAACACGGTGAGCGTGCTGTATTTCAGCGCCAGCGCCGAGAGGTTGGTGCGCGTGGTCATGGCTGTCTCCCCCGAAAGAACGGTGCTAGCGCGCCGCCTGCTGCACCGGCTTCACCTTCTGACCGGCCTCGAGCTTGTGGACGCCCGCGACGGCGATCATCTCGCCGTCCTTCACGCCGGCGGCGATGGCGGCCGTGTCGTTGCGCCAGCGCGCGATCGTGACCGACCGCAAGGTGACGGTGCCGCTCTCCTTGTCGACGACCCACACGGCGGGCTGCGTGCCGCGCTGGAAGATGGCCGACAGGGGCACCTCGGCCACCGGCGCCGCATCCGGCCGCTCGAAGGAGAGTGAGGCGGTCATGCCGAGACCGATGAACTCCGGCGGCGCGATCACGCTGAAGCGCGCCGGATAGGTTCGCGTCATGGGATCGGCGCTGGGCGAGAGCTCACGCAGCTTGGCGGCATGGCGGTGGCCCGGGTCGGACCACAGTTCGAAGCTCGCGGTGTCGGCCTTGCGCATGGCCTTCAGCCGGTGTTCGGGCACGCCCACCAGGATCTCGAGCTCGTCGGTGCGGGCGACCCGCACGACGCCCTGGCCCTGCGCCATGACCTGGCCGACTTCGGCCTGGACCGCGGTGACGACGCCGGGTGCGTCGGCGTGCAGCTCGGTGTAGGCGAGGTTGTTCTCGGCCGAGGAGAGTTGGCTCTTGGCCTGGTCGACGCGGGCAAGCGTGGTTGCCGCGAGCGACTGGCGCTGTTCGAGCGTCTGCGGCGTGAACGCGCCGGTGCCGCGCAGGCCGAGATAGCGCTCGTGGTCGGCCTTGGCACGCGCATAGTCGGCATCGGCCGAGGCGAGGGCGGCGCGCGCATTGTCGACCGCCAGGCGATAGTCGGCAGGGTCGAGCTGGGCGATCAGGTCGCCTGGCTTGACGGTGGCGCCGACATCGACGGTTCGGGCGGTGACCTTGCCGGCGACGCGGAAACCCAGCGTGCTTTCGATGCGGGGGACGACTGTGCCGGCCAGCACGAGCGGTTGGCTACGCTGCTGGTAGCTGATTTCGATGACCCGGGCCGGCCGGACCGTCGGCTCGTTCGCCGAGGCGCGGGACGCACTGGCCGGCATCCAGGAGAAGGCGGCAAAGCCCGCCGTGGCGAGGGTGCCCGCACCGACGACGATCGCCAGGGCCTTCAGGGGAAGCTTGCGTGGAAGCTGAGCGAACCGGACACGCATGGCTAAGCGTCCTTCCAGGGTTTACAATGTTCATAATGCATATGAACAATGTTAAGTGAACAATGGTAAGTTACCGCCGTTCAGCTTAGAGTCAAGGGGAAGGAGACGATTTTTGACCGTGTTTTCGACAGTAGCTGCCGGAGGCCGCAAACGCCGCGGCGAGGGCCATACCCGCCGCGAGGAAATCCTCCACGCGGCCAAGGAGCTGTTCCTGGAGCAGGGCTACGACTCGACCACGATCCGCCGCATCGCCGACAGGGTCGGCATTTCCGCGCCGGCGCTCTACCTCTACTTCAAGGACAAGGAAGCCCTGATGCTGGCGCTGTGCGATCAGACCTTCGGGCATCTGATCGAGGCCATCGGCGAAATCGAAAAGACCGTCGACGATCCTCTGCAGCGCGTGCGCCGCTTCGGTGAAGCCTATGCCCGTTTCGGCCTCACCCATCCCGACGAATACCGGCTGATCTTCATGGGAACCAACATCCCGGAATCCATGCGCAAGGTCGGCCATCGTGCAGCGACAGACGATCCGACGCGGCCAGGCGTCGGCGGCGCGATCGTCTTCGGCCGCCTCGTGGCGATGCTGTCCCAGGTCGAGGCCTCGGGCACCAAGCTCAACTACCCGCCGGATACCTGCGCCGAACTCTGCTGGATGGGCATCCACGGCGTGGTGGCGGCGTTCATCACCAAGCCCGAATTCCCCTGGTCCAATCGCGAGCTGCTGATTACCGGGATGCTGGACATCACCATGAAGGGCATCGTTCGCGGCGCCTAGGCTGTCTTCGGCCACACCCTCGGAAACAGATCGCAGGTCATCGCAGCGCCGGCCGCAAGGTCGGGCTTGTGTGGAAACTGGAACGTGCCGGGCCGCGGGTCGTAGCGCGCGTCATCGCCGGTATAGCGCAGCGACAGTCCGCGTCGACGCGCCCCGGCCGTCTCGTTGCCCGGCGCGCCGTGCACGATCATGGCGTGGAACACCAGGCAGTCGCCGGGCGCCATCTTCCACCATTTGATGTCGTACCTGGTCCGGTCGGCATCGATGTCGGGAATCTGCACGAGATCGCTGTCGGTGAACTTGATCTCGTGGCCTTTGCGAAAGGGCGTCGGCCGATAGTTGATTCCCCAGCGATGCGAGCCGGCGATGAATTCGACCGCTCCGTTGCTGCGGTCGATGAGGTCGAGGGCGATCCACACCGATGCGATCTGCCAGCCCTTCACCGGCCAATAGGGCTGGTCCTGGTGCCAGGGCGTGGGATGCGCCGTGCCCGGCTCCTTGACGAAGAGCTGATCGTAGAAGAAATCCGCCGTCGTCGAATCCATCAGGCGCGCGGCGATGGCCGGAGCCGGGGACGCGAGTGCTGCGTCCCGGAACTCCGGGTCGTGCTTCCACATGAACATGTCGCCGAAGAACTTCCCGGCGGTGCTGCCTTCGGCGAAGTTGGTGGCGTTGGGGCCGGGCGAGGCGAGGTCGCGCTCGACGGCGGCACGCAGGCGTTCGACCCATGTCGGATCGAACGCCCGTCGCAGGCAGACGACGCCGTCGCGCTCGTAGGCGGCGACGTCGGTGTCGGCGATCAAGCGTTCTGCAGGACGTGGACGGCGCGTTCGGCCACGAGATCCTTGTTCTTGGCGCCGTAGGCCTTCATGTGCTCCGAAGCACCATGGGCCTTGAGGTGGTCCATGCTCTCCCACTTCTCGATGACGACGAAAGTGTCGGGGCCGAACTTGGCGAACGGGCCACCGTCGGTGTCGAGCGTCGCGCCGTACTCGATGCAGCCCTTCTCGGCATGCACCGCCGGCACGTTGGCCTTGAAGTTCTTGAGGATTTCGTCGCGCTTGCCGGGCTTGGCGGTGATGATGGCGATGACGTGGATCATGATTTCCTCCCGTTTCAGGTAACTAGGCGGCCTTGCCATGACGCAGCAGGCGTCCCGGCAGCTTGTCGTTGGCGGCGACGGCGTCCTTGCCGTCGCGGCGGATCAGCCTGCCGTTGACGATGACGGCGTCGATGCCGCTTGCCTCCGACACCAGCCGGTCGGCGCCGGCCGGCAGATCGTAGACCCGTTTCAGCGGGCCTGGGCCCACGGTCCTGGGATCGAACACCACGACGTCGGCTGGGCGACCTTCGGCCAGCAGGCCGCGGTCGGTGATGCCGAACATTTCGGCCGGCCGCTGTGTCAGGTTGTGCACGGCCTGCTCGACGGTGAAGGTCTTCTTGTCGCGCACCCAGTGCCCGAGCAGGTAGGTCGAGTAGCAGGCGTCGCAAAGCTGGCTGGCATGGGCGCCGGCATCGGACAAAGCGATGATGGTGTTGGGATCGGTGATGAGCTCCGCCACTTCCTTCTCGTCGAAGTTCATGACGGCCATGCGGAAACGCGCCTGCAGGTCGTTGGCGAGTGCGAGGTCTAGTGCGAGATCGACCGGGTCCTTGCCCAGCCTGGCGGCGGCTTCGGCGAGCGGCTGCTCTTCGAGCTCCCTGGCCGACGGCGCCCAGGCGATGACCACGCGGTCCCACCAGCGCTGGAAAAGCGGCGTCACTTCGCTGCGAAGCTTCTCGCGCCAGGCCGGATCGGCATAGGCGCGGCGACGCGTGCCGGGCGCCTTGGCGTCTGCGACGGCGAGCTCGTTCATGAACTTCATGACATCGAAGATGAACGGCTCGGCGAAGGTGAATTCGAAGTTGAGCGGCCGGCAGCTCACCTGCGGGATCACCAGCGCGCCGGATTTGCGCTGCTCGGCGGCGAGATCGAGCTGCTTTCGGTGTCCGCCGGGGCCGTAGAGATGGGAGAGAAGAGCCGTCCAGGTCACAGGCACGCCGTACTTGCGGCTGACCTCGGCCATGTGCCGGGTCGAGAACTCGCGGCCGATGGTGATCTGCATCAGGCCGCGCTTGATGTCGCCCATGACCGACACCAGCGCATCCATCTCCTCGACGGTCGCCTGCCGGCTGGGCACCGGCTTGCCGGCATAGCCGTTGTGGCTCACCGACACCGAGGTGCCGAAGCCGATGGCGCCGGCCTCCATGGCCTCGCGCATCAGTTTCTTCATGGCGTTGATTTCATCGACCGTGGCGGCGCGTTCGGTGGATTCCTCGCCCATGACGTACATCCGCAGCGGGGTGTGGCCGAACAGGGCAGCGACGTTGATCGCCGATCCGCGCTTCTCCAGCGCATCGAGGTACTGCGGGAAGGTCTCGAACGGCCAGTTGTCGCCCAGGCCGGCGTAAAGCGCGTCGAGGCTCATGCCCTCGACCTTCTCGAGGGTCTGCATGATGAGCTTGCGATGGATGGCCCTGGTCGGCGCGACGCCGAAGCCGCAATTGCCGATCACCGTCGTGGTGACGCCATGCCACGGCGAGATGGTCAGCATGCGGTCCCACAGGATCTGGGCGTCGTAGTGCGTGTGCACGTCGACGAAGCCCGGCGAGACGACCTTGCCGGTGGCGTCGATGGTTGTCGTCGCGGGACCGTCGGCCTTGCCCAGCGCCACGACCTTGCCGTCCTTGATGCCGAGGTCACCCGCAAAGCCCGGCTTGCCGGTACCGTCGACGATCGTTCCGCCCGTGATCTTGAGATCGTAGGTCATGGCTTGCTCCTGAACGCCTGTCCATTATACGTCGTTCGGCGCCGCAGGAGGAAACACATGGCCAAGCACAAGATCGCTCTCATTCCGGGTGACGGAATCGGCAAGGAGACCGTACCGGAGGGGGTGCGCGTGCTCGAAGCCGCCGCTCGCCGCTTCAACTTCCAGCTCGAGTTCACCGATTTCGACTGGTCGTGCGATCGCCTGCTGCAGACCGGCAAGATGATGCCGGAAGACGGCATGGAGCAGCTCAAGGCGTTCGAAAGCATCTTCCTGGGTGCCGTCGGCTGGCCGGGCGTGCCCGATCACGTTTCGCTGTGGGGCCTGCTGATCCCGATCCGCCGCGACTTCGACGAATACGTGAACCTTCGCCCCGTGCGCCTGTTCGAGGGCGTGCCGTCGCCGCTCGCCAACCGCAAGCCGGGCGAGATCGACTTCTGGGTGGTGCGCGAGAACACCGAGGGCGAATACAGCACGCTCGGCGGCCGCATGTTCCAGGGCACGGAGAACGAATTCGCCGTCCAGGAAGCGGTCTTCACGCGCAAGGGCTGCGACCGCGTGATGAAGTTTGCCTTCGAGTTCGCCCGTACGACCAAGAAGAAGCACGTGACCTCGGCCACGAAATCCAACGGCATCATCCACACCATGCCGTTCTGGGACGAGCGCTTCGCCGAGATGAAGAAGAACTATCCGGACATCAGGACGGACCAGTATCACATCGACATCCTGACCGCGCATTTCGTGCGCAACCCGGACTGGTTCGACGTCGTCGTCGGTTCCAACCTGTTCGGCGATATCCTCTCCGACCTGGGGCCCGCGCTCACCGGATCGATCGGCGTGGCGCCGTCGGGCAACATCAATCCCGAGCGCAAGTTCCCGTCGATGTTCGAGCCGGTGCACGGCTCGGCGCCCGACATTGCCGGCAAGGGGATCGCCAACCCGATCGGGCAGATCTGGTCGGGCGCCATGATGGTCCGCCATCTCGGCTACCCGCAGGCGGCCGAGGCGATCGAGCGGGCGATCGCCGCCTCCCTGGTCGAAGGAGGGCCGCGCACGCGCGATCTCGGCGGCAACGGCGACACCAAGACGGTGGGCGCCGCTATCGCAGAGCTCGTGAAGACGGTGTAGGCATCTCGTCGGCGTCAAGCCGGCGTAAATTCCCGCAACATGCAAACGCCCGAGGGCATCGGCCCTCGGGCGTTTTTCATCGGGACTGTCAGTTCTGTGTGCTGGGCGCGGCGCCGGGCTGGCTTTGGGTCGTGCTCCGGCTGCGGTGCTTGCGATGCTTGTGGCCCGACTGCTGGTCGGTCGACGTCGCCGCAGGATTGCCCGGCGAGGTCGTCGGCGATCCGGACGGGGCGGGGACGCTGGTTTGCGCGAAGGCCGAAGGGGCTGCGATCGCAAGCGTGAGGAGGGAAACGCAGGCGAGACCCTTGAGTGGGGGCATGAAAAACCTCAAATGGTCGGAGATCGGCCGGTCGTCGCCGGCCTTGTTCCGGTTACGCGCGCGCGCGGACCGTCATCCCCGAGACATCTTGGCCCCTCATTGGGCGAGTCCCAGTTCAGCGAAACTGAGAATAGCGGAGCGCTGCGTGTTTCCGCGTTCGTCGCGCAGCGCCAGCGTGAGCTTGTGCGCCGGCCAGTCGATATCGACGGCACCGAAATTGGCCGCCGCATAGAGCGCGCCCAGCCGGTTCGGTCCCGGCTCCTTGGCTTTCCAGAAAACCATGTTGAGGCCGCTCGATGTCACCTCGTAGAGCGGGTGGAGGCCGGGCGGCGTCTCGCGATAGAGCGCGCCGACATGGCGATCGCCCGACAGCAGCACCACGCCCTTGGCGCCGCTGTCGCGGATCGTGTCCAAAAGCTTCTGGCGCTCGAGCGGCATGTTGCCCCAACGCTCCCAGCCATGGGCTTCCGCCAGGACCTGCGTGCTCGAGACGATGAGCCGGATCTCCGCGGGCTTGCGCAGCTCGCCGGCCAGCCAGGCCCATTGCACCGGACCCAGCATCGTCTTGGCGGGATCGGAGTCGGGAACGTAGCGTTCCTTGCCCGGCGCGCCGCGCTGGTCGGAGACCTTCAGCGGCGAACGGAACCAGCGCAGGTCGAGCAGGATGATCTGCACCCGCATGCCAGGCGGGCCGATGATGTGTGAATCGTAGATGCCGTCGCGCGTTCGCCGGATGTCGGTGGCGGAGGCGTTCCAGAACTTCAGGAACAATTCCTTCGACACCGCCTTATGCGGGAAATCGCCGCCGCCATCGTTGATGCCGTAGTCGTGGTCGTCCCACACCGCGAGATGGGCGGTCGTGTCGCGCAGCTTGCTGTATCCCGCGATGCCTTCCGTCTTCGCATAGGCGCGCTTGAGGTTTGCCGCGTCCTCCGTGTGGAAGTCGCCATAGACGTTGTCGCCGGCAAAGATGAAAAGCTCGGGCTGGTAGGCGAGAATTGCGTCCCAGATCGGCTGCGGCTTGACTTGGTCGGCGCAGGAGCCGAAGGCGATGCGAGACAGAGGTGGGCGATCCTGCGCGCCGACGGAAGCCGGCGCCAGGGCGGCGGCGGCCATGAGTTGGGCGAGGGTGCGGCGGCTGAACATCGGGGTCACCAAAATGCCAGGATTGCAGCTTTAGTTGGCACAATTGTGAAGCATTACCTCAAACACGCGCTCGAACTGCTGTTCGTGCCCATTGCGGCGGCGATCGTCTTCATCGAAGACGTTCTGCTGCACTATCTCGGCCTGGCCATGGCGGCCCTGGCGAAGTGGCCGCCGATCGCGCGACTCGAGGCGTGGCTTCGCCGGCTGCCGCCGTGGGGCGCGCTGCTGGCCTTCGTGGCGCCCTCGGCGATCGTGCTGCCGGTCAAACTTTCCGCTGTCTGGTTTGCGATGCATCACCGGTACGGGCTTTCCCTCGCCAGTGTTGTCATCGGCAAGATGCTGGCGACGGCGCTGGTCGCGCGCCTTTATCGGGTGCTGCATCCCACCCTGGTGACGATGCCGTGGTTCCTGCGGGCGGAGACCTGGCTGTTCAACTGGCGCGACCGGCTGTACGCCTTCGTGCGCGCCATGCCGGCCTGGCAGAGGGGCGCGGCGCTGGTACGGCGCGCCAAGGTCTGGATGGCGGAATTGGTTTCCGGCGCGTCGCCACGCTAGAATTGCGCCATGGTTGAGGTCGTTCCCCTGAAGGCACCGTTCGGCGCGCGTATCGAGGGTCTCGATCGCGCCCGCGCGAACGAGCCCATCGTCGCCGCCCTGCTGAACCGCGCGCTGGCCGAGCATCTCCTGGTCGTGATCCCGGGGGACTGCATGACGGCCGAGGAGACGCGCGGCTTCGCCCTGGCTTTCGGCAAGCCGCGGACCCAGCTGTTGCGCTACAAGCGGAGCGGCGCGGTGCCGGACGTGTCGGTCATGGTGAGCACCCTCAAGACCGACGGCACGACCGACAAGACCGCGATCCGCGCCGAGGACTGGCACACCGACGATTCGTATTTCGCCAAACCCGCCAAGGCGACCCTGCTGCACGGCATCGAAATCCCGAGCCGCGGCGGATCGACGTGGTTCTGCAACATGCATTCTGCCTACGAGGCGCTGCCCGAGACGATGCGCCGGCGGATCGACGGCCTGCGCTCGATCCACGGCTACGACACGCCACGGGCGCGCAACCGGCCGTCGGCGCGCACGCCCGAAGAGATCACCGAGACGCCCGATGTCGAGCATCCGCTGGTGCGGACCCATCCCGAGACCGGCCGCAAGGCGCTTTACCTCAATCCCAACCGGCAGGACCGCATCGTCGGGCTCGAGCGGGCGGAGAGCGACGCGTTACTCGACGAGTTGGGCGCCGAGGCGCGCAAGCCCCAGCACCATTTCGGCCACGTCTGGCGCGCAGGCGATGTCGTGGTGTGGGACAACCGCGCCACCATGCATCGCGTCATGCTCGACTATCCGGTGGGCGAGAACAGGATCATGCAGCGCGTGCTGATCGAGGGCGACCGGCCCTTCTAGCTGGCGGCGCCGGCGCCCAGCATCGCGTCGATCTCCGCATCGCCGTAACCGGCTTCCGCCAGGATCTCGCGCGTATGTTCGCCGAGCTTCGGCGCGTGCTTTTCGACGGGGCGCGCGCCGCCTGAGAAGATGTTGGCGCGGCGCGTGCGGCGGATGCGGCCTTCACTCGGATGATCCTCGGGCTGGAAGAAGCCGACGTCGGCCAGATGAGGATCGGTCAACAGGTCGTCGATCGAGTTGTAGCGCGCCGCCGGCACGTCGAGCTTGTCGAAGATCTCCAGCCACTCCGCCGTCGTCTTCTGGGCGAGGCCCGCCTTGCGCACCTCGAAGTAGGCGGCGGCATTCGCGGTGCGCGAGCCCGGCCTGTCGAAGCGCGGATCGGTCTTGAGCTCGGGTCGGCCGATGGCGTCGAAGAAGGCGAAGGCCTGCCGGTTGGTGTTGGGCCCGACCGTGATGTAGCTGTCCTTCGTCGGCAGCGGCCGGTAGTCGGGGCTGAGCAGCCGGGCGTCGCCGCTCGGGCCGACCGGCGGATCGAAGGTCATGGCGCCCATGTGCTCGCTCGACACGAACGAGGCCATGTTCTCCAGCATCGGCACGTCGATCGCCTCGCCCCTGCCGGTCTTCTCGCGGCGATAGAGGGCGAAACCGATGCATTGGGCGGCGATCAGCCCGCTGGTGTGGTCGCTCATCACCATGGGCACGAAGCGCGGCTCGCCGGTGGCGCGTGCCAGCGTGCCGGCGACGCCCGACAGGCTCTGCACGATCGGGTCGTAGGCCGGGCGGTTGTAGTACCGGCCGCCGCGGCCGAAGGCCAGGATCGAGCAATGGATCAGCCGCGGGTTCTCGGGCGCCAGGCTCGCATGGTCGAGCTTGGCGCGGCCGAGCGCCTCGGGCCGCACGTTGCTCACGAACACGTCGGCGCGACCGATCAGGCGGCGCATGGCCGAAAGCCCGTCCGGCTTCTTGAGGTCGAGTACGATCGAGCGCTTGTTGCGGTTGAAGTTGATGAACTTGCCCGACATGCCGGGATTGCGGCTGCCCTGCGCCATCGAGCGCAAGAGATCGCCGCCCGGCGCCTCGACCTTGATCACGTCGGCGCCGTAGTCGGCCAGCGTGCGGGTGCAGATCGGACCGACGACGACAGTCGTGAGGTCGACGACCCGCACACCGGCCAGGGGTCCCTCGCTCATTTGGCGAACCCCAGCTCCATCTCGCCGCACAGCACGCCGTCCTTGTTGGCGGCCCAGATCTTCAGATGTCCATCCTTCTGCGCCTCGCCACGCACTTCGATCGGGTCGCCGACCCATAGCGGATGGACGAGGCGGGCGGTGCAGCCGGTGAGGCGGCCGGTGCCATGGCGCAAGGCGGCATCGACCATCAGATGCATGCTGAGGCCGCCGTTCGACACCAGCGCCGGATAGCCTTCCTCGCTCCGCGTGTAGTCGCCGTCGTAGTGGATGCGATGCGCGTTCCAGGTGAGCGACGAGTAGCGGAAGTTGAGCGCGTTGCTGAGCAGGGTGGTGTCGGTCCAGGCCTGGTCGGTACGCGCCCGGGTTGGCACGGTCGCCGTGGTCTTCTGGCCGGGCGGCACGGCGGGCCGGTAGATGGCGTCGAATTCGTCGACCGCCAGCACCTTGCCGTGCTGCTCGATGGTGTGGCGCATGGTCAGCACGAAGATGTCGCCCGAGCGGCCGGTCTTGGGCACGATGTTGGCGACCTCGGCCTTCTTGAGCGCGGGTTCGCCGGCGCGCAGGCGGCCCGTGATCCTGACCCGGCGGCCGGCGCCCATGCGGCGCGGCATGGGAATGGGCGGCAGCACGATGCCCTTGTTGGGATGGCCGTCCGGCCCGATCTCGCTCTGGCGCACGGTCTCGCCGAAGAACAGGCCGAACCAGTGCGGCGGCAGCTCGCTGCCTTGTCGGAAGCTCGTCGGATCCATGTCGAAGGTGGCGGCGGCGCGTCGCACCGCCATCAGGCCGATATCGTCCTCGACGGTGCGCACCCTGCCGATCCAGGGCCGCAGGGTCTCCATCGCTTCGTCCATCCAGCCTGCCATGCGTCTCGTTCCCTCGTTTGTTAGCGGGAGAATCGCACGACCGGTGGCGCTTCTCCAACAAAGAAGGGCCCGCTTTCGCGGGCCCTTCCATGATCCGAAAGATCGGCGATCAGATCGAGTAGTACATCTTGTATTCGATCGGCGCCGGCTGGTGTTCCCAGTTGTAGACCTCTTCCCACTTGAGCTCCATGTAGGCGTCGATCTGGTCGTCGGTGAACACACCGCCCTTGGTCAGGAAGGTGCGGTCGGCGTCGAGGCAGTTGAGCGCCTCGCGCAGCGAGCCCGCGACGGTCGGAACCTTGGACAGTTCCTCGGGCGGCAGGTCGTACAGGTTCTTGTCCATCGGGTCGCCCGGATGGATCTTGTTCTGGATGCCGTCGATGCCGGCCATCAGCATCGCCGAGAAGGCGAGGTAGGGGTTGGCCGACGGGTCGGGGAAGCGCACTTCCACGCGCTTGCCCTTGGGCGAGGACACGTAGGGGATGCGGCACGAGGCCGAGCGGTTGCGCGAGGAGTAGGCCAGCAGCACCGGCGCCTCGAAGCCCGGAATGACGCGCTTGTAGGAGTTGGTGCTGGCGTTGCAGAAGGCGTTGAGCGCCTTGGCGTGCTTGATGATGCCGCCGATGTAGTAGAGCGCCGTCTCCGACAGGTCGGCGTAGCCCGAGCCCGCGAACAGCGGCTTGTTGTCCTTCCAGATCGACTGGTGGCAATGCATGCCCGAGCCGTTGTCGCCATAGAGCGGCTTGGGCATGAAGGTCAGCGTCTTGCCGTAGCTGTGGGCGACGTTGTGCAGGGTGTACTTGTACTTCTGCACGTTGTCGGCGGTCTTCACCAGGGTGTCGAAGCGGAAGCCGAGCTCGTTCTGGCTGGGCGCCACCTCGTGATGGTGGATTTCCATGATGAGGCCCATGTCGGTGCAGACCGTCATCATCTCGGCGCGCAGGTCGTTCATCGAATCGACCGGCTGCACCGGGAAGTAGCCGCCCTTGACGCCCGGGCGATGGGCCATGTTGCCGCCTTCGTACTCGGTGCCGGAGTTCCACGGCGATTCGCTCGAGGTTAGCTTGTAGAAGCTGCCGTTCATCTGCACGTCGAAGCGGACGTCGTCGAACACGAAGAACTCGAGCTCGGGGCCGAACACGGCTGTGTCGCCGATGCCGGACGACTTCATGAAGGCTTCGGCCCGCTTGGCGGTCGAGCGCGGGCAACGGGCATAGAGCTGGCCGGTCGAGGGTTCGACGACATCGCAGTTCACGATCAGGGTGGTCTGCGCCGTGAAGGGGTCGAGCACTGCCGTCGCGGGATCCGGCATCAGGATCATGTCGGACTCGTTGATCGCCTTCCAGCCGGCGATCGAGGAGCCGTCGAACATCACGCCATCGACGAACGAGCTTTCGTCAGTGGCGGAGGCCATGCGAGCCGTGTGCTGCCACTTGCCGCGAGGATCGGTGAAGCGGAAGTCAACGAACTTGACGTCCTTTTCCTTGATCATCGCGAGAACCTGTTTCGCGTCCATATTTCGTCCGTCCCTCTTTTTGTGGTCTACGTCCTCATGCCCCCAAAGGCCGAGTTTTCATACGGCGGCGTCGCCGCGCTCGCCAGTACGAATTCGGATGGCGTCGTCGATGCGCGACACGAAGATCTTGCCGTCGCCGATGCGGCCGGTGTGCGCCGCGCTGCGGATCGCCTCGACCGCCTTCTCGACCATCTCGTCCTCGATGATCAGTTCGATCTTCACCTTGGGCAGGAAGTCGACAACATATTCAGCGCCCCGGTAGAGCTCGGTGTGGCCCTTCTGCCGCCCGAAGCCCTTGGCCTCCAGGACGGTGATGCCCTTGAGGCCGATCTGATTGAGGGCGTCCTTCACCTCGTCGAGCTTGAAGGGCTTGATGATCGCTTCGATCTTCTTCATTTGCTTGAGGCACCCCCGCACGCAGACGCCGGTGCTGCCGGTCGAGGCAGCCCGTATGGACCCAAGGAAGCAGTTTCCGTACCAGAGTTCTCCACATCGGTCGCTTGTGAATTGGGACCAGCAGTGACTACCAAGTGTGCTGAATGGATAAATATTAGGCAAAAGTCTGCGTAAAACGAGATCAGGAACGAGATCCTCCATGAAGTCCGCCAATTCACTGATGTCCGGCCTCGGGACGACGGTTTTCGAGGTGATGTCCGCACTCGCCCGCGAGCATCGGTCGGTCAACCTCGGCCAGGGCTTTCCCGACGACAAGGGACCGGACGCCGTGCGGTCCGCTGCCGCGGACTATCTGATGAACGGCCACAACCAGTACCCGCCGATGATGGGAATCCCGGAGCTGCGCCAGGCCGTCGCCGACCATGCCAAACGGTTCCAGGGACTCGAGGTCGACTGGCAGAGCGAAGTGCTGGTGACCTCGGGCGCGACCGAGGCGCTGGGCGATTGCCTGTTCGGCCTGATCGAGCCGGGCGACGAGGTGGTGCTGATCGAGCCGCTCTACGATTCCTATCTGCCGATCGTGCGGCGGGCAGGGGGCGTGGCAAAGCTGGTGCGGCTCGAGCCGCCGACCTGGCGGTTGCCGCGCGAGGAACTGGCGGCCGCGTTCAGCGATCGCACCAAGCTGATCCTGTTCAACACGCCGATGAACCCCTGCTCGAAGGTCTTCGACCGCGAGGAATTGGACTTCATCGCCGGTCTCTGCCTCAAGCACGATGCCTACGCCGTGTGCGACGAGGTCTATGAGCACATCATCTTCGACGACAAGCGGCACCTCTCGATCATGGCGTTGCCCGGCATGCGCGAGCGCACCGCGCGCATCGGTTCGGCCGGCAAGAGTTTCAGTCTGACCGGCTGGAAGGTGGGTTACGTCACGGCAGCCGCCGAATTGATGAAGACGATCGCCAAGACCCATCAGTTCATGACCTTCACCACGCCGCCCAACCTGCAGTGGGGCGCGGCCACGGGCTTGCGCCTCGACGACGACTACTTCTCGACCCTCGCCGCCGACATGCAGCGCAAGCGCGATCGCCTGGGCAGTGCGCTGGCTGATATCGGCTTCGCGGTGCTGCCGGCGCACGGCACCTATTTCGTGACGACCGATTTCCGGCCGCTCGGCTTCAACGGCACGGACGAGGATTTCTGCCGCCACATCACGGTCGAGGCGGGCGTGACGGCAGTCCCCGTCAGCGCCTTCTATGACGACCCGGGCCGGGCGCCCCGCCACTTCGCGCGCTTTTGTTTTTGCAAGCACGACGCAACATTGGACAGCGCCATCGACCGCCTGGGCCGGCATTTCAGCAGGTAGATCAGCGGCTTATGCCTCGGCCAACCGCCGCAGGCGTCGCGCGATGCAATCGATACATTTGCACCGCCGACTCCGCCGCCGGTATATTTGATACTGTCGGATCGGCGACCGCCGGAATTTTGCAGCCGTCTGTGCCAAAACCTACAGGTCCAAGCCCCGGCCTCTGGCAGCATTGGCCTCAGCGATAGCGCCGTGTCCAAACCGCTTGCCCCCAAACCAGCCCGGATCGATGGTCGCCGCCTGCGAAGCGAGCGGACCAAGCAGCTCATCATCGAGGCCTACATTGCGCTGCTTCGGGAAAATCCCGTGATGCCCATGCCGACGGCCGCGCAGATCGCCAGCCGCGCCGGCTATTCCGTGCGATCGATCTTCGAGCGTTTCCCCGATCTCAACCGGCTTCGCGTCGCCGCGGCGGACTACAGTCTCGCGCAGGCTGCCGCCCTCGCGCCGGCGCGCCATGTCGACGGTGATCGCCAGACCCGCATCAGGTCCCAGGTCGAGACCCGCGCCGGGACCTGCGAACGAGGCGTGGCGCTGTGGCGCGTGCTTCTCTCCAGCGTCGCCGACGACGAGGAACTCAAGCTCCGCGTCCGCATCAGCCGCGATCGGACCGTCGAGCGAATGGAGATCATGTACCAGCCCGAGCTGTCGACGCTGCAAGTCCAGGAGCGCAAATACATGCTGATCGCGCTCGAGGCCATCACCGACATCGAAAGCTGGGCGCGGATGCGCGAAATGCACGGTCTGTCCTTCGAGGAAGCCTGCGCGATCTGGGTGAGCGCCGTCGACCGCATGCTGCCGCCGACACCGCGGGCTGCTTGACGCTGCGGCGGGCAACGTGGGATGCGATGAGACGTCAAATGGCTGAGACAGAAACACCCTTGCCCAAGCGGTCCCCGCCCAAGGCTTCCAGGATCGATGGCCGACGCTTGCGCAGCGTGCGGACCAAGCAGTTGATCATCGAGGCCTACCTGGCCCTGGCGACCGAGAAGTCGCCGCAGATACCGACGGCCGCCCAGATCGCCGAGCGCGCCGGCTACTCCGTGCGCTCGGTGTTCGAACGCTTTCCCGACATCCACAGCCTGCAAGTGGCGGCGGTCGACTACGCGCTGGTCCAGGTCGTCGCCCTGGCGCCGTCGCGCGACACCAGCGGCGACCGGCAGACCCGCATCCGGACCCAGGTCCAGTCGCGCGGGCGCACGTGCGAGCGCTGGCTGCCGCTGTGGCGCTCGCTGGTCGTGAACCAGGGCGAATCGCCGGAGCTGCGACAGCGGGTCGTCGGCCTGCGCGAGCGTCTCGTCGGTCGCCTGGAGTTGATGTACGCGCCGGAACTCTCGACCTTGTCGAACAGCGAACGCCGCCACCTGTTGATCGTTCTCGAGGCGCTGGTCGACGTCGAAAGCTGGGCGCGGATGCAGGAGTTCTTCGGTCTGTCGTTCGACGAGGCCTGCGCGGCGTGGACCCAGGCGATCGACCGCCTGCTTCCGCCGACACCGCCGGCCTGGTGATATCGGCGGGCCGGGACGTCTGGCGCCGACCCGGCGCAATCGTTACAATTCGCGATACCGCCCGACAATTCGCAACACCCTGCAAAGTTCCTTGCCCGTAGCACCTTCTACATCCGCTCGGATCGACGGTCGCCGCTTGCGGAGCGTGCGAACCAAGCAGTTGATCATCGAGGCCTACCTCACGCTGCTGCGCGAGGATCCGCAGGTGCCGACGGCTGCGCGGATCGCCGAGCGGGCGGGCTATTCGGTGCGTTCGGTGTTCGAGCGCTTTCCCGATCTGCACGCCTTGCGCGTCGCGGCGACGGACTACGCCTTCACCCAGGGCAATGCCCAGGCGGTGCCGCGCGACCTCGACGGCGACCGCCAGGCGCGGCTCAAGGCCCACGTCGAAACCCGCGGCTGGATTTGCGAGCAGTGGCTGCCGCTGTGGCGCGCGCTCAATGCCAACAAGGGCGATTCGGAGGAGCTCAAGGCGCGCATCGCTCTGGTGCGCGAGGCGGTCCTCAAGCGGATCGAACTGATGTACCGGGCGGAGCTTTCGACCCTGGCGGAGCGCGAGCGCCGGCAGATCCTGATCGCCATCGAAACCCTGATCGATTTCGAAAGCTGGGCGCGCATGCGCGAGTACAACGGCCTGTCGTTCGAGGAGGCCTGCCAGGTGTGGAACCACGCGATCGACCGCCTGCTGCCGCCGACGCCGGTTTCTTGACGCTCCGGCCGTGCAAGCGTAGGAAGGCGCGCTTCGTCGGGAGCGACCCACGGTGGCGGCCGTAGCTCAGTTGGTTAGAGCGCCAGATTGTGATTCTGGATGTCGCCGGTTCAATTCCGGTCGGCCGCCCCAATCCCTCTTGCGCCACGGTTGCTGATCCGTGCGCGACCTCGCTCCCCACGACGATCTCGTCCTTTTGAGCTGCTCGGAAATGGCCAGGGCCGATGCCGCCGCCATCGCCGGCGGCGTGCCCGGGACCGCTCTCATGGAAGAAGCGGGCAGGGCCGTCGCCGAGGCCGTGCTGGGCCGCCATCGGCCACGGCCCGTCGTCATCCTGTGCGGCCCCGGCAACAATGGCGGCGACGGCTTCGTGGCGGCGCGCCATCTGCAGGAAGCGGGCTGGCCCGTGCGGGTCGGGCTGCTCGGCGCCCGCGGCGCGCTGAAGGGCGACGCCGCCTGGGCGGCGGCAGCCTGGCAAGGCCCGGTCGAGGCGCTCTCGCCCGGCCTTCTCGACGGGCGACCGCTGGTGGTCGATGCTCTGTTCGGGGCGGGCCTCACGCGTCCCGTCGATGGCGTCGCCGGCGAGGTGATCGACAGGATCAACAGCGAGGCGCTCACCGTTGTCGCGGTCGACGTGCCGAGCGGCCTGCATGGCGACAGCGGCGAGGTGATGGGTCGCGCGCCGTTCGCCGAGCGCACGGTGACATTCTTCCGCGCCAAGCCCGGTCACTATTCGCTCGAAGGCCTGCGCCGCTGCGGCGTGTTGAACGTGGCCGACATCGGCATCCCGAGCACGGTGCTGGAGAAGATCGCGCCGCAGACATGGCTGAACGGCCCCGCCTTGTGGCGGCACCATCTGCGACGCGACGGTCTCGCCGACCACAAGTACGCGCGCGGCCATCTCACCATCCTGGCCGGCGCGACCGCCACCGGCGCGGCGCGGCTGGCCGCGCTGGCGGGACGCCGGGCAGGGGCGGGGCTTGCCACCATCGCCTCGCCACGCTCGGCAATGGCGATCTACCAGGCGGCCGAGCCGGGCAACCTCGTCACCGAATGCGAGGACGGGAGTGCCTTTGCGCGCTTGCTGGAGGACCAGCGGCGCAATTCGATGCTGGTCGGGCCGGGAGCCGGCATCAACGAGCGGACACGGGCGTCGGTGCTGGCGGCCCTCGCCACGCGCCGGGCCGTCGTGCTCGACGCCGACGCCATCACGACATTTGCCCAGACGCCGGCGAGCCTGTTCGCGGCCGTCAAGGGCCCGGTTTTGCTCACGCCCCATGAAGGCGAGTTCAGGCGATTGTTTCCCGATCTGGCGGAGGTTCGGTCAAAGCTCGAGCGTGTCCGGCAGGCGGCGCGACGCAGTGGCGCCACGGTGCTCCTGAAAGGTCCCGATACGGTGGTCGCTGCGCCGGACGGCCGCGCCGTCATCAATGTTCACGCGCCAGCCAGCCTCGCCACCGCCGGCTCGGGCGACGTGCTGGCGGGCATCGCCGGCGCGCTCATGGCCCAGGGCCTGGCGCCGCTGGCTGCGGGCGCTGCCGCGGCGTGGCTCCATGGCGAGAGCGCCTTCCGGTTCGGCCGGCCGGGCCTCATCGCCGAGGACCTGATCGACCGGCTGCCTGACGCGCTGCAGGTAGCGGTGTCGCGAATTGAAAGTCCGACTCGAGGGAGTTCGAGGCGAATTGTCAGCTTCAATTGACCGGTCGGCGGGCGCGGGCTAAGAGGCCCGCGATTCGGCCCTCGCGGCACGGCCCGACGGCCCAGGCTCCGACCGGGGTCGCCGATTGGAGCTGATCGTCGGGCGGGCGTGGTGGAATTGGTAGACACGCGAGATTTAGGTTCTCGTGCCGCAAGGCGTGGGGGTTCAAGTCCCTCCGCCCGCACCATACGGAAATGGAAGTGAGACAATGCAAGTGACGGAACTCCCGGCCGAAGGCCTGAAGCGGCAATTCAAGATCGTCGTGCCCGCCGGCGACCTGTCGGCCAAGGTCGACGAGCGCCTGGCCGAAATGGCGCGGACCGCGCAGATGCCGGGCTTTCGCGCGGGCAAGGTGCCGGTCGGGCTGCTCAAGAAGCAGTACGGCCAGGCGCTGTTCGGCGAAGCCGTCGAGCAGGCGGTCAATTCGAGCACGGCCAAGGCGATCGAGGATCGCGGCCTGAAGCCCGCGCTGCAGCCCCGGGTCGACCTCAAGCAGCTCGAGGAAGGCAAGGACATCGAGTTCGAGGTCGCCATCGAGGTGCTGCCGGAGATCGGCAAGCTCGACTTCTCCGAGGTCGAGCTCGAGCGCCTGAAGGCCACCGTGCCGGACAAGGACATCGACGAGGCGGTCGAGCGCATCGCCAAGGCGAACCGCGAGCAGAAGCCGGTCGATCCGCCGCGTCCGGCGCAGAAGGGCGACGCGATCAAGCTCGACTTCGTGGGCTCGGTCGACGGCAAGGAATTCCCCGGCGGCGCCGCGCAGGACTACACGCTGGAGATCGGCTCGGGCTCGTTCATCCCGGGCTTCGAGGATCAGCTCCTGGGCGCCGAGGTCGGCAAGGAAGTCGACGTCAAGGTGACGTTCCCGGCCGACTATGGCGCCCCCGAGCTCGCCGGCAAGGATGCCGTCTTCAAGTGCACGATCAAGGAGATCCACGAGTTCGTCGACAAGCCGGCCGACGACGAGCTGGCGAAGAAGAACAACTTCGAGAACCTGGAGGCGATGCGCAAGGCCGTGGCCGACCGCATCGGCCAGGACTACGCCCGCATCTCGCGCTCGATGATCAAGCGCCAGCTTCTCGACAAGCTGGCCGACGCCCACAAGTTCGCCGTCCCCGAAGGCCTGGTCGAGGGCGAGTTCAACGCCATCTGGCAGCGCATCGAGGAGGCCAAGAAGGGCGGCCAGAAGCTCGAGGACGACGAGGAGAAGATGCGCAAGGAGTACCGCGACATCGCCGAGCGCCGGGTTCGTCTCGGCCTGCTGCTGGCCGATGTCGGGCGCTCCAACGCGATCGACGTCACGCCCGAGGAACTCAACCAGGCGGTGATGCGCGAGGCCATGCGCTATCCCGGCCAGGAGCGCCAGGTGCTGGAGTTCTACGGCAAGAACGCCGAGCTGAAGGAACAGCTGCGGGCGCCGATCTTCGAGGAGAAGACCGTCGATTTCATCCTCGAGCTGGCCAAGGTCGCCGAGAAGTCGGTTACGCCCGAGGAACTGCTCAAGGCGGCCCGCGAGGCGGAAGAAGAGGACGAGCCGGCGCCGGCGGAAGCCGCGGCGACGAGTTGATCCCGCGACAATGATCGACGCCCGGTGGTCTTGAACCCGGCCACCGGCGCTGCCATTTTCCAGAGACAGTCACAAAGGGGGCCCCGCGATGCATCGCGACCGCGATCCGCTGGAAATCTACAACAACTACTACGTGCCGATGGTCGTCGAGCAGTCGGCGCGCGGCGAACGAGGCTACGACATCTGGTCGAGGCTGCTGAAGGAACGCATCATCTTCCTGAACGGTCCGATCGAGGACAACGTCGCCGGCCTGGTCTGCGCCCAGCTCCTCTATCTGGAGTCCGAGAACCCGACCAAGGACATCTCTTTCTATATCAACTCGCCGGGCGGCGTGGTGACGTCGGGCATGGCCATCTACGACACCATGCAGTACGTGCGGCCGCTGATCTCGACCCTGGTGTTCGGCCAGGCGGCCTCGGCCGGATCCCTGCTGCTGATGGCCGGCGCCAAGGGCAAGCGGTTCGCGCTGCCCAACTCCCGGATCATGATCCACCAGCCCTCGGGCGGCGCCCAGGGCCAGGCGACGGACATCGAGATCCATGCCAAGGAAATTCTGCTGACCAGGGCACGTTTGAACCAGATGTACGTTGTTCATACGGGACGGACGATCGAGGAGATCGAGCGCGCCATGGAGCGCGACAAATTCTTCTCGCCGCCGGAGGCCAAGGAGTTCGGTTTGATCGACGATGTGCTCGAGAAACGCCCGACTCCGACCATCCAGGCAGCTGCCTCCTGAGGGGCAGTTGCGACCAATTGGTTCCCGGTTCGCCAGCCGACACACTACATTTTGAGGTTGTGGCGATCCCGGGGTCGCGTTTAACATAGTCTTGCGTGCGGGCCCGCAGGTGGCGGGCCCCCCAAGCGGAGGTGCGTTACCGACATGCCAGCCGCCAAATCCGGGGGCGACTCCCGCAACACCCTGTATTGTAGCTTCTGCGGGAAGAGCCAGCACGAGGTCCGAAAGCTCATTGCTGGCCCGACCGTGTTCATCTGCGATGAATGCGTCGAACTCTGCATGGACATCATCCGGGAGGAGAGCAAGACCACCCTGGTGAAGTCCAAGGACGGCGTACCGTCGCCCAAAGAGATACGCCAGATTCTCGACGACTATGTGATAGGCCAGGACAAGGCCAAGCGCATCCTCGCTGTTGCAGTGCACAATCACTACAAGCGGCTGAGCCATGGCGGCAAGGCGAACGACGTCGAGATCGCCAAGTCGAACATCATGCTGATCGGCCCGACCGGCTGCGGCAAGACCCTGCTCGCCCAGACCCTGGCGCGCATGCTGGACGTGCCGTTCACCATGGCCGATGCCACGACGCTCACCGAAGCGGGCTATGTCGGCGAGGACGTCGAGAACATCATCCTGAAGCTGCTGCAGTCGGCCGACTACAACGTCGAGCGCGCCCAGCGCGGCATCGTCTATATCGACGAAGTCGACAAGATCAGCCGCAAGTCCGACAACCCGTCGATCACGCGCGACGTGTCGGGCGAGGGCGTGCAGCAGGCCCTGCTCAAGATCATGGAGGGCACCGTCGCATCGGTGCCGCCGCAGGGTGGCCGCAAGCATCCGCAGCAGGAGTTCCTGCAGGTCGACACGACCAACATCCTGTTCATCTGCGGCGGCGCCTTCTCGGGCCTCGACAAGATCATCTCGATGCGCCGCCAGGGCACGTCGATCGGCTTCGGCGCCGAGATTCGCGGTCCGGAGGATCGTCGCACCGGCGAGGTGCTGCGCGATCTCGAACCCGAGGATCTCTTGAAGTACGGCCTGATCCCCGAGTTCGTCGGCCGCCTGCCGGTCGTCGCCACGCTCGAGGATCTCGACGAGGGCGCGCTGATTGAAATTCTCACGCGGCCGAAGAATGCGCTGCTGAAGCAGTATCAGCGCCTGTTCGACATGGAGAGCGTGAAGCTCAAATTCTCCGACGACGCGCTGCGCGCGGTCGCCCAGAAGGCGATCCTGCGCAAGACCGGCGCGCGAGGGTTGCGGTCGATCATGGAGACCGTGCTTCTCGACACGATGTACGACCTGCCGTCGCTCGACGGGGTCGAGGAAGTGGTCATCAACCGCGAAGTCATCGAAGGGCGGGCCCAACCGCTCTATGTGCACGGTGAGCGCAAAGAGGGCATCGCTGCCGCGCCGGCCTGAGTTTTGCTGCGTCGGTGGCACCCGCCGCCGGCGGTCCCGCCAAGGACTTGAACAACCCCCTGTTCAAGCCAATCTCTGGAAATGAGTGCGCGTGCCTTTGTGGGCCGCAGATCGCCCATCAGGGGATCGCGGTCGGGGTGCGGGTAGCTCTAACAGCGTATAGCGAGGCATCATGAACGCCCCCACCCTAGGAACCGTCTACCCCGTCCTGCCGCTGCGCGACATTGTCGTGTTTCCCGGCATGATCGTGCCGCTCTTCGTCGGTCGCGAGAAGAGCGTGAAGGCCCTCGAAGAGGTCATGAAGGACGACAAGCAGATCCTGCTGATCGCCCAGAAGAACGCCAGCCAGGACGATCCCGGCCCCGAGGACATCTACACCATCGGCACGCTCGGCACGGTGCTGCAGCTCCTGAAGCTGCCCGACGACACCGTGAAGGTGCTGGTCGAGGGCGGCCGTCGCGTGAAGATCGTCGGCTACACCGGCAAGTCCGAGTTCTTCGAGGCCAATGCCGTCGACATGGAAGAGGCGGCGGCTGAGACGTCCGAACTGCAGGCCGCGGCGCGAACCGTGGTCTCGGAGTTCGAGAACTATGTGAAGCTGAACAAGAAGGTGCCGCCCGAGGTGGTCGTCTCGATCAACAAGATGATCGAGGAGCCGGCCAAGCTCGCCGACCAGATCTCCGCGCACCTGGCGCTCAAGGTCGCCGAGAAGCAGCAGCTGCTCGAACTCGACTCCGTCTCCAAGCGGCTCGAGCGCATCCTCGGCCTGATGGAAGGCGAGATCGGTGTGCTGCAGGTCGAGAAGAAGATCCGCAACCGCGTCAAGCGCCAGATGGAGAAGACGCAGCGCGAGTACTATCTCAACGAGCAGATGAAGGCGATCCAGAAGGAGCTTGGCGAGACCGAGGACGGTCGCGACGAGATCTCCGAGCTGGAGAAGCGCATCAAGAAGACGCGGCTCTCCAAGGAAGCGCGCGAGAAGGCCAATGGCGAGCTGAAGAAGCTCAGGACCATGAGCCCGATGTCGGCCGAGGCGACGGTGGTGCGCAACTACCTCGACTGGCTGCTGTCGATTCCGTGGCGCAAGCCGACCAAGATCATCAAGGACCTGAAGTACGCCGAGGACATTCTCAACGCCGATCACCACGGCCTCGAGAAGGTCAAGGAGCGCATCCTCGAGTACCTCGCGGTCCAGCAGCGCGTCGACAAGATGAAGGGCCCGATCCTGTGCCTGGTCGGCCCGCCGGGCGTCGGCAAGACCTCGCTCGGCAAGTCGATCGCCAAGGCGACCGGCCGCAACTTCGTGCGCATGTCGCTGGGCGGCGTGCGTGACGAGGCCGAGATCCGCGGCCATCGCCGGACCTATATCGGCTCGCTGCCGGGCAAGGTCATCCAGAGCATGAAGAAGGCGAAGTCGTCGAACCCGCTCTTCCTGCTCGACGAGATCGACAAGCTCGGCGCGGACTTCCGCGGCGATCCGTCGTCGGCGCTGCTCGAGGTGCTCGACCCCGAGCAGAACTCGACGTTCAACGACCACTATCTCGAGGTCGACTACGACCTGTCGAACGTGATGTTCATCACCACGGCGAACTCGCTGCGCATGGCGCAGCCGCTGATGGACCGCATGGAGATCATCCGGCTGGCCGGCTACACCGAAGACGAGAAGGTGGCGATCGCCCGCAAGCACTTGATCATCAAGCAGGTCGAGGCGAACGGCCTGAAGGAGGGCGAGCTCGACCTCCATGACGACGCCGTGCGCGACCTCGTGCGCTACTACACGCGCGAGGCCGGCGTGCGCAATCTCGAGCGCGAGATCGCCAACCTGGCCCGCAAGGCGACCAAGGAAATCCTCATGAAGGGGTCTTCCAAGGTCAAGATCACGCGCAAGAACCTCGACAAGTATGCCGGCGTCCGCCGCTTCCGCTACGGCGAGGCCGAGCTCGAGGATCTCGTCGGCATCACGACGGGCCTGGCGTGGACCGAGGTCGGCGGCGAGCTGCTGCAGATCGAGGCCGTGCTGGTTCCCGGCCGCGGCCGTATAACGGTCACCGGCAAGCTGGGCGACGTGATGCAGGAGTCGGTGCAGGCGGCCAACGCCTATGTCCGCTCCCGCGCCAACTCGTTCGGCATCAAGCCGGTGCTGTTCGAGAAGCGCGACATCCACATCCACGTGCCCGAGGGTGCGACACCCAAGGACGGTCCCTCGGCCGGCGTGGGGATGATCACCTCGATCGTCTCGGCGTTGACCGGCGTGGCGGTGCGCAAGGAAGTCGCCATGACCGGCGAGATCAGCCTGCGCGGCCGGGTCATGCCGATCGGCGGCCTCAAGGAGAAGCTGCTGGCGGCGTTGCGCGGCGGTCTCAAGACCGTGCTCATTCCCAAGGAGAACGAGCGCGATCTGCCGGAGATCCCCGACAACGTGAAGAAGGGACTGGAGATCGTCCCGGTCGCCACGGTCGACGAGGTGCTGGCCCGCGCGCTGGTGAAGCCGTTGGTCGCCATCGAGTGGCCGAACGATCTGGAGCCGGCCGTGCCGGCCAAGCCCGCCGAGGGTGCGGAAGCCATCCGGGCCCACTGAACAAGCCTTT
>CAVWKN010000025.1:0-110952 GCA_963755585.1 uncultured Alphaproteobacteria bacterium
GGTGTCGGCGGAGATCGAACTCGAGCGGGCCGTCCAGGTCGTCACCGATGCAGCCACCCGGCTGTCGGGTGCGGCCTTCGGGTCGTTCTTCTACAATGTGATCGACGACAAGGGCGAATCCTACACGCTCTACACCCTGTCCGGCGTGCCGCGCGAAGCTTTCGCCAAGTTCCCGATGCCGCGCAACACGGCGGTGTTCGCGCCCACCTTCAACGGCGAGGGCATCGTCCGCTCGGCCGACATCACCAAGGATCCGCGCTTCGGCAAGAACGAACCCCATTTCGGCATGCCCAAGGGCCATTTGCCGGTGTGCAGCTACCTCGCGGTGCCGGTGGTCTCGCGCACCGGCGAGGTTTTGGGCGGCCTGTTCTTTGGCCATTCCCAGCCCGGCGTTTTCGACGACCGCGCCGAGCGTATCGTGGCGGCCATCGCCGTGCAGGCCGCGATCGCCATCGACAAGGCCAAGCTCTACCGCGCCGCGCAGGACGAGATCGCGCGTCGCCGGCGCAGCGAGGAGGCGCTGCGGCAGAGCGAGCAGAGCCTGGAAAGCAAGGTCAGCGTACGCACGGCCGAGCTGGCGGCGGCCAATGCGCGGCTGATCCAGGAGGCCGCGGAGCGCGAACGCACCGAGGGCCGCTTCCAGCATCTCGTCGAGGGCGTGCGGGACTACGCCTTGTACATGCTCGATCCCAACGGCGTCGTCACCAACTGGAACGCCGGCGCCGAACGCATCAAGGGCTATCTCGCACCGGAGATCGTCGGCCAGCATTTCGGGCGCTTCTATACCGAGGCCGACCGTGCCGCCGGCCTGCCTGCGCGCGCCCTCGCGACGGCCGAGCGCGAAGGCACGTTCGAGGCCGAGGTCCTGCGGGTGCGCAAGGACGGCTCGGAATTCTGGGCCAACGTCGTCATCAACCCGATTCGCGACAAGGGCGGCAAGCTGCTGGGCTTCGCCAAGATCACGCGCGACGTCAGCGAGCGGCGCGAGGCGGCCCAGGCGCTGGAGCGGGCGCAGGAGCAGCTCGCCCAGGCGCAGAAGATGGAAGGCATCGGCCAGCTCACCGGCGGCGTGGCGCACGACTTCAACAATCTCCTGACCGTCATCATCGGCAACCTGGAATCCCTGCAGCGCGCGCTTCAGGTGCCGGCGCCCGATGGCGATCGCCTGGCCCGCGCGGTGGAGAACGCGATGCGCGGCGCACAACGCGCGGCCTCTCTCACCCAGCGGCTGCTCGCCTTCTCGCGCCGCCAGCCGCTCGATCCCAAGCCGGTCGATGCCGGACGCCTGGTCACCGGCATGTCCGAAATCCTGCGCCGCACGCTGGGCGAGCAGGTCGCCATCGAGACGGTGCTGGCGGGCGGCCTGTGGCGGGTGCTGGCCGATCCCAACCAGCTCGAGATCGGCATCCTCAATCTCGCCGTCAACGCGCGCGACGCCATGCCGAACGGCGGCAAGCTCACCATCGAGACCGCCAATGCCTATCTCGACGAGGCCTATGCCGCGTCACAGACCGAGGTCGTGCCGGGCCAGTACGTGGTGATCTCCATTTCCGACAGCGGCTCGGGCATGACCAAGGAGGTTCAGGCCCAGGCCTTCGAGCCCTTCTACACGACCAAGGACATCGGTCACGGCACCGGGCTCGGCCTGTCGCAGGTCTACGGCTTCGTCAAGCAATCCGGCGGTCATGTGAAGATCTACAGCGAGGTCGGGCAGGGCACGACCGTGAAGCTCTACCTGCCGCGGCTGCTGTCGGAGGAAGACAGCGTCGCCGCGCCGGAAGCGGCGGCGCCGGTGCCGCGCAGCGCGCACGCCCAGACCATCCTGGTCGTCGAGGATGACGACGATGTGCGGGCCAACACGACCGGCATCCTGCGCGAGCTGGGCTATACCGTGCTCGAGGCCTCGCTGGGCGTGGCCGCGCTGCATCTGCTCGAGCGCCACCCGGAAATCAGGCTGCTGTTCACCGATATCGGCCTGCCCGGCGGCATGAACGGCCGCCAGCTCGCCGACGCCGCGCGCAGGATCCGGCCCGATCTCAAGGTGCTGTTCACGACCGGCTATGCCCGCAATGCCATCGTCCATGACGGCCGGCTCGATCCCGGCGTCGTGCTCATTCCCAAGCCTTTCACCTATGCTGCCATCGCCGCCAAGCTCGCCGATCTTCTCGACGAACCCCAGGGTCCGCCCCGCATCCTGCTGGTCGAGGACGAGGTGCTGGTGCGCATGGTCGCCACCGACCAGCTCGAGGACCTCGGCTATCGCGTCGAGACCGCCGGGTCGGCCACCGAAGCGATGAACAAGGTCAAGCTGATGGAAAGCGACATCGCCCTGGCGATCGTCGATATCGGCCTGCCCGACATCAAGGGCGACGTGCTGGTGGGCGAGCTGCGGGCGCGTCATCCCGATCTGCCCATCATCGTGGCGAGCGGTTACGACGACCCGGCGCTCCTCAAACGCTTCGCCAACGACACGCGCGTCAGCTTCATCCGTAAGCCTTACACGCAGGATGATCTCAGGCGCGCCCTGCCGCCGCTGCACGGCCGCTGAAGAGTGTTCATCCGCTCGTCATAAAGTCTGCAGAAGAATTCATCGCCACATTGATGCCGCACGGGAGGTCTTTGCTTCGTGTCAGCGTTACTTCGGCAATCTCAACCATTGTCGAATCACCGGATCGAGACCATGTCGAGAGTGACCAGGGAGATCCAGCCATGACCGAACCCTTCGTTGTCGAAGTCTGGGGCAAGCCCGCCGGAATCGTCGTCAAAGACGGCAACGCCTTCCGCTTTCATGCGATGGCTCGTCCCTTCTTCGAGATCGATGGCGTGCAGTTCACCACACGCGGCCATGCGCGGTTGGCGGCGGCGCGCCTCGACGTCTTTCATCGCCATGAGGCCGATGACGGTCACAGCACTGTCACCGGCCGATCCTTGGGCAGCGCCAGCCATTCGGCGAGCTTCTGACCGTTGTGATCCTGGAAGCGCTGCGCCAGCACCCGTGACGCCGCGATCCGCTCGACGCGGAAGTTCCTGAAATCCTTCCTGAGCTCGCACCACGCGCCGACCAGCGTCACGTCGACGTAATAGGCCATGGCGAGCGGCCAGATCGTGCGCCGTGTGCGCTTGCTCTTCTCGTCGAGGTAGGTGATGCGCATCTTGCGCCGGTCGCGGATGGCGCTGCGCACCTGCGCCACATCGACGCCACTCGGCGTGACGGCACTGCCGCTCGACACGTAGAACGGCGCGCCGGCGACATGTGAGCGCAGGCTCTCCGGCAGCACGACCGTCACCTTGTCGAGCACCCGCTTGGCCGCCTGCTGCAGCTCCGAATCGCGCAGGCGCTGCACCAGCCGGGCGCCCACCGTGATGGCCTCGACCTCGTCGACCGTGAACATCAGCGGCGGCAGGTCGAAGCCCTTGCGCAGCACGTAGCCCAGGCCCGGCGCGCCCTCGATCGGCACGCGGCGGGCCTGCAGGGTCGCCACGTCGCGATAGATGGTGCGCACGGTGACTTCCAGTTCCTCGGCGAGCTGGGCGGCCGTGACCGGCTTCCGGGCCGTGCGCAGGACCTGGATGACATCGAACAGCCGATCGGCCCGCATGTCAGCGATCTCCGGGAAGGCGACACTCCTGACATAACGCTGTCAGTAGGCGGAGGCTAGTGATCTCGCAATGGAAAATCACGGAAACCAGAGCTGGCGGGGCGTGGCCCTGGTGGTGCTCTCGGCCTTCGCCTTCAGCACCGCCGGCTTCTTCACGCGCCTGATCGATACCGACGTCTGGACGATGCTGTTCTGGCGCGGCCTGTTTGGCGGCCTGTTCATCGCCGGCTACGTCGTCTGGCGCCACGGTGCCGAAGCCGCCGTGGCCTTCCGCCGGATCGGCCGGGCGGGCCTGGTGGTGGCCGGCTGCTCGACGTTGGCCACCATCTGTTTCGTCAATGCCTTGCGCGAGACCACGGTGGCCGACGTCCTCGTCATCAACGCCACGGCACCGTTCCTGACGGCGGCACTTGCCTGGGCATGGACGGGCGATCGCGAGCGCTGGACGACGCTCGCGGCCAGCGTGGTCGCGCTGGCGGGCGTCGTCGTCACCGTCGAAGCGGCGCTCGCTTCCGGCCATCTGTTCGGCAACTTCCTGGCGCTCCTCATGACCATCCTGATCTCGACCATGATGGTGGTGATCCGCCGCTATCGCGCCGTCAGCATGCTGCCGGCCGCGTGCCTGTCGGCCTTCCTGTGCGCGCTCGTCGTCTGGCCGTGGGCGCATCCGATGAGTGCCACGGGGTGGAACTTCGTCAATCTCGTGCTGTTCGGCACGACCCAGTTCGGGCTCGGCCTGCTGCTGCTCACGATCGGCACGCGGCTGATCTCGGCCACGCGGTCGGCCCTGATCGGCGCGCTCGAGACGCCGCTCGCCCCGGCGCTGGTCTGGCTGGCGTTCGGCGAAGTGCCGGCGCTCGCCACCTGCATCGGCGGCGCCGTCATCCTTGCCGCCGTTCTCGGTGATCTGCTGACCACGCGGCCGGAGGTTCGCCCGCGACAGAAGCTGCTCCAGGAGGCGCAAGCATGAGCGCCGAACAAAGAGTGAAGGATCTTGGCTTGGCCGTGCCGCCGCCGCCCAAGTCCGCCGGCAACTACGTGCCGGGCGTGCAGGTCGGCAACCTGCTGTTCCTGTCAGGCTGCGGTCCGCGGCGCGCCGATGGCAGCACCATCCTGGGCAAGGTCGGCGTCGACCTCGACGTCGAGCAGGCCTACGCGGCCGCACGGGTGGCAGGCCTCGCCATGCTGGCCCGCATCCGCCTGGTCACGGGCTCGCTCGATCGCGTGGCGCGCGTCGTCAAGGTGCTGGGCATGATCAACGCCGCACCGGACTTCAAGGAGCAGCCCAAGGTCATCGATGGCTTCTCCGACCTCATGGTCGAGGTCTTTGGCGATGCCGGCCGCGGCGCGCGTGCCGCGGTCGGCATGGCGGCCCTGACGGGCCAGATGGCGGTCGAGATCGAGATGGTGATCGAGTTGAAAGAGGAGTCGACGATGACTGAGAACACCGATGAGCAGATCCGCCACGTCTACGAGCAGTGGCATGAAACGATCAAGGTGCGCGACCTCGATGGCCTGATGGCGCTCTATGCCGAGGACGCCGTCTTCGAGACACCGTTCATCCTGGCGGTCGTGAAAGACGCGACGCGCGGTGTCCTGACGGGCAAAACCGACATCAGGTCGTTCTTCGCGGCCGGCTTCCTCAAGCCCGAGAGCGGCCTTGGCCGCTGGTATCGCACCGGGACGTTCTACGCCAACGGCCGGCAACTGGTCTGGGAATATCCGCGCGAAACACCGCAAGGCGATCAGGTCGACCTCGTCGAAGTGATGGACATCGCCCATGGCCTCATCACCCATCATCGGGTCTATTGGGGCTGGGTCGGCTTCAAGGCGCTGGCCGGCGCCTTGCAGAGGTGAGGCAACGGTCTGCTAGATTGCCGCCCTGTAGCCGAGGGAGGAAACACGGTGATCAAGCGCAAGCAACGCATTCCCATGCGCGATCTGTCGACGATGGCCGCGGAGGACCGCACGACCGTCGAGAAGAACGCCATGAACGGCCAGATCTTCAACATCTTCAAGGTGCTGGCCCATCATCCGGCGCTGGTGAAGCGCTGGACGCCGTTCGCCGGCCACATCCTTGCCAAGCAGACCCTGCCGTTCCGCGACCGCGAGCTCTTGATCCTGCGCATCGGCTGGCTGAACCAGGCCGAGTACGAGTTCGCCCAGCATGAGCTGATTGCGAAGAAGGGCGGCGTCGCGGAGGCCGACATCGAGCGGCTGAAGAAGGGGCCGAAGGAAGCGGGCTGGAGCGAGCACGAGGCGGCGCTGCTGCAGGTGGCCGACGATCTCTACGAGAATTCGGTCGTCTCCGACGCCACCTGGGCGACGCTTGTCGAAAAAATATTCGACCGAGCAGCTCATGGACGCGGTCTTCACCGTCGGCCAGTACAACCTCGTATCGTGGGCGCTGAATTCCTTCGGCGTGCCGCTCGACGACTTCCTGCCTGGAGCCAGGCCTTAGGCGGCCGGTCCGCACAGCGATGATGTCGTCGGCGACCTTTCAGGCCAATGCCTGATATCACGCAGGTAGCAGCAGGATCGACAGCGCGGCAAACACCGGACCGAGCAGCGCGGCTCCGGTCCACATCCGAAAGACGTAGACATACAGATACGAGATGGCGGCCCCGCCAAGCACGGTTACGACGGCGTGTGACCATCCCAAAGATGATGCGAAAACAATTGCGAACAGCATCAATGCGATTCCGAGAATGCCGGGAAGGTGCGCCCTGTAGCCAAACTCCTTGAACGCCCAGGCATGATACGCGGCATAGAACCTGTACGAGAGCAGGGCCATGCCACAGGCAAAGATCATGATCGGCATGGCAAACGTCATCGCGGCATTGGGCGTCATGGCTCATCCCTCGGGTGGGCTCGGGCATGAATGCATGGAGATTCTGGAACGAACCCAACGCTGCTGCTGTTCTGTTTTGAACAGTCAGGAATTTGGAAGAGGCCCGCTACCGCTGGAGATGCGGTGCGGCCTGTCCGCCAACCGGGTCGCTTGAACTAGTCGCCCGTCAGGCGTTCCATTCCGTCGTATGCGCGGCACGCGAAGGCCGTTCGATCCGCGGCACCGCCTTGGGCGTGCCGACGGCGAGAAAGCCGACCAGTCGGCTCGGCGCCTCGAAGCCCAGCAGCGCATTGATCGTGGGGTCGTAGCTGTTGAGGCCCGTCACCCACATGCCGCCATAGCCCAGCATGTGGATCGCGTTCAGCATGTTCATTGCCGCGGCACCGACGGAAAGGAGCTGTTCGATCTCGGGGATCTTGTGGCCGGCGTGGATCTCGGCGCCGACCGCGATCAGGAGCGGCGTGCGCCGCACCCAGGCGCGAAAGCGCTCGCCCGCCATCTGTCCCGTTGCCGGATCGCGCGCCTGGGCGGCCTCGGCGAGACGTTCGCCCCAGGCCAGCCGCGCATCGCCGCGGATCAGCACGAAGCGCCAGGGCCTGAGCCGCCCATGGTCGGGCGCGCGCAGGCCGGCATCGAGGATCAGGTCGAGCTCGGCGCCCTGTGGGGCAGGCTCTTCCAGCACGCCGACCGACTGCCGCGACAGCAGCAGTTCGAGGGCCCGCATGCGGCCTTCCCGGTCGGCCTGCGCCGGGCCGTGAGTGTCGATTTCGGCAGCGTGATCCATGGCTCTCCATCTCCCTGACAGAAGGATATGGGGCGACGAGCCCACATATGCAAGTGATTGTCATTTGCAATTATACGGGTACGCTATATCGGGCGCCTCGCTTTGTACGCTAGCGTCACCGCCTGATGATCGATTGGCTGCGAAGCCAGCGGACCGTTTGGAGGAAATCATGAATGTCGCGACCCCGCCGCTGAAGCCCGCGTCGCCCGAGAGCACGCTGCCGCGCCTGACCGAGCTGGCGCGCTTTGCCGGCTGCGCGGCCAAGATCAGCCAGTCCGATCTCCATGCCGCCCTGAGCGGCCTGCCGGTCGCCGCCGATCCGCGGGTGCTGGTCGGCCACGACACGTCCGACGACGCCGCCGTGATCCGCCTGCGCGACGACCTCGCGCTGGTCGAGACGGTCGACATCTTCCCGCCGATCGTCGACGACCCGTTCGACTACGGCCGCATCGCCGCCACCAATGCGCTCTCCGACATCTACGCCATGGGCGCCACGCCGCTCAATGCGCTGAGCTTCGTCGCCTGGCCGGTCGAGACCCTGGGCACCGCGCCGCTGCGCCAGGTGCTCGACGGCGCGGCCGCGATCTGCGCCGAGGCCGGCATCGCCATTTCGGGCGGCCATTCGATCGTCGACGAGGAGCCGAAGTTCGGCCTGTTCGTCACCGGCACGATCCATCCCGACCGCATCGTGTCCAACTCGGGCGCCCGTCCGGGCGACGTGCTGGTGCTGACCAAGCCGATCGGCACCGGCGTGCTGACCACGGCGGTGAAGCGCAATGCAGCACCCGAGAGCGTGCTCGCCGCCGCGATCAAATCGATGACGACGCTGAACCGCCACGCCGCCGAGGCGATGGTGACCGCGCGCGCCAGCGCCGGCACCGACATCACGGGCTTCGGCCTTTTGGGCCATCTCGGCAACATGCTGCGCGCCTCGTCGACGGCCGCCGGCCGGCCGATCGGCGCGCGCCTCTCCTATGCCGCGGTGCCGGTGTTCGACAAGGTCGAGACCTTCCTGCAGGCCGGCCTCTGCCCGGGCGGCACCAAGCGCAATCTCGACTACGCCGCGCCCAACGCCCGCTTTGCCGCGGGCCTCGCCGAGCCGCAGCGCCTGCTGCTGGCCGACGCCCAGACCTCGGGCGGTCTCCTGATCGCCGTGCCGCAGGACCGGCTCGCCGGTCTCCTGGCCGACCTCAAGCAGCGCGGCACGCTGGCGGCCGCCGTGATCGGCAGCATCACAGCCGCCGATGCACCGGGCGTCATCGACGTCGACGCCTGATTATTTCGGGCCTTCCCGGACGGCGGCCGGCAGGCCGTCGGGAAGCTTGCCGACCAGCCTGGCCGCCGCCTGCATCGCGACGATGTAGCCGTAGGGCCCCAGCCCGCAGATCACCGACGTGACGGCGCTCGACAGCTTGGAATGGCGATGAAGTTCGTCGCGCGCATGGATGTTCGAGATGTGCACCTCGATGATCGGCCCTTCGAAGGTCTTCAGCGCGTCGAAGATGGCGACGGAGGTGAAGGAATAGGCGGCGGGGTTGATGATGAGGGCGGCGGCCGTCGTGCGCGCCGCCTGGATCAGGTCGACCATCGCGCCCTCGCCGTTGGTCTGGTGGAAATCCAGCGTCACGCCCAGGAAGTCGGCGAACTGCCGGCAGCTCGCCTCGATGGCGGCAAGCGTCGTCGAGCCGTAGATGTGCGGCTCGCGCACTCCCAGCAGATTGAGATTGGGACCGTTCAGGATCGTCAATTTTGCCATCGTTTCCTCGCTCATCGGAGTTGGGCCGCCAGACCATCGTCGCCTGAAGACAGGCGCGCCTGCGCGGCCAGCCGGACCGGTGCGTTGGCGGCGCCGTAGCCGCGATAGCCGCGGCGCTGGACGATCTCGAAGAAGAACCGCTGGTCGAAGGTCTCGGTATAGACCTGCAGATACTCGGCGCTGCCCTCGCGGTCGTAGAGAATGTTGTGCGCCTTGAAGGTCGCCAGCTGGTCGGCCGGCAGGTCGGTCTTGGCCTCGAGGTCGTCGTAATAGTTTTCCGGGATCGCCAGCAGGCGGACGCCGTTCTGCTCCAGCCGCGCCACGGTCGCCAGAAGATCGTCGGTGGCGAAGGCGATGTGCTGCACGCCCGAACCGAACAGCTCGGTCAGGAAACGCGACGACTGCGTGCGCTGGCTCTGCGAGGCGTTGAGCACGATGCGCAGCCCGCCGTCCGTCGATTCGATCACCTGGCTCCTGACCAGGCCGCCCGGATCGGCAACCTCCTGCGGCGCGATCTTCCGGAGATCGAGCAGCGAGGTGTAGAACAGCACCCAGGTCAGCATCTCCTCGTACTGCATCGACTGCGAGATGTGGTCGACGGCGCGCAGCCCGGCATCGCTGCCGCTCTCGCCGGTGTCCTCGAATTCGATGTCCCAGACCCGGCCGAGTTCGCTGCTCGAATCGAGGAAGTAGACCAGGCTGCCGCCGACGCCGCGCACCGCCGGTATGTCGAGCTCGCCCGGCCCGACGGCCTGGCGGAACGGCGGGTCGAGCAGCAGCGTCGCCCGCTGGAAGGTCGCCGCGGCGTCCTCGACGGCGAGACCCAGGGCGCAGACCGCCGAGCCGTGCACGATATGGAAGGAGTGCGCGAAGCCTTCCTTCTCGCGATTGACGACCAGGTTGATGTCGCCCTGATGCCAGCGTGTCACCGCCTTCGAGCGATGCCGGCCGGCCTTGCGGAAGCCCAGCCCGGCGAGCAGCCCTTCGAGGTGCCGCGCGTCGTCATCGTCGACGGCGAACTCGATGAAGCTCACGCCCTTGGCCCGCGATCGCGGCGGCAACCGGGGAGCGCCGGCCGGCAGCTTGCCGGTCCGACCGGCGAGCTGGTCGAGCAGGAAGCGCAGCGAGCGGTGGCCGTCGACGGCGACGCTGCGCGCCGAGCCGGCGCGGAACTGGTCGTTGAAGATTTCCAGCGACAGCGGCCCGTCGTAGCCGGTCGTCTCGAGCGCTTCCATGAAATCGAGCACCGGCAGGTCGCCCTGGCCGGGGAAATTGCGGAAGTGCCGGCTCCACGACAGATAATCCATCTGCAACAGCGGCGCGTCGGCGAGCTGCACCAGGAAGATGCGGTCGGCGGGGATGGTGCGGATGGCGCCGAGATCGGTGCCGCGCGCCAGGATATGGAAAGTGTCGAGCACCAGCCCGACGGCGGGATGGTCGGCGCGGCGCACCGCCTCCCAGGCATCCCTGTAGTCGTTGATGTGCCGGCCCCAGGCCAGCGCCTCGAAGGCGATGCGCAGGCCGCGCCTGGCGGCGCGTTCGCCCAGCTCGCGCAGGTCGGCCGCCGCCCGGTCGATGCCGCCCAGCGCCTCGGCCGCGACGTTGCTGCAGATCATCAGGAGATCGCAGCCCAGTTCCTGCATGACATCGAACTTGCGCTCGGCGCGGGCGAAGCCCCGTTCGCGCGGGCCCGCCGGCATGCCCTCGAAATCGCGGAACGGCTGCAGGGTGACGATATCCAGGCCAAGCTCCCGGCACGCCCGCCGCACGTCCGCCGGCGTGCCGTTGAAGGTGACGAGGTCGTTCTCGAAGATCTCGACCGCGTCGAACTTGGCGGCGGCGATGGCTTCGAGCTTCTCGCCGAGGGTGCCGCTCAGCGAGACTGTCGCGATCGAGGTCTTCATCGGTTTCACCCTGGTTTGACGGTCTCCGTCACTGTCCGCGTTGCATCCATTCGTCGAAGAAGCGCAGCGTCGCGAGGTGGGGGATCTCGCCCGGCCCCGTGCGATCGCCGAGCTGCATGGTGGTCGCGCCGCCGGCGTCGAACTCTCGGCCATTGCGGCAGGCCGCTGCCGTTCGGATCGCCGCCGCGGGCAAAATTCGTCCAATAGGCCTGCAGGCGAACCGCGAGCGCGCGGTCGGTCGCCGTCCAGTCGCGCGACAGCACGTCGAGCGTGCCGAAGATGTAGGGATACTCCGAGCTGTGGAACGTGCCGAGCCTGTCGGGCGTGTCGATCTCCTCGTAGGTCTGCTGGGCGCCCAGCGGCTGTGGGTGGTCGAAGAAGTAGAGATAGGTCGGCTGCCCATGTTTGGCGTGCAGCCGCGCGCTGGTCCATGTGCCCCAAGCGAAGGTGGCATCGCGGTAGACGTTCTTGCTCGACTGCCGCGCCGTCGTGTCGTCGTCGGCGGGATAGAGTTTTAGGGCACGGTCGGCATCCTTGCCGAACTTGTCCTCGACCGATTTTTTGTGTGCGGCGAGGGAGGCGGCATGGGGGAAGGTCGCACCCTCGTTGCGGTTCCATCCGGTCAGGAACGGCACCGGCGCTTCCTTGCCCTCGCGGAACAGCGTGTACGTGTCGGCCGGCAGGAACCATCCATCGACGATCGGTCCTGCCGCCGTCCTGGCGTCCAGGATCTCGCGGCCGGATTTGCCGCGCAGCTCGGTGATCGAGGCAGCGCCGAGCTTCTGGGCGAAAGCCTTGCCCAGCGCTTCGGCATCGGTGAGCGAATTCATCCGTGCCGGCAGGGCGGTGCTTTCGGCGACGGCGCGGTGGAACAGCCCGCGCGCCAGCGGCGAGGCCATCAGGTGCGCGACGCTCGTGGCGCCGGCGGACTGACCGAAGATCGTGACGTTGCCGGGATTGCCGCCGAAGGCCGCGATGTTGCGCTTCACCCAGTGCAGCGCGGCCACCTGGTCGAGCAGGCCGTAGTTGCCCGAGGCATGCTGCGTGGACTCGGCGCTGAGCTCGGGATGGGCGAGGAAGCCCAATATGCCGACGCGGTAGTTGATCGTGACCACGACCACGCCACGCTCGGCCAGGCGGGTGCCGTTGAAGACCGGACGCGCCGCCGATCCCACCTGGAAGCCGCCGCCATAGAGCCACACCATCACCGGCAGGTCCTTCGCCGGTCCGGCCGGCGTCCAGACGTTCAAGGTCAGGCAATCCTCGCTCATCGGCAGATCGCCGCCGGCATATTCGAAATAGACCGATTTGGGCGATCCGTTCGGCTGCAGGCATTGCGGTCCGAAGGACGTGGCCGCGCGCACGCCTTGCCACGGCGCCACCGCTTGCGGCGGCTTCCATCTCAGGTCGCCGACGGGCGGAGCGGCAAAGGGAATGCCGAGATAGGCGCGGACATGGGCGTTCGCAGCCCAGTTGCCCGTCACGGCGCCACCATCGACCGCGATGGCCGCGCCCTCGATGCGGCCGTCGGCCTCGGCACCGGACGTCACAAGTCCGGCCAGCAGCATTGCGACGGCTGGGTACAGAATGCGTCTCATGGCTTCCTCCACCGGTTCATGCGGTCGACGACACGGCATCGCGCCGGGCGCATGCCTCGGCGAAAGTCCGTTTCATGCGCGCCACGTCGGGCGTGCGGCCGGTGAAATGGACGAACGCCTCGGCCGCCTGATGCACGCACATGCCGGCGCCGCCCATCACGCGCGCACCTTTGCTCCGGGCCGCGCGCAAAAACTCGGTCTCGATCGGCGTGTAGATGACGTCGGCCACGAACTGGCCCGGCTGGATCGGGCCGGGATCGGCGGCATGCCGGGATGGCCCGCATGCCGACCGGCGTGGCGTTGACGATACCGGAAACGTCCAGCGATGGCGGCCTCGGGTTCGTTCGAGAGCGTGCAGCGTCCCGCGCCGAAACGCGCCGTGAGGTCGGCACAAAGCCCGTTCGCCCGCGCCGCGTCGCGATCGTGGATCTTCAGCAGGCCGACGCCCATGTCCATCAGGGCAAAGGCCACGGCGCGGCCGGCGCCACCGGCGCCCAGCTGCAGGACCGGCTTGTCGCGCACGCACTCGGGCGCCCAGCTGCTCCAGGAACGCACGGCGAAAACCGGACCGGTCGGTATTGTGCCCCGTGGTGCGGCCGTCGGCGTCGATCACCACCGTGTTGACGGCGCCGATCTCGCGCGCCTCGGGCGAGACCGTGTCGAGCAAGGGGATGACCGCTTCCTTGAAGGGGAAGGTGACGTTGACGCCGGCGAAGCCCGCCATGCGCGCGGCCGTCAAAAGATCGTTCAGCCGCCGGCCCGGCAGGGCGTCGACATCCATCAGGTGATAGTGGCCGACCATGCCGGCGGCGGCGAAGGCGTCCTCGTGCAAGGCCGGCGACAGCGATCCGCCGATGTTGCTGCCGATGAGGCCGACCAGCTTGCGTGGGGTCATGGCTGTGCCTCCGCTGTCGGGGCGAGACCGCCGCCCAGGAAGAGCTGGGCGATGCGCGGATCGCCTAGAATGTTTTCAGCCGTGTCCTCGATGCGGGTCTGGCCCTGTTCGAGCACCAGGCCGTAGTCGGAGATGGCGAGCGCCTGGCGGGCATTCTGTTCGATCAGCAGGATGGTCATGCCTGTATCGCGCAGGTCCTTCAGGATCGAGAACACCTCCTGGACCAGCAGCGGCGAGAGCCCGATCGACGGCTCGTCGATCAGCATCAGCTTGGGCTGCAGCAGGAGGCCGCGCGCGACTTCGAGCAGCTTCTGCTGGCCGCCCGACAGGGTCGAGGCCTGGGCGCTGGCTTTTTCGCGCAGCATCGGGAAGCGCGCCATCATCTCGTCGAGGCGGCCATCCAGGCGCGAGCTGTCGGCCAGGGCGACGCCGCCCAGCTCGAGATTGTGCCGCACCGACAGTTCGGGAAAGAGGTTGCGGCCCTGCGGCACGTAGCACATGCCGGCGTCGAGCATGCGGCGCGGGGCGAACGAGGTCGTCTCGGCGCCATCGAAGGTGACGCGACCGGATCGCGCGCCCAGAAGCCCGAACACGGTCTTGAACAAGGTCGATTTGCCGGCGCCGTTCGGGCCGATCACCGTGGTGATGGCGCCGCGGCGGATGTTGGCGCTGACGCCGTTCAAAACCGTCATCTTGCCGTAGCCGGCGACGACGTCCTGCAGGGTGAGGATCGAGTCCGTGGCCATGGTCAATGGCCCAGATAGGCTTCGATGACGGCCGGGTCGCGCCGCACCTCGGCCGGCGTTCCCTCGGCGATGATGCGGCCCTCGGCCAGCACGATCAGCCGCGAGCAGAGCGCCATGACGAATTCCATGTTGTGCTCGATCACGACGAAGGTGGCGCGCGTCTCGCGGTTGATCGCCTCCAGCCGCTCGCGCAGCCCGGCCAGCATGGTGGGATTGACCCCGCCCGCCGGCTCGTCGAGCAGCACCAGCCGCGAGCCCGCCATGAAGGCCATGGCGGCGTCTAGAAGCTTCTGCTGGCCGTAGGACAGGCTGCCCGCCGTCTCGTCGGCGAGGTTGGCGAGGCGAAAGAAGTCGAGCATGCGGTCGGCCGCCGGCCCGAGCCCGGCGTCGCGCGCGCCGAACAGGCGGGAGAACCGCGTGCCGCGATGCTCCTGGCCCGCCAGGATGAGATTCTCGCGCGCCGTGAGCTGCGGAAAGACCTGCAGGAGCTGGAAGGTGCGGCTGACGCCCAGCCGGTTGAGGCGGGAGGGCCTGAGGCCGGTCACGTCCCTGCCGTCGACCCTGACCTTGCCGTGGCTGGGCGGGAGCTGCCCCAGGATGCAGTTGAAGAGCGTCGACTTGCCCGAGCCGTTGGGGCCGATCACGCCGAGAATCTCGCCCTCGCGGACGTCGAACGAGACGCCGCGCACGGCGTGCACGCCGCCGAACGATTTCTCGATGTCGCGGACTTCGAGCAGCGCCGTCATGACCGCGCGCCCTTCGGCAGCAGCCGCGCCAAAAGGCCGACGATGCCGCCCGGGAAGATCGCCATCATGACCATGACCAGGACGGCATAGATCAGCAGGTAATAGACCTCCCAGGCGCGCAGCCATTCGGGCAGCAGGACGGCCACGCCGGCGCCGACGAACGGCCCGAGGAAGGTGCCGCTGCCGCCGATCACCACCATCAGCATGAAGAGCAGCGAGGGACCGAGCGCGAACGGGCTGGGGTCGATGAACTCGACGAGCGGCGCATAGAGGCTGCCCGCCAGGCCGCCATAGGCCGAGCCCAGCGCGAAGGCGAGCAGGGTGTAGAGCCGGACGTCGATGCCGAGGCTTTCGGCGCGCAGCGGATTCTCGCGCAAGGCGGTGAAGGCGCGGCCCCACGGCGAGCGCACGATCCACCACAGCACGAAGGTGAGGATCGACGTGATCGCCAGCACGAACCAGTAGAAGCTGACGTGGTTGCGCAGGGACAGGCCGAACAGCGACGGCCGTTCGATGTCGCGGATGCCCATGACGCCGCCGGTCAGCCATTGCTCGTTGCGGAACACCAGCCAGCACAGCACCGAGAAGGCCAGGGTCACGAAGGCGAGGTAGTGCTTCTGCACGCGCAGCGCCGGGAAGCCCAGCACGATGCCGATGGCGAAGGTCAGAAGGCCCGACGCGGCGAAGGCCACGCCGAACGGCACGCCCGACTTGGTCGCGATCGCCGTGAGATAGGCGCCGATGCCGACGAAGGCGGCCTGCGCCAGGGTTTCCTGTCCGGCGTAGCCCACGATCAGGTTGACGCCCATGGCCGCGATCGCCGTCACCAGCCACAAGGTCAGGATGTAGGTGCCGTAACGCCTGAGGCCGGGATAGGGCAGGCCGATCGACGTGAGATCGACCGGCGCCAGGGCGAGCAACAGCAGGAGCACGGCGCCGATCAGCAGCGTCGTGCGCGCGCTCATACCGCGCGCTCCTCGCGGCGGCCCAGCAGGCCCTGCGGGCGGAACAGGATGATCAGCACCAGCAGGATCAGGGGAATGGCCTGGCGATAGGCCGTCGAGACGTAGGCGGCGGCGAGATTGTCCAGAACGCCGATCAGCAGGCCGCCGGCGATGGCGCCGCGCACCTGGTTGAAGCCGCCGACGATCGCCGCCACGAAGGCGACCAGGCCCAGTGTCTCGCCGTTGGAGAACTTCGCCAGGTAAATCGGCGAGATCAGGATCGACGCCATGGCGGCCAGCGCCGCGTTGATCAGGAAGGTGTAGAGGATCATGCGCTCGACCGGCACGCCCAGGATGCGCGCCACGGTCGGGTTCTGCGCCGTGGCCTGCATCTGCCGGCCGGTGCGCGTGCCGGCCAGGAACCATTGCAGCAGCACGATCACCAGCAGCGACACGACCAGCACGCCGAGCTGGGCCTGCGACACCGTCACGCCGGCCACGGTGATCGGCGTATCGGGCAGCAGGGTCGGGAAGGTCTGTGCCTCGGCGCTGTAGAAGTCCTTCACCGTCTCCTTGAGAATGATGCTGAGCGCGATGGTGGACACGACCAGCGGCAGCACGCCGCGCCTGATCAGGGGCGCCACCACCACGAACCGGAACACCACGCCCAGCAGCAGCATCGAGGCCAGGATGGCGAGCACCAGCGCGGCCAGGAACGGCACGCCGAACCATTTCATGGCGATCAGCGCCAGGAAGGCCGGCACCATGACGAACTCGCCCTGGGCGAAGTTGATGGTCTGCGACGTCTGCCACAAGAGCGTGAAGCCGATCGCCGCCAACGCATAGATCGCCCCGGTCGCCAGGCCCGCGATCAGGAGTTGCAGGAGGTCGGTCATGGCCGTCGTCTCGACCGCAGCCGGGCATCGCGAGGCGGAGCGGAGAGACCTTGCCTGCAGCGGGCAAGGCCCCTCGACTTCGCTTCGCTACGCTCGGGGCGACGGCTCAATTCGCGGCACCTACTTCTTCAGCTTCGGCAGCGTCTCCGTGATGACCTGCTTGCCGTCCTTGACCTCGCCCAGGAAGGAGATGCGGTCGATCTCGCCGGTGTCGTCCCAGGTCGCCTCGATCAGGATGCCGGGCGTCTTGTCGGGCGTGATGGTCATGCCGTGCAGCGCCGCGGCGATCGCCTTGGCGTCGAGCTTGCCGGCCTTCTCCGCCGCCGCCTTGATCATGTAGGGCGCGATGTAGCCCTTCACGCCGTTATGGTCGGGCTTGGAGTTGTACTTGGCCTCGTACTTCTTGCCGAACTCCTGGATGGCCGGGACCGGCGCATCGACGCTGAGGCCGACATGGCCCTTGACGCCGTTGGCCGCATCGCCCGCCAGCTCGATCACCTTCTGGCCGAGCAGCGTGGTCTCGCCGATCATCGGCTTGTTGAGGCCCTGCTTCTTGGCCTCGCGCAGGAAGCGCGCGCTTTCCTCCTCGTTGAGATAGACGAAGATCGCGTCGGCCGGCGTGCCCTTGAGCTTGATCACGTCGGCGGCGAAGTCGGCCTGGCCCGCCTCGGTCGAGATGTCGGCCACGACCTTGATGTCGCGCGCCGCCAGCTCCTTGACGATCGCGTCGCGGCCGCCCTTGCCGAAGTCGTTGTTCACGAACACGACGGCCACGTTCTTGGCCTTGACGCCGTCGCGCAGGTAGTTGGCGATCTTGGGCATCGACACGTTCTGGCCGAACGAGGTGCGGAAGAGGTATTTCGAGCCCTGCGCCGTGAGCGGGCCGGCTTCGCCGCCCATCACCTGCGGCACCTCGGCGTCGGCGGTCAGCTTCGAGCGTGGCGCTCACCGAGCCGGAATAGATCGGCCCGAAGACGGCGATCGGCTTGTCGTCGAGCGCGCGCTGCATGGCGGCGCGCGCCTTGCCCGGGTCGCTCGCCGTGTCGACGAACTCGAGCTTGATCTTCTTGCCCAGGATGCCGCCCGAGGCGTTGATCTCGTCGACGGCCAGGCTCGAGCCGTTCTTCCACATCGCGCCGACGGTGGCGCCGCCGCCGCTCAATTCGATGATGTTGGGAATGACGATGGTGTCCTGCGCCGTGGCGGATTGCGCCCAGAACATTGCTGCGGCGAGACCGGCCGCTGCCCATTTCGTGCGAACCATGTTTCCTCCTCCTACGCTTGTTTCTCTTGTTTTTCCCCGTGCCCACAGAAATGTACTGAACGGTTCATTTTGTCAATTCGACGCGCCTGCGGGCGTCATGGCCTCACGTGCCGCAGGACGATGTCGACGACCTCGTCGCGCCGCGCCGCCAGCGCCTTGGGCGAGGTCATGTCGAGCTTGAAGATGGTCGAGAAGGTGGCGCGGTTGGCGACGTTGAAGATGCCCAGTGCGCTGATCGACATGTGCAGCTCGATCGGATCGATGCCGCGGCGGAAGACGCCCGCGCGCTGGCCGCGGCCGATCAGGCGGCGCAGCACGTCGATGACGGTGACGTTCAGCTTGCCGATGGTCTTCGAGCGCGCCATGTGGACGCCGTCCATGATGTTCTCGTTCATCACCAGGCGCACGAACTCGGGATGGGCGATGTAGTAGTCGAAGGTGAAGGCGACCAGGGTGCTGAGCGCCGTCTCGGGCGGCAGGCGCTCGAGATCGAGCGTCGACTCGGTGCGGCGGATGCTGCTGTAGGCCGCTTCGAGCACGGCGAGATAGAGCCCCTCCTTGCCGCCGAAATAGTAGTAGATCATGCGCTTGCTGGTGCGCGTGCGGGCAGCGATGGCATCGACCCGGGCGCCGCCATAGCCCTTTTGCGCGAACTCCCGCGTGGCGACCTCGACGATGTTGCGCTTGGTGCCTTCGGGGTCGTTCACCCGCCGGCGCCGCCCGTTCGTCCCGCGCTGCGCTTTGGCTTTCATCCCGGCAGGCGCGTGGCCTGGCTGACCGCGAGCAGCCAGCCGTCGATGCCGGTCACGTAAACGCAGACCCAGTGGAAGTCGTAGGTCTTCTGTTCCTTGACGTTCAGGATCGGGCTCCTGCCGGTCAGGATCACGGTCGGTCCGGCGAAGACGCGGAAGCTGAGTTCGCTCGCCGGCGCGTTCTCGATCATGGGCTCGCCGGCCATCGCCGAGACCAGGCGGGCGTCCTTGTTGTCGATCTTCCCCGAGCCGTGGGTATGCGTATAGGCGTCGGCGTAGAGCGCGCGCAGGGTCGAAAGATCCTTGGCCGTCACCGCCTTGGCGAGGCGGTCGCGGAACTGCCTGATCTCCTCGATCAGGCTCTGCGCTTCGGCACTGTCCGGTTGCCGCGGCGGATGGGCGAGAGCCGAAGGGGCGAGGGCCGACAGCGGCGCGAGCGTCACGGCAGCGAACAGAGTGCGTCTGAGCATGAGATGACCCTCCCGTCCCGAGCCTATGCCACGGCTTCCAGCGGGCGCACCGGCGTGCGGTAGCGGCCGTCGTCGTGCCAGCGCCAATAGGTCTCGCGCAGGCGGGCGGACAGCGGTCCCGGCCGGTCATTGCCCAGGATGCGGCCGCCGACTCGCGAGACCGGCATGACGCCGCCCGCCGTCGTCGCCGCGAAGACCTCGTCGGCATCTTCGAGCAGGGCACGCGGGATGGGCGCGACCGCCGCCTCGACGCCGAGCTCGGCGCACATTTCCAGCACCGTCCGCCGCGTGATGCCGTGCAGGCTGCCGCGGTCCGGCGTCAGCACCCTTCCGTCGCTGACGATGAAGATGTTGAAGCCCGGCCCCTCGGTCACATAGCCCTCGGCGTCGCACAGGATGGCCGTGTCGTAGCCGTGGTCGTGCGCTTCCAGCAGGCCGCTGGTGAGGTCGTTCCACTGGTAGTTCTTGACCGTCGGGTCGACCGAGGCGTCGGGCACGCGCGGCGTGCCGGCGATCCACAGATGCGCGCCTCTCTCCTGGACCGCCTTGGGAATCACGTCGATCCACGGGACGGCATAGGCGATCAGGTGGTTGTCGCAATCGGCCGGCCGGCGCGAGCCGGCGATCCGCGGCCGGCCGCGCGAGCAGGCCATGGTGACATAGGCGTCGCGAAGGCCGGACAGCGCCACGCAGCGATGCAGCACGGCCTCGACGGCGGCGCGATCCTCCGGCGGCTGCAACCGGCGCCGCTCCATCGCCCGGTGGAACCGGTCGAGGTGATCGTTCAGGCGAAAGAAGCCGCCGGCGAAGACATGGACCACGTCGTAGACCACATCGGAGCGCGTGAAGCCCCAGTCGGTCACCGGAAGGACAGCCTCGGCCATCGGCACGAAACGGCCCTGCACGTAGGCGGCGCCGCCGGAGAAGCGTTCGAGCGAGGGAAGCGTCACATCGTTCATGGCCCACTCCGTGTGGTTCGCGACGGCAGGACTACGCGCCTTTGCCGCTCACCCCGGCCTGCGCGAACGTCGCCATGCCATTGTGACAGGCGGCGGCGGCCTTGAGCAGAGGGACGGCCAGCGCCGCCGCCGAGGCCTCGCCCAGCCGCATGTCCATCTCGAGCAGCGGCCGCTGGCCGATCGCCTGCAGGAGCCTTGTGTGCCCGGGCTCGGCCGAGCGATGGGCGACCAGGCAATGGTCGAGCGCGCGGCGGTCGATGGCAAAGAGCACCGCCGCCGCGGCGGTGCAGGCGTAGCCGTCGAGCAGCACGGGGATGCGGCCCATCCGGGCGGCCAAAACGGCGCCGGCGATGGCCGCCAGTTCCTCGCCGCCCACCGCGGCCAGCAGGGCGAGCGGATCGTGCTCGGCGATCGCCGTCTTGTGATACGCCAGCGCCTCGTCGATGACGGCGATCTTGTGCGCCAGTGCAGCACCCGTCACGCCGGTGCCCGGACCGGCCCAGTCCGCGCCGCTGCCGCCGAACAGCGCCGCGCAGAGCGTGGCCGCCGTCGTGGTGTTGGCGATGCCCATCTCGCCCAGGCACAGCACGTCGATGCCGGGCTCGGCCGCCATCATGCCGTAGGCGATGGCGTTGGCCGCGCGGGCCTCGCTCATCGCCGGGCCCTGCGTGAAGTCGTTTGTCGGATGGGCGAGGTCGAGCTCGTAGATGCGGAGGTCGGCATCGATCGCCGCGGCGAGCTGGTTGATGGCGGCGCCGCCGTCGAGGAAGTTCTTCACCATCTGTCCGGTGACTTCCGGCGGATAGGCCGAAACGCCGCGCGCCGCCACGCCGTGGGTGCCGGCGAACACCGCGATGCGCGGCCGCTCGACCCTGGGGCTGGCGCGGCCCTGCCAGGCGGCCAGCCATTCGGCGATTTCCTCGAGTCGGCCGAGCGCGCCCGCAGGCTTGGTGAGCTCGGCCTGGCGGCGCACCGCCTCGGTCCTGGCCACCAGGTCCGGTCCCGGCAGGTCGCGCAGGATGCGGCGCATTTCGTCGAAAGTGGCGGCCATTAAAGTTCTAGCCTGGGCGTTCATCGCGGGCGCGGACCATCCTATATTCGTCCCATCATGACCAGCCCCAACGAGCCCCCCTTCTATTCGGCAGGCAGCGGCCGCCCGTCCTCCTTCGATGAATGGCTGCAGGCCTTCAAGGAGCAGGCCTCGTTCTTCACCGGGCTCAAGCTCGATGTCGGCGTGCCGCGCTGGCAACTGGCCGACGTGCTGCCGGTGCTGCCCTTCATCGGCGCCGGCGTCGGGCTTCTGGCCGGGCTGGTGTTCGCCGTCGTCCGCGGGCTGGCCGGGCCGGGCTGGCTGGCCGGCGTGCTGGCGGTGGGTGCGGCGATCATCATCACGCGCGCGCTGCATGAGGACGGCCTCGCCGACACGGCCGACGGGCTGGGACCGCATGCGCTGGAGCCGGCGCGGCGGCTCGAGATCATGCGCGACAGCCGCAACGGCACGTTTGGCGTGCTGGCGCTGGCGCTCTCCGTGCTGATCAAGGTCGCCTGCCTGGCGCAGTTCAGCGGGGCGACGGGGCTGGTCGTGCTGATCGCTGCCCATGCTTTGTCGCGCGCCGTGATCGCCTATCCGCTGCTCGCTTTCTCGCCGGTGCATTCGGACGGCCTCGGTTCGCAGACCGGCAAGCCGACCGACAACGACGTCTGGCTCACCATCGGGCTGGGCGCCGCGCTCGCCTTCCTGCTGCTGCTGGGCAAGGGCTTCTTCGTGGCCCTCCTGGCGCCGCTCGCCGCCATGGCGTCGGCGGCGTGGGCCTCGCACTGGATCGCCAAGCGCATCGGCGGCTACACCGGCGACACCCTGGGCGCCGTCCAGCAGAAGGCCGAGATCGCCTTTCTGGTGGTGGCGGCGCTGATGATCGCCCATTAAGAACCCAGTCATCCTGAGCGTAGCGAAGGATCTCATGCCCGTGGCAAACGGCGATGAGATCCTTCGCTGCGCTCAGGATGACAGATCAAGGAGAACAAGCAATATGGCGACGGGCGCCAAGATCACGGGATTGGTCACGCGTTGGTGGTGGGTCCGGCACGCGCCGGTGCCCAATCCCGAAGCGCGCTGCTACGGCCAGAGCGACAAGGATTGCGACGTGAGCAACCAGGCGCTGTTCGAGCACCAGGCCAGGCTGCTGCCCAAGGGCGCGGTCTGGTACGCCTCGCATCTCCTGCGCGCGCGCAAGACCGCCGAGCATCTCGGCAAGGCCGGGGCCGAACTGGACACGCTCAATATCGACGCCGATCTCGCCGAGCAGCATTTCGGCGAATGGCAGGGGCTGACCTATGTCGAGATCGCCGAGAAGCATGCCGACAACCATCTGTTCTGGCTGGCGCCGCCGGAACACCGGCCGCCGGGCGGCGAGAGCTTCGTCGACCTGAAGGAGCGCACGGTGCGCAGCATCGATCGCTTGACCGAGGAGCATCGCGGCCGCGACATCGTGGCGACGGCGCATGGCGGCACGATTCGCGCCGCACTCGCCCACGCCTTCGACCTGCATCCCGAGGCGGCGGTGCGCTTCGAGATCGACAACGTGTCGATCACCCTGATCGAGCATTTCGAGCAGGCCGATCCCGCCAACGCCTGGCGCGTGGCGTTCGTGAACTACATGCCGCGCGAGCTGGTCGTGGCCAAGTCGGCGGGACTTGCATGAGCGGTACGGGCACGAAAAGCACGGCCGAGCTTGCCGCGGAACAGGCGGCGTTCTGGAACGGCCCGGGCGGGCAGGGCTGGCTCGCGACCTATCACCTGCGCATCGAGCGTTCGATCGCCGATCTCGGCAAGGATGTCTTGGCCGCCGCTGCCGCACGGCCGGGCGAGCATGTGATCGATATCGGCTGCGGCATGGGCGGCACGACGGCCGACTTGGCGCGCTCGGTCGGCTCGACCGGCCACGTGCTGGGCGTCGATATTTCCGAGCCGCTGATCGAGGCTGCGCGGGCGCATCGGGTCGACAACGCCACCTTCGTCGTCGGCGATGCGGTCACCTATCCTTTCAAGGCGGCGGCCTACGATCTCGTCTTCTCGCGTTTCGGCGTCATGTTCTTCGGCGACCCGGTCGCGGCGTTCAGGAATCTCCGGCACGCGCTCAAGCCTGCGGGGCGCCTGGTCTTCCTGTGCTGGCGGACGCCGCAGGACAATCCCTGGGGCCTGGTCCCGCTGCGCGCCGCGGCGCCGTTCCTGCCGCCGATGCCGCGACCCGGTCCGGAGGATCCCGGCCAGTATTCCTTCGGCGATCGCGCCCGGGTCGAACGCATCCTGAAGGAGGCGGGCTTCGGCACGCCTGCCATCAAGCCGCTCGACCGGCCGATCTGGATGGGAAACACCGCGGCCGAAGTGGCCGAGAATACCGGCCGCTTCGGCCCGCTGGCGCGCGCCTTCGCCGAGGCCGGGCCGGAAGCGGTCGAGAAGGCGAAGGCGGCGATCGCCGAGGTGCTGGTGCCGCACCAGGGCCCGGACGGCGTGATGCTGCCGGGCGCCTGCTGGCTGGTGAGCGCGGGCCGAGGCTGATGGGCACGTCATTGTCTTCCGGACCGCGGGCCTCCAGGCCCGCATCTTCATCGTCGCCAGGACTTACGCGATAGAGGCATGAGCGGGCCTGGAGGCCCGCGGTCCGGCAGAGCATGAGGAGCAGGGCCTAGTGGAGCATATCGCGGCCTTTCCGCTGCCGCCGGTGACCCTGGTCCTGGGCGGTGCGCGGTCAGGCAAGAGTACCTACGCCGAGAAGCTGGTGACGGGCACGTTGTTTGGCGCAGCGCCCCGGCCCGCGATCTATATCGCCACGGCCGAGGCGGGCGATGTCGAGATGGCGACCCGCATCATGGCCCATCGCGCGCGCCGCGGCGTCGGCTGGACGACCATCGAGGAGCCGCTGAAGCTCGCCGAGGCGCTGGAAGGCGCCCAGGCCCGCACCGAATCGCGCGGCCAGCCGGTGCTGGTCGATTGCCTGACGCTCTGGCTCTCCAACCTGATGCATGCCGGCGCCGACCTCGACGAGGCCACCGACCACCTGCTGCAGGCCCTCGACGACAGCGCTTCGCCGGCGGTTTTCGTCAGCAACGAAGTGGGCTTGGGCGTGGTGCCCGAGACGCCGCTCGGCCGCTCCTTCCGCGACGCCCAGGGCCGGCTGAACATGCGGGTTGCCGAGCGGGCGGACCGGGTGGTCCTGATGGCGGCGGGCCTGCCGCTCATCATGAAGGACCGGCCGGCGCGTTTCTGACCAGTCTCATCGCGTCTGGCCTGCCTTCCCGGGCCTCGTGTCCATCCTGAGACAGGAACTCCAAGCGCCTGAAATTGGCCGCAAATTATGCTAAGGTTCCGTTTGCAATGGCCATCCAAGGCGCTCCCCGGCGTCGGCCATGAGCCCAAATGGAGCAGAAAATGAAGCTCGATCGCCGAACCGTCCTTTCGGGGACAGCGGCCGCGTTTGCCGCCCCCTTCCTCGCTGCCGTGCCGGCCCGTGCCGACGCCAAGCGCCAGTCCCTGGTCGATTCCTGCCTGGAGTCCGCGCGCAAGGTCCTGGGCGGCCCGGACTTTCCCGACGCCGGCAGGAACATGACCGAATGCCAAGGGGGTGCTGATCATGCCCGAGCTGGTGCAGGGCGGCTTCATCTTCGGCGCGGCCGGCGGGCGCGGCGCCCTGATGGCGCGCAACGGCGCCCGCGACTGGAGCCCGCCCGCCTTCTACGGCATGGGCTCGGGCAGCGTCGGCTTCCAGATCGGCGCCAAGGTGTCGGAGGTCGTGTTCATCATCCGCACCGACAAGGGCCTGAGCGCCATCCTCGACCACAAGTTCAAGTTCGGCGCCGAGGGCGGCGTGACCCTGGTTGCGGTCGGCATCGGCCTCGAGGGCGCCTCGACGACCGCCATGGGCGCCGACATCGTGGCCTTCGGGAGTTCGGCCGGCCTGTTCGCCGGCGTGTCGCTCGAAGGCTCCTACCTCGACGCCGACAACGACTGGAACGCGCTCTATTACGGTCCGGGCGCCACGACGAAGGCGATCGTGCTCGACCGCCGCTTCACGGCAATGGGCGCCGACATCGTGGCCTTCGGGAATTCGGCGGGCCTGTTCGCCGGCGTTTCGCTCGAAGGCTCTTACCTCGACGCCGACAACGACTGGAACGCGCTCTACTACGGTCCGGGCGCCACCACGAAGGCGATCGTGCTCGACCGCCGCTTCAGCAATCCGGGCGCCGAGCCGATCCGCCAGTACATGGCGAAGTGGTAGGCCGGGGATCGCGCCTCACCAGGACAGGCGGAAGCCGAACCTGCCGCTCAGCGAGTTCAGGCTGACGCCGTCGATGGCCGTCAGGTAGGTGACCTTGGCGTAGACATCGGCCGATTTGCTCGCCGCAATCGACAGGCCGCCACCGAACTCGACCGCCGACCCGCCCTGGCGGTTGACGATCGGCACCGTATCGAAGGCGAGCGTGTCCTGCCCGCCGAAGCCGTGCCAGAGGTTCGCCAGGACAAAAGGCCTGAGCGTCATTTTTTCCGCGGCGATGTTGCCGACCGCGCGGGCGCCGAAGCGACCCGTGAAAAAGTTGTTCTCGGTCGTGGAGATCTGCGCGAAGGGATCGGTGTAGAGATCGTTTCCGTAGCGCTGATAGTAGAACTGCGCCTGGGGCTCGATGGCCCAGCTCGAGAACACCGGGATGGGATAGCCAAGCTCGAGTGACGCGGTGAACATCCGGCCGTTGTCGCTGCTCGTCAGGTTGGCGACCGACTGGGTCGTGGCCGTCATGAAGGTCTCCATCAGCACGGCATCGAGATAGCCCCCCGCCGGCCAGAAGTGGGTCCAGTAGGCGCCGATGCTGTACAGGTTGACGCCCAGGGTTCCGGCCGGCGCGCCCTGCTGGCCGTCCACGAAGCCGCTGACGCTGCCGTTGACATTGGTGTAGCCGAAGAACAGCCCGGCCCTGTCCTTTTCACCACCGTCATGTTCCAGCCCGAGGACGGGAAAGCCCGCCTGGATTCCCCAGATGTTGCCGTTGAAGGACGGGCTGACGTCGCCCGTCCAGGTCTGCCGGTAGCTGCTGCCGAAGACGCGCGCCCAGCCGGCCTTGAAGGCGCCGTCGCCCGAGGCAAAGGTCTGCTCGCCTTCCCGGTCGTGGAACGAACCGAGCGTGGTGCGCACCGCGTTGCGTGCGACCTCGGGCACCACGGCGGCGAGCGCCACCTCGGGACGATAGAGAATGACGCCGGCGCTGCTGGGGTCGAGTCCTACGATGTTGCTGCCGTCGCCGCCGCTGTCCGTGCCGCCGCCGCCACCGTTGCTGCCGTTGCCGCTGTTGCCACCGCCGTCGGGCGGCCCGGGCGTCGGCGGCTCGGGCGGCCGGAACGGGATGAAATTGCGCAGGTACCAGTTGCTGCCGCTTCCGTTGGTGAAGCCGCCGCGGAAGAGCTGATAGTTGTAAGGACCGGCCGCCACGTGGCCCGCGAGGGTGAAGGCATTCGTTGTCGTCGTGGCGCCGTTCACCGCCTGGACGACGAGGATGCCGTTGCCGAGGGTGAGGGCGCCCTGGCCGCCCACGTTGGTGATGCCGATCGAGGTGTTGCCGGCGATCTGGCCGCCGCTCACGACCAGCTTGTCGGACGGCGACGCGTTGCCGCCGAGCACGGACTGCAGCAGCAGGCGGCCGTTCTGCCCGACATAGTTGCCGTTGACGCGCAGGATGTCGCTGGTCGACGTGCCGCCATTGGTAAGGTCGATGGTTCCGGCGTTGATCACGGTGACGAGCTGGCCCGGCGTGAACGGCGAGATCGAACGCTGCTGCTGGCCGCCCAGCAGCGAACTGGTCGAATCGATGGTCAGCACCGCGCCGGTGCCGGTGCCGGAATCGCCCAGAACGAGGTCTGCTGTTCATCGTCAGCCGGGAACCCTGCAGGAGCGAGATCAGTTCCCAGTTGACCAGCTGGTCCGGACGATCGGCCGTCGTATTGAGCAGGGTCAGCCGGTCAAATCCCTGGCCGCCGTCGATGGCGATGGTGCGAAGGTTCGGAGCTGTTCAGGTTCTGCAGCGTGGCGGTGTCGTTGCCCGCCCCCATGTCGATGCCGCCGACCAGGCCGCCGGTCCACAGCAGCGTGTCGTTGCCGCCGCCGGTGCGCACGAACCCCGTGATTTCCCCGCCGGATATCGGTCACGGCATCGCTTCCGGCGCCCTGCAGCACGTTGCCGTTCACGCGGCCGCCCTGCATCAGGAACGATGTTGTTGCCGTCCCCCATGTTGCTGTCGCCGTTGATCGTGCCGTTGTTGGTGATCAGGTCGTTGCCGGTGCCGAGCGAAATCGCGGCGCCCTGGATGGTGCCGAAGTTGCTGATCGTGGTCTGGCTCGATCCGGTGACGAAGACGCCCTGGTTGATCGTGGCGCCGGCCGCGTTGTCGATGGTGAGGGATCCGCCGCCGTTCTTGTTGATGCCCGGATTGATGGTGCCGCTGTTGCTGACGCTGTCCTGGCCGTTGCCGATGAAGGTCAGGGTCTGGTTGATGAAGTTCGAGCTGGTCACTGCGTGCGTGCCGTCGCCGGTCACGGTCAGGCCGTTGTTGAGAATGCCGGTGTTGAAGAGGGTGAAGCTTCCGTTGCCCGAGAAGGTGAAGGTCTGGTTGATGTTCGCCGAATTGGTGATGTTGGCGCTGCCGCCGTTGGTGATCGTGATGCCGTTGTTGATGTTGCCGCCGGAGAGGCTGAGGTTCAGCAGGCCGATGCTGTTGAACGTCATCGACTGCAGGTTGCTGTTGATGCTGTTGACGTCGATCTGGTTCATGGTCGACGCGGAGAACGGTCCGTTGAAGTTCGTTCCGGACTGGATATTGACCGTGAGCGTGCTGAGCCCCGCGGTGGTGAACGAGGACGGATTGCCGCTGCAGGTGACGGTCGCGCCCGAGGTCGGCGCGGGCGGATTGCATTGAGCGATGGCCGGATCGGGACCGAACAGGATTCCCAGCAGCAGGGCGGCAGCACCGGTCGAGGCCGCTCGGCGTCGCCCGGTATTGCGCCTTTCCAGACCGTCCTGACGCCCCATACAAACGCCCCCGCGTGCCTGGGATCAGAAATCCGCATAGATCATGCGCGATCTTTTTTCGGTAATCAAAACAAACTTCTGCAACGCGGGCTTGATGGGTTTGCCGGACGCGTGCCAGCCTTCTCCGATCCCTACTCCGAGAGGCGTCTCATGTGCCGCAATATCCGCAACCTCTACAACTTCAAGCCGCCGGCGACGGAAGAGGAGATCCGCGCGTCGTCGCTGCAGTTCGTGCGCAAGCTAAGCGGCTCCAACCGGCCGTCCAGGGCCAACGAGGAAATCTTCAACCGCACGGTGGACGCGGTGGCCCAGGCGGCCCGCGAGCTGATCGATTCGCTGGTCACCACGGCGCCGCCGCGCGACCGCGAGGTCGAGGCGGAGAAGGCCCGCGCCCGATCGGCGGTGCGCTTCGCCCGGTCGTAACGCTCGGGCTCCTTTCAAATTTCTCTTCAGACTTTTTTTCAAACTTCTCTTTTCAGAACTCCCCCAAGCGGGAGAGGAACATGAGCCGAGAAAGAACGGCAAATCCCGCCACACTTGTAACTCCCAGCGGTTCGACGTCAGGCCCTAAATCTCTCTTGTGATGACAGGAGAGAAGACATGAGCCAGGCTTTTACCGGCGGATGCGCCTGCGGCGCGGTCCGTTATGAAATCTCCACCGAACCGCTGGTGATGGGCGACTGCCAGTGTCGCGACTGCCAGCGCAAGAGCGGCACCGGGCACGGGTCCTACCTGACCTTCGCGGGCAGGAAGAGCGTGAAGCTCGAAGGCCGGGCGACGCAGTGGGACATTGCGGGCGATTCCGGCAACGTCAAGACGCGCGCCTTCTGCCCCGCCTGCGGGTCACCGGTCTACATGACGTTTGCCGCCATGCCGGACCTCTTCACCGTGCATGCCGGGAGCCTCGACGACCCCGGCCGTTACAGGCCGCAAATGATCCTGTACGGCGTGCGCGGCCACGCCTGGGACCAAGTCGATCCGGCCCTGCCGAAATTCGACAGGATGCCGACGACGTGAACCGCAGCCCGACGCCCGACGACCTCTGACAGCATTCAGGAGCACACCATGAATACCGCCGAAGCGACCCATCCGATCGTGTCCCGCGACCAGTGGCTTGCCGAACGCCGCAAGCTTCTCGCCCGCGAGAAGGAACTCACCCGTCTCCACGACCGCATTGCCGCCGAGCGCCGCGCCCTGCCCTGGGTGCGCGTGGACAAGGACTACCTGTTCGACACGGCCGCCGGCCGGCGTCCGCTGGCCGACCTGTTCGACGGCCGCCATCAGCTCCTCATGCAGCACTTCATGCTGGCGCCCGGCTGGGAGCAGGGCTGCAAGAGCTGCTCCTACATGGCCGACCATACCGATCCGACGCTCGTGCACCTGGCGCAGCGCGACACCGCCTTCACGGCCGTCTCGCGCGCGCCGCTGCTCGAGATCGAAGCCTTCCGCAAGCGCATGGGCTGGACGTTCCCGTGGGTGTCGTCGGACGGCACCGACTTCAACCGCGACTTCCACGTCACCTTCGCGCCCGAGGAGATCGCCAAGGGCACGGCCGACTACGACTACGGCAGCATGTCTCCGGGCGAGGAGATGCCGGGCGTCAGCGTCTTCTGGAAGGACGATTCGGGCGCGGTGTTCCACACCTACTCGACCTACGGCCGCGGCGTGGAGGTGATGATGCACACCTACAACCTGCTCGACCTCACGCCCAAGGGCCGCGACGAGGCTTCGCTGCCGTTCACCATGGCCTGGGTGCGCCATCACGACCGCTACGAGATCGCCCCCGGGACGGCCGCCAAGTCGTGCTGCGGACATTGATCAGGCCGCCGACCTTCGCCGCCATGGCGGCGAAGGTCGGCGGCATCGATGACTCGTTGCGCGGTCACGCGACTTTCGATCCCGTGGCTCATCCCGTGTAAGGTCTCCGGAACAAATGTTTTGGGGAGAACGCCGGAATGGCTCGCGACGAAGTCCCGCTCGAACGCAACGATCCTGGCAATTTCTGCATTCGCCTCGGCGTCCCACGTCCTTCCGCTTCCTGAAGTCATCGGGCCGCAAAAGCGAGCTTGCCGGTGCGCGGGCGCTTTTCCGCCGACTTCTGGTGCCTGTGGTCGGTCGGCCTGGTCGGCGCGGTCGTGCGCTGGCTCGAGACCGTGGTGGTGGGCGTCGTCGTCTATCGCGAGACCAACTCGCCGTTCCTCGTCTCCCTGGTCACCATGCTGCGGCTGCTGCCGATGGGCCTGCTCGGCGTCTTCTTCGGCGCCGTCGTCGAGCGCTTCGACCGGCGCCTGATGCTCGCCGCCATGATGGGCCTGCTCGCCCTGACGTCGGGCGTGCTGGCGATCGTTGCGGCGCTGGGCGCGCTGCAGGTCTGGCACCTCGCCGTGGGCGCGCTCGTCAACGGCATCGGCTGGCTCTCCGACAATCCCCTGCGGCGCACCATGATGGGCGACAGCGTCGGCCGCGAGCGCATGCCCGTCGCCATGGCGTTCGACATCGTCGCCCAGAATGTCAGCCGCATGATCGGCCCCGCCCTGGGCGGCCTTGTCCTGGTCACGGCCGGGATCGAGGGCGCGTTCCTGTTGTCGGCCGGCCTCTACCTCGCCGCCGTGGCGGCGACCCTCGCCGTGCGTCGCCCCACGGCGCCGGCGTTGCGGATGGAGCCCGTGCTGGCGCGCGTGCGCGAAGGCCTCGCCGCCGTGGCGAGCGACCGGCGGCTTGCCGCCATCCTGGCCGTCACCGTGGTCTTCAATCTCTTCGGCTGGCCGTTCACCAGCATGATCCCGGTGATCGGCCGCGACCAGCTGGCGCTCGGTCCCCAGGGCGTCGGTTTGCTGACCAGCATCGACGGCCTCGGCGCGTTCGCGGGCGCCATCCTGCTGGCGTGGCGGCTGGCGCCGCGCTGGCACGCCGCCGCCTATGTCGGCGGCGTGGCGCTCTACCAGCTCGCCCTCATCGCCTTTGCGCTGGCGCCCGGCGTCATGCCCGCGTCGCTCGCCCTGCTGCTGACCGGGCTGGCCGGTGCTGCCTTTTCCACCTTGCAGGCGACGCTGGTCTATCTCGCCGCGCCGCACGAGATGCGCGCCCGTATCATGGGCGTGCTGTCGGTCTGCATCGGCACCGGCCCGCTCGGCTTCCTGTGGCTGGGCTGGCTGGCCGACCGGATCGGCGCGCCTGACGCAACGGCCGTCACCGGCGCGCTGGGGCTCGTGATGCTGCTCGCGCTGTGGCCGCTTTGGCGAAAGATCTGAAGCCGGATTCCGAGGCTCGCCTGCCGGGCAATTCTACGGTCTTCCGTGGTGTTGCACGAAAAGCACAATGATCCCGGTTGAAGGTACCTGCGATTGCTGCTGTGTACCCATAGTAGTATAACTGAACAAAGCGTTGCTCTGCTTAAAGAAACTTGGCTTGATGAAACGGGGGAGTTTCACGATGAAAAGGATGGTCGTTGCTGCTGCATTGCTCGCCGCCGTGCCTTTCGGCGCGCAGGCGCAGTCGCCCCTTCAGCCGGGGGGCTTCTATATCGGTGCGGAAGGCGGCGCCAACTGGCTGCTGAATAGTACCTTCAACTCGACCCTCACCGTTCCCGGGGCGCGTTCGGCACCGCCTCCGCCAGCACGACCGCTACCTGGAACACCGGCTTCGTCGCCGGTGGCAGCGTCGGCTACGATTTCCTCGGCCCTCGCGTCGAGGCCGAAGGCGTCTATCGCGAGAACTCCGGCACGCTGTCGATCGGTGGATTGCCCGGCACGGCCGGTGTCAACCTCAATCAAGTCTCCATCATGGGGAACGTCTTCTACGACTTCTTCGCCGGATCGGCGATCGTCCCCTATGTCGGCGCCGGCGCCGGTGTCGCGTTCCTCAACGCGGGCGCTCTCGGCTCGACGCAGACTAGCACGCAGTTCGCCTATCAGGGCATCCTCGGCGTGGGCTGGAACATCGACTCGACGTTCCGTCTCAACCTGGAAGGCCGTTACTACGGCACGACGACTCCCAACTTCACGCATCGGGCACCTTGGCGGGCTTCGAGCTATACGCTGAGCACCAGTCCGCAGAACAACAATATCAGCGCTCATGGTGAGCCTGCACATGAGGTACGGCGCGCCGCCGCCGCCGCCGCCGCCGCCGCCGCCGCCGATGGTGGCGCCGCCGTCGTTCATGGTGTTCTTCGATTGGGACCGCTCGAACCTCTCGCAGCAGGCTCTGACCACGATCGGCCAGGCCGCCGCGGCCTTCAAGGCCAAGGGTAGCGCCCGCATCACGGCGACCGGCCACACCGACACGACCGGTCCGGAGAGCTACAACATGGCGCTGTCGCTGCGTCGTGCCAACGCGGTCAAGGACGCGCTGGTCCGCAACGGCGTGCCGGCGCAGGCGATCACGGTCATCGGCAAGGGCGAGAGCCAGCTGCTGGTGCCGACCGGCGACAACGTGCGCGAGCCGCAGAACCGCCGCGTCGAGATCGTCATCCAGTAAGACGATCGGAAGCGACCGAGACCTTGGCGAACGGCCGGGCTCAGCCCGGCCGTTTCTTTTAGGCCCGCCTAGCCGCAGCCGGATGTAGCCTGCCAGCGACCGGACGCGCCCTTCGACCAGCCCGCATTTGCCAGTACCGTCTCGGCATCTTCCACGGATGCGTAGGGGCCGGACTTCCTCTCGGGCACCGCCACCAGGGCCTCACCGACGGCATAGGCGTTCCAGAGCTGATCGCCTCGAATGACACCGGCGGCACATTTGGGCTGGCCGGGCATCAGATTGGTTCCGGTCACGACGAACCATCCGGACGCTGGCGTTTCCTGGGCCAGTGCCGGCACAGGGAGGCAAAGGAGTGCCAGCAGGGTGATGGCTTTCTGCATCGCAATCCTCGATCTCCAGGTCCGATCCAAAATCGATTCACACATTAGGACATTACCCGTCACGGGCGCTTGACGGGCCTGAGCAATGTTGTGTCTTGGGTATGCCGACACTCAAACGACGAGGCTCGGCATCATGTCCTACTTTCCCACCTTCGAGAATACGCCCGACTGGCGCGAGATCGACGCCAGCCTGCTCGACGACCGGCGCGGCGCCGTGCCGGCCTTTCCCGTCGAGTTGCTGCCGCCGCCGTGGCGCGACTGGGTGGCCGACGGCGCCCGTGCGGCCGGCGCGCCGATCGACTATGGCGCGCAGGCTTTGCTGGCAGCCGTCGCCGGCCTGTGCGGCGCGGGCGCGGCGGTGCGCATCACCGACACCTGGTCCGAACCGCTGGTGCTGTGGCAGGCGCTGGTCGGCGGCCCGTCGAGCGGCAGGTCGCCGGCGCTGGCGCCGGTCCGTCGCCTGCTGGGCGCTCTCGAAGCGGACTCCACCCGGGCGCAGATCGTCGTCGCCGACGCCGCCGTCGAGAGGCTGACCAAGATCGTCTCCGCCAACCCGCGCGGCGTGCTCCTGTGGCGTGACAGGCCTTCGGCCTGGCTGGCCGATATCGGCGGTGACGACTGGCGGGAGGCATGGGCGGGCGCGCCCTTTGCCCGTCAGCATCCTGGGCTCGATCGTGCCCGGCCGGTTGGCCGAGGCGCTGGGCGAAAGCGACGGCGGCCTGGCGGCGCGCTTTCTCTATGCCTGGCCCGGTCTGCCGCCCTTCTCGCCGCTCGTCGATCGCGGCGACACGCCCGGCGACGACCAGGCCCTGAACCGGCTGCGCCGCATCGCCCACAAGGCACGCACGCCCGACGATCCGCTGGTGCTGCGGTTCGACAGCCATGGCGTCGCGGCCTTCAACGGCTTCCTCGCCGGCCTGCGCGACGAGAGGCACGCTGCCGAGGGGCTGGAAGAGGGCTGGCTGGGCAAGGGCGCCGGCACGGTGGCGCGGTTGGCCGGCGTGCTGGAGCTGCTCGCCTGGTCGGGCCTCGCCGCCGCCGGCCCGCCCGGCCATCTCGGCCGCGACCAGGTGGAGGCGGCCATCAGCCTGTGGCGCGACTATTTCCGGCCGCACGCCCGCGCCGTGTTCGATCGGGCGCAGCCTTCGACTCAGGACGGCAGGCGCGAAGGGTCGCGCGCTGGCTGAAGGAGGGCGCGCGCACGGAGGTATCGCGCGAGGAGGTCCGGCGCGAGGCGCTCGGCCGGACCGTGAATGCGGACCAGGCCGAGCAGGTGCTCCATCGGCTGACGGAGTTCGGCGTCGTGCGCGCCTTGCCCGCCGCACCGAACGGCGGCCGGCCGGCGCGCCGCTGGCAGGTCAATCCGGCGCTGGCCGCGCCGTAGTGTCCGGCGGAAAGGGCGCAAAGGGCGGAAAGCCTCGAAACCGCCGGAAACACGCGCTTTTCCGACGATGTCGCGAAGTGGCGGAAAGTGTCGGAAAGCGGCGGAAAGTCCTCATGGCTGGGAGCGCGCCACTCCAGTGGCGCTCATGGGTTTTGAGATCCACGAAGATGCGCCACTGGAGTGGCGCGCTCCCAGCGAAGAGTTCTAGGCGACCTTCTCTTTCAGGCCGGGCGCGATCGAGAGCTTGGCCTTGGTCTTGGCCTTGACCTCCTCGACCGTGACGCCGTCGGCGAGTTCGACCAGGGTGACGCCGCCGTCGCCCGTCTTGTCGACGCTGAACACGCCCAGCTCCGAGATCACCATGTCGACCACCCGCTTGCCGGTGAGCGGCAGGGTGCATTCGCCCAGAAGCTTCGACGCGCCGTCCTTGGAGACATGCTCCATGGTGACGATGACCTTGCGCACGCCGGCCACGAGATCCATGGCGCCGCCCATGCCCTTCACCATCTTGCCCGGGATCATCCAGTTGGCGAGGTCGCCGTTCTCCGCCACTTCCATGGCGCCCAGGATGGAAAGATCGATGTGGCCGCCGCGCACCATGGCGAAGGAGTCGGCCGAGGAGAAATAGGACGTGCCCTTGAGCTCGGTCACGGTCTGCTTGCCGGCATTGATGATGTCGGGGTCGACCTCGTTGTCGAGCGGGAAGGGGCCGACGCCCAGCATGCCGTTCTCGCTCTGCAGCGTGATGTCGACATCCTCCGGCACGTAGTTGGAAACGAGCGTCGGAATGCCGATGCCCAGGTTCACGTAGTAGCCGTCCTTCAGTTCCTTGGCGGCGCGCGCCGCCATCTGATCGCGGGTCCAGGCCATCGTTGTCTCCTAAGCCTTGCGAATGGTGCGTTGCTCGATCTTCTTGTCGTAGGGCGCCCCGCACAGGATGCGGTTGACGAAAATGCCGGGCGTGTGGACGTGGTCGGGATCGATCGTACCCACCGGCACCAGCTCCTCGACCTCGGCGATGCAGAGCTTGGCCGCCGTCGCCATCATCGGATTGAAGTTTCGCGCCGCCTTGCGATAGACGAGGTTGCCCGAGGCGTCGCCCTTCCACGCCTTCACCAGCGCCAGGTCGCCGACCAGGCCGCGCTCCATGACGTATTCATGGCCGTCGAAGATCTTGGTCTCCTTGCCCTTGGCGACCTCGGTGCCGACGCCGGTCTTGGTGTAGAAGGCGGGAATGCCCGCACCGCCGGCGCGGCAGCGCTCGGCCAGGGTGCCCTGCGGGTTGAATTCGATCTCGAGCTTGCCCTCGAGGTAGAGCTTGGCGAAGGTCTTGTTCTCGCCGACGTAGGACTGATCATCTTCTTCACCTGCCCGGTCTCGAGCAGCAGGCCCAGTCCCTCGCCGTCGATGCCGGCGTTGTTCGAGACACATGTCAGATTCTTGACGCCGGCATCGCGCAGCGCGTGAATCAGCTTGTCGGGAATGCCGACCAGCCCGAAGCCGCCGCACATCACCATCATGCCGTCGTGCAGCACGCCCTCGAGCGCCGACTTCGCATCCTTGTAGACCTTGTTCGCCATTGCCCCTCTCACTCTCCTCCCCTGCGCGGATCCCGCGCAGGGGAGGTGTCGCCGTCATACGGCGACGGAGGGGTCATGGGCAACAGTGACGATGTCGCCCATGACCCCTCCGGCCGCTTCCGCGCCTGTGAAGGCGCTCACGCGGCCACCTCCCCACTTCGTGGGGAGGAAAAACCTTACGCCGCCTTCTTGCCGTGATGGCTGTGCAGCTTGGCCCCGAGCACCCTGCGGATGGCATTGAATTCCGGGCTCGCCACGTCGCGCGGCCGCGGCAGGTCGAGCGCATTGTCGCTTTCGATGCGGCCGGGCCCGGGCGTCATCACCACGACGCGGTTGGCGAGGAAGATCGCCTCCTCGACCGAGTGCGTCACGAAGACCACCGTGAGCTTCGTGCGCTGCCAGATCTCCAGCAGCTCGTCCTGCAGGCGCTCGCGCGTCATGGCGTCGAGCGCGCCGAACGGCTCGTCCATCAGCACCAGCTCGGCGTCGTTGGCGAGCACGCGGGCGATCGCCACCCGCTGCTTCATGCCGCCGGAGAGCTGGTGCGGATAGGCGTTGGCGAATTTGCCGAGACCCACCAGCTCGATGAACTTGTCGACCGTCTCCTTCACCTCTGCGCCCGAGAGGCTGCGCGCGATCGGGCCGAAGGCGATGTTGTCGCGCACGCTCAGCCACGGGAACAGTGCGTAATCCTGGAACACCATGCCGCGCGAGGGATCGGGCTCGGCGATCGGCTTGCCCCACATCAGCGCCTCGCCGGACGAGGGCTGCTCGAAGCCCGCCATGATGCGGAGCAGGGTCGACTTGCCGCAGCCCGACGCACCGATCAGGCAGACGAACTCGCCCTTGGCGATCGACAGGCTGGCGTCGGACAGCGCATGGATCGTCTGGTCCTGCAGCTGGAAGACTTTTGAGACCCGCCGGATCTCGACGATGGGGCTCGCCGTATCAGCCATGGTGATTCGGACTCCAGCGCAGCAGCCGGTTGCCGATCGCCACGACGACCCGGTCGGACAGATAGCCCGCGACGCCGATCACGATCATGCCGCAGATCACCAGCTCGGTGCGCGACAGGGTGCGGCCGTCCATGATCACCGCGCCCAGCCCCTGCGGCACGCCGGTCATCTCGCCGACCACGATCACGAACCAGGCGAGGCCCAGCCCGAGCCGCAGGCCGGTGAAGATGGCGGGCGTCGCGGCCGGCAGCACGACCTTGTAGAACTGCGCGTTGCCGCGGCAGCCCAGCATCGAGGCGGCCTCGAACAGTTTGGGATCGACCGAGCGCACGCCGAAGATCGTGTTGAGCAGGATCGGATAGAAGGCGCCGAGGCAGACCAGCGCGAAGGCCGACTTGGCGCCCAGGCCGAACAGGATCATCGACAGCGGCAGCCAGGCGGTGACCGGGATCGGCCGCATGACCTGCAGGAAGGGATCGAGCAGCATGCGCGCCGTCGGCATGCGACCGACCATGATGCCGATCGGCAAGGCGAACAGCGCCGCCAGCGCGAAGCCGCCATAGACCCTGCTCATCGACGCCAGCAGATGCGTGAGCAAGGTGCCCGAGTAGGCGTCGTCGTAGATGCCGCCCACGGCGAAATCGACCATGTACTCGGCGACCGCGTAGGGCGTCGGGATCAGCAAGGTCCAGCGCTGCGTCGGTGGCCACCTGCCAGAAAGCGAGCAGCAGCAGCGGCACGATCAGCGCGAGGACGACAGGTTTTACGCGGCGCCACAGCGACTTCGGACGCCTGCCGGAGACGATCGCCGGCCCCGCGCCTGTGTCGAGGCTGGCGTCCGCGATCGTCATGCGCTGGGGCGCGCCACCGCGGCGGAGTAAACTCCGCCTTGAGTGGCGCGTCATGGGATGTCGCCCGCCAAGAAAGACGCGTCACTGGAGTGACGCGCCCCAGCCATGACGAGTCATTTGGGGATGCCCACCATGATCTAGCTGTTGCCGAGTTCGTTGGAGAAGGTCGGATTGAGGAAGGTCTCGAACTTGGGCAGCGCGCGGATCTGCTTCAGCTCGAGCATCTGCTGGGCATAGGTCCTGGCCTGGCCCTGCACGGTCGTATCGAGCTTCCAGACATATTCGACATTGTTGGCGCTGAGCGCCTGGTCGACGGCGGCGCGGTTGGCGCCCAGCTTCTGCACCGTCATGTCGGTGACCAGCGGCTTGTTGGCCATCATGAACTCGACGGCCTGGCGATGCGTCTTCAGCATGGTCTTCACGAGGTCGGGATTCTTGGCGACGGTGTCCTCGTGGGTGCCGAAGATCATGTTCAGCCCGCCCATCGGCGTCGAGTACGGATACTCGACGAGCTGGCCCGCGCCCGAGGTGATCGACAGAGCGGGGCCGGGCTCGGCGCCGACATAGGCGTCGACGTCGCCGCGCGCCAGCATGGCCGGCATCTCACCGAACGGCACGCGCACGGGCGTGACGTCCTTGATCGACAGGCCCTCCATGCGCAGCCGCTCCATGATGAAGACCTCCTGGGTCGAGCCCGGCCAGATGCCGACCCGCTTGCCCTTGAGATCCTTGATGGTCTTGACGTCGGAGCCCGCCTTGGAGATGACGCCCATGCCCTTGTTGGAGAGCGCGCCCACGACGACGACGGGCTCGCCCACGGCGCCGCCCAGGATGGCGGCGGCGATGCCGAAGGTGCCGAAATCGACCGACTTGGTGACCACGGCGTTCTTGCCGTCGGTCGGGCTGTCGAACACGATGATTTCGACCTTGAGGTCGGCCGGCGCGAATTTTTCATAGAAATACGGCGGCATGGAATGGACCAGCCGCAACGCGCCCATCTTGACCGTGCGGGTCTCGGCCCTGAGGACGGCGGGAGCGGCGAAGGCGGCGGCAGCAAAGCCTGCACCCGCGAAAAGTCGGCGACGATTGATCATTGGCTGCTGGCCTCCCGGCGTTGTTTCCACGGGCTCGCAACAGCCGTGCCAAGTGGCTCAGACGAGCAGCATCAGCTGCTTCGTCAATTGGCCGTCGGCATCGCGCAGTTCGTGGGTGATTGTGAAATGGTCGGCGCCCGCCACCGGGATCAGCGCCCCTGGCAGATGCTCGGCCGCGCGTTTTTCATGGAGCGCGCGGCTGTCGGCGACCAGCGGCGGCAGCTCGGCCGTGCCGTAGGCGATGGCGAGCGGCTTTTTCACCATGGGCAGGCGCAGCGGGGACAGATCCGCAAGCTCGGCGTCGGTGAGCTGCAATTTGTCATTGAGGTAGGTGTCGCGGATCGGCCCGAGCTCGAACACGCCCGACACGGCGAGGCCCGCGCTCACCCGGGGGTGGCCGAGGCACTGGGCCGTGAGATGGCCGCCGGCCGACCAGCCCGACAGCACGACCTTGCCGGTGATGCCGTGCGCCGATCCGTTGGCCGCCAGCCAGTCGAGCGCGGCGTTGATCTCGGCCACGATCTCGCTGAGCGTGGCGTCGGGCGCCAGGGTGTAGCCGGGCAGGGCGGCGGCCCAGCCATGGGCGTGGGCGCCGGCGATCAGGCTGGCGAACTGGTCGCGGCTGTTCCTCTGCCAATAGCCGCCATGGATGAAGACGAAGCAGGGTGCGTTGGCGTCCTGTGCGGGGAAAAGGTCCCAGGCGTTGCGCTCCTTGGGCCCGTAGCGCAGGTCGAGATGCTTCGGGTGCGCCTTGCGGAAGGCGTCGGAGGCGGCGATGCGCGCGGCGTTCAGCTCGGCGCTGTTCTTCACCGCATCGGTGTTGTTGTAGGCCGCATCGCGCTCGGCCTTGGTCATCATTCCCCAGTCCTTCATCCGTCACTTCCTCCTGTCCAGGATCACGATAGCAATTCCCGCGATCATCAGCGCGGTGCCCAGCAGCAGGTTCCAGGTGATCCGTTCGCCGACCAGGACGGCGGACGCCGCGATGCCGATCAGCGGCGTGCCCAGCATGCCGAGCGAGCCCGTCACCGGCGGCAAAGCGCGGGCGACGGAGACGGCGGCCCAGGTGCCGGCCGGGCCGGCGAACGAGCCGATATAGAGCAGCGAGATCCAGAGCTCGGGCTTGCTGAAATCGAAATAGCCCCTGGGCTCGAGGATGAAGGCGAGACCCCACAGCAGGACCGTCGCAACCGCCATCTGCCAGGGCAGCACGTCGAGCGGCGAGGTGCGCCAGCGATGGCGGCGGGCATGCAGGATGGCGATCGCCCAGGAGAAGCCCGCCAGCAACAGCCAGCCATGGCCTGCGATCACCGCGCGGTCGCTCCAGTCGAGACCGCGCGGATCGATCAGCACGATGATGCCGACCATGCCGAGCGCGACGCCCAGCAGGGCGCGCCGCCCGACCGGCTCGCCGACCAGCAGCGACAGCGGCACCAGCCACAGCATGGCGGAATAGGACAGCACGCCCGAGCGGCCCGGCGGCACGCTTTGCACGCCGAGATTGGCGAAGGCGAAGTAGAGCGTGAGCTGGAAGACGCCGACCGACAGCACGATCGGCCAGTCGGCGCGGTCGGGCCAGCGCAGGCGGCCCAGCGCGGCCAGCAGCGCGAAGGCGGTGAGCGCCGACAGGCTCGCCCGGCCGGCCGCCAGCCAGACCGGCGTGCTGGCCGCGAGCCCGATCTTGATGATCGGGAAGGCGAGCCCGAACAGCACGACCGCGGCGGCGAGCTGGAGGTAGGCGATCTTCTTTGCCGTCATCCCGACCGGAGCGAAGCGGAGTGGAGGGACCCGTCTTTATCGCCGAGCGCATGAGGAGGTCTTTCCACTTCGCCCGCTGTCCGACTTCGCTCAGGGCAGGCGTGCGATAGGTCACGCCCGCCGGGCTTCGGACGTGGTCAGCGGCTGGGGCAGGCGGGACAGCATCTCCTTCGGCACCACCTGCCAGAAGTGGTCGAGACAGCGGTTCCAGTCGTTCAGCAGGCGGGCGCCCAGCGGCGACTTGGTCTCGGCGACATGCTCCTCGACCATGGCCTTGAGCACGGCCTCCCAATGCGGATGGTCGATCCTCTGGAAGCTCACGGTCTCGGGGTTGACCTTGAGCGTGAAGACATTCTCCGGGTCGTAGACGAAGGCCATGCCGCCGGTCATGCCGGCGGCGAAGTTGACGCCGAGCGAGCCCAGGATCACGGCGGTGCCGCCGGTCATGTATTCGCAGCCGTTCGAGCCCACGCCCTCGACGACGGTATCGGCGCCCGAGTTGCGCACGGCGAAGCGCTCGCCGGCGCGGCCCGAGGCGAACAGCTTGCCCGCCGTGGCGCCGTAGAGGACCGTGTTGCCGATGATGGCGTTGAGCTCCGGCACCAGCGCGCTCGATACGGTGGGCTTGACCACGATGGTGCCGCCGCTCAGGCCCTTGCCGACATAGTCGTTGGCGTCGCCGAACACTTCGAGCTTGAGGCCGCGCACGGCGAAGGCGCCGAGCGACTGGCCGGCGGTGCCGCGCAGGCGCACGGTCACGGTGTCGGGCTGCAGCCCGGCCATGCCGTACTTGCGGGTGATCATGGCGGAAAGCCTGGTGCCCACGGCGCGATGGGTGTTCCGCACGCTGTACTGCAGCTGCATCTTCTCGCGATGGGTGAACAGCGGCCGCGCGTCGCGGATCATCTGGGCATCGAGCGTGTCGGGCACTTCGTTGCGGCCCTCGACCGTGCTGTGCACCGCCTCGCGGCCGCCATCGGCGCGGGTCAGCAAGGGATTGAGGTCGAGGTCGTCGAGATAGCGCGCGCCGCGACTCACCTGCCGCAGAAGGTCGGAACGGCCGACGATCTCGAGCAGCGAGCGGTAGCCGAGCTGGGCCAGGATCTCGCGCACCTCCTCGGCGATGAAGCTGAAGAGGTTGACGACCTTCTCCGGCGTGCCCTCGAACTTTGCGCGCAGCTTCGGGTCCTGCGTGCACACGCCCACCGGGCAGGTGTTGGAATGGCACTGCCGCACCATGATGCAGCCCATGGCGACCAGCGAGGCCGTGCCGATGCCGTACTCCTCGGCGCCCAGCATGGCGGCGATCACCACGTCGCGGCCGGTCTTGAGGCCGCCGTCGGTGCGCAGCAGCACCTTCTCGCGCAGGCGGTTGAGCGTCAGCACCTGGTGGGTTTCCGACAGGCCCATCTCCCACGGGATGCCGGCGTACTTGATGCTGGTCTGCGGCGAGGCGCCGGTGCCGCCGCTGTGGCCCGACACCAGGATCGTGTCGGCCTTGGCCTTGGCGACGCCGGCCGCGATGGTGCCGATGCCCGAGCGCGCCACCAGCTTCACCGTGACCCTCGCCTCGGGGTTGATCTGCTTCAGGTCGTAGATGAGCTGCGCCAGATCCTCGATCGAATAGATGTCGTGATGCGGCGGCGGGCTGATCAGGGTCACGCCGGGCGTCGAATGGCGCAGGCGGGCGATCATCTCGCTCACCTTGAGGCCGGGCAGCTGGCCGCCCTCGCCGGGCTTGGCGCCCTGGGCGACCTTGATCTCGAGCTCGCGGCAGTTGTTGAGATATTCCGCCGTGACGCCGAAGCGGCCCGACGCCACCTGCTTGATGGCCGACGAGGCGTTGTCGCCGTTGGCGCGCGCCGTGTAGCGCGCCGGATCCTCGCCGCCTTCGCCCGAATCGGACTTGGCGCCGATGCGGTTCATGGCGATCGACAGCGTCTCGTGCGCCTCGGGTCCCAGCGCGCCCAGCGAGATGCCGGGCGCCACCAGGCGCTTGCGCAGCTCGGTGATCGATTCGACCTCGTCGATGGCGACGGACGCGCGGTCGGTCTTGAAGTCGAGAAGGTCGCGCAGGTTGATCGGCGGCAGGCGGCGGATCTGCTCGCTGTACTTCTTGTACTTGGCGTAGGATTCGGTGTTCACCGCGTCCTGCAGCATATGGATGAGGTTGCCCTCGAAGTTGTGCCGGTCGCCGCCGCGCCGCGTCTTGTAGAAGCCGCCGATCGGCAGGGTGACGACGTCCTCGTCGAAGGCGCGGGCATGCTGCTCGGCGATCTTCTCCTGCACGCCGCGCAGGCCGATGCCGGAGATGCGCGACGGCATGCCGGGGAAGAACTCGGCGACCAGCGAGCGCGACAGGCCGACGGCCTCGAAGTTGCAGCCGCCGCGATAGGACGACAGCACCGAGATGCCCATCTTGGACATCACCTTGAGCAGGCCCTCGTCGAGCGCCTTCTTGTAGTTGGCCAGGCAGGCGCCGAGCGTGAGCTTGCCGAACAGGCCGCGGCCATGGCGGGCGGCGATGGTTTCCTCGGCGAGGTAGGGATTCACCGTGGTGGCGCCGACGCCGATGATGACGGCGGCATAATGCACGTCGAGGCACTCGCCCGAGCGCACGTTGAGCGAGGTGAAGGTGCGCAGCGACTGGCGCACCAGGTAGGAGTGCACGCAGCCCGCCGCCAGGATCATCGGCAGCGCGGCGCGCTCGCTGTTCACGTTGGCGTCGGTCAGCACGACATGCAGGCAGCCGCTGCGCACGCCGTCCTCGGCTTCCTTGCAGATGCGTTCGAAAGCCTGGCGCATGGCGTCGAGCCCACCCCTCTTGTCTCCAGGATGGGCGTCGAACGTGCAGTCGATGCGGCAGGCGGTTTCGCCCATGTACTTGCGCATCGCCTCGAACTCGGCGTTGAGCACGATGGGCGACTGCAGCGACAGCATCTCGCTCTGTTCGGGACTCTCGTCGAGGATGTTGCCGAGGTTGCCGAGCCGCGTGCGGATCGTCATCACGTTGCGCTCGCGCAAAGAATCGATCGGCGGGTTGGTGACCTGGCTGAAATTCTGCCGGAAGTAATGGTGCATGCCGCGATAGGTGTCGCTCAGCACGGCAAGCGGCGCGTCGTCGCCCATCGAGCCGACCGCCTCCTTGCCGTCCTCGACCATGGGGTGGAGGATCATCTCCAGGTCCTCGATCGACCAGCCCGACGAGAACTGCCGGCGGCGCAGCTCGTCCGGCGCGAAATGCTCGGCGGCCGGGGTTTCCTGCCTGATCAAGGAGTCCAGCTCGACGGTGCGTGTCGTCCAGCTCGCATAGTCGTGCGTCGCGGCCAGCATGTCCTTCAGCTCGCGGTCCTTGTAGAGCGCGGGCTGGTCCATATCGACAGCCAGCATCTCGCCCGGGCCGAGCCGGCCCTTCTCGACGATCTTCGCTTCGTCCTGCGGCACCATGCCGGCCTCGGAGCCCGCGATCAGCAGCTCGTCCGAGGTGCGCACGTAGCGCATCGGCCGCAGACCGTTGCGGTCGAGTCCGACCAGCGCCCACTTGCCGGCGACGGCGGCGATGGCGGCCGGGCCGTCCCACGGCTCCATGACGCCGTTCACGTAGTGATACATCGCGCGATGGTGGGGCGGCACGTTGGGGTTCGACCCCGAGGCCTCGGGGATCATCATCGCCTTGACCATCGGCAGGTTGCGATGGCCACGCACCAGGAGCTCGAAGACGTTGTCGAGCGCCGAGGAGTCCGAGGCGTCGGGCTGGATGATGGGCTTGAGGTCCTCGATCGCCCGGCCGAAGCCGTCATGCTCGAGCCTGGCCTCGTGGCTCTTCATCCAGTTGACGTTGCCCAGCAGCGTGTTGATCTCGCCGTTGTGCGCCAGCACGCGGAACGGCTGGGCCAGCTTCCATTGCGGGAAGGTGTTGGTCGAATAGCGCTGGTGGAAGATGGCGAAGCGCGAGGTGAAGCGCTCGTCCAGCAGGTCGGGATAGAAGGCCGACAGATGCTCGGCCAGGAACATGCCCTTGTAGACGACCGAGCGGCAGCTGAGCGAGCAGACGTAGAACTCGGGAACGTTCTCGGCCAGCGCTGCCTTCTCCATGCGCCGGCGCAGGATATAGAGCTGCTTCTCGAATTCGCGATTGTCGAGCGTGGCGTCGCCGCGGCCGATCAGGATCTGCTCGATCTCGGGCCGCGTGGCGTTGGCCTTCTCGCCGATCACCGAAATGTCGACCGGCACCTGGCGCCAGCCCAGGATCATGTGGCCGAAGCGCAGGATCTCGGTCTCGACGATGGTGCGGCAGCGCTCCTGCGCGCCGAGGTCGGTGCGCGGCAGGAACACCATGCCGACGGCGATGCGGCCGGTCTGCGGGGTCTCGCCGCTCGAATCGCGGACATGGTCGCGGAAGAAATCCTGCGGGATCTCGACATGGATGCCGGCGCCGTCGCCGGTCTTGCCGTCGGCATCGACGGCGCCCCTGTGCCACACCGCCTTCAGCGCATCGATGCCCGCCGCCACCACGTCGCGGCGGCGCTTGCCGTCCAGCGCCACGACCAGGCCGACGCCGCAGGAGTCGATCTCCTGGGCGGGGTTGTAGCCGTAGGCGGCGGTGAGCCTGGCGACACCGCTACGGTGGTCGCGGATGTACTGGTCGGCGTCGAAATGGTTGGACATGGCGCAGTTCCCCATTCCGTCATCCCGCTCGAGATGACGGCTTTTGGACTAATCCGAAAACAGCTTTCCGGCCTCGGCCCAGTTCTCTTTCTTGATGTCGGTCAGGATGATCTGCACGGCGTCGGGCGTGCAGCCCAGCGCGCGGCAGGTGCCCTCGGTGAGTTCCTTCGCCAGCTTGCGGCGCTGCTCGGTGGTGCGGCCCTCGAACATCTGGACGTTGATCATCGGCATGGTTCTCTCCCTTCAGTTCCTGTGGTCGATCGTGACGTGGCCGGGCTGGCTGGCGACGCGCGCCATCCAGGCATTGACCAGCGGATAGTTGTCGAGATTGAACCCACCCTCGCCCGCGACGTGGGTGTAGGCATAGAGCGCGATATCGGCGAGGCCGTACTGGTCGGCGACGAAATAGGGATGATGCGCGAGACGCTGCTCCATGACGCCGAGCGCGGCATAGCCCTTCTCGACGCGCCCGGGCAGTTCCATCTCCTGCAGCGGCGTCAGCTTGGGCAGGAAGTGCTTCCAGAAGCGCACCGTCGCGATGAACGGCTCGTGGCTGTACTGCTCGAAGAACATCCATTGCAGCGTCTCGGCCCGCGCCCGGCGGTCCTTGGGCGCGAGCTCGGTGCCCTCGGCGAGGTACCAGATGATGGCGTTCGATTCGAAGAGATGGCTGCCGTCCTCGAGCTGCAGCGTGGGAATGCGGCCGTTCGGGTTCTTGGCCAGAAACTCCGGCGTGCGCGTCTCGCCCTTCAGGATGTCACGTTCGATCCGCTTGTACGGCAGGCCGAGATGGGCAAGCACCAGGCTCACCTTGTAGCCGTTGCCCGATCCCGTGAAGTCATAGAGCGTCATCATCGTCGGTCACTCCGCGGCAACGGCGACCGCGGCAGCGGCCTTGGTGGAAAGGTAGGAATGGATGCGCTCCGCCGCGTCGCGGCCGTCGCGCACCGCCCACACCACCAGCGAGGCGCCGCGCACGATGTCGCCGGCGGCGAACACGCCGTCGAGACTGGTCATCATGCTCTTCCAGTCGATCTTGAGCGTGCCCCAGCCGGTGACGCCGAGGTCGGGTGCGTCGAGCATTGCCGGGAGGTCCTCGGGATCGAAGCCCAGCGCCTTCAGCACCAGATCGGCCTCGATGTTGACGTGGGAGTTGGGAATCTCCTGCGGCGTCTGGCGGCCGGTCGAATCCGGCATGCCGAGATGGATGCGCACGGAGCGCACGTGGCTCACTCTGTCCTTGCCGAGGAAGGCCTGCGGCGCGGAGAGCCAGACGAACTCGACGCCTTCTTCCTCCGCGTGCTTCACCTCGCGCTGCGAGCCCGGCATGTTGGTGCGGTCGCGCCGATAGAGGCACTTCACCGAGCGCGCGCCCTGGCGGACGGCGGTGCGCACGCAATCCATCGCCGTGTCGCCGCCGCCGATCACCACGACATTCTTGCCGCGGGCGTTGAGCGCGCCCAACTCGTAGTCGGGCACCGTGTCGCCAAGCCCGCTGCGGTTGGAAGCGGTGAGATAGTCGAGCGCGGCGGTGATGCCGCCGAGGCCGACGCCGGGGGCGGCGATGTCGCGCGCCTTGTAGACGCCCGAGGCCATCAGCACGGCGTCGTGGCGGCGGCGCAGCTCTGCCATCGAGATGTCGCGGCCGACCTCGCACTCGAGCTCGAAGGCGACCTTGGAGTCACGCAGCAGCTTCTCGCGGCGCTGCACGACCTCCTTCTCGAGCTTGAAGTTGGGAATGCCGTAGATCAGCAGGCCGCCCACGCGGTCGTAGCGATCGTAGATCGTGACCTGGTAGCCCTTGCGGCGAAGCTGCTCGGCGGCGGCGAGGCCGGCCGGGCCGGCGCCCACGATGCCGACGCTCTCGCGCCGCTCGCGCCGGGGCTGGATCGGCTTCACCCAGCCCTGCGCCCAGGCGGTGTCGGTGATGAACTTCTCGACCGAGCCGATGGTGACCGCCTCGAAGCCCTTCTCGATGACGCAATTGCCTTCGCACAGCCGGTCCTGCGGGCAGATGCGGCCGCAGATCTCGGGGAAATTGTTGGTGGCCGAAGAGAGTTCGTAGGCCTCCTCGATCCGGCCCTCGGCCGTGAGCTTCAGCCAGTCCGGGATGTTGTTGTGCAGCGGGCAATGGATCTGACAGAACGGCACGCCGCATTGCGAGCAGCGCGCCGACTGCTCGGCGGCCTTGTCGCGCGCGTAATTGGCGTAGATCTCGTCGAAGTCGCGGCGCCGCTCGGCCGGCGGACGCTTGTCCGGCATGGCCTGCGGCGTGCCCACGAACTTCAGCATCCTTTCCGCCACGGGATACCCCTCAAGCCCAAGTGTGAAATTTTATTACGCAAGAAGTGCGCCGACCGCGCTAAAGCTGCGTTTCCGAGAGCCTTAAAGCATGCGCGTCCCGATAAGTCAATGAAGCTGACCTATTTTCGAGATGGTCCGACACCGTTCCGCCAACCGACTCTAACCGCATTGTGTTGCGGGATTAATTGATACCGATTACGGACTATAAAACCAGACCCAGTTGGTCTGCCGGTAGTGAGCCGGTTGCGGTCGTCAGGCCGGGGCGTGCTGGTTGTAGCGGCCGCCGATGCGGAAGCGGTCGAGGTAGGTCGGCAGGATGACCTCGGCCGCCGTGGGCTCGATGCCCAGGGTCGCGAGGCTCTTGGCGCCCGGGCGCACGACATTGTCGTGGACCAGGAGATCGACCTGGTCGCGGGTGATCTGCGGCGTGCGCCCGACGATGGCGGGAAATTCGGCGAAGAAGGCGGCGATCTTCATCAGGCCGGCCGGAATGCCGATGATCGGCTTGTCGCGATCGATCTCGCGCAGGGTCAGCGCGGCGATCTCGCGGTAGCTGTAGACCTTGGGGCCGCCCAGCTCGAACACGCTTTTCGCCGTGTCGGGCCGCGCCAGCACCGCCACGGCGGCCTGGGCGACGTCGCCCACGAAGACCGGCTGGACCTTGGCGCGGCCGTTGCCGACGATGGGCATGAAGGGCGCCAGGGCGGCGATCCTGGCCAGGCGGTTGAACAGCACGTCGTCGGGCCCGAAAACCACGCTCGGCCGCAGGATCGTGGCGCTCTCGAAGCCGGCGACGATGGCGTCTTCCGCCTCGACCTTGGACAGGACATAGCGGTTCTTCGAGCTTCGGCTGTCGGCGCCGATGCCCGAGACATGGACCAGCCGCTCGACACCGGCGGCGCGCGCCGCCTCGGCGATGGTGCGGGCGCCCAACCCATGGACGGCCTTGTAGCTTTGCCGGCCGCGCTCGAAGGCGATGCCCGCGGCGTTGATCACGGCCTGGCTGCCTTCGATGGCGTGGGCCACCGACTGCGGCACCCGGAGGTTGGCGCGCATCAGGGTGATCTGGCCGACATCGCCCGCGGTCTTGACCCGTTCGGCGAGCTCGATGCGTCGGCAGGCGACCCGCACGAGATAGCCGTGCGGCGCCAGCGCCCGCACGATGGCCTGGCCGATAAAGCCGCTGCCGCCGAAAACCGTGACCTGCTTGATCTTCATGGATGCTGGCTATAGCCGATCCGGGCTTCGGCGCAAGGCCTACCAGCTGATGCGCAGGCCGACGTTCAGGGCGTGGTTGTCGGTGCCGGTAGCGAGTTCGCCGTCGTAGCGCAGGTAGATCTGCGTCGCCGCGGCGATGGTGGTCGTGGCCTGCAGGCCGACGACGGCCGCGTTGCGCAAGGGCGTTGCGCCGAACACGGTGAAGGAGTTGCCGGGCGCGCCGGCGAAGGCCGCCGTGATCGGTCGTGCGACGTCGGCGAACTCGTGCATCCAGCCGAGACGAAGCGCGAAGTCGATCGTGCGCTGGTCGCCGATGCCGATCGAACTCCCGAGATCGGCGCCGATGGTGGTGCGCTGCGAGTTGGTCGTCTGCTGCGCGACGTTCAGGCTGAGCGACTGCGCGCCGACTTTCGCTGAAAGCGTTCTGCGTCACGCTCGATATCTGGAAGCGGCCAAACGGCGTGATGGTGGCGGCGGCCGGCGCATATACGCCGAGCTTGTAGCCGCCCTCGATCTGGCCGAGGAACTGATTGGCCCCGGTGCTGCCGGTCGCGGTCCGCTGCTGCAGGCCGGGGATCAGGATCTGGCGTTGGAGCTGGTTGCTGTAATAGCCGTAGCCCGCGAGCGCATCGACGTAGAGCGGACCCTGGGTGAAGCTGCCATAGGCTGCCACGCTCACATTGTCGGACCAGCCCTGCCCCATGAAGGCGTTCACCCACTGCGTGCCGTGGGTGTAGCCGACGCCGAAGCCGACCAGGAAACGTGGATCGAAACGGTAGTCGATGCCGGCCGCGGCGCCGCCGAAATTGTAGGTCAGGGTCTGGGCATTGCCGTCGCCCAGCACCGAGCCCAGGCCGCCCAGCGCACTGGCCCAGGCGCTCAACGGACCCACGGCGTCGCAGCTCTCGACCTCGCAGGCCTGCGCCAGGGCCTGGCGCTGCAAGCTGCTCGAAGCCGTCCCGCGCGCATTGGCCATCTGCTGGCCCAGCGCATTCATGAACAGCATGGCGTTGTTGGTGTTCATGGTGCCGAAGTCGGCATAGGGCTGGCCGCTGATCTTGTTGAGGGCCGCGGGCCCCTCCTCGCCGCTGAGGCCGGCGATCACGCCGAGCACCGCGGCGAAGTCGCCCGACGCCGTGGGCGAAGGACTGGTCGAGCGCGACGCCGACCGCCTTCTGGTTGGGCGTCCGGCCGCCGAACGAGAAGGCGTTCGAGGCGATCGACAGCGTCAGGAAGACGTTGTTGGCGTCGTAGGCCAGCGACGGGGTGAGGAAGGCGAGGTTGCTGGTGACGCCGGCATAGGCGCCGCTCACGCCGCCGCTGGCGTTGAGGATCGTGTAGGTGGTGCTCTTCCCGTAGGTGCCTCCCGCGGCCAGCACCTGCACCGTGCCGCCCTGGATCACGGCCGTGCCCGGCGCACCGGTGACATTGATGCGGTCGGCCTGGCCCGCGGCATTGGCCTCGACCTGGTAGGTGCTGCCGGCGCTCTGCACGAAGCTGCCGTTCACCGTCAAAAGGCCGATCGAATTGCCGGGCGCGATGGTGCCGTTGTTGGTGACCAGACCCGCGATCGTGCCGTTGCCGCCCAATGTGCCCGCCGTGCCGACCGTGACGTTGCCGGCGAGGCTGCCGTTCACGGCGAGGGTGCCGGCCATCACCGAGGTCGGGCCGGTAAAGGTGTTGGCGCCGGTGAGGTTCAGGATGCCGGCGCCCTGCTTGATCACGCCGCCGGTGCCGGAGATCACGGCGGCCAGGGTCGTGTTGCTGCCGTCGCCCATGGTGAGCGTGCCGTTGCCCAGCACGATGCCGCCGCCGCTGCCCGAGATCGTGCCCACCGTCTGGTTGTTGCCGCCGCAGGCTGAAGATGCCGCCGTTGATCGCGAGCGCGCTGCCCGCGGCGAGCGATCCGCCGGGCCCGAGCTGCAGGGTCCCGGCATTCACCGTCGTGCCGCCGCTGTAGGTGTTGGCGGCCAGCAGCGTGAGCGTGCCGCCGCCGGCCTTGGTGAGGCCGCCGCTGCCGATGACGGCGTTGGTGAGGGTGAGCGCCGTGCCGGCATTGGTGTTGAAGGTGCCGCCGCCGGCGTTCAGCGTGACGGCGCGCGCCGACGAGAAGGTTCCCGTCGTCTGCAGGGTGCCGCCGCCCAGGGTAAGGCCGCCGCTGGCGGCGCCGAGATTGTTGTCGGCGGAGACGGCGATCGTGCCGCCGTTGATCGTCGTGCCGCCCGAGTAGGTGTTGACGCCCGACAGGGTGAGCGTGCCGGTGCCGATCTTGACCAGCGAGGCGCCGGTGCCGCCGAAGCTGCCGCCATCCTCGACCGTGCCGCTCACGGTGCTCGAGAGGTTGTTGGAGCCGACGGTGAGCTGGTTGCCGCCCAGGAAAAACGTGGTGCTGCCGGCGATCGAGCCGGCGCTGATCTTGTTGTCGCCGTTGGGGCCGGTCGTGCCCGAGAAGTCGACCGAACCCGTGCCATTGGCGGTGATGGCGGCGTTGCCGGCGGTGCTGTTGTCCTCGAAGGTGACGAAGGCATCGGTCGAGGTGATGGTCGCGTTGCCGGCGGTGCTGGTGACCGAAGAATCCGAGGCTGGCGCCGGCAGTGACGATGAGCTGCGCGTTGGCGGCGGTGGCGTTGCCGCTGAACTGCGTGAGCGCGAAGCCGTTGGTGGTGATGGTGGCGCTGCCGGCGGTCGCCGAATCCGTGAAGGAGATGAGCGAAGCCGCCGCCGGCAGTTGACGATCACGGCGCTGCCGGCTGTCGAATTTTCCGACAAAGGTCACGAACCCAGTGTTGGTGATGTTGGCGCTGCCGGCGGTCGACGGCGCCTGGAAGAACATGCCGTCGTTGTTGGTGATGGTGGCGTTGCCGGCCGTGCTCGAATCGTTGAAGTCGATCGTTCCCGACCCCGGCCCGTTGTTGGTAATCGCGGCATTGCCGGCCGTGGCCGAGACCGTTCAGCGAAATCAATCCCGACGAGGTGACGTTGGCGGTGCCAAGGGTGGGGGCGGCGGACCCGCCACTGGCTCCGAGGGTCAGCGAGGAGAAACCGTTGAGGGTGACCGTGGAGTTGGCGAAGGTGCCGCTATCGAGGGTGAGGTTGCCGCCGATGGTGTTGCCGTTGAGCACGAAGGTCGGATGGCTCGCGGCATTATTGACCACGCCCGCGCCGGTGATTTCCGCGGTCGCGTTGGTCAGGGTGAAGGTGAAAGCCGAGGCGCCGGAATTGAAGATCAGGCTGGAGACGATGGCGTCGGCAAAATTGAGATTGGTGATGGTCGACGTATTGAAGGCTCCCGGCGTGACCGACGTCGGTGCGCCTGCGCTCCAGTTCGTGCCCTGGACGAAGACGCCACTGTCGGGGGTCGACCGCCACACCGTCTGCGCACGCACCGGCAGCGCGCCCATAACCGGCGACAGGCAGGTGCCGGCCAGCAGTGCTGGAAGGAGCCACTTCGACGGGAACGCAAGACGCCGCGTGCCGCTTGTCGACGGCCCAGACCTTCTGCCGATCATCGCTTGCTCCCCAAGGCTGCCGCGCCACCGCTTCTTTCGAGCGATTGCACAGGGCGCGAGGATAACACGTTATTCAGTGCATCCGTCCGATATGCGCGGCGCCCGCGCGCAGGCTGGGCACGATCGGATCGACGAGGCCGGCTCCCAAGCCGCCGACACTGCACGTGACGGTACCCAACACCGAGCCTCGCGCGCCGATCATGCCCAGTCCCCCAGCGCGCCACCCCAAGTACACGACGCTGGCGCGGCAAGGATCGCTCAGCGGCTCGGCGTCGGCCATGGAAGTGTGGCGACAAAATCGGCCAAACAGGCTGCTTTCCCGGCCAGTTCGGTCGATCCGTCGCAGGTCAGCTCGCTGCGGCGCGCGTCGGCTCGTCGTCGGTCAGGCGGAAGCGCTGGCGGTATTGCAGGGGCGTGACGCCGAGGCGGCGGACGAAGGCGCGGCGCAGATTGTCGATGGTCTCGAAGCCGCAGCGCGTCGCCACCGCCTGCACCGGCAACTGGGCCTCCTCGAACAGGCCGCGCGCGGCGTCGATGCGGATGCGCTCGACGAAGTCACGCGGCGTCTCGCCGGTCTCGTCGGCGAAGGCGCGGCGGAAGGTGCGCTCGCTCATGTGCGCGCGCGCCGCCATTGCCTTGACGCTGAGATCTGCCGCGAGGTTTTCCAGCGCCCATTCCTGGACCAGCCGCACCGGCGGGCTGGACGCGAACTGGGCGAGCAGAAGGTTGCTGAACTGGGACTGCCCGCCGGTCCGCTTGAGATGGACCACGAGCGAGCGCGCGACCCGGAGCGCCACCGTGCGCCCGTGATCCTCCTCGATCAGGCCGATCGCCAGATCGATCCCGGCCGTCACGCCGGCCGAGGTGTAGACATTGCCGTCGCGCACGAAGATCCGGTCGGCATCGACCTTGACCTGCGGGTAGCGCCGGCTCGAGCTCCGCGGCCATCGCCCAATGCGTGGTTGCCCGCTTGCCATCGAGCAGCCCGGCCGCGGCGAGGACGAAGGCGCCCGTGCAGATCGACCCGCAGCGGCGGGCCCGCTGCCTGCCGGCGCGCAGCCAGGCGAGAAGACGCTCGTCGGTGCTCGCTTCAACCTGCCCGAAGCCGCCGGACACGAGCAGCGTGTCGATCGGTCCCTCGATGTCGGCGACGGCGACGCTGGGCGTGATCCGGATGCCCAGCGAGGTATCGATCGGCGCCTTGCTCATCCCGGCGATGGCCAGCCGATAGGCGGGCCAGCCGACGACCATATTGGCCATGGCGAAGGCCTCGAGGGGTCCGAAGACGTCCATCGCCACCACGCCGCGATAGACGAGCATGGCGACGAAGCGCGTTTCGGCTTGCTCTCCGGGTTCGGCTGGCATCACGCTGGACATCGCGCCACCATACACTGGCGAAAGTCTTTGTCGGCGCGAATGAAATCGCATCCATAAATGCAAGATGATGCCGGCACGACGGGCGAAAAGCCGTGACTGTTGCCTCGCTCCCCGGGTCGGCACTGCGCAAGCGGCGCGGTTGACATCGGCGCGGGGCCGCCCTAACTCACGGCCCGCACGAGCCCGCATGACCTGCCCAGGTGGCGGAATTGGTAGACGCACTAGTTTCAGGTACTAGCGCTGAAAGGCGTGGAAGTTCGAGTCTTCTCCTGGGCACCATGCAGGGCGTGCGAGGCATCCGGTAAAAATGGCGATCAGCCTTCATCGCGGCGACCTTCCCGCCGACCTGTCGTTCGGCCCCTCGGTCGCCATCGACACCGAGACCATGGGCCTCAATCCCCATCGCGACCGGCTCTGCCTGGTCCAGCTCTCGGCCGGCGACGGCAATGCCCATCTGGTGCAGATGCCGCGCGGGCCCCACAAGGCGCCGCGACTGGCCGCCCTGCTGGCCGACCCCAAGGTGCTGAAACTCTTCCATTTCGGCCGTTTCGACATCGCCGTCCTGGAACATGCGCTGGGCGTGCGCTGCGAGCCGGTCTACTGCACCAAGATCGCCGCCAAGCTGGTGCGGACCTTCACCGACCGGTTCGGCCTGAAGGATCTCTGCAAGGAGCTTTTAGGCGTCGATCTCTCCAAGCAGCAGCAGACCTCCGACTGGGGCGCCGACAGCCTGAGCGACGAGCAGCTCGCCTATGCCGCGTCCGACGTGCTGTATTTGCATGCGCTCAAGGCCAAGCTCGACGCACTTCTGCAGCGCGAGGGCCGCACCGAGCTGGCCCAGGCTGCTTTCCGCTTCCTGCCGACCCGGGCGCGCCTGGACCTGGCAGGCTGGCCGGAAATCGACATTTTCGAGCACTGAGACCGCGGGCGGGTCCCTATTTGACCGGCCCGTAGAAGATGATCCAGATCGCGAAATCGTCCGAGAAATCCTCGAATCCGTGCGCCACGTGGGCGGCGGCGAAAAGAACATCGCCCGGGCCGACCGCGGTCACGTTATCTTCCACCCGGTAGTGGCCCGTTCCGGCGGCGACGATATAGAGTTCGTCGCGCTGGTGCGGAACCTGCATCCCGCGGGTGGGTCGAGGCGTAAACCTGAGTTCGAGATCGCCGTCGATGAACGCTTCCGCCGAACGGCCCGGCTTCCAGGGCAGTCCGCGCGCGGCGGCAAGCGACAGCGGCAAAGGCGTCTTCTGCATGGCCAGTCCTTACGGTTTGCAGGATTTTCCAAAAATAGCACTTGATCCGAGGTCTGGCACGGTTATTGCTTAAAACGCCTTACGGGGAGGTCTACACCGACCTTCAGGGGGTGGGGTACATGCGTATCGGTCCAAGTCTCATCCTGGCTTCGCGCCAGACACTGGCAATGACACCGCAGCTTCAGCAGGCCATCAAGCTGCTGCAGTTCTCGCATCTCGAGCTGGCCGCTTTCATCCAGCAGGAACTGGAAAAGAACCCTCTTTTGTCCGAAGGCGCGGCCGACGACGGCCCGATCGCCGAGGCCGAAGGTCCCGTTCTCGACGCGCCGGCCGACACCGCCGAGGCGCTGGCCGCTGCGGCCCCCGCCCTGGCCGAGGCCGACGAGCGCTGGACGCGCGAGCATGCCGACCGCGGCGGCGACGGTGCCGCCAGCAAGGGCAGCCAGCGCGAGGATGCGCCCGACGCGCTCGATTTCGTCGCCGAGCGGCCGCGCTCGCTCGCGGTCCATGTGCTCGAGCAGATCGAGCTGATGTTCGCCGACGCCGCCGAGCGGCGCATCGCGCTCAAGCTCGCCGAGGGTCTCGACGAGGCGGGCTATTGCCGGCTCGACGCCGCGGTGGTCGCCGAAGCGGTGTGCGTCAGCCTGGAAATGGTCGAGGCCGTGGCCGCGCGGCTGCGCCAGATCGAGCCGGCCGGCCTGTTCTCGCGCTCGGTGGCGGAATGCCTCGGCGCCCAGCTCGCCGAACGCGATCGCCTCGACCCGGCGATGAAGGCTCTTCTGGATAATCTCGATCTCGTGGCCGCCGGCGAACTCGGCCAGTTGCGCCGCCGCTGCGGTGTCGACGACGAGGATCTGCGCGACATGCTGGCCGAGCTGCGCACGCTCGATCCGCGTCCCGGCCAGGCCTTCGATTTCGAGCCCATCCAGCCCGTGGCACCCGACCTGTTCCTGCGCCCGGCCAAGGATGCCGACACCGGCGAGGAAGGCTGGCACATCGAGCTCAACACCGATGCGCTGCCCAAGGTGCTGGTCGACCGCAACTACCACGCCACCCTGATGAAGGGCGCGCGCGCCAAGCCCGATCGCGATTTCGTGGCCGAGCGCTTCCAGTCGGCCAACTGGCTGGTGAAGACGCTGGAACAGCGCGCCACCACGATCCTGAAGGTGGCGCGCGAGATCGTGCGTCAGCAGGATGCGTTCTTCCGCAAGGGCGTGAGCGCGCTCAGGCCGCTGGTGCTGCGCGACATCGCCGTCGCCACCGAGCTGCACGAAAGCACGGTGAGCCGCGTCACCTCCAACAAGTACATCGCCACGCCGCGCGGCATCTTCGAGCTGAAATATTTCTTCACCTCGGCGCTGCCGGCGCGCACGCCGGGCGTGGTCGTGTCCTCGGAGTCGGTGCGCTCGCGCATCCGCCTGCTGGTCGGCGGCGAGAACTCGCACCAGCCCTTGTCGGACGATCGCATCGTCGATCTGCTGAAGGGCGAGGGCGTCGAGATCGCGCGGCGGACGGTCGCCAAGTATCGCGAAGCCATGCGCATTCCCTCGTCGGCCGAGCGTCGTCGGCTCGGTCGCCTGGGCATGGGGCGCAGCCTGCCGGCTGCGCTGCCGAGCGCCGCCATCGCCGCGCAGGCGCTGGCGGGTCCGGCCGACTGAGGCAATTTTGGCCGGTGCAAGGACCGGCTTGACCGCCCCGGGCGAGGCGCCTATAGGGGCGCACCCCTCTGCCGAGCGCAATTGGTTCGCGCCCGTTAACCCATTGGTGACATTGTGGAAATCGCGGATTTGCTGACCGGCCCCGACGCCGTTTTGGCGAACCTAAAGGCGTCCGGGAAGAAAGCCTTGTTGGCCGAGCTGGCCAGCCGCGCCGCCACTCTTTTCAAGCTCGACGAGCGCCGCCTGTTCGACCGCCTGCTCGAGCGCGAGCGCCTGGGCTCGACGGGAATCGGCGGCGGCATCGCCATCCCGCATGCCCGCATGTCGGCCCTCGCCAAGCCGGTCGGGCTGTTCGCCCGGCTCGCCCATCCGATCGATTTCGACGCCATCGACGAGCGGCCGGTCGATGTCGTGTTCCTGCTGGCGGCGCCCGAAGGCGCCGGCGCCGACCATCTCAAGGCATTGGCGCGCGTGTCGCGCCTGCTGCGCGACCGCAGCCTGGTCGAGAAGCTGCGCGCCACCGAAAGCGCCGACGCGCTCTACGCGCTGCTCGTCGAATCATCTGTCCAGGCGCAAAGCGCGGCCTGATCTTCTCCGGACCGCGGGCCTCCACTGGCGCCGCGCGTCCACTCAGCAATCTCTAGTGCACCAGCGCCGGCTCGAGATCGTGCTGGCGGATCAGCGCCTGGGCGACCTCGACCGAGGGCGCGGCGGCCATCGGCTTGCCGTCGGCGGAGAAGATGCCGATCGCATGCGCGCCGTCCGGCAGGTTGATCGCCTTCACATACGCGACCTGTTCCGCGCCGAGGCTCAGAAAGGCTTCGTCGGCGAGGCGCGTGAAACCAGTAGTCTGCTCGTTTTCCATGGCTACCTCCTTGGCAGCGTCAGCCGGCGCCTGCCTCATCTGGAATGAGTGCGGCGCGCGGTGATGTCGATTGTGTTGTCTGTTCCGGCGTCGTCCTTGCCGGCATCGATGCGAATGGTGCGGATGCGCGGTTCGGCCACGGGGCGCACCAGGTCGATCGACAACAGGCCGTTGTCGAGACGGGCGCCCGTCACCTCGATGCCGTCGGCCAGCATGAAGGCCCGCTGGAACTGACGGGCGGCGATGCCGCGATGGAGGAAGACCCGGTCGGTATCATCGGTCTGCTTGCCGCGGACCGAGAGCTGGTTCTCGACCAGCTCGATCACCAGGTCGTCCGCCGTGAAGCCCGCCACGGCCAGCACGATGCGCAGGCCGTTCTCGCCGATCCGCTCGATATTGTAGGGGGGATAGCCCTCGGCGCTCTTGGCCAGGCGGTCGAGCGTGCGCTCGAGCTGGTCAAAACCCAGCAGCAGGGGCGAATTGAACATCGACACGCGGCTCATAAACCCTCCTCCGAGGAGCGAGTGGCCGGGAACCCATTTAGGCCTTCCCTTGTGGTGAATCTGGGGAGCCACCTTGGCCGTTCAAGGGGCCGGTTTGAGGGCCCCGCCAAGGCCGCCTTGGGGCATCGCCATGGCCGTCCGGGTCGGGTAAACTCCGCCCACCCCTCGACCGGCCGGTGGATGCGCCATCGGACCAATAAAGAACAGAAAAGATGACGCTCGTTGCCTCAGACATGCGACGGACCGGTGAGCCTTTGACGGCCGGCGCCCGGCCCATCCGCTCCGTTCCCACCCGCTCTTCCCCCGCGCGCGCCGCCAAGGCGGCGGCCGGCGAGAGCGGCAAATTCAGACGCTGGCTGTTCGCCTCCCGCCTTTATTCCCTGACCCTGGGCTATGGCACGCCGCGCAGCTTCTTCGCCGTGGCGCCCGACACCTGGCCGGGCGATTCGGCAACAGGCCAGCGCCTGCTCATGGGCGAACTTCTGGCCCGCGGCAGCTCGGGCGCCGTCGCGCCGGAATCGGACGATCCGCCGTGGCAGCGCGAGGGCGCGCCGGCGCTCTGGCTCGACGCCCTGAACGGCTTCGGCTGGCTGCGCGACCTGCGCGATTGCGGCGATCCCAATGCCGCCCCGCTCGCCGTCCGCCTGGTCGACGACTGGACCGAGCGCGAATGGCGCTGGTCGCCCGCCACCTGGCGACGCGACGTGCTGGCCGAGCGCATCGTCTCGTGGATCCGCCACTACGACTGGCTGTCGACCGCCGCCGATCCGGGCTTCGCCGCCCGTCTCGTCTTCTCGCTCGCCCGCCAGCGCGCCCATCTCAAGCGCGCGCTGCGCACCGGCCTGGTCGGCCATGAAGCGGTCGCGGCGCTGAAGGCGCTGATCTTCGCCGACCTGGCCTTCCTGCGCGACGGCAAGCGCTACGAGAAGAGCCTCGAGCAGACGCTGACGCGGCTGTCGCGGTTCGTGAAGCGCTATGTCCTGCATGACGGCATCGTGGCCGAACGCGCGCCGCATCTTCAGCTCGCCGTGCTGCGCCATCTGCTCGACGTGCGCCAGGCCCTGGCCTCGGCCGAGCGGCGCGCGCCGGCCGAGCTGGTCGCCGCCATCGACCGCCTGGCGCCGATGCTGCGCTTCTTCCGTCACGGCGACGGCGGGCTGGCGCTGTTCAACGGCGCCTGGGAGAGCGACCGCACCTTCACCGACCTGGTGCTGGCGCGCTCGGGCTCGGGCGAGGGCGCGCCGACGATGGCGCTGGCGAGCGGCTTCCAGCGTCTGGCCGCCGGCACCTCGCTGGTGATCGTCGATGCCGGCAGCCCGCCGGGACGCGGCATGGACGGCATCGCCCATGCCGGCACCCTGTCGTTCGAGATGAGCGCCGCGCACGAGCGGCTGATCGTGAATTGCGGCACCTATCCCGGCGCACCGCGCGACTGGCGGCATTTCATGCGCTACACCGCCGCCCACTCGACGGCGGTGGTCGACGATACCAATTCGACCGAGATCACCAACCATGGCGCGCTCGAATATCGCGCCGGCAACGTGCTGGTCGACCGCGCCGAAAATGACGGCGCGCAGTGGCTCGACATGAGCCACGACGGCTATCGCTCGCTCTACGGCATCATCCATCGCCGCCGGCTGTGGCTGTCGGCCGACGGCGGCGACCTGCGCGGCGAGGATACCTTCGTCGGCCCCGAGGGACGGCCGGTGACGGTGGCCGACCGGCGCTTCATCGTGCGCTTCCATCTGCATCCCGCGGTCAAGGCGACTTTGGCGCAAAGCGGCCAGGCGGTGCTGATGCGCCTGCCGAGCGGCCGCGGCTGGCGCCTGCGCGCCTCGGGCGCCGGCATCGGCCTGGCCGAGAGCATCTATCTCGGCGAGGAAGGCCGCGTGCGCCGCACCGAGCAGATCGTGCTGGTCGGGCAGGTGCCGATCGAGGGCACGACGGTGAAGTGGGCGCTGACCCGGATGGAAGGGTAGTTGGAGCGCGGACCTCCAGGTCCGCATCAGCATTCTGAGCGGACCTGGAGGTCCGCGCTCCGTTAAGGCTTGAGGAAGCCCACCGTCCTGTAAACCTCTGCCAGGATCGGCGCGGCGAGCGCGGCGGCGCGTTGGGCCCCGTCGTGCAGCACGGCGTCGACGTGGCCGGGGTCCTTCATCAGCCGTTGCATCTCCGCGCCGACCGGACCGAGCTTGGCCACCGCCAGTTCGGTCAGCGCCGCCTTGAACTCGGAGAACTGCTTGCCGGCGAATTCGCCGACCACCTCGTCCTTCTCGCGATCGGCCAGAGCGGCGTAGATGCCCAGGAGATTGTCGGCATCGGGCCGCTTCTCCGCGTCGGCCACGGTGTCCGGCATGGGCAGCGGATCGGTCTTGGCGCGGCGGATCTTCTGGGCGATGGCGTCGGCGTCGTCGGTGAGGTTGATGCGCGAATAGTCCGACGGGTCGGACTTGCTCATCTTCTTGGTGCCGTCGCGCAGGCTCATGACGCGCGTTGCCGCGCCGAAGATCAGCGGCTCGGTGATCGGGAAGAAGTCCGGCGCATTGAAGTCGTTGTTGAACTTGATGGCGATGTCGCGCGTCAGCTCGAGGTGCTGCTTCTGGTCCTCGCCGACCGGCACGTGCGTGGCCTTGTAGATCAGGATGTCGGCGGCCATCAGCGCGGGATAGGCGTAGAGGCCCAACGAGGCATTCTCGCGGTCCTTGCCGGCCTTCTCCTTGAACTGGGTCATGCGGTTCATCCAGCCGACACGGGCCACGCAGTTGAACACCCAGGCGAGCTGGGCGTGCGCCGGCACCATCGACTGGTTGAAGATGATCTGCTTCTTGCCGTTGACGCCGGCCGCCAGGAAGGCCGCCGCGATCTCGCGCGTCTGGCTGGCCAGAAGCTTGGGGTCCTGCGGCTGGGTGATGGCATGCAGGTCGACCACGCAATAGAGGCACTCGTAGTCGTGCTGCAGGCGCGCGAAGTTGCGGATCGCGCCGAGATAGTTGCCGAGGTGGAGATTGCCGGTCGGCTGAACGCCCGAAAGAATGCGGCCTTTCAGGCCGCGGGCGGCGTAGGGCGCGAGGTGCGTGTTGGGCGCGGCTGTCGTGACGTCGGGCATGGGATGTGGACTCCGCTCAAGGTGGAAGGGCGCGGGGTTTGGACCTCCGCGCACCCCGCCGGTGGAAGGCGAGGGCGAAGCGGTATGGCCGAGGTCGCGGGCGGAATCAAGGCGGTGTTGGCCGTCAGACGCCGCGTTCGTTGCCCCAGGCCAGCACGTGCAGCTGCGGCAGCACGGTCGCCGCAAACCAGCGATCGCGCGCCACCTTGTCGACCAGCCAGCGAAAGCGCGCCAGCAGGCCGGGCTGATCGACGCCGTCGCGGCCGGCGGGATGAGGTTCACCCGGCGTATGATTGCCGACCGAGAGGTAGAGCGGCAGCGCCGGGTAGCGCGCCGCCGCATCGCGGGCATAGGCGTAGTCGGCATCGTCGAACACGGCGACCTTGAGGACCGTGCGCGGACCGCGGGCGGCGGCGGCGATGCAGGCATCGAACGCCGTCCAGTCGGTCGACATGCCGGAGGAAGGCGGCTTGGGCGAGAGGACCAGCCAGTCGAGCGCGGCGAACCAGTCGTCGGCGACGCTGCCCTGGGTCTCCATCGCGAAGCGGTGACGCCGCGCTTTTCCCAAGGCGATCAATTCTCCGAACGGCTGGATCGCCGGATTGCCGCCCGACAGCGTCACCAGCACGGGGTTCCCGTCGGTGAGCTGCTCGACGCGGGACAGGATGTCCTCGGGCTCCATCGCTGCCCAGTCGTTACGGTACTCGGGCAATACGGCGTAAAGCGTGTCGCACCAGCGGCAGCGGAAGTCGCAGCCGCCGCTGCGCACGAACACGGTCGGCTTGCCGATCAGGGCGCCTTCGCCCTGCACCGTCGGCCCGAAGATCTCCGAAACGCGGATGGCGCTCATGGTTGCGTACGCTCAGGGCCGCGGCGTGTTGCGAAAAAGATCGTTGATGCTCATGTCGGCGCGCTGCCACCAGGTCGGGCGGTTGTCGCCGGCGACGCTCTCGGGAAGGAAGTCGGCCGGATCGCCGGAGAAGGTCACGGCGTTGGTCGGCGTTTCCTCGATCCTGACATCGACGCAGCATAGCCGGCCGCCGTCCTCCTCGAGGAAGGCGGTGAGCTTGGCCTTGAAGCAGGCGGCGAGCATTTCCGTCGACGGGTCGCCCGGCGTGATCAGCAGGTGCGCCAGCCTGTCGGGCTCGCGGTCGCGGAAATAATCGATCAGCGGGTCGCGATCGGAAAGCTGGAAGGCGTGGTCGACCGCTTGGTCGATCCAGCGATGCCAGCGCGCCTTCGCGGTTTCGAACGGCTCGACCATGTTGCGCTGGCCGTCCAGCCGCCGGGCTTCGCCGGCTTCGAGCCGCACGGTCACCCGTTCGTTGTGGCCGTGCGGAACGGCGCACTTGCTGCCGGCGTCGGCGATCAGCCGATGCGCCATGCTGTAGCGCCGGGTGAAGACGAGGCCGAACATCAGGCGCGCGCCTGGTTCGCGACGAATGACATGTGTTGCTCCTGTTTTGACCGGGTGGCCTACGACCGGGCCGGCTCGATGCGAACCGACAGGATGATTGTGCACCGATGGGAGCGAGGCTGGAAACAGCCCACCGGGCGGCGTGGCCGCGACGTTCGGCCGTAGGTCCCGAGCGAAACCTGCACGCGCTATAACGTGGCCCGCACGGCAGGGGGTTGTGATGGAACAGGCTGAATCAACCATTGACCGTCGTCTTCGCCCGCTGCTCGAGGGCGGACGCTACTTCGAGGCGCCGCGTTGGCATGACCATCGGCTGTGGCTGGTGGACGCCCGCGCCCGAACCTTGATCTCGGTGACGCCCGAGGGCACGCCCGAGATCGTCTGCACGACGCAGGGCGTGCCGGCAGGCCTTGGCTTCCTGCAAAACGGCGACGCCGTCGTCACCGACATGCACGCACGCTCGCTCGTCCGGTGTGCCGGGGGGCAGGCCATCGATTATGTCGACCTGTCCAAACTGACGGGCACGCTCGACGACATGATCGTGGATGCGGCCGGGCGCGCCTATGTCGGCGATATCGGGTTCGATCTCAAGTCGGGCATCAAAAGCGGGCCGTATGGACAACTCATCCTGGTCGAGGCGGGCCGCGAGCCGAGGATCGTGGCGGACGGGCTCAACTTTCCGAATGGCATCGCGATATCGGCCGACGGTCGGCGGCTGGTCGTTGCGGAAACCAATGGCGATTGCCTGGCAAGCTTCCACGTTAGAGGCGACGGCTCGCTCGACTTCGACCGGCGCTTCGGCAATTTCCGAACGCCGGATGGCATCTGCCTGGACCGCGAACAGGCCGTCTGGGTGAGCCTTCTCGACGAGAATTCGTTCGTTCGCGTCGCACCGGATGGCCGCATCCTGGACCGCCTTGCCGTTCCGGGGCGGCGCGCCGTCGCCTGCGTGCTGGGCGGCGAAGATCGGAAGACTTTGTTCTGCGTCAGCATGGAGCCCGATCAAAAGACGCCGGCTGGGCCGAAAGCTCTGTCCTACGTGGATACCGCAGTTGTCGAAGTGCCCGGCGCAGGCTACCCATGAACTTCGAAAAACCTCCCTTGCAGCGCGACGGTCCCGAACGAATGTCTGACAATCCGCCGATCGAATTCGCTTTTCCCGAGTTGCGCCGCTGGGAAAAAGGCGCCGCGCCCTACATCCATGTGCTCGAAAGCGGCAAGCCGGGGCCCGTGGTGATGGTGACCGCGCTCACCCACGGCAACGAGGTGTCGGGCGCCGTCGTGGTCGATGCGCTGCTCGCAGCCGGGCTGAAACCGCGCAAGGGCACGCTGATCTTTTCCTTCAACAACATCGAGGCCTATCACAGCTTCGATGCCAGGACGCCGTTCAAGTCGCGCCTGGTCGACGAGGATTTCAACCGTACCTGGGGCCGCCTCGACCAGCCGGCCACCACGGTGGAGACCCGGCGGGCGCAAGTGGTGAAACCCTTCATCGAGCGCGCCGACCTCCTGCTCGACCTCCATTCGATGCATGACGACGGCGTGCCGCTGATGCTGTCGGGCCCGCTCGACAAGGGCGTGGCGCTGGCCAGGAAGGTCGGCACGCCGGTCGACATCATCCGCGATGCCGGCCATGCCGCCGGCATGCGCATGCGCGACTACGGCGGTTTCGGTGATCCCAAGAGCGCCAAGAACGCCCTGCTGATCGAGACCGGCCAGCATTGGCGCGCTTCGTCGGTGGTGGTCGCCAAGGATGTCACCGCGCGCTTCCTGGCCGAGACGGGAATCGTCGAAGCGGCGGACCTGCCGGCCGGCTGGAAGCAGCCGACGGCGGCCAAGCAGCGGGTCGTCGAGGTGACGCATGCCGTCGCCACCAAGCGCGGCAACTTCATGCCGGCGCGGCACTTCGAAGGGCAGGAGCTGATTGCCGAGGCGGGCACCGTGCTGGGCCACGACGACGGCGAGCCGGTGACGACGCCCTACGACAATTGCGTGCTGGTGATGCCCTCGTCGAACCGGCCGCTCAGGCCCGGCGTCACGGTTGTTCGCCTGGGTCGATTGACGTGAGACCGGGCTGGCGGCGCATCATGAAGCGCAGCTCCGACAGTTTGACGACGCCCAAAAGCGCGCCCAGCGCGGCGTAGGCGGCGACGCCCAGGGCGCAGAGCCCGAGCGAGGCGACGACACCCGTAAAGTTGGCGTGGGCGAGCGGCTGGGCCAGCCAGGCAAGGCCTGCCCACAAGGCCAATCCCATGCCGACGGTCGCGCCCACCATGCGGATCGAGCGCGAGACCAGGCGCTCGTCGGGCATCCACTGCCCGCGCCGCCGCAAGACGATGGCCAGCAGGATCGTGTTCAGCCAGCCCGACAGCGACGCGGCGAGCGCGATGCCGACCTGGGCGAGCGTCGTGCCGTAGAGGAAGACGATGTTGAGCACGATGTTCACCACGATCGCCGTGGTCGCGATGTAGAGCGGCGTCCTGGTGTCCTCGCGGGCGAAGAAACCCGGCGTCAGCGCCTTGACCAGCACGAAGGCGGGCAGGCCGACGGCATAGGCCGCCAGCGCGCTTGCCGTGCGCAAGGTGTCGTCGGGCCCGAAGCGGCCGCGCTCGAACAGCGTGCGGATCAGCGGATCGGCCAGCAGCCACAGCGCCAGTGCTGCCGGCAGGCTCAGCATCAGGCCGAACTCGATGGCGCGGTTCTGGTTGGCCATCGCCGACTGGGCCTGGCCGGCGCGCAACTGGCGCGCCAGCAGCGGCAGCAGCGCCGTGCCGATGGCGATGCCGACCACGCCCAGCGGCAACTGCGCGATGCGGTCGGCGTAGTAGATGGCCGAGATCGTGCCGACCGGCAGCAGCGAGGCCCACACCACGTCGAGCATGCTGCTGATCGTCTGCACGCCGCCGCCGATTGCCACGGGTGTGGCGAGCCTGACCAGCCGTTTCACCCGTTCGGTCAAGCGCGGCCGCACCAGCTTCATGCTGACGCCGTCGCGCGCGCAGGCGATCAGCAGCCACAGCCATTGCAGGAGACCGGCGATGGCGACGCCGATCGAGGCGGCATAGCCGCTGTTGGGCAGCAAGGGCGTGAGGCCCAGCACCGCGCCGATCAAAGCGAGATTGAGCAGGATGGGCGTGGCCGCGACATGGGCGAAGCGGTCGATGCTGTTCAGCACGCCGCCATAGAGCGAGGCCAGCGAGATGAACAGCAGGTAGGGAAAGGTGATGCGGCTGAACGTGACGGCCATGACGAAGGTCGGTTCATCGCGCATGCCGGGCGCCAGCAGACCGACGACCAGGGGCATGCCAAGCATCAGCAGCAGCGAGAAGGGCACCAGCACGAGCAGCAGCCCGGCATGGGCCTGGCGCGCGAAGGCCAGTGCCTGGTCGCGGCCGTGGCCCTGCAGCTCGCGCGAGAACAGCGGCACGAAGGCCGCCGAGAAGGCGCCCTCGGCGAACAGGCGGCGGAAGAAGTTCGGCAGCTTGAAGGCCACGAAGAACGCGTCGGCCACCGCGCCCGAGCCGAGCACCGCCGACAGCACGATGTCGCGGATGAAGCCCACGATCCGGCTCAGCAGGGTGAACCCGCCGACCGTGGCGACAGCGCGGCCGAGGCTCATGATGCTGGGGGCGCGCCACTCGCAGTGGCGCGATCTATCGCCGTTGCCAGAGCCATGACGCGCCACTGGAGTGGCGCGCGCCCAGGCGCGTTCGGTCACTGCCATAATCCTGTCATCGTCTTCTGGCATATCCTTCCTCGGTGGCGGCCGGCGATGTGATGGCCGGTATAAACCGCTACCACGGCCGGTCCCCAAAAAGGGCCGGTTTTTTATTGTCTCGCCGCCATGCTCGAGCAGCGTCTCGCGATCCTGGGCGGCGAGCTTCTTGTAGTCGCCGACGATCCGTTCCAGCTCCTCCGCCGGCAGCACGCTTTCAAGCTTCGAAAATCCCTGCGGCGCGCGCTGCTCGACGATGTCGAGCATGACGTCGATGCCCTTGCGACGATTGCTTTCGACGATGCGCGCCGTGAGCGGCAGCCTTCGCTGCTCGTAGCGCTGCAAGGCCGCTTCCGGATCGCCGCCGGCCAAGAGTTCCTGGGTGATCGCCTCGCCGTCGAGGATCGCCTGCGAGGCGCCGTTGGAGCCGATGGGATACATCGGATGGGCGGCGTCGCCCAGCAGGGTGATCCGGCCGTGCGACCAGCGCGGCAGCGGATCGCGATCGACCATGGGGAACTCGAAAATGGCGTGCGCTCCGCGGATGACGCCCGGCACGTCGAGCCAGTCGAACTTCCAGTCCTCGAAGCGCGGCAGGAAGTCGGCAAGCTTGCCGGGGCGGTTCCAGTCCTCGCGCGGCAGCATCGCGCCGTCGCCCATGTGGAGATCGCAGATCCAGTTGATCAGCGCCTCGCCCTTCTCGGCGTGGGCGCGGCTCACCGGATAGCAGACGAATTTCTGATTGTGATGGCCGGCCTGCACCATGGTGGCGCCGCCCAGGAACGGCTTGCCGACGGTGACGCCGCGCCACATCAGGATGCCCTGCCATTTCGGCGGGCCCTCGTCGGGATAAAAATGCGCGCGCACGGCAGAGTGGATGCCATCGGCGCCGATCAGGATGTCGGCTTCGGCCACCTCGACGGTCTTGCCGTCGCGATCGACGAAGCGCGCCGTGACCTTGCTGCCCTTCTGCCCGATGTCCGCGATGCGCCGGCCGAACCTGATCCGCTCCGCGCCCAGCATCTTCTGTGCGGCCCTGAACAGGATCATCTGCAGCTCGCCGCGATGGATCGAGAATTGCGGCCACGGCAGGCCGGCATGGCGGCCGCGCGGGTCGGCCCAGATCGTCTGGCCGTGGCGGTTGGCGAAGCGCAGCTCGCGCGTTTCGATCGCGGTTGCCGCCAGCGCGGGCTCGAGGCCGAGGCTCGACAGGATGCGGACGGCGCCCGCCTGGATATTGATGCCGACGCCGAGCGGCCGCAGGTCGCCCACCGCCTCGAAGACTTCGACGTCGAAGCCGGCGCGGCTGAGGCACATCGCGGCGGTCAAGCCGCCGATGCCGGCGCCGGCGATGACGATCTTCATCGCGGGCTTACGCGTCGCGGCTCAATCCGCGATAGAGCAGGGCGGCCTGATAGGCGGCCCAGCGCTCGGCGTAGGTGTCGCCGAGCTCGCGCAGATACGACCAGCTGTAAATTCCGGTGTCGTGCTTGTCGTCGAAAACGATGCGGATGGCGTAGTGGCCGACCGGCTCGACCGCGGCGATCTTCACGTGACGGCGGCCGGCGATGATCTTCTTCTGGCTGGGGCCATGGCCCTGCACTTCGGCCGAAGGACTCTCGACCCGGAGATATTCAGCCGGCAGGGACTGGGTGCAGCCGTCGGAGAATTCGATCTCGAGCCTGGCTTCTTCCTTGAACAGGCGCAGCTCGGTCGGCCACGGCGCCGCCCCGGATTCATAGCTGCCCTCGTCGGGCACCGATTTGGGGAACTTGTCCTGGGGTTTATCGGTGGCATTCATGGCGTGTCCTTGAGCAAACGCGCTTCGCTCACCAGCATGATGGGAATGCCGTCGCGGATGGGATAGGCGAGGCCGGCCTTGCGGCTGATCAGTTCACCCGCCGCGGCGTCGTATTCCAGCGGCCCGTGCGTGGCGGGACACACCAGGATTTCCAGCAGCTTGGGATCGACGCCGGAGCGGCGCGGCGGCGCGGCGGCAGGATCGTCCGATGGAGGGCTCATCGTGCGGTTTTGGTCCTTGGTTTCGTTGGCAGACTTATAGCACGGCCGCGCTGGGGCGCGCCCCTGCACCCTAATTGGCGCGACTTGGCGGGTTCTCGGACGACTGGCCGAAGGCGTTCATTTCCAGGAACGCGATCAGAAGCTTGGCCCGCGCCGTGCTGTCGGCGGCTTCGAGGAGCGCCTGTTTCTCGGCCGGGCCGAACGGCAGGACCATCGACAGCGAGGTCACGAGGTTGGCGTCGGCCGCCTGCTTTACCGCGTCCCAGTCGGTCGAGAGATTGCGGCCGCGGAAGAAGGCGGCGAGCGCCGCCATCAGGCGCTCGCGGTCGAGCTCGATCTGCTCGTCGGCATGGTCGAGGTCGGCGCGATAGGGCGAGAACACCGAGGAGACCCGGCGATAGCCGCCCTGGGCAAGGTCGAGCTCACGCACGATGTCGAAGCGACAGACGCCGCTCAGCGCCAGCAGCAGGCGGCCGTCCTCGGTCTCGTTGAAGCTCACGATGCGGCCGGCGCAGCCGACCTTGTGGACCTTGGGCCTGCCGTCGTCGGTCGGCAGGCCGTCGCCGGCGTAGCCGCCGGGTTGCTGCGGTTGCACCATGCCGATCATGCGATGGCCGGCCAGAGCGTCGAACACCATGGCGAGATAGCGCGGCTCGAAGACATTGAGCGGCAGCTTGCCGCCCGGCAGCAGCAGGACGCCCGACAGCGGAAAGATCGGCAGCGTCTCGGGAAGCTGCTCGAACCCAGGCTCGAAGGGATTGCGGCCAGGGTTGCGCTCGCCAGGTGTCCGAGTGGGCGAACGGCTCATGGCGCCGCCGCGCCGGCGCTCAGGAGAACAGGATGGTCGACAGCCGCTTGCGGCCGTCGACGGCGAGCGGATCGGTGAAGCCCAGCGCCTCGAAGAACTTCAGGAGCTGTTGGCGGGCGGCTTCCTCGTTCCATTTGCGGTCGGCCTTGATCATGGCGAGGAGCTCGTCGATCGCCTCCGGGCGCTGGTTGGCCGCCCAGTAGGCCATCGTGAGGTCGAGACGCGTCTGCATGTCCTTCGGATCGGCGGCGGCCTTGGCCTTGAGGTCGTCCACCGGGCCGGCTTCCTTGGCTTTCTCCGCAAGGTCGATCGAGGCCTGCACGACCACGACGTCGGGGTTGGTCTTTTCCTTCGCCGGCACCTGGCCGAGCAGCTCCTTGGCCTGCTCGAGGTCGCCGGCCTGGACGTGATAGCGCGCCATGCCGGCGAGTGCCGCGACATGGGTGGGCTCGAGGCCCAGGATCTCGCTGTAGACACGCGCCGCAAGATCCCAGTCGTTCTGCGCCACCGCCGCCTTGGCGTGCTCGACCAGCTCGGGAATTTCGTCGGCCGGTCCGCCACCGCCCGGCGTGCCGCCGGCCGCCTGGATCAGGCGGTCGACAAATTCCTTGATCTGGCTTTCCGGCACTGCGCCCATGAAGCCGTCGACCGGGCGGCCGCCGAAGAAGGCATAGACCGCCGGGATCGACTGGATGCGGAGCTGCTGGGCCAGCATCTGGTTCTGGTCGATGTTGATCTTGACCAGCTTCACCGCGCCGTTGGCGGCCTTCACCACCTTCTCGATGGCCGGCTGGAGCTGCTTGCAGGGCCCGCACCACGGCGCCCAGAAGTCGACGATCACCGGCACCGTGCGCGAGGCTTCGAGCACGTCCTTGGCGAACTTGTTCTGGTCGCTGTCCTTGATGAGGTCGGCGGGGGCGGCCTGCGGCGCGGCGCCCTTCAGCATCGTTTCCATGGGTCCTCGAACGGGGAATTTTGGCGTCGACCGCAATGTGGCCCCCGACCCCCCATGACGCAAGGGGGCGTGGACAGGGCCGATCAGGTGGTCAGCCGCGCACCTGATGCTTCATCAGCTCGCCGTCGAGCCGTCCCGCCAGGAACAGCCCGCACATCCGGTAGTCGCTGATCAGCGACCAGACCGGCGCCTTGAAGGTCGCGGGCTTGTTCCTCTCGACGAAGAAATGGGCGGACCAGGCGAAGGCGTAGCCGCAGACCGGCACGACCAGCAGCCACCACCAGCTCCGCGTCGCCACCGCCCAGATCAACACGACCACGGACGCGATCGATCCGATGTAGTGGATGGCCCGCGTCTGCGGCTTGCTGTGCTCGCGCAGGTAGAAAGGCCAGAATTCAGCGTAGGTGTGATAGGGACTTGCCATGACATTTCCCCTCCGCCGAAAACCTAGGTGCCGCGCTCCGCGGCCGCAACCGCAAACGACTGGGGGCTGGACAACCCGAGCTCGTTGAAGAGCAGGCGCGCCTGTTCTCGATGTGTCGCTGCCGTGACGCCGTCGCCGGCCGCTTCGCAGGCTTCGGCCATGCCGGCCAGGCTGTGGGCGACCAGGGGTCGTAAGCCGCGCGGCCGGGCGAGGTCGATGGCGCGCTGGTAGGAGGCGCAGGCGGCGCGCGCGCCGGATGCGGGATCGGCCGCTTCGATGGTGCCGCGGATCTGGAGAACCGACGCCAGGTGGGCAAGCTCGCCGGCCTGCTCGGCGATTTCCTGGGCGCGGCCGATGGCGGTTTGCGCGGCCGGCAGGGCGCCGACGGCGAGATGCGCCTGGGCCAGCGCCATGTAGTGATGGATCGCATTGTAGAGGCCGCCAAACCGGTAGGCGCCCTGGCGCTCGGCGTCGACCAGCAGGCTGAGCGCATCGTGCGGCCGGCCGCCCCGGGCGTAGGCGGCGCCGAGCCATGCCGTGGTGATCGGCAGGACGACGTCGGACTGCTGGGTGATGCGATGCGCCGCTTCGAACGATTCGATGGCGGCCTCGGCCTGGCCGATGGCGGACTCGTAGAGGCCCTGGCCGACATACGCGTAGACCGCCGAATAGGGGTCGCGGATCTGGTCGACCAGCACCATCGCCCGTTCCTTGGTCTGTCGCGCCTTCTCGAACTCGCCGAGCGAGGCCAGCGACCACGCCAGCAGGCCGCGGGCAAGGATGCTGGGAATGCCGGGCCAACCGAAACGCTTGAGTTCGAACTCGCCGTCCAGATCGTCGATGATCGCCGTGTAGAGAGCCGTCGCCTCACGCAGGGCGCCGACAGCGTGAAGCAGGTTGGCCTTATTGAAGCGGGCGGAGAGGCTCAGCACGAACTCGTCCAGTTCTTCGGCCAGCCGGACCGCCAGCTCGGCCGAGCGCAGTCCCGCTTCGTGCTTGCCGGCCAGCCACAAGGCGCCGGAAAGCTGGCTCGTGGTCGCCGCCAGTCGACGCTTGTCGCCGAGATCGTGCGCCAGCGAATCCGCCTCGCTCATCACGGTGACCAGTCGATCGATCTCGCCCAGGGCCAGCAGCGGACTGTAGACGTGCAGGCGTGCGTCGATGGCCAGCGGGATGGAGGCGCTGGCCGGCAACCGGTCGACGGCCTTGAGGGTCCGGTCATAGAGGGCAATCGCCTCGTGATTGGCCGAACCGCGAATCGCGTGCGACAGCGAGCGAATGAGATAGCGCGCGGCCTTGGCCCAGACCTCGCCCCGCTCGGCATGGGACGCCAGCAGGGCCGCGCCGTCGCCGGGTCCCGACGGCTCCCGCTGCTCGAGATGGTCGAGCACGGCGGCGTGCAGACGGCGCTTTTCGCTGTTGAGCAGGCTGGCGTAGGCGGCGTCCTGCACGAGCGCATGCTTGAAGATCAGGACCGAATCGTTTCCCGGTTCGGCTTCGTGCAACAACCCGGAACCGACCGATCGGTCGACCATCGCGCGCAGGTCGTCCTCGCTGCAGGCCGCGACCGCCTGAAGATCGACCAGCGTGAACTGTCGGCCGAGCACCGCGCCGATCTGCAGCAACGGCTTTGCATCGGCCATCTTGTCGAGCCGCGCCGCCAGCAGGGCGTGGAGGCTGGTCGGCACCTCGCCCAACTCGTCGGAACGATCGGCGTCGAGCATCGCCTGCGTCAATTCCTCGAGATAGAGCGGCACGCCTTCGGCGCGCGCCGCGATGCCCGCCTGGACCTCCTGGGCGAGCCGGTTGCCGGCGATCGTCTGGATCAGCCGCCGGCTGTCGGCGCCGCTCAAGCGATCGAGACGAAGGTCGGTCGTGTAGCCGGCCACGCGCCAACGCTGCGAGAAAGCGTCCCGGCTGGTCGCCAGGATCATCGCCTGCGAGCGTTCGAGGCTGCCGAGAATGGCGACCAGCAGATCTTCCATCGTCGGGTCGATCCATTGCACGTCCTCGACGATCGCCAGCACCGGGCCGGCCTTCGCGCGATTCATGAATTGCGTCGAGAGCAGCCTGACCAGTCGTTCGCGGATCTGTCGCGGCGAGGCATCGGGCTGCCGATAGTCGACCGACTTGATCTGCAGGAGACGGCAAAGCAACGGCAGGTGCTCGTCGGCGTCGAGGCCGCCGGTGTGCAGCCAGTGTCGTGCCTTGGCGAGCTTGTCTTCCTCGCTTTGTTCGCCGCCGAGGCCGATCGTTCTCGTCAGTTGCTGAATGACCGGGAAGAGCGCCGTGTCCTGGTGCAGGGGCGAGCATTGGTAGCGCAGCACGGTGGCCTCGGGACCGATGCGCTCCCGGGTCGATTCCACGAGCCGCGACTTGCCGATCCCGGCGTCACCGGACAGCAGGACGATCTGGCCCTCGGAGTCCGCCGTCCGCCGCCAGCGGCTCAGCAGCAGCTCGACCTCCTCGCTGCGGCCGACCAGCGGCGCCGTCGAGCGGGCATGCCGTGCCGTGAAGCGATTGAGCGAGGCGCGCGTTCCCCTGACCTCGAAGATCTCCAGCGAATCGGCCAGCCCGCGCATGGTGCGCTTGCCCAGGCTCTTGTAACGGAACGAGCGGCCGGCAAGGCGCGCCGTCAGGGGCGCCACGACCAGGGTGTTGGGGTCGGCTTCGGACTGGATGCGGGCGGCGACGTTGGGGGTCTCGCCGGAAATGCCGCCGTCGCTCGCCTTGGTGCCGTAGCCGATCGCCACCAGCCCGGTCGCCACGCCGATGCGCACCGCCAGGGTCTCGCCGTCCAGCGTCGGAAGCTGGGACACTGTTTCGATCAGTTCGAGGCCGGCGGCGACGGCCCGCTCGGCATCGTCCTCGCGGCTGGTCGGCCAGCCGAAATAGGCCATGACGCCGTCGCCGAGGAAGCGCGCGACGTGGCCGCCGAGCTGCCGCACCGTCTCCGAGGCGGTCGCATGGTAGCGATCGATGATCGGCGCCAGTTCTTCCGGATCGAGGCGGTGGGCCAACGCCGTCGATCCCACGAGGTCGCAGAACAGGACGCTCACCTGGCGGCGTTCCGCCTTCGGCCGGCTGCGCGGGGCCGGCGGCGCCGGCAGGAGGCCGACGACAAAATTGTCGACGCGCGACCGTTGGACGCCGGCAATCGCCTTCAGGAGACGCTTGCGATCGCCGAGCGGCGCGACGCCAAGATTGACCAGGTCGGCGTCGGTCAGGTCAGACACGACGTCGAGGTCGATCGCATGCGCGACGAAGGTCGCGGCGTATTGGCCCAGCCCCAGTTGGTCGAGCCACGATTCGAGCTCTGTCGACATGCGACCTTGTCCGTTTATGCCCTGTAGAGCCACGATTCTTCGAGTCGGCGCGCATTTCCGATCTGATGGAACCGCTGGCGGTTCCATCAGATCGGAAATCGCCCTAGCCAGGAAGGAGCATATCGCAAGCGATGTCGGCGATATATCGCGTCCTGGCGGGGTTTTTCTCCGGTTTCCGGCGGTCCCGGCGCTATCCGAGCGCTCCGGCTTTTCGAAGGGCGGCAATGTCGGCATCGCTGTAGGCGAGCTCGCGCAGGATTTCCTCGCTGTGCTGGCCGACGGCGGGCGGCGGGCCGGATTTGCGCGGCTTGGCGAAGCCCAGCCGGATCGGGTTGTTGACGGTGCGCGGCACCTCGGGGTTCGTCGTGTCGGCGAAGATGCCGGCGTGCCGGGCCTGCTCGTCGTCGACCACGTCGGCCAGGCGGCCGACGACGCCGAAGGGAATGCCGGTGCCGGAAAAGACGCCTTCCCACTCCGCGTAGGTCCTCGCCGCGAAGATCGGCGCCAGCGCCTGCCCCAGTTCCAGCGCGCGCGTGCGGCGCTCGGCGCGCTCGGTGAAGCGCGGGTCGGCCGCGAGATCGGGCTGGCCGATGGCGGTGCAGAACGTCTCCCACAGGCGATCGTCGCGCACGACCAGGAGCTGCAGCCAGCGATCGTCCTTGGTGCGGTAGAGATTGGTCAAGGCGTTGCGCGGCCGGTCGGGCGGCTGGCGCGTCGGCAGCTTGGCGCCGATCAGCGCGCCCGCCGCCGAGGTGCCGTTGGCCCACACGCCGTTGGCGTAGAGTGACGTGCCGACCCAGCTTCCCTTGCCGGTGCGGTCGCGCTGGCGCAGGCCGAGCAGGATGGCGGCAACCAGGGTCATCGCCGTCGCGCGGTCGCCTTGCGCGGGCAGCGACAGGCCGGGTGGGCCGCCCTCGTAGCGCGCCGCGTCGAGAATGCCGGAGCGGCCGAAGTAGGCGGTGATGTCGAAGCCCGGCCGGTCGCGGTCGGGGCCGGTCTCGCCGTAGCCGGTGAGCGAGCAATAGACCAGGCGCGGGTTGAGCGGCTCGATGTCCTCCCAGCGCAGCTTCAGGCGTTCGCGCGCGGGCGGCGGGAAATTCACGATCATGATGTCGGCGCGCGCGATCAGCCGCTCGAGCACGGCGCGGGCGCTCGCGTTCTTGAGGTCGAGGGCGATCGATCGCTTCAGCCGGCCGTCGAGCTGCCAGGGGAAGTTCTTGTCGCTCTGGGGGTAGCTCGCGTTCTTGTAGTTGTGGCGATGCGGATCGCCTTCGCCGGGCGGCTCGATCTTGATCACGTCGGCGCCGAAATCGGCCAGCGCCACCGCCGCCGCGGGTGCGGCGATGAACGAGCTGATGTCGAGCACGACGAGCCCAGCCAATGGCAGCGCGTCCTCGTTCGTCGCGCCCTCGTTCATCGCCGTGCTCATCGAATCGCGCCGCTTGCCCTGAGGCCGGCGATCTCGTCGCGCGACAGGCCGGCCTCGGCCAGGATCTGGTCGCTGTGCTGGCCGAGCGTCGGCGCGGGCCCGGCGATCTGCTGCTCGGCGAAGCCCAGGCGAATCGGATTGGCCAGGGTGCGCGGCATCTCGGGGATGGCGGTGTCGACGATCGCGCCGCAGGCCACGGCCTGCTCGTCGTCGGGCACGTCCTGCGGCCGGCTGATGACGCCGAAGGTGATGGCATGCGCCGACATCGTCTTGCGCCAATGCTCGTAGTCGCGGCTGGCGAAGGCCTCGCCCAGGATGGCGGCGAGTTCGCCCGAGCGTTTGCGCCGTTCCTCGACGGTGGCGAAGCGCGGATCGTTGACCAGCTCGGGCTGTCCGATGGTCTCGCAGATCGGCGCCCACATCTTGTCCTCGCGCACGATGGTGAGCTGCAGCCAGCGATCGTCCGACGTGCGGTAGATGGTGCCGAGCGCCGAGCGCGGACGGCTGGGCGGCGGCCGGTGCGGCAGGTAGGCGCCGACCAGCGCCGCCTGGGCGATGACGCCGCACGACCACAGGCCGTTGCCGAGCAGCGACGTGCCGACCCACGAGCCTTCGCCGGTCTTCGTGCGGTGCATGAGGGCCATCAGGATCGCCGAGACCAGGGTCATCGCCGTTGCCCGGTCGCCTTGCGCGGGAACCGGCACGCCGGGCGGGCCGCCTTCATAGCGCTGGGCGTCGAGCAGGCCGGAGCGTGCGAAGTAGGCGGTGACGTCGAAGCCCGGCCGGTCGCGGTCGGGCCCGGTCTCGCCGTAGCCCGTCAGCGAGGCGTAGATCAGCCGGGGATTGACCCGCTTCACGTCGTCATAGGTGAGCCTGAGCTTGTCGCGCACCGGCGGCGGGAAATTGCAGACCAGCACGTCGGCGGTGGCGATCAGGCGGTCGAGCGCGGCACGGGCGGCCGGCTGCTTGAGATCCAGCACCAGCGAGCGCTTGTTGCGCGAATCCATCTGCCAGGGATAGTTGACCTCGCCCTTCGGGTAGTTGGACAAGTCGTGCATGATCCGGCGGTTGGCGTCGCCGTCGGGCCCCTCGATCTTGATCACGTCGGCGCCCCAGTCGCCCAGCACGACCGCCGCGGCGGGTGCGGCGATGAACGAACTGATATCCAGCACGCGCAATCCTGCCAGCGGCAGGCCAGAACTCGGTCATTGTCGTTCCCTGAGAAGATCTTCCGACGATATGGGGCGCGGGCCTCTGGCGTCCGTCAAGACCGGCCGCTAGCGTGGTTTCGGCACGCGGCGTGCTTCACGCCAAGCAGTGGGGGAAATCCAACGTGGCAGGTAAGAAGCGCAAGCCCAATTTCATCGTCGTCCTGATCGACGACCTCCGGTTCGACGAGCTCGGCATCTGCGGCCATCCTTATATGAAGACGCCGCACATCGACCGCATCGGCCACGAAGGTGCGATGTTCACCGCGGCGTTCCACCCCACGCCGCTCTGCTCGCCCAACCGCGCCTCGATCATCACCGGCCAATATGCCAGCCGGCACGGCATCATCGACAACGTGGCGCGCGACGCCCACAGCCACCGCCTGCCCAACTACCACGCGATCCTGCAGCGCCTGGGCTACGAGACCGCCCATGTCGGCAAATGGCACATGGGCAATTCGGGCATGCCGCGCCCCGGCTACGACCGCTGGGTGAGCTTTCCCGGCCACGGCTCGATCGTCGATCCGGTGCTGAACATCGACGGCGATGAACGCCAGCACGAAGGCTACATCACCGACCTTCTCAACGCGCACGCCGTCGACTTCCTGCGCCAGGAGCGGAGCAAGCCCTTCGCGCTGTTCTTCGCCCACAAGGCGGTGCATCCCGACGCCTTCCAGGCAGCCGACGGCACGATCGACCTCAGCAAGGGCGGCTATCGTCCGGCGCCGCGCCATGCCGATCTCTACAAGGGCGAACATTTTCCGCGCCGGCCCAACGCGCTGCCGTCGGCGGAGGTCGTCAAGGACAAGCCGGCCTGGACGGAAGCGTTCCAGCTCCGGGTGAACGAGGCCTCGCGCAAGGTGCTCGACGGCATCCAGGCCGGCACCGACGAGGAGATCCGGCTGCGCGCCGCCATGATGGCCTCGGTCGACGAGGGCATGGGCGAGGTGTGGAAGGCGCTCGAGGAAACCGGCCAGCTCGACGACACCTTCATCCTGTTCCTGGGCGACAACGGCTATTTCTTCGGCGAGCACGGGCTGGGGCCGGAACGCCGCTTCGCCTACGAGGAGGGCATCAAGTCGCCGTTCCTCGTGCGCTATCCCGCCTGGTTCAAGCCGGGGGCGGTGCTGGACGATCTGGTGACGACGCTCGACATCGCGCCGACGCTGGTCGATCTCGCCGGCGGCAAGGCAGCCGACCGCGAGCACATGCAGGGCCTGTCGCTGAGGCCACTGGCCAAAGGCGGCAAGCGCGCCGGCTGGCGCACGTCGTTCCTGTGCGAGTATTTCAGCGAGAACGCCATGCCGTGGCTTATCGGCATGAGCTACAAGGCGATCCGCACCCGGCGTCACAAGTACATCCACTGGACGCAGAAGTCGCTCGATGGCGTGGAGTGCGACGAGCTCTACGACCTGAAGAGCGATCCCTACGAAATGCACAATCTGATCGGCAAGCGGGCGGAACGAGGCACGGTCGCGCGCTTGCGTAAGCAGCTCGCCCGGCTGGTCGCGCAATCGGTCGGGTTATGACGCTGACGAAAAGGGCCCTGCTTGCGGCAACGCTTGTCGCGGTGTCCGGAACCGCCCACGCACAAACCTGGCCGGCCAAGTCGATCCGCCTGATCGTGCCGCTGGCGCCTGGCGCCACGGCCGACATCGTCGCCCGCATCTTCGCCGAGGAACTTGCCAAGTCGCTCGGCCAGACCGTCGTGGTCGACAACAAGACCGGCGCGGGCGGCACCATCGCCACCGCCGAGGCGGCGCGCGCGCCGGCCGACGGCTACACTTTGGCGCTCGTCTCGCAGGGCACCGTGGTGTTCAACATCGGCCTCTACAAGGCGCCGGGCTACGATCCGCTGAAGGACCTGGCGGCCGTGGCGATCAGCGGCGGTGTGTCCAATGTGCTGATCGTGCATCCCGACAATCCGGCCAGGACCGTCGCCGACGTGCTGGCCCAGGCACGCGCCAGGCCGGGCGAGCTCACCTACGCGTCGGGCGGCATCGGCACCAGCCATCACATGTCGGGCGTGCTGCTCGAGTTGCGGACCGGCGTGAAAATGCAGCACGTACCCTATCGCGCAACGCCGGCCGCCATCCAGGCGGTGGCCAATGGCGAGGTGGCGATCGGTCTGTTCAATACGCCGACGGTGATCGGACTGATCAAGGCCGGCAAGCTCAAGGCCATCGCGGTGACCAGCGAGCAGCGCTCCGACCTGCTGCCTGACGTGCCGACCATGATCGAATCGGGCGTGAAGGATTACGTCGTGAACACCTGGATGGGCTTTGCCGTTCCCGCCGGTGTGCCGGCGCCGGTTCTGGCCAAGCTCAACAGCGAACTGAACCGCATCGGCCAATTGCAGCAGGTGCGCGAAAAGATGCTGGCCCAGGGCATCGAAATGCTGCCGCCCGAGGAACCGGCAGCCGCGCAAAAGCAGGTCCGGGACGACCTCGCTCTCTGGCTGCCCATCATCAAGGCTTCGGGGGCTTCGGCGGAGTAGACGCCGCTTTCGTCGCTTCCTTGCAAAACCGCCCCCCGGCGCGTATCTCCCTGCCTCCCCAAACCAAGGAGAGAGCGCCCCAAGCGCAACCAGTCATGGGCTACAGAGTCGCCGTCGTCGGCGCGACCGGCAATGTCGGTCGCGAAATGTTGCAGATCCTGGCCGAGAGAAACTTCCCGGCCGATGACGTTGTTGCGTTGGCTTCCGCCCGGTCGGTCGGCAAGCAGACCTCGTTCGGCGACAAATCGGTGCTGAAAGTCCAGGACCTGGCGAAATTCGACTTCAAGGGCGTCGACATCGTGCTGAGCTCGCCCGGCGCCAAGGTGTCGGCCGAGCACAGCCCGCGCGCCGCCAAGGCCGGCGCCATCGTGATCGACAACACGTCGTACTGGCGCATGGATCCCGACGTGCCGCTGGTCGTGCCCGAGGTCAATGCCAAGGCGATCGCCGGCTACAAGGGCCGCGGCATCATCGCCAACCCGAACTGCTCGACCATCCAGATGGTGGTGGCGCTGAAGCCGATCCACGAGGCCGCCGTCATCAAGCGCGTCGTGGTGTCGACCTATCAGTCGACCTCGGGCGCCGGCAAGGAAGGCATGGACGAGCTTCTGAACCAGACCAAGAGCTTCTTCGTGAACCAGTCGCTCGAGCCCAGGAAGTTCCCCAAGGGCATCGCCTTCAACGTCATTCCCCACATCGACGTCTTCATGGACGACGGCTCGACCAAGGAAGAGTGGAAGATGGTGGTCGAGACCAAGAAGATCCTCGATCCCAAGATCAAGGTGCATGCGACCTGCGTGCGCGTGCCGACCTTCATCGGCCATGCCGAGGCGATCAACCTCGAGCTCGAGCAGCCGCTCGACGAGCACGAGGCGCGTCACCTGCTGGCCGCCGCCCCCGGCGTGCTGGTGGTCGATCGGCGCGAGCCGGGCGGCTATGTCACGCCGCAGGAAGTCACCGGCCAGGACGCCGTCTTCGTGAGCCGTGTGCGCGTCGATCCGACGATCGAGAACGGCCTGTCGATGTGGGTGGTGAGCGACAATCTGCGCAAAGGGGCGGCGCTGAACGCCGTCCAGATCGCCGAAGAACTGATCAAGGGCTACATCTAGTAGAGCTTCTTGGCCCAACGACCTCAGGGAAAGGACGCGGACGCTCTCCGCGTCCTTTTTCTGTGGCACTGAATGTAACAATTAATCATTTTAGTACAGGTGCTTAAGAACTTGACCTGAGGTAATATGGGAGCGTGAACGACACCTTGTCGATCTATCCCCTAAGACCGGAATCCGTGGCTTCAGCCGGACCTACGCCGTTGTTCGGCAGCGATGCCGACAGTTTCGTGCAGCAGTTGCGGCTGGCGTCGCAGGCCCATCGCGCGGGCCGGCTCGACGAGGCCATCGCGTCCTATCTGCGCCTGCTCGCGGTGCAGCCCTATCATGCCGAGCTGCACAACAATCTGGGCGTGGCGCTTCGCCTGGCCGGCAAGCTCGACGCGTCGGTGTCGCATCACCGGCTGTCGCTGGCGGCCGATCCCGGCAATCCCGCGCTCCATTCCAATCTCGGCAACGCCCTGCGCGCCGCCCACCGTCTCGACGAGGCGGTGAAGCATCACTTCCAGTCGATCACGCTCAACCGCGACTACGCCGAGGGCTTCTTCAATCTGGCGCTCTGCCTGCGCGATCTCGGCCGGATCGACGAAGCCGTCGGCTGCTTCGGCCGATCGCTGGCGCTCAATCCCGACAACCGGCGCGCCCGGGTCGAGCTTGCCATTGCGCTGCTGATGCGCGGCGAGCTGGCCTCGGGCTTCGCCGCCTACGAGGCACGCAAGCGCCTGCCCGAGACGCCGGTTCCGGAGTTCACCCAGCCGGCATGGGACGGCGGCCCGATCCAGGGCAAGCGCATCCTGCTTTATCCCGAGCAGGGCTTGAGCGACGTGCTGCTGTTCGTGCGCTTCGCCCGCGAGCTCAAGCGCCGCGGCGCCATCGTGGTGGTGCTGTGCCAGGCACTCCTCAAGGAACTGCTCGCCACGGTCGACTTCATCGATACCGTCGTTGCCGAGGGCGAGAAGCTGCCGGAATTCGACGTCCATGCCTCGATGGTATCGCTGCCGCATCTCTGCCGCGCCGATTTCGCGTTGTCGGCCGAGCCCGCCTATCTCCATGCGCCGGCCACCAGTCGCATCAAGCTCGGCCGCATCGACAAGGCGAAGCTCCGCATCGGCGTCTACTGGGCCGCCATGCCCGGCCAGCCGCAGGATCGCCAGCGCTCTGCGCCGTTCGCCGAGGTTCTGGCGCTGGCCGGCGACCCGGAGCTGCTGGTGTTCAGCCTGCAGGGCGGCGTGCACCAGCGCGACATCCAGCAGTTCGGCGCCGGCGGCCTGGTCCACGATGTCGGGCGCGGCATCTTCGACTTCGCCGAAGCCGCCACCGCGCTGTCGCAACTCGACCTCCTGGTGTCGATCGACGCGCCGATCGCCCATCTCGCGGCGGCCATGGGCGTCAGGACCTGGGTCCTGCTGCCGTCGACCGTCGATTGGCGCTGGCAGCTCGGCGGCGCCGAGGCGCCCTGGTATCCGACCGCACGCCTGTTCCGGCAGTCCAGGCCGGGCGACTGGAATTCTGTATTCGTCGCCGTGCGGAGAGAACTCGAGACGCTCAAATCCCAGATTGCCGGACGGTAATTAGCGACGGCAATTCATCCGCAGGCTGCGCCGGCTCGACCCTGCCAGGAAGCTCCGATACGGTTTCTCCAACAACGAGGGAAACCGAATGCTCGACGACAAGTCGCTCGACAAGATTCTCCGCGAAGCGCGGACGCATAATGGCTGGCTGCCCAAGCCCGTCTCCGACCAGCAGCTGCGCGAGATCTACGACGTCATGAAATGGGGCCCGACCTCGTCCAATTCGCAGCCCATCCGGATCATTTTCATCCGCACCGCGGAGGGCAAGGAAAAGCTGCGGCCGGCCTTGAGCAGCGGCAACACGGCCAAGACCATGGAGGCGCCGGTGACGGCGATCGTGGCCTACGATACCCAGTTCTACGAGCATCTGCCGCGCAACTTTCCGCACAATCCGACGGCGATCCACTGGTTCAAGGGCGAAGGCAAGGAAGCCGTCGCCGAATCGACGGCCTTCCGCAACGGCACCTTGCAGGGCGCCTACCTGATGGTCGCGGCGCGATCGCTGGGCTTCGACGTCGGCGCCATGAGCGGCTTCGACAACGCCAAGGTCGATGCGGCGTTCTTCCCCGACGGCCGCTTCAAGACGAACTTCCTGTGCAACATCGGCTACGGCGATCACTCGAAGCTGTTCAACAGGAGCCCCCGCCTGTCGTTCGAGGATGTCTGCACGCTCGCCTGATCAGAGGCCGAGAAACCGGCCGATCTGCTTCCACGGCAGCGGCAGCAGCGAGATCAGCGCCACCAGGCCGAAGCCCAGGATGATGGCGCCGGAGCCGCGGTTCAGCCACAGCAGGCCGGCGCCGGTGAAGCGCGCGCGCAGCGACACAGATGCGGCGCAAATGATCGTCCACCAGGCGAGCGCACCGCAGAACACGGCGCCTACCAGGAGGGCCGCGTCGGGCAGGCTGGCGCCGACGCCGGCGAGATTGCGGCTGGCGAAGGCGGCGCCAAAGGCCATCACCGTCACCGGATTGAAGATGGTGATGAAGAAGCTCGAACTGGCGTAGTGCAGGTGCGTCGCCACCTGGTGCTCGCGGTCGTCGGCCACCGGGTCGCCGACGGAGCGCGGCCGGTGGCGCATCGTCGTCCAGCCCATGATCGCCAGCACGATGCCGCCGATGCCGAGCAGCCAGGCCTCGCGCTCGATGACGAACTGCTCGACGAAGGAGAGGCCGAAGGCCGCCACCGCGCCGAACACGGCATCGCCCAGCGCCGCGCCGATGCCGGTCATGTAGCCCGCCATGGCGCCCACCGTGATCGACCGGCGGATGCAGAGCGCCGCGGCCGGACCGACCGGGACGGCGATCAGGAAGCCGATGGCAGCGCCCTCGATGGCAAGCGCGATCGGATTGAAGACGAAGCCCGGAACGTTCATTGCCTGGCTATAGCTTTTCCGCCGTGAAGTGCCGCGGTGGCGCCACCAGCCGATCCTGCGCCGCCACCAGTTGCAGCTCGCGCTCGCCCCGGGCCCGGGTGGCCTCGAGCACGGCGAAGATCGAGGACGCAGCCTTGCCGAGCGCCAGGCCGACGTCGCCGCTCTCGATCCAGTGAGCCGAGAACAACGCGGCGACCGCATCGCCCGTTCCATTCGGCGCGATCTCGAAGTCGATCAGCGGCGTCGCGATCCGCCAGGCGGCGTCCGGGCTCACCGCGACCATCTCGACCTGGTCGGCCGGCGCGTCGGCGCGGCGCAGGCTGGTGATCAGGGCGAGCTTCGGCCCGTTCAGCAGGCTGCGCGCGGCGGCCAGCGTCTCGCTCATGGTCGAGATCTTGCGGCCGGTCAGGTGCTCGAGCTCGAAATGGTTCGGCGTCACCAGGTCGGCGGCGGGAATGGCGCGCTCGCGGAAGAACGTGTCGATGCCGGGCTTCACATAGATGCCGGTGTCGATGTCGCCCAGCACCGGATCGCAGCACCACACCGCCTTGGCATTGGCGGCGCGGACGCGGCGCGCCGTGTCGAGCACGACATCGGCCAGGGCCGCGTCGCCGACATAGCCGGTGAGCAGCGCGTCGCAGCGCGGCAGCAGGCCGAGGTCCTCGATGCCCTGCACGATCTCGGCGACCTGGTCGGCCGGCGCCGTGCGGCCCCGCCAGGCGCCGTAACCCGTGTGATTCGAGAATTCGACCGTGTTGACCGCCCAGACCTCGTGGCCCAATCGTTGCAAGGGAAAAGTTGCCGCCCGATTGCCGACGTAGCCGTAGGCAACATGGCTCTGGAGCGAGAGAAAGCGCATGGAAGCGCTTACCTTGCCACAAGGGAGCGCGCCATTATAGTCCGCCGCGTTTGTGGGGAGTCTTTCATATGTCGAAGACCGTTCGTCCGCGCCGCAGCGTTCTTTATATGCCGGGCGCCAACACGCGCGCGCTGGAAAAAGCACGCACCCTGCCAGCCGATGCGCTGATCTTCGACCTCGAGGACGCCGTGGCGCCCGACGCCAAGGAAGTCGCCCGGACCAATGTCGTGGCGGCCGCCTGGAGCAAGGCTTACGGCAAGCGCGAGATCGCGATCCGCTGCAATGGGCTGGCGACGGCCTGGGGCGAGGCCGACGTCGCGGCCATCGCCACGTCCGGCGCCGATGCGATCCTGGTGCCCAAGGTCGAGAGCGCCGCCGAGGTCACCCACGTCGTGTCGCTGCTCGATGCCGCCGGTGCGCCGCAGACTCTGGCGGTGTGGGCGATGATCGAGACCCCCAAGGCCATCCTGCGCGCCGAGGAGATCGCCGCTTCGCATCCGCGCCTCGCGCTGTTCGTCATGGGCACCAACGATCTGGTGAAGGACATGCGCGCGCGCCATACGCCGATGCGCCTGCCGATGGTGACGGCGCTCGGCATCGGCATGCTGGCGGCGCGCGCCTACGGCCTCACCATTCTCGACGGCGTCTACAACGACATCCAGGACGCCGAGGGTTTCCGCGCCGTCTGCCAGCAGGGTCTCGAAATGGGCTTCGACGGCAAGACCTTGATCCATCCCAGCCAGGTCGAACCGTGCAACGAGGTCTTCGCGCCCTCGTCGGCGGAACTTGCGATGGCCGGCAAGATCGTCGCCGCTTTCAGGCAGGCCCAGGCGGAGGGCAAGGGCGTGGTCACGGTCGACGGCCGCATGATCGAAAACCTCCATGTCGAGCAGGCCGAGCGCGCCCTGGCGCTGGCCGCGGCGATCCAGGAACTGCAGGCGGCGGCATGAGCGCCAAAAGCAAGACCGACACCGGCAACTTCTTCGAGGACTTCCGCGTCGGCCAGGAAATCAGGCACGCCACGCCGCGCACCCTGACCGAAGCCGACGCGGCCTTGAACATCGGGCTCTATGGGTCGCGCTTCGCCATCAATTCCTCGGATGTCTTCGCGCGCACCCTCGGCCTGCCACGCGCGCCGCTCGACGATCTGCTGGTCTTCCATGTCGTGATCGGCAAGACCGTGCCGGACATCTCGCTCAATGCCGTCGCCAATCTCGGCTATGCCGAGTTCCGCTGGGGCGTGCCGGTCTATCCCGGCGACACCTGTCGGCCCAGTCGACGGTTCTCGGCCTGCGCGAGAATTCCAACCGCGCCAGCGGCGTCGTCTGGGTGCGCTCGACCGGAACGAATCAGAGCGGCGAGATGGTGCTCGACTATGTGCGCTGGGTGATGGTGCACAAGCGCGATCCCGCGGCGGTCGTTGGCGCCCCAGTAGTGCCGAAGACCGCGCCGTCCGTCGCGCCGGCGGATCTGATCGTGCCGGCAGGCCTCACGCTCGCCGGCTACGACGACGGCGCGGCGGGCTCGTCGCACCGCTGGGAGGATTACGAAGCGGGCGAGCGCATCGATCATGTGAGCGGCATCACCCTGGAAGATTCCGACCACATGTTCTCGACGCGGCTCTACCAGAACACCGCGCGCGTCCATTTCGACGCCTTCGCCGGCAAGAACACCCGTTTCGGCCGCCGCCTCGCCTATGGCGGCCATGTCATTTCGCTGGCCCGTGCGCTCTCCTTCAACGGCCTCGCCAACGGCTTCCGGGTGGCGGCGATCAACGCCGGCAGCCATGTCGCGCCGACCTTCGGCGGCGACACGATCTATGCCTGGTCGGAGGTGCTGGAGAAGGCGCCGTTGCCCGGTCGGCAAGACGTGGGCGGGCTGCGGGTCAGGACGATCGCTGCCAAGGATTGCCCCTGCGATTCGTGGCCGGCCAGGCAGGCTGACGGCAAGTATCATCCGGCGGTCGTGCTCGATCTCGACTACTGGCTGCTGGTGCCGCGGCGCTAGTCGAATTTCGCTTAGAAATCCGAGACTTAACACGCGCCGTGCGGCGACTTTCATTGACTTGAAGCGGCGTGGCGCTAAATAAAGACAAGCCGATCTCGGCTATTGAGGTTCTTACGCGATGAGCGTCGCCAATCGGCCGGTGCACCGGCCGCTTTCTCCCCATCTGCAGGTCTACAAGTGGCAAATCACGTCCGTGATGTCGATCCTGCATCGCGCCACCGGCATCGCGCTTTCGGTGGGCGCGCTCTACCTCGCCACCTGGGTGATCTACGCGGCGTCCAATCCCACGGCCTATGCGCTGTTCCAGGGCTTCAACACCTCGATCCTGGGCCGCATCGTGCTGGGCGGCTGGCTGTTCTGCGCCTTCTATCACCTCAGCAACGGCATCCGGCACCTGTTCTGGGACGCGGGCTACGGCTTCGAGCTCAAGGACGCCTATCGCAGCGGCTGGATCGTCGTCGCCGTCGCGCTGATCGCCACGCTCGTGTCGTGGATCGTCGGCCTCAGGCTGGTGTGAGGAGGGGCCGATGAACGACGACCTCAGGACCCCTCTCGCCCGCGCCCGCGGCCTCGGTTCGGCCAAGGCCGGCGTGCATCACTGGTGGGCGCAGCGCATCACCGCCATCGCGCTGATCCCGCTCGTCGTCTGGTTCGCGGTCTCGCTGGTGATGATGAGCGGCGCCGACTACGGCGCGGTGCGCGCCTGGATCGGCGCGCCGTTCGTCATGGTGCTGCTGATCCTGACCATCGCCATCGGCCTGCATCATGGCCAGCTCGGCCTGCAGGTCGTGATCGAGGACTACGTCCATGGCGACGGCGCCAAGCTGGCGCTGATCGTGGCGGTCCGCTTCATCGCGGTGTTGTTCGGGCTGGCCGCGGTCGTGGCCATCCTGCGTATCGGATTCGGAGGCTGATCATGGCCGAAGCGAGCAACGGCAAGAGCTACGGCGCAACCGCGGGCACGATCACGATCGGCGGCAACGCCTACAAGGTGGTCGATCACGAGTACGACGTGGTCGTGGTCGGCGCCGGCGGCGCGGGCCTGCGCGCCACCTTCGGCCTCGCCGCCAAGGGCCTCAAGACCGCCTGCATCACCAAGGTGTTCCCGACCCGCAGCCACACCGTGGCGGCGCAGGGCGGCATCTCGGCCTCGCTCGGCAACATGGGGCCGGACGACTGGCGCTGGCACATGTACGACACCGTGAAGGGCTCGGACTGGCTGGGCGACCAGGACTGCATCGAATACATGGTGCGCGAGGCGGTGCCGGCGATCATCGAGCTCGAGCATTACGGCGTGCCGTTCAGCCGCACGCCCGAGGGCAAGATCTACCAGCGGCCGTTCGGCGGCATGACGACCGAGTTCGGCAAGGGCATCGCCCAGCGCACCTGCGCCGCCGCCGACCGCACCGGCCATGCCATCCTGCACACGCTCTACCAGCAGTCGCTCAAGAACCACGCCGAGTTCTTCATCGAGTATTTCGCCCTCGACCTCATCATGGACGAGGGCGTGTGCCGCGGCGTCATGGCGTGGAACCTCGACGACGGCACGATCCATCGCTTCCGCGCCCACAAGGTGGTGCTGGCGACCGGCGGCTATGGCCGCGTCTATTTCACCGCCACCTCGGCGCACACCTGCACCGGCGACGGCGGCGCCATGGCGCTGCGCGCCGGCCTGCCGATGCAGGACATGGAGTTCATCCAGTTCCATCCGACCGGCATCTACGGCGCGGGCTGCCTGATCACCGAGGGCGTGCGCGGCGAGGGCGGCTACGTCACCAACTCGACCGGCGAGCGCTTCATGGAGCGCTACGCGCCGTCGGCCAAGGACCTCGCCTCGCGCGACGTCGTGAGCCGCGCCATGACCATCGAGATCCGCGAAGGCCGCGGCTGCGGCCCCAACCACGACTACATCGAGCTGCATGTCGAGCATCTCGATCCCAAGGTGATCCACGAGCGCCTGCCCGGCATCGCCGAGACGGCGCGCATCTTCGCCGGCGTCGACGTCACCCGCCAGCCGATCCCCATCCTGCCGACCTGCCACTACAACATGGGCGGCATCCCGACCAATTATCACTGCGAGGTGATGACGGTGAAGGATGGCGATCCCAACACCGTCGTGCCCGGCCTGATGGCGATCGGCGAGGCGGCCTGCGTTTCCGTCCACGGCGCCAACCGGCTGGGCTCCAACTCGCTGCTCGATCTCGTGGTGTTCGGCCGCTCCGCCGCCAATCGCTGCGCCGAGCTGCTGACGCCGGGCGAATCGCACAAGCAGCTGCCGCATGCCGGCGAGGAGGCGATCGCCCGCCTCGACCGGCTGCGCCACGCCTCGGGCGGCACCGGCACCGCCCAGCTCCGCCTCAACATGCAGCGCACCATGCAGAACGACTGCGCGGTGTTCCGCACCCAGCAGAGCCTCGACGAGGGCTGCGAGAAGATGGACAAGGTGTTCGCCGGCAGCTCCGACATCCGGGTCAAGGATCGCTCGCTGATCTGGAACTCCGATCTCATGGAGACCCTGGAGTTCGAGAACCTGATCGTGCAGGCCCAGGCCACCATCCGCTCGGCGGCCAACCGCAAGGAAAGCCGCGGCGCCCATGCCCGCGAGGACTATCCCGAGCGCGACGACAAGGAATGGATGAAGCACACCGCGATCTGGGTGGACGAGAAGGGCAAGACCCGCATCGACTACCGTCCGGTGAAGCTGCAGCCGATGAGCAACGACGTGCAGTCGTTCCCGCCGAAAGCCCGCGTGTATTAGGGCGCGCGTGTACTGAGGGACGCCGAGAGTTTTAAGAGGAAGCGATGGCTGAGTTTACATTGCCCGCCAATTCCAAGGTCGGCGTCGGCGAGACCTACAAGGCGGCGGCGGGGACCAAGAACATCAAGGCGTTCAAGGTCTATCGCTGGACGCCGGACGACGGCAAGAACCCGTCGGTCGACACCTACGAAGTCGACATGGATACCTGCGGCCCGATGGTCCTCGACGCGCTGATCAAGATCAAGAACGAGATCGACAGCTCGCTCACCTTCCGCCGCTCGTGCCGCGAGGGCGTGTGCGGCTCGTGCGCCATGAACATCGACGGCACCAATACGCTGGCCTGCACCAAGTTCATTTCCGAGGTGAAGGGCGACATCAAGATCTACCCGCTGCCGCACATGCCGGTGGTGCGCGACCTGGTGCCCGACCTCACCGTGCCCTATGCCCAGCTCGCCTCGATCGAGCCGTGGCTGAAATCGACCAGCCAGCCGCCGACCCGCGAGCGGCTGCAGTCGCACGAGGAGCGCGCCAAGCTCGACGGGCTGTGGGAGTGCATCCTGTGCTTCTGCTGCACGACCTCGTGCCCGTCCTACTGGTGGACCGGCGAGCGCTATCTCGGCCCCGCCATCCTGCTGCAGGCCTATCGCTGGCTGGCCGACAGCCGCGACGAGGCCAAGGGCGAGCGGCTCGACCAGCTGGAGGATCCGTTCCGGCTCTATCGCTGCCACACCATCATGAATTGCACCAAGACCTGCCCCAAGAGCCTCAATCCGGCCAAGGCGATCGCCGAGATCAAGAAGATGATGGTCGAGCGGACGATCTAGACCGGCGCGTCTTTTGCTATGCTGTCCCTGTAAGAACAAACAGGGGCTTCAAACGATGTTCAGAAAATCTCTCGCCGCTATTGCGGCGCTTTCGAGCGTGGCGCTTGCCGCGCCACCGGCATCGGCCGGCCAGACCTTCGATGCGGTGAAGGCCAAGGGCTTCGTGCAGTGCGCGGTCAATACCGGCCTGGCGGGCTTCTCCTTCGCCGACAACCAGGGCAAGTGGACCGGGCTCGACGTCGATCTCTGCAGGGCGATCGCCGTGGCGATGTTCGGCGATGCCGAGAAGGTCAAGTTCACGCCGACCACCTCGCAGCAGCGCTTCGTGGCGCTGCAGTCGGGCGAGGTCGACGTCATCACCCGCAACGCCACGCAGACCCTGCTGCGCGACACCTCGCTCGGCTTCAACATCGCCGGCGTCAATTTCTACGACGGCCAGGGCTTCATCGTGCCGGCCAAGAGCAACATCAAGAGCGCCAAGGAGCTGAACGGCGCCACGATCTGCGTCCAGCCCGGCACGACGACCGAGCTCAACCTCGCGGACTATTTCCGCAAGAACAAGATGACCTTCAAGCCGGTGCTGATCGAGAAGCTCGACGAGCTCCTGCAGGCCTATTCGGCCGGCCGCTGCGATTCCTACACGACGGACGCGTCCGGCCTGGCCGCGGTGCGCGCCGGCCAGCTCTCCGGCAAGGGCGAGCACACGATCCTGCCCGAGCGCATCTCCAAGGAGCCGCTCGGCCCGCTGGTGCGCCACGGCGACGACCAGTGGTTCGACCTCGTGAAGTGGACCCTGATGGGCATGATCGAGGCCGAGGAGATGGGCATCACGTCGAAGAACGTCGACGAGATGCTGAAGAGCGACGATCCGGCCATCAAGCGCTTCCTCGGAGTGACGCCGGGCTACGGCAAGGCGATGGGGGTCGACGAGAAGTGGATGTACAACATCGTCAAGCAGATCGGGAACTACGGCGAGAGCTTCGAGCGCAATGTCGGCGTCGACACGCCGCTCAAGCTCGAGCGCGGCCAGAACGCGCTATGGACCAACGGCGGCCTGATGTACGCAATTCCGTTTCGCTGATCGCTGGGCGCGCACGAGGCGCGGAGGGACCTTCGCGGCTCGGCGAAAATCCCTGGACTACGCTCGGGATACCACGCGCTCAAACCGCATCTTCTTGATGCGGCCGGTCGACACTTCGAGCGCCACGATGCGGCCGGCGCGGTCGCGGACCAGATGGGCGAGCTGGCTCGCCGTGATCCAGCCGGCCGGCGATTCGATCTCGACGGTGTCGCTGTCGATGCCGTGCAGCGACCACGGTGCACCGCCGGCGATCAGCGGACCGCCGACATCGACCGTCCAGTCCTCGCCGCTGCGTTGGATCTTCCAGATGGCGCCGGAATCGGCGGAGACATAGGTGCCGGCGATCGCCGCCGGCACGGCCTTGCGCCGGCCGAGCTTCTTGAACGTGAAGACGCGGCCGGCGCCGAGATCGACCCGCACCGTGCCCGTGCGGCCGGCCTTGAGGGCGAATTCGAACGAGCCGCGTTCGGCCGCCAGCCAGCCGTCGGCGCGGCGGCCCAGCGCGAAGGGCATCCCGTTCTGGGTCACCGTCGCCTCGCCGTTGCGCCACGCCAGGTCGAACAGTGAAGGCTCGTCGGCATTGAACCAGGCGCCGCCGAGCGGCTTGATCTCGGCCTCGCTGAGGGCGGGCAACGCCGGCTTCAGTCGCTTGTCGCCTTCCAGCGCCAGCGTCGCGATGGCGCGCGCCTGCCGCCACGGATCGATGCTGCCGAGATTGGCGATCACCACGACGGTGAGGTCGGCCTGCGGCACCCGCAGGAATTCCGTGCGATAGCCCGGCCACAGGCCGCCATGGCCGACCGTGGCGAGGCCGCGCAGGTCGTCGGCCTGCACGCCGCGGCGATATTTGTTGGCGTGGCCGCCGGTGAGCGGCGCCGCGGCCGCGAGCTGCGCCGGCAGTCCCTTGGGCGGCAGCACCGGCTGGTCGAAATGCCGACTCCAGATCAGCAGATCCTCGACGGTCGAGGTGAGGCCGCCCTCGCCGCCCTGCGGGTAGGCGTGCGCGGCGCGGCGAAAACCGCTCTCGGCATCGCCGAGATAGCCCGTGGCGAGGCCCGGGATCACCGCGTCGATCTCGTGCGCCAGCCGCGTGCTGGTCATGCCGAGCGGCTGGAAGATGCGTTCGGCCATGAACTCGCCCAGCGTCTTTCCGGCGAGCTTCTCGATGATCAGGCCGAGCAGCAGGAAGTTCGTGTTGCTGTAGAGAAAGCGGCTGCCCGGCGCGAAGTTGAGATGATTGTTGCGCACGCAGGCGGCCAGCAGCTCCTGCGGCCGCACCGGCTTGTCGAGGCCGTGACCGCCCAGCCGCAGCAGCTCGAGGAAGTCGGGCAATCCGCTCGAGTTGCGCATCATCTGGTCGATGGTGACCGGCAGCGGCTTCAGCTCGCGGAGATATTTGTGCGGCGGATCGGAGAGCTTGAGCTTGCCTTCCTCGGCCAGCATCAGCGCGGCGCTCACGGTGAACTGCTTGCTGACCGAGGCGATGCGAAAGCGTGTCTTGGGCCCGATCGGCACGCCCAGCTCGATGCTGGCGAGGCCATAGCCCTTGCAGAGCTCGATCTCGCCGCCGCGCATGACGGCTGCGACGGCGCCCGGCGAGCCGGGGCTGGTGTAGCGGGAGAACAGCGCGTCGACGCGGCGTTCGAGGGCGACGGATCCAATCGATTTCGACATGCGCCGCAGTCAATCGAAGCGCCTCGCCCTTGTAAAGCCGAGGCGCTACCTTCCGGCGAACACAGGAGGAACGCGCCAATGGAGCGCCGCTTCGTCAAGATCGAGAAGGGCCTGGGCCCGCAGGGCCGCATCGCCGTCGTGCGCTTCGACCGCGGCGACAACATCAATGCGCTCAGCCAGCAGGCGATGCGCGAGCTCAGCGACGTGCCGCGCGATTTCGAGGACGATCTCGAAACGTCCGTCGTGATCCTGACCGGCGGGGCCAGGGCCTTCTCGGCAGGCTTCGACCTGAAGGACAGCGAAGGCCGGCAACGCGATTCGCTGTCGGTCGGCGAGCGCATCCATCGCCAGCGGCTCGGCCCCAGGATGTGCAAGGCATGGCACGAGATGGACCAGGTCACGATCGCCGCCATCGAAGGCCATTGCATCGGCGGCGGCGCCGCGCTGGTCGTGTCGCTCGATTTCCGCACCTGCGGAAAGGGCGCGCATTTCCGTATTCCCGAGATCGAGCTCGGCATGAACATGAGCTGGGGCTCGATCCCGCGCATGCTGGCGCTGATGGGCCCGGCGCGCACCAAGCAGGCGGTCATCCTGGCGTCGGACCGCATCTCCGCCGCCGACGCGCTGGCATGGGGGCTGGTCGAGAACGTGGTCGAGGACGGCCAGGCTTTCGGCGCCGCCATGGCCTTCGCCGAGCGGATCGCCCGACAGCCGCCGATCCCGGTGCGCATGACCAAGCGAACGGTCAACCGCTTCGCCCACGCGCTCGACGATCTCGGCTCTCATATGGACGCCGACCAGAACGTGCTGACCGGGCTGACCGAAGACTACAAGGAGGGCACGTCAGGCCTTCCGCGAGAAGCGCAAGCCGGCGTTCAAGGGGCGTTAGCTGGAGTGGCGCGCCCCCGGCTTAGTACTTCCGCCCCGGCAACTGATCGATGATCGCCTGACGCTCGCTGTCCTCGAGCATCGCCCATCGGCCGATCTCGTCGATCTTGCGCTTGCAGCCGAGACAGAAGCCGCTCGCGCGGTCGATCGTGCAGATGCCGATGCAAGGCGACATTACGCGCCGCAGTGGCGGTGGTCCGTCGGACATGGCGCGATCAGGGTTTCTTGCTGAGCTCGGCGAGCTGGTTCTGCAGTTCGTCGAGCTTGCGCTTCAGATCGTCGATCGCCGCCTCGGTCGGCGGCGCGGCCGCGTCGGTCTTCGGCGGCTCCTGGCCGTTGGTCATCGGCGGCGTTCCCGGCGCCTGTCCCGCCTGGCCGGGCCGGAACGGATTGAACATGCGCATGGCGTTCTCGAACATCGCCATGTTCTGCTTGCCCATCGATTCGAACTGCTGGAACGGGTTGAAGCCGAAGGCATTCTGCAGGTAGCGCCGCATCTGCTCCTGGTTGCGCGCGAACTGGGTCATCGACATCTCGAGATACTGCGGCACCACGCCCTGCAGGCTGTCGCCGTAGAAGGAGATGAGCTGGCGCAGGAAGGGGATCGGCAGCAGCGTCTGCCCGCCCTTGTTCTCTTCCTCGAAGATGATCTGGGTCAGCACCGAGCGGGTGATCTCGTCGCCGGTCTTGGCGTCGTAGACGACGAAGTCGGTCTTGTCCTTCACCATCTGCGACAGATGATCGAGCGTCACGTAGGCGGAGGTCGCGGTGTTGTAGAGCCGCCGGTTCGCGTACTTCTTGATCACCACCGGAGCGGGCTTCGGTCCGCCCTCGGGTGGTACTACCTGATCGGCCATTACGCTTCGCTCCCTAGCTCCCGGCCGTCGTGAACGCCCGTTTACTTCGGATCGCTCACCTTAGCGCCGATACCGCAGTGCGACAAGGAGCGGTTTGCGCGTGCGAAAGCAGCGTTCCAGCCGCGATCGGCTATAGTGCGCGCATGGCCCCCGAAAACGACGATCCAGCCGATTTCGACCGCCTGGCCCGGCGTTATCTCGACCTCTGGCAGAGCCAGCTCGCCGGGCTTGCCGCCGACCAGGCGCTGACCGAACAGATCGCCCGCCTTTTCGCTGCCGCGAACACCCAGGTTGCGTCGGCGATACAGGCGGCCCAAGGAGCACATCATGCAGCCTCGAGTGGGACCCCGTCCGCTGCCGCTTCATCTGGGCACGGCGCTGATGACGTGGGCGAGCTCCGAAAGCGCGTGGAAGCTCTGGAAGCCCGCATCGCCGAACTCGAGTCCAGGCTCCGCGGCGCCTGAAACCATAGCTGCCCTGCTGCCTGAGATCGCCGCCCTCGAAGCAAGGGCGGGTGCGGGCAAGTTCGAGGCAGCACTTCATCGCGAGATCGCGCGCCGCATGCACCGGCTGGCCGACGGCGTGCTCGCCTATCGCCAGCACGCGGTCCATCGCACGCTCGACAATCCGCCGGCGGTGTGGAGCGAAGGCAACACGCGGCTGCTCGACTATGGCGCCACGCATCGTGCGGCGCGCAAGCGCGGGACGCGCGCCGTGCTGGTGGTGCCGTCGCTGATCAATCGCTGGGAGGTGCTCGACCTCACCGCCGAGAAGAGCCTGCTGCGCGCCATGGCGGCCGAGGGTCTCCGGCCCTATCTCGTCGATTGGGGCACGCCCAACGAAGAGGAGCGGCGCTTCGACACCACGGCCTATGTCGCGCGCCTCGAGCGCGCGCTGGGCTTCGTCGCCAGGCGCGCGCGGCGGGCGCCGGCGGTGATGGGCTACTGCATGGGCGGCACGCTCACGGTGGCGCTGGCCGCGCGCCGGCCGCGCCGCGTCGCCGGGCTGGCGCTGCTCGCCGCGCCGTGGGACTTCCACGCCGACCGCACCGGCCATGCCTTCCTGGTCTCGGTCGGCCCGCTCCTGGCCGAGATGGCGGACCGCGTCGGCGAATTGCCGGTCGACATCCTGCAGACCCTGTTCTGGTCGCTCGATCCCTGGCTCGCGGTGAAGAAGTTCGCGCGTTTCCTCGGCATGGACCAGCAGGGCGAGCACGCCCGCGACTTCGTGCTGCTCGAGGATTGGCTGAATGACGGCGCGCCGCTTGCCGGGCCGACCGCGCGCGAATGCCTGGTCGGCTGGTACGGCGACAACCTGCCCGGCGCCGGCAAGTGGCTGGTCGGCGGCCGGCGTATCGTGCCGTCGCGCATCAACGTGCCGGCGCTGGTCATGATCCCGTCGGGCGATCGCATCGTGCCGCCTTTGTCGGCGGCGGCACTGGCCGAGCCCAAACGCGGCTTCCGGAACGCCACGCGACTCGACCTGCCGCTCGGCCATATCGGCATGGTGGTGAGCGGCCGCGCCCGCGACCTCTGCTGGAGGCCGCTGATCGACTGGCTGGGCGCGATCCCCGCCAAACGGCGGCGATGACGGCGGACCAGCGATCCTTCGACTGGCGCCTGCCGGCGCTGTGGGCCGTGCTGCTGGCGATCTCGTCGATCGCGCAGACCTATGTCTACATGGCCGACGAGGCGCGGCGTGGCGTTCCCATGGATTTCGACCGCGCCCTGGTCATCCAGGGCACGAGCCATCTCGTGATCGCCGCCCTGTTGCCGGCGCTCTACTGGCTGCAGCGCCGATGGCCTGCCCGCGGCGGCCTGCGCAACATCCTGATCCTGGGCCTTGCGGTCGTGCCGTTCAGCCTCGCCCACACGGTCGGGATGGGCGCGCTCAGGCTCCTGTGGTTCAACGCCATCATGGGCGAGACCTATCGATTTCCCCTGACCTTCGACCGTCTCGCCTACGAGTTCGCCAAGGATGTCGTCTCTTACGGCATGTTGAGCGTCGGCGTCGCGGTCCTCGGCCGCCTGCTCCGGCATGCGCCGGCGCCGCCGGCAGTGGCGCCGTCGCCGCTGCCGGCCGGTTCGATTCCGGAGCGCTTCGCGGTGCGCAAGCGCGGCAAGGAGATCATGGTCGAGGTGGCCGACATCGACTGGATCGAGGCGTCGGGCAACTACGCCGTCCTCCATGTCGGCGGCGACACGCTGGAGATCCGCTCGTCGCTGACCAAGCTCGAAGGCGAGCTCGATGCCAGGCGGTTCGTGAGGGTTCATAAATCCTACGTGGTGAACGTCGCCCGGATCGCGGAAGTAACACCGTGGATCAGCGGTGACTGGCGCATCCGCCTGCAGGACGGCGCCGAGGTGAACCTCAGCCGCCGTTACCGCCAGCGCTTCGAGACATTGGTGCCGATCAAGAGCTGACCGGTCGTCCCGGTCGCGTCGCCGGTCATCCCAAAATCCGCGCCGGTCGTCACAATTCGTCGGAGAATCAGGGTCTTGGGAGATAGTGAGGAGGGCATTCGCCTCATCCCACCCAAGGTGCCGCCATGTCCGATCCTGCCATCCGCGACCGCCGCGCCGATCTCGACTGGCTTCGCGTGTCGGCCTTCGGCCTGCTGATCCTCTACCACGCCGGCATGGCCTGGTCGGGCTGGAGCTGGCACGTCACCAGCAGCGACAGCATCGGCTGGCTGCGCGAGGGCATGCGCTTCCTCAATCGCTGGCGCATGCCGCTGATCTTCGTGGTGTCGGGCGCGGCCATCATGCTGGCGCTGGGTACGCGCGCGCCGGCCGTCTTCGCCCGCGATCGGGTCCGCCGCCTGCTGGTGCCGCTGGTCTTCGGCATGGTCGTGCTGGTGCCGCCGCAGGTCTATCTCGAGCGCCTCTATCGCGGCCAATTCCAGGGCTCGTTCCTGGAATGGCTGCCCCAGGCGTTTTCCGGCGTCTATCCGGCCGGCAACATGAGCTGGCACCATCTCTGGTTCCTGGCCTACGTGCTGGTGCTCACCTTCGCGCTGCTGCCGTACTTCCTGTGGGCGCGCAGCGGGCGGGGCCGTGCCGCGCACACCAAGGCAGGACTTCTCGTCGCACGTACCGGCCTGCACTGGCTGATGCCGCTGCCGCTCGCCGCCGCCATTTTTTGGCTGACGCCGATCTCGCACAACACCAACGGCCTGGTCGGCGACTGGTTCGGGCTCGTCTATTACGGCGTGCTGCTGCTCTACGGCGCCTTCCTGTTCGGCTCGCCGCCGGTGCTGGCCATGCTCAACCGCCAGCGCTTCCTGTCGCTCGCCATCGGCGTCGGCGCCTACGCAATCTTCTACGTCGTCTTCGTCGATGGCGCGGTCCGTCCGGTCATTGCGCCGGCCGACCGTGCGGCCTACGCGCTTGTCTCGGCGGTCAACACGATGGCCTGGCTGTTCGCGATCATCGGCTTCGCCAACCGCTACCTCGTGCGGCGGCCGGCTTTCCTCGCCGAGGCCACCGAAGCGGTCTACCCGTTCTACATGCTGCACCAGACCGTGACGGTGATCGCGGTCTACTGGCTGCTCGAGATCGGGACGCCGCCGGTCGCCGGCTTCATCCTCGCCGCTCTTGCGACGTTCCTCGGCACGTCGGCGATCTATATCTGTGTCGTGCGCCCGCTCTGGTTCCTGCGTCCGCTGTTCGGATTGAAGGCGGTGCGCGGCGGGCCGGCTATGGTCGCTCGTCGACCGGGGTGACGATAGCGGCCTCGGTCACGATCATGTTCATCGGAACATCGTGGGCCTGCGGAAAGATGGTCCGGATGGCCTGCCGCGCGTAGCCCACGCCGACGATCCGCGGCGGACGGGCAAAGGCGGCAAGGGTCCGATCGAAGAAGCCGCCGCCGTAGCCCAGCCGATAGCAGGCCGGATCGAAACCGACGACGGGCGCGATGACGATGTCGGGCACCACGCTTGGGCCGCTCGCCGGAATTGGGATGTTCCAGACACCGGGCTGCAGCGGCTCTCCCCGGCGCCAGCTTCGGAAGGTGAGCGGAGCGTGGCGCTGCACCACCACCGGCAGGGCACAGACCGCACCGCGCCCGGCCAGACCTTCCATCCAGGTGCGCAAGTCCGGCTCGCCGCGGAAGGCCCAGTAGGCGCTGATCGTCCGACCGGAAATGTCGCCCAGGGCTTCATCGAGCCGTTCGGCAATTCGTTGGGAAAAGGAGCGTCGCTCATCCGCCGGAATCCCCAGCCGAACGGCGATCAATCGTTCACGCTCCGCCTTTCGCCAGCGCACGACATCGCTGCGCTGCTGGATGTCCTCATCGGACACGAGATCGCCGGAGATCGGATCGAGCCGATGCATCAGGCAGGGCGGCGAGGCGAACTCCGACGATGGTTCTGTCGGCTGGGGTTCGGCCGGCGGGTTGTCGTTGCCGGCTTCCATCATGAAGCGCAAAGCCCGCGCACCAGCGTGATCGTCCCCAACGCAGCCATCGCGAGTGCCAAGCCGCCGTTCAGCAGGCACGCGCCCGGCGCGACGCGCTCGGCCGGCAGGGCGAGTCCCGCCATGAAGGTGTAGTGGAGCGATCCGCTCAGCGTGAACAGCGTCGCGGCGCAGACAAGATGCCAAAGGGCGGGGGTCGGCAGGTTCTCGGCGACGTCGAGCACAAGCGCCGCCGCCAGGGACGCGCCGACAAGCGGGGCAAGAATCCTGGGCAGGAGGAAATCGCGGGTCACGACGCGGCCTCGCTCGGAGTCCGGGTATCGGCGGAATTCGCCAGCGTGATGTTGGCGATGTGCGAGGAAAGCATGTGGTTGAGGTCGGCATGCAGCGAGGCATCGCGCACCCGCGGGATGATCTCGCGCAACTTCCGGACGACCCAGCCCTGGCCGCGATTGAGGAAGGCGATGCGGTTGGCGATGTCGTCGATTGCCATCGCCTTGGCATGGAACGCACCCATCTTCGGCGAGGCGATCCCGTCGAGGCCCCGGATGCGCCGCAGCAGCATCGCGCACCAGCGCGCCTCGTCGTGCTGGATGTGCCGCATCAGCTCGGCGATCGCCGGATCCTTCGAGGCGCGCGCGGTTTCGAGCGTGACCCGCGCGCCGGCACGCTCGGCTTCGAGCAGCTCGTTCAGGCAGGCGACGAGTTCGTCCTTATCGGCGAAGCCTCTCCTGGAATCGCTTGAATCGATCGGCGTCGCACCGTCGTCTGCCACCGGCGCGATGGTTTTCGGATCGCCATAGAATTCGACGAAAAAGCTTACCGGACCGACCGGCTCCACTTCATGAGCCTGGCCGGGCTTGATCACACCCGGCGTCTGCGGATCGAGGATGCGTTCGCAGAGGGGCTCGAGGACGCGGTAGAGAAGCCGGCCTTCGAGAACGACGATCAGGCCCCAGACGTCTTCCTTCGTGTTGTGACGCCGGCGCAAAGCCGCAGGAAGGCTGTCCTGATCGAAGATCGGGGTGCGCCTGTAGGCGACAACAGTGTCCGGTAACGCGTCACTCATGGCCGTTCATCCTGGCTGAAAGCCATCGTAGGCTTGGGCCATGAATTTGAAAAACGAAGAAAATTGGCGCTTAATATCGGAAATATCGATTTAATCCGGAAGGATCAGTCCTTTGGACACGGAATTGGCCCGTACCTTCCTGGCCGTGGTGACGGCGGGCAATTTCGTGAGCGCGGCGGATCGGCTTCATGTGACGCAGTCGACGGTGAGCGCGCGGATCCACACGCTGGAAAACACGCTGGGCTGCACGCTCTTCGTCCGCAACAAGGGCGGGACGGCGCTCACGGCGGCGGGCCGGCATTTCCAGAAGCACGCCACGACGCTCGTCCGCACGCTCGAGCAGGCCCGCCACGATGTCGGTGTCGCGAAAGGCTTCCGGGCTGCCCTCACGATCGGCGGACGGATTGGATTGTGGGAGCAGTTTCTGACGAAGTGGCTTCCCGTCCTGCTGCAGAAGGCGCCCGATATCTCCGTGCGCGCCGAAATCGGCCTCGAGTCCGACCTGATGCAGGGACTCGTCGAGGGTCGTCTGGACATCGGCGTCATGTACACGCCCGAAAGCCGGCCTGGCCTCAAGGTCGAGTGGCTGTTCGATGAACGGCTCGTCCTCGTCTCGACGGAGCCGGGACGCAAGCCGGAACCCGGCCCGGGCTATGTCTATATCGATTGGGGACCCGAATTCTTCGCCCGGCATAGCGCGAGCTTCCCGGATTTCTTCGGATCGTCGCTCACCGCCAATATCGGCTGGCTGGGCCTGCAGCACGTTCTCGAGAACGGCGGCTCCGGCTATTTTCCGATCCGTCTCGTGCGCCCCCATCTGCAAAGCGCCAAGCTCGCCGTACTTTCCGGAGCGCCGGAATTCGTGCTGTCGGCCTATGTCGTCTATCCGACAGACGCTGCGCCGGATGTCCTGGGCCCCGCGTTGGACGTCATTCGCCACGCCGCTGCCGTGGAAAGCCGGCCGGCTACGACGGCGGCATCCGATTCTTCTTCGGATTGACCGCCCCGTACAACAGCACCGACCGTCCGTTGCCGTGCCGCACCTCGCGTTCGCGCCGCATGCCGAATTTTTCCAGCGCGCGCTGGCCCGCCACGTTGTCGGCGCGCGTGATCGCCGCCACGCGATCGAGGCCTGCGACGTCGAAGGCGAAATCGAGGGCGGCCCGGCCGAGTTCCGGCCCATAACCCTTGCCCTGTGCTTCCGGTGTGAAGGCGAGGCGCAACGCCACGCCGTAGTCACCGTCATGGATCCTGAGGCCGCCCAAGCCGACCAATCGCCCGCTTGTCCGTTCGCACGCCGTCCAGCTTCCGAAGCCCAAAGCGGGCCATTCGGCCTCGTAATCCGCCACCAAAGCGTCGCTCTGGGCACGCGACAGCACGCCGTGCTGGAGAAGATTCATCACCCGCGCATCGGCATGCAGAACGGCCAGCCGGTCGGCGTCGGCCAGGGTGATCGGGCTGAGCTGAAGTCGCTCGGTAAGGCGGTGGTAACGGTCCAAGACGAGTCCTTGCCGCTGCCGGTGGCGGGTCTATAAAATCCCCGACAGGGCGGCACGCTAAGGAGGATACCATGGCAACCGACATCGTCATCGCGAGCGCAGCGCGCACGCCCATCGGCTCGTTCAATGGCGCGTTCGGCGCCGTTGCGGCCCACGACCTCGGCAAGGCAGCGATCAAGGGCGCGCTGGAGCGCGCCAAGGTGAAACCCGAGGAAGTCGACGAGGTGATCCTCGGCCAGATCCTGACCGCGGCGCAGGGCCAGAACCCGGCCCGCCAGGCCGCGATCAATTCCGGCATCCCGGTCGAGAAGACCGCGTTGGGCATCAACCAGCTCTGCGGCTCGGGCCTGCGCGCCGTCGCCTTCGGCTGGCAGGCGATCAGGAACGGCGACGCCTCGATCATGGTGGTCGGCGGCCAGGAGAGCATGAGCCAGGCGCCGCACGCCGCCTACATGCGCGAAGGCACCAAGATGGGCGAGCTCAAGATGACCGACACCATGCTGAAGGACGGTCTGTGGGACGCCTTCCACGGCTACCACATGGGCAACACCGCCGAGAACGTGGCGCAGAAATTCCAGATCACCCGCGCCGAGCAGGACGCCTTCGCGGCCTCCTCGCAGAACAAGGCCGAGGCGGCGCAGAAGTCCGGGCGCTTCAAGGACGAGATCGTCCCGGTCACCGTGAAGACCCGCAAGGGCGACGTCGTGGTCGATACCGACGAGTTCCCGCGCCATGGCACGACCATGGAGACGCTGGGCAAGCTGCGTCCGGCTTTTTCCAAGGAAGGCTCGGTCACCGCCGGCAATGCCTCGGGCATCAATGACGGTGCGGCGGCGATGGTGCTGATGAGCGCCGACGAGGCCAAGAAGCGCGGCATCAAGCCTCTCGCCAGGATCGTGTCGTGGGCGACCACCGGCGTCGATCCGTCGATCATGGGCATCGGCCCGGTGACCGCCTCGCAGGCGGCGCTGAAGAAGGCGGGCTGGACCGTCAAGGATCTCGACCTCGTCGAGGCCAACGAGGCCTTCGCTGCCCAGGCCGTCGCGGTCGGCAAGCAGCTCGGCCTCGATCCCGACAAGCTCAACGTCAACGGCGGCGCCATCGCGCTCGGCCATCCGATCGGCGCCTCGGGCGCGCGCGTGCTCACCACGCTGCTCTACGAGATGCAGAAGCGCGACGCCAAGAAGGGCCTGGCCACGCTCTGCATCGGCGGCGGCATGGGCATCGCCATGTGCGTCCAGCGCGACTAGAGCGGAATGAGATGAGGTGGAACCGCATGCGGTTCCACCTCATCTCATTCGCGCGCACCGGTGATCACGGTTCCACAAGGCATGATGGGTCCGGCTGATTTCAACCGGACCCATCATGCTTTAGGGCGTGTACTCATAAATCCAAATTCGTGCTGTTGGACGTGAGCTGGCCGGCCACACGCCGCGCCCGTCAATCCTCGCGACGCGCGTGGATACCGTAAAGATTGGCCAGCCGCGCGATGAGGAAGGCGACATACATAACGCCCACGATCTGCTCGATCACGATCAGGGCGCGCGCCATCCTGGTGACCGGGGTGATCTCGCCGAAGCCGGTCGACGTCAGCACCGTGAAGGAGAAATACATCATGGCCGACCAGTCGAGCTGGTTGGGCGCATGCACCGGAGCAGCATGGAAGGCACTAGGCTGGACCTCCTGCAGCAGCCCGAACACGCAGGCGAAGGTGAAGGCGATCAGCACATAGGCCGCCACGGCGCCGAACACCTTGTCGGTCGAGATGGGATGCCAATCCAGCACGTAGTAAAGCAACGCAGCCGTGATGGCCCCCATGAAGGCCGCCGTGACCAGCAGCGTCGCCGGCCGCAGCCAGTGTTCACCCAGCCGGTCGGCCGCAACGCCGTGGAAGGTGAGCAGCGCCAGGATGCCGACGATCAGGAGCGTGCGACGGCGCGCGTGCAGCGCCCACAGGCCGAGAAGAAGGATGCCGAGCATTCCGAACACGAGAAACGTCCCGCCGATCGCCGACTCCGCGAGCAGCGGATGGACGAGGATAAAGGCGAACAGCCCGGCCAGCAGCACGCTGCAGCGGTTGCGCCGCAGGTAGGCAATGCGGTGCAGCAGGCGTCGGCGCAGCATGGTCGCTACTTCCACTCCGCCAGCTCGACGGTGATGCCTTCCGGCAGAAACACCGACTTGTGGTCGTGGATGGTCGTGGGGTCGTTGCGCAGCCGCACGCCAGATGCTCCCGATGAACAGGAGGAACGCTAGCATTCTGCCGAATTTCGGGGAAGCCATCGGCGGACAGCATGGTCTTCCCGGCGCTGCCGCGGCGCCCGATGGCCAGGCAACGTCCGATGCATCGAGGACTACAAGGAGCGGACATCTTTGCGCCGGTCCGAGTAGAGTCCGCTTATGGGTTCACGGCCTGGAGAGAACGGCTCATTCTGCGGATGACACGAACGCCCGAAGGTTGACCCCTTCGGGCGTTTCGCTTGCGCGCAATGCCGTCAGCGCAGCTCCTGCATGTGCTGGCCCTGCAGCACGAGCCGCCGCCCTTGCAGCGAGGAGACCTCCAGGAGCTCGGCGTTTTCCGGCGTCGTCGTCGGCGAAACCAGCAGGAAGCGTGTCTCTCCCGGAGCCGTGGTGATGATCAGCTCATTGCTTTGCTGCGTTCCGACGGCCCTGAAGTCGTGGTAGCCCGGCGCCAGGTCGAAAAGCAGCCAGGTGTTGGGGGTGAGCATGCCCGCCAGCCGCCCGCTGCGCGTGATGTTGATCGCCTGCGCCTCCGGGGGAGCCTCAGCCCGCACGAGGTAGACCGCGGCCAGGCCCGGCTGCGGCACCGGGAAGTTGTTGCCGTAGGCTTCCATCCAGCGCGACATCCCGCCGGGTGTCGAAGACGTACAGGCGGCAGCCAGCAGGGACAACGCAACGACGGGCAGAAACTTCTTCATGCAACGACCTCCGCGAACAGCGTCGGCCGAACGGACTTTTGGGTCAAGTGCAAGGAGATGCCTCTAGGCGGCGCAGGCCGGCTCCGGCAGGACGCGCAGGCGCGCCAGCGGTGACAGCACGATCACCAGGGTCGACAGGGCGAAGGCCGCCGCGATCAGCAGCAGGGCGGCGTGCAGGCCGGCCTCGGCCGCCACGAAGCCGCCGGCCAGCGCGCCCAGCGGCCGCACGCCGTAGATCGCGGTCTGCATCGTGGCATTGACCCGGCCCATCAGCGGCGCCGGCGTCACCAGCTGGCGCACCGTGACCTGGCAGATCAGCCACAGCATCGGGCCGAAGCCCACCAGGAAGTGACCGGCCGCGGCATAGGCGAAGCCGGCGCCGGCCGGGGCCGCGAGAAACAGGCCGGCGGCGATCACCGACACGGCGGGGCCGAAGATCAGGGTGACGAGGGGCGGCAGTCGGCGTGCCAGGATCGGCGCCGCCAGCGCGCCCAGGATCAGGCCGGCGCCATAGGCCGACTGGGCGAGGCCCATATGCGCCGGATCGAGGCCGAGCGGGCCCAGCGCCAGCGGCGCCCAGACCGCGAGCAGGGCGAAGAAGGCGAAGTTCCAGAACACGGCGCAGAGGCCGATGCCGCGCAGCAATTCATGCTGCACCACGAAGCGCGCGCCGGCCTGGATGGCGGCGACGAAAGACGGCCGCTGCCCATCGCTCGTCGGCGCCGGGGTTTTCGGCAAAGCGAGAATGCAGGCGAGCGCCAGGGCGGCGCCCAGGGCAGCCAGGGCATAGCCCCAGGTCGGCGACAGGAGCTGGGCGAGCAGGCCGGCGACGAAGGGCGCCGCCAGGCTCACGACCGCGCGTGCCAGCTCGAGGCGGGCGTTGGAGCGCGACAGGTCGGCCGGCGGCACCAGGCTGGGCAGCAGCGAGACCGATGTCAGCACATAGACCACGGTCCCCGAGGCGCCGATGAAGGCGGCGACGCCCAGCAGGCTCGCGATGCCGGCGGCGGCGGCGGCGACGGCGACGACCGATGCCGCGAGGCCGAGCCCCAGTCCGACGATCAGCAGGGTGCGCCGCGTCATGCGGTCGACCCAGGCGCCGGCCGGCAGCGAGAGCAGCAGCCAGGCTGCACTTTGGGCGGCGACCAGCAGGCCGAGCACGCCGGGTCCGGCGCCCAGGACCAGGGTCGCGGTCAGCGGCAGGGTTGCGAGCGCCAGTTGGTCGGCGGCGTGGGTCCCGGCGGCGGCGCCGAGCAGGGCGGTGAAAGGTTTCATGATTGCCGTTCTATGACCGGCGCGGGACGCGGCGTTATCCGGCACCGCCCGCCAATTCGTCTCTCTTGCCCGCGGCCACGCAGAACCGGCTAGAGTATCGCCGCGTAACCTACGGGAGGAAAAAATGGCCGAACGTGTTGCAGTCGTGACAGGCGGAACCCGCGGCATCGGCGCCGCCGTCTCGCGCATGCTGAAGGACAAGGGCTACAAGGTTGCCGCCACCTACGCCGGCAACGACGCAGCGGCGCAGAAATTCAAGGCCGAGACCGGCATCGCCGTCTACAAGTTCGATGCCTGCGATTTCGCCGCCTGTCAGGCGGGCATCGCCCAGATCGAGAAGGATCTGGGAGCGGTCGAGGTGCTGGTGAACAATGCCGGCATCACCCGCGATTCGACCATGCGACGGCTGACGCGCGACATGTGGGACGCCGTGATCGACACCAATCTCGGCTCCTGCTTCAACATGTCGAAGGCGGTGTGGGAGGGCATGAACACGCGCGGCTTCGGCCGCATCGTCAATATCGGCTCGATCAACGGCCAGGGCGGCCAGTATGGCCAGGTCAACTACGCCGCCGCCAAGTCGGGCATCCACGGCTTCACCAAGGCGCTGGCGCAGGAGGGCGCATCCAAGAACATCACCGTCAACGCCATCGCGCCGGGCTACACCGAGACCGACATGGTCGCTGCCGTGCCGGCCAACGTGCTGGAGAAGATCGTCGCCAAGATCCCGGTCGGCCGCCTCGGCAAGGCCGACGAGATCGCCCGCGGCGTGATGTTCCTGATCGCCGACGATGCCGGCTTCATCACCGGCTCGACGCTGTCGATCAACGGCGGCCAGCACATGTACTGAGTGGACTGTATCTGGTCTTCCGGACCGCGAGCGTCCCGCTCGCTCACGTTCATGAGCGAGCGGGACGCTCGCGGTCCGAATGAGGAGACATGATTCCCGACGATTGGTGAACGCCCCCGGGAATCGTGACACGGGCAATCACGCCGCCGGAGGGTCGGTTGGCGATCGACAAAGCAAGGCCATGGCGGTCGGCGATCGCCTTGGCGATCGACAGGCCGAGACCTGTTCCTTCCACGTCCGGCGGGGCGGCTCGAAAGAAGCGATCGAACAGCCGCGGCAGCGCCTCGGTGGCGATGCCGCGGCCGGAATCGACGACCTCGACCAGCCCCAGCCCGTCCTGCGATCGCAGCGATATCTCCACGATGCCGTCCGGCAGGCTGTAGCGAACGGCATTGTCGATCAGGTTGGAGAACAGGCTCGAAAGGTCGAGCTTCGACGCCTTCACCCGAAGAGAGGCCGTGACCTGCAGGCTGAACTCGACGCGCTTCTGCGAAGCGTATTGGACATGGGTTTCGATCACCTCGAGAAGGAGACGATGGAGATCGACTTCCGACGTCGATTGTCTTTCGCTTCCCGCCTCGATTTCCGCGAGCTTCAGCAGCTGGTTGGACAGCGACCTCGCTCTCCTGACGGCCAGCGTCAATTCCCCCGTGATGTCGGTGCCCTGTTCGCCGGGGCGCGGCGATCGTTCACGCTGGGTGTCCGCCAGGATCTGGATGGCCGTCAGCGGCGTGCGAAGCTCATGCGCGGCATCCGAAACGAATTGCCGCTGCTGTTCGATCGCCGTCCTCTGGCGGCGAAGCAGCTCGTTCATGGCCTCGATCAGCGGCCTTACTTCAACCGGCGCGACGTCGAGCGGCAACGGCTCGCTCGAGTTGATGCTGCGTCGCGCAAGACGAACGCTTGCCTGATCGAGTTTTTTGAACAGCCGGCCGATGGCCAGGACGATGATCGCCCACGCAATGGGGATGGCCGCGAGAATGGGCAGTGCCGCGCTCATCGCCAGCTGTTCGGCCACGTCGTCGCGCACTTCCTGGCGGTGCGACACCTGGACGGTGCGCCCGCCCATCCGAGCCGTGAAGACGCGCCAGGCGACGCCGTCGAGCGTCAGGTCGGCAAAGCCGTCCGTCCCCTGCCGCGGAATGTCGACGCCACCGGTCGTTCGGATCTTTCCACCTTGGGCATCCCAGATCTGGACGACGAGTTCGTCCTCGGGATCGTGCTGAAGGAAGGTTGGCGGCAGCGTCTGTACGTCGTCGCCGACATGCATGGCGACCTGGGCCAGCTGGCCATCGAAGAAGAAATTCGCCTCGTCCCTCCCCGCGAAATAGGCAACCAGCACGCCGACCACGCCGACGGCCGTGAGGACCGCCGCGATCCAGGCCAGCGCCGTCCAGCGTATGGACGTCACGGCGCATCCCTGGTCACGAGCCAGCCTGCCCCGCGCACATTGCGAATGATCTCCCTGTCGAACTTGCGGCGAACGCTGTGGATCAGGACGTCGACGGCGTTGCTCTCGATCTCGTCGCGGCTGAGATAGATCTCGCGCTCGATCATGTCGCGGGGGACGATCTTTCCGGGTTGCCGCACAAGGACCTGCAGCAACGCGAATTCGCGCGCCGGAAGCCTGATGGCTTTCTGCCTGTAGCTCACGACGTGCGTTGCCAGGTCGATGGTGAGCTCGCCCGCCGCCAGGCTGGAGCGTGGCCGCCTGTCATGACGACGCATCACCGCACGGATGCGCGCAAACAGCTCGGGCAGCTCGAATGGCTTCACGACGTAGTCGTCGGCGCCGAGATCGAGGGCGGCGACGCGGCTGTCTATTTCTGCCCGGGCGGTGATGACCACCACCGGCGTATCGACCGTCGCGGCTCGGACAGTCCTCAGCAGATCGACGCCGGACTGCCCCGGCAGCCCGATGTCGAGCAGGACGACGGAATGGTCGCCGCGGTGCCAGGCGGCCTCTCCCTGTTCACCGTCGCGTGCCCACTCGACGAGGATTCCCTGCTCATGAAGCGCACGCGAGAGACTCTGACCGATCATCGGATCGTCTTCGATAAGAAGTATGCGCATGAATGGTCGGTGTTTGGCGGTTCTCTGGCGGTCGATGGGTCAGGCTGAGCGGCTTCGTGGAATTAGCATTCGCTAAGTGTCGAAAAGGGCAGTGAGCGATCCCTAATCAATTCGCGCTAAACGGTCGCAATTGCAATTAGTAATCATTGGCATCGCCTTTTTCCGTGATACCCCATTCGAATGAGCAAGTCCGCTCCATCGAGTCGCGCGCCGGCGCCGGCGTCCGACATCCTCGAGTTGTGCTTCGCGGCAAATCGTCGGTCCAGCCTGACGCTCGGGTCGACCTTCGGCGCCACCTGATGCAGGCTGGTTGCCGGATAGACCACCATGGCGCCGGCGCCGAGCTTGATGCTGTGTCGGCCGAACGTATCCTCGATCTGCAGCTCGCCGCCCTCATACTCCTCGGGGTTGGTGAGGAAGAGCGTCGCCGACACGTCGGTCCTGAGCTTCCGGCCATCGTGCGGGCTGATGCGCACTCTGCCATCGACATGTGCGCCGAACTTCATGCCTTCGCTGTAGCGGTTGAACATCGGCGGATAGAGGACGTTGGGCAGGACGGCGCTGATGAAGGTCGGATGGCGCTCGAGCGCCGACACGACGATGCTCTGGCAGGCGAGCGCCACGTCGGAGCGCTCGTCGATCTGCTGGTTGAACTTTACCGGCGCGCTCTGGTAGCCCGCCGTGACGCGCCCATCGACCCACGCATTGGCCCGATCCAGGCGCTCGCGCACGCTGACGAGCTGCCCGGCGTCGAGCACATTGGGAATGCAGACCAGCATGATCGGGCGGCGGCCTCCGTCACATGCGATAAGTCAGCGTGATCAGGCCCGTCGTGCCCGACCCGGCAACGGCGCGACCGCCGTCCGACGCCATGAGCTGGTCGTAGTACATCGTGTTGAACACGTTGAGGACGTTGAAGCGAACCTCGTACCTCGGTTGCTTGTACGCCGCGGTCAGATCGACGCGCGTGTATTCCGGCACCTGCACCGTGTTCTGGTTGTTGGCGTAACGCTGGCCGACATAGAACACGCCGCCACCGATCTCGTAGGTGTCGTTGAAGGTATAGGTGGTCCAGATGTTGGCCGAGTCCTTGGGCGTGTTGAGCGGTACATTGCCGGTCGTGCCGCCGACGCCGTTGTTGGTGGCGGGCAGGCCGGCGAGGATGCGCCCGTTCAGGTAGGCGTAGCCGCCGAACACCTGCCATCCGGGCAGGATCTGGCCGGCAACGCCGACGCGGGCGCCCTGGACGCGGACCATGCCGGTGGGGGTGAAAGTGCCGTCGGCATTCGCCGTGCGGGCGTTGTTCTTGGTGATCTGGAACAGCGCGCCATTGAGCGACAGGTTGCCGTTGAACAACTCGTACTTGGCGCCGGCCTCGAAGCCCTCGTTCGTCTCCGGCGGGAGGACGGTGGTGCCCGTCGTCGCGGTGAGCTGCTCGAGCGATGGATTGAACGACGTGCTGTAGGAGAAGTAGTAGGATTGCTCGCGCGTCGGCTCGATGATCGCGCCGGTGCGAACGCTGGTGAAGTAGTCGGTCTGCGACGAGTAGGCCGCGGTCGTGCTGCCGGGCGTGTTGACCGAATTGAGCGAATTGCCGATCTGCGCCGTATAGGCGTCCCAGCGCACACCGCCGACGAGCTTGAGCCACGGCATCACCTGGAGAGTGTCGTTGGCATACATGCCGAAGCCCCAGGCCTGCGACGATGCATAGTTGCCCGGCAGGCTGGGGACGTTCGACGGCGTGTTGCCGCCGGTCGTGAAGCCCGCAGGCACGCAGTTTGGAGAGCCTGCCGCCAGGGCGAAGCCGTTGCAGGTGCCGCTACGGGTAAAGGTCTTGTTGGTGTAGGCCTCGTAGTTGAGGTCGACGCCCATCAGCAGCGAATGGCCGACGAAGGCGGTGTCGAACTTGGCCGTCACCTCGGTCTGGTTCTCGAGCGTATAGTCATTGATGTTTCGATCGCGACTGAGCTGGCGAACGTAGAGCTGGTTCAGGGGAGCGGCGCTGTACGGCGTGTTGCCTGGACCGGCGGCGGCCTGCACGAAGGAGCCGTTCGCGGCGAGCGTGCCGACGAATCCGCCCGAGGTCTCTTGCACCGCGGTGTTGACCCAAATGAACGCCGTCTGGTTGCGCAGGTTGAGGTTGGGGGCGAACTTGTGCTCGATCAGGCTGCCCAGTTGCACGACATCCTGCACGGTGGCGTCGCTGTCGTAGCCATAGGCGGTGTTGCGCGGGACGTTGATCGGGAAGCCGTTGATGTTCGGCACGCCATAGGGCACCTGGTCCTTCCGGTGCCGCAGGATCGCCGACAGCGTGACCTCGGTCGGCGTTCCGATGCCCAGCTTGACCGACGGCGCGAAACCGAAATCCAGCACGTTGCTCTGGTCGAGGGTCGAGGCCTTGCCGACCTGGAACATCCCGGAGACGCGGGCCGCGTTGGTGCTGTCCTGCGCGAACGGCACGTTGACGTCGGCCGTGCCGCGCGCCAAGCCGTTGGTCGTCGCCTGCAGGCTGAGTTCCGTGGCGTTCTTGAGGAACGGCTTCTTGGCCACCTGGTTGATGATGCCGCCGGTCGAGCCGCGGCCGAACAGCATCGAGGACGGGCCCATCAGGACCTCGATCTGCTCCAGCGCGAAGACGTCGCGATAGTACTGGCCGCGGTCGCGCATGCCGTCGAGGTAGATGTCGGTGCGCGCCGAGAAGCCGTTGAGGTTGATGTTGGTGCCGATGGTGCCGCCCTCGGCCGAGCCGATGGTGACGCCCGGCACGTTGCGCAGCGCGTTCTCCATCGTCGTGGCGCCCTGCGACTGCATCAGCGCCCGGTTGATGACGACCACCGTCTGCGGCACG
>CAVWKN010000026.1:0-179271 GCA_963755585.1 uncultured Alphaproteobacteria bacterium
GAGCGAGGCCAGACGATGCGGCGCACTGCGCCGGGGAGTTTCCGCAATTCCCGCAGTTTCCGCTAGCGTTACGCCAATTCCAATTAGTGTATCGTAGCATTGCTTGCCCCAGATATAGAGTCAGCGGCCGGCCAGGACGAATGCGGCGGCATGATTGAATACTATAGTGATACTGAAGTAAAAGTCAAGTGTCAATTATGCATCATGGACCGGCTCAACCGAGTTTCTGCGCACCATGCTGCGCAAAAACTCGGCGCAATGCGCCGACCGGCGCCAGCCTTATCGCCCGCCTTCGCCGATCAGGATCTCCTCGGAGACCCTGCCGGTCAGCTCTTCTTCCTCGTCCAGCAGGCGCTTCTTGCGCCAGCCGCCATGCAGGTAGATTCCTGCGGTCAGGAGCGTGATGAGGACGTTGGTTACCGGCACGGACCAAAAGAGGCCCTCGGCTCCGAGCGACGTGTGCCTGGACAGCACGTAGGCCAGCGGGAATTGCAGCACCCATTGCGACACGATCGTCACCATCATGCTGATCACCATGTTGCCTGAGGCGCGAAATACGCCGGTCAGCGCAAATTGCGCGCCCATGAAGCCCCAGGACAGCGCCATGATCCGGAGGAACTTCGCTCCCTCGGCAATGACCGCGGCGTCCTGCGGCACGAAGAACGCCACAAGCTGGGTCGGGAAGAGAAAGACGAGCAGGCCGAACGCGCTCAGCACACCGAAGCCCATCAGCGCGCCCAGGCGCCCGATGCTGGCGGCGCGCGCGACATTGCCGGCGCCGATGTTCTGCCCGGCGAGCGCCGACACCGCCATCGACAGACCCATCGCCGGAATGATGATGACCTGCAGGATGTTCGAGCCGACGCCGTAGGCCGCGAGCGTCGTCGTGCCGAAGCTGGTGACGAGGAAGGTCATCACCATCAGGCCGAGGGCGCGGGCCGACATCTCGACGGATGCGGGAAATCCGAGGAAGAACGCCCGCTTTATGTGCGCGACGTCGGGAATGAAATCCACGGCCCGCACATGGATACCGTGCATTCCCGCCCGCAGCACGGCGATGCCGATGATCGCTGCGATGCTCTGTGTGCCGAGCGTGGCCAGCGCCGCGCCCATCACGCCATAGCCGGGCACCGGTCCCCAGCCGAAGATCAGCAGCGGATCGAGGGCAAAGTTCAGGAACACCGTGCCCAGCACGATATACACCGGCAGGGTCGCGCGACCGATCGAGCGCATGATCGCCTGGAAGACGAAGAACGAGAAATTGAAGATCAGCCCGATGAAGGATACGCGCATGAAGCCAAGCGCGCCGTCATAGACGTCGGGCGCCACGCCCATCAGCCGCAACAGCGCAGGGGCGGCAAGGAAACCCGTCGTGCCGAGCACCAGCGAGGCGGCGATGACCATCAGCAGGGTCTGGCCCGCGACGTGGCCGACCATCTTGTGGTTGCCGGCGCCGACGAACTGCGCGATCAGGGTCGAGCCCGCGATCGACAATCCGGCGCCGATCGCGAACGTCAGAAACATCACGGGAAAGGACAGCGACACCGCCGCGACCGCCGCCCCGCCCAGCCTGCCGACCCAGAAGGCGTCGATAATCTGATAGGCCGACTGGAGGATGTTCGCCGCCACGATCGGTACGGCAAGCGTCAGGAGCGAACGGAGGATCGGTCCTTCCAGGAGTTTATTCTTCGGGGATGCCACGCTGTTCGCTTGCTCTTTCGACTATTCGATAGGTAACGAGGAAGTCGACAATTGGCTCCGTCCGTACGGCTTCGATGGTGCGACGCGCGTCTTCTGCGCTAGGTTCGCCGGCACTGTCCAGCACCATCGCGTAACCATCGAGGAAGCGACCCATGACCGATCGGCTGATCCCCGGCGAGACCCCCATCGGCGACGAACTGGCGGCGAGCCGCGCCAAGGCGGGCCAGCCCCCGATCGTGCCGGCGCGTCAGCGCGACCGCGGCGTCGGACCCTTCAAGCGGCTCGTGCTGCGGGGCGCGACGGTGATCGACGGCACCGGCGCGCCGCCGATCGGGCCGACCGATATCGTGGTCGAGAACAATCGCATCACGCTCCTGAAGAAGGTCACGGGCAATCTCGCCAACGCCGCCAACCGGCCGGCCACCGGCGATCACGAGATCGATTGCCGCGGCAAGTGGGTCACGCCCGGCTTCATCGACTGCCATGCCCATGCCGGCGTCCCCAACCACGCGGCCAACGGCTGGGTGCCGCCGGTCGACTGTGTCTACAAGCTCTGGCTGGCGCACGGCGTCACCACCGTGCGCGAGATGGGCTCGATGAACGGCCTGGGCTGGATGCTCGACCAGAAGAAGCGTTCGGCGGAGAACAGCATTGCCGCGCCCCGCCTGCTTGCCTACGCCTACTTCCCGGCGGTCAACGACATGCTGAAGGTGCTCCATACCCCGGACGAAGGGCGGGCCTGGCTGCGCAAGCTCAAGGAACGCGGCGCCGACGGCGTAAAATTCTTCGGCGCGCCACCCGCCATCATGGAAGCGGCGCTCGACGAATGCGCCAAGCTCGGCCTCCGCTCGGGCTGCCATCATGCCCAGATGTCCGTCACCCGCATGAACGCGCTCACCACGGCGCGCTGGGGGCTGACCAGCGCCGAGCACTACTACGGACTGCCCGAAGCCCTGTTCGAGGATCGCGTGGTCCAGAACTTCCCGCTCGACTACGACTACAACGACGAATATTTCCGCTTCTCGGTCTCCGGACAGATGTTCAAGCAGGGTGCCGAGCCCGGCTCGGCGAAATGGAACGAGGTGCTGGAGAAATTCCTCGCGCTCGACTTCACGTTCGTGCCGACCTTCACGATCTACGACGCCAATCGCGACCTGATGCGCGCGCGCCAGGCCGACTGGCACAAGGAGTACACCTGGAAGTCGATGTGGGACTACTTCACGCCGCAGCGCGGCGGACACGGCTCCTACTGGTATCGCTGGTCGACCCAGAACGAGATCGAGTGGAAGGAGAACTATCGCCTCTGGATGGCGTTCATCAACGAGTACAAGAACCGCGGCGGCCGCGTCTGCACCGGCAGCGATTCGGGCTTCATCTACCAGATCTTCGGCTTCGGCTATATCCGCGAGCTGGAGCTCCTGCAGGAGGCGGGCTTCCATCCGCTCGAGGTCATCCGCTCGGCCACGTCGCAGGGCGCCGCTCTGTGCGGCCTGCAGGACGAGCTGGGCACGCTGGAGGTCGGCAAGCTCGCCGACCTGCTGGTGCACGACCATAACCCGCTGACCGACTTCAAGCTGCTCTACGGGACGGGCGCGATGCGCCTCGACGAGGCGACCAACCGCGTCGAGTGGCATCGCGGCCTCAAATACACGATCAAGGACGGCGTGATCTTCGATGTCGGCGAGCTGCTCAGCGACGTCCGCGACCTGGTCAAGGCAAGCTGGGCGGAAGATGTCCCAGCCAAATACGCGCAACTGCAGGAGGCCGCGCAGTGAATGGAGCGGGGCCGGATTTCGTCGTCCTGACGGGGTTCCTCGGATCGGGCAAGACCACCTTGCTGCGCGACTTTCTCCGCCTTCCCGAGGGCGCCGACACGGCCGTGATCGTGAACGAGGCGGGCGAGATCGGCCTCGACGGCGCGATCCTGCGCGAAAGCGGCGCGGGCACGCCCATCGCCATGCTGTCGAACGGCTGCATCTGTTGCCAGGCGGGCAGCGACCTTGCCCACACCGTCGACGCGCTGCTCGCCGTCGAGCGGCCGGGCGCCAGCGGCCCGCTGCGGCGGATCATCCTGGAGACCAGCGGTCTCTCGAAGCCGGGACCGGTCCTGCGCCAGCTCGCCAGCCTCGCGGCGCATCGCCTGCGGGTGACCGTGGTCGCGACCTTCGATGCCACGCGCGGCATGCAGCCTGCTTCGTTCGAGGAAGCGGCCGCGCAATGGGCGGCGGCTCACCGCATCGTCGTCACCAAGGCCGATGCCGTTTCGGACGGCGCCCTGGCGCGGTCGAGGAACGAGGTCGCGGCCCTCAATCCGCTGGCGGAGATCGTCGCGACGGCGTCGCGCGACGAGGCGGTCGTGGCCGCCTTCGCACCCCTGGCGGGGATCGCCGCGATGCCCGCCCCGCCGCGCAGCGCCGCAACGGCCGCTCATCCGCGCATTGCCGTGCGTCTGGCGCGACCGGCCGGCGTCGCTGGGCTACGACGCTCTCGCGGCCTGGCTCGACAATCTCGCCGGCGCCCTCGGCGACCGACTGCTGCGGCTGAAGGGCCTGGTCCGCGTGGCAGAGAGCGAGCGCCCGATCCTGGTGCAAAGCGTCGGCACCTCGTTCTCTGCACCCCGTCCATTTGGCGCGCCGGACTCCGACATGCCGCTCTTTCTCGTTGTCATCGCCCGTGACCTCGAGGACGCCGAACTCGACGCCGTCCAGCCGGCGGGCCTATTCGCGTTCTCTTCCTGGACGGAACCCCTGACTGTTGCCCGCGCGGGGTCGCTTCAATCCGCCGTGGTCGAATGGATGTGATGCTGCGGGCGAAGGTATGGGATCTCGATTGCAGCCCGGCCTTCACGCACCCCACGCGTAGACAAGCTTCTCGTGTGCCTCGACAAAACCGAGGCGCTGCAGGTTGGCCATGGAATGCGGCAGCATGGTCAGGGTTTCCGATACCAGCAGATCGCATCCCAGTCGGCGCGCCTCCTTCATGCGCCGCGCGATCAGGGCCTGCTGCGCGCCGCGGCATCTCGAACCCGGTTCGGTGCTGGCGAATGCCAGGTAGCCCACGCCTTCGAACAAAGCGAGGGCGGCGGTCGCGACCGGACGTGACCCATCGAACGCCATGAAGTGATGGAAGCCGGGTTGGCCAGCCGTGACGACATAGTCGGTCCAGAGGGCCTCGCCCAGCGCATCGTGCGCCTGCCGCACGTCCTCCGGGTTCACTTCCCGGATGGTCAGATCGCTCGCCACCTGGCGCTCTGCAAGATCGCGAGCGACCAGTGTCGGGTATCGTGTCCAGGCCACCTTGGAGAAGCCTGCAGCGACCAGCCGGTCATGGGCCATCGAGGCGTCGGGACCCGGGCTCAGCCACACGAAGAAGCGCTTGATCCCACGATCCTCGAACAGCCTGACCAGGCGCTCAGGCCCTTCCGCACTCAAGCCGTCTTGCGTGCCGCACAGGTAGGCACGATTCTCGTTGAACGAGGCGGCCGGCGAGTTGCTCGCTGCGTCGAACGTCAGGTAGGCGTCGCCGAGGGGCGGCCCGTCGAACCGCAGCGTGTCGAATGGCGCGCTGCGCCGGCTTCGGTCGAGCCAGACACGCAGGCGATGCAGCCAACCGATGAGCTCGGTGCCGTCCATCTGTCGCTGTGACCCAGGGTCCGGATTCATGAACTCCATTCTACGCTGGCGGCCCCAGGGCAGACAGAGGCGAGGAAATTTCCCGCCGATTCAATTCGTTCATACCTCGGTTGAGAAAATTCGCCGGCCAGTGCATCTTCGCCCGATGAATTGCAGGACCCTGTTCGGCATCGTCGCGCTTTCCGCGCTGGCGGCCTGCCAGTCACCGGGCGGGCTTGCCCAGAAAGCGCCGGCATGGACCGCCGCCTACCATGTGCCCTATGACGCGATGGCGAACTGCCTTGTCGAGCGGGAGCAGTCTCCGCTGGTCACCGTGACTCCGTCGATCTACCCGCAGGAACGTCGCGCGACGGTGGCCGTCACCGCCCCGACAGGCTCGGCTCTGGGCGTGTATGACATCCGCCAGATTTCCGGCGGCGACACGGAAGTGGCCTATCGCAGCATCTACGGCGGGCCCGGCAGCGGCGCCGGAGGCGACGCCCAAGAGAAAGCCACGCGCTGCGGCAATCCTGTCTAGGGCGCTTCCGTTCCGGTCGGAATACGCTGTCAGGCGCGCTTCTTGGCCGCCGCGCTGCGCGGCAGCATGCGGGCGAGGTACTGGCCGGTGTAGCTCTCGGCCACCTTGACGATTTCCTCGGGCGGACCTTCGGCGATCAGCCGGCCGCCGCCGGAGCCGCCGTCGGGGCCGAGATCGAGCACCCAGTCGGCGGTCTTGATGACCTCGAGATTGTGCTCGATCACGATCACGGTGTTGCCGCTCTCGACCAGGCGATGCAGCACTTCCAGGAGCTTGCGCACATCCTCGAAATGCAGGCCGGTGGTCGGCTCGTCGAGAATGTAGACCGTGCGGCCGGTGGCGCGGCGTGAAAGCTCCTTGGCAAGCTTCACCCTCTGCGCCTCGCCGCCCGACAAGGTCGTCGCCTGCTGGCCGATATGGATGTAGCCCAGGCCGACCTGCTGCAGCGTCAGCATCTTGTCGCGGATGACCGGCACCGCCTTGAAGAACTCGACGCCTTCGTCGACCGTCATCTCCAGCACGTCGGCGATCGACTTGCCGCGGAAGTGGATCTCCAGCGTCTCGCGATTGTAGCGCTTGCCCTTGCAGACGTCGCACTGGACGTAGACGTCGGGCAGGAAGTGCATCTCGATCTTGATGACGCCGTCGCCCTGGCAGGCCTCGCAGCGGCCGCCCTTGACGTTGAACGAGAAGCGCCCGGGCTTGTAGCCGCGCTCGGTCGATTCGGGAAGCTGCGAGAACCAGTCGCGGATCGGCGAGAAGGCGCCGGTATACGTCGCCGGGTTGGAGCGCGGCGTGCGGCCGATCGGCGACTGGTCGATGTCGACGATCTTGTCGAGATGGCCGACGCCCTCGAGGCCGCTATGCGCGCCGGGATGCTCGCGCGCGCCGTTCAGCCGCCGCGCCAGCGCCTTGTAGAGCGTCTCGATGATCAGCGTGCTCTTGCCGCTGCCCGATACGCCGGTGACGCAGGTGAAGGTGCCGAGCGGGATGCTGGCCGTGACGTTCTGCAGGTTGTTCTCGCGCACGCCCTTGATGGTCAGCCAGCGGCCGCCCCCCTTGCCGCCTGGAGGGCCGGCCGGCTCGCGGCGGACCTTGGGGATGGGGACTTGCCGGAAGCCCGACAGGTACTGACCGGTAAGGCTGGCGCTGTTGCGCATCACCTCCTCGGGGGTGCCCTGGGCGACGACGTTGCCGCCATGCGCGCCGGCGCCCGGCCCCATGTCGACCAGATAGTCGGCCGAGCGGATCGCGTCCTCGTCATGCTCGACCACCAGCACGGTGTTGCCGAGGTCGCGCAGCCGCGTCAGCGTCTTCAGCAGCCGTTCGTTGTCGCGCTGGTGCAGGCCGATCGACGGTTCGTCCAGCACATAGAGCACGCCGGTCAGGCCGGAGCCGATCTGGGAGGCGAGGCGGATGCGCTGGCTCTCGCCGCCCGACAGCGTGCCCGAGGTGCGGTTGAGCGTCAGGTAGGAGAGGCCGACATTGTCGAGGAAGCCCAGCCGCTCGTTGATCTCCTTCAGGATGCGCGCGCCGATCTCGCGCTGCTGCGGCGTGAGCTTGGGCGCCAGCTCGAGGAACCACTTCACCGCGTCGCCGATCGAGAACTCGGTCGTCTGGCTGATGTTGAGGCCGGCGATCTTGACGGCCAGCGCCTCGGGCTTGAGACGGGCGCCGTTGCAGGTCTCGCACTTGCTCTCGCGCTGGAAGCGCTCCAGCTCCTCGCGCACCCAGGAGGAATCGGTCTCCTTCCAGCGGCGGTCGAGATTGGGGATCACGCCCTCGAACGGCTTGGTGGTCTGGTACTGGCGGATGCCGTCGTCGTAGCGCATGGCGATCGACTCGCCGCCGCTGCCGTGCAGGATCGTGTCGCGCACCTTCTTGGGCAGGTCGCGCCACGGCATCGACATCTTGACCTTGAAGTGCTTGGCGATGCTCTCCAGCGTCTGCATGTAATACTGGCCCGACGAATCGGCCCACGGCGCGACCGCGCCTTCGGCGAGCGACAGCCGGTCGTCCGGCACCACCATCTCCGGATCGAAGAACATCTTCACGCCGAGGCCGTCGCAGGCCGGGCAGGCGCCCTGCGGGGCGTTGAAGGAGAACAGCCGGGGCTCGATCTCCTCGATGCTGAAGCCCGAGACGGGACAGGCGAAGCGCGCCGAGAAGACCGTGCGCTCGCCCGAATCGGCATTTTCCGCGACGGCGAGGCCCTCGGCCAGGGTGAGCGCCGTTTCGATCGAATCGGCCAGGCGGTTGCCGAGGTCGGGGCGCACGACGATGCGGTCCACCACCACGTCGATGTCGTGCTTGTATTTCTTGTCGAGCGCCGGCGCCTCGGCGATCTCGTAGAGCTTGCCGTCGATCTTGACCCGCTGGAAACCCTTCTTCTGCAGCTCCTGCAGTTCCTTGCGGTACTCGCCCTTGCGGCCGCGCGCGATCGGCGCCATCAGGTAGAGCCGCGTGCCGTCGGCCATCGTCTTGATGCGATCGACCATCTGCGACACGGTCTGGCTCTCGATCGGCAGGCCGGTGGCGGGCGAGTAGGGCACGCCGACGCGGGCGAACAGCAGGCGCAGGTAGTCGTAGATTTCCGTGACCGTGCCGACCGTGGAGCGCGGGTTGCGCGACGTCGTCTTCTGCTCGATCGAGATGGCGGGCGAGAGGCCCTCGATCGAATCGACGTCGGGCTTCTGCATCAGCTCGAGGAACTGGCGGGCGTAGGCCGACAGGCTCTCGACGTAGCGGCGCTGGCCCTCGGCATAGACCGTGTCGAAGGCGAGCGAGGACTTGCCCGATCCGGACAGGCCGGTGATCACCACCAGCCGGTCGCGCGGCAGGTCGAGATCGACGTTCTTCAGATTGTGTTCGCGGGCGCCACGGATGGAGATGTAACGATGCGGCTCGGCGACGGTGGAACGGTTTTTTGCCATTGGACCGGGAGAATAGGCGATGGGCGGGACTGTCGCATATGGCGATTAACCCCCAGCCCCGCCAGTCCCGGCGTCAGGCTGTCACTGCCTGCAATGCCTGCATCCGGGCTGTCGGCCGGTCGTTCATGAGGAGCTGCGCGGTGCCGGCGACCAGGCCGACGAACACCCCGATCTTCCAGGCGAGGTCGTAGGAGCCCATCAGATCAAAGAGATAGCCGCCGCCCCAGGCGCCCAGGAAAGAGCCGGCCTGATGGCTCAGGAAGGCGATGCCGGTCAGGGTCGACAGGAAGCGCAGGCCAAAGAGCTGCACGACCAGCCCGTTGACCAGCGGAATGACCCCCAGCCACAGCGTGCCCATGGCGGCGCCGAACAGCACCACGGAGAGCGGCGTGGGCGGGAACATGAAGAAGGCCGCCAGGGTGGCCGAGCGCAGCAGGTAGATCCCGCCCAGCAGCAGCCGCTTGGGATACCGGTCGCCCAGCCAGCCGAACAGCCAGGAGCTCACGATGTTGAAGCCGCCGATCAGCATCAGCACGATGGCGCTGTAGCTCGCATCCATGCCGCACTGGGCGAGGTAGGTCGGCAGGTGGGTGGTCAGGAAGACGAGCTGCAGGCCGCAGACGAAGAAGGCCATGGCCATCACGACGTAGCCGGGATGGCGGCGCGCCTCGTCGAGGGCGCCCAGCAGGCTGAGCTCGCGGTCGGTCGGCAGGCTGTTGGGCAGCTTGTCGGCGCGGCTGCCGATCCAGGCGGCCGGCAGCATGGCGATGGCCAGGATCACGAAAGCCCAAATCGCGGTGCGCCAGCTGTCGTGGTTGAGCAGGTAGGCGGCGATCGGCGCGGTCAGCATGGTGCCGACCGAACCTGCCGCCGAGACGATGCCGAAGGCCAGCGTCCGGCGGTTCGGCTGGACGACGCGCGCGGCGATATTGGCGGTGATGCCCGACGTCGTGCAGGCAAGCGCCACGCCGATCAGCACGCCGGCGCCGATCACGATCGGCAGGGCGCCCTGGGCCGTCGCCGTCAGCCACAGGCCGGCGATGAACAGGACGCTGCCGGCGAGCGCCACCCAGCGCGTGCCGTGCTTGTCGGCCAGGATGCCGGCGAAGGGCTGGCTCAGCCCCCAGGCGACCTGCTGCACCGAGATGGCAAGCGCGAAGTCGGAGATGGCGATCCCCAGCTCCTTGGAGGCCGGCGCCTGGAACAGGCCGAGATTCTGCCGGATGCCCATGGCCAGGGTCATCATCAGGGCCGCGCCGCCCAGCATGGCGTAGGCCTGGCCGCGCGAGACCTGGGATATGTGGAAGGATTTGCTCATGGCGGCTGAGGATAGGGGACGGTTTGTTCGTCGAACCAATGAATTGTCGGAGGGCCACCATGAGCCCAGCTCAGGCGATCCTCACGCCACAACCCAAAATTGGTGGCTGCCCACAGGCGGTCGGCGCTAGTTTGCCCGCCGTGAGGTAGGTGCCGCGTCCCGCGGCACCGGGAAAGCGAAGGAGGCCCCCATGGCGGGCAGCGTCAACAAAGTCATCCTGGTCGGCAATCTCGGCCGAGACCCCGAAGTGAAGTCCATGCAGGATGGTCGATCGATGGTGAACATGTCGATCGCAACGTCGGACACCTGGCGCGATCGCCAGACCGGCGAGCGCAAGGAGCGCACCGAATGGCACCGGGTCGTGATCTTCAACGAGAAGCTGGCTGAGGTCGCGCAGAAATTCGTGCGCAAGGGTTCCAAGATCTACGTCGAAGGCCAGCTCTCGACGCGCAAATGGACCGACCAGAGCGGCCAGGAGCGCTACACGACCGAGGTCGTGATCCCGCGCTTCGGTGGCGCGCTCACCATGCTCGATGGCCGCGGTGGCGGCGGTGGTGAAGCCGGCGCCGGTGCCGGCGGCGACGACGAGATGGCCGGCGCGATGTCGGGCGGAGGCAGCAGCGCCGGCGGTGGACGCCCGGCGTCGCGCGCCGCCAAGGCCGAGCTGGACGACGACATTCCCTTCTAGGTCGTGGCCGCAATCGAGCGCCTGGACGCGGCCGATCACGCTGCGGTCGGGCGTCTCCTGCTCGAGGCCTATGCCGACTACGCCGAGCGCATGGGACCGGTCGAATGGGGGCGTCTGAGCGAGGGGCTGGCGCACGCCGCCGGCCGTCTCACCGACGCCGAGATCGCCGGCGTGCGGGGCCCCACGGGCCTCGACGCCGTCGTCTTCTACTTTTCACCCGGCAAATCGGACGGGGTCATCTTTCCCCGTCCCTGGGCGTCGCTGCGCCTGCTGGGCGTGGCGCCGATGGCACGCGGACGCGGCCTGTCGCGGCAGCTCACCGAATGGTGCATCGCCCGTGCCCGAGCCGCAGGGGCGGCCTCGTATCGGCCTGCACACCAGCGAGGCCATGACGACGGCCCGCGGCCTCTACGAACGCATGGGCTTCGTGGTCGACGGCGACCTGCCGACCAACTTCGGACTGCGCTACTGGCGCTACAGGCTGAATTTCTCTGCAGGAGAATGATCATGGCGATGGCGCAAAGTCAGGCCCGGATCTGGTACCAGAGCTTCGTCCATCCGGTCGAACAGGCTCCTTATATAGAGCGTCTCCAGGCGCAGCTCGATCGCGTCGCGAGCCCCGGCGTCCGCTTCGAGGTTCACGGTCTCGATCCGCCCGATCACTCTTTCCATCCGTTGACCGAGTTCCGCTGTGCCGCGCAGACCATCCGCCACGCACTGGAGGCGGAAAAGGCCGGCTACGACGCCTTCGTGATCGGCCATTTCCAGGAGCCCGGACTGCTTGAAATCCGCGGCTCCGTCGACATCCCGGTCATCAGCCTCGGCGAGGCCAATCTGCTCGCCGCCCTCAGCATGGGACAGCGGCTGGGCCTCGTGACCGTCGACCCGATCTTCATCCCCTGGCACGACCGGCAGGTGAAGATGCACGGGCTCGGCGAACGGGTGGTCGGCACCACCGCGCTCAAGATGAACCTGCCGTCCTTCATGAAGGCATTCACCGACGAAGCCACCTATACGATCGTGCGCGCCCAGTTCGTGGCCCAGGTGAAGCCGCTGATCGATCAAGGCGCCGAGGTCATCATTCCGGCGGGCGGCCTGCCGATGCTGCTCTTTGCCCGCGAAAGCCCGTTCGTCATCGACGACGCCCCCGTCCTCAACGGCATCGCCGTCGTGGCCAAGGCTGCCGAGATGGCGCTGGCCCTGAAGGCGATCACCAAAGTGGTCGTCAGCCGGCGTGGCACCTATGCCAAGGCGCCGGCCGCCGCGATCAGCGAGTTCCTGGGCCGATCGTCCTAATCTCACCGTGCCAGTTCATGCTCCTCTCCCCAAGGGGGAGAGGAACATGAATCATGGGTCAGGCCGGCAGACCCAACGCGCGCAGCGCGGCAATCGTTTCATCGGCCGAGCGATGATGGACGGCCTTCAGGCCGAAAGTGCGGGCACCCTCGATGTTGGGCAGATTGTCGTCGATCAGCACGGCCTCGCCCGGGCGAAAGCCGCCGGTACGGCAGACGAGGTCGTAGATCGCGGCATCCGGCTTGCAGCAGCCGACCTGGCCCGACACCACGTAATCGCGGAAATGGCCGAGGAAAGGATGCCGCCGATGGGCCGGTCCGCGCAGCCAGGCGTCGAGAAAGCCCGGCGCGTTGGAGACCAGGTAGAGGGGCGTTCCCGCCCCATGCAGACGCTCGACCAACTCCCCCATCTGCGGGACGGCGTGGTCCAGCATCTCGTCGAACCGGCCATAGAAGGCTTCGATCAGGTCTTTCTGGCCGGGATGGTCGCTCACCAGGCGACGGGTCGATTCGACGGGATCTCCGCCGCGGTCCTGGACCTCGTGCCATTGCCGGGTCGTTACGGTGGCCAGGAATCGCTCCATTTCCGCAGGGTCCGGGATGAGCTTGCGGTAGAGGTGGCGCGGGTTCCAATCGAGCAGGACACCGCCCATGTCGAAGACCGCGATCGAGGCCGCCGAAACGGCTGATTCCTGGGCTGTTTTTGGGGCCAATTTCGAGCCTTTCCGAGGAGTGTTTTCGGGGCTAATTTACTTAATAAAAACAATAAGTTAAAGACCGGTCGCCGGAGCGTTTTTTGTTGGTCTTCCGGCCCCGGTTTGCTAGGGTGCAAATCCGTTCCGCCGGGCCCTCTGGCAGGGCCATAAAAACGAGCGAAAACCAGGTTCCCGTGAGCGACGATACGACCCTTCCGCCGGCGCCGCCGCCCCCCGACGACGCGCTGCCGCCACCGCAACCCCCACGCGATATCGCGCCGGTCACCATCGAAGAGGAGATGCGGCGCTCCTACCTCGATTACGCCATGAGCGTGATCGTGTCGCGCGCGCTGCCCGATGCGCGCGACGGGCTGAAGCCGGTGCAACGCCGCATCCTCTACGCCATGAAGGAAGGCGGCTACAATTCGACGCGGCCCTTCCGCAAGTCCGCCCGCATCGTCGGCGACGTGATGGGCAAGTATCACCCGCACGGCGACTCGGCGATCTACGACGCCATGGTGCGCATGGCGCAGGACTTCTCGATGCGCCTGCCGCTGATTTCCGGGCAGGGCAATTTCGGTTCGATGGACGGCGATCCGCCGGCGGCCATGCGCTACACCGAGGCGCGCCTGGCCAGCGCCGCCGAATCGCTGCTGGCCGACATCGACAAGGACACGGTCGAGTTCCAGCCGAACTATGACGAACGTGAGCAGCGAGCCGACCGTCCTGCCGGCGGCCTATCCCAATCTGCTGGCCAACGGCGCGGGCGGCATCGCCGTCGGCATGGCGACCAACATCCCGCCGCACAATCTCGGCGAGCTGATCGACGCCTGCTGCGCGTTGATCGAAAATCCCGACCTCACCGTGCCGCAGCTCATGGAATATGTGCCGGGGCCGGACTTCCCGACCGGCGGCAGCATCCTCGGCCGCAACGGCATCCGGGCGGGCTACGAATTGGGCCGCGGCTCGCTGATCATGCGGGCCAAGACCCGGATCGAGGAGGCACGCGGCGGCCGCGAATCGATCATCGTCTCCGAGATCCCCTACCAGGAGAACAAGGCGCGCCTGCACGAGCGCATCGCCGAAGTGGTGCGCGACAAGCGGGTCGAGGGCATCGCCGAGGTCCGCGACGAGAGCGATCGCGACGGCGTGCGGCTGGTGATCGAGCTCAAGCGCGACGCCATGGCCGACGTCGTGCTGAACCAGCTTTATCGCTTCACGCCGCTGCAGACCTCGTTCGGCATCAACGCGCTCGCGCTCGACGGCGGCCGGCCGCGGCTGATGAGCCTCAAGGAGTTCCTCGAGGCCTTCATCCGCTTCCGCGCCGAGGTCATCACGCGGCGCACCAAGTACGAGCTCAACCACGCCCGCGACCGCGCCCATGTGTTGGTCGGCCTCGCCATCGCCGTCGCCAACATCGACGAGGTGATCGAGATGATCCGTCGTGCGCCCGATCCGGTCGTGGCGCGCGAACGCCTGATGGCCAAGGCGTGGTCGGCTTTCGACGTGGCGCCGCTGATCGCCCTGATCGCCGAACCCGGCCGCGAGGTGGCGACCGACGGCACCTACCGGCTGTCCGAGGCGCAGGCCCGCGCCATCCTGGAGTTGCGGCTGCAGCGCCTGACCGGCCTGGAACGCGACAAGATCGCCGAGGAACTGACCGATGTGTCCAAGCTGATCGAGGGCTATCTCGAGCTGCTGGGCGATCGCGACAAGCTGTTCGCGCTGATGCGCACCGAGCTCGTCGAGATCAAGGACAAGTTCGCCACGCCGCGCCGCACCGAGATCCTCGACAACGAGTTCGAGCAGGACATCGAGGATCTCATCCAGCGCGAGGACATGGTCGTCACGGTGACGCACGGCGGCTACGTCAAGCGCGTGCCGGTGTCGGCCTATCGCGCCCAGCGCCGCGGCGGCAAGGGCCGCGCCGGCATGGCCACGCGCGAGGACGATTTCGTCTCGAGCCTGTTCGTCGCCAACACGCACACGCCGGTGCTGTTCTTCTCGAGCCGCGGCATCGTCTACAAGCTCAAGGTATGGCGCCTGCCGCTGGGCGCGCCGCAGGCGCGGGGCAAGGCGTTCGTCAACCTGCTGCCGCTGGGCGAGGGCGAGACGATCAGCGCCGTGATGCCGATGCCGGAGGATGAGGCGAGCTGGTCGACGCTCCATGTGATGTTCGCCACGGCGCGTGGCGGCGTGCGTCGCAACGAGCTCAGCGACTTCGTCAATGTCAACCAGAGCGGCAAGATCGCCATGAAGTTCGACGGCGAGGACGCCGGCGACCGGCTGATCGGCGTCAGCGTCTGCAGCGAGGAGCAGGACGTCCTGCTGGCCACTCGCCTGGGCCGCTCCATGCGCTTCCCGGTGGCGACGGTGCGCGTATTCCAGAGCCGGGCGTCGACCGGCGTGCGCGGCATCGCGCTGGCCGAGGGTGACGCGGTGATATCGATGTCGCTGTTCGACAGCGGCAAGGGCATCACGACCGAGGAGCGCGAGGGCTATCTGCGCCAGTCGCGCGCGCTGCGCCTGGCGGAGAACGCCGCCGAGAGCGCCGAGGAGGAGACGCCGGCGGCGGAGGAGGCGGCGGTTGCCGCGACGCTGTCGGAGGAGCGTTTCAAGGAATTGCAGGCCAAGGAGGAGTTCGTCCTCACCGTCGCCTCGTCGGGCTTCGGCAAGCGCACCTCGGCCTACGAGTATCGGGTGACCGGCCGCGGCGGCAAGGGCGTCGAGCTGATGAGCCTCGCCAGGGGCGGCGAGGTCGTGGCGGCGTTCCCGGTGCTGGGCAAGGACCAGATCATGCTGGTGACCGACGGCGGAACGCTGATCCGCTGTCCGGTGGATGGAATTCGCATTGCGGGACGCGCCACGCGCGGCGTGCGCATCGTCAACGTGAGCGAAGGCGAGCGCGTGGTCTCCGCCGTACGCATCGGCGAGGACGACGCCGGCAATGGAAACGGGAACGGCAATGGCAACGGTGAAAGCCATTCCGAAACAAACGGTGGATAAGGACCTCCCGTGTCGCTAAGACTCCGCCGCCGCATCTGGCGCACGAGTAATCGGGGAGTGGGGGGGAGACATGGCCTCAGAACGCACCGGCGTCTATCCGGGGACGTTCGATCCGGTCACCAGCGGGCACATGGAAGTGGTGCGCCGCTCCTTGAAGCTCGTCGACAGGCTCGTGATTGGACCGTCGACCAACATCGGCAAGGGCCCGCTGTTCTCGCTCGAGGAGCGGATCGACATCATCAAGGACGACATCGCGGACTTCTCACAGGCCGACCGGGATCGCGTCAAGATCGTGCCGTTCGACGGGTTGCTGATTCATTTTGCCCGCGACGTCGGCGCCTCGATGATCATCCGCGGCCTGCGCGCGGTCTCGGACTTCGAGTACGAGATCCAGATGGCCAACATGAACGCCCGCATGGAGCCCAACATCGAGACCATCTTCCTGATGGCCTCCGACCGGCACCAGTTCATCTCGTCGTCCCTGGTCAAGGACATTGCGCGGCTCGGCGGCGATACGTCCCAGTTCGTGTCCAAGAAGGTCTTCGAGCGGCTCAAAGCCAAGTTCAAGCGCTCCTGACGCTCCCGGCCGCCGCGTTGACCGTGGGGCCTGCAGCATCATATACGGGCGCCGCGCGGGGTTTCGGCCTGCAGCGCTGCGCCGGAGCGAGCCCGTAGCTCAGCGGTAGAGCATCTGACTTTTAATCAGGTGGTCGTGGGTTCGACCCCCACCGGGCTCACCACCGCATGCGAGAAGGAGAGACGCGGCTCATGCCGTCGGTGAACGTCGTCAACGGCAAGCAGATCGTGGTCGAAAATCTCGACCGGTCGCAGCGCGTCTCCCGCTTCCTCGCCAAGCCCTTCCTGCAGATGCTGAACCACCAGGATCTGATCCTGGCCATCCTGCGCCGCGAGCTGCGCGCGCGCTTCCAGGGCTCGGCCGGGGGCTGGATCTGGGCGGTGTTCGCGCCCCTGGTGGCGATTGCCGTCTATACCATGGCCTTCACGACCAACCTGCCGATGCAGTTCGCCGAGACTCTCGGCAACCACCGCGTGGCCTATGCCCTGTTCATCTTCAGCGGCATCGTCATCTTCAATTTCTTCTCGGAGATGGCGTTCCGCTCGCCGATGCTGCTGCACGAGTACGCGCATTACATAAAGCAGACGATCTTTCCCAGCGACATGCTGGCGGTGATCTCGACCTTGCGGGCAACGGCCTATACGGCGATTTCTGTCTCCGTCCTGCTGATCCTGGAGCTGATCGTGCGCGGCGGCCTGCCCTGGACGGTCGTGCTGATCCCGCTGGTTTTCCTGCCGTTGATGGCGTTCCTGGTCGGCATGGCGTGGTTTTTGTGCGCCGTCGGCGCCTTCACGCGCGACGCCGGCTACCTGATGATCAACATCGTGCCGCTGTTCATGTTCATGACGCCGGTCTTCTACTCGCACACGTCGATGTCTCCGCCGTGGAATATCCTGATCTACGGCAACGCGCTCACCGCCTATGTCGAGGTCATGCGCGACATCCTGCTGAGCGGCAGCCTGCCCAATCCGCTGGTCGTCCTGTGGATGCTGGCGACCTCGATATTCACCTTCTACTTCGGCTATTGGTTCTTCGACAGGTACCGGAATGTCATCGTCGACGTCATCTGAAGTCGTCGTCCGCGCCCGGCACCTCGGCAAGGCCTACCAACTCTATGCGCGCCGCAGCGACTGGCTGAAGCAGGTCATGTTCGGCTGGTGGAAGTCCTACTTCAAGCCGTTCTGGGTGCTGCGCGACATCGACCTCGACGTCTATCGCGGCGAGAGCATCGGCGTCCTGGGACGCAACGGCTGCGGCAAGTCCACTCTTCTGCAGGTGATCTGCGGCATGACGCTGCCGAGCAACGGCGAACTCAGGGTCACTGGCCGCATCGCCCCGGTGCTGGCGCTCGGCGCGACCTTCGACGCCGAGCTGTCGGGCCGCGAGAACGTCATGATCGGCGGCGCCGTGCTCGGCATGAAGCGCGCCACGCTGCTGCAGAAGTTCGAGTCGATCGCGGAGTTCGCCGGCATTGGCGACTACATGGAACAACCCGTGAAGCACTATTCACTGGGCATGCGCACGCGCCTGGCCTTCGCCATCTGCGCCCATGTCGAGGCCGAGATCCTGGTGGTCGACGAAGCGTTGGCGGTCGGCGACGCCGCCTTTCAGCGCAAATGCATGGATTGGATCGACAGCTTCCGCAAGACCGGCACGCTTTTGTTCGTATCGCACTCGATGAACGAGGTGCGCCGGCTGTGCTCGCGCGCCATCTGGATCGAGGACGGCCGGATCCGCGCGCAAGGCGAGCCCAGCGTGGTCATCCGCTCCTACCATCGCGCGCTGGCGATGGAGAAGGACGACATCCACCGCTTCTCAGCAGGCGAGTGATGACAGATGGCCGCTTGCACCCTGTTCTGGATCGGGCTCGGTTGGTGGACGACCGCCACCGTCGTCCAGTGGGCGAGCGCCGCATTGGCCCTGTGGCGGCGACCAGCGCCGCCGTCGCGCCACCAAGTGACCGATTTCAGCGTCGTGGCCCCCCTGGCCGGCGCTCATGATGCCTCGGAAGCCTATATCGGGAGGCTGGCGGAGCTTGCGCGCGCCGGCGCCGAAGTCTTGATCTGCGTGGCCAGCGAGCACGACGAAGCGGCCCAGCGGGTGCGTGCGCAATGGCCCGATGCGCCGGTCCTGATCGGCAGCGACGGCACCTTCAATCCCAAGCTGAACAACGTGCGCAAGGGGCTCGAGGCGGCGAGCCGGCCCGTCGTGGCGCTGTGCGACGCCGGGATCGCGCTCACGGCCGGCGAACTCGTCACGGCCGCCGCGCAATTGTCGGACGAAGTCGGGCTTGTGCTGGCGCTCAAGGTCGGCGAGCAGCCGGCAAACTTCGCGGCCGAGATGGAATGCGCCTATATCAACGGCCACCAGGCACGCTTCCTTCTGGCGGCCGACCGGCTGGGCATGCCGGTCGCGTCGGGCGGCGTGACGATCCTCACGCGGGACGTCCTGGAGCGCATCGGCGGCCATCAGGGCTTCCTCAACTACATCGCCGACGACTATTCCGTCGTGCGCACAGTCCGCGACCGCATCGGACGGACGACGTGGCTTGCCAATGTCATGCCAAGGTTGCCGTTGGGGCGTCGCCGCTGGTCGGACATCTGGCGCCGTCAGGTCCGCTGGGGCTCGACGCGCCTCAACCTGCCGCCCAAGGCGCTGGTGCTGTTCGAGCCCGCGATCGGCTGGCTCGTCTCGGGACTTGCGGGGAGTCTGGCCCTCCTTGCCTATGGCGTCGGGGCGGGTACCCTGGCGCTTGCCGTCGCCCTGCACACGATCGCGTGGTTCGCCGCCGAGGCATGGTTCGTCTCGGGCTGCGGGTTGCCTTTCGGACCGCGCGCCTGGGCGGCGGCGCTGGCGCGCGAGGCGCTGGTGCCGGTGCTGGCCGCACAGGCATGGCGCGGACGCCATAAAATCGACTGGCGCGGCACCGACCTTGCCGCGGGATGGCGGCCCGGGGATGGCGCCGCGGGAAAGAGCGTATGAGATGAACACCATGGACGACATCGCCACCGTCATGCTGCCGGAGCGCGTCGATTCGGTGACCTCGGCCGCGGTCGAGGCGTCGATGTTCGCCGCGCTGCGTCCGGGCGCCTGCGTCATCGTGGACGGCAGCGCCGTCACCTACATGAGTGCGGCGGGCGTGCGCGTGCTGGCCACCACCATCCATCGGGCGGAGGAGCAGGAAACGCGCATCGTTCTCTGTCGCTTTAGCGGCCCTGCGGCCGATTGTTTGCTGGTCAGCGGCTTCTCGCAGCTCTTCGATGTCGCCAATTCGGTCGACGAGGCCAAGAAAAGGCTGCGTCCCAATCTCGTGGGTAACCCCGCGGACCGCTTGCACCCACGTGGCGCAGCGGGTTAATTACTGGCCGGCTGAGGCAGAATCATGGAATGGCTGGCAGTGCGGCGTGCAACGCGGCGACCGTTCTGGACGGAGATCGGAATTTGACAATTTGGAGCTGGCTGCGCCCCGTCGCGCGACCGACGGCCATTATTCTCGGCTTGGCTATTGGTGTCGGTGGCTGCACGGCGATGCCTGGCGATGGTCCGTGGATGGGCGGTGCCCAGGCCAATAGCTCGGAGGCGTTGCCGTTCGACGTCATCGATCTCACGCCGACGACCGTCGTCGCCTACCGGCAACCGGAGAGCCCCGATCATCCGTCGATCGCCAGCAACCTGTCGGCGGCTGTGCATATCTCCATCGCCCCCGGTGACTCGCTGAAGGTCCGGATCTTCGAACGCTATGGCGGCAACATCTTCCCGACCATCTCGGGGACGAGCGCCGATCTCGGCGTCCAGCGCGTGGCGGAGGACGGCACGATCAAGATACCGGTCGTGGGGGTCGTACAGGTTGCGGGTCTCGACCTCAATCAGGTTGAGAGCCGCATCATCCAGCAACTCGGCAACAAGGTGCAGGAACCTGAAGTTATCGTCGACTTCGAGTCCCCTCGCACGCAGACGGTTATGGTGTCGGGCGACGTCAAAAAGCCCGGTCGCTGGTCGATTCTCGACGACATTCGCACCGTGGTCGACGCCATCAATATGGCCGGCGGCCCGGCCGGCGGCAGCTTAGCGGGCACGCCGGCCAACCAGCTCGAAGTGGTCGTGCGACGCCAGGGTCAGGTGATTCTCAGGGCACAGCTTTCCGATCTGCTCGCCGGCAGCGACATCCCCGTGCAGAAAGGCGACGAGATCGTCGTTCGAGCCAATCCCCGCGTCTATACCGTCCTGGGCGCGGTGATGAAGGCGGGCAATGTCGAGATGACCAAGGTCAATATCAGCCTGTTGGAGGCTTTGGGGAATGTCGGCGGGCTGCAGGACCAGCGCGCCAACAAAACAGGCGTTTATGTGTTCAGAATGGGGGATTTGGTGAACAATCCCACAGCCCGGGCCCGCGTTTTCCGGCTGGATCTGTACCAACCAGTATCTATCTTCGTTGCACAGCAGTTCGGGGTCCAGAGCTCGCGATGTCCTCTATGTCACAAACGCACCGCTTTACGAATACGACAAGATCCTGAGCTCGATTTACCGCACCTTCTCGATCATCGGCGTGGCCAGGGGTAACGTTCTTCCCACGACGGTGTTCTGACGCAGCGGCGAGCGAACCTGAAGGATTTTTGGTAGAATTGACGATGGCCCAAGCAAAGAAGTTCACATGGGGTGCGGCGGGGCTGATGGTCACGGCCATCATTGCCATCCTCGTCATGTGGATAGCACCCAGCCGGCAGACCAGCAGTGCCCAGGACAGCGGCCGGACCGCCGCCGCACCCCTGATCTCGCGCGGCTATACCGACGCCCCGGCGGGGACGGCGGTCGTCGCCGGCGATCCCGCAGGTGGCACCAATCTGATCGAGTTGCGCATCAAGGACGGCCAGAAGGTCAAGCGCGACGAGATCATCGCCGTGTTGTCGAACTATCCCAAGGCGGACGTGGCGCTGCGCATGGCCGAGGCCAACCTGACCAAGCTGAAGCAGACGCATGACACGGTGCTGATGGGCACTCGCCTCACCGACATCAATTTGCTGGAAGCCACCCTGAAGTCGTCGATCGAGTCGGACAAGCTCTCGACCCTCCAACGCTCCCGATCGGGCAAGCCGCCCGACCAGAAGGAGCTCGAAACCGCCCTCGCGGAGCAGAGTCTCGAGCGAGAGAGGGTCAGATTGGAGCTGGCCAAGCAGACGCTGAAGAACGACCTGGCGCAGTATGAGATCGACCTCGCCAACTCGACGGCCCAGGTCGACAATGCCCGCCGCAGCCGCGAGGAGGCCCTGGTTCGCTCGCCGCTCGACGGCGTCGTGGTGCAGATCTTTTCGCGTCAGGGCGAGCGCATCTCGCCCGCCGGCATCGCCAAGATCGTCGACATGAGCCAGTTGCGCGTGCTGGCCGACGTCGACGAGCTCAACGTTGCCCGCCTGGCGCCGGGCGGCAAGGTCGAGGTGACGTTCCGCGGCAGCCCGACCGTCTACAAAGGCACGATCTCGCGCGTGGCGCCCACGGTGAAGCGCATGCAGCGCGTCGAACCGGACGGCGCCTCATCGACGGACGCTCGCGTCGTGCAGGTCGAGATCGAGTTCGACGATCCCTCCAGCATGCCGCAGGTGCTGGGACGCGAGACACGCGTCACCTTCCTCTGATGGCCCTCATCCTGCCTGACGTCCCGGCGCTGCGGCTTCGGCTGCTGCGCCTGTGGTCGCGATTTGCACAGCTCCGGCACTGGCGGCCTGATTTTTCCTTTGCCCGCGTGCGCGCGTCGGCGCGCACGGCGACGGTCATGCCGCTCGGCGTGCAGCAGCTCAAGCGCCAGCGCACCAGCACGCTGCTTTCCCTGGCCGGCGTCACGGCGAGCCTGCTCGTGATCTTCGCCCAGCTCGGCATCGAGCGCGCCGTCTACGAATCGTCGGTGCGACTCCATCGCATGGTCACCGGCGACCTCGTCGTCGTGCCCTACGGCTTCAAGTCGATGCAGCTTCACGCCGAGGTTCCGGTCGCGGTGAGCGACATCGTCACGACCAATCCGGCTGTCGCCAGCACGTCGCCGTTCTGGTTCGGCGTCATGTCGATCAGCTGGGCCGGCATACCGACGTCGCGCCGTCTCGCCTGGTATGCCATCGACGTGGAACGGCCGGCGGTCGACGTCCCGGGGCTGAAAGAGAACCTCTACAAGCTTCGCGAGACGCGGCGGATGCTGTTCGACCGCGATTCGCGGCCTTATTTCGGCGACCTGGCCGAACTCGCCGACAGCGGCAAGGAAGTGCCTGTCCTGGGTCCGCCCGACAATCGCAACCTGTTGCACCAGCTTTTCGTCGTCGGCACCTTCGCCGTCGGACCCAACGTCCTGAACGACGGCGCTGTCCTGATGTCCGAGACGACCATGGCCGAGGTGTTCGGCTCGTGGTGGTCGGATCGCCCGGCCTTCATCGCCGTCAAGCTCCAGCCCGGCGCCGATGCCGTGACGGTGCGCCAGCAGCTCAACAAGTCCCTGATCGGCCGCGGCGAGGCGATCACCATCAAGGAGTTCGAGCTGCGCGAGCGGGCCTACTGGTCGCGCGAGACGCCGGTCGGCTACATCACGGACCTGGGCTTCGTGATGGGCGTGATGATCGGCATGGTGTTCATCTACTACGCCCAGTATCAGATCATCCGTTTCTATCTGCCGGAATACGCCATCCTGAAGAGCCTGGGCTACAATTGGTGGTTCTTCTTCTTCATGATCGGCCAGATCGGCGCGGCCATCATCACCCCGGCCTTCGTCCTGTCCTTCACGCTCGGAAGGCTGGTCTATGGCGTCACGGAAGCGGCCATGCATCTCGGCATGTCGATGGGCCTGCGCGAGATGGTGGTGGCGCTGGTTGCCTGCGTGATCATGACCGTGGTGTCGAGCCTGTTCGCGATCCGGCGGCTGTGGAAGGTCGATCCCATCATGCTGTTCGAGTGATCATGGCCGATATCAACAACTTCGGGCCGCCGGTCGTCGAGGCGGTCGACGTCCACCACCACTACGGCGAGGGGCCGCAGCGCGCCGACGTGCTGTTCGACATCAACATGCAGGTCCGCGAGGGCGAGCTGGTGATCGTCACCGGACCCTCCGGCTCGGGCAAGACGACGCTGCTCACCATCCTCGGCACCATGCGCCGCCCGTCGGAAGGCAAGCTCCGCCTGCTCGGCACCGATATCGTCAACCTGAGCGGCACGACGTTGGACGTGCTGCGCAACCGCGTGCGCTTTCTGTTCCAGAAACGCAATCTCCTGTCCTCGCTGACGGCGCTGCAGAACGTCATGGCGGGCGTCTCGACCACGCCGTTGTCGGACCCCGACTGGGACGAGCCGCGCGCGCGCCACCTGCTCGGGCTGCTCGGTCTCGGCGACAAGGCGGACGCCTGGCCGGACGAGCTGTCGGGCGGCCAGCAGCAGCGCGTCGCCATCGCCCGCGTCATGATCGGGCTGCCCGACCTCATCATCGCCGACGAGCCGACCTCGGCGCTCGACCGCGTCGCCGGCCGGCTGGTGGTCGATCAGCTCAAGGATCTTGCCATGCGCGCCAAATGCGCGGTCGTGCTGTCGACGCACGACGAGCGCATCTTCGACGTGGCGTCGCGCCGTCTCCACATCGAGGACGGCCGCTGCTTCGAAGTGCCGATCCACTACCACTGACGGCCCGGCAGCCGTGCTGCTCTTCGCCGTCGACCTCATCGTCTTCCTCAGCCTGGCCGCGCAGTTCGCCATCGCCGGCTACTTCCTCTACCTGGTCTATTGGCTGTTCGAACTGCCCGCCGCGAACCCCGTCGCGCCGGCGCTGCCGGCCGAGCTGCCGCACGTGCTGGTCCAGATCCCGGTCTACAACGAGCCGCTGGTCGTCGAGCGGGTTCTGGTCGCTGCGGCGGCGCTCGACTGGCCGCGCGACCGCTTGACGATCCAGCTCCTCGACGACAGCACCGACATCACCCCGGACATCGCCGTCCACGCCGTGGCGCGGCTCAGGCGTGACGGCGTGGATGTCGTGCATGTGCGCCGCGCCGACCGCAGCGGCTTCAAGGCAGGCGCGCTGGCGGCCGGTCTCGCCCTCTCGGACGCGCCCTACGTCGCGGTGTTCGACGCCGACTTCATGCCGCCCGCCGACTGGCTGCGCGGGGCCATGGCGGCGATCCTGGCCGAGCCGAAGGCTGCCTTCGTGCAGACCCGCATCGAATGGGGCAACGGCGAGCGCAATTGGCTGACCCGCGCCCAGCGCCTGATGCAGGATGCCCACTTCGCCGTCGAGCAGGATGTCCGCGCCCGGCGCGGCGTGCCGTTCCAGTTCAACGGCACGGGCGGCATCTGGCGCCGCGCCGCGGTCGAGGAGGCGGGCGGCTGGTCGCACGATACCCTGTCCGAGGATCTCGACCTGGTGCTGCGCACGCACCTCAAGGGCTGGCGCGGCGTGTTCGTGATGGAGCCGCATGTCGTGGGCGAGCTGCCCAGCAAGCTCGACGACTTCAGCGCCCAGCAGGGCCGCTGGTCGAAGGGCTTCGTTCAGGTCGCGCGCAAGCTGCTCGGACCGATCTGGCGATCCGACTGGTCGGATGAGGCCAAGTTCACGACCACGGTCGCGCTGGGCCAGCAGCTCATCTTTCCGGTGCTGCTCACGGGCATCGTGGCGCTGATCCTGTCCGTCATCGGTCACGGGCATCTGGTGGGCTTCTTCCGTTTCCTGCTGTGGCTGTGGCTCATCACCATGCTGGCCGTGCTGTTCGGCATGACCTGGGGCGCCTATCGCCGCCTCAAGCGCGGCGACCTCGTGCGCTACCTGGTCACCGCGGCGAGCGTGCCGGCCCTGATCATCTATCTCGCGGCCGCCAATGCCGGCGCCATCGTGGGCGCAGGCTTCGGCCGCAAGACCGGGTTCAACCGCACGCCCAAGACGGGCGCCTGATCCGCCGATGGCCGTCCTCGCCGCGCTCGCCCCCCTGTTCGCCGCGATCTTCGTCGTCTGCTGCGTGCTGCTTGCCGCCTTCGTCGGCAGCCTGCTCTATATGGTCGTGCTGCATCACCGCCTGAAGCAGAAGGGCCTCGACCGCGAACGCAAGCTGCTGGCCACGCCGCTGCCGCCGGACTCGGAACTGCCGCATGTCGTGGTGCAGATCCCGTCCTTCAACGAGGGCGCCGTCCTGCGGCGCGGCGTCGAGGCGGCGGCCCGGCTCGACTGGCCGCGCGACAGGCTGCACATCCAGGTGCTCGACGACAGCACCGACGAGACCGCCGAGCTCGCGCGCACGGTCGTGGCCGAGCTGCGCGGGCAGGGTTTCGATATCGTGGCCCTGCAGCGCACCGATCGCAGCGGCTACAAGGGCGGCGCGCTGCACGAGGCGATGCAGAAGACGCCGCACGACTACTTCGCCATCTTCGACGTCGACTACGTGCCGCCGGCCGACTTCCTGCGCCGCTGCATGCGGCCGTTCTTTGCCGAGCCGCGCACGGCCTTCGTGCAGGCCCGCTTCGATTTCCTCAATCCGCACGAGAATGCGCTCACCGAGATGCAGATGGTGACGCTCGACGCCCATCTCGGCATCGAGCAGGCGACGCGCTGCTGGGCCGGCCATCCGCTGCCCTTCAACGGCACCTGCGGCATCTGGCAGCGCGCCGCGATCGAGGCCGGCGGCGGCTGGAAGGGCGATACGGTCACCGAGGACCTCGACCTCACCTACCGCGGCTGGGTCAAGGGCTGGCGCGCCCTGTTCCTGACCAGCGTCGCCGTGCCGGGCGAGCTGCCGGCCGACACCAAGACCTGGCTGCGCCAGCAGCAGCGCTGGCAGGACGGTTTCAGGCACGTCTCGCTGCGCATGGTCCCGGCGATCCTCAAGAGCCGCGACATCACGCCGTCGGCCAAGGCGGCGGCGCTCCTGCATCTCTGCATGTCGCTGAACCAGCCCGTGCTGCTGGTCGGCGTCGTGTCAGGCCTGCTGGCGGCCCTGTTGGCGCCGTCGCTGATCCCGCTGCTTCTGACGCTCTTCCTGGTGACCCTGGCCTGGGTGCTGCTCTGCGCCACCACCTTCCTGCGCGCCGGCCACAACTTCATCCGGCATGGCGAGATGCCGCCCCTGCACTTCGCTCTGGTGCTGCTGCGCTTCGTCGGCGGGCAGGTGGCGATGCTGGTGCGTTCGCTCGGCGTCCATGCCCGCAAGGCGATGAACCGGCCCAAGCCTGTCGTCTTCGACCGCACGCCCAAGCGTGGCGCCTAGGCGAGCACGCTCTCGCGCAGCAGCGGATGGTGGGCGCAACGCAAGCCGCCGCCGGTCGAGATCGGGCCGTCGAACGGCAGGGGAATGACGTCGATCTTCCGCTTTCGCAGTTCCTCGATCACCCGTGCATTGTCGGCGTCGATGATGACGCGACCTTCCTCGAGGACCAGCCCGTTGGTCGCCAGCCGATTGGCCTCGTCGACCGAGACCTCGATCTTGTCCCAGTCGCGGAGCGACATCGGCAGCCCGTCGATCAGCTTCGGCGGGCAGTAGACCAGCAGGCCGGGCTTGATCAATGCCATGGCGCAGTCGAGATGCAGCACGTTCGACTTCATCGCCACCGGTATCACCCGGTACTTCTCGCCCAGCAGCGCCTGCAGCCAGTCGGCGCCGGCGAGATCGGAGGCGCAGCCCGAGATGCCGACATAGATCTCGTGGCCATTCAGCAGCGTGTCACCGCCTTCGAGGAACGGCCCGTCGACGCAGGCCGGCGAGCCCAGCGGCACGCTCGACCAGCGCGCGCCGCGCTGCTGCACGACCTGCTGGATGATCGGCCGCAGCCCGTAGCGTTCGCGCTGCCGGCAGAGCAGGCGGAGCGAGGCATCGATCACGTGATCGCCGATCACGATCATGCCGTCGCGCGGGAAGAGCTGGGCGCCTTCGCCGTTGGGCGCCAGGAACGTGCGCTCCAGGCCTTCGAGCCGTTGCGGGCGGTGGACGGCCACGCCCTCGCGCGCCACAAGCTCGGCCAGCGCGTCGACCTGGCGCTCGATGCGCTTGGCCCATTCGGCGTCGATGTCGATCAGACGGCGGCCGGCATGCTTACGGCTGAATTCGTCGCCGGGAGGGACCAGCCAGCGCTGCGAGTCCTCATGGAAGACAACGAAGTCCTCGGCCGGCGAGATGCCGATCACGACCTCTTTCAGCTTGCCCCATTCGTGATGTGCGCCAAAGCCAGCCTCAGACACGGGCATAGATGTCTTCGTAGCGGATGATGTCGTCTTCCTCGAGATAGTCGCCGGTCTGGACCTCGACGACCTCGAGCAGCTCGCTGCCGGGATTGCTCAGCCGATGGATGCCGCCCATCGGGATGTAGACCGATTCATTCTCGTGCAGGGTCATGATCTTGCCGTCGAGCACCACTTCGGCGATGCCCTTGACCACGACCCAATGCTCGGCGCGGTGCTTGTGGCTCTGCAGGCTGAGCTTGCCCTTGGGAATGACGGTGAGCCGCTTGGCGCGGAAGCGTTCGCCGCGGTCGATATCCTGGTAGCTGCCCCATGGCCGGTGCATTACGGCATGCTCGGTGGCGGCCTTGTGCTTGCCGTCCGACATGCGCTGCACGACGTCCTTCAGCCGCGGAAGATTGTCGCGATGGCCGACCAGCACGGCGTCGTTCATCGCCACCACGACCACTTCCTCGACGCCGATCACGGCGGTCAGCGGTCCGTCGGAACGGACGTAGGAGTTGCGCACATGGTCGATCTCGACCGGCCCCTCGGTGACGTTGCCCGCGCTGTCGGACTCGCCGATGTCGAGCAGCGCGTCCCAGGTGCCGAGATCGGACCAGCGGAACCTGGCCGGCACCACCCAGCATTTGTCGGTGCGCTCCATGACCGCGTAGTCGATCGACTTGGCCGGCGCCTTGGCGAAAGCCTCGGCATCGAGGAACACCGTCGAGCCGGTCTTGCGGGCCTTGGCCACGGCTTCCTCGGCGGCGGCCGCCATCTCGGGTTCGAAGCGGGCCATTTCGGAGAGCAGCAGCTCGGGCGGGAACAGGAAGTTGCCGCTGTTCCACAGCAGCCCTTCTGCGATGTAACGCAGCGCCATCTGGGCGTTGGGCTTCTCGACGAAGGCCGCGACCTTCTGCACCGGACCGATCTGCTCGCTGCCCGGCCGGATATAGCCGTAATCGGTCTTGGGCTCGGTCGGCGGAATGCCGAAGGTGACGATGCCGCCCTGCTGGACGGCCAAAAGCCCCTCGCGGCAGGCGGCGCGGAACTCCTCGGCGCCGATCACCAGATGGTCCGACGCCAGGGCCAGCACGGCCTTGGCGCCCTGGCTGCGGGTGTAGGCCGCGGCGGCGGCCATCGCCGGGCCTGAATCGCGGCGCGACGGCTCGACCAGGATGTCGATCTCCATGCCGATGTCCTTGGCCTGCTTTTCGGCCATGAAGCGGTAGGCGTCGTTGGTGGCGATCACCGGCCGGGCGAACAGGCCGCGGTCGGCCACGCGCTCCAGGGTCTGCTGGAAGGTCGATTGGGTGCCCAGGAGCGGCACGAACTGCTTGGGCATGCTTTCGCGCGACAATGGCCACAGCCTCTTGCCGGAGCCTCCGACCAGGATGACGGGCGTGATGAGCGACATAGCAACGACTTTCGTGGCTAAAAGGGGCCTCAGCGGGCGGCGGCAGCCGCGGGACGCGCCGCGATATAGCCGAAGGCGGGGGCCGGGCCAATGGCGATGCCGGCGCTGCAATAGCTGCCGCCCACCATCATCGCCCGCCGCCGCCCGACTGGCGCCCGAGATTCTCCTCACGCCGCCGCTTCGCCTCGACTTCGACCGCCTCGGCAAGGGCCGGAATATGTGAAGCGATTTCGTAGAAATCGCTGGCGTAGAGGACGAGCAGGGTGGTGGGCTTCGTGGTCGCCACCGAGGCGCTGCGCGGCTGGCGCTCGAGCAGGGCCATTTCGCCGAAGAACGCCCCTTCACCCAGCCGCACCGACCCGCCGTTGGGCAAGCGGACCTCGACCTCGCCGCTGGACAGGAAGAACATCGAATCGCCGACGTCGCCGCGCCGCATCACGGTGATGCGGGCGGGATAGTACCGTGTCCTGAGCTTGCCCACGATCTCCGACAGGGTGACGACGCCCAGCGAGGCGAAGATCGGCACCCGCGCGACCTGGTCCCATACGCGAAGATACTCGCGCCGCCGCTCCTCCTGGGCAAAGCCGGTGGCGAGCACGCCGGTCATCAGCGCCAGCACGGTGATGCCGGCGATCATCAGCAGCGCGCCGATCATCCGCCCGCCGACGGTGAGCGGCACGACGTCGCCGTAGCCCGTCGTGGTCAGCGTGACGACCGCCCACCACATCGCGCCCGGCAGGCTGCCGAACTGCTCGGGCTGGCGCACGCGCTCGAGCAGGTGAGCGGCCGTGGCGGCCAGCATCAGGACGATGCCGAACAGGATCAGCACGCTGGCGATCGGCGCACGTTCGTTGGATACGACTCGCGAGAGTGTGCCGAAGGCGGGCGCGTGCAATCCGAGCTTGAGGACCCAGAGGATGCAGAACACCGACGCGGTGTCGGAGCCGGAGATGCCGTAGCCGGCTGCCAGCATGACCGCCGGCAGGATGGCGAGCAGTCCGATCAGGCCGGGTATCGACATTGCCCAGCGGGCGCGGGCCACGGTCGGCGACTGCTGGTCGAAACGCGTGAGGTCCGGCGCCACCCAGAGCCGCAGCAGGTATTCCAGGAAGAACACGATGGTGACCGCCCAGATCACGATCCGCAGCCAATGCCTTAGGTCGCGCGGCAGTTCGTCGATCGACAACAGGATCACCGCCAGCAGGCCGATGCCGAGCACGGTCAGGTGCATGGCCCGCCACCGCCGCGCGGTGGGACTGGGATCGGTGTAGCGCAGAATACTGGAGATCCGCGCGCGCAGCGTCGGGGACATATCCGTCACGGCGTGACCATAGGCGGCATGGCCTGCGAATTGCAACGCGGGGGAGGCCGGTCTACGGTCGCGCCCGTTTCGCGGGACAGGGGTTTGATACCAAGGTGGTCAGGGATTTGCGCATTGCCGTCGATATCGGCGGCACGTTCACGGACGTGGTGTTGGAGGAAGGTGGGCGACGGCTGACGCGCAAGCTGCTGACCACGCCGCAGCGGCCCGAAGAGGCGGTTCTCGACGGCGTGCGGCTGATCCTGGGCGACGCCGGTCGAGGCTTTGGCGACGTTGCCGTGTTTGTGCACGGCACGACACTGGCCACCAACGCGGTGATCGAACGGCGCGGCGCCCGCACGGCGCTGCTCGCCACCGAGGGCTTCCGCGACATCCTCGATATCGCCAACGAAAGCCGTTACGACCAGTACGACCTCACCATCGAGAAGCCCAAGCCCCTGGTGCCGCGCGCGCTGCGCTTCACCGTGCCGGAGCGCATGGACGTGCACGGCAAGGTCCGGCTGGCGCTCGACGAAGGCGCGGTACGCGCCCTCGCCAGGGAACTGAAGGCCGGCGGCATCGAGAGCCTCGCCGTGGCCTTCATGCACTCCTACGTCAATCCCGCACACGAGCGGCGCACGCGCGAGATCCTGAAGGCCGAGCTGCCCGATCTCTGGCTGACCCTGTCGAGCGAAGTCTGCCCCGAGGTGCGCGAGTACGAACGCACCTCGACCGCGGTGGCCAATGCCTATGTCCAGCCGCTGATGGACTCCTACCTCGAGCGCATGCAGACGGCGCTCGTCGCCGAGAAATTCACCGGCACGATCTATCTCGTGACGTCGGGCGGCGGCCTCACCGCCATCGAGACGGCGCGGCGCTTCCCCGTGCGACTCGTTGAATCGGGCCCGGCCGGCGGCGCGATTTTTGCTGCGCAGGTCGCGGCGCGCGCCGGCGAGGCGCGCGCGCTCAGCTACGACATGGGTGGCACCACGGCCAAGATCTGCCTGATCGACGACTACAAGCCGCATACCGCGCGGCTGTTCGAGGTCGATCGCGCGGCCCGCTTCCTCAAGGGCTCGGGCCTGCCGGTGCGCGTGCCGGTGATCGAGATGGTCGAGATCGGCGCGGGCGGCGGCTCGATCGCCCGGCTCGATGCCCTGAAGCGGGTCACGGTGGGTCCGGAGAGTGCCGGCGCCGAGCCCGGGCCGGCCTGCTACGGCCGCGGCGGCCGGCATCCCGCGGTGACCGACGCCAATGTCGTGCTGGGCACCATCGATCCCGACGATTTCGCCGGCGGCACCATCGCGCTCGATCTCGACGCGGCCAAGGGCGCTCTGGAGCGCGACGTCGCCGAACGGCCTCGGCCTGTCGACCGAGATGGCGGCCTATGCCGTCTACGAAATGGTGTCGGAGAACATGGCGAGCGCCGCCCGCGTGCATGCGGCCGAGCGCGGCGCGGCGGTCAACCAGTACAATCTGATCGCCTTCGGCGGCGGCGCGCCGCTGCATGCCGCGCGCGTCGCCGAGAAGATCGGCGTCAGGCGCGTGATCGTGCCGCCCAATGCCGGCGTCGGCTCGGCGGTGGGCTTCCTCGCTGCGCCCGTGTCCTACGAACTGGTGCGCAGCCGCTACATGCGCCTCGATGTCTTCGACGCGGCCGCCGCCAGCGAGCTCCTGAAGGAGATGAGCGCGGAGGCCACCGCGCTGGTCGTGCCGGGCGCGCGCGGTCTCGCGACCTTCGAGCGTCGCATGGCCTTCATGCGCTATGTCGGCCAGGGCCACGAGATCACGGTCGAGCTGCCGCAGCGGCCGCTCGCAGGCGTCGGACGCCGGAGGCGCTGCGCGAGGCCTACGAGCGCGACTATGCCGCGCTGTTCGAGCGCCACATCCCCAATGCCGCCATCGAGATCCTGAGCTGGTCGGTCCAGGTCTCGACCGAGGCCACGCTGCCGGCGCTGCAGGGTGCCGCACCTGCGGCACCGGCGCCCAAGCCGGCCGGCAAGCGGCCGGTATTCGACGGCCGCAGCGGCCGCACCACCGACGTGCCGGTCTACCGCCGCGAATCGCTACCGCCGGGCAGCGCCTTCCCGGGGCCGGCCATCGTCGCCGAGGACGAGACCTCGACCTATATTTCGGCCAGTTTTGCCGCGCATATCGATGCGTCCGGCTGTATCGTCATGGATCGCAAGGACGCGTGAGGAACACTCGATGAGCCAGTCCAACAGCGTCGGCCTGATCGACCTGCAGATCATGTGGAACCGCCTGATCGCCGTGGTCGAGGAGCAGGCGCAGACCCTGATGCGCACCGCCTTCAGCCCGATCGTGCGCGAATGCGGCGACCTCTCGGCCGGCGTCTTCGACCTCGAGGGCCGCATGCTGGCCCAGGCCGTCACCGGCACGCCGGGCCACGTCAATTCGATGGCCGAATCGGTCAAGCACTTCCTGCGCTATTTCCCGGTCGCCACCATGAAGCCGGGCGACGCCTACATCACCAACGATCCGTGGATGGGCACCGGCCATCTCAACGACTTCGTCATCACCACGCCGTGCTTCCGGAACGGCAAGCTGGTGGCGCTGTTCTCCTGCACCAGCCATCTCATGGACATCGGCGGCATCGGCTTCGGCCCGGACGCCACCGACGTGTTCATGGAGGGGCTCTACATCCCGATGCTGAAGCTGTTCGACCAGGGCAAGGTGAACGAGACCCTGATGTCGATGATCCGCACCAACACCCGCCTGCCGGTCGACACCGAGGGCGACGTCTACTCGCTGGCCGCCTGCAACGACGTCGGCGCCCGCCGCCTGGTCGAGATGATGGACGAGTTCGGCATCGACACGCTCGACGACCTCGGCGACCACATCATCGCCCGCTCGCGCGAGGCCGTGCTGGCCGAGATCGCCAAGCTGCCCAAGGGCACCTGGCACAACGCCATGACGGTCGACGGCTACGACGAGCCGGTGACGCTTACGGCCACGCTCACGATCTCCGACAGCGGCATCCATGTCGACTACACCGGCACGTCGGCCGCCTCCGGACGCGGCATCAACGTGCCGCACGCCTACACGACGGCCTACACCGTGTTCGGCCTGGGCTGCGTGGTGGCCACGCACATTCCCAACAATGCGGGCTCGCTCGAGCCGCTCACCGTGTCGGCGCCCGCGGACACGATCCTCAATGCGCCCAAGCCCAGCGCGGTGGCCTCGCGCCACGTCATCGGCCAGATGCTGCCCGACGTCACCTTCGGCTGCCTGCGCCAGGTCGTGCCCGATCGCGTGCCGGCCGAAGGCACGTCGTGCCTGTGGAACATCAACGTGCGCGGCCGCGTCGCGGGCGGCGAGGGCGGCAACTACGGCTTCGGCATGGCCATCACCTCCAACGGCGGCACCGGCGCGCGGGCCGACAAGGACGGCCTGTCGGCCACCGCCTATCCCAGCGGCGTGCGCGGCACGCCGGTCGAGATCGCCGAGACCCAGACGCCGCTGATCTTCTGGCGCAAGGAATTCCGCCCCGATTCGGGCGGCGCCGGCCGCACGCGCGGCGGGCTGGGCCAGATCATGGAGATCGAGAGCGGCATCGACGAGCCGTTCGACCTCCTGGCGGCCTTCGACCGCATCGACTATCCGGCGCGCGGCCGCGACGGCGGCGGCGACGGGCAGGCGGGCGTCGTGGCGCTGAAATCGGGCCAGACGCTGAAGGGCAAGGGCTTCCAGCTCATCCCGCCGGGCGATCGCCTGATGATCATGACGCCGGGCGGCGCCGGCATCGGCGCGCCCGCCGAGCGCGACCGCAGCCAGGTCGCCAACGATCTGGCCGACGGGCTGATCTCCGAGGACACGGCGGAGAAGGTCTACGCCTACAAGCCGCCGCAAGCGGCCGAGTGAGTTGGGGCAATTAACGAGCGAATGGGGTTTTCGATGAAGCTGGGACGCAGGACCGCCTTGAAGGCAGGCGTGGGAATGGGTGCGGTTGCGCTGGGCGCGCCGGCGATCGTGCAGGCGCAGGCGGCGGTGAAGCTGCCGCTGGCGACGGTGTGGCCGGATGGAAACTTCCACACGGTGAACGCCAAGCGCTACGCCGACGAGGTCAAGACCGCGACGTCGGGCGCCGTCGAGATCGACGTCAAGTCGGGCGGCCAGCTCGGCTTCAAGGGCCCCGAGCAGTTGCGCGCGGTGCGCGACGGGCTGGTGCCGATGGCCGACATCCTCAACATCCAGCAGGTCGGCGACGAGCCGATCATGGGCGTCGAGGGCATTCCCTTCATCTCCAACAACATCGACGAGCTCAAGGTGCTGCACAAATACCTGCGGCCCGAGTACGAGAAGGTGGCGCTGAAGAACAATCAGACCATCCTCTACATGGTGCCGTGGCCGACCCAGTACCTGCACCTCAAGGTGAAGGCCGAGTTGCTCGATGCCCTGAAGGCCATCAAGATCCGCGTGCCCGACAAGAACGCGCAGGAAATGTGCAGCGCCATCGGCATGGCGCCGGCCCTGATTCCGTGGGGCGAGACCATCGCCGCGCTGTCGTCGGGCGCCGTGTCGGGCGTGTCGACCTCCTCGGTGTCGGGCGTCGACGGCAAGTTCTGGGAGTTTCTCAAGTTCTTCCACCAGACCAACCATGCCTGGTCGAGCCAGATCGTCACCATCAACAACGACACCTGGAAGAAGATCTCGCCGGCCAACCAGAAGGCCATGACCGACCTCGCCGAGAAGCTCGAACCCGACGTTCTGGGCGTCGTCGCTGAAGGCCGACGCCGACAGCAACAAGAGACTGACCGACGGCGGCATGCAGATCGTGATCCCGTCGCCGCAGATGATGGCCGACCTGCGCAAGAAGACGGAGCCGATGATCGCCGAGTTCATCAAGCGCGTGCCCGCCGCCGAAAAGCCCATCAAGGCCTACCTGGTCGAAATGAAGCGGGCGTGAGGCCGGGGCGACGGAGGCTTCCATGACAGTACAGGACGCAGACAGGCGCTCAAGGCCGGCATGGGTGCGCTCGCCGCGGCGGGCAGCCTCGGCGCACCGGCGATCGGCCGCGCCCAGACGGCGATGAAATTGCCGCTGGCCACCGTCTGGCCGGACGGAAACTTCCACACCGTCAATTGCCGGCGCTTCGCCGAAGAAGTGAAAAAGGCGACGGACGGGGCGATCGACATCGACGTGAAGTCGGGCGGCCAGCTCGGCTTCAAGGGCCCGGAATGCCTGCGCGCCGTGCGCGACGGGCTGGTGCCGATCGCCGACTACCTCAACGTCCAGCAGGTCGGCGACGAGCCGTTCCTCGGCATCGACGGCATCCCCTTCCTCGCCGGCTCGCCGGACGAGCTCAAGGTGCTGCAGAAGCACATCCGGCCGGAGTACGAGAAGATCGCCGCGCGCAACAACCAGACGATCCTCTATGTCGTGCCGTGGCCCAACCAGTACCTGCATCTCAAGGTCAAGGCCGAGACCGTCGACGCGCTGAAGGGCATCAAGATCCGCGTCGCCGACAAGAATTCGCAGGAGATGTGGGCCACGGTCGGCATGTCGGCGGCGCTGATCCCGTGGGGCGAGACCATTGCGGCGCTGTCGTCGGGCGCCGTGTCGGGCGTGTCGACCTCGGCGGTGTCCGGCGTCGACGGCAAGTTCTGGGAGTTCCTGAAATTCTTCCACGCGACCAACCATCAATGGTCGTCGGAGATCGTCGCGATCAACAACGACGCCTGGAAGAAGATCAAGCCCGAGCATCAGAAGGTGATCGTCGAGCTCACCCGGAAGCTCGAGCCCGAGTTCTGGGATTCGGCCTTCCAGGCCGACAAGGATTCCTCCAAGAAGATGATCGACAGCGGCATGACGCGGGTCGCCATCTCCGAGGCGATGACCGCCGAGCTGCGCAAGCGCACCGCCCATCTGCTGGCCGACTTCATGAAGCGGGTGCCGTCCTCCGAGGCGCCGATCAAGGCCTATCTCGCCGAAATGAAGCGGGCATGACGCACGGGCAGGGGAGCCCCAACGCCGGGGCGCCGCCGCTGCTGCGTCCGCTGCTCGATGGCATCGATATGCTGAGCCGGCTCGACGGCTGGCTGGGCGCGGGCTGCCTGGTGACGCTGACGGCCCTCATGCTGGCCGAAGTGCTGCGTGCGCGCCTTGTCGAACGTCTTTCCCTGGGTGCCGGCCGACATCCCGGTCGCCTGGGAATACAGCTCCTACCTGATGGCGGCGACCTTCACCTTCGGCGCCGCCATGACGCTTGCGGGCCGGCGGCCATATCCGGGTCACGCTGGTCCTGGCGCGCGTCTCGCCCGCCACGCGTCGCTGGATGGAGACGGTGCTGGCGGTGCTGGGCGTGGGCTTCTGCGGCTATCTCGCCTGGGCCATGGCCTACTTCACCTGGCGCAGCTTCGAGAGCGGCCAGACCTCGGTGTCGAGCGGCACGCTGATGTGGATTCCGCAGATCTTCGTCACCTTCGGCATCGTCCTGCTCACGGTGCAGTTCGTCGCCCGCTTCTTCCAGGCAGCGCTCGGCCTGCCGCTCGAGGATCTCAACATGCGCGCCGGTGCGGTCGCCGAATGACGCTGTGCGTGAGGCCTAACCGGCCATGCTGATCATCGTCGTCACCATGTTCGTGGTGCTGTTCGCCTTCCTGGCGGGCGGCCTGTGGATCGGCTGGACCCTGGCCGTCACCGGCACGATCCTGCTGGCGCTGTTCCGCGACATCCCGCTCGACAAGCTTCTGGCGCAATACGCCTGGAACATCCTGACCACGCAGGAACTGCTGGCGCTGCCGCTGTTCATCCTGATGGGCGAGATCCTGTTCCGCACCCGGCTGTCGCAGTCGCTGTTCCGCGGCCTGTCGCCGTGGGCGGCGCTGCTGCCGGGCCGGCTGCTGCACGTCAACGTCATCGGCTGCACGATCTTCGCCGCCATCTCCGGCTCGTCGGCCGCCACCACCCAGGTGGTCGGCCGCATCTCGCTCGCCGAGCTGCTGAAGCGCGGCTATTCCAAGGACGTCGCCGTCGGCTCGCTCGCCGGCGCGGGCACGCTGGGCTTCCTGATCCCGCCCTCCAACATCATGATCATCTACGGCGTGCTGGGCGATGTCTCGATCGCCAAGCTGTTCACCGCGGGCTTCATCCCGGGCTTCCTGCTGGCCGGCTGCTTCATGGCCTGGATCATGATCCACACCGCGCTCAAGCCGTCGCTGGTGCCGGAAGCGGAACGCAAGGTGCGGATCGCGTCGGCGGCCGAATATCTCGCCTCGATCAAGGAACTGGGACCGGCGGTGTTCCTGATCCTGTGCGTGCTGGGCTCGATGTATGGCGGCCTCGCCACGCCCTCCGAGGCGGCCGGCGTCGGCGTGGTCGGCGCCCTGATCGTGGCCCGCCTGCAGGGCGAGCTCAAATGGCCGGCGCTGCGCGCCATCGCCATCGGCGCGGTCCAGACCTGCTCGATGATCGCGCTGATCGTGCTCGGCGCCTCGATTCTCGGCAGCGCGGCGGCCTTCCTCAGCATTCCGGCGGCGGTCGCCGAGATGGTCACCAGCCTCAATCTGTCGCCCTTCATGCTGATCGTGGCGCTGATCATCTTCTATCTGATCCTGGGCTGCTTCCTCGACGGCTTCAGCATGATCGTCATGACCCTGCCCATCGTCATGCCGATCGTGAAGGTCGCCGGCTTCGATCCGATCTGGTTCGGCATCTTCCTGGTGCTGGTGGTCGAGATGGCCCAGATCACCCCGCCGGTCGGCTTCAATCTGTTCGTCATCCAGGGCCTGACCGAGGACGGGCTGGGCTACATCGCCAAGGTGACCTTGCCGTACCTGCTGATCATGGTCGGCTTTCACCATGGTCATCACCGTGTTCCCCGACATTGCCCTCTGGCTTCCGCGCTATCTCAGCAGCTAGTCTGCTGGTCCGTCAAGCAGGGGAGAGCAATGGAACCGCGCCAGGTCAAAACAGCGGCCGACGCCCGCAGGATCGTCAAGGAACGCGGGCTCAGCCACGTCAAGGTGGGCGTCCACGACATCGACGGCATCCTGCGCGGCAAGTACATCCACATCGACAAGTTCCATTCGGCGCTCGACGGCGGCATGGGCTTCTGCGACGTCGTGCTGGGCTGGGACATCAACGACCAGCTCTACGACAACGTCACCTATACCGGCTGGCACACCGGCTATCCCGACGCCAACGTCCGCCTCCTGCCGGAGACCTGCCGCGAGATCGCGACCGAGCCCGGCAACCTGCTGTTCCTCTGCGAGTTCGTCGACCGCGCCGAGGAGCTCTGCCCGCGCGGCCTGCTGCGCCGCGTGCTGGCGCGCGCCGCAAAGATGGGCTTCGAGGTCAAGGTCGGCTTCGAGTACGAGTTCTTCGTCTTCGCCGAGACCGCCTTCTCGATCCGCGAGAAGGGCTACAAGAACCTGAAGCCGATCTCGCCCGGCTTCTTCGGCTACTCGGTGCTGCGCAATTCCGTCCTGTCCGACTTCTACAAGGACCTGCTCGCCATGTGCGAGGCCATGGACATGGGCATCGAGGGCCTGCACACCGAGACCGGCGCCGGCGTGCTCGAGGCGGCGCTCCGGGTCAACGATGCGCTGCCCGCGGCCGACAGCGCCGCCCTGTTCAAGCTCTTCACCAAGGTGCTGGCGCAGAAGCGCGACTGGCTCGCCACCTTCATGGCCAAATGGTCGAAGGACTGGCCGGGCTGCGGCGGCCACATGCACATGTCGCTGTGGAAGGGCGGCAAGTCGGCCTTCTACGACGAGAAGGCGCCGCATCGCATGAGCACCACCATGCGCCACTTCGTCGGCGGCCAGCAGGCGCTGATGCCCGAGCTTTTGGCCATGGTGGCGGCCAACGTGAACTCCTATCGCCGGCTGATCCCGGGCTTCTGGGCGCCCACCGTGTCGAGCTGGGGCGTCGAGAACCGCACGACCTCGCTGCGCGTCATCCCGGGCTCGGCCAAGTCGACGCGGGTCGAGTACCGGGTCGCCGCCGCCGACGCCAACCCCTATCTGGCGCTGGCCGCCGCGGTCGGCGTCGGGCCTGTGGGGCATCGAAAACAAGGTCGACCCGGGCGAGCCCATCAAGGGCAACTCCTACGACAAGAAGCATCCGGCGAAGTCGCAGCTGCCGCGCACCTTGATGGAGGCGGCGGGGCGGCTGAAAGCCTCGAAGCCGGCGCGCGAGCTGTTCGGCGATGCTTTCGTGGATCACTATTCGGCAACGCGTGACTGGGAAGAGCGGGAGTTCCGCAAGGCCATCACGGATTGGGAACTCGAGCGTTACATGGAAATCATCTGATGGTGCAGCCTCTCGTCGGCAACTGGAGCTATCCGACCGCGATCCGTTTCGGCGCAGGCCGCATCCGCGAGCTGCCCGACGCCTGCAAGGCCGTCGGCCTGAAGCGGCCGCTGCTGGTCACCGATCCCGGCCTCGCCAAGCTGCCGATGATCGCCGACGCCATGGTGGCGCTGCGCAAGGCCGGCGTCGACGTCGCGCTGTTCAGCGAGGTGAAGCCCAATCCGGTCGCGCGCAATGTCGAAGCGGGCGTGCGCGTCCTGCGCGCGGCAAGCATGACGGCGTGATCGCCTGGGGCGGCGGCTCGGCCATCGATACCGCCAAGGCGATCGCCTTCATGGCCGGCCAGACGCGGCCGCTGTGGGATTTCGAGGATGTCGGCGACTGGTGGACGCGCGCCAACCCGGCCGGGATCTATCCCTCGATCGCCGTGCCGACGACGGCGGGCACCGGCTCGGAGACCGGCCGCGCCTCGGTGATCACCAACGAGGAGACCCACACCAAGAAGGTGATCTTCCATCCCAAGATGATGCCGTCGATCGTCATCGCCGATCCCGAGCTCACGGTCGGCCTGCCGGCCAAGCTCACCGCCGGCACCGGCATGGATGCCTTCATCCATTGCCTCGAGGCCTATTGCGCGCCGGGCTATCACCCCTATGCCGAGGGCATCGCCGTCGAGGGCATGCGGCTGGTGAAGGAGAACCTCGCGCGCGCGGTCAAGGACGGCCGGGACATCGAGGCGCGCGGCCACATGCTGGCGGCCTCGCAGATGGGCTCGACGGCCTTCCAGAAGGGCCTGGGCGCCATCCATTCGCTGTCGCATCCGGTCGGTGCGATGCTCGACACGCATCACGGCCTCACCAACGCCGTCGCCATGCCCTATGTGCTGAAGTTCAATCGTCCGGCGATCGACGAGAAGATCCAGCGCCTGTCGCGCTGGCTCGGCCTGCGCAACCCGACCTTCGACGGTTTCATGGAATGGAGCCTCGAGCTGCGCCGCCAGATCGGCATCCCGCACACCTTGGCCGAGCTCGGCGTGAAGGAAAGCCATCTCGACAAGTTCGCCGAGATGGCCGCCGTCGATCCGACGGCCGGCGGCAACCCGGTGAAGGCGGGCGTGCCGGAGATGCGCAAGATGTACGACGCGGCGCTGGCGGGGAGGCTGTGATGATCATGCGCTGGGGGCGCGCCACTCCAGTGGCGCGATCGTCTCTCGTTGCAGCATATGACGCGCCACTGGCGTGGCGCGCCCCCAGCATATGAGCACATTCCCCACCCAGGCCCGCGTCGTCATCATCGGCGGCGGCATCATGGGCTGCTCGACGGCCTATCACCTGGCCAAGCTCGGCTGGAAGGACGTCGTGCTGCTGGAGCAGGGCCGGCTGAGCGGCGGCACGACCTGGCATGCCGCCGGCCTGGTCGGCCAGCTGCGCAGCTACCAGAACCTGACGCGGCTGATCCGCTACAGCACCGAGCTCTATTCCAAGCTCGAGGCCGAGACCGGCCTGGCCACCGGCTGGAAGCAGTGCGGCTCGCTCTCCGTGGCGCGCACCGAGGAGCGCATGGTGCTGCTGCGCCGCTCCGCCGCTACGGCCAACGCGCAGGGCGTCGAGTGCGAGCCTCTGACGCCCAAGCAGGCCGGCGAGAAATATCCCATCATGCGCACCGACGACCTGGTGGGCGCGGTGTGGCTGCCGGGCGACGGCAAGGCCAATCCGGCCGACATCACCCAGGCGCTGGCCAGGGGCGCGCGCACCGGCGGCGTGCGCATCTTCGAGAAGACCCGCGTGACCGCCGTCGACACCAAGGACGGACGCGTCACCGGCGTGCAGACCACCGAAGGCCCGATCACGGCCGAGATCGTCGTCAATTGCGCCGGCCAATGGGCGCGCCAGCTCGGCCGCATGGTCGGCGTCACGGTGCCGCTCTATTCCTGCGAGCACATGTACATCGTCACCGAGAAGATGGAGAACGTGCCGCGCGACCTGCCGGTGATGCGCGATCCCGACGGCTACATCTACTTCAAGGAAGAGGTCGGCGGCCTCCTGATGGGCGGCTTCGAGCCCGAGGCCAAGCCGTGGAACAAGGACATCATCCCCGACGATTTCGAGTTCGGCATGCTGCCCGACGACTGGGACCAGTTCCAGATCCTGATGGACAACGCGCTGATCCGCGTGCCGGCGCTGGAGAAGACCGGCATCAAGACGTTCATGAACGGCCCGGAGAGTTTTACGCCCGACCTCAACTACATCCTGGGCGAGGCGCCGCAGCTCAAGGGCTTCTTCGTCGGCGCGGGCTTCAACTCGATGGGCATCGCCAGCTCGGGCGGCGCCGGCATGGCGCTGGCCGAATGGATCGTGGCCGGCGAGCCGACGCTCGATCTCTGGCCGGTCGACATCCGCCGCTTCGCCGGCTTCCACGGCAACGATACCTGGCTGAAAGCGCGCGTCTCCGAGACGCTGGGCCTGCACTACAAGATGGTCTGGCCGCAGCGCGAGCAGGAAAGCGGCCGGCCGTTCCGCCGCTCGCCGCTCTATGACCGGCTGAAGGCGAGGGGCGCCTGGTTCGGCAACAAGATGGGCTGGGAGCGGCCCAACTGGTTCGCCGGCATCGGCAAGACACCGGACATGCAGTACGGCTGGGGCCGCAGCGCCTGGTTCGATGCGGTCGCCGCCGAGCACCGCGCCACGCGCGAGGCGGTAACCGTCACCGACGAGACCTCGTTCGGCAAATTGCTGGTGCAGGGTCGCGACGCCGAGGCGGCGTTGCAGCGTCTGGCGGCCAACGACGTCGCCGTGCCGGTCGGCCGCACGGTCTACACCGGTATCCTGAACGAGCGCGGCACCTTCGAAAGCGATCTCACCATTGCGCGGCTGGGTCGAGACAAGTTCCTGATCATCACGGGCTCCGCGCAGCCGGTCCGCGACATGGATTGGCTGAGCCGCCATGTCGACGAGAATGCCCACGTCACGCTGACGGACGTGACGGGCGCGTGGACCGTGCTGTCCATCATGGGGCCGAACAGTCGCGCCCTGCTGCAGAAGGTGAGCCGCGCCGATTTCTCCAACGAGGCCTTTCCCTTCGCCACCATTCGCGAGGTCGGCGTGGGCTATGCCACCGTGCTGGCCTCGCGTCGCACCTACATGGGCGAGCTGGGCTGGGAGCTCTACGTGCCGGTCGAGTTCGCGGTCACGGTGTTCGAGACCTTGCATGAGGCGGGCGCGGCGTTCGGCTTGCGCGATGCCGGCTACTACGCCGTCGAGAGCCTGCGGCTGGAGAAGGGCTATCGCGCCTGGGGCCGCGAGCTCACGCCCGACGACACGCCCTTCCAGGCGGGCCTCGGCTGGGCCGTGAAGCTCGACAAGCCAGGCGGCTTCTTCGGCCAGAAGGCGCTCCTCGAGGCCAAGGCCAAGCCGCTGGCGCGCCGCCTGGTGTCGGTGGTGCTGGAGGATGGCGAGCCCCTGCTGTGGGGCGGCGAGACGCTGCTGCGCGACGGCAAGCCGGTCGGCGACCTCAGCTCGGCAGGCTACGGCCATACGGTGGGCGCATCGGTGGGCCTGGGCTACGTGAAACGCGACGATGGCGCGGCGATCGATGCGGCCTGGCTGGAGGCCAGCCGGTTCGAGGTCGACCTCGCCGGCACGCGCCTCAAGGCCAGGCTGTCGCTGCGCTGCCCCTACGATCCCGCCGGAGCGCGGATCAAGGGCTGAGCTCTTGCCGGACCGCGGGCCTCCAGGCCCGCTCATGATTTCATCGTCTGAGCGAAGCGCGCGACTCTCGTGGCGCGTCGTTATCGATCACGCGGCGATGAGCGCCACTGAGTGGCTGCGCTCCCAGGACGACAGAGCATGAGCGGGCCTGGAGGCCCGCGGTCCGGCAAGAGAAACTACGTCGACGCTGCCGGTTGCTCCGTCGCCGACTCGGGCGTCATCCTGAGGCGCGTGTCGGCCAGTTCGCCGGCCGCCTCGAGGATCGGATAGGCCACCGAGGCGAGGTGGCCGTTGATGCGCTTGAGGTCGCGGATCACGTCCATGTGGATCGCGCTGGTCTCGATCAATTCCATCCGGCCTTCGCGCAGCCGGGCGAAGTGGCTGTCGGCGGCCTTCGCTTCGGCCTCGCGCAGCGCGGTCTTCTCGGCGACCAGCCGGCGTGCGAGCGTGATATCGCGCGTGGTGAAGACGTTCAGCGCCAGCCGCAAATTCTCCAGCACGCGGGCATGGAAGGCGCGCAGTTCGGCCATGCCCTCGGCGGAGAAGGCATAGCGGTTGCGGATCTTCTTGGCGGCAAGCTCCATCAGGTTCTTGTCGACGATGTCGCCGATATGCTCGAGGTTCGTGGTGAAGCTCAGGATCTCGAAATAGCGCTTGCCGTCCTCCTCGCCGAGCTCGGTGCGCGAGGTCTGGATGAGGTAGAGCTTGATCGCCTCGTAGAGCCGGTCGACCGCGTCGTCGGCCGCCTCGATGGCTTTCACGGCCTTGGTATCGTTGCGCTCGAACACCTCGATGGTCCCGCGCAGCATGTCGGCCACGCGGTCGCCGAGGTTCAGCGTCTCGCGCAAGGCGCAGCCCAGCGCCTCGGTGGGCGAATCGAGCACGTTGGGATCGAGATGGCGCGGCTTGCCGGGGTCGTCGACCACCGGCTTTGCCGGCAGCAGCCGGCGGCATGCCCAGGCGACGACGTCGACCAGCGGCAGGAAGATGAGCGATGCCGCGATGTTGTAGGCGGTATGGAAGTTCACCGGCAGGCGCGTCGCCGAGGCGTCGATCATCGACAGTCCCTCGACGATCGGCCCGAGGAACGGCAGCAGGGCGATGCCGACGACGGCCCGGGTCATCAGGTTGGCGAGCGGCACGCGGCGGGCTTCGACGTCGGCGTTCGCCTGGGCCATGTAGGGCGCCAGCGCGCCGCCGATGTTGGCGCCGATCACCAGGGCCAGCGCCAGCCGGGGCTCGATCAGGCCGCTGCCGGCGAACGACATCACCAGCAGCACCGTCGACAGGCTCGAATGCACGAACCAGGTGGCGAGCGTGCCGACCACGACGGCGATGACATATTCGTCCTGCAGGCCCTGCAGCAGCGCCATGAAGGCCGGCGCATTGCGCAGCGGCTGGGTGGCGAGCGCCAGGAGCTTCAGCGACAGCAGCATCAGGCCGAGGCCGATGGCGACCCTGCCGAGATGGCGCGGCTTGTCGGATTCGCTCGACAGGAAAGTGATGACGCCGACACCGATCAGCAGCGGCGAGACCCAGCCCAGGTCGAACGACAGGATCTGCGCGGCGATGGTGGTGCCGATGTCGGCGCCCAGCATGATGGCGAAGGCGATCGACAGCGGGATCAGGCCGCGGCCGGCAAAGGAGGAGACCAGCAGCGAGGTGGCGGTGCTCGACTGCAGCAGGCCGGTGATGGCGATGCCGCCCAGGAAGGCGGTGAAGCGGTTGCGCGAGCAGGCGGCGATGGCGCGCCGCAGCGCCGCGCCAAAGGCGCGCGTCAGGCCCGTGCGGACCATGCGCACGCCCCACAGCAGCAGAGTAACGCTGCCCAGCACGTTCAGGACGGTCTCTACGCCATGCATGATCGTCGAATCCTACGCCTCGCCCGCCGGCGATGAAAGTTTTTTGACGATTTTATGACGGCTCAGGAGGCGAGCCGCGTCGCTTCGTCCATGAAGGCCCGCACCAGCGCCACGCGGCGGCGCTCCTGCAGGCTGACGGCATATTCCGCGACGTTGAGATCGGTATCCGTGACAAGGATGCGCCGAAAGCGGCGGTCCTCGCCGAGTTCGCTGGCGAACACCGCGCCGACGCCGAAGCCTGCCGCCACCGCCTCGCGCACGCCCTCGCGGGTCTGCACTTCGACGATGGCGCCCGGCTGTATGTCGGCAGCCGCCATCGCCTGTTCAAGCACTTCGCGCGTGATCGAGCCCCTCTCGCGCAATACCAGCTCCTGGCCGGCCAGCGCTGACAACGCCACACGGCCGCGCCGGGCGAGCGCGTGGCGCGCCGGGGCAAACAGCACGAGCCGGTCGGTGCGCAGGCGGACGGCATGCAGCCGCGGGTCCGACACGCTCTTGGCCATCACCGCCACATCGGCCTCGTGGCGCAGCAGCCGCTCCAGCACGACGGCCGAGTTGTCGATCGACAGCGCGAAGGTAAGCCCCTCGGCGCGCTTGCGGAGAGCGGCCATGATCGGCACGACGTGGTGCGCCGAGTCCGCCGCGATCCGCAGATGTCCGCGGGTCAGCGCCTGTTCGCCGGCCAGCAGCGCCCGCGCCTCGTCCTGCAGCGCGAACAGCCGGGTGGTGAGCCCATGGAGCTGGCGGCCGGTCTCGGTCGGCGAGACGCTGCGGCCGCCGCGGTTGAACAGGCGGACGCCATAGGACTTCTCCAGCGCCGTGACCTGGCCGGAGAGGTTGGGCTGGCTGAGCCCCGAGGCGCGGGCGGCGGCGGAGAAGGAGCCGGACTCGGCCACGAGATGAAAAGCGCGAAGCTGGGTCGGTGTCATATATGATAAACCAATAGATAACATATGGATTATATACTGGACGGATAGACGTAGCGAGCTACGATCCGCGCCCATGACCACTCGCAAGCCTGCTGCTTCCGAAACCGGCGATCCGCTGCTGCTGACACCGGGCCCGCTCACCACCTCGGCCAGCGTGAAGCAGGCCATGGTCCACGACTGGGGCTCGCGCGACGCGGGCTTCCTCGGCATCAACAAGATGGTTCTCGACAAGATCGTCGAGCTGGCAGGCGGGCAGGGCACGCACGTCACCGTGCCGGTGCAGGGCTCCGGCACCTTCGCCGTCGAGGCGATGATCACGTCCTTCGTGCCCAGGGCTGGCAAGCTTTTGGTGCTGATCAACGGCGCCTACGGCCAGCGCGCGCTGAAAATCGCCCGGATCGCCGGCCGCGCCACCGCGTCGTTTGAGACGCCGGAAGACACGCCGCCTGATCTGGCGCTGCTGGACGAGATGCTGGCCAGGGACAAGGCCATCACACACGTCTTCGCCGTCCATTGCGAGACCACGTCGGGCATCCTCAATCCGATCACCGAGGTCGCCGCCATCGTGGCCCGTCACGGCCGCCGCCTGCTGGTCGATTCCATGAGCGCCTTCGGGGCGCTCGAGATCGACGCGCGGCAGATTCACTACGACGCACTGGCCGCTTCCTCCAACAAGTGCCTGGAGGGCGTGCCCGGTCTGGGCTTCGTGGTCTGCCGCAACGAGGCCCTGGCCGAGTGCAAGGGCAACGCCACCACCCTGGTGCTCGACCTGTTCGACCAGGCCGAGGCCTTCGCCCGCACCGGGCAGTACCGCTTCACGCCGCCGATCCATGTCATCGTGGCGCTGGGCAAGGCGATCGAGGAGCATGCGGCCGAGGGCGGCGTCGCCGGCCGCGGCAGGCGCTATCGCGACAATGCCAAGGTGCTGATCGACGGCATGCGCGCCATGGGCTTCCGCACCCTGCTGCCCGACCGCCTGCAGGCGCCGATCATCGTCACCTTCCACATGCCGACCGATCCCAAGTTCGTCTTCCAGCGCTTCTATGACGGGCTGAAGGACCGCGGCTATGTGATCTATCCCGGCAAGCTCACGGTCGCCAATTCCTTCCGCATGGGCTGCATTGGCCGTCTTTACCCCGAGCACATGAAGGGCGCTTTGGCCGCCGTGCGCGACGTGCTGGATGAGCTTAGGGTCAGCAACGGCGGCCCGGCGCTGGCGGCCGAGTAGGAGGCAAGCATGGCACCCGACAGCTTGAACACGACAGGCGGTGAAATCTCCGTCAACGGCCGCCGCTATCGCCTGCCCAAGCAGCCCGTCGTGGTGGTCTGCATCGACGGCTCGGAGCCCGGCTACATCGAGCGCGCCGTCGAAGCCGGCCGCGCGCCGTGGTTCGGCAAGGTGTTGACGCAGGGCACCAGCCTGCTGGCCGAGTGCGTCGTGCCCTCCTTCACCAACCCCAACAACCTGTCGATCGTCACCGGCCAGCCGCCCGCCGTGCACGGCATTTGCGGCAATTACTTCCTCGACCCCGACACGGGCAAGGAGGTGATGATGAACGACCCCAAGTTCCTGCGGGTCGAGACGCTGTTCCCGGCCTTCCAGCGCGCCGGCTGCCGCATCGCCGTCATCACCGCCAAGGACAAGCTGCGCGGCCTTCTGGGCAAGGGCCTGGAGCTGGGCGCCGGCAAGGCCTGCAGCTTCTCCTCGGAGAAGTCCGCCCAGGCGACGGTCGTCGAGAACGGCATCGAGGGCATCAACGCCCTGGTCGGCATGGACGTGCCGGACGTCTACAGCGCCGGCCTGTCGGAGTTCGTGTTCGCCGCCGGCGTCAAGCTCATGGAGCGCGACCGCCCGCAGGTCATGTATCTCTCGACCACCGACTACATCCAGCACAAGCACGCGCCCGGCACCGACGTCGCCAACGATTTCTACGCCATGATGGACGGCTACATGGCCAGGCTCGACGCCATGGGCTGCACCATCGTGCTCACCGCCGACCACGGCATGAACGCCAAGTTCGGCGCCGACGGCCAGCCTGACGTGATCTATCTGCAGGATGTGTTCGACGGCTGGCTGGGCAAGGACAGGGCCCGCGTCATCCTGCCCATCACCGATCCCTACGTCGTCCATCACGGCGCGCTCGGTTCCTTCGCCGTGGTCTACCTGCCGGCCGGCACGACGGCCGCCGAGATGGCCGCGAAGCTCAAGGCCATGCCCGGCATCGAAGCCGCACTCTCCAGGGAGGAAGCCGCGCAACGCTTCGAGCTGCCGGCCGACCGCCTGGGCGATCTCGTCGTCGTCTCGACCAAGCACAAGGTTCTGGGTACGTCGGCGGCGCGCCATGACCTGTCGGGCCTGACCGAGCCGTTGCGCAGCCATGGCGGCGTCTCCGAGCAACGGGTGCCGCTGCTCTGCAACCGCAAGCTCGCCGCCGATGCCGCCGCGCATCGCTGGCGGAACTTCGACGCCTTCGACCTCGCCCTCAACCTCGTCGCCTGAAAGAGACCTCCATGGACACCATGATCCGCTCCGACGTGCGGCACGAGATGCTGCGCATCGCCGGCAAGAAGGTCGAGACCAAGGCCCGCCTGGAAGTCCGCTTCCCGTGGGACAACCGCCTGGTCGGCAGCGTCCCGCGCGCGACGCCCGAGCTGGTGGCCGAAGCCTTCAAGATCGCCCATGACTACAAGCCCCGGCTGACGCGCTACCAGCGCCAGCAGGTCCTGCTCAAGACCGCCGAGCTGCTGGTCGCGCGCAAGGAGGAGCTCAGCCGCCTGATCACCCTCGAATCGGGCCTCTGCCTGAAGGACTCGCTCTACGAGGTCGGCCGCGCCTTCGACGTCTTCACCTTCGCGGGCCAGCTCTGCATGCTCGACGACGGCCAGACCTTCTCCTGCGATCTCACCCCGCACGGCAAGCCGCGCAAGATCTTCACCCTGCGCCAGCCGCTCAACGCCATCTCGGCCATCACGCCCTTCAACCATCCGCTCAACATGGTGGCGCACAAGCTGGCGCCGGCCTTCGCCACCAACAACTGCGTGGTGCTGAAGCCGACCGAGCTGACGCCGCTCACCGCGCTGTTCCTGGCCGACACGCTCTACGAGGCGGGCCTGCCGCCCGAGATGCTGTCGGTCATCACCGGCAATCCCAGCGACATCGGCGATGCCATGATCACCGATCCGCATGCCGATCTCGTCACCTTCACGGGCTCGGTGCGGGTCGGCAAGCACATCGCCAACACCGCGGGCTACAAGCGCCTGGTCCTCGAGCTGGGCGGCAACGATCCGCTGATCGTCATGGAGGATGCCGACCTCGACAAGGCAGCGGACCTGGCCGTCGCCGGCGCCACCAAGAACTCAGGCCAGCGCTGCACGGCGGTGAAGCGCATCATCGTGGTCGAGAGCGTGGCCGACGCCTTCGTCGAGCGCGTGCTGGCCAAGGCCAAAAAGCTCAAGGCGGGCGATCCGCTCGATCCCGAGACCGATGTCGGCACCGTGATCCACGAACGCGCCGCCACCTTGTTCCAGAACCGCGTCAGCGAGGCCGTCGCCAAGCACGGCGCCAAGCTGCTGCACGGCAACGACCGCCGCGGCGCGCTCTTCCCGCCCACCGTGGTCGACCATGTCGACCCGGCCTGCGAGCTGGTGCGTGAGGAGACGTTCGGGCCGGCCATCCCCATCATCCGCGTCAAGGACATCGGCCACGCCATAAGCGTGTCCAACGGCACGGCCTATGGCCTGTCCTCCGGCGTCTGCACCGACCGGCTGGACTACATCACCCGCTTCGTCGACGAGCTGCAGGTCGGCACGGTCAATGTCTGGGAGGTGCCGGGCTATCGCATCGAGATGTCGCCCTTCGGCGGCATCAAGGATTCGGGCCTGGGCTACAAGGAGGGCGTTCTCGAGGCGATGAAGAGCTTCACCAACGTGAAGACCTGGTCGCTGCCCTGGCCTAGTTAAAATCGGAGCCTTCATTAGAAAATGGTGTCATTGCCGTAGATGGGCGGCCGCGTTAACCATCCGGTAAGTCGATCCAGGAGGACACCATGGCCGCCCAGACCTATGCCGGAAGTTGCCACTGCGGCGCCGTCGCCTTCACCGTCGAGCTCGATCCGTCGACGGCGCTCAAGTGCAACTGCTCGATCTGCACCAAGCTCGGCGCAGTATGGGCTTTCGCGCCCAAGGCGAAATTCGTGCTGAAATCGGGCGAGTTCGAGCAAGGCGACTACCAGTTCAACAAGATGCTGCTGCACCACCACTTCTGCAGTGAATGCGGCATCGAAAGCTATGCCGAGGGCACCGCACCCGACGGTTCGGCGACGGTCGGCATCAATCTTCGTTGCGTCGAAGGCATCGATGTCGACAAATTGAACCCACGCCCGTGGGACGGGCGCAGCAAGTAGGGGAAACGTCCATGAGTGTCAGCCAGGCCGACAAGGCCAAGAAGTTCCGCGCCCTGCACGAGGCACCCGGCGCCTTCGTCATCGCCAATCCCTGGGATGGCGGCTCGGCCCGCCTGCTGGCCGGGCTGGGCTTCCAGGCCCTGGCGACCTCGAGCGGCGCCAAGGCCGGCGTGCTCGGCAAGCGCGACGGCAAGGTCACGCGCGAGGAAGCGCTGGCCAACGCCCGGATGATCGTCGACGCCTGCGACCTGCCCGTGTCGGCCGACCTCGAGAAGGGCTTTGGTGATGGACCCGACGCCGCGGCCGAAACCATCCGCCAGGCGGCGGGGATCGGCCTGGTCGGCGGCTCGATCGAGGATGCGAGCGGCAACAAGGACAAGCCGCTCTACGACATCGAGGACGCCACCCGCCGGGTCGCCGCCGCGGTGAAGGCGGCGCGTGCGCTTTCCTTTCCCTTCACCCTGACGGCGCGCGCCGAGGGTTTCCTGCGCGGCAAACCCGACCTCGACGACGTCATCCGCCGCCTGCAGGCCTTCGAGGCGGCGGGCGCCGACGTGCTGATGGCGCCCGGCCTGCCCGATCTCGCCGCGGTGAAGAAGGTTTGCGGCTCGCTCAGCAAGCCGTTCAGCTTCATGGTCGGCATCAAGGGCCGGTCCTTCACCAAGGCCGACCTCGAGGCGGCCGGCGTCAAGCGCATCAGCCTCGCCACCTCGCTCTACCGCGCCGCGATGACCGGCCTTCTGGATGCGGCGAAGGAGGTGAAGGAGAAGGGCACCTTCACCTATCTCGACAATTCGATCCCGACGCCGGATCTCAATGCCTTCATGAAAGAGTAGGGCGGATGTTTCCGTTTTCCCGCCGGCGTCTGCTGGCGAGTTGACGATCCTAGGGCAATCGCGCTTTCGCTAGCCCGTCGATGATGCGCTGGAAATCGGCGGCGTTCTTGTAGGGCAGCACGCCTTTGCGCTGGGACAGCGAGAAATCGGGATTGACCTCACGCAGCCCGGCCCAGGCCGCGCGCGCCTCGTCGAGGCGGCCGAGATGGCCGAAGGCAGCCGCCAGCAGCATGCGGCTGGCGTCGGTGTTGGGGTTGCGCGCAATGCGCTCGAGCAGGTGAGAGGCGGCGATCTCGTCATGGCCCAGGCTGAAATGCGCCTGCGCCATCAGATGCAGCACGATGTTGGGGTAGTGCGGGTCGAGCCGCATCGAGGTCGCCAGGGACTCGAGTGCTTCCGCCGATTGGCCCGCATACATCAGGGCCATGCCCAGCAGGGCGTGACCCTGGGCATAGTTGATGTCGAGCTCGACGGCGCGATGCAATTCCGCCAGCGCCTCGTCGTAGCGGCGACGCCAGACCAGCACGTTGCCCAGCGCGACATGGCTGCCCGGCTGGCGTTCGTGCAGCTCGATCGCCCGCCGCGCCCAGCGTTCGCCCTCGTCGAGGGCCGCCGCCGGGTCGGGTATCCAGGCATTGACGTAGTCGGACACCGCGGCGAACGCCAGGCCGACATGGGGCGAGCAGAAGTTCGGGTCGAGCTCGATCGCCCGGCGATGCAGTGCGCGGGCCTGCGCGATGGTCTCGCGCGTGCCGCGGCCCAGCAGCTGGCGGGCGCGCAGCCAGCATTCGTAGGCCTCCATGTTCTTGGTTTCGCCGCGCCGCAGGTCCTGCTGCTCGACCTTGCTGAGCTTGACCGCCAGGACCCCGACGATCTTCCGCACCACCTCGTCCTGGGTGGCGAAGATATCGTCGAGCTCGCGGTCGAACCGGTCGGCCCACAGATGGCCGCCGCTCTGGGCGTCGACGAGCTGGGCGGTGATGCGCACGCGGTTGCCGGCCTTGCGGATGCTGCCCTCGAGCACGAAGCGCACGCCGAGCTCGCGGCCGATCTCCTGCACCTTGACCGTCTTGCCCTTGTAGGTGAACGATGAATTGCGGGCGATGACGAACAGCGCCGAGACCTTGGACAGGTCGGTGATCAGGTCCTCGGAGATGCCGTCGCTGAAATACTCCTGCTCGGCGTCGCCGCTCATGTTGGCGAACGGCAGCACGGCGATCGACGGCTTGTCGGGCACGGCGGGCGGCGCGGCAGGACCGCCGGCGCCCGCCCGGCCGATGCGGAAGACCCGCACCGGGCGGGCGATGTTCTTGACCGGCTTCTCGCCCAGATCCTCCAGCACGATGCCGAGCTTGTCGCGCACCGAATCGCGCACCGCGCGCGACACGAAGATGCCGCCCGGATCGGCCAGGGATTCGAGCCGCGCGGCGATGTTGACGCCGTCGCCGAAGATGTCGTCGCCCTCGATGATCACGTCGCCCAGGTTGATGCCGATGCGGAATTCGATGCGGCTGTCGTCCAGCACGGCGCGGTTGCGGTCGGCCATGCCGGCCTGGATGGCGACGGCGCAGCGCACCGCCTCGACGGCGCTGGCGAAATCCACCAGCAGGCCGTCGCCGGTGCGCTTGACGATGCGGCCGCGATGGGCGGCGATGTGCGGTTCGACGATCTCGCCGAGATGCGCCTTGAGGAGCCGCAGCGTGCCTTCCTCGTCGTGGCTCATCAGCCGGCTGTAGCCGACCACGTCGGCCGCCAGGATTGCCGCCAGCTTGCGTTCGGTGCGTTGGTTTTCCATCGGTGGGCGGCACGATAGCGAGACTTCGGTGGTTGTGCGAGAGCGCCTCGGGGTTGCGTGTCCGGGTCCGGTGAACGATGGTGCCGCGATGGACACGCTCGCTGATTTTGCCCGCACCAATACTGAAGATTTCGACGTTTTGATCGTCGGCGCCGGCCTCTCCGGCATCGGCGCGGCCTGGCACCTGCAGGACAAATGTCCGGGCAAGAGCTACGCCATCCTCGAAGCGCGCGCGGCGAGCGGCGGCACCTGGGACCTGTTCCGCTATCCCGGCGTCCGCTCCGACTCCGACATGTACACGCTGGGCTACTCGTTCCGGCCGTGGAAGGAGGCCAAGGCGATCGCCGACGGGCCGTCGATCCTGACCTATATCCGCGAGGTCGCGCGCGACCACGGCATCGACAAGAAATCCGCTATGACCACAAGGTCGTTGCGGCCTCCTGGTCGACGCCGGACGCACGCTGGACCGTCGAGGTCGAAACCGGCCCCGATCGCGTCCGGCGGCAACTGACCTGCAACTTCCTGTGGATGTGCAGCGGCTACTACGATTACGCCGGAGGTTATCTGCCGGAGTTCGCCGGCATGGACCGTTTCCGGGGCCGTGTCGTCCATCCGCAGAAATGGACCGACGACATCGCCTGGGCCGGCAAGCGCGTGGTCGTGATCGGCAGCGGCGCCACGGCGGTGACCCTGGTGCCGGCCATGGCGGAAACCGCCGAGCACGTCACCATGCTGCAGCGCTCGCCCACCTACATGGTGGCGCGCCCGCAGCCAGGACGCGCTGGCCAACAAGCTGCGCCGCCGCCTGCCAATCAAGCTCGCCTACTGGGCGACGCGCTGGCGGAACGTCCTGCTCGGCATGTATTTCTACCAGATGTGCAAGCGCCAGCCGGAGAAGGTCAAAAGCCTGTTGCTGGGCGGCGTGCGCCAGCTGCTGGGGCCGGACTACGACGTCGATACGCATTTCACGCCGCGCTACAATCCGTGGGACCAGCGGCTCTGCCTCGTGCCCGACGCCGATTTCTTCCGCGCCATCCGCCGCGGCAAGGTCTCGCTGGTCACCGACCACATCGAGACCTTCACCGAGACCGGCCTGAAACTGAAATCCGGCGCCGAGCTTCCGGCCGACCTGATCGTGACGGCGACCGGGCTGGTCGTGCTGCCGCTGGGCGGCGCCAGGCTGTCGGTCGACGGCCGTCCCGTCGATCCCGCCAAGACCTTCATCTACAAGGGCATGATGTACTCCGACGTGCCCAATCTCGCCTCGGTGTTCGGCTACACCAACGCCTCGTGGACGCTCAAGGCCGACCTGGTCTGCGAATATGTCTGCCGGCTGCTCAATCGCATGGACCGCAAGGGCTATCGCCAGTGCACGCCGCGCAACAGCGACCCTACCCTGATGGAGGAGCCGTGGGTGAGCTTCTCCTCGGGCTACATCCAGCGCGCGCTCAGCCTGCAGCCCAAGCAGGGTTCCAAGCGGCCCTGGAAGCTCTATCAGAACTATGCGCTCGACCTTCTAAGTCTGCGCTTCGGCTCGGTGCGCGACCGGGCGATGGTATTTTCGCGCTGATTCCGGAAGGGAGTCGCTTCATGCCCACGCAAGCCGAAAAGGGCCAGACGTTTCGCGACCTGCACGCCCGACCGGGGTTGTTGCTGCTGCCCAACCCGTGGGATGCCGGCACGGCGAAGCTGCTGCAGTCGCTGGGCTTCGAGGCGCTGGCGACGACCAGCCTCGGCATGTCGAACGCGCTGGGCAGGGTCGATGGCGACAACGCCGTGAGCCGCGCCGAGCTTCTGGAGAATTGCCGCGTGATCTCCCAGGCAACCGACCTGCCGGTCAATGCCGATCTCGAGAACGGCTATGCCGACGACCCGAAGGAGGCGGCGACCATCCTGCGCGACGCGGCCGAGGCCGGCGTGGTCGGCGGCTCGATCGAGGATTGGAGCGGCGAGAAGCATCTACGACTTCAACCTGGCCGTCGAGCGGGTCGCCGCCGGCGTCGAGATGGCGCGCTCGCTGAAGGTGCCGTTCACCTTCACGGCGCGGGCGGAGAACCTGATCCGCGGCGTCAACGATCTCGACGACACGATCAAGCGGCTGCAGGCCTTCGAGAAGGCGGGGGCCGACGTGCTCTATGCGCCGGGACTGCGCGACCTTGCGACCATGAAGATGGTCACGGCCGAGATCGGCAAGCCGCTCAATGTCGTGATGAGCGCGGGTGACCCTGACCTCACGGCCGAGCAGCTCGCTTCGGTGGGCGTCAAGCGGGTCAGCGTCGGCGGCGCGCTGTCGCGGCTGGCGCTGGCCGCCTTCATGAAGGGCGCGCGCGAGATGAAGGACAGAGGCGGCTTCACCTGGATGCGCGAGACCATGCCGACGGCAGAATTGAAGAAGGTGTTCAGAGAATAGCCTTTTCTGCTTCTCATGCTCTTCCGGACCGCGAGCCTCTGGCTCGCTCATGAGCGAGCGGGACGCTCGCGGTCCGGAAGACGAAGAATCGCCGTGGTATATTCGATCTATGACAACATATAAGAAGGCTGATATGAGTCTCAAGGCGAGGGCCGGCGGACCGGCCGCCGTCCCGCGTCCGGGCGAGGGCAAGCGCGGGCCGGAAGGCCATCTCGGCTACCTGGTGCGCCAGGCCAATTCGGCGATGCGCGCGGCGATGGAGAAGGTGCTGGCCGATCTCGACGCCACGCCGCCGCAATTCGCCGTGCTGACCATGATCGCGTCCTATCCCGGCCTCTCCGGCGCCGACCTGGCGCGGCTCACGTTTCTCACGCCGCAGACCATCAACGTCATCGTCGGCAATCTCGAGAAAGCCGGCGCCATCGAGAAATCGGCGCATGCCTCGCATGGCCGCATTCTCCAGCTTACGGCGACGGCCAAGGGTCAGGCGCTGCTCAAGCGCTGCCGCGCCCGGGTGATGGAGGTCGAGGACAGGATCGGCGGCCTTGTCGGTCGCGACGAGGAGCGGGTGGTGCGACGCTGGCTGAGCGCCGTGGCGGAGACGCTGGGCTCCAAGACCTGACCGCCGGGGGCGCGCGACTCCAGTCGCGCGTCTTTGTCGATACAAGAGAAGATCGCGCCACTGGAGTGGCGCGCCCCCAGCTATGAAAGGATCTTCTTCCGCTCCGGATCGACCGCGGCGCCGGCGATGCGGCGGGCGGCGTGGCGGCGGGTGAAGGCTTCGACTTCGTAGTCGTCATGGCCGGCCTCTTCGGCCGGCACGTAGCCGAGCGCGATCGCCTTGCCGATCGTGTGGCCCCAGCCGGCGCTCGAGGTGACGCCCAAAACCTTGCCGTCTCGGCGGATCGCCTCGCCGCCGTAGAGCTGCACGTCGGCATCGACCGTCAGGGTGATCAGGCGGCGCCGGGGTCCGGCCGCTTTGGCCTTCTCCAGCGCGGCGCGGCCGATGAAGTCGGATTTCTTCTTCAGCGAGACCGCGAAGCCCAGTCCGGCCTCATAGGGCGTGTAGTCGGGCGTGATGTCGCTGCCCCAGTAGAGGTAGCGCTTTTCCAGCCGGAGCGAATCGATGGCGCGATAGCCCGCGTCGGCCAGGCCGAGATCGCGGCCAGCCGCCCACAGGAGCTCGTAGACGTGGGCGGCGTACTCGACCGGCAGATGCAGCTCGTAGCCCAGCTCGCCCAGGTAGGTGACGCGGAGCGCCAGCACCGGCGCCAGGCCAAGGCGCAGCTCGCGCGCGGTCATGTAGGGAAAGGCCTCGTTGCCCACGTCCGAATCGGCGACCTGCTGCAGGATCTCGCGCGCACGCGGCCCGGCAAGATTTAGGGTGGCGCGCGCCGAGGTCAGCTCCTGCACCGAGACCGAGCCGTCGGTCGGCAGGTGCTTCCTGATCCAGCCCATGTCGCGGCCGCCGAAGGCGCTGCCGGTCACCATGTAGAAGCGGTTCTCGTCGAGCCGCGCAAAGGTGAGGTCGGCCTCGATGCCGCCGCGCTCGTTGCAGAGCTGGGTGTAGACCAGTGCGCCTTGGGGCTTGTCGAGATCGTTGGCGGCCAGACGCTGCAGGCTGGCGAAGGCGCCGGGGCCCGAGATCTCGTATTTGGAGAATGAACTCTGGTCGATCAGCACGGCGCGCTCGCGCGCGGCGCGGCATTCGGCGCCGACCGGGCCGAACCAGTTGGGCCGGGCCTCGAAAGAGGGCTTGTCGATCGCCTCGCTGCCGACGGCGCGAACCAGTTGGGCCGTTCCCAGCCGAAGCGCGAGCCGAACACCGCGTTCTTGGCGGCCAGCAGGGGATAGAGCGGCGAGCGCCGGCCGCCGCGCGCGGAGTAGAAGCTCCTCGATGGGATAGTGGATCTGGTAGTAGCGCCAGTAGCTGTCGACGCTGCGCTCGGCGAGATACTTTGCGCTCATGTGGTGGCTGCCGAAGCGGCGCACGTCGAACGCCCAGAGGTCGAGACCGGGCTCGCCCTCGACGATCCATTCCGCCATCGCCTTGCCGGCGCCGCCGGAGGCGGCGATGCCCGAGGTGAAGCCGCAGGCGACGTAGAAATTGTCGCGCTCCGGCGCCAGCCCCATGATCGGTTCGCCGTCGGGCGAGATCGGGATGGGGCCGTTGATCACCGTGCGGATGCCGAGCTCGTTCAGGATCGGCAGGCGCTCGGCGGCCGGCAGCAGGAAGGCCTCCAGCCTGTCCTGGTTGGGCTGGAACAGCTCGCGGCCGAACGAGAAGGGGACACCGGTGGCGCCGAAGGTGGGCGTTCCCTTTTCCCAGCCGCCGACGGCCAGCGCACCGGGCTCGGGCTTGAGATAGAAGATGTTGTCGGGATCGCGCAGGGTCGGCAGGCCGGTCGGGATCGAGTTGCTCTTCTCGGTGATCATGTACTGGTGCTCGACGGCGCCGGCCGGCACGGCCACGCCCGCCATCTTCGCCACGTCGCGCGCCCAGATGCCTGCGGCGTTGACCACGATCTCGCAGTCGACCGCGCCCTGGTCGGTCAGCACGCGCGTGAGGCGCCGTCCGTCCGATTCGAAGCCCGTCACCAGCACGCCCTCGACGATGCGCACGCCGCCGGCGCGCGCGCCTTTGGCATAGGCCATGGTGAGGCTGGACGGCTCGACCGAGCCGTCGTTGGGCACGAACACCGCGCCGACCACGCCCGCCGGATTCATCAGGGGAAACTTCTGCTCGGCCTCCTTGGGCGAGAGCGTGTGCAGCTCGAAGTCGAAGCTGCGCGCCGTGGTGGCCATGCGCTTCAGCTCGCTCCAGCGCTCCTCGGACGAGGCGAGCCGCAGGCTGCCGACCGGCTTCCACTCCGTCGCCTGGCCGGTCTCGGCCTCGAGCTTGCCGTAGAGCTGGGCGCTGTACTGCATCAGGCGCGTGAGGTTGCGCTTGCTGCGGAGCTGTCCCACCAGGCCGGCGGCGTGCCAGGTCGAGCCGTGCGTCAGGCCGCTCTTTTCCAGCACCAGCACGTCCTTCTGGCCGAGCTTGGCGAGGTGATAGGCGATGGAACAACCCACCGCACCGCCGCCGATCACGACGATGCGGGCTTGGCTCGGCAGGGTCACCGGCCGAGCTCTGACAGATACCAGTCGAGGAAATGCGCGACGTTGCGTTCGCGGATCCGCGAGTAGGGGCCCGGCACGTAGGCGCGCGAGCTCACGCCCGCCTGCTGGTCCTCGCAGATCGTCCAGTCCTGCTGGTTGGTGAGGTCCCAGATCGGCAGCAGGCGGTCGAGCGTGTAGTCCTTGCCTTCGACGGCCTCGGCATCGACCAGCCAGTAGCCGCGCACATGCGTCTCGTCGGGGCCGATCGGCGTCAGCCGCGCCGCGGCGGCATAGTCGCAATTGGTGTGCTGCCAGAAATTGGGGAACACGGTGGTGCGCAAGGTGCCGGAGTCCCATTCCCTGATGTCGCCCATCAGGCGGTTGCAGAGCGGCTTGCCGTCCATGCTTTGCGTGACGAAGCCCTCCATCACCGGCGTGCGATGGCAGCGCCACGACACGCCGGTCATGGTCGACAGGGCATCGCCCTCGTCGAGGCCCAGCGACCGGAAGCGGGCGTTGGCGCGCGCCACGATGGCGTCCATCGCCGGGCTGCAGGCTGGGATCGAGCATCGCCATGTCGCGCTGCACGTCGTAGGCCGCGGTGTTGTATTCCTTGTGGTTGGGCGGGCAGTGGTAGCACTCGCGGTTGTTCTCGAACACGAGCTTCCAGTTGGCCTTCACGACGTAATCGATCTGGTGGGCGATCTTGGCGCGCTCCAGCGCGTGCGGCTTCATCTTGCGCCGGATGGTGGCGAGCGCTTCGGAGAAGTCGGGCGGCGTCTCGGTGAGCGAGAGCGAGACGAACAGCAGGCCGGCGGCATTCTCCAGCGCGACCGGCCGCAGCGACAGTTCCGCCCTGTCGACGCCGAACTCGCGCGAAGGATCGAGCACCAGCGAGCCGTCGAGCTCGTATGTCCAGCGGTGATAGGGACAGACCAGGCGGTGGGCGTTGCCCTGCTCGGTCTTGCAGATGCGCGAGCCGCGATGGCGGCAGACATTGTGGAAGGCGCGGATCTCGCCGGCGCGGTCGCGCAGCACGATGATCGATTCGCTGCCCACCTTGTAGGTGAAGAAGTCGCCCGGCCGCGGCACCTGGAAGGCATAGCCGACGAAAATCCAGTGGCGATGAAAAATCCGTGCCAGATCGGCGGCAAAAACGTCTGGTGCGACATAAAAATCGCGCTCCAGCGGTCCGCCGGGCCGGTGTTCGGCGACCAGGCGCGAGACCTCCGGCGCGATGGGGTGGCGGGCCTTGACCGGCGTGCCGTCCATTCTTGTCTCCTTCTTGGGCGAGCCTACCACGCAGCCCTTGCCCGGCCCCAGACCCATGTTAAGGTTTTGCGAAGCACTGCAATGAAAAGATCATACGGGGCGTGTAGCGGAGACGATCGAAAGCGATCGAAAGAAGGGGGCTTTGAGATGACGATGATTGCGACCATGCGGCGAGCCGCGATCCTGGGCAGCGTGGCGCTGGCCGCGCTCGGCTTCAGCGGCGCGGCGTTCGCGCAGAAGACCAAGCTCACGGTCTACACGGCGATCGAGAACGAGCAGCTCGATCCGTTCAAGAAGGCCTTCGAGGCCGACAATCCCAACATCGAGATCGCCTGGGTGCGCGATTCGACGGGCGTGATGACGGCCAAGCTGATCGCCGAGAAGGACAATCCGCGCGCCGACGTGGTGTGGGGCCTGGCGGCCTCCAGCATCGGCCTGATGGGCAGCATGGGCATGATCGAGCCCTACACGCCGGCCGGCGCGGCGGCGCTGAAGCCGATGTTCAAGAGCGGCAAGAGCCCCGAGACCTGGGTCGGCATGGACGCCTTCCTCGCCGTCGTCTGCTTCAACACCGCCGAGGCGGAGAAGAACAAGAAGCCCAAGCCGACCAGCTGGGCCGACCTCACCAAGCCCGACTACAAGGACTCGATCGTGATGCCGAACCCGGCCTCGTCGGGCACCGGCTATCTCACGATCGCCGGCTGGCTCACCATCATGGGCGAGGACGCCGGCTGGAAGTTCATGGACGCGCTGCACCAGAACGTGTCGCAGTACCTCCATTCCGGCTCGGCGCCCTGCGTGCAGGCCGCCAAGGGCGAGCGCCTGATCGGCATCGGCTTCGACATGCGCGGCGCCACCGAGAAGACCAAGGGCGCGCCGATCGACCTGATCGTGCCCAAGGAGGGCCTCGGCTGGGAGATGGAAGTCACCGCCATCATGAAGGGCACCAAGAACCTCGATGCCGCCAAGAAGCTCGCCGACTGGGCCTCGACGAAGAAGGCCAACGAGCTCTACGGCAAGTACTACGCCATCGTCGCCGATCCCGAGGTCAAGTCGATGCCGGCCAACTACCCGGCCGACGGCGAGAAGCTGATGGCCAAGATGGACGTCGAGTGGATGGCCAAGAACCGCGATCGCATCCTCGCCGAATGGACCAAGCGCTACGACGGCAAGTCGGCGCCCAAGGCCAAGTGATTAGGGTCACGTGACGAGCTACCTCGAGGTTCGCAACCTCCAGAAGCGCTTCGGCGACTTCACCGCCCTCGGCGATATCTCGCTCGATATCACCGAGGGCGAGTTCGTCTGCTTCCTCGGCCCCTCGGGCTGCGGCAAGACGACCTTGCTGCGCGCCATCGCCGGCCTCGATCCGCAGACCTCGGGCACGATCCGCCAGAAGGGGCGGGACGTGTCGGCGCTGCCGCCGGCGCAGCGCGACTTCGGCATCGTCTTCCAGTCCTACGCGCTCTTCCCCAACCTCACCGTGGCCGACAATGTCGGCTACGGGCTGGTGAGCCGCCGCCAGGCGCGCGGGGCGATCGCGAAAAGGGTGAACGAGCTCCTGGCCCTGGTCGGCCTGCCCGATTCAGGGCCGAAATATCCCGCGCAATTGTCGGGCGGCCAGCAGCAGCGCGTGGCGCTTGCCCGCGCGCTCGCGACCTCGCCCGGCCTGCTGCTGCTCGACGAGCCGCTCTCGGCGCTCGACGCGCGCGTTCGCCTGCGCCTGCGCCACGAGATCAAGGCGCTGCAGCGCACCCTGGGCGTCACCACCATCATGGTGACGCACGACCAGGAAGAGGCGCTCACCATGGCCGACCGCATCGTGGTGATGAACCAGGGCGCCATCGACCAGGTCGGCACGCCGCAGGAGATCTACCGCCATCCGACGACGGCCTTCGTGGCCGACTTCGTCGGCTCGATGAATTTCCTGCCCGGCATGCTTTTGGCGCCGGACAAGGTCAAGGTCGGCGACCTCGCCTTCGATTGTCCCGCCCAGGACGGGCTGGCGCTCAGCCAGAAGGTCAATCTCTGCATCCGGCCCGAGGACGTGCGGGTGCGCGACCTGCCCGCCGGTATCGCCAATCGCGTGCCGATCGAGGTCGCCGGCCTCGACTTCGTCGGCGCCTTCTGCCGCGCCATGCTGAAGGTGCGCGGGACGCCCGACGTCACCATGACGGCCGACTTCTCGAGCAACCTGATCCGTGATCTGGGCGTGCAACTCGGCAGCCATCTCGACGTCGCCTTGCCGCCCGACCGGCTGAGAGTGTTCGCCGCGTGAGCCTGGCCGCGCCTGCGCCCCGCGCGGTGCTGCGCGCCAACCTGTCGCGCGACGACCTCCTGATGCGCGCCGGCGTCGTGGCGCTGGCCGGCGTTCTGCTGCTGATCGTCGGCCTGCCGCTGTGGGCGCTGCTCGCCAAGGGCTTCGAGGACCGCGACGGCAACTTCGTCGGGCTGGCCAACTACCTCTCCTACTTCTCGACGCCGGCGCTGTTCGACTCGGCGCTGAACTCCTTCCATGTCGCGGCGGCGGCCACGCTGATCGTGGTGCCGCTGGCCTTCCTCTACGCCTATGCGCTCACCCGCACGATGCTGCCGGCGCGCTGGCTGTTCCAGGGCATCTCGCTGATCCCGATCTTCGCGCCCTCGCTGCTGCCCGGCCTGGCACTGGTCTACCTGTTCGGCAACCAGGGCTTCTTCAAGGGCATGCTGGGCGGTCCGATCTACGGCTTCGACGGCATCCTGATCGCCCAGGTCTTCTACTGCTTCCCGCACGCCACCCTGATCCTTGTCACCGCGCTCGCCACCGCCGACGCCCGCCTCTACGAGGCGGCCGACGCGCTGGGCGCCTCCAAGATCCGCGTCTTCTTCACCGTCACCTTGCCCGGCGCCAAGTACGGCCTGATCAGCGCCGCGCTGGTCGTGTTCACCCTGGTGATCACCGATTTCGGCATCGCCAAGGTGATCGGCGGCAATTTCAATGTGCTGGCGACCGACGTCTACAAGCAGGTGATCGGCCAGCAGAACTTCTCGATGGGCGCCGTGGTCGGCATGGTGCTGCTGGCGCCGGCGGCGCTGGCCTTCGTCGTCGACCGCTTCGTGCAAAGAAAGCAGGTGGCGCTGCTGACGGCACGCGCCGTGCCCCTGATCCCCAAGCCCAAATTCGGCCGCGACATCTTCTTCACCGCCTTCTGCACGGTGATCTCGCTCGGCATCCTGGGCATCCTCGGCATGGCGGCGTGGGGCTCGCTGATCAAGTACTGGCCGTACAATCTCAGCCTGACCTTGGCCAACTACCAGTTCGCCAATTTCGACGCCAACGGCTGGGATTCCTACTTCAACTCGCTGCGCATGGCGGTGGGGGCGGCGATCTTCGGCACGGCGCTGATGTTCGTCGGCGCCTGGCTCAACGAGAAGACCAAGGGCTTCGGCGCGGTGCGCGGCATCGTGCAACTGCTGGCCTTCCTGCCCATGGCGGTGCCCGGCATCGTGCTCGGCCTGGGCTACATCTTTTTCTTCAACGCGCCCAACAATCCGCTCAACTTCCTCTATGCCACCATGGCGATCCTGGTGATCAATACCGTGGCGCACTACTACACGGTGGGTCATCTCACGGCGTCGACGGCGCTGAAGCAGATCGATCCCGAGTTCGAATCGGTCTCGGCCTCGCTGAAAGTGCCGGTATGGCGCACCTTCGTGCGGGTGACGGCGCCGATCTGCCTGCCCGCCATCCTCGACATCGCGATCTACCTGTTCGTGAACGCCATGACCACCGTGTCGTCGGTGATCTTCCTCTACGCGCCCGACACCAAGCTCGCCTCGGTGGCCGCCGTGAACATCGAGGAGGCGGGCACCACGGCGGCGGCGGCGGCGCTCTGCATCGTGATCGTCATCACCTCGGCCACGGTCAAGGCGCTGCACATCCTGGCCGACCGTTTCCTGCTCGGCCGCCTGCAGGCCTGGCGACGGCGCTGAGCCTAGAGGCTCGGCCGCTTGTCCCGCCACGGCGTCGCCCGCTCGTAGGCCGCGCCCGCCCGCAGCACCGTGGCGTCGTCGAACGGCCGGCCGGCGAGCTGGAAGGCGAGCGGATAGCCGTCGGCGCCGAAGCCGCAACAGACCGTCAGTGCAGGCTGTCCGGTGACGTTGAACGGATTGGGCAGCGGCGGCTTGCCGAGAAAATGGAAGACCGGCGGATCGTCGAAGCCTTCCGGCGGGCCATAGTGATTGGCCGTCATGAGCAGGTCGAAGCCGCGCATGGCGGCGTCGGTATCGACCTGCAGCTTGCGGCGAAAGCGGGTGGCGTTGACGTATTGCTCGGCCGTCAGGAAGGCCCCGAGCTGGAGGCGCCGGCGCGTCGTGTAGCCGAACTTCTCCGGGTGCCGGCTGACATCGCGGCGATAGACGGCGTGCGCCTCCGAGCTGATGATGACCCGGGCACAGGCCTGATAGTCATTGAGGTCGGGCAGCGCGATCTCCTCGACGATGCAGCCCAGCCCGCGCAGGACCTTCGCCGCTTCGTCGATCCCGGCGATCATGTCCTTGGTGGCACCGTCGGCATGGGCGTACCAGTGCCTCACCAGGCCGATCCGCAAGCCGGCGACAGGCTGCGCCACGGCCTGTCCGTAGGCGACCGGCGTGGTCCTGGCCGATGCCGGGTCGAGGGGATCGTGGCCGGCCAGCACTTCCAGCATCAGCGCGCAATCCTCGGCCGTCCACGCCATCGGGCCCGCGGTATCGAAGCTCGGCGCCAGCGGAAAGATGCCGCGTCGGCTCACCAGGCCATAGGTCGGCTTGAGGCCCGAGACGGCGCACCAGCCGGCGGGATTGCGGATCGAGCCGCTGGTGTCGCTGCCCATGGCGCCGGCGCAGAAGCCCGCCGCGACCGCGGTGCCCGAGCCGCTCGACGAGCCGCCGGGCTGCAGCGCGCGATTCCACGGATTGCGCGCCGGCGGAAACGGCTGGTCGGGCGTGGCGGCGCCCGTGGCGAATTCGTGCGTCGCGAGCTTGCCCATGATGACCGCACCGGCGGCGCGCAACCGCGCCACGGTTTCGGCGTCGATCGTCGGCACGTGGTCGCGCCGCATGTGGGATTGGCCGGCCGTGCGCAGGCCTGCCGTCTCGTAGATGTCCTTCAGGCCGATCGGAATGCCATGCAGCGCGCCACGGCGATGGCCGCGGGCGATCTCGCGGTCGGCCTGCTCGGCCGAGGCGCGCGCCTGGTCCGCCGTGAGGGTAACGAAAGCGTTGAGGCCCGGGTCGAACCGCTCGATGCGATCGAGACAGGCGTTGGTGAGATCGATGGCACGGAGTTCGCCGCGCGCCAGGCGGGCGCTTGCTGCGGCGATGGTGAGGGTCGCAAGCTCGCTCATCGCTCGTTTCCGCCCAGCGGCGTGAAGACGTGTGCCGCCTCGGCCTCGGACGCCCAATCCGCGGGAATGCGCTCCATCAGCTTCAGGAGGCCGGCGTAACCTTGGTGGAGCAGGACGATGTCCTCGTCCGTCAGGGTCATTCCGGTGTGCGCGGCCAGGGCGCGAAACGCGTCCAGGGAGATGTCCGTCGTCGACTCGGCCAAGGGAAACTCCTCGCGATGAAAAAAGTCGGCCGCAGTCTAGCGGCCGGCGGGTGAATTGCATCTAATGGCGCATGGCAACCCTGAAGCAACTCCGCATCCCGGCCGTCTACATGCGTGGCGGCACCAGCAAGGGCGTCTTCTTCCTGGCCGACGACCTGCCGTCGGACAAGCAGGAACGCGATCGCATCCTGATGCGGGTGATCGGCAGCCCCGACCGCTACGGCAAGCATACCGACGGCATGGGCGGCGCGACCTCGAGCACCAGCAAGGTCGTCATCCTGTCGAAGTCCAAGCGCGCCGACAGCGACGTCGACTACCTGTTCGGCCAGGTCGCGATCGACCGGCCGCTGGTCGACTGGTCGGGCAACTGCGGCAACTTGAGCGCCGCGGTCGGCCCGTGCGCGATCGGCATGGGCCTGGTCGATGCCCCGGCGGACGGCCTGGCCACCGTCCGCATCTGGCAGGCCAACATCAGCAAGAAGATCGTCAACCACGTCCCCATGAGCGGCGGCGAGGTCCAGGAGTTGGGCGACTTCCAGCTCGACGGCGTGGCCTTTCCGGCGGCCGAGGTGCAGCTCGAGTTCCTCGATCCGGCCGACGATGGCGGCGACGCCGGCGCGACGTTTCCCACGGGCAATCATATCGACCTGCTCGACGTTCCCGGCGTCGGAAAGATCGAGGCCACGCTGATCAATGCCGGTAACCCGACGGTCTTCGTCGATGCCGCAACGCTCGGGTTCAAGGGCACCGAGCTGCAGGGTGACATCAACGGCGACAAGGCGCTGCTGAGCCGTGCCGAGGCGGTGCGCGCGCTGGGCGCAGTCGCCATGGGCGTTGCGGCAACACCGGAGGAGGCGACGGCCAAGCGCCAGCATACGCCCAAGCTCGCCTTCGTCGCCAAGCCGGCGGGCTACACCGCCTCCGACGGCCGTGCGGTCGAGGCCGGCTCAATCGACCTGCTCGCGCGCATCTTCTCGATGGGCGTGCTCCATCACGCGATGACGGGCACCGGCGCCGTCGCCATCGCGGCGGCGGCGGCAATCCCGGGCACCGTCGTGCACAGGGTGGCGCCGGTCGGCGCGGACGGCCGCGTGCGCTTCGGCCATCCCTCGGGAACGCTGAAGGTGGGCGCCGAGGTGCACAAGGACGGCAATCGCTGGACGGTCACCAAGGTCCTGATGAGCCGCTCGGCGCGCCGCCTGATGGAAGGCTGGGTCCGCGTTCCGGAAGCCTGACCGTCGTTTTTACAGGAGAGTGCCATGGCAGCCCAATTCGACCTGGTGGTGCGCGGCGGCACGGTGCTCGACGGCACGGGCAGCCCGCCGCGCGAGGCCGACATCGCCGTGCAGGACGGCCGCATCGCCGCCGTCGGAGCGGTGACTGGCGCCGGGCGTGCGGAGATCGATGCCAGGGGCCTCGCGGTGACGCCGGGCTTCGTCGACATCCACACCCACTATGACGGCCAGGTGACCTGGGACGACCGCTTCACGCCCTCCTCGGGGCATGGCGTCACCACTGTGCTGATGGGCAATTGCGGCGTCGGCTTTGCGCCCTGCCGGCCGCAGGACCGCGACACCCTGATCAAGGTCATGGAGGGCGTCGAGGACATCCCCGAGATCGTGATGCGCGAAGGCGTGCCGTGGAACTGGCAGAGCTTCCCCGACTATCTTGCGGCGCTGGACGCGCGGCGCTGCGACATCGACTTCGCCACCCAGGTGCCGCATGCGCCGCTCCGCGTCTTCGTGATGGGCCGCCGCGGCGTCGATCGCGAGCCGGCGACGGCGGCCGACATGGCCGCCATGGCGTCTCTGGTCGAGGAGGGGCTCGAGGCCGGTGCGCTCGGCTTCACCACCTCGCGCTCGCTGTTCCACCGCACGCCGGACGGCGCGCTCACGCCCACCATCACCGCCGCCGAGGAAGAGCTGGCGGCGATCGCACGCGGCATGCGCCGGGCGGCCAAGGGCGTGATCCAGCTCCTCGACGACTTCCAGGATGCCACGCCCGACGGTTCCACCGAGTTCGCCATGCTGCGCCGCCTGGTCGAGCTGTCGGGCCGGCCGCTCTCCTTCACCCTGCTCGACATCTCGCTCTATCCCGGCCGCTGGAAGACCTTGTTGCGCGAGGTCGAGCGCGCCCATCGCGACGGCCTGCCGATCCGCGGCCAGGTGGCGGGGCGGCCGGTCGCCGTGCTGTACGGGCTGGAACTGTCGTTCCATCCGTTCTCGACCTGCCCGAGCTATCGCGAAGTGGCCGACCTGCCGCTGGCGCAGAAGCTCGCGCGGCTCAGCGATCCGGCGCTGCGCGCGCGCCTGCTCGCCGAGGAGCCGGTCTACAGCAATCCACAGATGCTGGCCTTCATGCGCAACACGGCCAACATGTACGTGCTGGGCGATCCACCGAATTACACGCCGGCCGCCGAGCAGAGGCTCGATGCGCGGGCGGCGGCACTCGGCGTCTCGCCGCTCGAGCTTGCCTACGACCTTCTGGTGGCGGGCGACGGCCGCACCATCCTGTTCCACCCCGGCGCCAACTACACCGACTCCTCCGACGCCAACATGGCGAGCATGCTGCGGCATGAGCACACCGTGATGGCGCTGGGCGACGGCGGCGCGCATTACGGGCTGATCTGCGATGCGAGCTATACCACCCACGCGCTCACCTACTGGACGCGCGATCGCAAGGGCGAGCGCTGGCCGCTCGCCTGGGCGGTGCAGCAGCTCACCGACGTGCCGGCGCGCACGGTCGGCCTCGGCGATCGCGGACGGCTGGCGGCGGGCTACAAGGCCGACCTCAACGTGATCGACCTCGATCGCCTGCGCGTCGCGGCGCCGCATCCCGTGCACAACCTGCCGGGCGGCGGCCGGCGGCTCGAGCAGAAGGCCGAGGGCTACCGCGCCACCATCGTCGGCGGCGAAATCACCTATCGCGACGGTGCCGCCACCGGCGCGTTGCCGGGGCGCCTGGTGCGCGGCGCCCGGCCGGGTCCGGGCCCATGCTGAAGATTCTCGGGCGGGCGAACTCGTTCAATGTCCGGAAGGTGCTGTGGATCTGCGATGAGCTCGGCATCCCCTTCGAGCGCGAGGATTGGGGTCGCGGCTACATGCCGACCTCGACCGCGGAGTTCCTCCGCATCAATCCGATCGGCCTCATCCCGGCCGTCATCGACGACGGCGTGGTGCTGCGCGAGTCCAATTCGATCGTTCGCTACCTGGCGACCAAACACGGTCCGGACGAGATCTATCCCAAGGACCCGGCGCAGCGCGCCCATGTCGAGCAATGGATGGACTGGGCCAACTACGAGACCTCGATCTCGCTGCGCGGCGCCTTCCTGGGCGGCATGCTGCACGAGCCACCATGGAACAATCCGTGGTTCATCGAGCAGGGGCGCCTGCAGATCACCAAGGAAGTGGGCCAGCTCGACGAGCATCTCGCCGACGACGGACCCTATATGTGCGGCGATACCTTCACCGTTGCCGACATCCCCATCGGGCTCGTGGTCAATCGCTGGTTCAGCCTCGACTTCGAACGGCCCCATTACGACGCCGTCGCCGCCTACTACGACAAGCTCGGCGAGCGTCCCGCCTATCGCCGTCACGTCCGCAACGGCCTGCCGTGATTTTCTCCTGACCACATCTCGGAGCTCATGGAGGGCCCTCGATGGCCCGTCTTCACTTCGTCGTGGCGATTGTCCTGGCCATGGCGCGACCGGCATGGCCAGGTTCTACAAGCAGCCGTTGCTTGAATTACTGCAGAGCGCGCCGGCCGCGGTGAGGTAAGATCGCTACCCTGCAGGATTCAGGAACGGCGAAGCGACACCAGCTCGGGCATGCTGTCCGCCAGCGCCACTCCGAACCGCACAGAGCTCGACGCCGAGTCCAACTTGCTCTTGATGCCGCCATCGTCTGCGTGAATCTCGGCTCCGGCGCCGTTCGCGCAGGCAATCGCGACCTGCGTGCGGTTGACCACGCCCAGCTTGCGCATGATCTGACGTACGTGAACCTTGACCGTTCCCTCCCGGATCCCCAGGAGGCGCGCAATTGTCTTGTTCGAGTCTCCGCGGCCGAGACGTTCGAGGACCGATTTTTGCCTGTCGGTGAGGTTGAAGTTTATCGAACCTGCGGTTGCGGCGCTCTCCACGGCGCCGTCGCCTTCGTCCAGGATGGACGCCACGGGAGAACTGCTCACCATCGTCCCGTTCGCCTGAACGGGGAGGCGGCGCCGTGGCGGGACCGCGGCGGGAAAGTATGACCCGCCCTTGAAGATAAAGGAGAGCGCCTGCAGCGCGAGCTGAGCGTTCGTTCCTGCATAGAGAAAGCCTTGCGCACCGGCGCTCAGTGCCGAGGAGATCTCTTCACGACTGTCGTTGTCGGACAAGATCACCAGCGGCGCTTCTGCCGCGCGCGCCCGCAGTCCCTTGATCCGCTTCAGGTGCTTGTGGTCGGCGACGGAGGCGCCGCCAACGTTGTAGATGATCATGCTGCAATTGGCATGCCCATCGATCCATCTTTCTGCATCTTCCGGTGCAAGCGCCGCGAGCCGATATTTTGTGGCTCCGGAGAGGTGATCGAGAAGAGCGACGAGGCCGAAATTCCGCAAAGGCAACGAGTCAACGATCAAAATCGTGGCTTCATCAGGCAAGTCAGACATTGTCCCCCTCACTTCCGTACCGCTGGTCCCCACGCGCTACGCAAATGCTCACTTTTGTCTACAACTATAGATTGATAAAGTAAGCTGTGACCGAATTGGTACATACACTTTACGTTGTACCCAATGTGACGCAGCAACCCCGCTAACAACCCATGATTGAGGCCCGAAGCGTACTCCAGACATGCATAAATGTTCAAGCGAACGACGCACCATGCAGATACGCCGAGGTGTGACCAAGTTGTGACTGGAGGTCGGGTATAGGCCATTAGGTCAATAGCTGCACCGGCGGCTGCAATTCTATGATGAGGGCGTCCAATAGCGAGCTGGACTTGCGCCATGAAGCACGACCAAGGCAGCTACGGCCGCGCGATGCCGGCACTGGTCGATCATCGGGGCAAGGACTTGTTCGATCGCCGCCACAGCCGGGAAGGCCGCGGCGGCACTGGCTTCGTCGAGAATCTTGCCGACGTGTCCGGTGGCATGCCGCGGCGGGCGATGCGCAACATCACGCTGCTGGCGATCTGTCAGGCGCTGACCCAGAGCAGCAACACGCTGATGAACGCGTCATCGGCGCTGGCGGTGCTGACCATCGTGTCGCCCGACATGCGCATGTGGGCGAACCTGCCGATCACCATGCAGCATTTCGGCGTCATGCTGTCGGTGTTCCCGGCCTCGCTGCTGATGATGCGCCGCGGCCGCAAGTTCGGCTTCCGCTCCGGTTCGTTAATGGGCATGGTCGGCGCGTCATTTGCCGCCATCGGGCTCGGCATGGGCAGCTTTCCGGTGATGTGCGTCGGCGGCCTGTTCCTGGGCTACGCCATCGCCAACATGCAGCTCTACCGCTTCGCCGCCGTCGAGCTGGCGCCCGGCCACTTCCGCGCCCAGGCGATCTCTTACGTGACCGCGGGCGGCGTGCTGGCGGGCATCGTCGGCCCCGGCCTGGCGCGCTTCACGCCCGATCTCTGGCTGCCGACCTTCCAGGCCACCCTCTGCGCCATCATCGCGGTCCATGCTGTCGCCTTCGTCGTGCTGGGCTTCATCGAGTTTCCCGCCGTGAAAGCGGAAGACTCGACCGGTCCGCAGCGGCCGTTGCTCGAGATCGTCACCCAGCCGGCCTACATGGTCGCCTGCGCCGGCGCCATCATCGCCTTCGGCGTGATGTCGTTCGTGATGGCGGCCTCACCACTGGCCATCGTCATGTGCGGGCTCGACAAGACCGAGGCGCCGATCACGATCTTCGTCCATGTCATGGGCATGTTCGTGCCGGCCTTCTTCACCGGCCACCTGATCGCTCGTCACGGCGTGTTCAAGATGATGATGGCGGGCATTGCGTTGCTGGTGGCGGGCGTGGCGGTCGCGCTGATGGGCGTCACCGAGTGGCACTTCCGCATCGTGCTCTGCCTCAACGGGGTGGGCTGGAACTTCCTGTTCGTCGGCGCCACCACCCTGCTCACCACCACCTACCGGCCGGCCGAGCGCGGCAAGGCCCAGGCCTTCAACGATTTCATGGTGTTCGGCACCACCACCACCGCCAGCCTGATGGCCAGCGTCGTGCTGGAACTCAAGGGCTGGGCTGCCATAAACTATGTGGCGCTGGCCCTGGTGTTCGTGGCGTTCCTGGTGATCGGCCTGTTCCAGCTGCGCCATCCGTCGCGCGTGAGCCCAAGCCTATGAGGTTGTCATGAAACACTCCTGGCTGAGCCTGTTTGCCGTGACGTCGTGCGCCGCGACCGTGATGGCGGGATCCAACCCGGCAATCGCGGCAGGCGACGACATCGATCTCACCCAATGGAAAGCTCCCGATATCGCCACGGTGGACGACGACCAGATCGGTGCTCTCGTCAAATACGGCTATGCGCTTTTCATCGACACGGCGAATGAGATCGGTCCGGCGGCGCCGGATCCGGCGAAGCGCTTCTCGGGCAACAACCTTACCTGCCAGAATTGTCATCTGCAGGCCGGGCGACAGCCCTATGCCATGCCGATGACAGGCGTTTGGGGACAATTCCCGCAATACCGCGCGCGCGAAGGCATGGTCGACACGCTCGAGAGTCGCATCAACGGATGCATGGAGCGCAGCATGAATGGCCGCGCCCTGCCCAATGAGAGCCGCGAGATGAGGGCGTTCTTCGCCTATATGCAGTGGCTGTCGACGGGCATTCCCAACGGCGCGAAGCTCGTGGGCGCCGGCACGCTGAAGATCAAGGAGCCTGCGCGCAAGGCCGATCTCGGCCATGGCGCGCAGGTGTACTTCAAGATCTGCGCGGCATGCCACGGCGCGAATGGCCTCGGGCAGCGCGCCCAGACCGGCGCGGGATATCAATTCCCGCCTCTCTGGGGTCCCGACAGCTACAACAACGGCGCCGGCATGAGCCGTGTTCTGACCGCAGCGGCATTTGCGATGCACAACATGCCGTTCGGCACCACCCACAACGCCCCCGTGCTCAAGACCGAAGACGCCTACGACGTCGCAGCCTACGTCAACAGCCACAAACGGCCCGAGAAGGCGAACCTCGAAAAGGATTTTCCGGTCCGGCTCCAGAAGCCGATCGATACGCCATACGGCCCGTACGCCGACAATTTCAGCCTGGAGCAGCACAAATTCGGTCCGTTCGGGCCGATCCGGGCCAAGCAGCAGGAACTGATTGCGATGCCGCGGACAGCGAAGGCAGGCGAGTCGGACAAGGGATCGACTGACTCCGATCGCGCGAGATGACCGGCGCTTTAGTCCGGACTTGGTGACGCGGCGGGGGGCAGCGGCGCGATGTCGTCGGAGAGTCTCTCGAGGCATTCCCGTCGTTCGGCCCGCGCCAGCAGCGAGCAGGCGCCGGAGCTGATGATCGCCAGATCGGCGCCGCGCACATAGAGCTTGTCCGTGGTGCCGAGCCTGGCGACGCGCAGGACAGGCGCGTCGGCGCCCTCGAGCGGGCCCGCGGCGAGGCCTACCGTCGCGGCGGCTTGGGTCGGCTGCAGCGCCACGACAACGGGCGCCAGGACGGCGAGCACGCACGACAGGCGGGCGGCAAACAGCGCAGTCATCGATCAGCTCTCCGGTTACGGCCGCACGTAGGTCCAGCCCTGCTCCTGCAGCTCCATGACCCGCACCACGCCGGACTTCACGAGCGTGGCCTGCGCGACGAGCGGAATGTCCTTGTTCTCGGCCTTGTGCATGTTGTCCTGGGTGTTGCCGCAGGCCTTGAACGAGATCGACCGCGACTTCTCGGTGATCGCCTTGATGCGATCCTTCACCGGCGAGGTGTCGTCGCGCAGCATGTGCAGGCCGGGACCGAACGTGACGACCTCGATCTCCACCTTCTCGCCGAGGTTCTTGTAGTATTGCTCGACGTTGGTGGCGTTGTTGAGCGCCAGGTTCATCATCGCCGGCTCGTTGCTGTTGACCTGCAGGATGAGGTGGTGCGCCTTCTTGGCGACGGCTGGCGCGGGCGGCATTGCCGCCACCTCGGTGACCTGCGTCGCTGCCGGCGGGACGGCGAGGAACAGCGCCACGGCGCACAGCGCCGTCGCCCGCATCACATGTTCGAACTTTGTCATCATGCTCTCCTGTGGTTGATCGTTGTTGAGCGGTCTTCAGTTGCGCGGCGCGCCGGCGGCGGCCGGCCATTTGCAGGGGACGGCCAGCCGGGCCAGCAGGGTTTTCAGGCCGGCGAGGGCGTATCGCCCCTCCAGCGTCGCGCCCTGCCGGGCGGTGACACGAAAGGCGACCTCGCCGCGGTCGGGCAGCGACGCCAGCAGGCGTACGACATCGCCTCTCAGCGCGACGCCGGTGCCCGACGTCGCCGCGCCGGCCGCGACCACCGCCGGCGGGCCGTCATTGACGGCGTAGGAGACGACATAGTCCTCGGCGCGCAGCGTGAAGGTGCGGTCGCCGACCACCAGGTCCGTGCGGCCGCCGCGGCACTGGATCGAGAGCTGCAGGGGGACGCCGTCCGGACCGGCGCGGGACGACGCGGTGGCGATGGCGACCGGCGTGTAGTCGAGCGGTGAGGTCGTCTCGCTGACGATCCAGTTGTCGGCCGCCGGCGTCGGTGCGGCTGACACCTCCAGGCGCGGCGGCGGCGGGAGATCGCGCGCGAGTTTCTCCAGGCATTCGAGCCGCTCGGCATTGCCCAGCAGCGAGCAGGCGCGGAACCTGTCCATCCCGTCGTCGGCGCCCTGCGCTGTTGCACCGGCGCTCGTCAGCCCGAACGCGACGGTCAGGCAGATCGCGGCGGTCTTCATGGTTTTTCCGGCGACTTGCGCGCCTGGCGTTCCAGCCATTCCTGCGCCGCCGGGAAGCGGGTGAGGCCGGGCACCGTCGCGCGGAGATTGATCGTCTTCCACTTGGCGTCGAAGCCCGCGACCTGCAGCCTGTCGACCCGGTTGAAGAGGTGGTCGGTGAAGCGGGCGACGCGCTGGTAACGGTTCGAGCCGGTCGACCAGTTGTAGGAGACCAGGACGGTCGGCACCGAGAGGGTCGATATGCGCTCGCCCGGCTTGATCAGGGCGGGATACTCGGCGGCCTCGAGAACCGCGGGCAGATAGTAGTCTTCGAATTTGCTGTCGTAGGGCACCGGCAGGAACCTGAAGCCGGGCTCCCATTGCCCGCGCAGGAAGGCGTCGACCGGCTTCGACGTGATGAACACGACCGCCGCCATCTCGCCCTTGCGCATCTGTTGCAGCGCCACCTGGTGTGGAATGAAGGTCTTCTCGACGTCGACGCCCAGCCGGCTGAAGATCAGCGGGCCGGAGTAGGCGGCGGCCGTCCCCAGGGTGTTGAAGTTCACCTTCTTGCCGGCGAGATCCTGCAGGCTCCGGATCTCGGGCCGGACGAAGATGTGCAGCTCCGACGGGAAGAGATTGAGCAGGTAGGTGACGTGGCGCCGGACTTCCGGAAAGGCGATGCGGTATTCTTCCAGTGCGTCGGAGTTGATGATCGCCAGATCGACGCCGCGCAGATAGAGCAGCGAATTCAGGTTCTCCGTCGGGCCGCGCGTGACGATCGGCAGGACCAGCAGGTTGGCCCCGTCATCGACGACACGGGCCATCTCCGCCGCCAGACGCAAGGGCGCACCCTCGATCAGGCCGGCGGCGAGGCCGATCGTCCAGGCATTTATCTTTTCCTGCTGCTCCGTGTAGGTCGGCGCGCGCTGCACCGGCCCTCCCTGGCCTTGGGCATCGGCGCGGGTCGGCTGCAGCGCCAGGACGACCGGCGCCCAGGCAGCGAGCACACACAACAGGCGTGCGGCAAACGTCGTGATCATCGATCAGCTCTCCCTTGTGCCTGCCGTTCAAGCCGCACGTGAGCCGCGGCGGCCTCCACTCACTGACGCAACGCGTTCAATCGATCTCTTGCCTCCTGAACACCGCCGGCAAGAGCCTTGACGTAGAGTTCCTGCGCCTTGGCGACGTCGCCTTTTGTGCCGAAGGTTCCCCATGCCGAAAGGCTGAGCGGGTCGTAGGTCTCTGCGAGCGCGAACAGCACCGACGCACCGCCGGTCTCGGCGGCACGCTCGAGCACGATCCGCGCTGCGCCGATATCGCCCTGGTCCCGCAGCAGGCTGGCGCGCGCCATCAGGCGGGCCGCTTCGCCGTTGCCGGGCGCCTCCGGCGCCACCGGCCGCGCCGCCATACCGGCTGCGCCGCCGGCATCGCCGGCTTGTCACTCGCGGGGAGAGGGGCGGCCGCGGGCTTGTCGGGTGCCGGCGCTTGCGTCGGGCCAGGCTATCTCGGACCGGGTGGAAGTGGCGTTGCGGCCAGCCGCCAGCCGTGGCGTCAGCACGGACCGCGAGTTGCGCTTCGAGCTCGCGGTTGCGGGTGCGTTCCTGCACCAGCAACTCGCCATATTTTCCGGACTGCATTTCCGTCTGCTTGAGCGCCTGCTTGACCTGCGCCAGGTCGGTGGCGAGCTCACGGGCGAACTTTTCGCTCTTGTCGCGTTCCTGCTGCAGTGCCTGCTTGACCTGCGCCACATCCGTGGCGAGCTCGCGTGCAAACTTTTCGCTCTTTTCACCGTCCTGCTGCGGGGCCTGCTTGACCTGGGCGAGGTCCGCGGCCAGCTCGCGGGCGAGCTTCTCGCTCTTGTCGCGCTGCTGCTGCAGCGCCTGCTTGACCTGCGCCAGGTCCGCGGCCAGCTCGCGGGCGAGCTTCTCGGTCCTTGTCGCGGTCCTGCTGCGGGCCTGCTTGACCTGCGCGAGGTCCGTGGCCTGCTTCTCGCTCTTCTCGCGTTCCTGCTGCAGCGCCTGCTTGACCTGTGCCAGGTCCGCGGCCAGCTCGCGGGCGAGCTTCTCGCTCTTGCCGCGCTCCTGCTGCAGCGCCTGCTTGACCTGTGCCAGCCGTCCGTGGCCAGCTTCTCGGTCTTGTCGCGTTCCTGCTGCAGCACCTGCTTGACCTGGGCCAGGTCCGTGGCAGCTCACGGGCGATTCTCGGTCTTGTCACGTTCCTGCTGCAACACCTGCTTGACCTGGGCCAGGTCCGCCGTCGCTCGCCAACTTCTCCGTCTTGTCGCGTTCCTGCTGCGGCGCCTGCTTGGCCTGGGCCAGCTCCGCGACCAGATCGCTTGCCAGCTTCTCGGTCTTGTCGCGTTCCTGCTGCAGCGCCTGCCTGATTTGCGCCAACTCGTCATCGCCGGCCCAGACAACTGACGGGCTCACAATCTCGACAGGTTTGGCGACCTCGCTGCGGTAGAGCCACAGGGCGGCCGCCAGCACCACCAGCGAAGTGGTGATCGAGGCGCTCCACTGTCGTGCACGAGGGCTGTCGGTTGTCAGCCAAGTGGCGGTTGAAGCGATCCACTGCCGCGCACGAAGGCTACCGGTTGCCGGCCAGATGCCGATCGAGGCGCTCCACTGCCGCGCCCGTGGGCTGTCGCTCGGCGCTCTCGAGCGGCACGGTCGCCGTCGCCATCGTCGCTGGCTCGTCGATCGCGGCCTGCGCCGGTTTGTCATTCGCGGGCAGCGGGACTGTCGGTGCATCCTGCGGGCCCGTCATGTCCTTGCGGACATGGCCTGGCATGACGTCGAGGCGTGACGAATCGGCTGGTTCCAGAGGACTGGACGCCTTCGACGCCGTCGGCCACGGCTCTATCGTCGGCATGACCACCGGTTTGACTTTGGTGCTGACGCGATTGTTGCCGGGCAGCACGATCCCCTCCTCGTGTCTCGACGGCGGACGCATGAGTGCGCCGGCCGCAGGGCTGCACGCTACGGACCGCACTTCACGGCATCAAAGGTTCATCGGGCCAGTCGTCGGTTCATCGGGCCAGTCGTCTTCCGGCGTAGCCAGGCGCGGCAGACACTTCATCTTTCGACTTACGAGGTCTCGCCGCTTGTTCGAACGAGCACGCCGTCACGCGGCAATCCTACCTCCAAAGCACAAGCAACCCGGGACGCAGAGGCGAGCACAGCGCCGACGAATACGCCAAAGGCTGTAGGCCATGAGGTCACTGGCCACTCCGGTGACCGCAATTCTATGATGAGCCCGTCCAACAGCGTCCAACCGAACGGGACTTGGCACCATGAAACACGGCCACGGCAACGACGGTCCTGCGACGCCGGCATCGGCCGCCCATCAGGGCACGGGCCTGTTTGGTCACCATCACGGATGGGAAGACCGCCAAGACGGACCATCATCATCAGAGTCCCGCGAGCGCGCCGGATCCCCAGGATGGCCTGGTCGCCGTGATCGGCGGCAGCGCGATTGCGGCGGGAGACGCCTCCACCGCCACCGGCTTCGTCGAGAATCTGGCGATCGACAAGGGCGCCTACTCGATCGCCATGGGCGAGGCGATCTTCCAGGCGTCGGCCCAGTCGGCCAGCCCGCACGGCGCCGCGGCCGCCGCCGACACCTTTCTCGACGTGTCGGGCGCCGACTTCATCATCGAGCGGGAGGTCGGACAATCGAAGCACGGCGCCCACGACGCGTCGGCCTTCTCGGAACTCGACTACTTCGCGATCGACATCCATGGCTGGTCGCCGCCGCACGGTCCGATCGTCATCGAGCTCGGCGGCCCGTCCGGTCCCCATCAGTCGTTTGGCCACGACACGCTCCAGGGCGAGTTCGCGCAGGTGTTCGCAATGGCCGAGGCGCATGGCGCCAACACCCTGTCGGCCACGCTCACCAGCGCGCTCACGGTCGAGAACCACTTCTCGTTCGTGAACGCAACGGCAATGGTGGCGCTCTAGGCGCGCGTCGCAACCCGGCGGGCAGGATCGGCTCGCCGGCATGGAAGGAGATTGGCGTGATGTCCGGAAGCATCAACACGTTCCTCGCCGGAGCGAACGGCACCGCCCACGCGGTGGGTGACCTGACGACGACCAATGCAGCGACGGCGACGCTCGCCGCCCCCGGCCTCGCGATCGGCTACGCGGCGGCTGTCGCCGTTGCCCAGAACACCGTCCCGGTCGTCCCGCACACCAGCGCGGCGACCGAAGTGGGCGTGAGCGGCGGCTACATCACGAGCGGGCATACCGGCCATTGGTCGGTCGATTTCCTCATGGGTTCGACGCCGGTCTCGGTGGATGTCTCCGTGACGACCGCCTCGACGCACGGCGGCGGCGATTTCCTGGCCGGCTACTCGGTGGCCGGCCTGGGTTCGTCCCTTCACGGACTGTTTTAGCCTCAGCCATCCGTCTCGCTCTTCGCGGGCAACGCCGAAGCACGTCGCGCGTGCTGTCGCCGCGCGTCTGCGCACGCGCCCGGCGCCTGATCCCGAGCGATGATGCCGCTTCCTCGATCGATCCAGCGAATCGAAATCGCGACGCTATCCCGAAAGGGGATATACCCGCGCGGGTTGCTACGCCTAAAGAGGATCAACCGGATGAACCTTTGATGCCGCCAAGTGCCGCCCGTAGCCTGCGTCCTTGCGGGTGGCGCACTCCGTGTGTCGGCCGCTGATCAACATCAGACCAGGAGAGACGAAATGACGACCGCACTCGATGTCAGCTTCCTCAAGTACGTGGCCGTGTCCGAAAACGTCGATGTCGACAAGTCGTTCGACATCCGCGCCTATGTGAGCGGCAACTCGGCGATGGCCAATGCCACCGCCGACGCGATCGGCACCAACTCGCATTCCGAGACCCTGACCCAGACGACGGCCGTCAACGGCGTCGGCTCGAGCTCGGTTTCGGAGTCCGTGTCCGCGACCAACGGCGCCCACTTCTCCTTCCACTGGTAAGCGTCCTTGTGAATCGAACGGAGTCGGCGGCGGGGTTGACCTGCCGCCGGCGTCCATCGCGCAGCAACACGAGTGAGGACGCGGCCATGCCCACGCGCAGTCGGGTCAAAGGCGAGACGGTTCGTGTCGAGGCCAGGGATGGCTCGGCGTCGATCGCGCTCGAAGTGTCGCGGGCGGGGCCCGGGCGAGACCGGCCCGGCGATCCCGGCGTCGTCCGCCGCAGTTCCGCACGTGCCGTCAGCGTCGGACGAGGCCGCTCGTCGAGCTTTTCGAAGGCGGCGAGCGTTGCCGGCGGACATCAAGCGGAGGCCGCGGCCGGCGGACTTCGACGCAAGGCCAAGCTGTCCGATTAAGTCTGCCCGGCAGAGCCCGTAGGCCCGCCGCTGCTGTCCCTCAACCCTTCGCGAAGGTGAAACATGCCGGAAAGACCGTCCGAAGGAGCCCGCGCATCGGCTCACCCCTCGAACGGCCCGACCGAACTCGAACGGGCCATCAGGGCCTGCCGGTCGGCCTTCGCCATATGCGCCGTCTTCAGCCTCGTCATCAACGTGCTCATGCTGGCGTCGCCGCTCTACATGCTGCAGGTCTATGACCGCGTGCTCACCACCGGCCGGGTCGAGACGCTCGTCATGCTCACGCTGATGGCGACCGTGGCGCTTGCGGTGATGTGCGCCCTCGACGCGCTGCGGACCTCGGTGACGATTCGCATCGGCTGCTGGCTGAACGAGCAGCTCGGGCCGGCCTACCTGGCCTGTGCCGTGCGCGGGCGCCTGAAGGGCGAAGCCTCGGGCGCCGAGTCGCTGCGCGACATTTCCCAGATCCAGAGCTTCATCGCCACGCAGGGCCTGACGGCGTTCTTCGACGCGCCGTGGGTGCCGATCTTCGTCGGGCTGATCTGGATTCTCCATCCCATGCTGGGCGCGGTGGCGGTCGGCTCGGCCGTGCTGCTGTTCCTGTTGAGCGTCGCCAACGAATTCGCCACGCGCAAGGCGAACGAGATGGCGAACCGAAAGCAGATCGAGGCGATGCTGCTGGCCGATGCGACGATCCGCAACGCCGAGATCGTGCAGGCCATGCACATGCTGCCCGCCCTGACCGAACGGTGGGCGGCCGTCAACAGAACGGTTCTCGACGGCATGCGCCGCTCCGGCGACGTCGGCGGTTTGGTCCTCGCGACGACGAAGTTCGTCCGTTTCTTCGTCCAGGTGTCGATCCTGGGCGTCGGCGCCTGGCTGGTGGTCAATTCGCAGATGACCGCCGGCGCGATGATCGCCGGATCGATCCTGCTCGGACGCGCGCTCGCCCCGGTGGAGCTCGTCATATCGATGTGGCGCAACTTCATGGCGGCGCGCTTTTCCTACGATCGTCTGAAGACGGCGATCGAAGACCATCCGCCGCCGCTCCGGCGGACCAGGCTGCCCGTGCCCGACGGCAGGGTGGTGGTCGAGTCGGTCAGTTACCTCACGCCGAACACCGCCCAGCTCATCATCAGCGACGTGTCCTGCGCGGTCGATCCCGGCGAAGCGCTGGCCATCATCGGCCCGTCCGGCGCCGGCAAGAGCACGCTGTGCCGCATGCTGGTCGGCCTCGCCATTCCGAATGTCGGCGAGATCCGGATCGACGGTTCGCAGATCCACCATTGGGACGGCGAGCAGATCGGCCGGCACGTCGGCTTCCTGCCGCAGGACGTCGAATTGTTCGCGGGCTCCGTGCGCGACAACATCGCCCGCATGCAGGCGGTCGACGACGAGGCGATCGTCAAGGCGGCGAAGCTCGCCTATGCCCACGAGATGATCCAGCACTTTCCCCAAGGCTACGACACGCGCATCGGCGACGGCGGCGTGCGGCTCTCGGGCGGCCAGCGTCAGCGCATCGGGCTGGCGCGCGCCGTGTTCGGCAGTCCGCGTTTCATCGTTCTCGACGAGCCCAACGCCAATCTCGACCAGGCGGGCGAGGCAGCACTTGCCGAGGCGATCGAAGAGCTGAAACGGGTGGGCGTCGCCCTCATCATCGTCGGGCACAGGCCTTCGACCCTGTCGGTTGCCGACAAGGTGCTTTTCCTGAAGGAGGGGCGGGTCGCCCTGTTCGGTGAACGCGAGCACGTGCTCCAGACGCTCCAGGAGCGTACGGCCGAGCCGCTGCCGCAAGGCGACTCCGGCAAAGCGCGACGCCGCCTTGCGTCGGGCAACGGCTTCGACAGGCGGCTTCGGCCACACCGCCACGGCCACGACAGGTGCGCCATGAGCCATCTCGGAAGGATCGTGCCGTCGCGGTCGCAGCTCTCGTCCAGCGGCACGATATCGGGCTCGTGGAAACCTGCGGTTCACGTGCCGGCGCGTTGGGGCAACATGTTGATCGTGCTGTTCATCGTCGTCTTCGGCGGCTGGGGCTTTTTCGTCCCGCTCGACGGCGGCGCGGTGGCGCCGGGCGTGATCAACCCCGACAGCGGCAAGAAGACCATCCAGCATCTCGAGGGCGGGATCATCGCCGAGTTGCCGGTGCGCGAGGGCGAAGTGGTGAAGGTTGGACAGCCGCTCGTCGTGCTGGAGAGCACCCAGGCGCGCGTCGCGCATGAGGGGCTGGTCCAGCAGCGGCTCTCGCTTCTGGCCAGGAAGGCGCGGCTCGATGCCGAAAAGGCCGGCCAGAACCGGATCGACCTGCCGGAGGATCTGCGCTCGTCGGACCCGCAGACCCGGAGCATCGTCGAGGCGCAGCAGGAGGTCTTCGACACGAGGCGCTCCACGCACGCGTCGCGACGCGACATTCTGGGCCAGCGCATCGAGCAGCTGGTGCAGCAGATCAAGGGCTACGAAGCGCAGGTCGAAAGCGCGTCCCGGCAGCTCGGCTTCGTCACCGAGGAGCTGACGGCGAAGGAATACCTGGTTGGACGCGGCCTCTCGCCCAAGCCGGAGGCGCTCAGGCTGAAGCGCACCGATGCCGAGATTTCCGGAAAGCGCGGCGAGTATGTCGCCGAGATCGCGCGCGCCCGCCAGCAGATCGGCGAAAGCCGGATGCAGATACTCGGGCTCGATGCCGAACGCGCCGACCAGATCGCGGCCGATGCCGAGAAGGTCCGCGGTGAGCTCACCGAGGTGAACGAAAAGCTGCAGGCCAGTGCCGACATCGTCAAGCGCACGGTCGTGGTCGCTCCGGTGGCGGGCACCGTGGTCGACATCAAGTTCAAGACGATCGGCGGCGTCGTCCAGCGCGGCGAGGCGATCATGAGCATCGTGCCGGCGGGCGATGAGCTGATCATCGAGGCGCGCCTGACACCGCTCGACGTGAAAGCGGTCCATAGCGGTCTGGAGGCCAAGATCCATCTGTCCGCCTATTCGAGCCGGATCGTGCCGAAAATTCCGGGCACCGTTCGCACGGTCTCGGCGGACCGCCTGATGGATGACGCGACTCACCAACCCTACTATCTCGCCCGGGTGGCGGTCGACCGGGACACGCTGCACAGGCTGGCGCCGAGCGTCGATCTCATTGCCGGCATGCCCGTGGAAGTGCTCGTCGTGACCGAACGGCGGACGATGATGGAATATCTCGCCAAGCCCTTCCACGAAGCGCTCTGGCGAAGCTTCCGTGAGATTTGACGTTGGTCTGATGAGCATGACCGGGCCAAACCATGAGCAGGGGGAAGCGGCACGCAGCCTGCTTTCCCAGGCGGTTCCCCTGGTGGGAGAGTCGCATGCCCTGAGCTACGCCCTCATCATGGCGCTCGCCTCCACGCCGCACGAGGCGTTTTCCCGCGAGGAAATAGATGCGCTGTGCCAGGTGGCCTTTGAGCTGCAGGAAAAGCTCACCCGCGCCCTCGAGCTTTTCCAGGAGATCGACAAGGTCTCCCGTGCCTGAACGCGGCAAGTCGTCGTCCAGGCAGGGAGCTGCCGGCCTCGTACCTGACGTCAGAAGTCCAGATCCTGCTGCGAGAACGGCCGGTCCGGTTTCTTGCCCAGCACCGACCTCAGGATGTCGTTCATCGTCTTGGGATCGTTGTCGAAGCCGCCATGCGTCGTGCTGGCCGTGTGGGGGCTGTTCGCGTCGGCATAGTAGATCGTCACGGGATCGCCGGCGATCGGCTTGTGGAATTTCTCCATGCCGAGCAGCGGCATGTTCTTCCTTGTCTCGAAGGCATCGGAAACCAGATAGAGCAGGGACTTGTTGTAGGCCGGTGTCACCTGGTCGTCCTGCTCCGCCTGGTCATGCAGGCAGTAGATCGTGAGCTCGCGTATCTTCACGATCGCCGTCGCGTCCTTGCCGACGCGCGGCCTGAATATCTGCCTGTAGAAGTCGATCGAGCAGGCCGGCGCCATCAGCGAGACGCTGTCGATGGTCAGTCCGCCCGGCATGACGCGGTCGAGGGCCTCGAGCAGGTGACCGACCAGCACGGCGCCCGTCGAATGGCCGACCAGATGGATCGGCATGTTGTGCCCGGCGAGCTGCTGGGCGAACAGCCGCAGCGCGGTTTCGCCGTCGTGGTTGGGTTGGAACGGCAGGGAAGCATCGGCCTTCATCTCGTTCCACAGCTTCGTGCCGATACCGCCGACCGCCTTTTCGATCAGGTCGTCGGTCAGGTCGAGCAGCCCGCCGGTACGCTGCGTGATGGCGGCGCCATGGCCGGTGATGACGTCCTTGAGTGTCTGCAGCAGGCCCGTGTCGTAGAGCACGCTGTAGGGATAGATGCCGTTGGCCATGAACGGCTCGGCCATGGCGGCGACGCGGATGGCGGCCTCCTGCGGCGCGTTCAGGCCGCCATGGGCATAGAACAGCAGGTGCCCGTACTTGTCGGACGCGCCCAGCAGCTCCGCCGTGCCGGCAACGTCGGCTTCCGTGCTCCAGTAGGGCTGGGTCGCGGAGAAACTGCCGTTCTGGACATGGACGAAGTGGCCGGCGATGTCCTGGCGGCTCGGTGGCGCGCGCTTGGAGCCGGACAGGTCGGTTACACGCGTGACGCCGTCACGTTTGACGCCGAGCCCGAATGCCATCGGTGCGGGCACGGCGAGCTGGAGCACCCAGGCGTCCTCGATGTTGGTCGCCCAGTCCTTGTAGGCCCAGTGCGCGATGCCGTGCTGGCCCCAGCGCTTGCCCCATGAGTTCTGCACCCAGAAGCCTTCCTCGTCGTAGCCGACCAGGGCGAAGGCGTGCAGCTGGCCGCCGGCCCGGGGTTCGATCCGTCCCTTGACCGGATGGTCCCAGCCGGGGTGGACCGAGGCGGAGACGTAGACCACGCCGGTTTCGCTGATCGCCGCGTGATAGTCGGACAGGGTGGGCCGCAGGCGGTAGTAGGCGCCGAGCGCTCTTTGCCGTGCGTCTTTCGCCGCGTCGACGGTCAGCTCGTCCTGCTCGCGCGTCGGCCACAGTCGCTCGCTGCACGAGCCGGTGTTGTAGAAACCGCGCAGCGCGCCCCGCAGGCTGGAGCCCTCGTATTTCTCGCCGGGCCATTCGTCATAGCGCCGCGCCATGGTGTAGAGCATGTGCGGACTGACGGTCTGCTTCGCTGCCGCGTTCGCCGGCTTGAAGTTGTGGAGGAGAAGGTTGACGACCGCGGCCAGCGCGAAGCCGGTGCAGGATCCCTCGGAACCCTGGTTCATGATGTAGAGATTTCGCGGCGGCGGCATCACGGTCGGCAGCGAGTTGAGCGTCGGCTCGTAGATCCGGTCGCGTATGTCGGGCACATCGCGCAGCGCGTCGTAGACGCGGCCGCGGATACGGGTCCTGAGGGACGTCTTTCGACGGGGCTTGATTTGCCGCATTTCGCCGATCATGAAGCCTCCTTCCCATCCGCCTTTGTGGCCAGAGGACAACGATGGGTAGAGTATAACACAGGTTGTGCAACGTCAAACGATGTTGCCCGGGCGACAGTGGTTTGCCGCGCCGGCCGCCGGACTTCAGGGGCGTCCGTGGCATCGCTGTGATCGCACGCCGGGCGAGAGCCCTCGAACGATTGATTCGGGCCGCTGCGGCGCTACCCTGCCGCCATGAAACGGATCACCCTCACCGCCCTTTTTCTCGTCGCGCTTCTTCTCGTCGCCGGCTGTTCCGGGAGCAATCTCAACACGTCGCGCGGCTCCAATGGCGAGACCATCGTCGGCAACGACGTGTCGGTCCAGATCACCAATGCCGCCAATCCTTCTGCGGGGTTCTCCCTGGCGGAAGACTACTGTCGCAAGACCGATCGGTCCGCCCGGTTCGTCGCCCAGAACGGCGCGACCGCCGCCTTCGACTGCGTGAAGGCCAAATAGCCCGCCGGCCTGGAATTCCTTCGACGCCCTCATCGTCGGCGTAGGCATCCGCGGCCGGGGCAACTACCATGGCGCCATGTCACGATGGCGCGTTGGTGTGGACTCGGGCGGAACCTTCACGGACATCTGCCTGTTCGACGAGCAGGCGGGAAGAATCGAGACCTGGAAGGTGCCGTCGACGCCGGACGATCCGTCGCGCGGCATTGCCCAGGGTGTGGAGGAGGGCATGCGCCGCGCAGCCCCCGAGGCGGGCGACCGGCCGGCGGCGCCGATCGTCTATTTCGGCCACGGCACCACGGTGGCGACCAACGCCCTCATCCAGCATCGCGGCGTCAGGACCGGCCTGGTGACCACCGACGGCTTTCGCGATCTCCTGGAGATCGGCCGCCAGAAGCGGCCCGATCTCTACGACCTGCAGGCCGACAAGCCCGTGACCCTGGTGCCGCGCGACCTGCGCCTCGAAGTGCCCGAGCGGATGCGCCACACCGGCGAGATCGACACGCCGCTCGACGAGGACAAGATGCGCGCCGCCGCGCGGACGCTCAAGGCGGCCGGCGTGGAGGCGGTCGCCGTTTCCTTTCTCTACGGCTTCCTGCGTCCCGACCATGAGAAGCGCGCGGTCGCGATCCTGCGCGAGGAGATGCCCGACGCTTTCATTTCCGCCGGCCACGAGATCGCGCCCGAGTTCCGCGAATTCGAGCGGCTGTCGACGGTGGTGCTGAACGCCTATCTCGGGCCGGTGATGGGAAACTACATCCGCCGCCTCAGCCCGCGGCTGGAAGCGCTGGGCATGACGGCGACACCGCACCTCACGCAGTCCAACGGCGGCGTCATCGGCTTCCCGACCGCCGCCGAGATGCCGGTGCGCACCGTGCTCTCCGGCCCGTCGACCGGCGTCGTCGGCGCCCAGGCGATCGGCGCGGCGGCAGGCTTCGACGACCTCATCACCTTCGACATGGGCGGCACGTCGACCGACGTCGCCCTGCTGCAGGGCGGCCGCTGCCGGCTCGCCGCCGAGGCCACCGTGCACGGCTACCCGATCAAGGCGCCCATGCTCGATATCCACACCGTCGGCGCCGGCGGCGGCTCGATCGCCTATATCGACAGCGGCGGCCTCCTGAAAGTGGGGCCGCGCTCGTGCGGCGCCGATCCCGGCCCGGCCTGCTACGACCGGGGCAACGCGGAGCCCGCCGTCACCGACGCCAACGTCGTGCTGCAGACCCTGAACCCCGGGCACCTGCTGGGCGGCCGCATGAAGATCCGCCGCGACCTCGCCGAGCGCGCGATCGGCCACCTGGCCGGTCGGCTGGGCCTCGGCGTGCCGGAGACGGCGCAGGGCATCCTGTCGGTCGTGACCGCCAACATGGCGCGCGCGATTCGCGTCATTTCCGTGCAGCGCGGTCATGACCCGCGCGACTACACGTTGATGGCGTTCGGCGGCGCCGGGCCGCTGCATGCCGCGCGGCTGGCCCGCGAGCTCGACATCGGCCGCGTGCTGGTGCCGGCCAATCCCGGCATTCTCTGCGCCATGGGCCTGCTGCTGACCGACCTGCGCGCCGACTTCGGCCTGACCCGGCTTCTGCCCGCGACCGAGGCCTCGGCGGCCGATGTGGCCGAAGCCTTCGCCGGCCTCACCGGGCGCGCCGAGCGATGGTTCGAGCACGAGGCCATCGCGCCCGCCGAGCGCCGCCTCGCGCGCACCGTGGACATGCGCTACCACGGCCAGAACTACGAGCTCGGCGTCGCGGTGCCGGCCGGCCCGATCTCGCCCGCCACGATGCAGTCGCTGGCCGCCGGTTTCGCCGACGCGCACCGCCAGCGCTACGGTTTCACGGCCGACGGCGACCCGGTGCAGCTCGTCACGCTCCGCGTCGAGGCGACCGGCACCGTGCGCAAGGCCGACCTCAAGGCGCATCCCGACGCCGGGCCGGACGCTTCGTCTGCCATCGTGCAGCGCCGGCCGGTATGGCTCTCGGAATCGCGCGATTTCGTGGAAACCCCGATCTACGCCCGCGAGAGCCTGCGCCCCGGCAACCGCTTCGAAGGCCCCGCCATCGTCGAGCAGATGGACGCCACGACCCTGGTGCCGCCCGGCATGACGGCACGGGTCGATGCGTATCTCAACCTCATCCTCGAGGCGACGGCATGATCAAACACCCACCTCACCCTGAGGAGCGCGCGAAGCGCGCGTCTCGAAGGGTGGGCAACACCATGACTGCGTCGCCACCCTTCGAGACGCGGTCCTGCGGACCGCTCCTCAGGGTGAGGTCGTCATGAAACTCGATCCCATCACCATCGAAGTGATCGGCGCCTCCCTCGGCTCGATCGTCGAGGAGGCGGGCGAGACCCTGATCCGCGCCTCGCATTCCACCAACATCAAGGAGCGGCGCGACTGCTCGACGGCGCTGTTCAACGCGGCCGGCGAGACGCTCTGCCAGGCCGAGCACATCCCGATCCATCTCGGCAGCTTCCTCGACCTCGTGCCGCACATCATGCGGCGCTACGCGACCCAGGACATCAGGCCGGGCGACGCCTTCATCGGCAACGACGCCTATGAGGGCGGCGGCACGCACCTGCCCGACATCGTCATCGCCGAACCGATCTTCATCGACGGCAGCCTGGTCGCCTGGACGGTGAACCTCGCGCACCATGCCGACTTCGTCGACCGCGGCCACGCCCACATCTACCAGGAGGGGCTGCGCATCCCGCCGGTGCGCCTCTACCGCGGCGGCGAGCTGCAGAAGGACATCCAGGACCTGATCCTGCTGAACTGCCAGGTGCCCTCCGAACGGCTGTCGGACCTGCGCGCGCAGATGGCGGCCAACAGGGTCGGCGTGAAACGCTTCCAGGCGCTGGCGCAAAAGTACGGCACCGAGACGGTGCTGTCGGCCGGCGCGGCGCTGATGGACTACGCCGAGCGCAAGATGCGCGCGGCCATCGCCGCCATCCCCGACGGCACCTGGCGCTTCGAGGATGTGTTCGACAACGAGGAGGTGGCCGCCACCCTGCCGCTCGCCGTCGAGGTGACGGTGAAGGGCGAGGCCATGTCGCTCACGTTCGACGCGCCCGAGCAGATGCGCGCCGGCATCAACATGACCTACACGGCGCTGCTCGCCACCACCTACTACATCGTGAAGTCGGTGCTCGACCCTTCCATTCCGCCCAACGCCGGGCTGGCACGGCCGCTCAGGATCGCGGCACCCGAGGGTAGCATCCTGAATTGCCTGGCGCCGGCCGCGGTCAACGGCCGCCTGCAGCTCTGCCAGCGGGTCGCCGACATGATCCTGGGCGCGCTGGCGCAGGCCATTCCCGAGCGGGTCATGGCCTGCTCCAACTCCGCCTGCACGGTCGCCTACTTCATCGGCAAGCGGCCGCACGACGGCTCGACCTGGGTCTATCTCGAGACGATCGGCGGCGGCAGCGGCGCGCGCGCCACCAAGGACGGGCTGGACGGCGTGCACGTCCACACCACCAACACCTCGAACCTGCCGGTCGAGGCCTTGGAGATCGAATATCCCCTGACCCTGATGCGCTACGAGCTGGTCGCGGACTCGGGCGGCGTCGGCCAGTATCGCGGCGGCATGGGCCTGCGCCGTGTCTACCAGGCGACCCACGATTGCCGCGTGCGCGTCGACATCACCCGCCAGCGCTCGCAAAGCTGGGGCCTGTTCGGCGGTGGCCCCGGCGGGCACGGCGCGGTTGAAGCCGGCCCGGGCGTCGCCTTCGACGGCGACTCCGCTGTGCTGAAGGCCGGCCAGTGGTTTGCCGTCATCACGCCCGGCGCCGGCGGCTTCGGACCGCCCGAGCCAGCGCGAGCCTGCAGCCGCGGCGCGCGACCTGGCCGAGGGCGCGATCAGCGGCGCGACGGCGCAGGAGATTTACGGCGTGCCCTGACGGGAAATAGTCACGTGGCGAGAGCCCTCTGATGAGCGCAGCGGGCCCTCCGGTATGCGTAACCGCAAGGTGTTATCTCTCGCCCTCGGTTCAGCTTCCCCAGTATAATTGCCGGCAGTGCAGCGTATTCGGCGTACGGCGAGTCCCTTATTTTCATAGGAGGACAAGACGATGGCTGACAACAAGCGCGATCTCACTCCGACAATCACCCGCAGAAACGCGATGCAGGCCGGCGCGGGCGCCGTGCTGGCGGGCGTGCCGCTGTTCTGGTCCAGTGAAGCCTGGGCCGACAAGGCGAAGATCGACGCCGTTCTGAACGGCGCGGTGTCTTCCGGCAATGTCCCGGGCGTCGTGGCGGTCGCCGCCGACGACAAGGGCGTCCTCTACGAAGGCGCCTTCGGCAAGCGCAATCTCGCCACCGGCACGGCGATGACTCCGGATACGATGTTCTGGATTGCCTCGATGACCAAGGCGGTGACCTCGACGGCCGCCATGCAGATGGTCGAGCAGGGCAAGCTCAGCCTCGACAAGCCGATCAGCGACGTCGTGTCCGAGCTCTCGGCGGCGCAGGTGCTCGAGGGCTTCGACGCCGAAGGCAAGCCCAAGCTCAGGCCGCCCAAGCGGCCGATCACGCTGCGCCACCTGCTGACCCACACCGCCGGCTTCAGCTACGACCTGTGGAACAAGGACATCGAGCGTTACATGAAGGTCGCCAACATCCCCGGCATCGGCACCTGCAAGCTCGAGGCGCTGAAGGTGCCGCTGATCGCCGACCCCGGCGACAAGTGGGAGTACGGCATCAACATCGACTGGGCCGGCAAGGCGGTCGAGCGGGTGAGCGGCCTGTCGCTCGACGGCTACATGCGCGACCGCATCTTCACGCCGCTCGGCATGAAGGACACGGTCTTCATCCTGAAGCCCGACCAGCAGGCGCGCCTGGCCAGCGTTCACGCCCGCGGCGCCGACGGCAAGCTCGCCCCGATCGACTTCGGCATGCCGCAGGCGCCCGAATTCTTCATGGGCGGCGGCGCCCTCTACTCGACCGGTCGCGACTACCTCACGTTCCTGCGCATGCTGCTGGGCGGCGGCAAGCTCGGCACGGCGCAGCTCCTCAAGCCCGAGACTGTGGCGCTGATGAACCGGAACAACATGGGCGACACCAACGTCACCCTGCTCAAGACCGCCCAGCCCGACCTCACCAACGATGCCGAGTTCTTCCCCGGCATGGTCAAGAAATGGGGCCTGGCCTACATGATCAACACCCAGGACGTGCCCGGCCGGCGCAGCGCCGGCAGCCTGGCGTGGGCGGGCCTCGCCAACACCTACTTCTGGCTCGACCCGAAGAAGAAGGTCGCCGGCGTCGTCATGACCCAGATCCTGCCCTTCGCCGACGCGAAAGCCTTGCAGGTGCTGGCCGACTTCGAGAGCGCGGTCTACGCCAACGGCAAGAACGGCCGGGTGTAGGGGCCTTTCCCGGACTGCGGACCGCGCGCATTTCGCGCGCGGTCCCGCCGAGAATGAAAAAGCACGCCGCGGGCCTTCTGTGCTAGCACCGCAACATGTTCGATGTTTTGGTCGTCGGCGGCGGTGCGATGGGTTCGTCCATCGCCTGGCATCTGGCGAGTGATTCCGGGTTCAGCGGCAGCGTCGTCGTCATCGAGCGCGACCCGTCCTATGCTCGTGCCTCGTCGGCGCTGTCGGCGAGCTCGATCCGCCAGCAATTCTCCACACCGCTCAACATTCACCTCTCGCGCTACGGCCTGTCTTTTCTGCGCCGTGCGCCCGAGCTTCTGGGCGTCGACCTGGGGCTGAAGGAACCGGGCTATCTCTTCCTGGCAAGCGCCGCCGGCGCGGCCGTTCTGCAGGCCAACCACGCCATCCAGAAAGGCGAGGGATGCTCGGTCGAGCTGCTCGACTCTGCAGCTCTCCGGCGCCGCTTTCCCTGGATCTCCACCGAGGGCGTGGCGCTCGCCTCGCACGGCACCGCCAACGAGGGCTGGTTCGACGGACCGGCGCTGATGCAGGCCTTCCGCCGCAAGGCGCGCGACCTGGGTGCCCGGTACATTGCCGATGAGGTCGTGGGGCTCGCGCCCAACGAGGTGACGCTGCGCTCGGGGGACCGGATCGAAGCCCGCACGATCGTGCTGGCGGCCGGCCCATGGTCGGGCGAAGTCGCGGCGACGGCCGGCATCGCCCTGCCGGTCGAGCCGCGTCGTCGCTCGGTGTTCGTGTTCGACTATCAAAAGGAACAAGGGCGCGAGCCGCCCGGCCTGACGCCGCTCACCATCGATCCCTCGGGCACCTGGTTCCGCCCGGAAGGCCGTTTCTATCTCGCTGGGACGACGCCCGCCGCCGGCAACGACCCGCCCGGCGCGCCGCTCGAAGTCCAGCACCAGGAATGGGACGACATGGTGTGGCCGGTGCTGGCCAACCGCGTGCCGGCCTTCGAGGCGGCCAAGGTGGTGAACAGCTGGGCGGGCTATTACGAGTACAACACCTTCGACCAGAACGGCATCGTCGGCCGCCATCCCGAGATCGAGAGCCTGATCTTCGCCACCGGCTTTTCCGGCCACGGCATCCAGCAATCGCCCGCCGTCGGCCGGGCCGTCGCCGAACTGATCGTGCATGGCAGCTATCGCACGATCGATCTCTCGCCCTTCGGTTATGAACGGATATCCGCAGGCCGCCCTATCCGGGAGCTGAACGTGGTGTGATACTCTCGGCCATCACCGAGGAGAGTACCGTGCCCGATCAAGCCCTGGTCAATTCAGACCTCCAGTCCGCCCTGGCGGAAGTGCGACAGGCCTATATCGCGGCCAATCCCAAAAGCTTCGGCCGCCACCAGGAAGCCCTCGAGGCCATGCCGGGCGGCAACACCCGCACCACCCTGCACACCGCGCCGTTTCCGCTCACCGTCGTGCGCGGCGAGGGCTGCCGCCTGTGGGATGCCGACGGGCACGAGTACATCGATGTGCTGGGCGAATACACCGCCGGCATCTACGGCCATTCCCATCCGGTGATCCGCGCCGCCATCGACCGTGCGCTGAACCACGGCTGGAACTACGGCGGCCGCAACGCCAACGAGGCCAAGCTCGCCAAGCTGGTCGCCGACCGCATGCCCTCGATCGACCTGGTGCGCTTCACCAATTCCGGCACCGAGGGCAACGTCATGGCGTTGGCCGGCGCCAGGGTCTACGCGCAGCGCATGGGCCGCATCGCCGCCACCAAGGTCATGGTGTTCCACGGCGGCTATCACGGCGGCGTGCTCTATTTCGTGAGCGGCGGCAGCCCGGTGAACATTCCCTATGAGTACATCGTGGCGCCCTACAACGACATCGACGCCACGCGGGCGCTGTTTTCCAAGCACGGCGGCGAGCTGTTCGCCGTCCTGCTGGAGCCGATGCAGGGTTCGCATGGCTGCCTGCCGGGCGATCTCGATTTCCTCAAGATGGTGCGGGAAGAGACCCGGTCGCATGGCATCACCATGATCTTCGACGAGGTCATGACCTCGCGCCTGGCGCCGGGCGGCCTGCAGGAAAAGACCGGCGTCATCCCCGACATGACGACCCTGGGCAAGTATATCGGCGGCGGCATGTCGTTCGGCGCCTTCGGCGGCCGGCGCGACATCATGGAGCTGTTCGATCCCACCAAGCCCGACCACCTGCCGCACGCCGGCACCTTCAACAACAACGCGCTCACCATGGCGGCGGGCGCGGCGGGCTACGGCGAGGTCTATACGCCGGCGGCGGCCAAGGAGCTGAACGAGCGCGGCGAGAAGATCCGCGCTCGGCTGAATGCGATCTGCGCCCGCGAGGGTGTGGCGTTCCAGTTCTCCGGCATCGGTTCGATGATGACGGCGCATGCCACGTCGCGGCCGATCAAGATGGCGGCCGACATCGCCAGCAGCAACCAGGACGCCAAGGAGCTGTTCTTCTTCGACATGATGAATGCCGGCATCTGGATCGCCCGGCGCGGCTTCGTGGCCCTCAACATCATGATCGGCGACAGCGAAGGTGACCGCTTTGTGGCGGCGGTCGAGGAATTCGTCACGGCGCGAAAAGCTCTTTTGCAGCCGTAAAAAATACCTATATGCGCGCGGTGCCTGTCATCTCGACCGGAGCCGAGCGTAGCGAGGCGAAGCGGAGAGATCTCGTTGGCGACAGGCAAGATCCCTCGGCTTCGCTCGGGATGACAATAAATGAATGACGCCTCCAATCTGCCGAAGTTCCCCGAGCCGGTCTCCGGCACGGTGGTGCCGCGCTTCGGCGACATCGCCACCTTCATGCGCCTGCCGCTGTTCCGCGACCCGACGGACGTCGAGATCGGCATGGTGGGCGTGCCGTGGGACGGCGGCACGACCAACCGGCCGGGCGCCCGCCACGGCCCGCGCCAGATGCGCGACCTCTCGACCATGATGCGCCGCATCCACCATGTCACGCGGGTGGCGCCCTACGAGCTCGCCAAGTGCGGCGACCTGGGCGACGCGCCGGTCAACCCGGCCAGCCTCGACGATTCGCTGGAGAGGATCGAGAAATTCTACGCCCGGCTCCACGCCGCCGGCGCCGTGCCGCTGTCGGCCGGCGGCGACCATCTGGTCACGCTGCCGATCATGCGCGGCATCGCCAAAGGTCAGGCGCCGCTGGGAATGGTCCATTTCGACGCCCACAGCGACACCTGGGACAGCTATTTCGGCGGCTACAAATACACCCACGGCACGCCGTTCCGCCGCGCCGTCGAGGAGGGTCTGCTCGATCCCAAGCGGGTCGTCCAGATCGGCATCCGCGGCTCGCTCTACAAGCGCGACGACAACGACTGGGCGGTCGAGCAGGGCATGCGGGTGATCACCATCGAGGAGTATTTCGACCTCGGCGTCGACAAGGTGATCGCCGAGGCCCGCCGCGTCGTGGGCGACGGCCCGACCTATGTCAGCTTCGACGTCGACGGCCTCGATCCGGCCTATGCGCCGGGCACCGGCACGCCCGAGATCGGCGGCTACACCCCGCACGAGGCGCAGCGCATGCTGCGCGGCCTGCGCGGGCTCAACCTGGTGGGCGGCGACGTGGTCGAGGTCTCGCCGCCGTTCGACCAGAGCGGCAACACCGCCCTCGTGGGCGTCACCATGATGTGGGAGATCCTCTGCCTGCTGGCCGAGGCGGTGGCGAAGCGCAAAGGGCGGATCTGATTTGATCGATCCCGTCGTCTCGGGAAACAGCCTCGCCGTATCCCGAGCGAAGCCGACCGAGGGCGCAGGCGCCGAGTCGGAGAGACCTTCTCTTGACGCTGAAGCAGCTCCGTAGAAGCAAGGTCCCTCCGCTCCGCTCGCTTCGCCTGTCTCGAGCGGTCGAGACGACGGATCCGGCGGATGCTTCTGATAAATCGGCAGAGGCTTCGGCTAAGCTGGCGCACCGGTGGTGACATGACCGACCCTGTGACCTGCAACATCGCCAGGCGCCCCGTTCACGCGGCTGTCGCCCTGATCCTTCTCCTGGTCTGCGCGGCCGGCGCCGTCCAGGCCGACGCGATCTTCGTCACCAGTCCCGGCCAGCCGCTGAATGTCGGCGATGCCATGCTTGCGGCGACCGCCTATCACGATTTCGGGCGCCTACGATCGCGACGTCGATCTGGTCGCGCGACAGGCGTCGCAATGGATCGCCGAACGGGCGCCCTCGGCCACCCGGCCGGCCCTCGTGCTCGACGTCGACGACACCTCGCTGTCGAACTGGGAAGTGATCGTGCGCGACAATTTCGGCCGGCCCATCCCCGGCCCGTGCGACCTGGCGCTCGACGCTCCCTGTGGCTGGGCCGCCTGGGATCAGCTCGGGCGGGATCCGGCCATCCTGCCCACCTTGCAGGTTTTCCAGAAGGCGCGGGCGCTGGGCGTCGCCGTGTTCTTCATCACGGGGCGCCCCGAGAACCAGCGAGCGGCGACCGAACGCAATCTCGCGGCCGCGGGCTATGCCGGCTACGAAAAGCTCTATGCCGTGCCCGACGGCGCGCAGTTCGCGTCGGTCACGGACTTCAAGGCGCCGGTGCGGGCGGAGATCGAGCGGGCGGGATTTACCATCATCGCCAATATGGGCGATCAGCCTTCCGACCTTCTCGGCGGCCACGCCGAGCGGATGTTCCTTCTGCCCAATCCGTTCTACCGCGTGCCGTAGGGGAGATGCCGGCGTGAAACAGGTCATCGAGACGTCCGGCGTCATGCCGTATGAGCAGTATGGATTCACCAACTGCGTACGCTTCAAGGATGTTCTCTATCTCTCCGGCATCGCGGCGCTGAACGAGCAGGGCCGGGTCGTCGGTGACGATATCGAGACGCAGACCGTTCGCACGTTCCAGAACATCGAGCGCGTGCTGCAGGCCGGCGGCTCGGACCTCGATCAGATCCTGCAGATGACGAGCTTTGTCGTGGATCTGGCAAACAACGGCGGCCGCTACGTCGCGGCCCGCCGGAAGATCCTGACCCGCCCGGCCTACACCAGCGCGACGATCGGTGTTTCCGCGCTCATGGGAAGCGGCCTTCTGCTCGAGGTGCAGTGCACGGCCGCGGTCGTGTAGCACCGCGTCCGGCCGCCTGTGATACCCTCCCCACCGGGGGAGAGACCGCATGAAGATCGCGCGCCGGGTGCCCGGCCTGGCGACACTGAAATCCTACAAGGCATCGTTCCTGCCGCACGACCTGGCGGCAGGCGTCACCCTGGGTGCCGTGATGGTGCCGGTGGGCCTGGCCTATGGCGCGCTGGCCGGCCTGCCGCTGGCCGGCCTCTACGGCAGCATGCTGCCGCTGATCGCCTACGCCCTGTTCGGCAGTTCGCGCCGCCTCGTCGTCGGCCCCGACACCGCGATGGCGGCCATCGTGGCTGTCGCCGTGGCGCCGCTGGCGGCCGGCGATCCGGCGCGGCTGGCCGTGCTCGCGGCCGGGCTCGGCCTCATGACGGGCGCGCTCTGCCTGCTGGCCGGCCTCCTGCGGCTGGGCTTCGTCGCCAACTTCCTCAGCAAGTCGGTCATCGTGGGCTTCATGCAGGGCCTCGCTTTGGTGGTGGCGGTCGCGCAGTTGCCCAAGGTGCTGGGCATCAAGTCGGGCGGCGAGACCACGCTCGAGCAGCTTGCCAACATCGCTCCCCGTCTCGGCGACACCAACTTCGTGACCCTGGCGATCGGCGGCGCCACCTTCGCCGTCATCCTGCTCTGCCGCCGATTTGTGCCGCGGGTGCCCGGTGCGGTCGTGGCGCTGGTCGGCTCGGGCCTGGCCGTGGTGCTGTTCGATCTCGAGCGGCAGGGCGTCGCCGTGATCGGTCGCATTCCGGCCGGCCTGCCGGGCTTCTCGTTCCCGCTGTTGTCGCTCGACGACTTCGACAGCCTGCTGCCGGTGGCCCTCGTGGCGGCGCTGCTCTCCTTCTCCGACACGATCGTCACGGCCCGCGGCTTCGCCGCCCGCGACCGCGAGCGCATCGACGCCGACCAGGAGCTTCTGGCCATCGGCGTGGCCAACCTCGCCTCGGGTCTCAGCCACGGCCTGCCGATCAGCGCCAGCGATTCGCGCACCGCCGTCGCCGAGGCCGCCGGCAGCCGCACCCAGGTGACCTCCGCCGTCGCGGCCCTGGTCGTGGCCGCGGTCATGCTGTGGTTCGCGGGCCTGCTTTATCACCTGCCGCTGGCCGCGCTGGGCGGCATCCTGATGGCCTCGGCCTGGACCCTGTGCGATGTCGGCGAGTTCGTCCGGCTGTGGCGCTTTCGCGGCATCAGCCTGGCCGCTTCCCTGGTGACGCTGGCCGGCGTGCTGGCGCTCGGCATCATGGAAGGCATCCTGATCGGCGTCGTCTTCTCGCTGGTCGTGCTGCTGCGCGCGCTGGCCTTTCCGCCCGACGCCGTGCTCGGTCGCACGCCGGACGGCGGCTGGCACGACATCAACCACCGGCCCGATGCCGTGGCCGTGCCGGGGCTGCTGGTCTATCGCTTCTCCGCGCCGCTCTTCTTCGCCAATTGCAGCCTGTTCCGCGACCGCATCGAGGCGTTGATCGACGCGGCGCCGCAGCCGGTGACGGGCGTCGTGGTGGACGGCGGCGCCATCCACGATGTCGACCTGATGGCCTGCGAGACGCTGGTCGAGCTCGAGCAGGAGCTGCGTGAACGGGGCATAAAACTCGCTTTCGGCGACCTGCGCGACCGCGTGAAGCGCGACATCGAGCGCGGCCTGTCGCTGGGCCGCGAGGACGCGGACGACCTGACCTTTCCGAGCGTGGCCGCGGCCGCGAGGGCCGTGAGGAACCTGCCCGCTGCATGATTGCGGGGAAGCGCCCGCGTCGGCTCCATTGCAGAGGCCTGTCCGAGGCGATCCGGCGGGCCGATTCGGCGCTTTTTCAGGCCAGGTGATCGGGTAGGCACAAGGTTTGCGTGGCGGAGGCTGCATAGGGCAAGATCGCTTCCGATCGAAACACCATCTGAACCAAGGCCGGTCTCCGCTGAATAGGGCGTCATGAATCTCCCGAACTCGCCTCGACGCCACCTGTCCGCGATCCTTCACGCCGACCTCGCCGGCTTCGTCCGCCTGACCGAAGCCGAGGAAGAGCTCACCTTCACGAACCTCAAGTCGGTGAAAAGCGACGTCTGGCGCCCGGCCGTCGAAATTGCCGGCGGCTCGATCGTCCACGGCACGGGCGATGCGATGCTGGCCGAATTCGACTCGGCGCTCGCCGCGGTCACGGCGGCGATCGACATTCAGGAGCGCATGTGGCGATTTAACGAGCTCCTGCCCGAGGAGCAGAAGCTGCTGTTCCGTATCGGCGTGCATCTCGGCGAGGTCATGGTGGACGAGGACAACCAAGATCTGTTCGGCGACGGCGTCAATCTCACCGAGCGCATACAATCCATGGCCGAGCCCGGCGGCATCGCCGTGTCGCGCGCGGTGCGCGACGTCACCGAGCTGCAGGTCGATTACGCCTTCGTCGACGGCGGCGAGCATCGCGCCAAGAATGTCAGCCGGCCTCTCCATATCTACCATGTGCGCGCCCGGGTGGGGGCGTCGCGGCGGACCACGACGTCCGTGGTGCCGCGCGCGACGTTGCGCTTCCACGGCGCCGACCTGGCGGGTCGCCGGTTCGGCTTCGACCTGGCGCTCGACAGGCTGGTGGAGCGAAAGGCGGAAGGCTTCGTGATCGGCCGCGACTTCGACCATTGCGACGCGGTCCTGTCGCATCCGACGGTGTCGCGGCGCCATGCGCGGCTGGTCCTCATCGACAACACCCTGCAGATCGAGGACCTGGGCTCGACCAACGGCACCGCCGTCGACGGCCTCTCGGTGGCCGCCGGTGCGCTGCGGCGACTTCAGGCCGGCGCCCGGCTGCGGATCGGCGATATCGAGCTTGCCGTTCGCCACGACTAGAGCGGTCCCAATTCTTGCCGGACCGCGGGCCTCCAGGCCCGCTCATCTCATATCTGTGCGCGTGTCGGCACATGAGGCGGGCCTGGAGGCCCGCGGTCCAGTAAGAGGCCCGAGTTTCTGCGCAGTATGGTGCGCAGAAACTCGGGCGCTTAAGTATATCAATAGTTATACTTGACTTATTCCTCAGTATCACTTATCTTGAGTTCGGAGCAAAACCGGAGGCAGCGCCGTGCAGCCGCCCACAGTCATGCAAGTCTACCGTCGACCCTGCCGGTCGCGGCTGACCGGCATTGCGTCGGGAGGTCAGCCCGTCGCTGATTGGCGAATCACTAGCGGAAATTGCGGAAACTGCGGAAACCCCCTGCCATGTCTCTACGCCGCCAGTTCCAGGATCTCCCGCACGTCGGCGGGGCCATCGATGCGGCGCGGATTGCGCGGCACCCAGGGCGTGCCCATCGCCTGGCTGGCGATGCGCTCGAAATGCTCGCGGCCGACCTTCACCTCGCCCAGGCTGCGGGGCATGCCGAGCCCGCGGATGAAATCGTCGAGCACGTCGCCGGCATCCTTGCCGGGATGGCCCATCGCATTGGCGATCAGCGCCTGGCGATCGGCATTGGCCGATTTGTTCCAGCGCATCACCGAGGGCAGCATGATGCACGAGGTATGGCCGTGCGGGACGTCGAACACGGCGCCCAGCACATAGCCGATGCCATGGCTGGCGCCCATCGGAACGCCCGCCGCCAGGGCGCCCATCGACAGCCACGAGCCGGTCTGGCAGTCGAGCCTGGCCTTCATGTCCGCCGGATCGGCCTTCACCTTCGGCAGGCCGCGCGCCAGCAGCGACAGGCCGTGCAGGGCCGAGGCGTTGGTGAACTCGGTCGATTCGTTGGAGCATACGCCCTCGACGCAATGGTCGACGGCGCGGATGCCGGTCGAGAGGAACAGCCACATCGGCGTGTGCCGCGTCACTTCGGGATCGAGGATCACGGCCTGCGGGACGGTGAGCGGATGGCGGAACATCTCCTTCACCTTGGTCGCCTCGTTGGTGACGCCGGCCAGGCCGGAGAACTCGCCGGCCGACAGGGTGGTCGGGATCGACATCTGCCGCACCGCGGGCGGCTTGACGTCCGCTGCGCCGCGGATCCTGTCCATTCCCTCGACGCTGGTGACATCGTTGGCGAGGCAGAGCTGGACGGCCTTGGCGCCGTCGGTGATCGAGCCGCCGCCCAGGGTGACGATCAGGTCGGCGCGCGCCGCGCGCGCTTGCGCCGTGGCTGCGATCACGGCCGAACGCGGCGAATGCGCCGGCATCTTGTCGAAGGTGCCGACGCATTTATTGCCGAGCGCGCGGCGGACCTTCTCGACTTCGTCGGTCTCGCGATTGAGCGTACCGCTCACCATCAGGAACACGCGCTCCGCGCCGTGCTCCTTGACCAGCTCGGCGACCGACTGGGCGGCCGGCTTGCCGTAATGGACTTCCTCCATCCTGGAAAAAACGACGCGCCCCGATGTCAGCATTCCGACCTCCCTGATTTGAAGGAGAGCATAGCAGGCGTCCTCTCCGCCGCGCAGCGGGGGAGAGGAGGGGCCCCCATTGCGCAGCAATGGGGTAGGTGAGGTGGTGTCCGATAAAAACGAGATGCCTGACAGAGAGATGCCAATGAATGCTATCGTGTCTCGAAACGACACAAGGAACCTCATGACCGGAACACGTGATGGCGCCATCGGGCGCGCGGAGAAGTATTTCGACGATGGCGGCTTTCTGGCCGAGCTGCAGCGGCGGGTGGCGATTCCGACCACCAGCCAGGAGCAGGATTCGATGCCGGCGCTGCAGCAATACGTCTCGGGCGAGATGACCGAATCGCTGGAAAAGCTCGGCTACGACTGCACCGTGCTGCCCAATCCGCGCACCGAATACGGCCCGTTCCTGATCGCGCGGCGGGTCGAGGATCCCGCCAAGCCGACCGTGCTGACCTACGGCCATGGCGACGTGATCCGCGGCCAGGAGGAGCAGTGGCGCTCCGGCCTGTCGCCCTGGAAGATCGTGATCGAAGGCGATCGCATGTACGGCCGCGGCACGGCCGACAACAAGGGCCAGCACACCATCAACATCGCAGCCCTTGCCTGCGTGCTGCAGGAGCGCGGCAATCTCGGTTTCAATTCGACGATCCTGATCGAGACCGGCGAGGAGACCGGCTCGCCCGGGCTGGCCGATTTCTGCAAGGCCAACCTGGCGGCGCTCAAGGCCGACGCCCTGATCGGCTCGGACGGTCCGCGGCTCGACCATCGCCGGCCGACCATCTTCGGCGGCACGCGCGGCACGCTCAACTTCAACCTCAAGCTCACCCTGCGCGAGGGCGGCCATCATTCGGGCAACTGGGGCGGCCTTCTGGCCAATCCCGGCATCATCCTGGCGCATGCGCTGGCGACGATCACCGACGAGCGCGGCCAGATCAAAGTGCCGGAGTGGCGGCCCAAGACGCTCACCAATTCGGTGCGTGCCGCGCTCGCGGACGCCCATGTCGATGCGGGCGAGGGGGCGCCTGAGATCAATCCGGACTGGGGCGAGAAGTCGCTCACGCCGGTCGAACGCGTGTTCGGCTGGAACAGCTTCGAGGTTTTAGCCTTCAAGACCGGCAATCCCGATCGGCCGGTCAATGCCATCCCGCCCAGCGCCATCGCCTACTGCCAATTGCGCTTCGTCGTCGGCACCGATCCGCACCAGATCCTGCCGGCGCTGCGCCGCCATCTCGACAAGCACGGCTTCCCGCAGATCGAGCTCGAGCAGGCGCGCGACGTGATCATGAATGCGACGCGTCTCGACCCGGAGAATCCGTGGGCCAAGTTCGCCGCCGCCTCGATCGAGAAGACGGGCGGCCAGAAGCCCAACATGCTGCCCAATCTCGGCGGCTCGCTGCCCAACGAGGTCTTTACCGACATTCTCGGCATGCCGACCGTGTGGGTGCCGCATTCCTACGCCGCCTGCTCGCAGCACGCGCCCAACGAGCACCTGCTGGCGCCGGTGGCGCGCGATGGGCTTCGCCTGATGACCGGCATCTTCTGGGACCTCGGCGCCGACGGCCGGCCGGGATAAGCTTTTTGGCGATGCTGTCGCCCGACGAGGCTGCCGATCTGATCGAGGCCATCGCGATCCGGCAGGATCGCGCGGCCTTCGCCAGCCTGTTTCGTCACTACGCGCCGCGCGTGAAAGCCTTCATCATGCGCGGCGGCACCGATGCAGAGACCGCGCAGGAAGTGGCGCAGGAAGCGCTGATCATGGTGTGGCGCAAGGCCGCCAGCTTCGATCGCAGCCGCGCCTCGGCCGCCACCTGGATCTTCACCATCGCCCGCAACAAGCGCATCGACCTGCTGCGCCGCTCCGGCCGGCCGGCGATCGAGACCGAGGATTGGCTGGCGGTCTTCGCGCCCGAAAACGACGATGCCGACAAATCCGTCCTCGCCGGCCAGACGTATACCCGCGTGAAAGAACTCTTGGGCAGCCTCTCGGCCGATCAGCTGGTGGTCATCCAAAAGGCCTTTTTCGAGGACAAGACTCATACGATCATCGCCGAGGAACTGAAGCTGCCGCTCGGCACCGTGAAATCCCGTATTCGCCTGGCCCTCGGACGCCTGCGGGAAGCGCTGGAGAAAGACGAACCATGAGCGGCCATGTGGCCCCCGAAGAGCTGCTGCTGGACTACGCCACCGGGGCGTTGGCCCCGGGGCCGTCGCTGGTGGTGGCGCTCCACGTGGCGCTCGACCCGGTGGCGCGGCGCGTGGTCGAGCGTCTCGATGCGCTGGGCGGCGCCTTGATGGAAGGCGACGTCGACGCAGCGCCGGACGATGCCGCCCTCGAGCGCACGCTTGCCAGGCTGGATCGGATCGCGGTCGAACCGCGGCCCGCCCTGCCGGTACGCCGGCCCGGCTTCGAATGGGCGCCGCCGGTGCTCGCCCGCCATATCGCACCGGAGGCGCGCTGGCGGTCGGTGCTCGGCGGCTTCGAGGAGATCCGTCTTCGCGTGCCGGGCGACAGCAGCCATCGCGTGTCGGTGCTGCGCCTGAAACCCGGCCGTGGCCTGCCGATGCATCGCCATGTCGGGACGGAGTTCACGGTGGTGCTGCAGGGCGGCTACACCGATTCGACCGGCAATTACGGCGTCGGCGATTTTGCCGTCGGTCCCGGTCCCGAACAGCACGAGCCGATCGCCGATCCGGGCGAGCCTTGCATCGCCTTGATCGTGGTCGAACAGCCGATCGTGCTCACCGGCCCGCTCGGCCGCTGGCTCAATCCGCTGGTGAGACGCGACCTGATCTGACAGGCTTGCCGGCCTGAAGGGGAGATCAGATGTCGCGCATTCCGTACTACGAGGTCGAGGCTGCCACCGGCAAGCACGCCGAGTTTCTGGACAAGCTCAAGCCGCACCTCAACATCTACCGCATGCTGGCGAATTCCGAATATGGCGCGAAGGGCTTCGTGCGCATGGGCAATGCGTTGCTGCATCGCTGCGAGCTCGATCCGACCTTGCGCGAGCTGGCGATCCTGCGGGTCGGGCGGCTGAGCCGCGCGGCCTACGAGGTCTTCCAGCACGAGCGCATCGCCCGCGAGGTCGGCGTCACCGACGACAAGATCGCCGCCCTGCGCGACGCCACCATCGAGGCGCCGGCCTTCAGCGACAACGAAAAGGCCGTGCTGCGCTTCGCCGACGACGTCGTGCGCAACATCAAGGCGTCGGACAAGACCCTGAAGGCGGTCGAGGCGTTCCTCACGCCGGGCGCGCTGGTCGAGCTCACTCTCACCATCGGCTACTACATGATGGTCTGCCGCTTCCTCGAGACGCTGGGCGTCGACGGTGAGGAAGGCCAGGCGGAGTGGCTGAAGACGGCGAAACTCTAGGAGTTCAGGTGATGGCGTACCGCGTCCTGATCGCGCAGTTCATGCACGAGACCAACACCTTCTCGAAACTGCCGACGACCCTGGACGACTACCGCAAGCGCTGGCTGATCGAAGGCGAGGCGATGGTGCCGCGCTTCACCGGCACCCGGAACGAGATCGGCGGCTACATCGATGCGGCCAAGACGTACGGCTGGCAGCCGGTATGGGCCGGCGCGGCCAATGCCACGCCGTCGGGCAAGCTCACCCGGGAATGCTGGGAGACGATCCGCGACATGATCGTCACTGCGGCGAAGAAGGCCGGCAAGCTCGACGGCATCTGCCTGTCGCTGCATGGCGCCATGGTGACGGAAACCGAGGACGACGCCGAGGGCGCGCTGCTGGAACTGCTGCGCGGTGTCGTCGGGCCGGACGTGCCGATCGCCACCACGCTCGACCTGCACGCCAATGCCACGCGGCGCATGGCGACGAATGCCAACGCGCTGGTGAGCTACCGCACCTATCCGCACATCGACGGCTACGAGCGCGCGGTCCAGGCGGCGGCCCTGGTACAGGAGGCGATGGAGGGCAGGAAGAAGCCGCGTTGCCTGCTCGTGCAGCCCGCCATGCTGGAAGGCGCCGAGCACGGCCGCACCACCCAGCCCGGCCTGATGCTCGACCTGTTGGCCAGGGCCGACAGGTTCGAGAAGGAGTCCGGCATCGACGTGGTCAGCATCCAGGCCGGCTTCACCTGGGCCGATATCCCCTATACCGGACCGTCCGTGGCGGTGACCCACGAGCCGGCGGCCGAGGCGCGGGCCCGGGCGATCGCGCACGAGCTCATCGACGAGATCTGGCGGCGGCGCGACGAGGGGGCTGCGACCTACTATCGGCCGATCTCCGACGGCATCGCCGCGGCGCACGCCGGTGTCGGCGAGAAGGGACCGCTGGTCATCGCCGACGGCACCGACAATCCGGGCGGTGGCGGCTACAACGACACGACGCCCGTCCTGCAGGCGCTTCTGGACGCCGGCATCGACAACGTCGCCTTCGGCACGATCTACGATCCGGCCGCGGTGCAGCAGGCAACCAAGGCGGGCGTCGGTTCGGAGATCGAGGTCAGCCTGGGCGGCCACACCGATGCGTCGATGGGGCGGCCGGTCAGGGCGAAAGCCATCGTGAAGATGCTGTCGGACGGCAACTTCAGGAATGATGGGCCGATGAATGCCGGCGTCGAGACGTCGATGGGGCCGACCGCAGTGCTGCGCATCGGCGGCGTCGACGTGGTGACGATCTCCAGCCGCATCCAGACCATCGATCTGCAGGTCTTCCTGAGCCAGGGCATCGATCCCACGGCCAAGAGCGTGCTGGTGGTGAAGAGCGTGCAGCATTACCGCGCCGCCTACGCGCCGATCGCGCGCGACATCGTGCTGGTCGATTCGGGCGGCATCTGCTCGCCCGACATCACGCGCCTGAAATTCACCAAGCTGCGCCGGCCGATCTGGCCGCTCGACGGCATCAACGATCCTTACGCCGGCGCGCCGCCGGCCTAGCCAGGTCGCCGCGGGAACCTCGAAGCCTCGCCGGCGTTTCATCTCCGGTGGAGGCGGCTTTGACGTTCAGTCCATTTGCAAAGCGATTTGCAGGCTACGGCGCCTTGGCCGTCGTCGTGATCGGCGGCGCCGTGTATTTCTTCGATCGCAGCGACACTGCAATCCCGGCGACGACGGCCACCGAAGCCAACGCTCCGGCTGCGACCGCCCGCGGCGCGGCCACCCAACCGGCCGCCGCGGCCACGGCCAATCCTGACGATCCGGTCGTTCCGAACGAGGCCCAGAGCCAGCTGGCGGCACGCCTGGTCGGCGAGGCCCGCCGCCTGGCCAGCGACGGCAAGTTTGCCGAAGCCATCGCCAAGCTCGACCAGGCCGACAAGACGGTGGCGGCGCTGCCGGAAACGGCACAGGCGCGGCGCGATATCGCGCAGCTCAGCACGCCCGAAGGCCAGCTTGCGACGCAACTCAGCCGCGCCCGCCTGGCAATCAACCAGGACGACGTTGCGGCGGCCAACACGGCGCTGGCCGAGGCCGAAAAGCTCAATCCCCAGGCGCCCGAGATCGCCCAGCTGCGCCAGACCCTGCAGGCGGCACAACAGAAGGATGCGCATCGCAGCAGCCGCATCGTCGAGTTGCTGACGACCATGCGCGAAGCGATCGCGCGGCACGACTTCGCCGCGGCCGACGGCGCGCTCAACGAGGCGGCGCGCATCGATGTCCGGGATCCGGCGCTCGACCAGGCGCGGATCGAGCTCGCCCGCGCCCACGACGCCGACCGCAAGGAGAAGGCGGAAAAATAGCGCGCCGCGACGCGGCCTACACGCCGGGGCGGGCGGACAGGCAGTTGTACAGGCTGTCGAGGATGGCGGCCTGGTTCTCCGCCGCGAATCGCACGTTCGGCGCGTAGCCCACCGGGCAGGCGGTGAACATCCAGCCGCCGGGGAGATCGTTCGCCGCGCCGGTGCCGAACCACGCGCCGGGCGGCACCTCGCGTTCGACGATGCGCTGGTCGCCCAGCGTCATGAACAGGATGCTGATCGGCTTGTTGCAGCTGTTGCGGGTGCCGAACTCGCCGGCGGCGCGACCCCACTCCGTGCAGGCCTCCATGTGCGCCTTGACCTGCTGGGCCGCCGCATCGGTCGCCGCCAGCAGGGCAAGGGCGCACGACAGCAGGCAGCCCCGCGCGATCATGCCGGCTTGGCCCGGAAGAAGGTCGTCAGCACGAAACGCCGGCCGCGAGTCACCGGCAGCGCGCGGTGCAGGAGCGAGCAGGAGAACACCGCGGCGGCGCCGGTCGGCGGGCTGACCTTGAGACCGGCATATTCGGGGAACACCAGCTCGCCGCCCTCGAAATCGTCGTTGAGGTTGAGCGACACGGCGAAGGCGCGGTCGACGGTGGTGGGCGCGCCGTTGTCGCGATGGGCGCCGAAGAAATGCTTGCCCTCGAGGCTGTAGGACAGCACGACGTGGGCATCGAAAGCGAACTGGCGGTCGAAGGCGAAGACCTTGGTGAGCTCGGGGCCGATGCGGTAGGCGAGCCGGTCGGAGATCGCCTTCTGCATCATCGGCTCGACCACGGTGTAGTCTTCGGTCCGCTTGAGATGCGAGACGTTGACGGTGCCGTAGCGGCTCGAGACGCCGCTGTCCTTGTGGTCGCCCTTTTCCCACAGGCGGATCACCTGGCTGCAGAAGTCGGGCTCGAACACGCGCGGCAGCACCAGGACGGGCGCCATCGGCGTCAGCACGACCTGATCCTCGCCGCCGTCGGCGCGCACGGCGGCGGCCACGGCGTCCATCGCCTCGGCCGCGGCCGGCAGCGCCCGGTTGTCGAAGGTCGCGGCGATCCGCTGGTTGGGATCGAGCACGATCACCCGCATGCGCAAGCCGCCGCCCGGGCCGAAGCCAACGCCGCCCTGCGAGAGCAGCGCGGGCAGGAATTTCCTGTCGGCGTCACAGAGCAGCAGGGGCGCTTCGGCGGACCCGCCGAGCTTGGCCCAGGGTGCTGCCGCGGCGGCGACCGTGTTGCCCGCGACCACGACCGGCAGGACGGACGACGCCTTGCACGCGGCGATCAGGGCAGCGAACTGGGCGGTGTCGAGATTGTCGAGATCGTCGACCGCGAGCAGGGCGACGGGATCGCCGGTGAACGACCAGATGAACTTGCGCAGCTTGCCGTCGAGTCCCGGCAGCGCGAAATCGGGAACGCGATCACCGGGACGAAGGCTGAGCGCGGTTGTCATCGGAGTCCGGCGTGGGCCAAGGCAATGGTGGGCGCTGTAGGGATTGAACCTACGACCCCACCCGTGTGAAGGGTGTGCTCTCCCGCTGAGCTAAGCGCCCGGAAGGGGCGCGTATAAGGCCTGCCGGCCCACCCGTCAACTTGAGCCCGTCAACGGGCGGCAATCCGGCCCAGCGCCTCGGGCAGGGCGTCGAAACGGTCGATGACGGCTTCGGCGCCGAGCTCGCTGGCGGGCTTGGCCGTGTAGCCCCAGCTCACCAGCACGGCCGGCAGGCCGCCGCGATGGGCCGCTTCCACGTCGTGGATCGAATCGCCGATCATGACGGCGCGTGCCCGGTTGCCGCCGATCTTGTCGATCAGCTGCAGGATGTGGCCGGGATCGGGCTTGCGCACCGTGAAGGTGTCGGCGCCGGCCACGTCGGCGATCGGCGGCATGAGCTTCAGGCCCTCCAGGATCATGCGGGCGGATTTCTCGAACTTGTTGGTGCACACGCCCTGTTTGAGGCCCAGCCGGTCGAGCCGGGCCACCACCTCGGCGACGCCGTCGAACGCCGTCGTGTAGTGCACGGGATCCTTCTCGTAATAGCTGCACGAACTCGCGGGTGACGGTGCTGAGCTCGGCGTCGTCGAGCGTGCGGCCGTTCTTGGCGAAGGCCCGGCGCATGGTGACCTTGCTGCCTTCGCCCATGAAGATCCGGGCGTCCTCGTCGCTGATCGCGCGGCAGGCCGTGGTCGGCCAGCACGCGGCTTATGGCCTCGCGCATGTCGCGGGCGCTGTCGATCAGGGTGCCGTCGAGGTCGTAGATCACGGTATCGAAGCGGGTGGCGATGAGATTGTCGGCATTGGGGTGCATGCGATCTCCTTAGCACATCTGCCTTGCGGGACCGCCAGCCCCATGGCATCGGACGGGCATGAAACCGCCCATCGCCGTGGTGGTGCTGGCAGCCGGCGCCGGCACGCGCATGAAATCGGCCATCCCCAAGGTCCTGCATCCGCTGGCCGGCTGGCCGATGGTGCGCCACGTGCTGGAAAACGTGCGCCGCCTCAAGCCCGCGCGGGTCATCGGCGTCGTGTCGCCGGGCGCCAGGGACGTCGCCGCTGCCTTCGCGCCGCATCCCACGGCGGTCCAGCGCCGGCCACGCGGCACCGGCGATGCCGCCAAGGCGGCGCTGGCCGCGCTGAAAGGCCATCGCGGCCCCGTGCTGGTGGTCTACGCCGACGCGCCGCTGCTGACGACGGCCAGCCTGCAGCGCCTGGTCGCGGCCTGCCGCAAGGAGAAGGCAGCCGTCGGCGTGCTGGGCTTCATCGCGCGCGATCCCGCGCCCTACGGCCGGCTGATCATGCACCGCGGCGCGCTGGAAAGGATCGTCGAGAGCCGGGACGCCGACGAGAGCGAGAAGGCGGTCGATTTCTGCAATTCCGGCGTGATGTGCCTCGACGGCGCGCTGATCGCCTCGCTGCTGGGCGCGATCGGCAACGACAACGTCAAGAGCGAGTTCTATCTCACCGATGCCGTCGCCATCGCGCGCGCCGCGGGCCACACGGCCATCGCCGTCGAAGGCGAGGAGGCGGAGTTCCAGGGCATCAACTCGCGGGCCGAGCTGGCGGCGGCGGAGAAGGTCCTGCAGCAGCGCCTGCGCGCGGCGGCGTTCGAGGCGGGCGTCAGCATGACCGACCCCGACACGGTCTGGCTCTCGGCCGACACCAGGCTTTCCGCCGACGTCACGATCGGCCCCAACGTGCGCCTCGGGCCCGGCGTCACGGTGGCGTCGAACGTCGAGATCAAGGCGTTCTGCGACATCGAGGGGGCGCGCATCGGGCGCGGCGCCATCATCGGACCCTTCGCCCGCATCCGGCCGGGCTCCGACGTGGCCGAGGACGTCCATATCGGCAACTTCGTCGAGCTCAAGGCGACCCGCATGGCGCGCGGCGCCAAGGCCAATCATCTCGCCTATCTCGGCGATTCCGACATCGGCGCGGCCAGCAACATCGGCGCCGGCACCATCGCGGTGAACTACGACGGCTACGGCAAGCATCGGACCGTGGTGGGCGCGGAGGCTTTCGTCGGTTCCAACAGCTCGCTGGTGGCGCCGGTCCGCATCGGCCGGGGCGCCAACGTGACGGCGGGCAGCGTCATCACCGGCGACGTGCCGGCCGGCGCGGTGGCCTTCGGGCGGGCTCGCCAGGTCACAAAGAAGGGGCGGGCCGGCCCGCTTCGTGCGAAACTGAAGGCCCGCGCGGCGGCTGCCAAGCGGGCCAAGAACAAGAAATAACCCCCTCTTTACGGACAATCATTCCATGTGCGGCATCATTGGAATCATCGGCAAAGCGCCCGTCACGCCCCTGCTGGTCGAGGCGCTGAAGCGGCTGGAATATCGCGGCTACAACTCGGCGGGCGTCGCCACCCTGGTCAACGGCCACATCGACCGCCGTCGCGCCGAGGGCAAGCTGGTCAATCTCGAGGCGCGGCTCGGCGCGGAGCCGCTGTCCGGCACGATCGGCATCGGCCACACGCGCTGGGCGACCCACGGCAAGCCGTCGGAGCGCAACGCCCATCCCATCGCCACCGACCGGGTGGCGATCGTGCACAACGGCATCATCGAGAATTTCCAGGAGCTGAAGGACGAGCTTTCAGCCGAAGGCCGCCGCTTCGACAGCGACACCGACACCGAAGTGGTGGCGCAGCTCCTGACCTCGCTGCTCGAGCGCCAGATTGTCGCCCGAGGAGGCGATGGGCAAGGCAATGGAGCGCCTGCGCGGCGCCTTCGCGCTGGTCGCGCTGTTCAGCGGCCGCCACGACATCCTGATGGGCGCGCGCCGCGGCAGCTCGCTCGCGGTCGGCTATGGCGACGGCGAGATGTATATCGGCACCGATGCGCTGGCGCTGGCGCCCTTCACCAAGCGCGTGACCTACCTCGAGGACGACGACTGGGTCGTGCTGAACGCCAAAGGCGCCAGCATCTTCCAGGGCCGCGAAGAGGTGAAGCGCGAGATCCGCCAGAGCGGCATCTCCGGCGCCATGATGGGCAAGGGCAATCACCGCCACTTCATGCTGAAGGAGATCTACGAGCAGCCCGCGGTGGTCGGCGACACCTTGCAGACCTACCTCGATCCCACGACGCGCTCGGTGAGCCTGCCGGCGCTGCCGTTCGACTGGAACAAGGTGAGCAGGGTCACCATGACGGCCTGCGGCACGGCGTTCTATGCCTGCATGGTCGGCAAATACTGGTTCGAGAAGCTGGCGCGCCTGCCGGTCGAGATCGAGGTCGCCTCGGAACTGCGCTATCGCGAGCCGCCGCTGCCGGAGGGCGGTGTGTGCATCGCGGTCTCGCAGTCGGGCGAGACCGTCGATACCCTGGCGGCGTTGCGCTACGCCAAGACCCACAAGCAGACGATCCTGTCGGTGGTCAACGTTCCCGAAAGCGCCATCGCCCGTGAATTGCATGTCGTGCTGCCGACGTTGGCCGGTCCCGAGATCGGCGTCGCCTCGACCAAGGCCTTCACCACGCAGCTCACCGTGCTGCTTGCCGCGGCGATGGCCGCTGGCCGGGCGCGCGGTGTGCTGTCGGAAGATGAGGAGGCGCGGCTGGCGCACGCCCTGATCGAGCTGCCGGCGCACGTCAACGAGGCGTTGAACATGGAGGATGAGTACCGCCGCATCGCCGAGGAGATCCTCGCCGAGGCGCGCGACGTCCTCTATATGGGCCGCGGCTCGTCGTTTCCGATCGCCCTGGAAGGCGCGCTGAAGCTCAAGGAAATCTCCTACATCCATGCCGAAGGCTATGCCGGCGGCGAGATGAAGCATGGGCCGATCGCGCTGATCGACGAATCGGTGCCTGTCGTGGTGGTAGCGCCGACCGACGCCGTCTTCGACAAGATCGCGTCCAACTTCGAGCAGGTGAAGGCGCGCGGCGGCAAGCTGGTGCTGCTGAGCGATGCCGCCGGCAACGCCCGCCTCGGCGGGCACGCGGCGGCGGCGATCATCCTGCCCGCGGTCGATCCGGTGGTGGCGCCGATTCTCTACGCCGTGCCGGTGCAGATGCTTGCCTACTATACGGCGGTCGCCAAGGGCACCGACGTCGACCAGCCGCGCAACCTCGCCAAGAGCGTGACGGTCGAATAGCCCGCCCGCGGCCTATCGCGTGGTGCGTTGCGGCAGGCCTGGCGGTGCGGCTGGGGGCTGTGCGGGTGCCGGACGCGGCTGCGCCGGCGCCGGCTGCATCGTCGGGATGAGCTCGCGCGTCTTCTTGGTCTCGATGTCCTGCGCCGTCTTGACCTCGTCCTTGGTGAGGAATCGGTCCTTGTTGATGTCCATCTCGAGGAACTTCTTGACCGCGTAGCTGGTCAACTCGACGCGGTCGAGCTGGCCGTCCTTGTTGGTGTCGATCTCCTGGAACTTGCGCATGGCGAGCTGGCGGCGGACGTCATAGGGCGGCAGACCCTGGGCCTGCGGTCCGTCGGCCGGGCCGGCCGCGACGAGGAATTCCTGCTGACTCAACCTGCCGTCATTGTTCGTGTCGAGCTTGTCGGCTCCTTCCAGCTCCATCACCATGAAATCGTTGATCGCCAGCATGTCCTGGCGACGGCGCGCCTCGGCCTGCCGGCGTTCGGCGGCGCCTTGCGCCATCGAGCGCTGCACGATCAGCCGAACTTCGGGTTCGGTCACCTTGTTGTCGCGGTCCGTGTCGTACTGGTTGAACTCGGAATGGACCACCGCCTCGGCCTCGGCGCGTTCGACCAGGCCGTTCCGGTTGGTGTCGAGAGTTCTGGAATTCGGACCGGGCGCGGTTCCTGCGCTCCTCGAGCGTCGGCCCATTGGGCACGTCTGCCGAGAACGGCGGCTCGGCGACCTTCATGAACTCGTCGAGCGTGAGCTTGCCGTCCTTGTCGACGTCGACCTGCTCGAACAACGTCATGCGGTACTTCAGAAACTCGGCGCGCGTGACCTCGCCTTTCTTGGCGATGTCGATCTCGACGAACCATTGCGGCAGCGGCACCGGCGTGCCGGTGGTGTGTTGAGCGGGCGGAGCGTCCGGAGCCGGCGGGGCAGATTGCTTCGCCGGCGGCGGGGTCTGTGCGACCGCCGGCAGGGTCGCAATGGCCGCGGCAAAGAGGATTGGAGCGAAAAGGCGCTTCATCGGCGGTGAGTCCGCGTGGAGAGGCTGCTGCGCCGGAGCCGCTGCCCGCCGCCTACCGCGTGCCCTGCGGCAGGCCGGGCGCCAGGCCTTGCGGCTGCGGCGCGGGGGCGGGCGGCGCGCCCCGCGGCTGTGCGGGCGCGGGCCGCGGCTGGGCGGGCTGCGCCGGCTGCATCGCCTGAACGATGGCGCGCATCTTCTTGGTCTCCGCTTCCTGCGCCTTCTTGAACTCTTCCTCGGTGAGGAAGCGGTCCTTGTTGATGTCCATCTCGAGGAACTGCTTGACCGCGTGGTTGGTCAGCTCGACGCGATCGAGCTGACCGTCCTTGTTGGTGTCAATCTCCTGGAACTTGCGCATGACGAGCTGGCGGCGGATGTCGTAGGGCAACAGGCCCGAGGTCTGCGGCCCGTCGGCCGGCCCCGCCAGCACGGCGTATTCCTGCTGGCTCAACTTGCCGTCGTTGTTCTTGTCGAGCTTGTCGGCCTCGCGCAGCTGCATATCCATGAAATCGTTGATCGCCGCCATGCCCTGGCGACGCCGCGCCTCGATCTGCTGGCGCTCGGCGGCTTCGCGGGCCAGCGAGCGTTGCACGATCAGCCGAACCTCGGGTTCGGTCACCTTGTTGTCGCGGTCGGTGTCGTACTGGTTGAACTCGGAATGGACCAGCGCCTCGGCTTCGGCGCGCTCGACGAAGCCGTCGCGATTGGTGTCGAGGTTCTGGAATTCGGAGCGGGCGCGGTTCTTGCGCTCCTCGAGCGTCGGTCCATTGGGCACGTCCTGCGAGAACGGCGGCTCGGCAACCTTGACGAACTCCTCGAGCGTGAGCTTGCCGTCCTTGTTGGTGTCGAGTTCCTCGAACGACCTCATGCGGTACTTCAGGAAGTCGGCGCGCGTGACCTCGCCCTTCTTGTCGGTGTCGATCTCGACGAACCACTGCGGCAGCGGTATCGGCGGCGGCGTGCCGACGGCTTGCTGGGCCGGCGGAGCACCCGGAGCCGATGGCGCGGCCGCCAGCGGCTTGGTTGCCGGCGGAGTCTGGGTGGCCTGTGGTGGCTTGGCCCCTGGGGCGGCCTGGTCCGGCGGGCGGTTGGCCGGCCAACCAACCGTCGGCGGAGTCTGCGCGGCCAACGGCAGGGCGACGACAGCAGCAGTGAAGAGTATCGGACTGAAAAGGCGCTTCATCGGCGGTGAACCCGCATTGAGAGGGGTGGCATCGTATCGGCGGCAACGCATGGCGTGTCAACGTCCGCGCTGCGGATGAATCCTGCGACGCAATCGCGCCCAAAGCATGGCGTCGCCCCATTGGGGTTGCGTCCCACACGGGGATAGGCCATCGTGGCCGCGACGCCGACTCCGCAGAAGGGTCGCAAGTACTTGGGAGGCAAGGGTAATTTCGCGGTGCCGGCGCGTTATATTCGGCGGCCAACGAAACCAGCGGGAACATGCCAGGACCGTCTTCATCCAGCGGCTCGCCGTTGCTCAGCGTGCGCGATGTCTCGGTCCGCTTCGGCGGCATCGTGGCTCTCGATGGTGTGACGTTCGACGTTTTCCCCGGCCAGATCGCCGGCCTGATCGGTCCCAACGGCGCCGGCAAGACGACGCTCTTCAACTGCCTCAGCCGACTCTACACGCCCAACGGCGGCGACATCCTGTTCGAAGGCACGTCGATCCTCGGTCGCCCGCGCTACGCCATCCCGCAGATCGGCATCGGACGCACTTTCCAGAACGTGGCGCTGTTCGACCGCATGTCGGTGCTCGACAACGTCAAGGTCGGCTGCCACAGCCGCAGCTCCACGAGCTTCCTCGACAATGCGCTCCGCCTGCCCAAGGTGGCGCCCGAGGAGGCGCACATTTCCCAGCGCGCCCACGAGCTGATCGCCTTCATGGATCTCGTGCCGTTCACGAACGCCATCGCCGGCGGCCTGCCGTTCCCGATCCGCAAGCGGGTCGAGCTGGCGCGCGCGCTCGCCTCCAGCCCCAAGCTGCTGCTGCTCGATGAGCCGGCGGCCGGCCTGAACCACGAAGAGATCGACGTGCTCAAGGGCCAGATCAAGCGGGTGCGCGACATGCAGCACGTCACCGTGCTGCTGGTCGAGCATCACATGAGCCTCGTCATGTCGGTGTCGGACAAGGTCGTCGCCATCGACTTCGGCAAGAAGATCGCCGACGGCACGCCGGCGGAAGTGCAGCGTGATCCCGAGGTGATCCGCGCCTATCTGGGAACCTCGTGATGGCCGCGCTGCTCGAAGTGAAGGCGCTCAAGGCGTTCTACGGCCAGACGCAGTCGCTTTACGACGTCGGCTTCGCGCTCGAGACCGGCGGCATCACCACCCTGCTGGGCGCCAACGGCGCGGGCAAGACGACGACGCTCCGCGCCATCTGCAACATGGTGCGCACCGAGGGCTCGGTCCGTTTCGACGGCAAGGCCATCAATGGCATGGCGACCGAGGAGATCGTGCGGCTCCGGATCGCCCATGTGCCCGAGGGCCGCGGCACCTTCACGACGCTGACCGTCGACGAGAACCTGCGCATCGCCGCCTACACGCGCCGCGACAAGCAGGGCGTCCGCGACGAGCTCGAGCGCGTCTTCGGCTACTTTCCGCGGCTCAAGGAGCGCCTGCAGCAGCAGGCCGGCACCCTGTCGGGCGGCGAGCAGCAGATGCTGGCGATCGCCCGCGCCCTGATGCTGAAGCCGCGCCTGATGCTGCTCGACGAGCCCTCGTTCGGCCTGGCGCCGCTCATCGTGGTCGAGATCTTCCGCATCTTGCGGCGCATCAACGAGGAGGAGAAAGTGAGCATCCTGCTGGTCGAGCAGAATGCCGCGCTCGCTCTCGATCTCGCCGACACCGCCTACGTCCTCGAAACCGGCAGGATCGTGATGTCGGGTCCCTCGTCGGTCGTGAAGAACGACGAGAACGTCCGCAAGTCGTACCTCGGGTACTGAGGCAGGGAAATGGAACAGTTCCTCCAGCAGATCGCATCCGGACTCGCCAACGGCGCCATCTATGCCTGCGTGGCGCTGGCGCTGGTCATGATCTACGTCTCGACCGACCATATCAATTTCGCCCAGGGCGAGCTGGCGATGTTCAGCACCTATATCAGCTGGCAGCTCATGAGCTGGGGCGTCGAGTTCTGGTTGGCCTTCCTGCTTACGGTGGCTTTCTCCTTCATGCTGGGCGTGATCATCGAAAGGGTGATCCTGCGGCCGCTGCACAATGCGCCGGTGCTGTCGATCGTCGTGGTCTTCATCGGCCTGCTGGCGATCTGCAACTCGGTCGCCGGCGCGATCTGGAGCTACCTGATCAAGGAATATCCCTCGCCCTTCCCCAAGAGCAGCTTCGGCATCGCCGGCGTCATCGGTCCGCACCAGCTGGGCGTCGTGCTCGTCACCCTGATCGTGCTCAGTCTGCTGTTCGTCTTCTTCCGCTACACGCCGCTCGGACTCGCCATGCGCGCCGCGGCGCAGAACCCGCAGATGGCGCGCCTGGTCGGCGTCCGGGTCGACTGGATGCTGGCGCTGGGCTGGGGCCTCGCCGCCTCGGTGGGCGCGGTGGCGGGCATGATGGTGGCCCATATCGTCTATCTCGACCCCAACATGATGGGCGGCATCCTGCTTTATGCCTTCGCCAGCGCCCTGGTCGGCGGCATCGGCAATCCCGGCGGCGCCGTGATCGGCGGCTTCATCGTCGGCGTGCTCGAGAACATGGTGGCCTTCGCCGGCAACCAGATCGAGAAGATCACCGGCGTCTACATCATCGGCAACGGCGAGAAACTCACGGTGGCGCTGATCATCGTGATCTTCGTGCTCACGGTGAAACCGGCCGGCCTGTTCGGCCGTGTCGTCGTGAAGAGGGTCTGACATGCCGGCCTTTCCCAAGAAGTGGCTGTTGGTGCTGCTGGCGCTGGCCTTCCTGGTGCCGCTGCTGAATCCGCTGCTTCCCGATGTGGTCTCCGACTACCGGCTGTTCCTGGTCAGCACGATGATCATCGCGGCCATCGCCGTGCTCGGGCTCAACCTCCTGACCGGCTTCAACGGGCAGATCTCGCTCGGCCACAGTGCCTTCTATGCGGTCGGCGCCTACACGGCGGCGATCCTCATGGATAAGCTCGACATGCCGTACTATGCGACGCTGCCGATCGCCGCCGTCATCTGCTTCATCGTCGGCTACCTGTTCGGGCTGCCGGCGCTCAAGCTCGAGGGCCATTACCTGGCGCTCGCGACCTTCGCGCTGGCGCTCTCGGTGCCGCAGATCCTGAAGTACAAGTGGCTCGAGGGCCTGACCGGCGGCGTGCAGGGCATCGTGCTCAGCAAGCCCGAGGTGCCGTTCGGCCTGCCGCTGAACGAAGACCAGTGGCTCTATTACTACTGCCTGGTCGTCATGGTCTTTCTGTACTGGGCGGCGGCCAACATCCTGAACAGCCGCAGCGGCCGGGCCATGATGGCGATCCGCGACCAGTACATGGCGGCCGACACGATGGGCATCGACACCGCCCTCTACAAGACGGTCACTTTCGGCATCAGCGCGGCCTACACCGGCATCGCCGGCGCGCTCTCGGCCTCGGCCATCGCCTTCGTGGCGCCCGACAGCTTCAACTTCTTCCTGTCGATCAAGTTCCTGATCGGCCTGGTGGTCGGCGGCGTCGGCTCGCTGGCCGGATCGGTGGTCGGCGGCATCTTCTACGTGCTGGTCGACAACTCCGCCCAGGCGCTCTCGACCTTCGCCAAGAACGACCTCGGGCTGCCGTTCGACCTGTCGGCCTATACCGTGTTCGGCATCCTGCTGATCGTGCTCATGTACCTGATGCCGATGGGCATCGTGGGCGGCGTCTACTATCTGGTGCGCAGCTTGCGCGCGCCGAGCGCAAAGGCGAGAGAGCAGGCGCTCAAGCAGCGCGCGAGCGGCTGACGGCGCGACGCCGGCAGCCCGTTCGTCCGGACCACGGCGGCGGATTTTTCCCGGCTTCAGGCCGTACAATTGCGATGCGCCAGCGGCGGGATGCAACATAATCGTAGTGCGGAAAGTCGCACCCCGGCGGCCTTCTTTTTTGCCGTATTTCAGAAGAAACTCCCGCGCCAATTTAAAAAGGGAGGCTTTCTGTGATTACGGGTAGGCGTGGGTTTGTCGGAGGTGCGTCGGCGTTGGCGCTGCTCTCCGGTTCGCGGGCGGCGTTCGCGCAGAAGAAGTACGACAACGGTGCCACCGATACCGAGATCAAGCTCGGCCATGCCGGCCCCTATAGCGGGCCGGCGTCCGCCTACGGCGTGATCGGCAAGGGCATCGAGGCCTACTGGAAGAGCGTCAACGACGCCGGCGGCATCAACGGCCGCAAGATCAACTTCATCACGCTCGATGACGGCTACAGCCCGGCCAAGACGGTCGAAGTGGTGCGCCAGCTCGTCGAGCAGGACAAGGTGCTGTGCCTGTTCAACACGCTGGGCACGCCGTCCAACACGGCGATCCAGAAGTACATGAACCAGAAGAAGGTGCCGCAGCTCTACGTCGCGACCGGCGCCTCGAAGTGGGGCAGGCCCAAGGAGTTCCCGTGGACGATGGGCTACCAGCCCGACTACCACACCGAAGCCGTCATCTACGCCAAGCATATCCTGGCCAACATCAAGGACGCCAAGGTGGGCGTGCTGATGCAGAACGACGATTTCGGCAAGGACTACCTCGACGGCTTCAAGGAAGGTCTCGGCAAGGATGCCGGCACGATCATCGCCAAGCTGGTGACCTACGAGGTGACCGACCCGACCGTCGATTCGCAGATCATCCAGCTCAAGGATTCCGGCGCCAATGTCTTCTTCAACATCGCAACGCCGAAGTTCGCGGCGCAGGCGATCCGCAAGGCGGCCGACATCGACTGGAAGCCCGCGCAGTACATGACCAACGTCTCGGCTTCGGTGTCGTCGGTGATGAAGCCGGCCGGCTTCGACAACGGCCAGGGCATCATCACGGCGGCCTACCTCAAGGATCCGACCGACAAGCGCTGGGACGACGACGCCGAGATGAAGACGTGGCGCGCCTGGATGGACAAGTGGAATCCGGGCGCCAACCAGGGCGACGCCAACTACGTCTATGCCTATTCGGTGTCGTTCCTGATGCAGCAGACGCTCGCCAAGTGCGGCGACACGCTCACTCATGAGAACGTCATGAAGCAGGCGGCGAACTTCCAGAAGCTGCGCGTGCCGATGCTGCTGCCGGGCATCACCGTCAGCACCAGCCCGACCGACTATTATCCGATCCAGGCGGTCCAGCTGCAGCGCTTCAAGGGCGAGACCTGGGACCTGTTCGGCGAAGTCATGGCGGCCGAAGGCAGCTGAGCCGGTCGGGCTGCGACATTGTGGTTGAGAAGGCCGCCGAAAGGCGGCCTTCTTTTTTGCCCGGTTCTGGAAGAAACTCCCGCACAACTTACAAGCAATAGGGAGGCTTCCAATGACTACGAGTAGGCGAGGTTTCGTGGGCGGCGCGTCGGCGCTGGCCCTGCTTTCCGGTTCGTCCGCGGCATTCGCGCAGAAGAAGTACGATGACGGCGCGACCGACACCGAGATCAAGATCGGCAACACCAATCCCCATAGCGGCCCGGCTTCGTCCTACGCCGCCATCGCCAAGACGATCGATGCCTATTTCAAGAGCCTGAACGACTCAGGCGGCATCAATGGCCGCAAGATCAAGTTCATCTCGCTCGACGACGGCTACAGTCCGCCCAAGACGGTGGAAATGGTCCGCCAGCTCGTCGAGCAGGACAAGGTGTTCGCGCTCTTCCAGCCGCTCGGCACGCCGTGCAACACGGCGATCCACAAGTACATGAACCAGAAGAAGGTGCCGCAGCTCTTCGTCGCCACCGGCGCATCGAAGTGGGGCGACCCGAAGAACTTCCCGTGGACCATGGGCTTCCAGCCCGACTATCACACCGAAGCGGTCATCTACGCCAAGCACATCCTGGCCAACGTCAAGGACGCCAAGATCGCCGTGCTGCATCAGAACGACGATTACGGCCGCGATTATCTCGGCGGCTTCAAGGAGGGCCTGGGCAAGGAGGAAGGCCGCATCGCCAAGATCGTCACCTACGAGGCGACCGATCCGACGGTGGACAGCCAGATCATCCAGCTCAAGGATTCCGGCGCCAATGTCTTCTTCAACGTGGCGGCGCCCAAGGCGGCCGCCCAGGGCATCCGCAAGGCAGCCGACATCGACTGGAAGCCGGCGCATTACCTCAACAACGTCTCGGCCTCGGTCGCCGCGGTCATGAAGCCCGCCGGCTACGACAATGCCCAGGGCATCATCACCGCGGCCTACATCATGGATGCCACCGACAAGCAGTGGGACGACAACGACGAGATGAAGGCGTGGCGTGCCTGGATGGACAAATACATGCCGTCGGCCAACAAGGCCGACGCCAACCACATCTACGGCTACTCGGTCGCCTGGCTGATGGCCGAAACCTTGAAGCGTTGCGGCGACGATCTCACGCGCGCCAATCTCATGAAGCAGGCGGCCAGCTTCCAGAAGTACCGCCTGCCGCTCCTGCTGCCCGGCATCACCGTCAGCACGAGCCCGACCGACTTCTATCCCATCCAGGCGGTCCAGCTTCAGCGCTTCAAGGGCGAGACCTGGGAGCTGTTTGGCGACGTCATGCACGCCGAAAGCAGCTGAGCCTGAAGGCTGGATGGCATGAGGGCCGCCGGTGATCCCGGCGGCCTTTCTTTTGCGGGCTTTTGCGCCGCAACATTGAAATTTTGTATATCGCCAAGCGGTTTTTCCTCTTTTCATGCACCGTGATTCAAGCGACCCTCTTTCGCATAACAAAAAACCACAGGAGGGCACGTTGAAGACCAATAGGCGCACTTTTCTTGGCGGCGTTTCGACCGCCGCTGTCTTTTCCGCATCGGGCGTGGCGTTCGCACAGAAGAAGTACTCGGACGGCGCAAGCGACACCGAGATCAAGATCGGCAACACCAATCCGTACAGCGGGCCGGCATCGGCTTACGGCGTGATCGGCAAGACGATCTCGGCCTACTGGAAGAGCGTCAACGAGGCAGGCGGCATCAACGGCCGCAAGGTCAACTTCATCACCCTGGACGACGGCTACTCGCCGCCGAAGACGGTGGAGTGCATCCGCCAGCTCGTCGAGCAGGACAAGGTGCTGTGCACCTTCAACACGCTGGGCACGCCGTGCAACACGGCGATCCACAAATACATGAACCAGAAGAAGGTGCCGCAGCTCTTCGTCGCGACCGGCGCCTCGAAGTGGGGCAATCCCAAGGAGTTCCCGTGGACGATGGGCTACCAGCCCGACTACCACACCGAAGCCGTCATCTACGCCAAGCACATCCTGGCGAACGTCAAGGACGCCAAGATCGGCGTGCTGATGCAGAATGACGATTACGGCAAGGACTACTACGAGGGCATGCGCGACGGACTCGGCAAGGAGGTCGGCCGCATCGTCAAGCACGTGACCTACGAGGTGACGGACCCCACGGTCGACAGCCAGGTGATCCAGCTCAAGGATTCCGGCGCCAACGTGTTCTTCAACATCTCGACGCCGAAGTTCGCCGCCCAGGCCATGCGCAAGGCCGGCGACATCGACTGGAAGCCGGCGCAGTACCTCAACAACGTCTCGAGCAGCGTCGCCAGCGCCATGAAGCCGGCGGGCTTCGAGAACGTGCAGGGCGTGCTGACGGCGCAATACCTTATGGATCCCACCGACAAGCAGTGGGACGACAATGCCGACATGAAGGCGTGGGTCGCGTGGATGGGCAAGCACAACCCGGGGGCCAGCCTCCAGGATGCGTCCAACGTGTTTGCCTATTCCGTCTCGCTCCTGATGCACGAGACGCTGAAGAAGTGCGGTGACGACCTCACCCGCGAGAACCTGATGAAGCAGGCGGCCAACTTCCAGAAGTTCCGGCTGCCGATGCTGCTGCCGGGCATCACCGTCAGCACCAGCCCGACCGACTTCTATCCGATCCAGGCGGTGCAGCTCTCGCGCTTCAAGGGCGAGAGCTGGGACCTGTTCGGCGAGATCATGCACGCCGAAAGCTCCTGATTTCACTCGTACACGATGGGAAAGGCCGCCGGTTGGCGGCCTTTTTCTCGTTTGGCCCTTTTCAAGCCGGGATTTTGAGGCGAACCTTGCGGCACAAATACAAACGAAGGAGGGAGCGTTGATTACCAGTAGGCGTGGTTTCGTAGGCGGCGCGTCGGCCGCTGCTTTGCTTGCGGCGTCGCGTTCGGCGTCGGCTCAGAAGAAGTACGACGACGGGGCGAGCGATACCGAGATCAAGATCGGTCATTTCTGCCCATACAGCGGTCCGGCGTCGGCCTATGGCGTGATCGGCCAGGCTCACCAGGTCTTCTGGAAGATGGTCAACGACACCGGCGGCATCAACGGCCGCAAGATCAACTTCATCACGCTCGATGACGGCTACTCGCCGCCCAAGTCGGTCGAGGTGACGCGCCAACTCGTCGAGCAGGACAAGGTGCTCTGCCTGTTCAACACGCTGGGCACACCGACCAACACGGCGATCCACAAATACGTCAACCAGAAGAAGGTGCCGCATCTCTACGTGTCGACCGGCGCGTCGAAGTGGGGCAAGCCCAAGGAGTTCCCGTGGACGATGGGCTTCCAGCCCGATTACCACACCGAGGGCGTGATCTATGCCAAGCACGCGCTGGCCAACGTCAAGGACCCCAAGGTCGGCGTGCTGATGCAGAACGACGACTACGGCAAGGACTACTTCGAGGGCTTCAAGGAAGGCATCGGCGATCCCGCCAAGATCGTGAAGCTCGTGACCTACGAGGTGACCGATCCCACGGTGGACTTCGCAGGTCATTCAGCTCAAGGATTCCGGCGCCAACGTATTCTTCAACATCTCGACGCCGAAGTTCGCCGCGCAATCGATCCGCAAGGCGGGCGATATCGGCTGGAAGCCCGCCCAGTACCTGAACAACGTCTCGGCCTCGGTCACCTCGGTGATGAAGCCCGCGGGCTACGACAACAGCGCGGGCATAATCACGGCGGCCTATCTCAAGGATCCTACCGATCACCAGTGGGACAACGACGACGAGATGAAGATGTGGCGCGAGTACATGACCAAGTACATGCCGCAGGCCAACCAAGGCGACGCAAACTACATCTTTGCCTATGCCGTCGCGACCTTGATGCGCGAGACCTTGAAGAAGTGCGGTGACAACCTCACCCGCGAGAACGTGATGAAGCAGGCCGCCAACTACCAGAAGTTCCGTGTCCCGCTGCTGCTGCCCGGCATCACCGTCAGCACCAGCCCGACGGATTTCTATCCGATCCAGGCGGTGCAGCTCTCGCGCTTCAAGGGCGAGAGCTGGGATCTGTTCGGCGACATCATGGCGGCGGAGAGCACCTGAGGGTGTAGTTTCTTGACGCCCATCCGCCTTCTTCATGCTCCTCTCCCCCTGGCGGGGGAGAGGAATATGAAAGGGAAGAGGAAGACCAAAAGCCTCAGCGCTCTGTCGGTCGGCGCTGCAAGGCCTGGCGGCATTCGGCGGTGTCGATGCGGCCGTCCTTGTTGATGTCGCAGCGCGCGAAGTTGCGGTCCGCCTGGGCCATGAACTCGGCCAGCGTGACAACGCCGTCCTTGTCGGTGTCGAGAAGCTGGAAATAGGTCGACTGGCGCTGCGCCTGGCGATCGGTCGGCAGCACGCTGTTGCCGATGGCCGGGGTGCGGGCAAACAGCTCATCCTGGGTGAGCTTGCCGTCGCCGTTGGCGTCGAGCCGCTTGAAGCGGGCTTCCTGGCCCGCCTTCCATTCGGCGCGGTCGACCACGCCATCCTTGTTGGTATCGTAGCGCATGAGGCCGCTGGGCGCGCGGCCGCCTCGTTCGGCGGGGGCGGGCAGGTCGTCGGGCGCCGCCAGAACGGGGCCGGCGATCAGGAGCAGGGCGGCAGCGGACAGCGGCAGGAACTTCAGCATGGGAACATGTCCTTTAAGTTGTATCAGGAGATGGAAATACACGCTCCATTTCCCTTACCCGGCCGTCTAAGCGCCGATATAGTCTGGCCCGCGACCGGAATATGGCCGTGTTGTGGTTTTGTTCTCAGGTTATCCACATGCCTTATGATTACGATCTTTTCGTCATCGGTGCCGGTTCGGGCGGCGTGCGCGCCTCGCGCATCGCGGCCGGCCACGGCGCGCGCGTCGGCATCTGCGAGGACTACAGGGTCGGCGGCACCTGTGTGATCCGGGGCTGCGTGCCCAAGAAGCTCCTGGTCTATGGCTCCAAGTTCGCGCACGAGTTCGAGGATGCCGGGGCCTACGGCTGGACCCTGCCCGAGCCCAAGCATTCCTGGGCGACGTTGCGCGACAACGTGCAGAAGGAAGTCGACCGCCTGAACGCCGTCTATCTCCGGCTGCTCGACGGCGCGGGCGTCAAGCTCCACATGGGCCGCGGCCGGCTGATGGACCGCCACACGATTCAAGTGGGCGAGGAGACCGTCACGGCGGAGAAGATCCTGATCGCGACCGGCGGCTGGCCGGTGGTGCCGGAGATCCCCGGCAAGGAATGCGCCATCACCTCGAATGAGGCATTCCATCTCCCCGATCCGCTGCCCAGCGCATCACGATCGTGGGCGGCGGCTACATCGCCGTCGAGTTCGCCGGCATCTTCAACGGCCTCGGCAGCCACGTCGACCTGGTGCTGCGCCGCGATCGCGTGCTGCGCGGCTTCGACGAGGAATGCCGCACGGCCGTGCACGACGCGCTGAAGGAAAGCGGCATCAAGATGCGCACGGAAATGCAGATCGGCCGCATCGTTTCCGCCGGCGGCAAGGCGCCCTACCAGGTGAACACGCAGCTCGGCGGCATGTTCGAGACCGACGTCGTGATGTACGCCACCGGCCGCGCCCCCAACACGGCGGGCCTCGGGCTCGAGAAGGTGGGCGTGCAGCTCGACAAGGCGGGCGCCATCGCCGTCGACGAATGGTCCAAGACAACAGCGCCCAACATCTGGGCAGTGGGCGACGTCACCGACCGCATCAACCTGACGCCGGTCGCCATCCTGGAAGGCCATTGCTTCGCCGACACCGAGTTCGGCAACAAGCCGCGCAAGCCCGACCATCGCGGTGTGCCGTCGGCCGTGTTCTGCCAACCCGAGCTCGCCAATGTCGGGCTGACGGAGGAGGAGGCCCGGCGCACCCTGGGCGAGATTCGAATCTTCGCCTCGGCCTTCCGGCCGATGAAGTACAGCCTGTCGGGCCGCGAGCAGCGCACCTTCATGAAGCTGATCGTCGAGGCCGCGACCGACAAGGTGGTGGGCGTGCACATGGTGGGCGATGACGCCGCCGAGCTGATCCAGGGCCTGGCGGTTGCCGTGAAAGCCGGAGCCACCAAGGCCCAGTTCGACGCCACCGTCGGCATTCACCCCACGTCCGGCGAGGAATTCGTCACCATGCGGACGGCGCGGCTCGAGCCGGCCCCCGACCGCAAGGCAGCCGACTAGAGAACAGGCAGCCGCCTGCTGGCGTTTTATCCACAGCGCGTATAGGTTCACCAGCCCCGGCGGCCGGGTGGTCAAATTCCGGCTGATCGGGGATTAGGAGGAGAAGATGACGGCGATTCAGGGCCCGTCCCGCGCGGGTGCCAAAGCGCAGTCCCGCAGTTCGAGCGCCGCCGACTGGACACCGACCAGTTGGCGCGGCCGGCCGATTCAGCAGATGCCGGTCTATCCCGATGCCGCCCTGCTGGCTGGCGCCGAGACGCGGCTGCGCCGCTATCCGCCCCTGGTCTTTGCCGGCGAGGCCCGCAAGCTCACGCAGGCTTTGGCCAAGGTGGCCGCGGGCGACGCCTTCCTGCTGCAGGGCGGCGACTGCGCCGAGAGCTTCGTCGATTTCACCGCCAACAACATCCGCGACACCTTCCGCGTGCTGCTGCAGATGGCGGTCGTGCTGACCTATGGCGCCGGCGTGCCGGTGGTGAAGGTCGGCCGCATGGCCGGCCAGTTCGCCAAGCCGCGCTCGTCCAACGTCGAGAAGATCGACGGCGTCGAGCTGCCGTCCTATCGCGGCGACAACGTCAACGGCTTCGAGTTCACCGCCGAGGCGCGCCGGCCCGACCCCGAGCGCATGGTGCAGGCCTACAACCAGTCGGCTGCGACGCTCAACCTGCTGCGCGCCTTCGCCCAGGGCGGCTACGCCGACCTGCACGAGGTCAATCGCTGGAACCTCGACTTCGTGCGCAATTCGCCGGCGTCGGAGCGCTATCACGACCTGGCCGCCCGGCTCGACGAGACGCTGAACTTCATGGCGGCGTGCGGGCTCAATTCGGCGACCACGCCGCAGATCGCCGAGACCGACTTCTTCACCAGCCACGAGGCGCTGCTGCTGCCCTACGAGGAGGCGCTGACGCGCGTCGATTCGACCTCCGGCGAGTGGTACGACTGCTCGGCCCACCTGGTGTGGATCGGCGATCGCACGCGCCAACCCGACGGTGCGCATGTCGAGTTCCTGCGCGGCGTGCGCAACCCGCTGGGCTTCAAGGCGGGGCCGACGCTCTCGAGCGACGACCTGCTGCGCCTGATCGACACGCTGAACCCGGCCAACGAGCCCGGCCGCATCGTCATCATCTGCCGCATGGGCGCCGACAAGGTGGCCGACAAGTTGCCGCCGCTGCTGCGTGCGGTGAAGCGCGCCGGCCGCTCGGTCGTATGGTCGTGCGATCCCATGCACGGCAACACCGTGACGGCGGCCAACGGCAAGAAGACCCGCCATTTCGACGCCATCCTGAGCGAGGTGAAGGGCTTCTTCGCCGTCCACCGCGCCGAGGGCACCCATCCGGGCGGCGTGCATTTCGAGATGACGGGCCAGGAAGTAACGGAATGCGTCGGCGGCGCCGTCGATATCACCGTCGCCAACCTCGTCGAGCGCTACGAGACGCAGTGCGACCCCCGGCTCAATGCCAGCCAGGCGCTCGAGCTTGCCTTCCTGCTCGCCGAGCAGCTCAAGGCCGAGCGTCTGTCGGTCGCCCGCGCGCGGCCGGCAATCTAGACGGCACGGTAGGCGCCGTGGGGCGGGCCGGGAGGGCCGATGACGCATCCGAACGACGCTGAGATCGAGCGCTACACCGATCACTACTTCAATCGAACGAAGCAGGTGATCGGCCAGTTCGGCGACAGCCGCGTGACCTACGCGATCTTCATGCGTCGTCCCGTGGTGTTCGCGCCGCGGCTGGCGCTGGAATGGCTGGAGGAACTCGGCCGCTCGCGCAACACCTCGGTCGAGCTCGATCTGCGCTACGGCGAGGGCAAGTGGGTCGGCGCCGGTGAACCGATGATGTACATCACCGGCTCGTTCTTCCATCTCGTCGATCTCGAGACGATCTTTCTGCAGAAGCTCGGACCGGCCTGCGTGGCTGCCTACAATGCCTGGACGATGTGCGCCGACATGCCCAAATCGGCCTTCCTCGCGATGGACGCGCGCCATTGCGCCGGCCAGGAGATGGCCGAGATGATGGCCTATGCCGCTTCGGTCGGCTCGGCGCGGGCCAAGCGCAAGGTGGGCGCGGTGGGCTTCATCGGCAACGCCACGCACGCCACCGCGCACTTCTTCGGCCGCGACCAGGGTCTCGGCACCATGCCGCATGCCCTGATCGGCTACGCCGGGTCGACGCTGCGCGCCGCGGAGATGTACCACGAGACCTTCCCGAGCGAGGCGATGACGGTGCTGGTCGACTATTTCGCCCGTGAAGTCTCGGATTCGCTGGAAGTGTGCCGGCGCTTTCCCGAGCTTGCCGCCAAGGAAATGCTGTCGCTCCGGCTCGACACGACGGGCGGCCGCTACATCGAGGGACTGGATCCGGCATCGTCCTACGCCGTGCTGGAACGCTTCTCGCCCGAATCGATCCGCGGCTATCGCAGCGAAGAGGAGTTGCGCTTTCTGGTCGGCACCGGCGTGTCGGCGGCGGCGATCTTCCATTTGCGGGCCGAGCTCGATCGCGCGGGTTTCGACAAGGTGAAGATCGTGGCCTCATCGGGCTTCGGCCCGGCCAAGTGCCGGGTGATGGCCGAGGCCAAGGCGCCGATCGACGTTGTCGGCTCGGGCTCGTTCCTGCCGTCGAACTGGACGGAGACCTACGCCACCGCCGACATCGTCGAATATAACGGCGACAAGCGGGTCAAGATCGGCCGCGAGTTCCTGCATCGCGGCCGGCCCAACGGCAGCGGCCGGCCGCTGTAGTTTTCCGTCGTCCTGAGCGCAGCGAAGGACCTCATCGCCGCTTGCCACGGGCATGAGATCCTTCGGTTCACTCAGGGCAGGCCTTCGTACGCTCAGGATGACAAGATGGAGGAGAAGACAATGCTGAAGCTCTATTACGCCCCCGGCGCCTGTTCGACCGCCTCGCATATCGGCCTGGAGGAAAGCGGCGCCAAGTTCGACTCCCAGCCACTGTCCTTCGCCAACAACGAGCAGAAGACGCCGGATTATCTCAAGATCAACCCGCGCGGCCGCGTGCCGGCGCTGGTCGTCGATGACGGCACGATCGTGGAGAACACCGCGATCCTCGACTATGTCGCGGGCAAGTATGCGCCGCAGCTCATGCCCAAGGATCCGGCGCAGCGCGCCCGCGCCATTTCGCTGATGGCGTGGTTCTCCAACACCGTCCATCCGAACTTCACCCATATCGGCCGGCCCGAGCGCTTCGCCACGGATACCGCGGTGTACGATCATCTCAAGGCGACGGGCCGCGAGAACTTCCATGCCAACCTCAAGGAGATCGACGGTCTCCTGGCGGGCAAGCAGTGGTTCCTGGGCGACCAGTTCTCGGTCGTCGACGGCTATGCGCTGGTCTTCTACGGCTGGGGCAAGCGCATCGGCCTGCCCATGGCGGACCTCAAGAACTACACCGCGTGGAAGGACCGCATGCTGGCCCGGCCGGCCGTGAAGCGCGTGCTGGAGCGCGAGCAGAACATCCTGCTCGCGGCGTAGCTAGCCGACGACGAAGCTCTGGTACATGAAGCGCAGGTCCTGGGACTCCTGCGGCGTGATCTCGCCGTCGAGCACGCGCGCTTCCCAGGTCCTGAGCTTGCGCTTGATCTCCGACGGCGTGCGCGGGCTCAGCAGCACCATGAAGAACTGTTCGTGCGGCGAGAGCTCGCGATCGCGCCGATAGCCGAACGGCCCGGCGCCTGTCGCGTGGGTCGCGACCGCCGGTGCGTCGGCGCCGCGGCCCCGGATCGCGGGGGCGAGAACGTCGTCCCAGGTGAGGCCGGCCTCGCGCACCATGGTCGAGGCGAGCTTGGCTGCTGCCAGGGCTTCGCCGGCGTGGCTGCTATCGAGGATTTCCAGAACCTTCACCAAAGTGGTGCGGTTGAATGTCGACATCGTCTTCCGCTCCGCCACCGCCGCGCGTCCGAGGGGTCGGAGCGCGAGGCTCGTGTCTTTGACTATTAGATGAGCAAGCGGCACTAAGCCCTTACAAGATATAGCTCCTTACATCGGCGATCAAGACCACCTCGTGAAACGCAATCCTTTCCCGGCCTATCTGTTGGGCCTTGGCACGTGGTTCGTGCCGGCCGGCATCCAGATGGTGCTGTTTCCCTGGCTGGTCGCGGTCGTGCTGCACATGGATGCCTTTGCGGTGGGCGTCGCCCAGGCGGCCCTGATGGCGCCGTCCCTGCTTTTCCTGCCGCTGGGCGGGCTGGTCGCCGACCGCGGCAATCCGCGCCGCCTGCTGCTGCGCTATCACATGCTCTACGCCGCGCCGCCGCTCGCGCTGGCGGCCGTCCTGTACACGGGCGGCCTCAGCTATCCGCTGCTGATCGCCTATGGCATCGCGTCGGGCGCGATCGGCGCCTTCGCCATTCCCACCCGCGACGCGCTGCTGCCGGTCGTCGCCAAAGGCGTCGGCCTGCCGCGCGCGGTGGCGCTCGCCACGGCGCTGCAGTTCATCGGCCAGCTCCTGGGCATCGCCTGCGCCTCGACCGCCGACCGTTTCGGCGCCGTGCCGCTGCTGGTGCTGCATGCCGGCCTGGTGCTGGCGGGCTGCCTGGCGGTCCGGCAACTGCCCGATCCGCCGCCGCATCCGCCGGTCGTGCATCCGGGATTCTGGCGCAGCATCGGCGAAGGCATCTCGGTCGCGGCCAAGTCGGACCAGATCTGGCCGGTGCTGCTGATCAATTTCGGTGTCGGCATCTTCTATGTCGGGCCGTTCATGGCGGTGCTGCCGCTGGCTGTGCGCGACAACTATGCCGGCGGCGCGCTCGAGCTCTCGTACGTCAATCTCGCCTTCTGGGCCGCCACCATCGTGGCCAGCATCGCGCTGGTCGGCCTGGCGCGCCGGCTCACCCTGCGCGGCCGGCTGATCGGCGTGGCCGTCTCGGTCGGCGCGGCTGGTCCTGGTGACGCTGGCGACCCTGCCGCCGTTCCCGGTGTTCATCGCGCTCAATTTCGTGTGGGGCATCGGGGCCGGCATCACCATGACGCAGAGCCGCACCGTGGTGCAGATCGTGGCGCCGGCCACACATCGAGCGCGGCTGATGTCGCTCTTTCAGCTCGGCCTGGGCGGCGGCGGCCCGATCGGCGCTTTCCTTACCGGCACGATTTGCGCGCTGTGGGGATTGAAGGCGGCGCTGTTGCTGCCGGCCATGGCGATGGCACTGCTGATCGCCGTGGTGATGATCCGCTCGCGCCTGTGGACGATGCGGACGGTCGAGTAGGCAGTTATTCCGCGGCGGCGCGCAGGCCGAGGCCCAGCGTCTGCCAGACGTCCTGCAACGCCGAAACAAGGCGCGCCATGTCGTCGTCGCCGTGCAGCGGCGTCGGTGTCAGCCGCAGCCGCTCGGTGCCGCGCGCCACCGTCGGGTAGTTGATCGGCTGGACATAGATCGCGTGGCGCTCGAGCAGCAGGTCGCTGGCCTGCTTGCAGAGTGCAGCGTCACCCACGAACACCGGCACGATGTGCGTGGCCGAGTCCATGACCGGCAGGCCGGCCACCGCCAGCTTGCGCTTCAGGGAAGCGGCGCGCTCCTGGTGGCGCACTCTGAGCTCGGGATGGGCGCTGACATGACGTACGCTGGCAAGCGCCGCCGCGGCGATGGCGGGCGGCAGGGACGTGGTGAAGATGAAGCCGGAGCCGCACGAGCGCACGAAGTCGACGGTGGCGGCAGTCGACGCAATGTAGCCGCCGATCACGCCGAATGCCTTGGCGAGCGTGCCCTGCACGATGTCGACCTTGTCGAGCGCGCCGTCGCGCTCGGCCACGCCCGCGCCGCGCGCGCCGTACATGCCGACGGCATGGACCTCGTCGAGGTAGGCGAGCGCGCCGTAGCGATGGGCGACGTCGCAGATCTCGCTGATCGGCGAGACGTCGCCGTCCATCGAGTAGACCGATTCGAAGGCCACGATCTTGGGCGTCGACGGATCGGCGCCGGCCAGAAGCTCCTCGAGATGGGCCACATCGTTGTGGCGGAAGATCTTGCGCACCGCGCCCGAGTGACGGATGCCGGCGATCATCGAGGCGTGGTTCAGCGCGTCGGAATAGAGCTCGCAGCCCGGCAGCAGGGCGCCCAGGGTCTGCAGGGTGGTCTCGTTGGCGACGTAGCCCGAGGTGAAGACGAGGGCGGCTTCCTTGAGATGCAGCGCCGCCAGCTCGCGTTCGAGGGCGGCGTGCAGCGTGTTGGTGCCGGAGATGTTGCGCGTGCCGCCAGCGCCCGAACCCTGTGCATCGACCGCCTGGCGCATCGCGTCGACAACCGTGGGATGCTGGCCCATGGCGAGATAGTCGTTGCTGCACCATACCGTGACGTCGCGCGGCGCCTGGCCCTCGCGATGCAGGCGCGCGCGCGGGAAGGCGCCGGCGATCCGCTCCAATTCCGCGAAAACGCGGTAGCGTCCTTCGTCATGCAGGCGGCGAAGGTGGCCCGCAAAAAATGCTTCGTAATCCATGCCGTCGTTCTCTCCCGCGCACCGATCATAGACGGCTTGGTAACTTTTCATCAGGCGCATTTTGGTCGCGGCTCATCTGTAGGTGGTGACACGAAGGCGTGAGCTCGAATTAAGAGTGCTTCTCAATTGCATACGCGACGGCACGCTCATCGAGTTCCGCAGCTCTGGCACGAGCGGCGTTTCTCTTCTTTCGAAAACAAACGAGGTAAGCGGGCGTTGCCTGCACCGCACCGTTCCTTAGACGAACAACGCGCCGATCAGGGCGGCGGTGAGGAGCAGCGAGACCGAGATCAGGGGCAAGGCGCCCAGCCAGCGCGTCTGGACGGCAAGGCCGTCCCAATAGCGCAGCGTCGGGACCGCAGCCCACAGCGCGAACACCACGCCGAGCGCCCAGAAGCCGAAGGCGAGCGGCATGGCGACATTGACCTTGTCGGCCGTGGTCTCGGCGATGCCGAGGCCGACGAAGGCCGGCGGCACCGAGGACGCGAACAGCGCCACCGCCCAGATCGCGCGATTGCGGATGCGCCGGCTGGTGCCGAACGGCGGCGTCGCTGGACGCGCGCCGCCGGTCTCCGAGCCGGTGCTCACGTCAGCCCTTGAAATGGCCTTCCGACTTGAGCTCGGCGAGGGCCGCGTCGAACGACTGGTGCAGGCGGCCGAACAGGTCGGCGAGCTCGGCCTCGTTGATGATCAGCGGCGGGCAGATCGCCACCCGGTCGCCCATGTTGCGGATGAACAGGCCGCGCTCGACCGCGTGATTGTAGACGCGGGTGCCGGCGCCGACGGCAACCAGGTCGAACGGCGCCTTGGTCTTCTTGTCGGCGACGATTTCGAGGGCACCCATCATGCCCACGCTCATCGCCTCGCCGACCAGCGGGTGGTCGGCGAACGACTGGATGTGCTTGTGGAAGATCGGGCTCATGCGCTTGGCGTGACCGAACAGGTCGATCTCGTCGTAGATCTTCTGCGCCTCGAGCGCGACCGCGGCGGCCACCGGATGGCCCGAGTAGGTGAAGCCGTGGCCCCAGGTGCCGATCTTGTCGCTCTCGCTCATCAGCGCCTGGTAGACCTTGTCGGTGATCATCACCGCCGAGATCGGCAGGAACGACGCCGACAGCGCCTTGGCGCAGGTCAGGATGTCGGGTTTGATGTTCATCGTCTGGCAGCCCCAGACATTGCCGGTACGACCGAAGCCGCAGATCACCTCGTCGGCGACGAACAGCATGTCGTACTTGCGGCACACCGCCTGGATCTTCTCGTAATAGCCCTTGGGCGGCACGATCACGCCGCCGGCGCCCATCACCGGCTCGCAGATCATGGCCGCGACCTGGTCGGCGCCGCCTTCCTTGACGATCAGCGCCTCGAGTTCCTCGGCGCAGCGCGTGGTGAACTGTTCCTCGGTCTCGCCGTCGTGTCCGAAGCGATAGAAGTGCGGGCAGCTCGTGTGGAGAATGCCGGCGATCGGCAGGTCGAAGGAACGGTGGTTGGTCGGCAGGCCGGTGAGGCTCGCCGCCGCCACGGTGACGCCGTGATAGCCCTTGATGCGCGAGACGATCTTCTTCTTCTGCGGCCGGCCCAGGGCGTTGTTCATGTACCACACCATCTTGATGACGGTGTCGTTGGCCTCGGAGCCGGAGTTGGCGAAGAACACCTTCGACATCGGCACCGGCGCCATCGCCTTGACCTTTTCGGCGAGGTTGATGGCGGGCTCATGGGAGCGCTGGTTGAAGGCGTGATAGAACGGCAGCTGCTTCATCTGCTCGTAGGCGACCGTCGCCAGCCGCTCGTTGCTGAAGCCCAGCGCCGCCGACCACAGGCCGGCCATGCCCTCGATGTATTCCTTGCCGTCGTCGTCCATGACGTAGACGCCGCGGCCGCGCACGATCGTGAGCGGGCCGGTCTGCTCGTGTTTCTTGAAGTTGGTGTAGGGGTGCAGGTGGTGCGCGATGTCGCGGGCCGCATTGGAATTGCCGCGGAAGCTGCGTGAGACGTCATTCATGGCCGCACCCTGAGAAAAAGTACCGAGAGTTGCACGATAGCGGCCCCGGGCTGGGGATGTCCAACTGCGCCAACCCTGCAAAAATTTTGGGCAATTGACGCCACCTCACAGCCGGTGCAACGTGGCATGAGGTATGCGCGTGCGCATAGCTCCAGGGTCGGGGAGACCGCAAGGCGCTACATGGGTGTGGCGCCACGAAGGGGTAACAGATGAACTTCAGTTTCCGGCATTCTTTTGCGCTGGCGGCAGTCGCCTGCGTGGGTCTTGCGATGGCGCCGGTGGCCGACGCCAAGACCTTCAAGTGGGCCAATTCGGGCGACGTCAGCTCGATGGACCCCTATGCCCGGCAGGAGACCTTTCTGCTGACCTTCAACTCCAACATCTACGATCCGCTGATCCGGCGCGACAAGAACCTCAAGCTCGAGCCGGCGCTCGCCACCAAGTGGGGCCAGACCGATCCGACGACCTGGTTCTTCGACATCCGGCCGGGCGTGAAATTCCACGACGGCACGCCGCTCACCGCCGACGACATCGTGTTCTCGCTGAACCGCGCCAACGGCCCAGGCTCGAACATGCAGAGCAACTTCGTGTCGGTGAAGGAGATCAAGAAGGACGGCGACCTGCGCGTCGTCGTCACTACCAAGTATCCCGACCCGCTGCTCGCCGACAAATGGGCCGCGCTCGGCATGATGTCCAAGGCGTGGGCCGAGAAGAACAACGCCGTCAACTCGGCGGACATGACCAAGAACGAGGAGAACTTCGCCACCCGTAACGCCATGGGCACCGGCCCCTTCATGCTGAAGGAGCGCCGCGCCGGCGAGAAGACGATCCTGGTCGCGAATCCGAACTGGTGGGACAAGCCCACGCATAACCTCACCGAGGTGATCTTCACGCCGGTCTCCAACGCCGCGACCCGCGTGGCGGCTCTGAAGTCGGGCGACATCGACATGATGTACGAGGTGCCGCCGGCCGACACCGAGACGCTGAAGAAGGACGCCAACATCAATGTGATGGAAGGGCCCGAGACGCGCGTCGTCTATCTCGGCATGGACCAGGAGCGGCCCGAGCTGCTCGAGTCCAACGTCAAGGGCAAGAACCCGTTCAAGGACAAGAAGGTCCGCGAGGCCATCCATCGCTCGATCGACGTCGACGCGATCAAGCGCACCGTGATGCGCGGCCAGTCCTACCCGACCAACCTGATGGTGGCGCCGGGCATCAACGGCTACATGAAGGACCTCGACAAGCGGCCGGCGCTCCTGAAGCCGGACGAAGCCAAGAAGATGCTGGCCGACGCGGGCTATCCCAACGGCTTCGAGGTCGGCATGGACTGCCCGAACGACCGCTACGTCAACGACGAGAAGATCTGCCAGGCGGTCGTGGCCATGCTGGCCAAGATCGGCGTGAAGGTGAATCTCCGGGCGCAGACCCGCAACCTCTACTTCGCCAAGATCCTGCGCAAGAACGACCTGTCGCCCGGCGAGACGAGCTTCTACATGCTCGGCTGGTCGCCGGCCCAGACATACGATGTGCACAACGTCTTCGAGGCGCTGATCCAGACCCCGAACAAGGACACCAAGAAGGGCCAGTTCAACGCCGGCGGCTACTCGAACCCGGCGCTCGACAAGCTGGCCGACTCCATGGAGCAGGAGACCGACAAGGCCAAGCGCGACGCCGAGATCGCCCAGGCGACCAAGCTCTATGTCGACGACTTCGCCTACATCCCGCTGCACCAGCAGGCGGTCGTGTGGGCGGCGCGCAAGAACATCGACCTGGTCCAGCCGGCCGACAACAGCTTCCCGCTGCGCTTCGTGACCGTGAAGTAGCGACGCCATAGCACACCGAAGACCGGCCCCCGGCGCGACCAGCGCGCTCGGGGCCGGTTCCGTTTTGGCCACATTCCTGCTAGGCCTGCGGGCAGGCCGACCAATCAAAAATGCTTGCCTTCATCCTGCGACGACTCCTGCAATCCATCGCCGTGCTGTTGACGGTGGGATTGGTCGCCTTCTCGCTGTTTCGCTATGTCGGCGATCCGATCAACGCCATGGTCGGCCAGGATACGACCATGGAGCAGCGCGACGAGTTGCGCACCAAGCTGGGACTGAACGACCCGGCGCCGATCCAGTTCTTTCGCTTCATCTCCAATGCGGCGCGCGGCAATTTCGGCCTCAGCTACCGGACCTCCGAGCCGGTCGGCCGCCTGATCCTGGAACGTGTGCCCGCCACGCTGGAACTCTCTTTCTGCGCCGCCGTCTTCATCCTGTTCGTCGGCGTGCCGATGGGCGTCTATACCGGGCTTTATCCACGACACTGGTCGAGCCGCCTGTTGCAGGCGGTGTCGCTGTTCGGTGTCTCGCTGCCGCCGTTTCTGGTCGGCATCCTGCTGATCCTGCTGTTCGCGGTCAGCCTGCATTGGCTGCCGTCGTTCGGCCGCGGCGAGACGGTGCAGATCGGCTGGTGGACGACCAATTTCCTGACTTGGTCCGGCCTCAAGGCGCTGATCCTGCCGTCGATCACGCTCGGCCTGTTCCAGCTCACCCTGATCATGCGCCTGGTGCGTTCCGAAATGCTCGAAGTGATGCGGACCGACTACATCAAGTTCGCCCGGGCGCGCGGCCTCAGCAACCGGGCCATCAATTTCGGCCATGCGCTGAAGAACACCCTGGTGCCCGTGATCACCGTGTTCGGCCTGCAGCTCGGCTCGCTGATCGCCTTCGCCGTCGTCACCGAAACGGTGTTCGCCTGGCCGGGCGTCGGCCAGCTCTTCATCCAGTCCGTGCAATTCTCCGACATCCCGGTCATGGCGGCCTACCTGCTGCTGATCGGGCTGTTGTTCGTGGTGATCAATCTCACGGTCGACCTGCTCTATTCCGTCGTCGATCCGCGCCTGCGCGGCGAGGGCGGCGGGGCGCGCGTGGCGGGACACTGAGATGGCGACGCCGACCGCTTCTTCGGGATGGCTGCATCGGCTGACCGACAGCGACGTCTGGTGGAGCTTCAAGTCCTCGCCGGTGACCGTCATCGCGGCGGCGGCCACGATCTTCATCATCGTCGTGTCGTTCCTGTCGCCCGTGCTGGCGCCCCACACGCCGTTCGATCCGGCGACGCTCAGTCTCAGCGACGGGCTGAAACCGCCTGTCCTGGTGTCCGACGACGGCGACTGGGCCTTCCCGCTCGGCACCGACGACCAGGGCAGGGATATCCTGTCGTCCATCATGTACGGCACCCGCCTGTCGCTCGAGGTGGGCTTTGCCGCGGTGATCGTCGCCATGGTGCTGGGCATCGCGCTCGGGCTGATCAGCGGCTATTTCGGCGGCACGATCGACGCCGTGATCATGCGCGTCGCCGACGTCCAGCTCACCTTCCCGGCCATCCTGGTGGCATTGCTGATCGACGGCGTGGTGCGCGGCCTCATCTCGGTGCAGCGCCACGACGAGATCGCGCTGTTCGTGATCGTCGGCGCCATCGGGCTTTCCTTCTGGGTCAGCTACGCGCGCACCGTGCGCAGCTCGGTCATGGTCGAGAAGAACAAGGAATACGTGCAGGCCGCCCGCGTGATCGGCCTGTCGCCGCTCCTGATCATGGTCCGTCACGTATTGCCCAACGTCACCGGGCCGGTGCTGGTGATCGCCACCCTCAATCTCGGCCTCGCCATCATCACCGAGGCGACCCTGTCGTTCCTGGGCGTCGGCCTGCCCTCGACCGAACCTTCGCTCGGCACGTTGATTCGCCTGGGCAACGAGGTCCTCCAGTCGGGCGACTGGTGGATCACGGTGTTCCCCGGCATCACGCTCGCCGCCCTGGTCCTGGGCGTGAACCTCCTGGGCGACTGGCTGCGCGACGCCCTCAATCCGAAGCTGCGCTGATGGCGACACCGTCCAACAATCCGCCGCTGCTCGAGGTCAAGAACCTCCGGGTCGAATTCCCGACGCGGCGCGGCACCCTGCTGGCGGTCGACGACGTGTCGTTCGACATCGCGCCCGGCGAGGTCCTGGGCGTGGTGGGCGAATCGGGCGCCGGCAAGTCGCTCACCGGCAACGCCATCATCGGGCTGCTCGAGCCGCCCGGCCGCATCGCCGCCGGCGAGATCCGGCTCGAGGGACGGCGCATCGACAACCTGCCCTACGAGGAGATGCGCAAGGTCCGCGGCGCGCGGATCGGCGCCATCTTCCAGGACCCGCTGACCAGCCTCAATCCGCTCTATTCGGTCGGCCGCCAGCTCATCGAGACCATCCAGACCCATCTGCCGCTGTCGGGGTCCGAGGCGCGCAAGCGGGCGCTCGATCTCCTGAAGGAGGTCGGCATTCCCGGCGCCGAGACCCGCATCGACCACTATCCGCACCAGTTCTCCGGCGGCATGCGCCAGCGGGTGGTGATCGCGCTGGCGCTCTGCGCCGGGCCGCGCCTGATCGTGGCCGACGAGCCCACGACGGCGCTCGACGTCTCCATCCAGGCGCAGATCATCGCGCTGCTGAAGCGGCTGTGCCGCGAGCATCAGACGGCGGTGATGCTGGTCACCCACGACATGGGCGTGATCGCCGAGACCGCCGACCGCGTGGCCGTGATGTATGCCGGCCGCATCGCCGAGATCGGCCCGGTGCGCGACGTGGTCAAGCACGCCAAGCACCCCTACACCAAGGGGCTGATGGGCTCGATCCCGAGCCTGGGCGTGCGCCACGACAGGCTGACCCAGATCGACGGCGCCATGCCGCGGCTGACCGAGATCCCGCCGGGCTGCGCCTTCAACCCGCGCTGCACCGTGCGCGGGGAACGCTGCCTGGTCGAGCGGCCGGCGCTGATGTCGGCCGGCACCAGCCGCGCCGCCTGCTGGCTGCACGATCGCGGCGGCGTCGGCGCTCCGGTCGCCAAGGAGCTGGCCGATGCCTGATGCCGCTCTGCCGACCGCGGGCACCGGCCAGTTCGTCCGCATCGCCGGGCTGAAGCGCTATTTCGACGTGTCGGCGCCGTGGCTGGTGCGCACGCTCGAGGGCCGGCCGCGCCAGATCGTGCAGGCGGTCGACGGCATCGACATCGAGATCGCCAAGGGCGAGACCTTTTCCCTGGTGGGCGAATCGGGCTGCGGCAAATCGACGGTGGCCCGCCTGGTGGTCGGGCTCTACGCGCCGACCGCGGGCTCGATCGAGATCGACGGCAACGACATGGCGGCGCGCCACAGCCGGAGCGACATGGCGGCGCTGCGCCGGCGCATGCAGATGATCTTCCAGGACCCGTTCGCCAGCCTCAATCCGCGCTGGCGCGTGTTCGACATCATCGCCGAGCCGATCCGCGCCTTCGGGCTTTCCACCGACAGGGCCGATCTCGAGAAGCAGGTCGGCGACCTGCTGCGCCAGGTCCGGCTGGCGCCGGTCGACGGGCGCAAGTATCCGCACGAATTCTCGGGCGGCCAGCGCCAGCGCATCTCGATCGCCCGCGCGCTCGCCAGCCGGCCGGAGTTCCTGGTGTGCGACGAGCCCACGTCGGCGCTCGACGTCTCGGTGCAGGCCCAGATCCTCAACCTGATGGTCGACCTGCAGCGCCGCCTGCAGCTCACCTATCTGTTCATCTCGCACAATCTGGCGGTCGTCTATCACATCTCGACGCGCGTCGGCGTGATGTATCTCGGCCGGCTGGTCGAGGTGGCGCCGACCGACACGTTGTTCCGCCGACCCAAGCATCCCTATACGCGGATGCTGCTGGACACGATCCCCGACCTCGACATGACCGGACGACAGCGCGCGCCGGTGGCGGGCGAGGTGCCGAGCCCGATCAATCCGCCCTCGGGCTGCACCTTCCATCCGCGCTGCCCCTTCGCCAACGAGCGCTGCAAGGTCGAGCGTCCCAAGGCATTGCCCATCGAAGGCGGCACGGTCGCCTGCCACGCGATCGAAGAGGGCCGTCTCCCGGTTGAAGAACGCAGCTACGCAGTCGCGGGCTGAGCGCAAACTGGTTGCATGCGTCGTGATGTGCAGGGCCGCATGCTCGGCGCGCTTGACCCGTCGCCGCTCTCGCTTACGATCCGCTCCCATATTTTGGAGAGTCCCGTATGCCGGTCATTAATCGCATTGCCTCGTTTCACAAGGATATGACTGCCTGGCGGCACGATATTCACAGTCATCCCGAGACGGCCTTCGAGGAAGTGCGGACCGCCGACACCGTCGCAGACAAGCTGAAGTCGTTCGGCCTGGAAGTGCACCGCGGGCTGGCCAAGACCGGCGTGGTGGGCGTGCTGCGCTCGGGCACGTCCAAGCGGGCGATCGGCCTGCGCGCCGACATGGATGCGCTCGACGTGCACGAAACCAACAGCTTCGACCACAAGTCGACGATCCCGGGCAAGATGCATGCCTGCGGCCACGACGGCCATACGGTGATGCTGCTGGGCGCGGCCAAGTATCTGGCCGAGACCAGGAATTTCGACGGCACCGTCTATTTCATCTTCCAGCCCGCCGAGGAGAACGAGGGCGGCGGCCGGGTCATGGTCGAGGAGGGGCTGTTCGACAAGTTCCCGGTCGAGGGCGTCTACGGCATGCACAACATCCCGGGCATCCCGGTCGGCCGCTTCGCGGTGCGCCCCGGCCCGATGATGGCCGCCTACGACATCTTCGAGGTCGTGGTGAAGGGCGTGGGCGCGCACGGCGCCATGCCGCATCACGGCATCGATCCCGTCGTCGTGGGCGCGCACATCGTCACCGCGCTGCAGTCGATCGTGGCGCGCAACGTCGATCCGATGGACACGGCCGTGCTCTCGACCACCCAGATCCATGCCGGCGACACCTGGAACGTCATCCCGCAGGAATGCACGCTGCGCGGCACCGTCCGCACCTTCAAGAAGTCGGTGCAGGACATGATCGAGAAGCACATCGAGAAGATCGCGCGCAATGTCGCGGCGGGCTTCGGCGCCGAGGTCATCAAGTGGCGCTACGAGCGGCGCTATCCGGCGACCGTCAACAGCGAGCAGGAGACCGAGTTCGCCGCCAAGGCCGCGGGCGCGCTGGTCGGCCTCGACAACGTCAACCGCAACCCGACGCCGGCCATGGGCAGCGAGGATTTCGCCTGGATGCTGCTCAAGCGGCCCGGCTGCTACATCTGGATCGGCAACGGCGACGGCGAAGGCAGTTGCATGGTCCACAACCCGGGCTACGACTTCAACGACGAGATCCTGCCGATCGGCGCGTCGTACTGGGCGACCCTGGTCGAGCAGCAGCTCGCCCGCCAGGCCGTGCCGCAAGCCGCGGAGTAGCCGCTATCCGTTCATCGGCGGTCGTGCCGTGTCAGTGATGGGACATCCCTACGCCAACGAACGGATCGGCATGGCGACCATACACGCCAAGGAGCTGGCGGTCGCAGCGCCGTTCCGCCGTTTGCTGGGCGCCGAGGTCGTGGTCGCGCACGGTCTGGACACCGACGCGCTGGGAACCTTTTCGGGCGAGGTGCCGCGGCCCGACGCCCTGATCGAGACCTGCCTCATGAAGGCCGAGCTTGTCTTCCGTTCGCTCGACGTCGATTGCGCCATCGCCAGCGAAGGCAGCTATGGGCCGATCGAGCGCGTGCCGCTGGTGGCGAGCGGCGTCGAGATCATGGCCTTTGTCGACCGCAAGCGCGGCATCAAGTTCGTCGAGACGCTGGGCACGCATCGCACCAACTGGCGCCTGTTCCGCTTCAAGGCGGGCGATCCCGCCGTGCCGGCGGTCGTCAAGGCGATGGGCTTTCCGCGCTTCGGCGTGTTCGTGATCAGCAGCACCGATGCGAGCCGTCCGGTCAAGGACCTGGCCAACATGGACGAGGTGGTGGCGGCGGTGAACCGCGAGGCCGGCCGGTCCGACGAAGGTCTCGCCATCGTCATCGCCGACATGCGCGCCAACCGCAATCCGACGCGCATGCGCGTGCTGCGCGCGCTGTCGTGGAAGCTCGCCAGGCGGCTGCAGCGGCTCTGCCCGAAATGCCATGCACCGGGCTTCGGCGCGGTCGGCGCGCGGCGCGGCCTGCCGTGCGAGTGTTGCGGCGAGCCCACCCATTGGGTGGCTTTCGAGATCGATGGCTGCTCGGCGTGCGGCCATACCGAGGCCCGGCCGCGCAAGGACGGGCGCAAGACGGCGGCGACGCTTTCCTGCTCGAGCTGCAAGCCGAAGCGCGCGGGACCCTGACGAGCATCATGAGACCCCAAAAACAACAAAGCCGCCCGTAGGCGGCTTTGTGCCGACTGCCGTCGACCTCTTACGGGCCGCAGTTCGCCAGTGCAGGAACGATCCCGGTGGCGGTTACGGCGAAGGTCGTCGGTGTCGAAATGGTGAACTTCACGTAATCACCTCCTTTCAAAGTTGATGGGCCTTCAGCTTCGCACAGCCGGGGGCAGCGGTAAATCTCCGCTTCAGGCCGCGATGGCGACTTCCCGTCGGCAGGCGCACGACGCCCGGATCGGCACTTCGGCCCGCGCCAGCGCCAGATCGAGCCGGGACTTGATCAAGGGCGCCTCGACCTTGTCGCCCCGGCGCACGAGGCATTCGTGGAGGCCGTGCAGGCTCCAGACATTCTCGGGATGCTGGCACGCCCGGCTGAGCTTGCCGTCGAAGCCGAGATCGGCGCGGTAGACGGCCTCCGCTTCCTCGACATGTCCCTGTTCCAGCAGCAGCGCGCCCAGCGCGTGGCGGGCGGGCTGCATCCAGCCCCACGGCTCGTCGTAGGGCAGCGCGTCGTCGAGGGCGACCGAGCGGCGCAGATGGGCGAAGGCTGCGTCGAAGTTGCCGCGGCGATATTCGAGCTCGCCGGTCAGCATCTCCTCGGCGATGGCCAGCATGTCGACGACGGTGTTGTTGTGGATGCGCCGGCTCTCGGGCACCCGCGCCTTGGCCGCGAGGAAGGCTGCCCGGGTCTTTTCCGCCTCGGCGATATTGCCCAGGGTCGAGTGCGCGACCGTCTTGGCATAGAGCATCATCGCCGTCGTCGAGCAGTAGAGGTCCTGGTCCTCAGGCAGCTCCTCGGCGAGGATCTCGCGCCACTTTCCGAAGCGCACCTGCACATGCTGCTTCATCGGCAGGTAGCCCTCGATGAAGTCGGCCATCGGCGGCGACGGAATGCGCAGCAGCGCCTCCGGCGTGGTCGCTATGAGCTCTTCGGCCGCCTGGATGGCCGGCGTGTACTGGCCGAGAAACATCGCCCCGTAGATGATGAAGTGATGGTTGTGGGTGCGGTAGAGCGCATAGACGTTCATCGCCCCCTGGCGCGCCAGGAACTTGCGGTCGGCGACGACGGCTTTCTGGTTGTAGACCACGACGTCGCGATAATGTCCGCACAGCACGTCGATATGGGTCGGCATGTGGATCAGATGCCCGGCATCGGGGACCAGGTCGCGCAACTTGTCGCCGGCCCGCAGCGCGCGTTGCGGAAAGGGCGACATCTCCATCAGATGGACATAGAGGTGCAGCAGGCCGGGATGAGTCCAGGTGGCCGGGATGTCGTCGAGGGCCGTTTCCAGGACCTCGACCGCCTCGGCCGTGCCGGCGTCCTTGGCGACCCCGCCGGTGGAGAGATCCCACATCAGCCAGGGCGTCTCGTTCATGATCGCCTCGACGAACACACAGCGCACGTCGAGATCGTCGCGGTTCGCCTTGAAGAGCGTGCGCATGACATTGGTGAAGGCCTTGTCCCAGGCCGACTGGTCCTCGATCGGCTCGCGCTGCGGGTAGCGCGCGGGCAGCGCCCGGATCAGCGCCTGTTCGACCGGCGTCGCGCCCTCGAGGCAGGCGAGTGCCGCCTGCATGGCGTCGTAGGCGGCGGCGAGCGCCTTGGCCTTTCCCGCCGGATCGTAGAGATGCCAGGGCAGATTGTAGTTCGGCCCGGCCGCGTAGGAGATTCCCCAATGGGCCATGGCGCAGCCCGGATCGTGCTCCAGCGCCTTGGCGAAGCAGGCGATGGCTTCCTCGTGATTGAAGGCGAAGACCCAGTTCAGCCCGCGGTCGAACCAGACCTGCGCCTCCGGGGATCGGGTGGTGATCGGTCGGGTGTAGGCACCGAGATCGTAGTACGTCATGGTCGGCCTCCATCGCCCGCGTTGCTAGCCGTCGATATCCGTCGCCAGATGAAAGAGACAGTCGCCGCGCTCGCAGCGCGCCGGCACGCGCTTGCACAGCACCAGCCCGTCGCGCTTGAACTTCAGGAGGTCGGGCTCGCGCCACGGCGTGTGGTGGAAATGGATGCGCGCGGCCGGCTGGCCGGCCTTCACTTCGGCGCCGAGATCGACCAGCGGCTCGAACAGCCCGCTGTCGGATGCATAGATGTAATAGTCGTCGCCGCCGATCTCGGTGAGGCGGGTCGGTGAAGGTGCGGGCACGGCGCCTTGCAGCAGCCCGATATGGGCGAGCACGCGACGCATGCCGTCCTCGGCGACCTTGAGCGACGCCGGTGTCACCAGACCGCCGCCGCCCAGCTCGGTGCCCATCGAGACCACGCCCTGGCGGTACGATGCCGAGGTGAAGGTCCGGCCGCCGCCCTGTGGCGCCGCGGCGACATAGCTCACCGGCGCGCCGAACGCCTTCAGCATGCCGATGATCTTCTGCATGCGCACCGGATCTTCCTGGCGTGCCGCCAGCGCGCTCGGAATATAGGTGAGCGAGCTGCCGCCGGAATGGAAGTCGAAGCTGTAGTCGAAGCCCGGCAGCAGGGCGTGCTCGATCCAGTAGGCGATCTGCTGGGTGATGGTGCCCTCGGCGTCGCCGGGATAGAGGCGGTTGAGATTGCCCTCGTCGATCGGCGAGGTGCGCTGGCCCGCCATGGCGGCGGGGAAATTGGCCGAGGGAAGGATGACCAGCCGGCCCTTGATGTCCTTGGGTTGCAGCGCGCGTATCAGGTTGCCGAGCCCGATCTGGCCTTCCCATTCGTCGCCATGCGTGCCCGCCTGCATCAGCACGCTGGGGCCTTCGCCGTTCCTGATGCGGACGATGGGAATCGGGATCCAGCCATAGGCCGAGCGGTGCACCGAATGCGGCACGCGCACGAAGCCGGTTTCCTTGCCCTCGGCCGAAAGGTCGATGTCGGCCGACAGCCGGCTCATCGCCGTGAAGTCGGTCTGCTTGGCGGTACTCAAATCGGTTCACTCCACAGGCGTTCGTTGGTCAGTGCTTCGGCGACGTCGGCCGAGATCGCGGCCAGAAGCTTCTCGCCCTTCTCGGCGCTGGCCGCCCCGGCATCGCCGATCACGCCGATCGGCGAGCGGCTGGAGAGCTGGCGCCAGCGATAGACGCCTTCGTTGACGGTCGGGATGGCGGCGAGGCCCGGAATGTAGGGCCCGTGCATCTGCGACAGCTCGTCGGGATTCACCAGCTCGGGCGCCATCGCCATGATCATCGAGGTCTCGGCCTCGCAGGCATGCAGCAGCGCCTTCTGCTTCTCCAGGAGCCTGGCGATGGATTTGGCCGCGATGTCCCAGTAGGTGCCGGTGGCGAACGGCAGTTTGTACTCGACCGTGAGCTCGCCGATCATGTTCTGCAGCGCCGTCGTGTTGCCGCCATGGCCGTTCAGCACGAAGATGCGCTTGAAGCCGTGGCGCACCGCCGAGGTCACGACGCAGCGGATCACCGCATACATGGTGGCATAGTCGAGCGTGATGGTGCCGTTGAGCGACATGTGATGCTCGGACATGCCGTAGGGGATGGTGGGCGCCACCACCACGGGCGCCGTCTTTTCCATGATCCGCGCCGCGCGATGCGACACTTCGTGGACGCAGCGCCAGTCGACCATGCTGGGCAGATGCGGGCCGTGCTGCTCGGTGGCGCCGATCGGCACGATGACGATGGCGTTGCGCGCCGCCAGCGCCTTGATTTCGGAGGCCTTCAGCCTCGACCATTCGATTTCGCTCATGGCTACAGCGACGGCATGGGCTGCATCGGCATGCCGAGCCACTTCTGGTGCAGCCGGTCGAGCTCGCCGTTCATGGTGTTGAAGAAGATGAAGCTGTCGAGCCAGCGCACCAGGGTCATCTCGCCCATGCGCACGCCCATGTGGGCGGGGCTGCGCCGGATCACGAACTTGATCTCGAACTCCTTGCTCGGATTGCGCTTCTGCAGGTCGGGGATGATCAGGTTGTTGGTGGCGAACAATTCGGCCTGGCCGGAGAGGTAGGCCGCCGCCGCCGTGGCGTCGTCCTCGGTGCGCATGATGTTGGCCTTGGGCGCCATCGCCGACAGCGCCAGTCTCCTGGGTCGTGCCCTTGGCGGCCGCGACCTTCAGGCTGCCGATGTCGGCGGCCGACTTCACGTTGGCGCTCTTGGGCCCGAACACGGCGAGGTTGGTGTCGGCATAGGGCGAGGTGAACATGATCTGCTTGGCGCGCTCGGGCGTCAGCCCCATCACCGAGATCACGATGTCGACCTTGTCGGTCAGCAGGAAGGGGATGCGGTTGGCGCCGGTGACCTGCTGCAGCTCGAGCTTCACGCCCAGCGCCTTGGCCACCATGCCGGCCAATTCGACGTCGAAGCCCTCGGCCTCGCGCGCCTGGTTCTGCGAGCCGAACGGCGGCACGTCGAGCGGCACGGCGATGCGCACCACGCCCTTCTTCAGGATGTCCTCGAAACGGTCGGCCTTGGCGGCGTGGCCGCTGAATGCAGCCAAAGTCAGGGCCAGCAGGCCCACGATCAAGCGCTTCATGTTGGTTCTCCCTCTCTTATCCCCGGCATGGATTTTGAATTACTATGCGCAAGGTCGTCCACACCGTTAGGGCATGAGGAGCGTGTATGAGCGCCGATTTCGAAATTGACTCTCCTCTGCCCGGCGCCGCCTTCGGCGCGACGCTGCGGCTCGCCCGGCCATTGTCGCAGAAGATGCCCACTGGATTGCCGGACGCCCTGGCAGAGGCGGGCGGGCTGCTGCTGGTGCCCGGATTGGGCGAGATCGCCGATAACCCGCGCCTTCTGCTGCAGATGAGCTACCTGTTCGGACCCGAGGTCGAGGACTATCGCTACCTGCTCACCAGCCAGAACGTGGTGCATCAGGCGGTGCCGGAGATCTTCATGGTCACCAACATGGTGCCGAATTTCCGCCCGCCGCCGAAACGGCCCGACCCGCCGCTCACGGCCGACGGGCGCTTTCCGGTTCAGTATCCCCAGCGCAACGGCTGGCACACCGACCAGAGCTATCGCCGGCCGCCGCCCGACATCTCGCTGTTCTTCGCCGTCAATCCGGTGGCGCGCGAGCGCGGCCAGACGCTGTTCGCCAACGGCGCGCTGGCCTATGACGCCCTGCCGGCGGACCTCAAGGCCAGGGTCGAGGATCTGCAGGGCCTGCATGCCCAGCCGGGCTCCGGTCGCGGCCGCGGCGACGCGGAGGCCGGCAAGACGCCGCGCGCCTTCGCAGCCCATGAACGCTCGCAGCCGCAGCCCGTCGTGCGCATCCACCCGGTGACCGGCCGGAAGGCGCTCTATCTCTGCGAGCGCGGCCAGATGGACTGGTTCGACGGGCCGTTCGTCGGCATGGAGCGCGGCCCGCAGGGCGATGGCGCCCGGCTGCTCGACGAGCTCATGGCCCACTACACGCGGCCCGAATTCATCTACATCCACGAATGGACCCAGGGCGACGTGCTGGTCTGGGACAATCGCTGCCTGATCCATACCGCGACCTGGTACGACGCGGAAAAGGAACAGCGGATGATGTGGCGCACCACGGTGCGCGGCAACCCGGGCCCGCTCTATGCCGGCGAGGCGCGGAGCTGGGTGCCGAAGGAACAGGTGACGGCGTAGATCCTTTTGCGAATCACTCGGTCGGCAGGGGTTTCCGCAGTTCCCGCAATTTCCGCTAGTGATTCGCCAATCAGCGCCGGGTTGTCGTTTCGACGCAGCGCGGCCCGGCCATTGCCGGCATGGCTCTGCCGTGGCCTGGCGAACAGGAAATCTTGGGTGGCATCGGTTGCACGGCGCCTTTCCCCGGCTGGGTTTCTCAGCTGAGATAAGTGATGCTTGAACATATGTCAAGTAATACTTTTAATACTTAAGTGAAGGAGTTTCTGCGCACCATGCTGCGCAGAAACTCGGCGGCTGCTCGAGCGCCTTACCGGCCCGTACCGCGCAGGCGCGCCGGGTCGAGCGTCGGCAGGCGGTCGGGAGCGAACGGGGCCAGGTCGACGTGGCGCGCCGCGCCGTCGAGGATCAGCTCGGCCATGGCCTCTCCGGTCGCCGGCGCGTTCAGCATGCCCCAGACGCTATGGCCGGTCGCCACGTAGGCGCCGTCCACGCCCGGCACCTGGCCCATCAGCGGCAGTCCGTCCTCGGTGACCGGCCGGAAGCAGGCCTGCCGCGCCACGATCGGCGCCGCGGCGAGGGCCGGCGAGATCGCCCGGCACATCGCCTCGAGCCGCGCGTGCGCGCCCTCGTCGGGCGAGACTTTGGCGGGATCGATGGGCAGTGGTCCGCTGCCCGAGATGGCGCACACCCATGTCGTGCCGTCGCTGCGCGGGAACAGCTCGGGCGTGAGGACTTCGCCGCTGGCCTCGCGATACTCCAGGAACAGCGCCTCGGCGGGAATGGCCTCGCCGGTCCGGAAGATGAGGCTGTGGCCCTTGAAGCCGAACACGGCGGGGAGCGGCAGCCAACGCGTCGCCAGGATCGACCACGGTCCCAGGGCGATGACCACGGCGTCGCCTTCGACGATCTCGCCGCCTTCGAGCACGACGCCAACCGCGGCTCCGCTCGGGCTGCGCACCAGCGCCTCGACCGTGCCGCGCTTCAGCGTCGCGCCTTGGGACTCGGCGGCACGCATCAGGCCCGTGGTGAAAGCGCGGGGTTCGACCAGGGCCGTCGTCTGCGGTGAGCCGAGGCGCCCGGTGAGCGCGACGCTGCCGGACAGCCACGATCTCTGGCCCGCGCCGCCCGGCGTCTCGCCTTCGGCGGCGTGGCCGGCATAGGTCTCGAGCCGCCGGTAGCCCCACGGATTGCCGAGCTCAGCCGCGAGCTCGGCATGCAGCGCGAAGCTGCGACGCGCCAGCCGATCGAGCGGGCTGCCGCGGCACCAGTCGAGGGCCAGGAAGCCGCCCGACTTGCCGGACGCCGAGCCGGCGACTTCGTGGCGCTCGATGACGACGGGCTCTGCGCCGCGGCGGCTCAGGAAGTAGGCGATGGCGCTGCCGATCGCGCCGCCGCCGCAGATGAGAATGCGTCTAGCCGGGCTCATGCCGCCACTGTGTCACACCAGCGTGCCGGGCGCTCTTTCACGCCTTCGGCAGGATGTTCATCCGCCGCCGCACCTCGTCTATCGGCAGCTCGATCCAGGCCCAGTAGTCCCACTTGTCCGACAGGTCGACCTTCACCTGCGAACCGCGCTCGACCGCCGCCAGCATGCGCTCGGCCATGCCAGGCTTGCCGAGCAGGCCCACCGTCACGAAGTCCTCGGGCGTCGGCCGCATGTTGACGCCCGTGCTGAAGATCAGCACGACGAACAGCATGACGTAGAACGGCCGTTCCTTCTTGTAGCCCGAGGTGAAGGACGCGACCTCGATCTCGCCCTCCGGTTCCGTGCTGTAGCCGCCCAACAGGTGGGAGAAGTCGTGGTAGAGGCCGGCTTCCGGAAAGCCGTTGCGTTCACCGGGCACGCTGAAACCGTGTTCGTTGTAGAAGTCGATCAGGCCTCGACCCAGCGTGCCCTCGGGCAGCTTCTCCCAGGCGCGGTAGCGCGCGGCGAGGGCGGGGTCCTCCATCACGCCGCGCATGGTGAGCACGCTCTTCGCCAGGTTGAGCGGACCCTTCTGGGCGAGCTGGTTCCTCATGATGTCGCCGATATGGCCGCGGCGCAGGAAGTCGAGCTTGAACATCAGCATGTGGTGCTCGGCCAGCAGCCGCAGGTCGGCCAGCACGGGGACCGAGACTCCCAACGCCGCGGCGAAGGCCTCGACCTGGGCGACGGTCTCGCGCGAGGGCACGCCGCCGGCCACGGCCATCACGATCATGCCATTGATGAATTGTTGCCGGAGCTCGGGATCGGGGAAGCCCGCAGCCAGCTCGGCCGGTGTCGCCGGCGGCAGCGCGTCGATGTCGGCCTCTATCCCGAGGATGACCTTCTGCGCCGCCTGCATCAGCGCGCGCACGGTCGGCTCGGCAGCGCCCGAGGTCGACGCGATCGTCTTCATGGCGCGCAGGCCGAGCAGGGCGGCCGCGGGGTCGGGTCTCATCAGACGCATGGTTTTCTCCGGGCTGATAAAGTCAACGACCGTTGACTTATGCGGGGCCGTTGCATTTGTCAACGGATGTTGGCATTTATTTGCGATGCCCGATCAGCCGGCCAAGACCGCCAAGTCGCAACGGACCCAGGCGGCCATCCTCAAGGCGGCGCAGGAGCTGTTTGCCGGCCTGGGATACGAGCGCACGACGGTCCGGGATATCGCCGCCCGGGCCTCGATCGACCCGGCCATGGTGATGCGCTACTTCGGCAGCAAGGAAGGCCTGTTCGCCCGCGCGACCGCTTTCGACCTCATGCTGCCCGACCTGACGAAGGTCGCGCGGCGCCACGTGGGCGCGACCCTGGTCGCGCATTTCCTCGAAATCTGGGAGGGCGCGCGGAGCAACGGCAGCCTGATCAGCCTGCTGCGGGCCGCAGCTTCCAGCGATGACGCCGCCGCCGCCGTCCGCAGCATCTTCGGCGGCCAGGTCGTGCCGATGCTGGCGCGGGTGGTCCCGCCGGCCGAGCTGCCGGTGCGTGCCGGCCTGGTCGCCACCCAGATCATGGGGCTGGCGGTCACCCGTTACATCCTCAAGGTGCCCCCGGTGGTCGCCCTCGACCGGGCACAGATCGTGCGCCTGCTCGGCCCGACGATGCAGCGCTACGTTGTGGGCAAGCTCTGACGCGGCGCGCCGGGACTCTCTCATTGGTAGTGCTTCAATTTCGACCAATCATCACTCAGCTTCGTGAACCTTCCCCGGCAAATCCAGATCGTGAGGCCGCTCTCGAGGGGAAGGGCCCAGGGATTATCGGTTGCGCCCATTGCCTCGACGGAGGCGTAGGTCTTGAGCAACTCTTCGCGGCTGCCCCCCAGGTGTATGACGACGCCTCCGTCATGTCCGCGCGGACCCCAGAGGTAGTAGCTGTTGTGCGCGCCGATCGAAGGGGGGAGGCCCCACGGCTTGCCAAAGAGGTCGACCGCAGCCGCCTCGCCGTAGTTGTTGGCGAAAAATACCGCGTTCGCTCGTTCTTCCGGCGACAACGATTGATAGGCACGGCCGACCAGGGCAGCAAGTTCGTGCCAGCCGAACATATCGGCATAGAGTTGTTGCAGACGGCCGAGCGGCAGATTTTTTTCGTTCGCTTCCGGAACAAGACCGAGAAAGCGTTGATAGGCAGCGACGCGCTCAACGGAAAGTATGGGAACGACGAAGGGGAGCAGTGGCAAGCCAAGCAGGACGACGCCGGCAAGCAACGCCGCGCGCAGGCGTGACGACGTGATCCATGCTTCCAATGCCACGGCGCCGCCGGCCAGGAGTACGGGATAGGCGCCGCTTGGATAGTAGGATTTGGCGTGGAGCGCGATCATCGCCCCAAGGAGAAGCACGTACGCGATTGAGAAGGCGCGAAGATCCGCGAAGCGACGCCAAAATGCGAACGCCGCGAGGCCGGCGAGCCAGATTGGCGCAATAGCCGGATTGAGGTCGCGAAGCTGGATCAACACAAAGGTCCAGGGCGCAATAACGACATTCTTGCTTTCAACCACGTTTGCAGCGAATTCGAAGAACGGCCAGCCATGAGCCCATTGCCAAAACAGGTTGGGCAGCACGATGAGGGCGGCGACCGCCGCAGCGAGGTAGGGCCTTGGACGGGCCAGACGGCCGCGCGCCGGTGTCAGCAGGACGCCAAGCAGGAGGGCAACAACCCAGATCGCAATGGTGTATTTGACCATGAACGCCAGGCCGATCACCAAGCCCATCGGGAGCCACCAGCGTTCATCGTTGTCGCGAATGATGCTGATGAGTGCGTATGCACAGAACAACCAGGCGATCGGTTGAAGCGAGTCGGTGTAAAAAAGCATCCCGAAAACAAGCAGGAGCAGGCATAGGAATGCCGCGATACCGGCGAGCAGCTGGGCCCAGATGCCGCCACCGAGCTTGCGCGCCGTTTCGGCCGTGAGCGCAACCGTGCCGGCATGCGCCAGCGCCGGGATCAGGCGGAACATGGTCAGCGAGTTGGGAAACAGGCCGTGCATGAATGAGGCGAGCAGCGGGACCACAGGCGGATGGTCGACGTAGCCCCAGTCCGGGCGTTGACCGCAGATGATGAAATAGAGCTCGTCGCGGTAGTAGCCATAGTCGCCGTTCGCCCACAAATGCAGCGCGGTCGTGAGAAGAGCGAGCCATAGGGCAGGGCGGAACAGCAGAATGCTCTCCTAGCGAGGTTTCCCACCTTTAATGCGGTTTCCCACTTTAATTGCCAAGTTCGGTTTGGGGACTGGCTTCGCCTATTTGCAAAGTGCGGCCAGTCTGCTTCCAATATTTCTGGTGTGGCTCGGTCCTTGCACTCGATTCCGGACAGGAGGCAGCACCCGGCACGCCTCGCGACCCAGGTCGTATGGCGACTCGTCGCCTCATCAGCACAGTATGACGGAGTAGATACTCCCGCTTTTTAGCGCACGTGATGCGCCGCGATCAGGCGCGCCACGGCCTGCGTGACGCGCTTGCCGGTGGGAATGTGCAGGAACTCGTTCGGCCCGTGCGCATTGGAATGCGGGCCCAGCACGCCGGTGATGACGAACTGGGTGTCGGGGAACTTCGCGCCCAGCATGCCCATGAAGGGGATCGTGCCGCCTTCGCCCATATAGGCCGGCGGTTTGCCGAAGGCTTCCTGCGAGGCCTGCGCCACCGCCTTCTCGAGCCACGGCGCCAGCGGCGGCGCGTGCCAGCCGCTCTGCCCCTCGCCGCCGTCGAACTCGACCTCCGCGCCATAGGGCGGATCGGCCTCGAGCGCCCGCTTGATCGCCCGCGCCGCTTCCTTGGCGTCCAGGGTCGGCGGCGTGCGCAGGCTGAGCTTGGTCGTCGTGTAGGGCAGCAGCACGTTGCCGGCATCGCCCGGCGCGGGATAGCCGTCCATGCCCGTGATGGCGAGCTGCGGCCGCCAGGTGCGGTTGAGCACCATCTGGCCGGTATCGTCGACCATCGGCCGCGTCGCTCCGGCGAAGGGGAACTTGCCGTGGACTTCCTCGCCCAGCACGCGCGCCGCTTCCTTCGCCTGCTCGATGCGCTGCGGCGGAATCTGGACATAGAGATCGGGCAGCTTGATCTCGCCGGTGGCCTCGTCCTCGAGGCGCGACAGCAGCCCGCGCGCGATGCGGAAAGACGACGGCACGATGCCGGACGCATCGCCGGAATGCACACCCTCTGTCAGCACGCGCACCGTGAGCGTGCCCGCCGCGATCCCGCGCAGCGAGGTCGTGAGCCACAGCCGGTCGTAGTCGCCGCAGCCCGAATCGAGGCAGACGACGAGGGAAGGGCTGCCGATGCGGGAGAGGAGATGGTCGACGTAGTAGGGCAGGTCGTAGCTGCCCGACTCCTCGCACGCCTCGATCATGATGACGCAGCGGGCGCGCGGCACTTTCTGCTCCTGCAGGGCGCGCAGCGCCGCGAGGCAGGCATAGATCGCATAGCCGTCGTCGGCGCCGCCGCGGCCATAGAGCTTGTCGTTCTTGAGCACCGGCTGCCACGGGCCCATGCCCTCCGACCAGCCTTTCATCTCGGGCTGCTTGTCGAGATGGCCGTAGAGCAGCACGGTGTCGTTGCTGTCGCCCGGCACATCCATGAACAAAAGCGGCGTGCGGCCGGGCAGGCGGACGACCTCCAGGGTGGCGCCGGCAAAGGCGTCGAGCTGCGGGCGGGCCCAGCCCTCCATCAGTCTCACGGCGTCTTCCATGTAGCCGTGCTCGACCCACTTCGGATCGAAGGCCGGCGATTTGTTGGGAATGCGGATGTAGTCGGTGATGGACGGAAGGATCGAGTCTTCCCAGAAGGTCTCGACGAATTGCTTCAGGCGGTCAGTGTTCATGGCCGCATGTTATGCCAGATCGTCACGTCCGCGGGCAGGGGAAGATCGTCATGTCCGGTCCGAGGTCGTAGGGCGACGGCACGTCCTTCAACGACGTCACCTGGGGCTGCAGCGCCCACTCCAGGGCGCGCTGATGTCGCGAGCAGAAGGCCGGGTCATGGGTGGGCTGCTGCGCCGTCCGGTTGGCGATCTCGGTGACCATGACGTCGAGGTTGGCCTTCTTGCGGGTCGTCACGGATTGCATCTCCGCGGAATTGCTCGAGAGCTCGGACTGGAACTTGGCCACGAACGCGCCGTACTGCTTGTCGAACAGAAGCTTTCCATCCGGGCCCTTGCAGTGCAGGGCCCCGACGACGAGCTGGAGCTGGACCATGCGCACGCGAAAGGCGCTGAGATCGGAGTCCTCGTAGCAGATCGCCCGGATGTTGGCGGGCGTTGCGACTTGCGTGACGGGCGCCTGGTAGTTGTTGGAGATTTTGGTGTCGGGCTGGCCGGGCATGCAGGCGGCGAGGGCCGATCCGCACGCGACCAGCAACGAAAACGCGACTGACTGATTTTTCATTGGATTTTTCCGGAGAGAGGGGTGGAAGCGCAACGCTCCCCCCGCTCCGACGTTCCCGGCTCAATGCAAAACAGCGCTCAGGAACGTCTCCAGTTCGGGCGTCCGCGGCGTGGCGAGCGTCGCCGCCGCGGGGCCTTCCTCCCAGATCCTGCCCTCATGCATGAACACGACCCGGTCGGCGACCTTGCGGGCGAAGCCGATCTCGTGGGTCACCAGCATCATGGTCATGCCGTCGCGCGCCATCTCCTCGAGCACCTTCAGCACCTCGCCGACCAGCTCGGGATCGAGCGCCGAGGTGATCTCGTCGAACAGCATGACCACCGGCTGCATGGCGAGCGAGCGGGCGATCGCCACCCGTTGCTGCTGGCCGCCCGAGAGCTGGTCGGGGTAGGCGTCGATCTTCTCGGCGAGCCCGACCTTGCGCAGCACGGTTTCGGCCAGCCGGCGCGCCTCGGCCGGCGGCACGTGCTTCACCACCTTGGGCGCCAGGGTGATGTTCTTCTCGACGCTGAGATGGGGGAAGAGGTTGAAGCTCTGGAAGACGATGCCGACATGCTGGCGGAGCTTGCGCAGGTCGGTGCCGGGGTCGTTCACGACAGTGCCGTCGAACGAGACGGTGCCGCCCTGGATCGGCTCCAGCCCGTTCACGCAGCGCAGCATGGTGCTCTTGCCGGAGCCGGAGCGGCCGATGATGGCGATGATCTCGCCCTTCTCGACCTTGAGCGACACGCCGTTCAGCACGGTGTGCGTGCCGTAGCGCTTGACGACGTCTTTCAGCTCAACGAGCGACATGGAGCCTCCGCTCGAGCCGCCGGGATACTTGCGTCAGCGGGAAGCAGAGCGCGAAGTAGATGGCGGCGACGATCAGGTAGACGGTGAAGGGACGGAAGGTGGTGGCGGTGGTGAGCTGGCCCTCGCGGGTGAGCTCGATGAAGCCGATGACCGCGGCGAGCGAGGTGTTCTTGATGAGCTGGACCAGGAAGCCGACGGTCGGCGGGATGGCGAGCCGCATGGCCTGCGGCACGATGATGTAGCGGAGCTGCTGGCCGAGGCCGAGGCCGAGCGACGCGCCGGCCTCCCACTGGGTGCGCGGGATGGCCTGCAGGCAGCCGCGCCAGATCTCGCCCAGGAAGGCGCCGGCATAGATCGAGTAGGAGGCGGCGGCGGCGATCCACGGCGACACGGTGAAGCCGAAGATCGACAGGCCGAAGAAGAACACGAACAGCCAGGCGAGCAGCGGCGTGCCCTGCACGACCAGCACGTAGACCGTGCCCAGCCAGCGCAGCGGCGCCAGGCTGGGAGACGCGCAGCAGGGCGACCGCGAGGCCGACCAGGCCGCCGCCCAGGAAGGCGATGGCGGTCAGCGCCAGGGTCCAGCGCGTGGCCGCGATCAGGTAGAGCACGTCGATGTAGGAAAGCTCGCGGATCATCGGCGTATCATCGGCGGGCGAACACGAGCTGGTAGAGGCCGGCGAACAGCAGGCGGAAGATCATCGCCAGCGCGAGATAGGCGGCGGCGACCAGGATATAGACCTCGAAGTCGCGGAAGGTGCGCGACTGGATGATCGAGGCCATGTGGAACAGGTCCTGCGCCGAGATCTGCGACACCACGCTGGTCGCCAGCATCAGCAGCACGAACTGGCTGGCGAGCGCCGGGTACATCAGCTTGAGCGCGGGAAAGATGATGACATGGCGGAAGACCTGCAGCCCCGAGAGGCCGAGCGACTGGCCGGCCTCGATCTGCGAGCGCGGGATGGCCTCCAGCCCGGCGCGGATGATCTCGATCGAATAGGCGCCGAGGTTGATCGACAGCGCGATATAGGCCGCGGTGTCGGCGTCGAATTTCAGGCCGGCGCTGGGCAGGCCGAAGAAGATCAGGAAGAGCTGGACGATCAGCGGCGTGTTGCGGATGGTCTCGACATAGACCGCGATGGGCCGGCGGATCCAGGCCGGGCCGTAGACCCTGCCCGCCGCGCCGACCACGCCGATCACCAGGCCGACCACCATGGTGACCAGCGAGAGCTCGAGGGTCAGGACCAGGCCGTCGAGCAGGAACTCCCACGCGGCGAAGACGTCGCGGAACTGGAAACTGTACGTCATACGCCGGCGATTCTTCTCCCCTGGCTGCACCGTAGCATGGAGTTTCCTCCCCAACGAAGTTGGGGAGGTGCCCGCGAAGCGGGCGGAGGGGTCAAGAGCCGTGTAGGGGATCGACGCCCGACCGGACGCTCATGACCCCTCCGGCCGCTTCGCGGCCACCTCCCCACGCTCGCGCGTAGGGAGGAATTATCGTCTCTCGCTGCGCGGATCGAGGGCGTCCTGCAGGCCGTCGCCGACGAAATTGAAGGCGATCACGGTGAGGAAGATCAGCAGGCCGGGCCACAGCGCCAGCATCGGCGCCTGTTGCAGCAGCTCCTGTGCGCCGGTCAGCATGTTGCCCCAGCTCGCGGCCGGCGGCTGCGTGCCGAGGCCGAGGAAGGACAGCGTCGATTCGAGCAGGATCAGCGTGCCGATCGACATGGTGGTGGCGACCACCAGCGAGCCCGCGGCATTGGGCAGGATGTGGCGGAACATGATGCGCCGTGGGCGCGGCGCCCAGCGCCTGGGCCGCGCGGGTGAAGTCGCGCGCCTTGAGCGACAGCGTCTCGGCCCGCACCAGCCGCGCCACCGTCGTCCAGCCGGTCAGCGCCACGATGACGACGATGCGATAGAGCGAGAAGGTCTCCGACTGGGCGATCTCGGCCGGGAATGCCGATCTTTCGCGGATCGATGGCGGCCAGCACGATCAGCAGCGGCAGCAGCGGCAGGGCGATCACGCCGTCGGTGACGCGCATCAGCACGCTGTCGAGCCGGCCGCCGAGATAGCCCGCCAGCACGCCGATCACCGCGCCGATGATTGCCGACAGCAGCGCGCCGGAGATGCCGACCAGCAGCGACACCCGTCCGCCGTCGAGCAGGCGCTGGAGGAGATCGCGGCCGAGATCGTCGGTGCCCAGCCAATGCTCGGCCGACGGCGATTCGAAGCGGCGGAACAGGTCGGTCGCGCGACGGATCGACGCCGCGCAGATCGGCGATCAGCGGCGCGGCCAGCGACAGCACGAGCAGGACGAGCAGGAAGACGAGCGACACCTGCGCCAGCCGATGGCGCAGGCAGCGCATCCAGAGCAAGCGGCGCGGACTGCGCGACCGTCGTCATGCTCTGCCGGCGATCGACACGCGCGGATCGACCCACGCATAGGCGAGGTCGGCCAGAAGATTGCCGACGATGGTGGCCAGGGTGGCGATCAGCAGGCCGACCAGGGCGAGATTGTAGTCGTTGTCGAGGATGGCCTGGTAGATCGCCTTGCCCATGCCCGGCCAGGCGAACATGGTCTCGGTGATCAGCGCGCCCGGAGAACAGCGCGCCGAAGGAGAGGGCCAGGATGGTGAGCACCGGCGCCAGCGCGTTGGCGGAAGGCGTGGCCCCACAGCACGCGGCTCTCCGGCACGCCCTTGGCGCGGGCGGTGCGCACATAGTCCTGGCGCAGCGTCTCGATCATCGCGCCGCGCATGAAGCGCGTGTAGGCGCCGAGCTGGACCAGGGTGAGCGTGGCCACCGGCAAGCGCGAGATAGCGCAATCGATCGGCCGAATGCCGCGATCGACGACGCGCCCGGCCGGATGTCGGCCATGCCGCCGGCCGGCAGCCAGGCCAGGGTGACCGCGAACAGGGTGATCAGCAGCAAGGCGAGCCAGAAGGCGGGAACCGAGATGCCGGCGAAGCAGAGCAGGTTGATCAGGTAGTCGGCGCGGCTGCGCGGGCGGTTGGCCGCCCAGATGCCGAGCGGCAGGGCGATGGCGGTCGACAGCACGAAGGCCGTTCCCGCCAGCACCAGCGTGTTGAGCAGGCGCGGCCACAGCACCGCCAGCACCGGCTGGTTGAACGAGCGCGAGTAGCCGAAATTGCCCTGCAGCGCCTGGCCGGCCCAGGCGAGGTAGCGCTCGAGCAGCGGCTTGTCGATGCCGTAGACGGCGCGCAGCCGGGCGGCGTCGGCGCTGGTCATCCTGGGATCGCCCGCGATCATCATGTCGATCGGATCGCCCGGCATCAGCCCGATCAGCAGGTAGACCACGAAGCTCATCAGCGCGAGCGTGACGACGGTCTGGACCGCGCGGCTGGCGAGATAGCGGCTCATGTCATGGGGACCGCGGGCCTCCGGCCCGCATCATGATCATGAGCGCGGGCGGGACGCCCGCGGTCCGGAAGACCATGATCATCCGTTGAGGCGCTTTTCGAGTCCCGCCTTCACCGACGGCCAGTCGGTGTCGACGATCGAGAAGTAGACCGAATCGCGGACATGGCCGTCGGCCATGATCATGTGCTTGCGGAAGATGCCTTCCTGGGTGGCGCCGAGCTTCAGGATGGCGGCGCGGCTGCGGGCGTTGCGCACGTCGGTCTTGTATTCGACCCTGTTGAATTTCAGCGTCTCGAAGGCGTGCCGCATCAGCAGCAGCTTGCATTCCGGATTGACCGGGCCGCCCCAGGTCGAGGGTTCGTACCAGGTCGAGCCGATCTCGAGCTTCTTGTGCGCCTCCTCGATGTTGAGATAGCGCGTCATGCCGACAGGGCGGTTCTCGGCTTTCAGCAGCACGACGAAGGCGATGTCGTGCTGGCCGTCGCTGCGCCGCAGCGCATTGTCGATATAGGGATCGTAGAGCGGGCCGAGCGCCGAGGTGGTGACGGCGAAGATCTCGGGATGCTGCGCCGCCGGCCGCACGAGCTCGCGGTGGCGCTCCTCCAGCGGCTCGAGGCGCGCGAATTTTCCGTCGAGGGGCACCTTGGCCAGCACCCTCTAGTCCTCCCAGCGCCATTGCTCGATCCACAGGGTCGAGCTGTTGAGATGGCCGGTCGGCACCACGCCCTTGAGCGCCTTGGGGATCACGAAGGGATCGACGCGAAAGAACAGCGGCAGGACGGGCAGGTCGTCGGCATGGATGCGCTGGATGTCGGCGAACAGGGCGCGGCGCTTGGCCTGATCGAGCTCGCGCTCGGCGGCGTCGAGCGCCTTGTCCATGTCGGCGCTCCGGTAGCCCGGATAGTTCTGGCCGCTCCAGCCGTTCGCCGCCGAGGGGATCTCGTCGGAATGCAGGGTCGAGCGCGGCACGCCCTCGGGCTGCTGCACCCAGGCATACATGGCGAGGCCGTTGAACTGCCGCCGGTTCAGGGACTCCGAGAAGATGCGCGGCGGCTCGGCCTTGATGCGGACCTCGATGCCGACCTGCTTGAGCTGGCTCTGGATCACCTGCGCCACCAGCTCGCGCACGCGATTGCCGGCGGTGGTCGTGATCTCGATGGAAAAGCGCTCGCCCTTGGCATTCTGGCGGACGCCGTTCCTGATCTCGGCAAAGCCCGCCTCGTCCAGGAGCTTGCGCGCCGCCGCGGCATCGTAGGGGTAGTCGCGGGCCACCGGACTGTACATCGGATCGAGCGGGCTTATCGGGCCGTTGGCGACCGGCTGCTTGCCCTCGAACAGCTTGTCGGAGATCGCCTTGCGGTCGATCGCCATCAGGATGGCCTGGCGCACCTTGCGGTCGGCCAGCAGTTTGTTGTCGAGCATGACGTCGATATGCTCGTAGATCAGCGCCGGCTTGTAGATGAAGTCGTACTTGTCCTTGTGGCGCTTCTCGAACGCCAGCGCCTGGTCGAGCGACAGCCCGAGCTCGCCCAGCACGTAGTCGACGTTGCCCGACAGCAGGTTGGCTTCCAGCGCGGCGGTATTCTCGATGATCTTGACGACGATGCGCTTGAAGTGCGGCTTCTCGCCCGTCCAGCTCGGGTTCTGCTCGAGCACGATGCGGCTGCCCGGCACGACCTCGACGATGCGGTAGGGGCCGAAGGCGAGGCCCGGATTGGTCGAATCGGTGTCGTAGGCCGTCTTGTTGCGGTACTCCGCCGGATTGGCATCGAAGATCGGCTTCTCGATATGCGCCGGCACCAGGTTGAGGCCGAGGCTGTTGTAGTCGAACGTCACGCGGTCGATCGTCATGGTGAAGTGGCGGTCGTCCTTGACGTCGAGCTTGAGGATGCGCTTGTAGCCTTCCGACGAGGCGACGCCCGACAGCGGATGCTTGCCGACCTCGAGGGTGAAGGCGACATCCTTGGCGGTGACGGGCACGCCGTCGCCCCACTTCATGTCGCGCATCTCGACATCGACCTCCATGCCCTTCTTGCCATCTGGCAAGTCGATCACGCGCGCCTTGCCGTTCTCGATGGTCGGCAGGTCGGTGCAGACCAGGCAGATCAGCTTCGAGTTGGCGTCGTAGGCGGTGAGCGGCCGGGCCGTCATGTTGCTGATCAGCGACTTGGCCAGCATCGAGCTTATGAGCGGATTCCAGGTGCCCGGCGTCTGCGTCATGCCAAGCACCAGCTCGTCCTTGGCGACGGCGGGAGCGGCGAACGTGCAGAGTGCGAGAAGGAGGAAAAACAGGCGACGGATCATGTCCATCGCACCGTCGCATCCGTCGATGAAGGAGGCAACCTCAAGGGGACCGCGGGCCTCCAGGCCCGCATCAGAAGTCTTGAGCGGGCCTGGAGGCCCGCGGTCCAATGAGTCTACCGCCCCATCATCGAGCGGGGCGCGGGCGGGCGGCCGCCGTGGTTGGCCGACCATTGCTCGGGCGCCTCGAGGAAGGCCTTGGTCTCGGTGAGGCCGCGCTCGTCGAAGTACTTGTGCTTCTGCGCCGCTTCCAGCGCGTCCCACCAGGTGGCGAGCGCGTGCAGCTTGACGCCGGCCGCCGCCAGCATCTCGATGCTTTGCGGGAAGATGCCGTAGTGGAAGATCACGAAGCAGTCGGTGACCTTGGCTTCGGCCTTCTTCAGCGCCTCGATGAAGACCAGCTTGCTGCCGCCGTCGGTCGCGAGATCCTCGACCAGCAGCACACGCTTGCCCGGCTTGAGGTCGCCCTCGATCTGGGCCATGCGGCCGAAGCCCTTGGGCTGCTTGCGCACGTAGATCATCGGCTTCTTGGCCAGCGCCGCCAGGAACGCCGCGAACGGGATGCCGGCGGTCTCGCCGCCCGCCACCACGTCGATCTTGTTCCAGCCGATCGCCTTGTCGATCGACCGGAGCGCATGGCTCATGATCTTGGCGCGTGCTTCGGGATAGGAGATCAGCTTGCGGCAGTCGATGTAGACCGGGCTCGCCCGGCCCGAGGTGAAAATGTACGGATTGTCGGGCCGGCAATGGATGGCTTCGATGTCGAGCAGCAGACGTGCGGTGTCCCGGGCTTCCGGCGTGCCGCTGGCTCGGGCCGAAATAGCCTTTCCATTCAACTTGTTGGCCGGTGCGTGCCCGTTGGCAACGGCCGGCGATTTACCCTTCTTCGTCGTCGCCATGCTGCTTTTCCCCCGCGCCGCTTGCGACAAAATGACGGCAGTGTTTAGCGTTCATCCACAGGAGCGGCAAGGGCGGCGGCGGCAGTTCAGCGTGATCGTCGCTCCAAAACTAGTCAGTTTCTTTGGAGGACTGACTAGGCTGGCGGGCGACGGGCAGGCGCCACCCGCGATAGATCGACATCAGGCGCAGGAAAAGGCACAGCCCGGCCCCGAACAGGGCCACCGGCAGGTCGGGCAGCCCCATCATGAAACCCAGCGAGATCGAGCCGGCGCCGGCCAGGGCGGCCACGGCATAGAGCTCGGCGCGCAGCACCGTGGGGACCTGCAGGGTGAGGAGGTCGCGCGCCACGCCGCCGCCGATGCAGGTGATCATGCCCATGACGGCCGCCATGACCGGGTCGAGGCCGTAGGCCAGCGCTTTCTGGGTGCCGGTCACGGCAAACAGGCAGAGGCCGGCGGCATCGAACAGCAGCACCGGTGTCTTCAGCCGGCCGATCAACTCGGAGGCGAAGAAGCCCAGCAGGCCGGCGGCGACGGCGGCGGCGAGGTAGCGCCGGTCGGCGATGGCCGCCGGCGGCACGGCGCCGATCAGCAGGTCGCGGGCAATGCCGCCCGCGACGGCGGCGGCCCACGCCACCACCAGCACGCCGAACAGGTCGAGGCGCCGTCGCACACCGCGTGTCGCGCCGCTGATGGCGAATACGAAGGTGGCGCCGAGATCCATGACATCGAACAGCATCGTTTCGACATTACACCGATTGCAGCGACCCGCCGAAATGGCAGAGTGCGGCAAAGGGAGAACGCATGGCCAAGAGACCCGCCCGACGCTCGCGCATGGTCCGTTTCGTCGTCGGCCGCCGCCGCCTGCTGCTGTCGGTCGTGGCCGGCCTGCTGCTGTTCGCGGTGCTGCCGGACCGGCTCCACCCGGGGACGCGGTTCATCTTCGCCTGGGATGTCATGACGGCGCTTTATGTCGCCGCGACCCTCACGATGATGGCGCAGTCGACGGTCGAGACCTGCCACAGCCGTGCCGCGCTCTACGACGAAGGCGACTGGGTCATCCTCGTCCTGGTGGTTGCCAGCGCCGCGGCGAGCTTCGTCGCCATCTACGCCGAGCTGGCGTCGATCGCCGCCAATCGCGAACCGCTGGCGCTCGGGCTGGTCATCACGGCGCTGACCGTGGCGCTGTCCTGGACGTTCACGCACGTGGTTTTCACGCTCCATTACGCCAACGTCTACTACAAGCCCGACGACGACGGCCCGGGCGGCCTGAAGTTTCCCGGCGACCGTGCGCCCGACTACAAGGACTTTCTCTACTACTCCTTCGTCATCGGCTGCGCCGCCCAGACCGGCGACGTCTCGACCATTTCGCCGGCCATGCGTCGTCTGACGCTGATACACGGCATCGTTGCCTTCACCTTCAATACCGCCATCCTCGCGCTCACGATCAATGTCGGCGCCAGCCTGCTCCACTGAGGCCGGCCATGCCCATTCGCAGCCAGTTTGCCGACCTCGCCGTCCTCGCCCTGTTGGTGGCGCTGTGCCTCGGCGTCGGCGCGCTCGGCGCCTGGGTCGCCGCAACCAGCGTCGACAGCTGGTACGACGGGCTGGTCAAGCCCTCCTTCAATCCGCCCAACGAGGTGTTCGGGCCGGTCTGGACCGTGCTCTATATCCTGATGGGCATCGCGGCCTGGCGCGTGTGGCGCAGTGCGGACTGGGACACCACGCGCGGGCCGCTCACGCTGTTCGCGCTTCAACTGGCGATCAATCTCGGCTGGACGATGGTTTTCTTCGGCCTGCAGAAGATCGCCTCGGCGGTCGCCACCATCGTCGTGCTGGATGTCGCCGTCCTGGTGACGATGCTGGCCTTCCGCGCCGTCGACCGCCTCGCCGCCCTCCTGATGCTTCCGTATGTGGCGTGGGTGGCGTTCGCGACCGTGCTCAACGTGGCGATCTGGCGCCTCAATCCGGCGGTCTGAACGGCTCGCCGGGAGACGGCGGCTTACTGGTGATCGCTGCCGTGGTGGTGGCGGGCTGCATCGTGACGGCTCATGTCCTCGCCGTCGTTCGCCTTGAGCTCCATGAAGGCGACCGATGACAGGATGGTCAGGATGCCGAGCACCAGGAAGGCCTGCTGCGCGCCATGGATGATCGCGTCGGGATGCGAATGCAGCTGCGGCGGCACGAAGATGGCGGCGATCAAGGCGGCGCCCGCCACGCCGAAGCTGATCGCGAGCTGCTGGCCGGTGGCGGCGATCGTGCTGGCGCCGCCGGTCTGCGGGCCCGAGACGTCGGCGTACACCAGCGTGTTCATGCTGGTGTATTGCATGGAGGTGAAGAAGCCCAGGATGAAGGCCTGAACGACGATCTGCCAGATCGGCGTGTGGGCGCCCACGGTCGAGAACGACAGCATCATCACGCCGACGGCGATGGTGTTGCCGACCAGCACGTTGCGGTAGCCCAGCCGCGCCAGGATCCCCGGCATGAAGGTCTTCAGCCCGATCGAGGCGACGGCCTGCGGCAGCACCAGCAGGCCCGACTGGACGGGCGAGAAGCCGAGGCCGATCTGATAGAGCAGCGGGAAGAGGAACGGGATGCCGCCCAGCCCGAGGCGCGTGAAGAAGCCGCCATTCACGGCCGCGCGGAAGGTGCGGATCCTGAACAGCCCGAGATTGAGCAGCGGAAACGCCGACCGCATGGTGTGGATGCCGTAGCCGGCGAGCAGCACGGCGGCGAGCGCCAGCAGGCCCAGCATTTCGACCCCGCTCAATTCGTGGTCGCCGAACACCTCCAGCACGTAGGACAGCAGCGCGATGCCGCCGCCGAACAGCACCAGGCCGACGACGTCGAGCCGATGGGTCTGCGGCTCGCGGTAGTCGGGCAGGTGGCGATACACGAAGTAGATGCCGATCAGGCCGACCGGAACGTTGACGTAGAACACGCCGCGCCAGTCGAGATAGGAGACGATCAGGCCGCCGGCGACCGGCCCGACCATCGGGCCGACCAGGCTGGGGATGGCGACAAAGGCCGTGACGCGGACGAGGTCGCTCTTGTCGTAGGTGCGCGCCAAGGTCATGCGGCCGACCGGCATCATCATGGCGCCGCCCGCGCCCTGCAGGACGCGGCAGGCCACCAGCATCTCGAGGCTGGTCGACAGGCCGCACAGCACCGAGCCCAGGGTGAAGAGGCCGATCGCGGCGGCGAAGACGCGCCGCGTGCCGAAGCGGTCGGCCATCCAGCCGCTCACCGGGATGAACACCGCGAGGCTCAGCGTATAGCTCGCCAGCACCGACTTCACGCTGAGCGGCGCCACCGTCCATCGCCCGCGCGATGGCCGGCACCGCGGTGTTGAGGATCGTCGTGTCGAGCGCCTGCATGAAGAAGGCGACGGCGACCAGCCACGGCAACAGCCGCTTGACGGCATCGTTCGACGGATCGGCGGTTGTCGCGGCCATGGTCGGTCGCTGCCAGTCTGAACATGCATCGATGCAAGTGCAAATGAAGTTGCCTGTCGGTTTTTCATGTTAGGGTCGGCGCGGAGGAGAATTAAGAGGCTGAAGGACGGGTTGGACCTCGATCGGATTCGCGGCGGCCTGAACAAACTGATCGAGGAGCAGCCAGCGTCTTTCCGTCGAGGTCGAGGAGATTAAAATGCAGCGACTGGCCATCGGCCTGGCGATGATGTCTCTGGTCATGGCCGTCAACGAGGCGCCGGCTCAATCCCCGCCTGCACCGCAGCTTGCCAATCCGGCCTCGGTGCATTGCGTCGGGAAAGGCGGGACGTTGCGAATGGAGCGGCGTCCTGACGGCGGGCAGTACGGCGTCTGCGTCTTCACCGACAACTACCAGTGCGAGGAGTGGGCGATGTTTCGCGGCGAGTGCCCGGCCGGGGGCTTGCGCGTGACCGGGTACATAACGCCGGCCGCGCGCTACTGCGCCATCACCGGCGGTCGCTACACGGTGGTCGCGAAAAGTGGTGCTGCCGACGAGCAGGGCGCCTGCTCATTGCCCGGCGGCAAGTCGTGCGCCGCCGATGCCTACTATGCCGGTACTTGCGGCCGTTGACTCAGGTCCTCCCCCGCCGTGCGGGGGAGGGAAACGGTGGGGCGCGATGGCGCGCGCACGAGCAGTCCGTGATCAGCCGCAGGTCGGGAGCGGCTTGAACTCGACGCGACGGTCGAGCGCGTCGCTGAGATCGTCCTTGCCGGTGCCGACCATCATCTGGCTCGACGCAGCGCCCTTGGCCATCAAATGCCCGGCCAACTGCGGAGCGTCGCGCTCGAGCTGGCCCTTCACATAGTTTGCGCGCTGGAGCGACAGTTGCTCGTTGATCTGCTGCGAGCCGGTGCGGCTGGTATGGCCCGTCACTTCGATGCAACCATTGGCCTTGGTCGTCTGCTGCGCCGTCTGTTGCGCGATCTGCTCCAGCCAGATGGGATATTGGCCGCTCACCTGCTGATCCTGATAGAACTGCGTCGTGCCCGGCTGGAACAGGAATTTCACCGCCAGGCGGTTGCGGCGCAGGCCATAGGCGATGGCGTCACCGAACGCCGTCGACGCCTCCGGCACCTGGTTGAGTTTCCAGTGCGTGAGATAGAGACCGTTGTAGGCCTTGAGCTGGTCGCCGGCCGGCGACGTCTTCGCCGCTGCATAGAGGCTCAGCGCCGACTGGTACTGCCCGGCATTGTAGGCCTGGTCGCCCTGGCTGATCAGCGATGCCGTCCTGAGGCCATCGAGGAATTCCTTGTTGATGGGATCGCCGACCTTGGTGGCCTGGCAGGTGCTGATATAGGCCTGCGTGGCCGGGTCGGTCGTCCACACCGGACTCTCGCGGAAGACCGTGCTCGGCGTGCCGTCGACGCCGGTGAGCTGCGAACGGGCGACGCCTTTGGCGACGACCTTGCCGCTCTTGAGATCGGCGAGCACGAGGCAGAAGCGATAGGCTTCGCGGGGACCGACGGTCTGGTTCTGGGCGGTCACCGGCGTGAAGGTCCCGACGAGGACCAGGGGCGAGTCCTTCAGCGCGTCCGGCGAGAACTTTTCGATCGAGAAGCGCGGATACTGCTTCTGCACGAGGTCCGTGACCTGGGCCTGGATGCCCTCGGTTGCCCGCGAACTGTAGCCGGTGACGCCGTCGACCAGCGGATCGATGACCACGCGATAGGAGCCGGCCGGCGCCGCGGTGAACACCGTGTTCGCCGCGTTGGCGACCGCCTGGTCGAAGGGCAGGATGGGCGGCAGCGGCGCCGGAGCCGCCGCGGTCTGCGGCGCCGTGGTGGAGGGCGCCGACGCCGATTCCACGCAGGCCACCAGGCCGGCGCAGAGCAGCGAGACGCCGCCGACGCAACTGGCGCGGCGCAGGATCCGGCGGGCGGCCATGCGGTCCCCGATCGGGCTAGCGGCAGTGATCTCGGAGGTATGCTCGGTCTTCATCGGTGAGAGCCCCTGTCAGTTGCGTGTATTGAAGTATATTTTTACAACGCGGGTCGTTGGCCGACAACGCTGGCCTTGTATCCTCGACCTTCGGCCCTTTTTTGGTCACAGGCTGTTGATCGGCCGGTTTGCGCGCGGCTTCGACCGATGCCTCGCGCAACAAGGTCGCTTGTTGCGGCGCGGACAGAAAACCCGTGTCGGGCTGGCCGCGCGCACGCTGCCAGGAGGCGATCATCTCCCGCGAGCGCGGCCCGAACACGCCGTCGCTGCCGTGGGTGTCGAAGCCCAGCACGGTCAGGGCCACCTGAAGGCGTTGACGGTCGACTGAAGTGAGCTGAAGTGCATTCTCGGCTGTCTCTGCTGCGCTCTTTCGGGCTGCGGCGTCTGCCGCGGCTTGGGCATCCGCCTTCTGCCTGGCTTCGGCGTCCGCCTTCAGTTTTGCCTCGGCGTCTGCCTTCGCTTTTGCGTCGGCGTCCGCCTTTGTTTCGCCTCGGCGTCGGCCTTCGCTTTCGCTTCGGCGTCCGCCTTCTGTTTCGCTTCGGCATCGGCCTTCTGCCTGGCCTCAGCCTCCGCCTTCTGTTTCGCCTCGGCGTCTGCCTTCGCTTTCGCTTCGGCGTCGGCCTTCTGTTTCGCTTCGGCAGCGGCCTTCTGCCTGGCCTCAGCTTCCGCCTTCTGTTTCGCCTCGGCGTCTGCCTTCGCTTTTGCTTCGGCGTCGGCCTTCTGTTTCGCTTCGGCAGCGGCTTTCTGCCTGGCCTCAGCTTCCGCCTTCTGTTTCGCCTCGGCGTCTGCCTTCGCTTTCGCTTCGGCGTCCGCCTTCTGTTTCGCTTCGGCAGCGGCCTTCTGCCTGGCCTCAGCCTCCGCTTTCTGTTTCGCCTCGGCGTCTGCCTTCGCTTTTGCTTCGGCGTCTGCCTTCCGTTTTGCCTCAGCCTCCGCCTTCTGCCGGGCTTCTGCTTCTGCCTGTTGTCGCTCGGCCTGCGCCTTGGCCAGTGCCGCTTCGGCCTGTCGTTTGATCTCGGCGTTTGCAGCGTCCTGCGACTGTTGCCGCGCCGCCATTTCCGTGTCCACCGTGCGGGGGGGCTCCGGCTGTCCAGTTCGCGACACAAACATCAAATATCCCGCCGCCACGACAAGGGCGGCCGCGGCGCCGCCGCCGTAGAGCGCGACGCGCTTGCGTCCTCCGGCGGCGGACGAAGCTGCAGATGAAGGCGCGGACGCGGAGCGCGCGATCGCCGGCCGGCGGGATGACGGGCTCCGGGATCGCGGGAACTGCCGGCTCGGGCGCTCGCTGCGGTCGGCGATCGAATACCGTCGCGTCGTCGGGCCACTCCGTCGACGCAAAGACGGCGCGCCAGTCGGCGATCGATTGCGGGCGGTCCGCTGCCCGCACCGCCAGGCCCGCATCGATTCCTCTCAATATCTCCGGCGAGAAGCCTTCCGGTCGAATTTTGGCCAGGGGCTCATGGCGATCGTTGAGAATGCGCTCCACGGCGGAGGGCGGCGTTCGTCCCGCCACGGCGCAGTAAAGCGTCACCGACAGGCCATAGATGTCGGTCCACGGCCCCTGTTCGTCCGACGTATGCTGCTCGGCGGCGGCGTAGCGTGGCGTGAAGACGGCCGTCATTGCCGCGGTGCGACCGGCCATCGACGCCCGCGAGGCGCCGAAATCGATCAAGGTCGGGTTGTTCGTGGAATCGAGAATGATGTTGGCCGGCTTGATATCGCGGTGCAGGAACCCCGTGGTGTGAACCTGCTCGAGGCCGTCGAGCAGCCGTTCGATCAGCCGTTCGACGATCGGCGCCGGCAGGGAGCCGTCGCGCTTCAGGCGCTGCTCGAGCGTTTCGCCGCGGGCCAGCGCCATCACCATGTACGCCGTGCCGTTCGCCTCGAGATAGTCGTAGACGCGAACGACCGCCGGGACGCTCTCCAGCGTCACCAGTGTGCGGGCTTCGTCGAGGAAACGCTGGCGGCCCCAGACGAAATCTTCGGCAAGCTGCGTCGAGCGCGGGACGACCGTCGTGCCGCCTTCGCGCAGCGCGAGCGACGTCGGCAGATATTCCTTTATCGCGAGTTCGCGGCCCAGCAGCGTGTCGCGCGCGAGATAGGTGATGCCGAAAGCGCCCTGGCCGAGGACGGAAATCAGCTCGTAGTTTCGCAGCCGGGTTCCCGGCGCCAGGGCGCCGTGGAGTTCGTGTTGCCCGGAGTCCGATTTGGTATCAGCCCCCATTCCGGTATCCTAGCTCGACAGCGTAATCGGTTGTCCTGAACACGACGGATTTTATGTTTCCACCTCGGGTGGCGCGAGCGCCGGCACAGCTGCGCGATCGCAGAAAAAGTACCGCCATCCGATGGCGATACTACGGCAATGGGAGAAGACAAGCTCGAAACGGAGCCGTGTTCATTCCACCGCCACTGCAGAAATCCATTCGACCCGAGGAGGCAGGCGGCTGAACCGAAGGCGAAGTGCTGAAAGTGCCGGGTGAGGACTCCGGCCTTTGGCTTCAAGAACTCTTTGCTATTGCGCCGCGCCGCCCGCCCACGGCGACATCACCTCGTTCATGCCGGTGAGCTCGCCGGTCGCGGGATCGCGCACGATGCAGCTCGGATTGGCAAAGCCGAGAGGCGACACCTGGTTGCCGACTTCGACGATCGGCAGCCGGCCGGCAATCGCCTTCTTCACCGCTTCGGGCAGCTCGCGGTTGACGCGGATCGGGCCCACGCCCGAGACGTCGATGCGCGGCTGATGGAACGCCGTCTCGACGTCGAGGCCGCGGTCGATCAGCATCAGCGAGAGCTGCGTCACCGCCGGCACGATGCGCCGGCCGCCCGAGGCGCCGATGCAGAACCACGGCTTGCCGTCCTTGGCCACGACCACCGGGCAGATGTTGCAGAGCGGCCGCTTGCCCGGCGCGATCGAGTTGGGCCGGTTGGGCTCGGGGTCGAACCACAGCATGCCGTTGTTCATGGTGATGCCGGTCTTGGGCAGCATCACGCACGAGCCGAACAGCGACATCAGTGTCTGCGTGAGCGCCACCATGTTGCCTTCGGAATCGGCGGCGCAGAAATGCGTGGTGCAGGTGTTGGTGGGCTTGTCGCCCATGGTCTTGAGCCGCTCCTCGTAGGCCTGGTGCATGCCCTGGGCGATGGCGACGAAGAAATCGGCGTCGGGCGCGCCCTTGCCCTTGGTGCCGGCGCCGGCCAGCTCGACGGTCCGTCGCAGCGTCGGGCCCGCGGTGAGGCCGCCCGCGACATTGATCGTGGCGCCGCCATGCTCGAACGACAGCGGCTCGACGATGCGGGCCTCGTAGGATCTGAGATCGTCATAGTCGATCGCCGAGCCGCCGGCCTGCAGGTCGGCGGCGATGTCGCGCGCCAGCGCGCCTTCATAGTATTCGCGCGGGCCGCCGTCGCTCAGCCGCTGATAGGTCTCGCCGAGATTGCCGAGCTTCAGGTAGCGCGTCGTGCCCTGCCAGTCGTTGGTGGGAACGCGGCCGCCGTCGGGCAGGTAGTTGGCCTTGGAGGCCGGGAACTTCGAGAGGTGCTCCGCGCCGTTGGCGATCATCACCTGCATGTACCAGTCGAGTTCCATGCCGCGCTTGGCCAGAGCAATGGCGGGCGCCATCACGTCCTGCCACTTGAGCGTGCCGAAGCGCTCCAGCGCCTTGGCCATGCCGGCGACCTGGCCGGGCACGGCGATCGAGTGATAGCCGACCTCGTTCCTCTGCTCGAGGATGTCGGGCCAGGCGAAAGGATTGGCCGGCCCGGGGCCGGTGATGGCGTAATTCTTGGGGTCGAGCTTCCTGGCCGAGAGCGGACCGTAGTCGATCGTCCAGGCGCGACGCTCCTTGGCGCTCCAGATCGTCATGAAACCGACCCCGCCGATGCCGCTCATCCAGGGCTCGATCGTGCCGATGGCCATGCCGGTGGCGACGGCGGCGTCGATCGCGTTGCCGCCTTTGCGCAGGATCTCGGCGCCTACCTCAGCTGCTCTGCAGTTCTGCGCAACCACCACGCCTTTGCCACGTATTGGTTGTTTGGTGACTCTCCATTGACGTGTCAGGGACTCGCTCATCAACTCTCCCACTTGTTGGCGGGGACTGTAGCGGGACCTGATTTCGCCACAAACCCTGTTAAACTGCAGGGCGGACAGCCAAGAAAGAATGCGGGCGTGACGGAGCTCAACCAGATCGACCTGCAGGCGTTGGCGAAGGGCAACAAGCGCGCCTGGGATGCCTTCGTTAGCGGCGGCCGCACCCCTGATCAATGCCGTCGCGCGCCGCACGCTCGCTTCATACCGACTGAGCGAAGAAGACGTCATGGACGCGGCCCAGGACGTGTTCGTGCGGCTGTGCGCCAACGACTTTCGCCTGCTCAAGACCTACGATCCCGCCCGGGCCGGCCTTTCGACCTGGCTGGCGGTGGTCGCGCGATCGTCGGCGGTGGATCACGCCAGGCGCCGCCGCCAGGCCACGACGCCGATCGACGACGTGCCCGAGGCCAATTTGGGGGTCGAGGACCGGCATGTCGAAAAGCTCAAGATTCCTCAAGGGCTTCTGACCGAGCGTCAGGTCCTGATCCTGAAATGCCTATATGATGAGGAGCGCGACGTGGCGGAAGTCGCCCAACTTCTCAAGATCGACGCCCAAACCGTTCGCAGTACGCATCATAAGGCTTTATTGAGGCTGCGTGCGCATTTTAACGAAGAAACCTCGTGATCCGGGGATATCTGAATGCTTTCTGACGTATTCTGCAGCAGGAGAGCGCGATGAACACGGAGCGTACCCCGCTGAATGATAAGGAGTTGTGGCGCAGCCTCGCCGCGACACCCGATGACGCGCCTCAGGCCGTGTCGGACCTCGATTTCGCTGCATGGTTGGAGGGCCGGTTGCCGGAGACGGCGGCGGCCCACGTCGAGGCAGCCGTGGCGGCCGATCCCGAGATGCGCCGCGCCGCGCTCGAACTGGCCGACATCCTGGGCAAGCCCCTGCCGGCGGCGCCGTCGCGCCTGGAAGTGCGCGCCAAGGCGCTGGTCGGTTTCGAGGTCGAGCAGCGCACGCGCCGCGTCGGCCTGTTCGATTGGCTGTTCGCCAGCGACCGGCGCTTCACCATGCAACGTGCGGTGGCGCTCACGGCCGCGGTCGTGATCGCCGTCTCGGGCTTCATGCTGGGCGGCGGCCTGGGTGCATCGGTGGCCGAGGAGCGCTATGCCCTGAACATGCCGCAGACGACCTCGACCGACTCATCCAACGAATTGACCGAGTTCCTGGTTTCAGACGGGATCTGACATGTCTTCCCGCCTGATGCAGGTGCTGCTGGCCCTGTCGCTGCTGCTGAACACCTTCGTTCTCGCGGGTTTCGTCTATCGCAGCTGGATCGAGCCGCCTGCCTTCGAGCGTCGCCTGCCGCCGCCGCCGCCGGGGCAGCGTCCCAGTCCGCTGGAGACGATGGCGCACGATCTCAACCTCGATGACGGGCAGCGCCAGGCGCTGCGCTCCGTGTTCGAGCAGTATTCGACGACGCGTCGCGAGCGTTTGCGCGAGATCCAGAAGGTGCGCGAGCAGATCGCCGCCGAATACAAGCATCCGACCGTCGACATGGCGCGCGTCGACACGCTGATCGACCAGCTCACCAAGCTGCGCGCCGAGCAGCAGAAGGAATATCTGGGCTCGCTCAACCAGCTCGGGGCACAGCTCAAGCCGGAGCAGCGCGACCGCATGAACCAGATTCTGGCCGAACGCCTGGCCATGCCGTTCGTGCCGCGTCCGCAGGGTGGTGGTGCTGGCGGCGGCGGGCCGGGTCCGGCACGTCCTCCGCAATAGGGGCAATCGTCATGACGCCAAGGATCGGTCGGCGTGGGTTCGTGGGTGGCGCGGCGGCGCTTTCCGCCGGCCTGTGGGCGCTGCCGGGACGCGCGTCCTCGACGATGGATTTCGACGAGGCCCGGCATCTCCTGTCGCGCACGTCCTTCGGCGCGACCCCGGCCGAGATTCGCGCGCTGGAGACTCAGGACTACGCCGGCGTGGTCGACCGCCTGCTGGCCAGCGTGCGGCGCGAAGCGGTGACGCCGGCGCCGGCCTGGATCAACCAGGGGCCGGCCGAGCTGCGCCGCCAGCAGCAGGCGGCGCAGGCCGAGAGCAAGCCCGGCGTCGACGGCAAGAAGCTGCAGGCCGCGCGCCCGGTCCAGGAAGAGGGACGCGAGCTGCGCAACTGGTGGGTCGACGAGATGCTGGCGACCGACCAGCCGCTCACCGAGCGCATGGTGCTGTTCTGGCACAACCATTTCACCTCGTCGTTTCTCAAGGTGCGCTATCCGGCGGCGCTGTTCCGGCAGAACGCGCTGTTCCGCCGCAAATCGCTCGGCAACTTCGCGACGCTGCTGAAGGACGTGGCGCGCGATCCGGCGATGCTGATCTATCTCGACGGCATGCGCAGCGTGGCGCGCCAGCCCAACGAGAATTTCGCCCGCGAGCTTCTCGAGCTCTTCACCCTGGGCGAAGGCCACTACAGCGAAGCCGACATCAAGGCCGCCGCGCGCGCCTTCACCGGCTGGACGGTCGACCGCGAGACCGGCCAGTTCCGCAGCCGTGAGCACGAGCACGACGACGGCGAGAAGACATTCCTCGGCCAGACCGGCCGCTTCGACGGCGACGAGGTCATCGCCATCCTGCTGCGCCATCCGCGCACTGCCGAGACGATCGTCGAGAAGCTGTGGCGCGAGTTCGTGTCGCTGACGCCCGATCCGGCCGAGATCAAGCGGCTCGCCGCGTCGTTCCGCCAGGGCTACGGGATCAAGCCGCTGATGCGCGCGATCCTGCTGTCGGCTGCAGTTCCGCGATCCCGCCAATCGCGGCGCGCTGATCAAGTCGCCGATCGACCTGATCGTCGGCACCGTGCGTGTTCTCGGCCTGCCGGTGCCGGAAAAGACGCAGCTCGTGCGCATGATGCAGGGGCTCGGCCAGACGCCGTTCGATCCGCCCAATGTCAAGGGCTGGGCCGGCGGCGAGAGCTGGGTCACGACCTACACGCTGCTGCTGCGCCAGCAGTTCCTGCGCCGCATCGTCGAGGCGACGATGGTGTCGCCGATGGACGGCGGCATGATGAGCGAGCGGCCCAACCGGCGCGCCGATCGCCGCCAGCAAATGCCGGCCGACGAGGGCAGCATGCAGATGGCGGAGGCGCGCCCGGTCGAGGGCCGCAGCCTGCGCGCCGCCGGCGACGAGGCACGTCTCGGCGCGACGCTCGCCGGCCTCGATTCCACGACGCTGCTTCGCACCCTGCTGCCGCGCGCGCCGATCGATACGGTCGATGCCTCAGCCACGCCGGGTGTGGCCGTGGCGGCGGCGCTGCTCGACACCGCCTATCAGTTGAAGTGAGGAGGGCGTCATGAGCCGGATCCTGCTTCTGGTCGAATTGAAGGGCGGCAACGACGGGCTGAACACGCTTGTGCCCTATGCCGATCCGAAATACCGCGAGCTGCGCCCGGCGATCGGCGTGGCGCGCGAGCACGTCCTGCAGCTCGACGAGCGCGTGGGCCTGCACGAGAAGCTCGAGCCCCTGATGAAGTCGTGGAAGGCCCGGGACCTCGCGATCCTGCAGGGCGTGGGCTATCCCTATCCCAACCGCTCGCACTTCCGCTCGATCGAGATCTGGGACACCGCTTCGGCTTCCAACCAGACCCTGAGCGAGGGCTGGATCGCCCAGGCCTTCGAGGGCGCGAGCCTGCCCAAGGGCGTGGGCGTCGACAGCATCGTGATCGACACCAACGCGCTGCCCAGCACAGGACCGCGCCTGCGCACCATCGTCATGCAGGACGCCGAGAATTTCCTGCGCCAGGCCGAGGCTTTGAAAGAACAGGCCGGCCTGCGGACGGCGGCAATCCGGCGCTGCGTCACCTGCTGGCGGTGCGCCACGAAGTGAACGCCGCGGCCAAGGGCCTGAGCGACAGACTGCGCGCGGCACCGGCGCCCGCCCATGCCTATGGCCAGGACCTGCTGCTCGGGCGGCAGTTCGACCTCGCCACCCGCGTGCTGACGGCGCGCGTGCCTGTCGTGGCGGTCAAGACGGCGCTGGGCGGCTTCGACACGCACGCCAACGAGGTACCGACGCACGAACGGCTGCTCGGCCTGCTCGACAGGCGGGCTGGCGACCTTGCGCAAGAACCTGATCGCGGTCGGCCTGTGGAACGACGTGGTGGTGATGACCTATTCGGAGTTCGGCCGCCGGCGCGCCAAGCAGAACGCCAGCGGCGGCACCGACCATGGCACGGCGGCGCCCCAGTTCGTCATGGGCGGCAGCGTCCGGGGCGGTTTGTATGGCGCCTATCCGTCACTCGCCGACCTGCAGGACGGCGATCTCAGGCATACGATCGATTTTCGCTCGACGTTCGCCACGGTGGCCCGGGGTTGCTGGGGTCTTCAGCGCGACTTCGGCCTACGCCAGCCGCAGAGGCTGGACTTCCTCGGCTAGGCGCGCCGTCCCCACTCGTCGCGCACCGAGCCGCGTTCAGCTTCGATGCGGATGAACCAGATGAGCAGCGCGGCGATGATCTTGATCGTCACCGGCAGCACGATGTAGGCGATGATCAGCGCCGTGGTGCCGTACAGGCCCTTGCTCGGGTTGAAGCCCAGCATGGCCGCCACCGGCAGCGAGCCCGCCGCGCCGATCGCGGTGGCGAGCTTGGTGGCGAGCGCCCACAGGCCGAAGTAGGTGCCGGTCTTGCCCTTTGTATCGCCGCCCTCGGATGAGTTGATGACGTCCGCGAGGATAGACGGCGGCAGGCCATAGTCCGCGCCGATGCCGAGGCCGGTGATGACGGAGATGGCCAGGAACCAGTAGAAGTCACCGGGACCGATGAAGATCGCGCAGGCCATGGCGATGGCGGTCATGACCATGCCGACGAACCAGGCGGTGGCCTTGCTGGTTCGTTTCGAGAGCTGCAGCCACAGCGGCACGCTGGCGGCGCCGGCGATGAAGTAGACCAGAAGGATGATGCCCGCCTGCAGCTTGCCGCCCTTCAGCACGTGTTCGACATAGAACAACATCACCGTCACCGCGACGCCGAGTGCTGCGCCGTTGATGACGAAGACCAGCAGCAGCCGGCGGAACAGGCGGTTCTTGAGCGGCGCGAAGAACGGGATGAAGGCGTTGCGCTCGGCGTGGATGACCGGCGGGTGGACGGACGGTCCGGCCCACAACAGCGTCGGCGCGCTGAACAGCAGGATGATGGGCAGGAACAGCAGGCCGAGCGTAGTGTAGCCGTCGGAATCGCCGAGCTTGAAGGTGAGCCAGGTCGGCAGCACGACGGCCAAGGTCATGCCGAGCAGGCCGAACACCTCGCGCCCGACTGTGACCTTGGTGCGTTCGTTGTAGTCGTCGGTGAGTTCCGCGCCATGCGAGTGATAGCTGATCGACACGCCGGAATAGCCGAGATGGACCAGCAGCAGTGCCGCGATCAGCCAGATCGCCATCTTCGTCTGGTTGCCGAACCACGCATCGGGCGGGTCGAACAGCATGTAGAAGCCGGCCGCCAGCACCGGGATCATCAGCCCGGCGAAGGCGAGCCGTCCGCGGCGACCGCGCCGCGTGAAGCGGTCGCTGATGAGGCCGATCACCGGATCCTGGATGGCGTCGACGACGCGGGCGAAGATGAAGATCGGCCCCATCGTAGGAACAACATTCGAGTATCGCCATGAAGTGGCTGACATTCAGGACGACCGGAAGCGCCGCCATGGCGAGCGGCAATTGCAGGGTCGAATAGGCGATCAAACGGTCGAATTTGATTTTGACGGGCACGCCGCTCTCGTGCCCGATCGGTCCTGCGTTCACCCGTTAGCCTTCCTGTTAGCGCCGTTGTCGGCGCTTTTGGTTGGCACCCTTATATATGCCGGAAGTGCGCCTGCAAAACGTCCGTGCGCCGGGTCGAGAAGCCGGCAGCACAATAGGCGAGGTAATATCGCCACATGCGGCGGAATCGCTCGTCAAAACCGAGCTTGGCCACCTGATCGGCGACCGTGTCGAAGCGGCCGAGCCAGGCTTCCAGGGTGCGGGCATAGTCCAGCCCGAAACTGTAGAGCTCGGCGATCTTGAGGCCCGCCTGCCTGCACTGTTCGCGCAAACTGGCCGGCGACAGCAGCATGCCGCCGGGGAAGACGTAGGTCTGGATGAAATCCGGATGGCGGCGGTCGCCGTCGAACCAGCTCGTCGGCGGTCGCCGATCGCCTGGACCACGCCGAGCCGCCCGGCGCCACATGGCGCTTGAGCGTGGCGAAGTAGTCCAGCCAGTACGCTCGCCCGCCGCCTCGACCATCTCGATCGACACGATGTGGTTCGTAGCTTCCCTTCGATGTCGCGGTAGTCGCGGAACTGCCGGTCGACGCGGTCGGCCATCCGGCACGCTGCGGCGGGCGCGGGCGACTCGAGTTGCTTGGCGGAGATCGTTCTCGGTGACGCGCATGCCGCGCCGCGCCGCGAGTTTCGGCGAAGCCGCCCACCGCACCGATTCGAGGATGCTGTCGCCCTGCTTTCGGCGCGATCTCGTCGAGGATACGTTCGTACTTTGGCGGTCTGGGGCTTCGAGGCGACTTTCTGCCGTACGCCTTCATACAACACCGAGGAGGTAGGTCATTGGAAGGGATCGAGCCCGGCCACCAGGACTCGTTACCGAGGTCGTAGTGGGTCGTGGATGTTCTTCTTCGAGCCCGCACGTGAATTGTCCCGCGCCGGTGCAGCAGCTTCAACAGCGGCCGTGCAAGGGGTTGGTGTGCGCCACGCTGCCCAACGCCTTCTCGTTTTTTTTCGGCCGCCAGGGCGATCGGGCCGGGCAGGGTAGCGGCGAATCTCGCAGAAGCCCTCCATGTAGGCCTCGGCGGGCCAATGTCACCGTCGAGCGGGTATCGGCGAGGACGCGATCCTTGGCCTCGATCTCGGCCGACGGCCCGCTGTACGCCGCCGAGACGCGCCGTCGACCGTCGGGAGGCCGCATCGTCGAGATCCACCGACGGCCAGCCCGTCGAGTGCTTCGAGACGAAGCAGGCGGCCAGCGTCATGCGATCGAACAGGGCTCGGCGGTTCGCGACTCCCGCGGTGGCGCGGGCTTGCGATGAAATCTCCACTCGCTCCGCCACGAGATGCCGGCCTGCCCAATCGATTCGGACGATGACGGCAGCGTCATCGTCGGGATGCCGAGGAAGCGACGCAGCACGGTGCCGGTGATCGAGCGCCTCGCGGCGGCCGCCCACCAGGGTGGCCGGCTCGGTCCTCGGCGTCGTGGTGATTCGCATCGACATCGGCGTGTCGGTCGTCCAGCCGGAGAGACGGAAGCGATGCCGCCCTCGACCGGCAGGAAGGGCGAGACATGGAAGGCCTTGCGACCTTCCAGCCACGCGTCGGGCTCGATCCGATTCCTGTCGTCGTGGTGGACCAGATAGCAGTGCGTCTCGCCGAACGTATTGTTGACCGCGCACAGCACGGCACGGAGCGCGCCCGAGGCGGTCGCGGCAGAACCAGAAACTCACCGGATTGAAGACGTAGCCCAGCATGCGCGGCATGGTCATGAGGACGATATCGCCGTCGCAAACCTCGCCAAGGCCATGGCCGTACAGGATATTCCTCGACCGTGCCTTGAGGTCCGAGCCGTCGCGGGCGCCGTGGTCGGCGCGGCGGAAGGAAACCAGGCCCCGCCGGTCGAGCTTCAGCCAGCGGCCCGCGGCGCTCTCCAGCGCATCCAGGCCGAGGCAGAGATAGGCGACGCGATAGCGGAACGCGTTGGGGCGCGGCCGCAGCCGCCGGTGGACGACCGAGGCATCGACGATGGTGTGGACGGCGGCGCTCATGGCAGTTCCGTCGCCAGCCGTGCCGCCGCCGGCAGGGGGAGGGGATCGAGCGAGGGGCGGCCGGCCACGACCCGCGGTGGATCGCCGATGCGGCGGTGCTCGCCGGGCCTGGCCCAGGGGCGGCGCGCATCCAGTTGCTCGGCGACGTCGAGGCCCGCCGACAGCGCATCCTCGTGGAAGCCGTAACCGCAGTAGCTGCCGCAGAAATAGGTGTCCCGCACGCCCTGGATCCTGTGCAGGTCGCGCTGGGCGCGGATGGCTGCCGCGTCGTACATCGGGTGTTCGAACGTGAAGCGCGCGTGCGCTGCGGCCGGCCGCGGCGCGTCGCCGGGATTGACGGAGACGAAGAGCGGCGTGCTCTCGGGCAGGTTCTGCAGGGCGAATTGTCCATCCAGTAGGTCACGCTGACCGGACTGTCGCGCTCCAGGGGCGCGGCGCTGCGGTCGGCGACGTAGTTCCAGCTCGACCATACCGAGCGGCGACGCGGCATCAACGACGGATCGGCGTGCAGCCAGACTCATTGGATGAATAGGCGAAGCGGCCCAGCAGGTCGCGCTCGCCCGCATCGGCGTCGCCCAGCAGCGCCAGCGCCTGGTCGGCGTGGCAGGCGAGCACCAGCTTGTCGAAGCGGTCCCAG
>CAVWKN010000027.1:0-155248 GCA_963755585.1 uncultured Alphaproteobacteria bacterium
AGGACCCAGACCTGCACAAGCCGTGCCGTAGCGGCGAGCTTCGAGGCGGGCGCAAGGCGCGCCTGGGAGTCGAGCACGATCCGGATCGGCGAGCGCGCCGCAAGGCCCGGCAGCCGACAAGTCAGCTCGGGATCGTCGGCCGCCGCGGTGCCGGCGCCGATCAGGATCGCATCGTGCGTGGCGCGCAGGCGTTGGCCATCGGCGCGCGCGGCTTCACCGGTGATCCACTTGCTCTCGCCCGTTGCAGTGGCGATGCGGCCATCGAGCGAGCTGGCAAGCTTGAGATGAAAGAGCGGCCGCCCCTCCTTCACCCGCAACAGGAATCCGGCGTTGAGCTCTGCTGCCAGGGAGGCACCCTCGCCCACTTCGACGGCAATGCCCGCCGCCTCGAGCCGCGCGTGGCCCATCCCCTTCACCCGGGGATCGGGATCCTCCAGCGCCGAGACGACGCGCGCGACGCCGGCCGCCACCAGCGCGTCGGCACAAGGCGGCGTGCGGCCGTGATGCGAGCACGGCTCGAGCGTGACGTAGACCGTGGCGCCCGTCAGCGGCTCGCTTGCGTGCGCGATGGCGTCGGCCTCGGCATGCGGACGGCCGCCCTCTCGGGTGCGGCCGCGCGCGATCACCCGGCCGTCTTTCACGATCACGCAACCCACGGCCGGGTTGGGCCAGGTGCGCCCGAGCGACCGGCGCGCCAGCGCGAGCGCGGCGCGCATCATCCTCGTCAGTCCTTGAGGTTGGTCTCGGCGAGGTCGGAGATGAACTCCTCGAAATCCTTGGCCTCGCGGAAATTGCGATAGACCGAGGCGAAGCGCACATAGGCCACCGGATCGAGCGCGCGCAGCGCGTCCATCACCAGCTCGCCGATCTGCGTCGAGGGAATCTCGCTCTCGCCGGAGCTTTCGAGGCGCCGCACGATGCCGTTGACCACGCGCTCGATGCGCTCGGGATCGACCGGGCGCTTGCGGCACGCCACCTGGATCGAGCGGGCGAGCTTGTCGCGGTCGAACTGCACGCGCTGGCCGTTCTTCTTGACCACGGTGAGCTCGCGCAGCTGCACGCGCTCGAAGGTGGTGAAGCGCGATCCGCACGACGGGCAGTAGCGCCGCCGGCGGATCGCCGAATTGTCGTCGGTCGGTCTCGAGTCCTTAACCTGTGTGTCCTCGTGACCGCAGAATGGACAGCGCATCTCGTCCCCCTCGTTTTTCTCTGCCTTGGCGCGTTGTCAGTCGCGGTAAATGGGAAAGCGGCTACAGAGCGCGTGAACCTTGGCACGCACCTGTTTCTCGACCTGGGCGTCGCCATCCGGGCCGTTCTTGGCGATGCCGTCGAGCACGTCGGCGATCAGGTGGCCGACCTGTCGGAATTCCGCGACGCCGAAGCCGCGCGTCGTGCCGGCCGGCGAGCCTAGCCGGACGCCCGAGGTGATGGTGTATTTCTCCGGGTCGCCCGGAATGCTGTTCTTGTTGACGGTGATGCCGGCGCGGTCGAGCACCTTCTCGGCCGACACGCCGGTCGCCTTCTTGGGCCGCAGGTCGACCAGCATGACGTGGCTGTCGGTGCCGCCCGAGACGATCTTCGAGGCCGCGCTCGGTCGAGCGCCGAGGCGAGCGCGCGCGCATTGTCGATGACGTTCTGGGCGTAGACCTTGAAGTCGGGCCGCAGCGCCTCGCCGAAGGCCACCGCCTTGGCGGCGATGATGTGCATCAGCGGTCCGCCCTGCAGGCCGGGGAACACCGCCGAGTTGATCTTCTTGCCGATCTCGGCGTCGTTCGACAGCACCATGCCGCCGCGCGGGCCGCGCAGCGTCTTGTGCGTCGTCGTGGTCACGACATGGGCGTGCGGCAACGGGCTGGGATAGACGCCGGCGGCGACCAGGCCCGCGTAGTGCGCCATGTCGACCATGAAGAAGGCGCCGATCTCGTCGGCGACCTTGCGGAAGCGCGCCCAGTCGATGTGGCGCGAATAGGCCGAGGCGCCGGCCACGATCAGCTTGGGCTTCTCGCGGCGCGCCACCTCTTCCATCTGCTCGTAGTCGATCAGGTGCGTGTCGGGCTTCACGCCGTAGGACACGACCTTGAACCACTTGCCCGACTGGTTGGCGGGCGAGCCGTGCGTGAGATGGCCGCCCTGGTCGAGCGCCATGCCCATGAACTTGTCGCCGGGCTGCAGCAGCGCCATGAACACGGCCTGGTTGGCCTGCGCGCCGGAGTGCGGCTGCACGTTGGCGAAGGAGCAGTTGAACAGCTTGCAGGCGCGGTCGATGGCCAGCTGCTCGGCCTTGTCGACTTCCTCGCAGCCGCCGTAGTAGCGCCGGCCGGGATAGCCCTCGGCATATTTGTTGGTGAGCACCGAGCCCGCCGCCTCGAGCACGGCGCGCGAGACGATGTTCTCCGAGGCGATCAGCTCGATCTGCTCGCGCTGGCGGTGCAGCTCGCCCTTGAGCACTGCGTCGATCGCCGGATCCGCCTCGGCGAGGCCCTGGGTGAACATCGGCAGCGGGGAATCTGGTCATCTTGGCAGCGGCTTGACTCATGTCGTTCAATCCTTGGAAAGCTTGGCAACGCGGCCGACATGGCGGCCGCCTTCGAATTCGGTTGCGAGGAAGACTTTCAGCGCCTCGCGCGCCGTCTCGGGTCCGATCAGCCGCTGGCCGAACGCCACGACGTTGGCGTCGTTGTGCTCGCGCGCGAACTGGGCCGACGTGACGTCGTGGGCGAGCGCGGCCCGCACCTTGGGATTGCGGTTGGCCGCGATCGAGATGCCGATGCCCGAGCCGCAGACCAGAACGCCGCGGCCGGCCTTGCCCGAGGCGATGGCGTCACCCATGGCCTTGCCGAAGTCGGGATAGTCGACCGACGCCGTCGAATTGGTGCCGAGATCGAGCACTTCGTGACCCGCCTCTTGCAGGTCGCGCTTGAGAATTTCCTTCAGGTCGAAGCCGGCATGATCCGACGCGACCGCGATGGTGCCCCCCGCCATCTCGACGATCGATCCCCTCTAGCTGTTGATCTCCGGATACCATATCCGGGGCTGCGATGTCACGTCCCCCAAAATCTGGGAACGGCCTACAAGACCTTGAATCCGCAAAGAAAAAGGCCCGGCATGCGCCGGGCCCTTTCCGTCGACCGTGACGTCTGCCTACTTCTTGCCGTCGGCGTCGACTTGCCGTCCTTCCAGACATAGATGTCGTAGACCGGATCCTTGATGTCGCCCTTCGCATCGTAGGTGAGCGGTCCGACAGCGGACTGGAAGGTGCCGGAACGCAAGACCTTGGCGATGGCAGCGGCATCGGTCGACTTGGCCTTGTTGGCGGCGTCGGCCCACACCTTGACGGCGGCGTAGGTGAACAGCGTGTAGCCGGTCGGGTCGTAGCCCGAAGTCCTTGAACTTCTTCACCAGCGCCGCGTTGATCGGGAAATCCTCCGCCTTGGGCGGGAAGGACATCAGCACGCCGTTGGTGGCAGCACCGCCCAGCTTGCCGAACTCCGGATCCTCGAGCGCGTCGAAGCCGACCAGTTGCGCGCCGAAGGCCCTGCTCGCGCGACTGCTTGACCAGCATGGCCGCCGCGGTGTGGTAGCCGCCGAGCACGATCATGTCGATCTTGGCCTGCTTCATCTTGTTGATCAGCGCGGTGAAGTCCTTGTCGGTGTCGTTGTAGGCCTCGTACATGGCCGGCTTGCATGCCGCCCTTGGCCAGCGCCTTGACGGTCTCGTCGGCGACGCCCTTGCCGTAGGGCGACTTGTCGTGGAGCATCGCGATCTTGGCGTTCTTGTTGTTCTTCAGGATGTAGGCGCCGACCGTGGCACCCTGCACGTCGTCACGGCCGCAGGTGCGGAACACCGTGGTGTTGCCCTTGGCGAGGGCGTCGTCGGTCAGCTTGATGTTGGTCGAGGCCGGCGTGATCTGCAGGATCTTGGCTTCCTTGTAGATGTCCGACGCCGGGATCGAGCTGCCCGAGCAGTAGTGGCCGGCCACGAAGACGACCTTGTCGGAGACCATCTGGTTGGCGACCGCGGTCGCCTGCTTGGGATCGCAGGCATCGTCGCCGATCTGCAGCACGAGCTGCTGGCCGTTCACGCCGCCGGCGGCGTTGATGTCCTTGACCGCCATCTCGGCGCCGCGCTTCATCTGCTCGCCGAAGGCGGCGTACTGGCCGGTCATCGGGCCGACCGTCGCGATCTTGATCTGCGCGAAAGCCGGTGTCGCCGCGAAGGCGGCTGCCACGGCAAGCGTGCCCAAAAGCCTTTTCATGTCGGGTCTCCCATGGTTTCTCCTCCACGACCGTGGAGATCTGTTTCGAGCTTAATGCCGCTCCTCCCAGCCCAGCAAGCCTTTGCGCTCGTAGAGCCACGGATATTGCCGGACCATCTGACGCGCACGCGTCAGCCGGTAGGCAAAGGCGGCGATGGCGAATTGCACAACCCAGCCAAGGAGAAAGCCGCCGATCGACCAAAGTTCGCCGCCGGCCAGCGCATAGTCGAAAAATCTCAGTCCCATGCGAAATGAAGCGCCGAATAGAGCACGAGCTGACGCCACGGCGCGCCAGGTGATCGCCATGCCATGGCCGGCGGCAAACGATGCCGGGCCGGCCAGCACGAAATTGAACAGCAGCACGATGCCCAGCGTGTCGCCCAGCCAGTCCGACATGAGCATGTCGAAATCGCTCATTCGTGGCCGCCTTCGAGATAGGCGGCGCGGATCTCGGGGTTCGCCAGCAGGTCCCGCCCCGTGCCGCTCAGCCGCACCCGGCCGTTGACCAGCACGTAGCCGCGGTCGGCCAGTCGCAGCGCATGAAAGGCGTTCTGCTCGACCAGGAAGATCGTCACCTTCTCCTCGCGCGCGATCCGGCCGATGACCTCGAAGATCTGCCGCACGATCAACGGCGCCAGCCCGAGCGACGGCTCGTCGAGCAGCAGCAGCCGCGGCCGGCTCATGAGGGCGCGGCCGATCGCCAGCATCTGCTGCTCGCCGCCCGACAGGGTGCCGCCGCGCTGCTCGCGCCGCTCGGCCAGCCGGGGAAACATCTCGAACACCCGCTCGAGGTCTTTCCGGAAGTGGGCCGGATCGGCGATGGTGGCGCCCATCTGCAGGTTTTCGAAGACGCTCATGCGCGGGAAGATGCGCCGGCCTTCCGGCACCTGGGCCACGCCGCGCAGCACGATCTCATGGGTCGGCAGGCGGGTGATGTCCTGGCCTTCCAGCCTGATCGTGCCCGCGCGCGCGCGCGGGCTGCCGCAGATCGTCATCAGCAGGGTCGACTTGCCGGCGCCGTTGGCGCCGATCAGGGTCACGATCTCGCCCTCCGCGACATCGAGATCGACGCCGTGCAGCGCCTGGATGGCGCCGTAGAACGTCGCCACGCCCCTTACCTCGAGCATGGCATGGGGCGTCTCAGGCATCGGGACCGCCCTCGTCGGTGCCGAGATAGGCGCGGATGACGGCCGGATCCCGTTGCATCTCGGCCGGCGGGCCCTCGGCGATCTTGCGCCCGTAGTCGAGCACGACGACATGGTCGGAGATCTTCATCACCACGCTCATGTCGTGCTCGATCAGCAGCACGCCGACGCCGTCCTGGTCGCGGATCGAGACCAGCAGCTCGTTGAGCTCGGCCGATTCGCGCGGGTTGAGCCCGGCCGCCGGCTCGTCGAGGCAGAGCAGCTGCGGTCCGGTGCACATGGCGCGCGCGATCTCCAGCCGCCGCTGCGCGCCGTACGGCAGCTCGCCGGCCGGCCGATCGGCATCGGCCACGAGACTGATGCGCTCCAGCCAGGCGCGCGCCACGCTCGATGGCGGCCGTCTCGGCGTCGCGGTAGCGCCTGAGGCCGAACAGGCCGAACAGGCTCATGCCCGAGGCGCGCATCAGCTTGTTGTGCTGGGCGACCATCAGGTTCTCGAGGACCGTCATGCCCGGAAACAGCCGGATGTTCTGGAAGGTCCGCGCGACCTTGGCCTTTTGGCCGATCTCGTGGCCGAGCATGCGCTCCAGCAGGTACTCGCGATCGGTCCGCAGGGTGAGCCGTCCGACCGTCGGCTTGTAGAAACCGGTGATGCAATTGAAGACCGTGGTCTTGCCCGCGCCGTTGGGGCCGATGATCGCGGTTATCTCGCGCGGCCTGGCGGAGAAAGTGACATCGTCGACCGCAAGCAGGCCGCCGAACCGCATCGTGAGGTGCTCGACCTCGATCAGCGGCGCGCCGTTCATGCCACCCCTCGTCGGTGGACGGGGTGCAGCCGCACCGACGGCTCGCGATGGGCGATCAGCCCGCGCGGCCGGAACACCATGATCAGCACCATGGCGAGGCCGAAGGCCACCATGCGGTAGGCGCCGAGATCGCGGAACCATTCCGGCAGGCCGATCAGCAGCACCGCGGCCAGCACGACGCCGATCTGGCTGCCCATCCCGCCCAGCACGACGATGGCGAGAATGATCGCCGATTCGATGAAGCTGAAGCTTTCCGGGCTGATGAAGCGCTGCTTGGCGGCGAAGAACGAGCCGGCAAAGCCCGCGAACATCGCGCCGACGGCGAAGGCGGTGAGCTTGGTGTTGGTGGGATTGATGCCGAGCGCCTTGCAGGCCGTCTCGTCCTCGCGCAGCGCCTCCCAGGCGCGACCGACCGGCAGGCGGCGGACGCGCTGCGTGAAGAAGTTGGTCACGAGAGCAAGCGCCAGGATGATGTAATAGAGATAGATGAGGCGCTGGTTGCCGGTGAACGGGATGCCCATCATCTCGGCGAAGGTCTGTTTGCCGGCCGGCGCGGTCTCCGCGAACACAGCCCCGAACAATGTCGGGCCGGGAATCCCGCCGATTCCGGCCGGCCCGTTGCTGAGGTCGACCCAGTTCAGCAGGATCAGCCGGATGATCTCGCCAAAGCCCAAGGTGACGATGGCGAGGTAGTCGCCGCGCAGGCGCAGGACGGGAAAGCCCAGCAGAAGCCCGAAACTCGCCGCCATCATGCCGGCGAGCGGCAGGACCGACCAGAAGCCCAGCCCATACTGGGTGCTGAGCAGCGCGTAGGAATAGGCGCCGACGGCGTAGAACGCGACATAGCCGAGATCGAGCAGGCCGGCGAGGCCGACCACGATGTTCAGTCCCCAGCCGAGCATGACGTAGGTCAGGATCAGGACGGCGAGGTCCATCGTCTTCTGATCCGCGAACGGCGTCATCGGCATGACGATGGCGGCCACCAGCAGGGCGGCGCCAAACCATTTGGCCACGGCTTGCCCGACCGGAATGCCACGCGGCGAGTGGCGCGCAACGGCAAGCGCATGGTTCGCCCACGGCCAGATCGTCCGCAGCACGATCACCAGGCCCGCCAGAACGACAAACCAGTGCAGGAAAGTCGACGGCAGCTTGAGCGGCGATGCGCCGATCGCGCCCAGCACCGCACCGAGCGCCAGCGCCGGCCAGCTCAGGCCATCGGCCGCCAGCGACAGGCCAAGCCGGCCGAAGAAGATCGTGACGACGGCGATGCCGAGATCGACCAGCTGGTAGTCGAAGGTCAGGCCCTTGCCGATGTCGTAAGTGCGGAAGCCGACGATGAAGAAGCCGAGGGCTGCGGCCACCAGCGCGGTCAGGCCGGCGTCCTTCAAATGGTGTTGCAGACGCGGCCCCATCCGTTCAGACCTTCTCGATCTCCGGCTTGCCGAGCAATCCGGTCGGCCGGAAGATCAGCACCAGGACGAGGATCGCGAACACCGCGACGTCCTTGTACTCGCTCGAGAAGTAGCCGGCCCAGAAGACTTCGATCAGGCCGATCAGCAGCCCGCCCAGCATGGCGCCGGGCAGCGAGCCGATGCCGCCCAGCACCGCGGCGGTGAAGGCCTTGATGCCCGCCAGGAAGCCGATGAAGAAATCGACGATGCCGTAGTACATCAGGAACATCGTGCCGGCGACGGCGGCCAGGGCGGCGCCCATGACGAAGGTCAGCGAGATCGTGCGATCGACATTGACGCCGAGCAACGAGGCCATCTTCATGTCCTGCTCGCAGGCGCGCTGCTGGCGGCCGAGCGAGGTCGAGGCGATCACCCAGGAGAAGCCCGCCATCAGCACCACGGTCACGACGACGATGATGATCTGCAGCCACGCGACGCGCACGTCGAAGCCGTCGGCGCTGAAAAGGTTGAAACCGCCTTCGACGATCTGCCCGGCCGGCTTGGGCCGCGCACCCTGGGCCAGTTGGACATAGTTCTGCAGCAGGATGGACACGCCGATCGCCGAGATCAGCGGCGCGAGCTTGAACGAGCCGCGCAAGGGCCGGTAGGCCGTGCGCTCGATCGCCCAGCCATAGATGGCGGTGAACGCCATGGCCAGCATCAGCACCAGGACGATCGCGACCACGCCCGAGCCGATGCCGAGCTTGGCGCAGATCATGAAGCCGATGAGGGAGATGAAGGCGCCGATCATGAAGACTTCGCCGTGCGCGAAGTTGATCATGCCGATGATGCCGTAGACCATCGTATAGCCGATGGCGATCAGGCCGTAGATGGCGCCCAGCGTGATGGCGTTGATCAACTGCTGTGAAAAATACGCCATGCCTTTGCTTTCCCCCTTACCCTGGGACCTAAAACGCTTCCGGCAGGACGTGCAAGCGAACTATTCACCGGCCCGGGGAGGAATTGAATGGACGATCTCAGGATCGTCCGCGTGCAAATCGCGGACCATATCGTCCTGTCGCCGGGGCTTCCCCCGGTTCAGCGTGCGAGACGCTAAGCGGACGCGCTGAGCGCAGTCCGACGGCGATTGCGCCGCGTCATCGCGATAAGCCGCACGATGGCGGCGGCCAGCACCAAGGCGGCCATCGGCCAGTAGAAGCGGTCGAGCGGCACGCGCTTGCCGATAGCGACGGCGAAGCTGATCCAGATGTACCAGCCGCCCAACAGGTGCAGCAGCCGCCATTTGCGCGGGCCGAGCCACGCCGCCGTGCGGTCGAACGACGTGGCCGTCATCGCTGCGATGAAGAGATAGGCGGTGCCGGCCAGCACGATGGTGGCCATGCTGGTGAGCTTCCAGAACAGCTCACGGTCCAGCCCGGCGAGACTGAGGATCGCCGCGAGATGGATGAAATGCGAGACGGCGAAGGAGACGCCGAGATAGCGCCGGTTGCGCCGCTGCCAATGCGTGAAGCCGCTCGGCGCCAACTCGACGAGGGCGCTCGCCGTGAACGCCATGCAGAACAGCACCAGCGAGGTGCGGGCCGTCGCCCGGATCACCAGGCGGATGCCCTCGACGTCCCCGGCGTGATCGGCCAGGAGCCAGAAGGACATCGCCAGCAGCAAAAGCGACAAGAGCCCGACCAGCCGCCATCCGTTCATTGGTTGCCTCCCCGCAGCGACGCCGTACGCCTGAGACGCCGGCTGAATCCGATGACGTGGAACGCGAGCAAGCCGACCAGCGCGATCTCGCCGGCCGCCGCCAGCAGCACGGGCAATGGCGCACCCTGGAGGAAGAGATCCGCGCGAACCATGCCGGCCGCGATCGACGCTGCGAGCCCGCAGAGGCAGACCGTGAACGCGAGCAGAGAACGACGGAAGGCGAACCAGCCGATCGCGCCTACCGTGATCGCCGCAATGAAGGCGTAGCGGTCGACAAGGGGCGCCAGCGCAGAAATGGCGTCGTCATCAAGCCACATCACGCGCAAGCGCATGGCGACGAAAGTAACGACCACGGTGGCCAGCAGCGTGATCCAGGTGCGTCGCGCCTGACGGTCAACGGCGTCGGCAGCGAATTGAGCGGCGATCTCGCGGGCGACGCCGAAGCGTTCGACGGCACGACGTTCGGCGTCGGGCGACGGCCACGCCGGATCAGCTTCGGCGGCGTCGCGCAGATGGTCTTCGACTTCGCTGGCAAGCCGTCGCGCCAGCGCCGGGTCGAAATCAAGCTCGCGCCGCAGCGAGGCGACATAGCGGTCGATCATGCCGGCCATGCGCGCCCTCCCAGCAACGTGTCGACCGCATGCGAGAAGCGACCCCAACCTTTGCGGCGATGGGCGAGCGACGCCGCTCCCGCCTTGGTCAAGGAATAGACGCGACGACGCCGGCCGCCCGGCGGTGTGGTCCAGCTACTGGACAGCAGGCCGGCCTGCTCCAGCCGATGGAGCGCTGGATAGACCGTGCCTTCGGGCAGATCGAAGGTACTGGCGCTTCGGTCCTTGATGGTTTCGATGATGGCGTAGCCGTGCGCAGGGCCCGCTTCGAGAGCCGCGAGGACGATGGCGTCGAGGTGCCCTTTGAGCATTTCCGCATCCATACCTAGTATTACTAGGTATGGAGCCGAACCGAGTCAACCCTCTTGCGCTTCACCCCGGAAATCCGGTTATTGCGCCGATGGATTCACCTTCTTTCGATGTCATCGTCGTCGGCGCCGGACCCGCTGGCCTCGCCGCCGCAACAGCGATGGCGCGGGCCGGCCTCACCGCCCTCTGCCTCGACAAGCTCGCGCCGGGCGGTGCGCTGATCAATCTCACCACGCTGCATGACTACGAGGAGGCCTCGGACGGCCCACAGGTAGCCTCCCAGCTCACCGACGATGCGACCGCCGCCGGAGTCGAACTGGGCTTCGGTGAAGTCGTAGGCCTTTCGGGCAATGGCCCCTGGACGATCGAGACGGCCGAAGGCGAGCGGCACACGAGCCGCGCCGTCGTCATCGCCACCGGCCTCGGCAAGGGCCGGCTCGGCCTGCCCGAGGAAGACGAGTACGAAGGCCGCGGCCTGTCCCATTGCGCTTCCTGCGACGGACCGCTCTATGCCGGACTGCCGGTCATAGTGGCCGGCGCCGGCGGCTGGGCGGCCCACGAAGCCGAGGAGCTGAAGGCATTCGCCAGCGAAGTCATCGTTATCGATTCGGTGGCGGCCAAGCTGCCCGACGGCGTGAGCCGCCTCGACGGGCGCATCGTTGCGCTGGAGGGCAGCGCGGGGCTTCAATCCGTCGTGGTCGAAAGCGGCGGTGCGCGGAAGTCCGTTCCGACCAGCGCGGTATTCGTTTACATCGGCCAGTCTCCCGCTGCGGAATTTGTGCCGGATTCGCTTGCAAGGAACGACACCGGGCATATCGTGGTGGATGAAGGGGGTCGCACCTCGGCATCCACGGTGTTCGCCGTGGGCGACGTGCGGGCCGGCGCACGATGTTACCTGGCCGACGCCATCGCCGACGGCCAGCGTGCGGCGCAGGCTGTCGTAGCGGCCCTCGCCAAGACGACTTGAAGAGGAACGAGCATGCGCATCGTCAATCCCACTTTCGGCCTGTCCGCCGCCGCCGGCGCGACCGTGGCGCTGAAGCCGGTCAACTGGAAGACCGACGCCATTGCCCTGGTCTCCAATTCCAAGCCGAATGCGCGCGAGCTGCTCGACGGTATCCGCAGCAAGCTCGGCGCCTTCCGGACGGTCGACAACATCGACTTCCTGTCGAAGAACAGCGCCAGCCAGCCGGCGCCCAAGGACCTGCTCGCGAAGGTCGCCGCCAACTACCGGGGAGCGCTGTTAGCCATAGCGGATTGAGGAAGCTGTTCATCGTGGAGTTTCCACGACAGCATCGAACTCGAGAAGCTCGGCATCACCGCCTACGTGATCGCCACTGAGACGTTCAAGCCGCTGGTCCTGGCGCAAGCCAAGGCCCGCAAGGTCGAACCGCGGCTGATCGTCGTGAAGCATCCGATCGGCGGCCTGAACGCCGACGAACTGCGCGAACGCATCGAAGCGGCAACCAACGGATTGTCCGAGGCAACGACAAAATGAAGGACACCGCCGAACAGGAAATCATCGAGGTCGGTGACCTCGATGTCGAGGCGTTCAACGAGTATGCCGCCGAGCAGGGCTGGAGCGACGGCATGCCGCTCTACGTTCCGACCGAGGAAAAAGTGGCGAAGTTCGTCGAGACGGTGCGCGGCGACAACCGGCCGTACGCACCCGTGCCGCCGCGCCAGATCGTGCCGACGATACAAAGCCTCGCCGCCAACGCCGTGATGGCCGGCTGCAAGCCGGAATACTTCCCGGTGGTGACGGCGGCCATGCGCGGCGTGCTCGACCCCGACTACAATCTTCATGGCACGCTCGCGACCACGCATTCGTGCGCGCCCATGGTCATGGTGAGCGGGCCGATCCGCCACCAGCTCGGCATCAATTGCGGCTCCAACTGCTTCGGCCAGGGCTGGCGTCCCAACGCCACGATCGGCCGCGCGCTCGGCCTGATGCTGCTCAACATCGCCGGCGCCAAGCCCGGCGAGATGGATCGCTCGACCCAGGGCAATCCCGCCAAGTACACCTTCTGCTTCGGCGAGAACGAGGAAGAGAATCCCTGGACGCCCTATCACGTGCAGCGCGGCTTCGCTGCGACCGACAGCGTGGTGACGGTGATGTCGGGCGAGGGGCCGCACAACCTCAACGACCACGGCAGCACGACCGGCACCGGCCTGCTGACGACGTTCGCCGGCAGCATGTCGACGCCCGGCGCCAACACGGTCTACGGCAAGGGTCCGATGTTCGTGATCATCGGCCCCGAGCATGCCGCGACGCTGAAGCGCGACGGCTACACCATCGACAGCATCCGCGAGGAGCTGTTCAAGCGCTCCCGTGTCCATGCCTCGCGGATTTCGCAGGAGAACCAGGACACCTACACCAGCACCGGCCACAAGCCGGACGGCGACTGGTTCACGATCGGACGCTCACCGCAGGACATCCACATCACCGTGGCCGGCGGCCCGGGCAAGCACTCGGCCTTCATTCCCTCGTTCGGCGGCACGACCGTCGCCTGCGTGCGCATCGCCGGATGAGCGCTGATGAGCGATGAGTGGTGCGGCTGGCCGGTCGTCGATGACCAGACGGGCTGGGAGGCCGCACAGCAGATCCTGACCGACGCCGAGCTGTCGGACGGCCTGCCGCTGGTGCCGCCGACCCGCCGCCGCCTCGAGGCGATGGTGGCCGGCGTCGCCGGGCGCGGCGACTCGCACGGCCTCGATGCCGCCCATGTTCGGCGACCTCACGCCCAATTCCGTCGCCTATCAATGCGTCATCGCCGGCTGCCGGCCTGTGGAGCTGCCGATCGTGCTGGCCGCGGCCGAGGCGATCCTCGAACCGGACTTCAATCTTCTGGGCATCGCCACCACGACCGGCACGGCCTGCGTGGCGCTCTGCGTGCACGGCGCCATCGCGCGCCAGCTCGGCGTCAACGCCGGCACGAACTGCCTGGGCCCCGGCAATCGCGCCAATGCCAGCATCGGCCGCGCGCTGCAGCTCACCATCCGCAATATCGGCGGCGCGCGCTCCGATGTCGGCGACATGGCGACCATGGGCCAGCCCGGCAAATACACGCTCTGCTTCGCCGAGCGCAACGACGGCCCCTTCCCCACCCTCACCGCACGCCGCGGCCTTGGCGCCGATGCGAGCGCGATCACCGTGATGGGGATCTCCGGCACCGCCGAAGTCCTGCCCGGCGATGGCGAGGGCGCGACGCCCGAAGCCATCCTCTCGCCGATCGCGACAGCGATGCAGGCCGCCATCGTCATGTCGAGCATGAGCCGCAAGAACGAGCGCGGCGAGCAGGTCGTTCTCCTGCCGCTGGAGATGGCGCAGAAGATCGTGCGCCACGACGGCTGGGATGTCGGCCGCGTGCAGCGTTATCTGTTCGACCAAGGTCAGGGCGTCGCGCGCGCGCCCGACGCCATCCATCCCATCGTCACCGGCGGCGCCGGCTACAAGATGAGCTACCTGCCGATCTGGGGCGGCGGCTCGCAGACGGTGACGGTCGTGTGGCGGGCGCATCACGCTCGGCAAGCTGATGCTCTCCGTACCGGCGGCTTCGCGTTCGGCGCGATGTCCTTCCGCGGCCGCGATGCGGCTTTCGTGCTGGTCGTCGGCACCATGACGGTGCCCTATGTGATCACCCTGCTGCCGACCTATGTCGCGGTCGCAAGCCTCGGCCTTTACGATACGCTGACCGGCGTGATCGTGCCGATGGTCGGCCATTGCGGCTTCGTCGTGTTCTTCCTGCGCCAGGCCTTCAAGTCCCTGCCGCGCGAGCTCTTCGAGGCTGCGCGCATCGACGGCGCCGGCCCGTGGCGACAGATGCTCGACATCGCGCTGCCCAACATCTGGGGAGCGGTCGCGGCGATGGCCGTGCTGTCCTTCCTGGGCGCCTGGAACCTCTATCTATGGCCGCATCTCATCCTCGATGCGAGCGAGCACAAGACCCTGTCGATCGGCCTGAAACTGTTCGCGACAACCGGCGAACAGCCGGCCCCTTCACGGCGCCTCGTAGGCGATGTAGCGGGCGATCTTCCAGCTGCCGTCGGGCTGCTTGCGGAACACGTCGAGGCCGGGTTCGCGCGATTCCTCGGTCTTGCCGCCGGCGCTCGCCACCTTGAGCGTCCAGACGAGGCGGACGATCGCCATGTCGCCCGACACGATGATCTCCTTGATATCGAGCACATAGGTGAAGGTCCTCGCTGGGTCGGCCAGCGAGCGGTGCAGAAGACCGCACAGGGTCGCAAAGTCGCGTTCGGGAAATCCGCGATAGTCGTAGACGAGATCAGGGGCGAAGAGATCGCAGATATGCGATGCGTCGCGGGCGTTGAAAGCGCTCGTCCATTGCGCCAGGGCGGCGCGTATCGCGCTCTCGGACTGGGCGGCGGATTGCGCCCGTGCCGACGACCATCCACCGCCCAGCGCGCAAACGATCGGCCAGGATCGCCAGACACCGGCGAATCAGGTCTTCCAGCCGAGCCATTCGCTGACACCGCGGCCCATCACCGACGCCAGGTCGTCGCCCTTCAGCCAGGGAAGCTCCTCGGTGAACATCGTGACGCCCTGGCGATAGCTGCAGGGCAGCCGCGAGAGGTCGGTCCCCCAAAAAGTGCGCTTTGGTCCAAAGGCGTCGAAGACGCGGCGGATGTATGGATGCACCGAGCGGAAGGGATAGGTCTTGTCGGCGGCGTAACACGGCATCGCCGACACCTTGGCCGCCACGTTGGGCCGCTTGGCGAGCGCCAGCACCTTGTCGAGGGTGGCGAAGTTGTTGGCTTCGGTGACGTCCTTGCCGCTCTTGAGGCCGATATGGTCGAGCACCAGCCGCAAACCCGGATAGCGCTCGGCCACCTTGTCGGCAAGATGCATGTATTCGTGATGGAACAGCACCATCGCCGGGATGTCGTGCTTCTCCAGTTCGCCCCATACCCAGTCGAAGCGGCCGTCGAGCAGCGGCTGGCGCAGCACCTCGGTGTGGAACGTGAGGCGCACGCCCAGCATGCCTTTCTGCTTCTTCCATCCGGCGAGCTGGTCGCGCGCGCCGGACGCATCGGGATCGAAGCGGCCCATGATGCAGAAGCGATCGGGATGGCTGGCCGCGGCGTCGATGGCGAGGTCGTTGCGATCGCCCTCCCATGACGGCGGCACGATGACGACGCCGTCGACGCCGGCCTTGTCCATCTCGGCCAGAAGTTCTTCCTTGCCGAGCGGGTGCCGGTGCGGTTCGGCGCGCGCGGGCCAGGGACGCTCGGGCGTGTTGGCGCCCCAGATATGAACCTGTGCATCGACGATTTTCATTGGTTTCTCCCTATGGCCGGTCCGCCGGCCGGCGGTCGCGCCACGGCGCGGCGCGCTCGAGCTCCGCAGCCAGCGAAAAGAGCATCTCCTCCGCACCGAAGCGGCCGACGAAATGCAGGCCGATCGGCAGGCCGTCGTCCGTCCAGGCAAGCGGCACCGACATCGCGGGCACGCCGGTGGCGTTGCACACGGCGGTGAAGGGGATCATCGGCGCCAGACCTTGCTGGTATTGCTCCAGCGTGCCGTCCATCCTGAACGGTTCCCAGCGGCAGATACGTGCGCGCAATGGTCGGCGACAGCAGCACGTCGTGCTTTTCGAAGAACTGGCCGAGTTGGCGGCCCGTGCGATGGAAGGTCTGCACGGCGCGGATGTAGTCGTGGGCGCTGATGCCTTGACCGATCTCGGCGTGAAGGCGCGTCACCGGTTCGAGATCGTCATCGCCCGGTATGCGGCCGTTGGCGCGCACCTGAATGTTGGTGAAGGTGTTGGCGCACATCACCGTGCCGAAAGCCGCTCCTGTCGCCTCGGCATCGTACTCGGGCGCCGCCTCCTCGACATGGTGGCCGAGCCCTTCCAGCAATTTCGCCGTACGCTCGACGGCGGCGACCAGAACGGGATCGAGCGGCGCGCCGCCCACGGGCTTCAACATGAAGGCCACGCGCAGCCGGCCCGGCGGACGCTGCGTTGCCGCCAGGAAGGAACCGCAGGGCGGCGCGCGATAGGGATCGCCGGGCTCGCCGCCCGCCACCGCGTCGAGCAACGCCGCACTGTCGCGCACGGAGATCGACACGCAATGCTGGGCGCCCGCACCGGCCAGGGTCTCGCCGAGCGGCGCCAGGCTCACCCGGCCGCGCGACGGCTTCAGCCCGAACAGGCCACAGAGCGACGCCGGGATGCGGATCGAGCCGCCGCCGTCGGTGGCATGCGCCATCGGCAGGCCGCGCGCCGCCACGACGGCCGCGGAACCGCCCGACGATCCGCCGGGCGAGAGGTCGAGGCGCCATGGATTTCTGGTGGCGCCGCCGAAAGCAGGTTCGGTGGTGGGCGCCAGCCCCAGCTCGCTGGTGTTGGTGCGACCCACGATCACCAGGCCGGCCCGGCGCATGCGCGCGACCGCCGCGCTGTCGGTGGCGGCAACCGGCTGTTCGGCGAAGAATCGCGAGCCCAAGGTGGTGGGCGTGCCGGCGCAATCGGCCATCAATTGCTTGATGACGTAAGGCACGCCCTGGAACGGCCCCTCGCCCGCCGCGGCGACCGATTTCTCCAGGAGTGCGCCGTCATGGAAATCGGTGACGGCGTTCAGCTGCTCGTTGAGCGCGCGAAGCTTGTTCAGCGTGCCGTCCAGAAGCTCGCGGGCGCCGAGCTTGCGCGTCTTGACCAGCTCGGCGACGGCGAGCGCGTCGTGCGTCGCGAAAAGATCGTCCACCGCCTCAGTTCCGCCAACGCTCGAGGTTGGCGGCGACAAAGGCATCGTCGTTCAGCTCGGGATAGGTGGCGTAGAGCCGATCGATGCCGGCGCTCTGGCCGGGGCTCAACGTCTCGTGCGGATCGAGGCATTCGATCGAGGTCATCAGCCCCTGGCGCCGCAGGATCTCGTGGCAGCCCGGGATGCAGCCGGCGAAATCATGGTCGACGTCGAAGACGACGCTGTTGCAGTCGGTGACGAACGAATCGAGCGCCAGCACTTCGGGCGGAATGGCGCCGGCCGACACCGAGAGCTTTCAATCGCTCGAGCAGCTTGACCGCACCGCGCGTCCACACGCTCCAGTGGCCCAGCAGTCCGCCCTGGAAGCGCAGCGTCACCTCGCGGTTGCCGGTGCGCACCACCAGCGGCGTCACGAGATCGGCCACGATGTGGTCGTCGTTGCCGGTATAGAGCGTGATGCGGTCCTCGGCCTGGGCCTGCACGATGCCGACGGCGACGTCGAGCGTGCGGTAGCGGTTGAACGGCGCCACCTTGATCGCCACGACATTGTCGATGGCCGCGAAGCGCGACCAGAAGGCGCGCGACAGGGCGATGCCGCCGACCGCCGTCTGCAGGTAGAAGCCGACCAGCGGCATCTCCCGGGCGATCGCCGTGCAATGCTCGATCAGTTCGTCTTCGCTGGCACCCTTGAGCGCCGCCAGGGACAACAGGACGGCGTGATAGCCCAGCGACCGGGCGGTGCGCGCCTCCTCGACCGCCTGCGCCGTCCTGCCCACGGCACCCGCGATCATCACCAGCGGCCGGTCGGTCCAGTCGCGCGCCGTCTCGATGGCAAGCTCCAGCACCGGGCGATAGAGGCCGACATCGCGAATGGCGAATTGCGTCGAATGCACGCCGACCGCCAGGCCACCGGACCCGGCATCGACGTAGTAGCGGCTGATGGCACGCTGCGACTGCTTGTCGAACTGGCGGTCGGGCCCGAGCGCCAGCGGGTGGGCGGGAATCACCGAACCCTGCCGCAGCAGGGAGAGAACCGGCGCCGGCAGGTCACGCCAATGGAGGGCCTTGTCTGGGATCATGTCGCCATCCTAGTGCCTAGGCCGATCGTGTGTCATCGGACTGCCGGGCTCCGCGACCGCAGAATGGGTTTCCGCCCTTTCCGCCCTTTCCGCCGCCCCCTCGATTCTGTCGCGGTATCGGACGGGCGGGCCATGGCGGGAGTTTCCGCAATTTCCGCTAGCGATATGCCAATCTCGACGCCCAGCGCGGGACGGAAAATTGCGCGAGCACGGATCGGGACGACCGGGAATTCTTTCGCGCCGTATAGAGGTCCGGAAATCGACGTCAGGCGCGGCCGCGCCGGCGTCACCGCGCGATGGCGCGGCGGGAGGTTATCAAGGCGGGCGAGCATGATGGCGATCCTGTTCAGGTGGGGCTCGGCAGACATACGCCACAACATTGCTCAGGAACGTCAAGGACAAGACGTGCGCGATGGCTGCAGTTCGGGCGCGCAAGATAATTCTTGCGTACCGGCGTAGAGGGCGCGGAGAGCGCAGAGCGGCGGCATACACCATGAATGGGGGCACGCCGCCGGCGATCATGAGCGAGCCGGAGGCTCGCGGTCCGGAAGATCATGACGTTTCGCGCAGTGTCTGCATTCATGAGCGCTGCTCAGCACAGCATACGATAAATACAGACTTCTCACCGGCGCGGCCTGCCAGCACCTTCGCTCCCACAGTCGCCCATGGACGGGCGTGTCTTACAGGAGTGAAACGTCATGAAGATCGTAGGTTTTTGCTTGATGGCGGGCGTGGCGTTGGGCCTGCCCTTCGCTGCATCCGCGCAGCAGGGCGGCGGCGGATCGCCCGGCGACATCAAATACTGCAACGCGCTCGCCAAGTCGTATCAGAGCATGTGGGCGTTGCAGGAAGGGATGCCGGTTTCGGACGTCGTTACCTTGAGCCGGTGCGATACCGAAGCGCGGGCGACGATTCCCGTGCTCGAGAAGAAGCTCGCCGACAAGAAGATCGACCTGCCCCACGACGACAGGATCGCCCAGCCGGCGGGCTCGGTCAGCAACACGCAGTAGCGGCGCGCTCGCGCCGCGGACAAGCAGAGTCTATGTCCCGCTCCGGCTCGTCGTGGGTGCCTCCCTGCGACGGGCCGGATGCGTTTTATCGATCTGCTTGATCATTTCCCTCAAAGGATCTTCGATCGCGCCTTTGGACCTTGCCGACCTGCGGCCGGCGCGAATCATGTCGATGAGCGCGCGCAGCGCCGTCGGGACCTGCCGGTGCCCGGGATAATAGAGGAAGTAACCCTCGTAGGGCGGCAACCAGTCCTCGAGAACGCGGACCAGCTGGCCTGATCGTATGAAGGGTTCCGCCGGCGCTTCGATCGCATAGGCAATCCCCAGGCCGTCGACCGCTGCACGGACCGCCAGCCCGGGCCGGTTGACCGTTACCGGTCCCCGCACCGAAATCCGCAGCGACTCGCCATTGCGCTGGAAGGGCCACACGAAGGCGCTGTCGCCCCAGCGATATTGAATGCAGCTGTGGTGGGCGAGATCGTCCGGCGTGCGCGGCGCCGGCCGCCGCGCAAAATAGGCCGGCGCCCCCACCACGACCACCTTCATCGGTCCCGTCACCCGGACGGCGATCATGTCCGCCGCCGCCCGCTCTCTTATTCCGATCGCGGCGTCGAAGCCCTGCGCCACGATGTCGACGGGCGCGTCGTCCACCTGAAGATCGAGATGGACGTCCGGGTAGGTCGCAAGGAAGCGATCCCACACGGGCGCGATCGCTGCAGCCGCCGCCCCGGCGCTGGCATGGATGCGCAGCCGCCCGGAGGGCCGGCGCCGCTCCTGGTCAAGTTCCTCCAGGGCAGAGGTGATCTGGGTGAACGCCGGCCGCAGCCGCTCCAGCAGGCGTCGCCCCTGGTCGGTCAGTGCGACGCTGCGCGTCGTGCGATGCAGCAGGCGGACGCCGAGCCGTTCCTCCAGCTGTCGCATCGTGTGGCTGAGCGCGGAAGGCGTAACGCCGACCCGCGCCGCCGCGGCCCGGAAGCTGAGTTCGTCCGCGACGGCGACGAAAGCCGTCAGATCCGCGAGATCGCCGCGGTGCATTCACAAGTCCATTTCGACACGGAATGCATATAGGCAGGAATTGTGTCGGCATCGTTTGCCAATTGGCGTAGGCGCCATGCTTGTTCATCAAAGCTCGGTGATCGCCGCACGCTGCGGTCGAATTCAGGCGGCATGAACAATCGACGGCAAAGAACAGCATCTGCTTGCTGTTAGCCGAGTTCAGGGCCTGCAAGAGCAAACACGCAGGTGGGATCATCGACACCTTTGGCCTCACCCAGGGTCATGCGCATATAGCCGCGCGGCGTGGTCGCACCCTGCGCCTCCAGCCAGGCAGCGAGCGCGCGATGGGCTGCCGGCACGTCGATGATGAACGGTCCGGGTGCCGACGCAGCCGCCTTGGCGATCAACGCCAGCGCGATCGCCTCGCTGTCGGCGACGACGGGGCCGAGCGACGTCGCCATCCGTCCCTCGCGGCCCAGCACGAAGCCGACAATTTTTCCCGCAGCATCCTCGGCGATCCAGGCGCGCCCGGGTTGGCGCAGCGCGAGGTGCGCCAGAATCGCCGGCCGCTCCATGCCGGTCAGCGGGCGATCGTAAAGAGCGAGCTTGGGAAGGTCGGCCAGTGTGACGCAGCGCAGAGCCACGCCCGTCGGTAGGGCAACGCTTGCTGCGTCAGCGCTGTCGAAATGCCAGCGCGAAATTCGGTAAAGGTCGTGAAAGCCCAAGGGCAGGTAGATCGGCCGTCCCTGTTCCGTGGCGTCGAGGCCGGCGACGCCGCCGGCCGATCGCACCTCCGCGATGCAGTGCTTCAGCAATCCGGTGCCCAGCCCGCCGCGCCGTCGATCCTTCGTCACCAGCACCATGCTGATCCAGGCGAGCTTCTGGCCGAGCGGCAGGACCAGCGAGCTTGCCTGCCATGTACCGTCGGGAGCCGCACAGCCGAAACCACGGCCGGCGCCCAGCATGAAGCGCCAGTCGGCGACGTTCTGGTTCCAGCCCGCCTCGATGGAGAGCGGCCATACCGCTTCGCACTGCTCGGGATCGATCGGTCTGACCTCGAGCGCCTCAGTACTGGCCATCGCGCACCTCGTAGTGCGTGGGCTTGTTGAGGGTCGCCATGTCGCGGGCGAGCCAGTCGGCGGTCCATTCGATCATCCTGGCGAGCGGCACGGAGGGGGCTCCGAATTCCTGCACCATGCGGCGCGAGTCGTTGAGCCAGCCCGTCGGCGCCTCCTTGCCGGTGAGCGTAGGCGTCTTGCCGAAAAGCTTGCCGAACTCGGCGGCGAGCCAGCGGATTTCGATGGTCTCGGGACCCGTGACGTTGATCGGCGTCGTGGGCGTCGTGGCATGGGCGAGGCAGCGCAGCGCCACCGAGTTGGCGTCGCCCTGCCAGATCACGTTGACGTGGCCCATCGCGAGGTCGATCGGCTCGCCGTCGCGCACCTTGCGGCCGACGTCGTGCAGCACGCCGTAGCGCATGTCGATGGCGTAGTTCAGCCGGAACAGGCGCCCCGGCGTGCCGTGCTGGGCGGAAAAATACGCGAACATGTGCTCGCGGCCGGCGCAGGAATTGGCGTAGTCGCCGGCGGGCGGCACCGGCGCCACGTCCTCGTTGGCCCCGCCGCTGCCGACCGGCACGAAGGGATAAACGCAGCCGGTCGAGAAGGCGACGATGCGCGAGGCCTTGAACACCTCGGCGACCATGGCCGGCACCTGCACGTTCATCGCCCAGGTGAGCGGCACATTGCCGGCAGCGCCGAACTTGCGGCCGGCCATGAACACGACGTTGGCCGCCTTGGGCAACGTCTCGAGCGCGGCACGATCCAGCAAGTCGGCGGAGATCGCCTCGACGCCCGCCTTGGCAAGCGCCTCGCGCACGCCGGGTTCGCTGAAGCGCGCGACCCCCATCACCCGCTTCGACGGCGCCGCGCGCTTGGCGAGGCGCGCCAATGTCGGCCCCATCTTGCCGCCAACGCCCAGCACGACGATGTCGCCGGGAGTCCTGGCAAGATCGGCGATGAGGGCGTCCGACGGCGTCGTCATGAAATCCTCGACGGCCTCGACGGTGTCGAAACGGGCGGGCAGCTTCGGTTGGCTCATGTCGCGGCTCCGCTGGTCATCGGCTTCATCGATTTGAAATCCATGGCCGCGCCGACGGCGAAGCCCGGCCTGTCGAGCGAGCCCAGCGCCAGCTTGCCGCCTCGGGCCTTCAGGCGCGCCGGCTTGCCGTCCTGCTTCTCGTACAGGTCGGGATGGGCGGCAACGAAGGCCTGTTGCTCGGCCTCCGGCGCGAAGCCCATGCCGTCGATGAAATGATGGGCATTGCGCTCGACATGGGTCATGCCCAGCAGCGACACCAGCGCCAGGTCCTGCTGCACGCTGACGCCGGGCCAGGTCGTGAGATCCTCGGCCGACATGAAATGCCCGGCGCCGAGCCTGGCCACGCGCGCGGCATTGAGGATCGACTTGTAGAAGCCCTTGCAGTTCTTGCTCGACACGCCGGCATAACCGAGCTTGAGCGCCGTCGGGAATGACGACAGCTCGCCATCGGATTCGTCGATGATCACCGGCCGCAGCCTGGCCAGCGACTCGACCGGCCGGGACAGCGCCACGGCGCGCTTGATCGGCTGCTCGATGAACAGGGTCGATTTCACGAGCTTGGCCAGCGCCGGCGTCTCCTCGACCCTGCGCCACAGCTCGACGATGCCTTCGACGTCGTCGTACTGCTCGTTGCCGTCGAGCGTGGCGCGGTAGTCGCCGGCCGCCTCGAGCACGGCGGCAATGCGGCCGAGCCGCTCGAGGTCGGCCTTGATGTCGCCGCCCACCTTCAGCTTGTAGTAGCGACCGCGATAATAGGAGACGACCTCTTCCAGGGTCTCGGGCAGCCCGTCATTGACCCTTTCCGACGCCGGCCGGTCGGCCGCCGTCAGCGGGTCGACCAGCCCGACCGTGTGGCGCACGTCGATGCTCTGACCCGGCTTCAGTCCGGCGAGGAACGGCGCCAGCTCGTCGTCCGTGATGTCGGGCGTCAGCGACGTCGCGTGGATACCCGGAAGATTGGCCGCGATCATGGCGGCGAACGACTTGCCCGTTGCATGTCCCAGCGCATCGAGGATCGCGCGGTCGAGCAGCGCCGGTCCGTAAGCCGCGACCAGCGGATTGAGTCCCTGCGCCGCACCTCGCTTCTGTTGCTCGAGGTAAGTGCCGGCAAACAGATCGAAGGCCTTGTCGAAGCCCTGGGCGCGGTAGAGCTCGATGGCAAGATCGAGCGCCGCTCGAAGCTGATCGAGGTTCTGGGCGTCGGTGAATTCCGGACTCTTCTCGAACCATTTGGCCGCCAGCGCCTCGGCCGCCACGCCGTGGCTGCTCCGCCCGTCGGGCAGCGATATGCGCACCTTGATCACCGCCTGCGTGGCGTCGGTGACGGTGATCACGCCGAAGCGGAAGGCGAGCCGCATCTTCACATGCCGCTCGTAGCGTTCGACTTCCTCCAGCTTCACTTTCATGCACTCGGCTCCAGCAGGCCCGCGACATAGCCGATCATGCGCGCCGCGCAAGTCGGTCCGTCAGGCTCATAGATGAAAGGCTCCATGGCGACCCAACCGCCGTAGCCGGTTTCCCTGAGCGCGCGCACGACGGCAGCGAACCGGTCGCCGCCCTGCCCCGGGCCGCGCCGATTGCGGTCGTTGAACTGGATATGGCTCATCAGGCCGGTCGGCATCCAGCGCCGAATGACGTCCGCCACCGGTTCGGGTTCCATCAGGCTGGCCGCCAGCGTGTCGACCATGATGCGCAGCGCAGGATTGCCGATGCGCCGCGCGATCTCGGCCGCCTCGGCGAGCGTGTTGACGAAATTGCAGTCGGGACGGGCCAGAGGCTCGATGCAGTAGACCACCTTCGCCATGGCCGCCTGCTCGGCAGCCAGAATCCACGCTTCCTCGGCGCGCGCAGCATCGTCCGACGTGGCGACACGGCGTTGTGCCGGCGAACCGTGCACCAGATAGGCGCCGCCCAACTCGGCGCAGAGATCGACCGAAGCGCGCAGGACCTCGACGCTCTTCAGCCACACCGTGCGATCGGACGTGGTGATCGAGAGGCCGGCCGGCGCCGCCAGCAGCCAGTGCAGTCCGCTCACTTCGATGCCGCTATCGCCACAGGCCTTGCGGATATCGGCGCGTTTGGACGCTGGCATGCGCCATGCATCGTCACCGAAGGTGAAGGGCGCCAGTTCGAGACCGCCATAGCCAAGACCCGCCGCCAGCGCGCACTGACGTTCGAAGGAGAGCTCGCGGATCACCTCGTTGCAGAGAGAAAGCTTCACCGATGATCCTCACCTTGCGCCCACGCCTTGACGGGCAAATCCGCGTTCGTCAGTCTGACTGAAATGCGGGGCGATGATATCAGCGGGATGAAAGCGATGAACAGGTTCGTCGCTCGGCGCGCATGACGAAATTCTCGACCCTCAGCCGCCAATACTGGCCGACTCTCGTACTGTTCGCCCTGCTGCTCGCAAGCTGGCAGCTCGCGGTGAGCCTGGGCGGCATCCGCGAGTATCTGCTGCCCTCGCCGCTTTCGGTCTGGAACGCGCTGTGGCACGGCGACACCGCCTGGCTGCCGCATCTCTGGACCACGACGTTCGAGATCATCGGTGCCTTTTTCCTCGCCGCCGTCGTCGGTGTGGCGCTGGGCGTGGCCATCGCCTGGTCGCCGCTGATGGCCAATGCGCTGGTGCCGTTCCTGGTGTTCGTCAACACCCTGCCCAAGGTCGCGATCGCGCCTCTGTTCCTGATCTGGATGGGCTACGGCATCTTCCCCAACATGCTGATGGGCGCCCTGATCGGCTTCTTCCCGGTGGTGATCAACACCGCGGTCGGCCTGAGCCAGGTCGAGGCCGACATGCTCGACCTCGGCCGCGTCTTCAATGCGCCCAAGTGGAAGATCTTCGCCAAGATCCGCATCCCCAACGCCCTGCCCTACATCCTGAGCGCGCTCAAGATCACCGCGACGGCGGCCGTGGTCGGCGCCATCGTCGGCGAGTTCGTGGCCTCGCAGAAGGGATTGGGCTACGTCATCGTCACCACCCAGAGCAGCATGAACACCTCGGTGGCGTTCGCCTCGCTGATCTGGATTTCCGTCGTCGGGCTCCTGCTCTACGGCGCCGTCGTGCTCGCTGCGCAGTTGTGGGCGCCGTGGGCCGAGGGGATCGACTGACTCGGGGAAGGCATCGGGGAAGGGAAAAGGGAGCACATCATGACTCGTACGCTATCACTCGCGCTGGCCGCGCTGCTGGCCGTCAGCGGAAGCGCCTCGGCGCAGGAGAAGTTCACCTTCGCGCTCAACTGGTTCGCCGTCGGCGACCATGCCGCCTACTGGGTGGCGCTCGACAAGGGCTACTACAAGGCCAAGGGCCTCGACGTGACCCTGGAGAATTCCAAGGGCTCGGGCGATTCGATCGCCAAGGTCGACACCGGCCGCGCCGATGCGGGCCTCGCCGACGCCGCTGTGGTGATCGCCTCGGTCGGCCGCGGCACCACCATCAAGACGGTCGGCATGGTGTTCGACAAGACGCCGCTCAACATCTTCAGCCTCAAGAGCAAGCCGCTCACCAAGCCCAAGGATCTCGAGGGCACGACCCTGGGCGCGCCGCCGGGCGACAGCCAGCGCCAGATGTTCCCGGCCTTCGCCAAGGTGAACGGCATCGACGCCGCCAAGGTCACCTGGGTCAACATCGAGCCCGCCGCCAAGATCGCCGCCGTCGCCGAGAAGCGCATGGACGGCGTCGGCGACTACTACGACCGGCCTGCCGCTCTACGAGAAGGCGGCGGGCAAGGGCAACGTGGCGATGATGCCGTGGGCCGATTTCGGCTTCGACATGTACTCGATGTCGATCATCGCCAGCGCCAAGACCATGAAGGAACGTCCCGCCGTGCTGAAGGCCTTCCTCGAAGCCTCCTACATGGGCTGGCGCGACGTCATGGCCGATCCCAAGGCAGCGATGGACATCCTGAAGAAGCGCGTGCCCGAGGTCGACGTCGAGACGATAACGCCCAACATGATGATCGGTCTCGACCTGATGAAGACCGAGCGCTACGCCAAGAACGGCATCGGCTGGATCGACGAGAAGAAGATGTGCGATTCGGTCGACCTGGTGAACACCTACATGGGCCTGCCCAAGAAGGTCGAGTGCAAGGACGTCTACTCGATGGACTTCTTCACCAAGGTCGAGATGCCGAAGTAGACCGATCAGGGCGTGAGCAAGGAACTGATCGGCCTCGACGGGGTCGGCATGACATACGAGGCGGCGAGCGGCCCGGTCGAGGCCCTCGCCGGCATTTCGCTGTCTGTCGGTGCCGGCGAGTTCGTCTCGCTGGTGGGGCCGAGCGGCTGCGGCAAGTCCACCCTGCTGCGCATCGTGGCCGGGCTCAGGCCCGCCACCATTGGCACGGTGACCGTCGCGGACCGCGCCGTGCGCCAACCGATTGCAGACGTCGGCATGGTCTTCCAGGCGCCGGTCCTGCTGAAATGGCGTTCGATCCTGCAGAACGTGATGCTGCCGGCCGAGCTCGCCGGCAAGGACGCCGGCGCCCTGCAGGCCCGCGCGGAACAGCTTCTGGACATGGCGGGGCTGAAAGGCTTCGGCGACAAGCTGCCGCGCGAGCTGTCGGGCGGCATGCAGCAGCGCGCCGCGCTCTGCCGTGCGCTCCTGCTCGATCCGCCGCTCTTGCTGATGGACGAGCCGTTTGGCGCGCTCGACGCCATGACCCGGGACGACATGGCGCTCGAACTTCTGCGCATCTGGGGCGAGCGAGATCTCGCCCGCGAGGCACGCAAGACCGTGCTGTTCGTCACCCATTCGATCGCCGAGGCGGTGTTCCTGTCCGATCGCGTGGTGGTCATGTCGCCCCGCCCCGGCCGCATCGCGGCAGACCTCAGGATCGACCTGCCGCGGCCCCGAACGGTGGAACTGCGCGCCTCGGAGGCGTTCGGCCGGCTCAGCCTCGATATTTTCCGGGCGCTGACCGGGCGATCGGCCGCCGGCGCCACCACCTGATTCAAAGCGCTGGGGGCGCGCCACTCCAGTGGCGCGGTCTTTTTGGCCACACAGCATGACGCGCGACTGGAGTCGCGCGCCCCCAGCAAGGTTGGCGGCGTTGCCTGTCCCTGATAAGACCCGCGGACAACGCCAGGAGAATCCATGTCCCCCGCCGCCACCCCGATCAAGAGCGCCGCCAAGGGCATCAGCGCCGACGCCAAGCCGTTCGACTGGGAAGACCCGTTCTTCCTCGACGACCAGCTCACCGAGGAGGAGATCGCGATCCGCGATGCCGCGCGCGACTACTGCCAGGACAAGCTGATGACGCGCGTGCTGGAAGCCAATCGGCACGAGAAGTTCCATCGCGAGATCATGAACGAGATGGGCGCTCTCGGCCTGCTGGGCTCCACCCTGCCCGAGAAATACGGCTGCGCGGCCGCCAACTACACGACCTACGGCCTGGTGGCGCGCGAAGTGGAGCGCGTCGATTCGGGCTACCGCTCGGCGATGAGCGTGCAGTCCTCTCTGGTCATGCATCCGATCTATGCCTACGGCAGCGAAGAGCAGCGCATGAAGTACCTGCCCAAGCTCGCCACCGGCGAATGGGTCGGCTGCTTCGGCCTCACCGAGCCCGATCACGGTTCCGATCCGGGCGGCATGAAGACCCGCGCCGTCACGGTGCCCGGCGGCTACAAGCGTCTCGGGCTCCAAGATGTGGATCACCAACTCGCCGATCGCCGACGTGCTGGTGGTCTGGGCCAAGCTCGACGGCGGCGCGATCCGCGGCTTCATCCTGGAACGCAGCATGAAGGGCCTCACGACGCCCAAGATCGAAGGCAAGTTCAGCCTGCGCGCCTCGGTGACGGGCGCCATCATGATGGATGAGGTCATGGTGCCGACCGAGAACATGCTGCCCAACGTCTCCGGCCTGGGCGGGCCGTTCGGCTGCCTCAACAACGCGCGTTACGGCATCGCCTGGGGCGCCATGGGCGCCGCCGAATTCTGCTGGAAGCAGGCGCGCAACTACACGCTCGACCGCAAGCAGTTCGGCCGGCCGCTGGCCGCCAACCAGCTCATCCAGAAGAAGCTGGCCGACATGCAGACCGAGATCGCGCTCGGCCTGCAGGCCTGCCTGCGCGTCGGCCGCCTCAAGGACGAGGGCCATGCCCAGCCCGAGATGATCTCGCTGATCAAGCGCAACAATTGCGGCAAGGCGCTCGACATCGCCCGCGTCGCCCGCGACATGCACGGCGGCAACGGCGTGTCGGACGAGTACCACGTGATCCGTCACGTCATGAACCTCGAGGCGGTCAACACCTACGAGGGCACGCACGATGTGCACGCCCTGATCCTCGGTCGCGCCATGACGGGCATCCAGGCCTTCACCGGGGCCTAACGCGTGCCCCTGCCGCCGCTCGGCGACATCGCCATCGTTGTCGCCGGTGCGCTGGTAGCGGGATTCGTCAATGGTCTCAGCGGCACCGGCTATGCGCTGGTGGCGCTGGGCTTCTGGCTGCAGGCCATGTCGCCGCTGACGGCCGCTCCTCTCGCCGCCCTGTGCGGCGTCGCGGGCCACGTCCAATCCCTGCCGCGCATCTGGAACGGCGTACGCTGGCCCCGCCTCTGGCCATTCCTCGCGGCCGGTATTGTCGGCGTTCCGATCGGCACCCTGATGCTCGATCACGTCCAGCCGCGGCCGCTGAAGGTCGGCGTCGGCCTCCTGCTGATCTTCTACAGCGGCTGGATGGCCCTTGTGCGCCGACCGCCCATCGTGAGCGGCGGCGGCCGTCTCGCCGACGCGGCCATCGGCTTCACGGGCGGCGTGATGGGCGGCATGGCGAGCCTCAGCGGGCCGGCGCCGACCATCTGGGCGCAGCTGCGCGGCTTCGGCAAGGACGAGCAACGCGGCGTCAACCAGCCCTTCAACATGAGCATCCTGTTCCTCGCCCTCGTCTCGTCGGCGATTGCCGGCTTCCTCGACCGCACATTCTTCGTCTGGGCCGTCCTCTCCCTGCCGGCGACTCTCGTCGGGGCGCAACTCGGCCTCGCCCTCTATCGCCGCATCAACGATGTGCAGTTCCGGAGAATCGTGCTGACTTTGCTGGCCCTGTCGGGAGCGACGCTGATCGCGACGTCGTTGCGATGAAGCCGGCGCTCAGGACGACAAGAAAGGAAGGCAGCCGCTTTCCTTGAGGATCGCCTCAAGGCCGGGCGCGCCCTTGGCCGCCGCAAACTTGCGCCGCAGTTCAGCCAACGAACGCGCATGGTACTTCTGCGGCACCTGCTGCCATGGCGCGCCGGCCAACGTCATCTCGAAGCTCTTGTCTTCGCGCGCAATGGCTGCGGCATTGGCCGTCGACCATGGCAGGAAGAACGCAGCCACTTCTTCCTTGAGCAGCGGCATCAGGGTCGGCGCCAGCGCCGACCACGGCTCGAACGCGCCCTCCGCCCTGGGCGAGACCATGCGCTGCACCCAGGCCATCACCTTGGGCGACGAGGCCCGCATGATGGCGCCGGGCGTGGGATCGGTGGCGGCCTCGTAGAGCTGGCCCCACAGGCCGAAATCGGCCATCGCCGGCCGGCCGCCCAACATATATGGCCGCGTTTGCAGGTGAGCCTCGAGCAGTGCGAGCGCGCGCTTGAACGAGGCCTCGATCGTGGGCTGGGTCTTGTCGTTGGAACCGACGAATCCCAGACGGCCCATCATGCGCTCGGCGACGGCGGCGCGGGTCTGGGCGACGGCGAGCGCGCCCTCGGCGTCCATCATCTGCCGGGCGATGCGCTCGGCGGTCGACCAGACATCGGGTTGATAGCGCCAGCGATAGTGGAACATCCACTTGTTGCCCCATTCGTCGCCGTATTCCTCGAGCAGCGCGGAAATGAAAGCGAGCGCCGGATCGTCGGGCACGATCGAGGGCCCGCCCTGCGCGGCTTCGAAGCGTTCGATGATGGGCGTCGAATCCTGCACGCCCTCGGACTCCCCATTTGGCCCTGGCGGCGTCACCACCAGCGGCACCAGCGGCAGCTTGGCGTATTTCTGGAACTCGCCCTGGACGGCGGGCGAGCGCGCGATCCACTCGTGCGGCAGGCCCTTGTAGCGAAAATAGGAACGCACCTTCACCGAATAGGGCGAGAGCTCCGAGCCGAAGATCCGGTAGTTGCTCATGGCGCCCTCAGATCCAGCGCTTGCGCTTCAGCCAGATCCACAGCCCGACCACGACGACGACGACCAGGAACCAGAAGAAGCCGTAGCCGTACTTCCAGCCGAGTTCGGGCATGTTGCCCACGTCGCGCTCGAAATTCATGCCGTAGATGCCGGCCAGGAAGCTCAACGGCATGAAGAAGACGGTGATGATCGCCATCGTCTTCATGACCTCGGCCATGCGGTTGGACGCATCCATGAGATAGACTTCCATCAGGCCGTTGGTCATTTCACGGTAGCTCTCGACCAGGTCGAGCACGGCGACGGCGTGGTCGAAGCAGTCGCGCAGGTAGGTGCGCGTCTCGGGCATGATGTACGGCACTTCGGGCCGCATGATCGCCAGCACGGTCTCGCGCTCGGCCCATTCGATCCTGTGGAAGGCCACCAGGGCGCGGCGCGCCTGGTGGATGTGGCCCAGCGTTTCCTTGGTGGGATGGCCGAGGGCCTCGTCCTCGAGTTCCTCGATATGGCTCGACAGCGCCTCGATCAGCGGGAACTTGCGGTCGATCACGAGATCGATCAGCGCATAGACGAGATAGTCGATGCCGAAGGTGCGCAGCCGGGAGCCCGTGGTCTGCAGCCGGTCACGCACTGGCTTGAAGATGTCCTGCTTGTGATCGTGGAAGGAGATCACGTAGTTCTCGCCGAAGAAGATGCTGACCTGGCGCGAGTGCAGCTCGCCTTCCTCGTAGGCCGGGTCGTTCAGCACGATGAAGCCCTGGCCCTCGTAGAGGTCGAGCTTGCTCCTCTGATGGGCGTGGAACACGTCCTCGAGCGCCAGCGGATGCAGATTGAAGGCCATGCCGAGGTCGCGCAGCATGTCCGAGCTGGGATGGCCCGCGACGTCGATCCAGGTGTGGCCGGGCGTGCCGAGATGGAAGCGGCATTCGTCGACCTCCACGCCGTTCAGCACCTGCACGTCGTCCGAGGTGTACTCGACCAGGGTGAAGTCGAGCGCCTCGTCGGGCACGGGCGCGCGCCCGGCGAGCGTGCCGGGCGCCGTGCCGGGCTTGGTATGGCGATGTACGAACGCCGTCCATGTTGCGCAAAGCGCCGTTGCCGGCGTCAGACCTCCTGCATGACCTGGATGTCGGGCCGTCCGGCGAGATAGTCGCCGAGCTTGCGCCCGATCTCCTTGTAGTGCGCCGCGCCACGATGGGCCTCCAGCGCCGCCTGGTCGTCATAACGTTCCAGCATGACGTAGACATTGGCATCGGCGGTCTTGTGCAAGGCATAGAGCTTGTTGCCCGGCTCGTCGGATCGGACCTTGGCCTGCAGCGCCTTCATCGTCGTCTCGAAGTCGGCATTGGTGCCGGGCTTGATGGTGAGCTTGGCGATGACCCCGATCATGTTCTTCCTCTGCTCGCTACTGCGGCCGCTTCTTCACAAGGTACTTGTGTTCACCATCGCATACCAGTTCGCCCTTCTGGTTATGGATGGTGAGCTTCAGGATCATGACGCCGGTGGTGCGGCCGGGCTTGAGCTCGCTCACTTCGAGCATGGGATAGAGCGTATCGCCGCAATAGACCGGCTTCAGGAAACGCGACGATTGCTCGAGGAAACCGATCAAGGAATTGCCGATGACATGGGGAAAGATGCCGGCGCCCGCCGCGCCCTGGATCGCCACCTGCAGGCCATGCGCCAGCAGGTCGCGATGGCCGCGCGCCTTGCAATACTCGCGGTCATAGTGGATCGGATGGTTGTCGCCGCTGGCGAGCTGGAAGGCGGCGAACATCGCTTCGGTCTGGGTGCGGGAGTTGATGTAGAATTTCTGCCCGACCTTGATGTCCTCGAACCAGTGCGTCGGTCCGAAGCGAGTGCTCCTCGGGCTTGAACTGGCCGGCCTCCGTCACGCGCTTTCTCCCCGTTGCGGCGGCACCATAGCCCGGCCGTCACGCGGGAGGAAACAGATCGGCCAGCCGACGAAGCGTCGGTTCGAGATAGTCGGGCTGGGTGTCGTCGCGTGGTGGAAGGCCGATGCGATTGTGCCAGTAGACCGGCATGCCGACGCCCTTGGCGCCCGGCACGTCGGAGGCAGAGCCCGCGACGAACAAGGTCCGTTCCGGCGCCGTCCCGAGTGCCTCCAGCACGGCACGATAGGGCTCGGGCCGCGGCTTGTAGAAGCCCACGCTTTCTGCCGTGGCAACCACCTTGAAGGGCACGCCCACGCGATCGGCTGCCTGCCGGCCCAGCCGGATCGAGCAATTGGTCGCCACGGCCAGCGGCACGGGCAGGCTCGCCAGCACGCCCGGCGCTTCGGGCCAGGGTGCAAGCTCGGCCCAGCGCCGCTCCAGTTCCGCGCCCAGGCTCTCGGGCAAGCCGACATCGCGGGCGGCTTCGCGCACCAGCGATTTATAGGGTCTGTAGTCGCCGCACCCGTACGTGATCTCGAGATAGCGTCGGCGCCATTTCATGCCGGCGTCGGGCGAGCCAGCGACGTCGTTCCACAATGTCCAGGAATTGAGCAGCGCCGTCAGCAGGTCGAAGACGACGGCGTCGTATTTCACGCAGCCTTCGCCTTGCGGCCCATCCCGTCGAACAGATCGAGCATGCGCTCACGCCAGGCGTAGACCGGATCGTCCTGCTCCAGCACCGCCAAAGGGGTGGCGATGCGCGCCCACATGAAGGCGCCGGCCAGCGCATAGTCGGGATAGGCCGGCTGATCGCCGGCAAGAAACGGCTGCTCCTTCAGCACACGGCGCGCCGGTTCGAGCACCGCGCGAAACGATGAAACGCCCTTCTCGCGCGCCTTGGCCTGGAATGCGGCGAAGTCCGTCGTGCCCAACCGCTTGCCGCGCGATTCCTGGAAATAGGGTTGGTCGACGGGGCGCACGCGGTCATAGAGATCGCCGACGAGGAGGGGAAACAGCGCCACGTGCACGGCCGTGTCGACCCAGCCGCTGACGAAGCGCGCATAGCCATGCGCCGCCGCGTCCTTGAAGAGCGGCTTGTCGGAGTAGGCCTTGTCGAGATGCCCGGCGATCACCCAACTGTCCTTCACCACCTGCGCGCCGTCGTGGATGACCGGAACGGTCTGCGACTGGGCAAAGGCGATCTTCTGCTTCTCGGTGAAACCCGTGGGCTCGTCCCGCCAGTCGAGGCCCTTGTGCTTCAGCGCGAACTTGGCGCGCCAGCAGAACGGGCTCGGACGGCGATCTTCCTGGAAGACAAGATCGTAGAGCGTGATCATCGAACCCTCACTTTCCGTCGAGCATGCGGATGATGCCGGAGAAATCCTTGGCGCCGTTGCCCGCGTTGACGAACAGGTTGAAGAGCTGGGCGGCTTCCGCGCCCATCGGCGTGCTGGCGCCCGAGGTTTGCGCCGCCTGCTGGGCGAGCTTCAGGTCCTTCAGCATGTTGTCCGCCGTGAAGCCCGCCTGGTAGTCGCGGTTGGCGGGCGAGGTCGGCACCGGGCCGGGCACCGGGAGATAGTTGTTCACGGCCCAGCAACTGCCGGACGATGTCGACACGACGTCGAACAGCTTCTGCGCATCGAGCCCGAGGCGCTTGCCGAGCAGGAAGCCTTCCGACACGGCGAGCATGGTGATGCCCAGGATCATGTTGTTGCAGATCTTGGCGGCCTGTCCGGCACCGACGCCGCCGGTGTGGACGATGTTCTTGCCCATCTTCTCCAGGATCGGCCGCGCCTTGGCGAAGGCCGCGTCGCCGCCGCCGACCATGAAGGTGAGCGTGCCGGCCGTGGCGCCGCCGACGCCGCCCGAGACCGGCGCATCGACCATCTCCAGTCCCGCCTTCTCGGCCAGCGCACCGACATGGCGGGCGCTGTCGACATCGATGGTCGAGCAGTCGATCAGGACCGTGCCCTTGGCGACGTTGGGCAGCACGTCCTTTTCGTAGACGTCGCGCACGTGCTTGCCGGCCGGCAGCATGGTGACGACCACGTCGGCGCCCTTCACCGCCTCGGCGGCGGAAGCCGCCTTCTTCGCCCCCTTCCCGACCGCCGCGTCGACGGCGCCGGCCGAGAGGTCGAAGGCCATCACCTGATGCTGGCCCTTCACGAGGTTGGCGGCCATCGGGCCGCCCATGTTGCCGAGACCGATGAAGGCGATCTTCGCCATGCTGTCCTCCTTGTTTTGCCGGTCAGTCGAAGAACAGGTCGTTCGCGACCGGCTTGAAATGCGCCTCGACCATCGCGCGCGTCACGCCCTCGATGGTCGGCGGGTTCCACTTGGGCTTCTGGTCCTTGTCGATCAGCAACGCCCGCACGCCCTCGAAGAAATCGTGATCGGCCCGCATGGCATACTGCGACATGCGGTACTCGATGGTCATCGTGTCCTCGAACGAGCGGTTGGCGCAGCGCTTGAGCTGCTCCAGGGTGATCGACATCGAGAGCGGCGAGAGCTTCATCAGGGCGGCGAGCTGCTTTTGCGCCCACTCGCCGGGATGGGCCTTCAGCTTGGCCACGATCTCGGCCACCGAATTGGCCGAGAAGCAGCGGTCGATGTCGAGCATCAGGCTCGGCAGGGTCGGCAGGCCGGGATCCTTGGCGAAGCCCGCGATCACGCGATCCACCTTGCGGTCGGCGTCGGGGCCCGACAGGTCGGCCGCGCCGAGGGCTGCCTGCAGGTCGCCGATGGCGGCGCTCGGCACATGGGCATCGACGATGCCGGCCCACAACGCGTCCGCCGCCTTCAGCCGATGGCTGGTGAGCGCCAGGAAGGTGCCCAGCGCGCCCGCCAGGCGGGTGAGGAAGTAGCCGCCGCCGACATCGGGGAAGAGGCCGATCGTGGTCTCCGGCATGGCGAACAGGAACTTCTCGCTCGCCACCGAGTGCGAGCCGTGCGCCGAGAGGCCCACGCCGCCGCCCATGTCGATGCCGTCGATCAGCGAGATCCACGGCTTGGCGAAGCGATAGATGCGGCGGTTGACGATATATTCGTCGCGAAAGAAGTCGCGGCGCAGGGTGCCCGTCGGGTTGTCGCGCATCTCGCGATAGAGGCCCGTCACGTCGCCGCCGGCGCAAAAGGCGCGGTCGCCGGCGCCGCGCAGCACCACGGCCTTGACCGCGGGATCCTTCTCCCACCCGGGCAGGACCTTTTCCATCTCCAGGATCATGCCGTGCGTCAGCGCGTTCAGCGCCTTCGGCCGGTTGAGCGTGATCAGGCCCAGCCCGTCTTTGACCTCGAACAGAATTTCAGCGTCGGACATCTACGACGACTGTCATCCCCATCAACAAGCGGCGCGAGATGATGACGCGCATGATCTCATTCGTGCCTTCGAGGATCTGGTGCACGCGCAGGTCGCGGAGATAGCGCTCGATGGGGAAGTCCTTCAAGTAGCCGTAGCCGCCATGCAATTGCAGCGCGTCGTTGACGACGTCGAAGCCCACATCGGTGGCGAACCGCTTGCCCATCGCGGCAGCCTGCGTCGCCTCGGGTGACTTGGCGTCGAGCAGCGTGGCGGCTCGCCAGATCAGGAGGCGCGCCGCATCCAGGTTGGTCGCCATGTCGGCCAGCTTGAATTGCGTCGCCTGGAAGTCGGCGATCGGCTGGCCGAACTGCTTGCGCTCGACGACGTAGCGCGACGCGGTTTCGAGACAGGCGCGCGCGCCGCCCAGCGAACAGGCGCCGATGTTGATGCGCCCGCCGTCGAGACCGGCCATGGCGATCTTGAAGCCGTGACCCTCCGGCCCCAGCCGGTTGGCTGCCGGCACCTTGCAGTTCTCGAAGATCACCGCCGCCGTCGGTTGGCTGTTCCAGCCGAGCTTCTGCTCCTGCTTGCCGAAGGAGAGACCGGGCGTCCCCGCCTCGACGACGAGCGTGGAAATGCCGCCCGCCCCCTTCCCGCCGGTCCGCAGCATCACGACGTAGATGTCGCTGCGGCCGCCGCCCGAGATGAAGGCCTTGGTGCCGTTCACGATGTAATGATCGCCGTGCAGCTCGGCGCGCGTGGCGAGCCCCGCGGCGTCGGAGCCTGCGCCGGGCTCGGTGAGGCAGTAGCTGGCGAAATGCTCCATCGAGCAGAGCCTGGGCAGGAAGCGCCGGCGCTGCTCGTCGTCGCCGAAACCGTCGATCATCCAGGCGGCCATGTTGTGGATCGAGATATAGGCCGCCGTGCTGGGGCAGGCCGCCGCCAGTTCCTCCATGATCAGCGCCGCATCCATCCGCGAGAGGCCGCTGCCGCCGACATCCTCCCTCACATAGATGCCGCCGAAGCCGAGCGCCGCCGCCTCACGCAGCGTCTCCTCGGGAAAGATCTTCTCGGCGTCCCAGCGCGCGGCCTCGGGCAGCATGCGCTCGGTCGCGAATTGCCGCGCCGTATCGCGAAACGCCTGCTGATCTTCGGTTAAATTAAAGTCCATGCGCGCGGGATCATATCGGGGGGTCCCCCCCTGTCAAACCGAGTGCTCAACGTCAGCTTTTCTCGCAGACCGCCATCAAGAGGCCGACGCGGCCGTCGATGACGTTGCGACCGAAATTGCCGGACATGGTTCGGAAATCCGGTCCCATGAGCAGATGAAGCCCGAGCTTCGGCGGTTGCGCAGGCGGACGGAGCGCTGCGAACCATTGCCTGGCCTCCGCCGTGACGTCGCGCCAGACACGCACCGTGAACCCGCTCTTTTCCAACACGGCGCGCGTTGCCTCGGCGTCGATCAGGAAACTGGTCGACGGATCGCGCGCCCACGGCACGGGAAACAGCGGCTCGGCACCCGGAATGGCAACGGCGTCATAGAAGGCGAGCTTGCCGCCCGGCTTCAGCACGCGGGCGATCTCCCGGTAGAGCCGCGGCCGGTCGGCGATGTTCATCGCCACGTGCTGGGTCCAGGCCACGTCGAACTCGCCGTCGCTGAACGGCAGGTCGAGCGCATTGGCGGTTCGGAACTCGACCTTGCCGGCCAGGCCCACGCGGGCGGTCAGCGCTTCGGCCAGCCGACAATATTCCGCCGTCAGATCGATGCCGACGACCTTGCATCCCAGGCTCTCCGCCAGGTAGCGCGCCGGCCCGCCGATGCCCGAGCCGACATCGAGAACACGGCTTGCTGCGTCGATGCCGGCGAGCGCCGCCAGTTCCCTGGTCGCTTCGAGACCGCGGGCGTGGAACTGGTCGAGCGGCGCCAGATCTGCCGCCGTGAGCCGCGGCGGCAATCCCGCGGCGTCGAGGGCGGCAAGCACGGCATCGACCAATGAACGTGACGCGTAGTGATTTTCGACCGGGTTGGGCGGCAGCGACGCCATGGGCGATCCTCCAGGGAACGACGCGTCAGCAGGCTTCGGTCACGGCCGGCGTCCTGGCAAGCGATCCGGCCACGACATTCATTCATGCAAGGAAGAGCAATCCTTCGAGCAGCGACAAACCCGCCATATTGCGGCTGTCGGCGGTTCACGCCATAAGAGCCGGCCATGGCGAAACGCTTCTCCACCCTGGGCCGCTATCCGGCCACGCGCCTGCGGCGCAACCGCCGCGAGGACTGGTCGCGACGGCTGGTCGCCGAGCACAGGCTTTCGGTCGACGACCTGATCTGGCCGGTGTTCGTGCAGGAAGGCAAGAACCAGCGCACGCCGGTCGACTCCATGCCCGGTGTCGACCGCCTGTCGGTCGACCTGCTGGTCGAGGCGGCGAAGCAGGCACGCGATCTCGGCATTCCCGCGATGGCGCTGTTTCCCGAGACCGACCCCAAGAGCAAGACGCCCGACGGCCGCGAGGCCTACAACCCCGGCAACCTCGTCTGCCGCGCCATCACGGCGGTGAAGAAGGCCGTGCCCGATATCGGCGTGGTCTGCGACGTGGCGCTCGATCCCTTCAACAGCGACGGCCATGACGGCATCGTGCGCGACGGCTACGTGCAGAACGACGAGACGCTGGAAGCGCTGGTCAAGCAGGCGATCGTGCAGACCGAGGCCGGCGCCGACATCCAGGCGCCGTCCGACATGATGGACGGCCGCATCGGCGCGATCCGCCAGGCGCTCGACGCCAAGGGCTTCATCCATGCCCAGATCATGTCCTATGCCGCCAAGTACGCCTCGGCGTTCTACAATCCGTTCCGCGACGCCATCGGCACCGTCGGCGTGCTCAAGGGCGACAAGAAGACCTACCAGATGGACTACGCCAATTCCGACGAGGCGCTGCGCGAGGTCGGCTTCGACATCGAGGAAGGCGCCGACATGGTGATGGTGAAGCCCGGCCTGCCCTATCTCGACATCGTGCGCCGCGTGAAGGACGCTTTCGGCGTGCCGACCTACGCCTACCAGGTGAGCGGCGAGTATTCGATGCTGCGGGGCGCCGCCGATCGCGGCTGGCTCGACTGGAACAAGGTGCTGATCGAGACCCTGACCGGCTTCAAGCGTGCCGGCTGCGACGGCATCCTGACCTACGGTGCGGTCGACGCGGCGAAGATCCTGAAAGCCAAATGATCGCCGGCTGATGATAGAACGTCCGTCGGCGCGTCTGATCCTGCTCGACCCGCAGGATCGCCTCTTCCTGTTCAAGGTCCATGACCCCGGGGTGTTCGACCCCGCCAACCCGTTCTACGACCCGTTCTGGGTCATGATCGGCGGCATGGTCGATCCCGGCGAGGATTTCGCGGAGGCCGCCGTGCGCGAGGCCGACGAGGAGACCAAATTGCCGGTGATCGATCTTCCGCGCTGGGTGTGGACGCGCGAGCGCCGCATGAGCTGGCGCGGCCGGGACGTCCTGCACAAGGAACGCTTCTTCCTCGCCCATACCGACCGCACGGAGGTCGATATGTCCGGCCTCGACGAACGCGAGCGGAGCTGGACGCGCGGCCATCGCTGGTGGACTGCCGATGAGATCGCCGAGTCGAACGAGCGTTTCGAGCCCAACGACCTCGGCGCGCGGCTGAAGACGCTGCTGCGCGACGGGCCGCCGAAGGAGCCGATCACGCTTGAGCTTGCCGGACCGCGGGCCTCCAGGCCCGCTCGAATATGAGCGGGCCTGGAGGCCCGCGGTCCGGCCGGAGTTATCAGCGCTTCTCCTTCTCCCGCTTGCGCCGCTCCTGTTCCGCCGACGCGCTGCGATAGGCGCGCCATGCCAGGATGAGGGCGACCAGGGAACAGGCGACGCCCACGATCACCGCTATCGGTTGGGTCTCAAGCATGTTCGAAGAACCTCGCCACGGTGAGGTCGCTCCACGGCTGTCGGCTGCCCGTGCCATGGAAGCCGACATGGCCGCCATCGTCCGGCAGCACAGGCATCAGCGACCGGTTCGCTGACCAATCATAGTCCTTGTAGACGAGACCTGGAACCCAGGGATCGTCCAGCGCGCCCAGGATCAACGTGGGAATGCGGATACCGGCCATGAACCGCGTCGGCCGGCAACGCTCGTAGTAATCCTCTGCGCCGGCAAAGCCGTAGCGCGGCGCGATGAAGACGTCGTCATAGTCCCACACCGTGGCGGCGCCCATGATGGCAGCACGCTCGGCGGCCGAGACGATCGCGCCCTCGCCCGTCGCCTCGACCTTCATGTGGTCGAGAATGTAGCGATGATAGAGCCGGTTGCGCGGCCGCATCATGAATCGGCACGTGACGGCGAGGTCGATCGGCGCCGAGACGGTGGCGGCCGCCGCGAGCGGCGAGGCCGCGCCCTCTTCGCCAAGATATTTCAGCAGCATCGCGCCGCCCAGCGAGTAGCCGACGGCCAGCAGCCCGTCGCGCGTGAGCTCGTCCGGCAGAACCGCGAGCAGCGTGCGGAGATCCTGGCTTCGCCCGGCATAGTAGTGCTGGCTGCACAGCGCCCGTGACGGCCCCGCGCCCCGCAGATTGAGCCGCATGACGCGGCCGCCACGATCGAGCAGCAGCCGCGCCAGGGTGAAGAGATAGACACTGTCCTCCGAGCCGGTGAGCCCGTGGATCAGGATGGTGAGCGGAGCGCCGGCGCGCGGCGTCGCCGGCCGGTCGAGGCTCGCCAGGAGGGTATCGCCGGTACCGTCCGGCAGCGGAAATCTCAGCCGTTCGGTCGTATGGGGCGCGAGCGAGGTCGAAACGCCGCGCAGCCGGTTGGCGATGGTCTGCAGGTCGCCGCCCCACCAGGGAAAACGCGGTCGAAAGGGCGGCAGGTCGAGCAGCGGATCGGGGCTCACCCCCGTACCCTAGCAAACTCCTCCGTGGCAAACTCCCCGGTCAAACTCGTTCCAGGAATTTCTCCAGCACCGTGTCGCACCACGGGCTCTTGGTGTCCGCGGCGTGGAAGCCGAGATGGCCACCGCCATCTGCCATCACCGACAGCAGGAACGGATTGTCCGACCATTTGAAGTCTCGATAGTACTCGGACGGAATCCACGGATCGTCGGCGGCCGCCAGCACCATGGTCGGCACGCGGATCTCGGGCATGTAGCTCAGGGGCGCGCAAAGCTCGTAGTAGTCGTCGGCGTCGCGAAAGCCGTAGCGCGGCGCGATGAAGCGGTCGTCATATTCGCGCACGCTGCGCACCGAGCGAACGATTTCCCGCTCGCCCGCCGAAAGCTCGCCGCCCTCCGCGAGCGTCTCCTTCTTGATGTCGGCCAGAAGGTAGTTGTGATAGAGCCAGTTGCGCGGCCGCTGCATGTGCTCGCAGGTGCGCCGGAGGTCGAGCGGCGCGCAGATCGTGGCCGCCGCGCGCAACGGCGAGAACGCGCCCTCCTCCCCGAGATACTTCAACAGCATGGCGCCGCCCATCGAATAGCCCACCACGGCGATGCCATTTTCGGTCAAGTCGTCGGGAAGCTGCGACAGGACGCGGCGGAAATCGGCGGTGCGCCCGATGTGGTAATGCTCGCGACAATGGGGCCGCGAAGCGCCACAGCCGCGCAGGTTGAGGCGCAGGACGCGATAGCCGAGGTTGAGAAGATGGCGCGCGCCGTTCAGCACGTGCGAGCTGTTCTCGCAGCCGGTGATGCCGTGCACCAGAATCACCAGCGGCCGGTTGGCCTGCGGCTCGGCCGGCCGGTCGAGCATGCCCACCAGAATGTCACCGCTGCGATCGGCCATGCAAAAGCACACGCGCTCGCTGCGGTGCGGCGCGAGATCGGCCTGGTACGTGCCGAGCAGCACCGCGATCGTTTGCAGATCCGCACCCCACCACGGAAAGCGCGGCTTGAATGGCGGCAGGTCGAGGGAATCGATGGACGGGGGCACGTCGAATCCGTATTCACAACTGGTTTGAGATGAAAACGCCGGTTCCGTCGCAGAGTTCCGCCCTCGTGGGCGCGGCATACGCCATTGGTGCGGCGGCCGTTTTCAGCACGGCGGGTGTGATCGTACGCCATATCGACCTGCCGGCCTGGGACGTGTCGTTCTGGCGCTCGGCGCTGCTCGTTGCCACGATGCCGCCACTTCTTTTCTGGCAACGGCGCGGAATACTGATCGATGTTCGCAATGCGGGTGCCGCCCTTCTCCTGAGCGCGCTTCTGCTGGCCGGGAGCTTCGTTGCCTTCATCCTGGCGCTCGGCCTGGCGCCGGTCGCCAATGTGCTGCTGATGTTCGGCGCCACGCCGTTCGCGACGGCCCTGCTTGCGCGCTTCTTCCTGGGCGAGCCGTTGCGGGGCCATACGATCTTCGCCATGGCGGCCGCGGCGCTCGGCCTCTCGATCAGCGTCGCGGGCTCGCTGCAGGCGGGCGCGCTTGCCGGCATGGCGGTCGCTTTCATCGTCGTGCTGTGCATGAGCGGCAACTACGTGGTCGTGCGTCATCGCCGTGACGTCGGCATGGCGCCGGCGATCTGGCTGGCAGGGATCATTTCGGGCCTGGTGGCGCTGCCCTTCGCCGAACCCGCCAACGTCACATGGTCGCAGGTGCCCTGGCTGTTGGCGCTGAGCCCCGGCCAGCTCGTGGGCGGCCTGCTTCTCTACATGGCCAGCCTCAAGCGCATTCCCGCCGCGAGAGCGGCCCTGCTGGGCCTGCTCGAGTTGGTCCTGGGGCCGGTCTGGGTGTGGCTGTTCGATGGCGAAAAGCCGGACAACCTCACCCTGCTGGGCGGCGTCATCGTGATCGGCGCCGCCGCGGCAAACGTGTGGCTGGATTCGCGGCGGCCCACTGGCTAAGAACCGGACATGACCCAAAGTCCCAAGGGCCCATTGTCGGGCATCGTCGTCGTCGACCTGTCGCGTATCCTGGCCGGCCCCTACTGCACCCTTCTGATGGCGGAGATGGGCGCGCGGGTGATCAAGGTCGAGCCGCCCAAGGGCGGCGACGACGCGCGCGCCTACGGTCCGTTCGTCAAGGGCAAGTCGACCTACTTCGCCTCGGTCAATCGCGGCAAGGAAAGCATCGCGCTCGATCTCAAGAACGACGAGCAGCGCAAGATCTTCGAGAAGCTGCTCGAAAAGGCCGACGTGATCGTCGAGAACTTCCGGCCCGGCACGATGGAGAAGCTGGGCTATGGCTGGGAAAGCCTGCACCAGAAATATCCCAAGCTGATCTACGCTTCCGCCTCCGGCTTCGGACACAGCGGCCCCAACTCCAAGGACCCCGCCTACGACATGGTCGTGCAGGGCATGGGCGGCGTCATGAGCATCACCGGCAACGAGGGCCAGCCGCCGGCCAGGGTCGGCATGTCGATCGGCGACATCGGCGCCGGCCTGTTCACCGCGGTGGCGGTCAATGCCGCGCTGGTCCATCGCCTCAAGACAGGCGAATCGACCAAGGTCGACATCGGCATGTTCGACTGCCAGATCGCGCTCCTGGAAAACGCCGTCATGCGTTACACGGTCGAAGGCGAGATCCCGGGACCGCTCGGCGCCCGCCATCCGACCATCACGCCCTTTCAGGCGTTCCGCACCGCCGACGGCTCCATCATCATCGCCGCCGGCAACGACGGTCTCTTCATCAAGACCTGCGAGGCGCTCGGCCGATCCGACATGGCGAGCGATCCCGACTACAAGACCAACGCGCTCCGCCAGAAGCATCACGGCAAGCTCGAGCGCGAGATCGAGTCGGTGCTGAAGGATCACACCACGGCGCATTGGCTCGACGTGCTCGCCAAGGCGGGCGTGCCGGGCGGGCCGATCAACAACATCAAGCAGGCGCTGGAACATCCGCAGATCGCCGCGCGCAACATGCTGATCGAGGTTCCCGACGGCAGCGGCGGCAAGCTGAAACTGGCCGGCAACCCCATCAAGATGTCGGCCTTCGACGACCCCAAGACGCGACGGCCGGCGCCCGACCTCGACAGCGACCGCGACGCCATCCTGTCCTATCTCGGCGGCTAGCCCGTGCGGGCAGCCCCCGCGTGGGTCGTCCGGCTCGGCATCGGCCTGGCCAAGTTCCTGGCTGGAACGGCGCTGGCGATCGTGGTCTTCCTGACCGGCACCTTCTTCGAGGTGCGCGGCGCACTGCCGCCCTATAGCGGACATGTCGATGCCAAGGGCCTCAAGGCCCCGGTCGAGATCCTGCGCGACAAGAACGCCGTGCCGCACATCATTGCCGGCTCGATCGAGGATGCGGCCTTCGGGCTGGGCTACGTGCATGCCCAGGATCGCTTCTGGCAGATGGAGCTGATGCGCCGGCTGGGCCAGGGCCGGCTCTCCGAGATCGTGCCGCCGCGACTGGTCGGATCGGGCCTGATCGACACCGACCGCACGATGCGCGGCCTCGGCATCTACCGCCGGGCCGCCGAGAGCCTGGCTGCACTGGCGCCCGGCACGCGCGCCATGGTCGAAGCCTATGCCGCCGGCGTGAACGCCTGGCTCGCCCGGGACGATCAGCAATACGGGCTCGAGCTCACCACGATCAAGCTGCTGTCCGGCGGCCGCTACCGGCCGGAACCGTGGCAGCCCGCCAATTCGCTGGTGTGGGCCAAGCTGATGGCGCTGGGGCTGGACGGCAACTGGCGCGCCGAGCTGCTGCGCCTGCGGCTCGCGCGCAAGATCGGCGAGGACGGCGTGAAGTTCCTGATCGCGCCCGCGGGCGACAGTCGCGAGTCGACGCTGTCGCTGGCCAACGAGGCGCTGAACGGAACCGATCTCGACCGGCTTTATCGCGCCACCGACAATATCGCCACGCGCAAGCGCGAGGCCTCGAACGAATGGGTCGTGTCGGGCGCTCATTCCGTTTCGGGCAAGCCGTTGCTCGCCAACGACCCGCACCTGGCGCTCGGCTTCCCGGGTGTCTGGTATCTTGCCCGCCTGGTCGGGCCGGGCTTCGACATCCGCGGCGCCACCTCGCCCGGCTCGCCCGCCGTCATCCTCGGCCACAACGGCACGATCGGCTGGGGCTTCACCACCACCAACCTCGACAGTCAGGACCTGTTCATCGAGCGGATCGATCCGACCGATCCCAACCGCTACATCACGCCCGACGGCGCCCGGCCGTTCGCCGTGCGCGACGAGACGATCAACGTCGCCTGGGGCGATCCGGTGACGATGCGCGTGCGCGAGACACGGCATGGCCCGGTGATCGACGATTTCCTCCGCCGCCTCGACGATCTCACGCCGCAAGGACACGTGCTGGCGCTGCAGGCCACCGCACTCGACGGCAACGACACCTCGGCCGAGGGCTTCGGCCGCATCGGGCTGGCGCAGAACTGGGAAGACTTCCTGAACGCCGGCCGCAAGATCGTCTCGCCCATGCAGAACATGGTCTACGCCGACACCGCGGGCAATGTCGGCCTCGTGTCGCCCGCGCACGTGCCGATCCGGCGCAAGGGCGACGGCTCGATGCCGGTGCCGGGCTGGACGTCGGACTTCGACTGGGCGGGCTTCGTGCCGTTCGACGAGTTGCCGCGGATCTACAATCCACCGGGCGGCATCATCGTCAACGCCAACGGGCGCCTGGTGCCCGACGACTACCGCCATTTCATCAGCCGCGACTGGGCCGAGCCCTACCGCCAGCTGCGCGCCAACCAACTCCTGCGCGAGGTCGAACGCCATCCGGTCTACGGCATGATCGTCATGCAGGCCGACAATCTCACGGGTGACGCCGCCGACATGCTGCCGCTGCTGCTGAAGGGCGCGCCGCGCAATGCCCGCGCCGCCCGGGTGCACGAGCTGATGAGCCGCTGGAACCGTTTCATGCTGGCGAATCGCGCCGAGCCGCTGATCTACACGGCATGGATCTGGCAGCTGCAGCGCGGCCTGCTGGCCGACGAGCTGGGCGAGGATCTGTTCGACGCGATGGCGGCGCCCGACGTGCCGCTGATGATGCGCATCATCCGCGAAAAGCCAGGCTGGTGCGACGACGGCGGCACGCGCCAGACCGAGACTTGCGAGGACCAGATCGCACTCGCGCTCGATCGTGCGCTCGACTGGATCGCGCGCCGCCACGGGCCCGACATCGACAAATGGCAATGGGGCCAGGAGCATTTCGCCGTGCACCGACATCCGTTGTTCGATGCGGTGCCGCTGTTGCGCGATCTCGCCTCGGTGCGCTTCCCGTCCGACGGCGGCGGCCAGACGCTGAACCGCGCCCAGCCCTCCTACCGGGGCAGCCGGCCGTTCGATGCCGTCCATGGCCCGGGCTATCGCGGCGTCTACGATTTCAGCGACCTCGACAACAGCCGCTTCGGCATGCCGCTCGGCCAGTCGGGCAATATGCTCTCGCCGTGGGCACGCAACTTCGTCGATCGCTGGCAGAGCCTGGGTTACGTCGAAATCAGCGGCACTCGCGCCGAGGTCGGCCGCACCGCCATCGGAACCATCACGCTTTCGCCGCCGAACCGTTGACGCCCGGTCCGGCGAGGGACCATATGAACCGGATGTTCGTTCTCTCGCGCACCGCCAACACACGAATGCGCCAGCCCCTTCGACCGGACGGGGCGGAACGATGACGCGCGGGCGATAGCAGCCTGATCGATCTCTCCGGCCCTTCTCGCACGAAGGGCTTTTTCATGTCCGCACGCGGCACGATGGAGAGACCAATGGCCAGGTTCCTGATCACCAGCGCACTTCCCTACGTCAACGGCGTAAAACATCTCGGCAACCTCGCGGGGTCGCTCCTGCCCGCGGATGTCCACGCGCGCTTTCGCCGACAGACCGGGCACGAGGTGCTGTTTCTCTGCGGCACCGACGAACACGGCACGCCGATCGAGCTCGCGGCCCATGCGGCAGGCCTGCCGGTTGCCGACTATTGCGGCCGCCAGCATGCGGTCCACGCCGACATCTACCGTCGCTTCGGCCTCTCGTTCGATCACTTCTCGCGAACGTCGGGCGCCGCCAACCGGCGGCTGACGCAGGAAATCTTCCAGCACCTCGATGCCGCCGGCCACATCGAGCCGCGCACCATCCGGCAGGCCTATTCAGCCACCGACGGACGCTTCCTGCCCGACCGTTACGTGGTCGGCGGCTGCCCCCATTGCGGCCATCCGAATGCGCGCGGCGACCAGTGCGAGAGCTGCACCCGCCTGCTCGATCCCGACGAGCTCGTGTCGCCGCGCTCGGCGATCTCCGGCGCGACCGACATCGAATTTCGCGAGACGCGGCATCTGTTCCTGAAACTGCCGGCCTTCGAGGGCCGCCTTCGCCAATGGATCGCGACACGGCCGGCGTGGCCGGCCCTGGTGCGCTCGATCGCGCTCAAGTGGCTCGACGAGGGACTGAAGGATCGTTGCATCACGCGCGACCTCGGCTGGGGCGTGCCGGTGCCCAGGCCGGGCTTCGAAGACAAGGTCTTCTATGTCTGGTTCGACGCGCCGATCGGCTACATCGCCGCGGCGGTCGAGTGGAGCGAGGCGGCGCCGGGACGCGACTGGCGCACGTGGTGGCAGGGCGGCGACGACGTGCACTACGTGCAGTTCCTCGCCAAGGACAACGTGCCCTTCCATACGGTGAGCTTTCCCGCGACGATCCTCGGATCGGGTCTTCCGCTCAAGCTCCCGGACACCATCAAGGGTTTCAACTGGCTCACCTTTGAAGGCGGCAAATTCTCGACCAGCGGGCAGCGCGGAATCTTCACCGACACGGCTTTGCAGCTGCTTCCGGCCGACACCTGGCGCTGGTGGCTCGCCGCCAATGCGCCGGAGAGTGCCGATGTCGACTTCACCGTCGAGCGCTTTGTCGAGGGCGTGAACAAGGACCTGGCCGACACCTTCGGCAACCTCGTCAACCGCTGCCTGGCCTTCGCCGCCGCCCGCTTCGGCGCGACGGTGCCCGACGCCGGCGATGCCGGACCGGCCGAGCATCGCCTCGCCGCGGAACTCGGGACGCGCCTCAGGCGATTGCGGGAACACCATGAGGCACTCGCCCTGCGCAAGGCGAGCGAAGAAGTCCGCGCGATCTGGAAACTCGCGAACGCCTATCTCGCCGAGACGGCACCGTGGACTGTCATCAAAGGCGATCCCGCCCGGGCGGCTGCCATCGTGAGGACGGGCATCAATCTCGTCCGCCTCGCCGCCTTGGCGGGCTGGCCTTTCATTCCTTCGGCCGCGACGGAAGTCCTGCGCTGTTTGGGCGAAGATGCGGATCCGGTGCCCTGGGTCGAGGACGGCAAGGCGGCGCTGACGGCGATTCCGGCGGGACGACGATTTTCCGTTCCTGCCGTGCTCTTTCCGAAGATTTCTGCGACCGACCTGGCTAGCGCGGCTTGTCGCCCGCCAGGGTGATGCGGTGCATCACGCGGCGATGGCCGTGATAATCGTTGATGGCGTTATGCATGGCGCAACGGTTGTCCCAGAAGGCGAGCGAGCCCGCGTCCCAGCGGAAACGGCAGGTGAATTCCGCTCGGACCTGATGCTCCCAGAGAAATTCCAGCAGCGACAGGCTCTCCCGCTCGGTCCACCCCCTGATATGGGCCGTGTGCGCGCTCGATGTGTAGAGCGCCTTGCGGCCTGTCTCGGGATGCGTGCGCACGATGGGATGCTCGGCCGCGAGTGCCTTGGTCTCCTTGCCGGCCGCCTTCAGGCGGTCCTCGCGGGTCTTGCTGACCTCGGCCTTCGTCGACGTGCTGACCCCGACCAGCCCGTCGAGCGTCGCCTTCAGCCCGTCCGACAACGCCTCGTAGGCCAGATACTGGTTGGCGAACACCGTGTCGCCGCCGTACGGCGGCACTTCGCGGGCCAGCAGCATGCTGCCCATCGGCGGAACCTCCAGGTAAGTCGTATCGGAGTGCCAGAGCCCGCCGAAGTTGTTGCGCTCGTTCTCGAGCTTGACCACGGCCGTGATGAACGGTGCTTCGGGCAGGCCATCGAGCTGCGGATACTTGATCGGCTCGCCGAACTTGCGGGCGAAGGCCAGGTGCTGCTGCGGCGTGGCCTTCTGGTCGCGCAGGAAGATCACGAGATGGTCGAGGAATGCCTGACGCATCTCGCCGACCACGTCGTCTTCGAGATCGCGCGAGATGTCGACGCCGTGGATCTCGGCACCCAGTGCGCCCGCGATCGGGCGGACCTCGATGTGTCGATAGTTTCGCATTCCCTAGTCCTTTGCCCACGGTGGCAGCGTCTTGGCCATGAAATGTCTGATCCCTTCAGACGCCTGCGGCCGTCGCAACAGGCCGACCAGGCTCTCGGCGGCATCGTCGAGAACCGCACGATCATCCTCGGTGGCGCAGGCCAGCACCAGACGTTTGACGGTCGCCAGCGCCTGCGGTTCCATCTTCAGGATATCGTCTATGACGGCCCGCAACGTCCGGCTGATCTCGGCCGTGGTGGCGCAGAGATGGCGGCCGATGCCCAGGCGATGGGCTTCCGCTGCGTCGATCACCCGGCCGGTGACCGCAAGGTCGCGCGCCGCGCCCTCGCCGATGCGCCTCACCACGAACGGGATGATCTGCGAGGGAATGAAGCCCACCTTGGGCTCCGGCACGCCGAAGCGTGCGCTGTCGTGCAGGATGACCACGTCCGAACAGCAGGCCATGCCGAAGCCGCCGCCCACCGCCGAACCCTCGACGATGGAGATCGTGGCCTGCGGCAGGTTGTTGAGCGCCAGCAGCGCGGCGCCGAACTGGCGATAGGCCGGCACCAGCGGATCGGCGGCGCCGTTGTCGGGCCTGGCCGGCATGTCGGCCATGGCGTCGAGATCGCCGCCGGCGCAGAAATGCCCGCCGGCGCCGCGCAGCACCAGCACGCGGCAACTCGGATCGGCGCGCAGCGCGGCGAAGGCATCCTCGAGCTCGAGCATCATGGCGTGGGTGAGCGCATTGCGGCGCTCCGGCCGGTTGAAGACCAGCCGCGCCACCGCACCGTCGCGCTCGAGTTTTATGTTGGCATAGTCGGCCATGGGCAAAGTCTTAGCGGGCGGCTATCGTGCCAACAAGATGACGCGTTTCGTTGTTCCGCTGCTCGCAGCGATGTTCGCGGCCTTCACCGCGTCGGCGCAGGAATGGGGCCAGGTGTCGACGCCGACCGCCGGCCCGACCCAGTCGATCGGCTTCTACACGGCCGGCTGCCTGCAGGGTGCGCAGGCCCTGCCGCTCGACGGGCCGGGCTACGAGGTGATCCGCATCAGCCGCAACCGCTACTGGGGCCAGCCGGTCACGCTCGATTTCATCAAGACGCTGGCGGAAAAGGTGCGCGCCGCGGGCCAGGCGCCGCTTTACATCGGCGATATCGGCCAGCCGCGCGGCGGTCCTGCCGTTTCGGGTCATGCGAGCCACCAGACCGGCCTCGACGCCGATATCTGGTTCGAGCGCCAACCCGGCCGGCCCTTGGCGCCGGCGCAGCGCGAGAACCCACGCCTGCGTTCACTGGTGAATGCCCAGGACAGCGGCATCGACGACAGCGTGTTCACGCAACAGCATGTCGCCCTGCTCAAGCTGGCGGCCGAGATGCCGCACCTCGACCGCATGTTCGTCAACAAGTGGATCAAGCAGCGGCTTTGCCAGACCGTCACCGGCAACCGTGCCTGGCTCAACAAGCTCGTGGTGTGGGTCGGTCACGACGAGCATTTCCACATCAGGCTGCACTGCCCGCCCGGCAACCCGCAATGCCAGCCGCAGGCGGGCTATTACGCCGACGACGGCTGCGGCGAGCCGCTCGATCTGTGGTTCACGCGGCCACCGGTGAAATTGCCGCCGCCCGATGCGCCGCAAGCACCCTACCGGCCCAAGCTGCCGGCCGCCTGCGCGGCGGTGCTGAAAGCGCCGTGATCAGGAATTGCCGCAGCGGTCCGCCCGGCTGCGCGCCTCGCCATCCAGCCAGTCCAGGCCGCCGACATTGCCGGGCCGCCGCCAGATCACCTGGCTGCTGCTGCCGGATTGACGGACGGTATAGGTCGAGTTGGCCTGGGTGCTCGACGGCGTGAAGGCAATCACCGCAACGCCGTCCTGAGGCAGGTCGGGCGCCGAAACGGAGAACGCGCCGGCAGGCTTCGCGGCCAGGCAACTGACCATGGCATCGAACGGCACGGCGTAAGTCGCCGACCAGACAGGCGGCAGCGGTGGCGGCGACGTACCGGTGCAGGCGGCGGCGCCAAGCATGATCGAAACAGCCCCCAGGACAACCTTCACCATCACTTTCTCCCCTGACCTAGACATCGACATCGACAACCACCGGCACGTGATCGCTGAGGCCCGAACCGCACCAGGTCTCGAACGTGCCAATGCTCAGTTCGCGCACCTTACCGATCCACAGGGACGGCACGAAGACATAATCGATGTGATAGGTCGGGCCGTCCTTGGTGCGGTCGCGCCAATAGAGCGTCGGTTCGCTCTCCGCGCCGTGCGCCTCGCCGCGGATGGCGTGGTAGGCGCTGACCAGGCCGAAGCTCTCCTCGAGGATCCTCACCTTCGTCGAGTGGTTGATGCGCCAGCCCGGCTTGTCCCAGATCGTGTTGCTGTTGAGGTCGCCCGCGATCACGGCCGGCCGTTCGCCGAGAAAGCTCCTGTAGCGCGACAGCGCCCGCCGCAATGGCCCGAGCTGGTGCTTGCGGATGCCGCCGGCGCTGGCGTTCTGCGCCCACACTGCCAGCAGGTTGCACTCGGTCGGCCCGCCGATATGGACCGGCGCGATGTAGCGCAAGGCGGGGTGATAGGACTCGGCCAGCCGAACCGCGTAGCCGTTGAAGGCGAACACCGCGAGCCCCTTGTGCGGGTTGCGGCCGATCCAGACCGGATCACCCTGCATCCACGACGACCGGGAGCGCAGGCGCAAACGCTCCGGCTCGGCGCATTCGCAGACGATGGCGATGTCCGGCGCCAGATCGAGCAGCACGTCGACCTTGCGGTCGAGCGCCATGTTGCAGTTCCAGGCGACGATCCTCATGCCGGCGCAGTCTACCCCGGCAATGGCCAAAAGCAGATGCCTGGGCGAGGATCGGGACATGAAGAAGCTGTTGTTCGTCCTGGCCGGTGGCATTGCCGCCCTGGCGTTGCTGGCAGGACTGGCGACGGCATTTCCCTTCGCCGCGATTTTCCTCCGGGTTGCTCTGGAATCCCTGCGGCCGCAAGTCATCGGCTGGGACGCCAAGAACGCCTGGGCGAAATGCGACGGTGCCATCGGCGGAACGGTGGATTGGCCGTCGAAGCCCGCCCTGGCCTGTGCCGCCATGCATATGTGCGCCAACGAAGCCGACTTGAGCGCCGAGCAACGTACGTCTCTGCTATCGGCCGTCCACCGACTGCCCGATTGCGGCGATCCGTAAAAGTCCGCGTCGCTGACGTTACTCGCCCTGTCCCAGCAAGGTGCCGGCGCGGCGCGACAGGCGGAAGAACCACTGGAAGATCTGGAAGCCGACGACCAGGTAGGCCACCGACAGCGCGAAGGCGATGGCCGAGCATGTCCCAGTGCACGGTCTTCTCGGCCAGGATGGCGCGCATGCCTTCGAAGACGTAGGCCGGCGGCAGGCCCCAGGAGATGACCTGCAGCCAATGCGGCAGCACCGTCACCGGATAATAGACGCCGCTCACCGGCATCAGGATGAAGACGGCGGCCCAGGCGAAGCTTTCGGCGCTCTGGCCGACGCGCATGATCATGCCCGACATGGCAAGCCCGATCGACCAGGAGAACATCTGCAGGATGGCGAAGAAGGCGACCAGCGGCAGGCCGAGCGAGTAGATCGAATAGCCGAAGAACGCCCAGGCCATCAGCGACACCGGAACCAGGCCGAGCAGCGTGCGCAGCAGGGCGGCGATGATGATGCCGGTCGCCATCTCCCACGAGCGGATCGGGCTCACGAACAGATGGCCGAGGTTGCGCGACCACATCTCCTCGAGGAAGGCGATCGAGAGCGAGAGGTTGCCGCGCACCACCACTTCCCACAGCAGCAGGCCCGACAGCAGCACGCCCGCCGCCTGGGCCACGAACGAGGCCTGCGGCAGCAGGTACTGGGTCATGAAGCCCCACATCACCATCTGCACGGCCGGCCAGTAGATCGAATCGACCAGCCGCATGATCGAGCTGCGCCAGATGTAGATGTGGCGCATCACCAGGGCATAGATCCGTTCCGCCGAGCCGCTCACGACGCCGCTTCCTTCTTGTTCAGCGTATCGAGCCCACGACCGCGGCCGCGCGCCATGTCGAGGAACACCTCTTCCATGTCCTCGCGGCCGAAGCGCTCGATCAGCTCGCGCGGGCTGCCGCGCTCGAAGACGCGGCCGGCCTGCAGCAGGATCACGTCGTCGCACAGCCGCTCGACCTCGCTCATGTTGTGCGAGGCCAGCATGATGGTGGCGTGGGTCTCGTGCTGGTAGTCCTTGAGATAGCCGCGCACCCAGTCGGCGGTGTCGGGATCGAGCGAGGCCGTCGGCTCGTCGAGCAGCAGCACCTCGGGCCGGTTGATCAGCGCCTTGGCGAGCGCCACGCGCGTCTTCTGTCCGGCCGAGAGCTTGCCCGACCGGCGGTCGAGGAACGGCCCGATCTGCATGTGCTCGGCAATCTCGTCGATGCGGCGCGCCAGGTCCTTCACGCCGTAGAGCCGGCCGTAGAACAGCAGGTTCTGGCGCACGGTCAGGCGATGCGGCAGGTCGACATAGGGCGAGGAGAAGTTCATGCGCGGCAGGGCGGCGTAACGCCGCTTCAGCATGTCGACGCCCAGCACGCTGATCTCGCCCGCCGTCGGCTCGAGCAGCCCGAGCAGCATGGCGATGGTCGTCGTCTTGCCTGCGCCATTGCCGCCCAGCAGCCCGAGCACCGCGCCGCGCGGCGCCGAGAAGGTCAGATCGTCGACCGCGACGATCTCGCCGTACACCTTGCGCAGGTGCCGGACGTCGATGGAGGGGGTGTCGGGCATGGCCGCATCATAGCGCCTTGATGGCGGCTTCGATGCGGTCGAGGCCCTTGCTCAGCCGCTCGGCACCGGAGGCGAAGCAGAGGCGCACATTGCCCTGCCCGCCCGGACCGAACGCCTCGCCCGGCGCCAGACCGACCTTGTAATCCTTCGCCAGGCTCTTGCAGAAGGCCATGGTGTCGGCGACGCCGTCGACCTTGAAGAAGGCATAGAACGCCGCTTCCGGCCGCGCGATGGTGATGCGCGGATTGGCCGACAGGCGCTGGAACACCTGTTCGCCGCCGGCCCGGCAACGCTCGACCATCTCGGCGATGAAGCCGTCGCCCTTCTCGAGGGCCGCGATCGCGCCCCGCTGCAGGAAATGCGGCACACCCGACGTGTTGATCTGCACCAGCTTGGCGAACTGCTCGCCCAGGTGCGCCGGATGCGTCAGCCAGCCGACGCGCCAACCCGTCATGGCCCATGGCTTGGAGAAGGAGTTGAGCACGATCAGCGGATCGTCGGGCCCGGCCAGTTCGAGGAACGACGGCGCGACAGGCCGCGTGTAGATCAGGCGGGCATAGACCTCGTCGGCCATGATCCACACGCCGCGCTTCCTGGCGAAATCGAGCAGCGCGCGCTGCTCGTCCGTGCTCATCGTCCAGCCCGTCGGATTGCCCGGCGAATTGACGAAGATCGCGCGCGTCCGCTCGTCGACCGCGTCGAACACCTTCTGCAGGTCGAGCGACCAGCTTCCGTCCGGCTTGCGGTCGAGGGCCACGTACTTTGGCTCGCCCCTGACCAGCCGGGCGGCCGAGGTGATGTTCGGCCAGATCGGCGAGACGATCACGATGTTGTCGCCGGGGTCGAGCAGCAGCTGGCACGACATCAGGATCGCCTGCATGCCCCCGGTCGTGACCGTCAGCCGGTCGACCGGACATTTGATGCCGTAGAGGCGCTCCGTGTAGGCCGAGAGCGCGGCACGAAGATCAGGGATACCGCGCTGCCAGGTATAGAACGTCTCGCCCGCCTGCAGGCCCCTGGCCGCCGCGTCGCGCACGAAGTCGGGCGTCACGAGGTCGCCCTCGCCGAACCACAGCGGCACCACCTCGGGATCACCGAACACGCTCATCGACACTTCGGTGATCGGCGTTTCGGAGAGGCCGGCGATCGGGCCGCTCAGCGTCGCGCCCAGGCCCGGCACCTGAAAACGGGAATCGGTCTGCATGCATCGGACCTAGCGCATCGGCGACGATTTCGCCAGCCGGCGACGTGACGACAATTGTTGACGGTGAGGCCAAGCCTGACTTATCGCTAGCGACCGTGATGAAGCGCCTTGCTCTTGCATTGTCGATGGCCGCCCTGGCCGCGGGCTGCGCCGTGCCGGCCACGAACATGGGCCGGCTCCAGGCCGGCATGAGCAAGGATCAGGTGCAGTCCATCATGGGCGAGCCCATCGCCGTGGCCCATTCGCCGGGCAAGGAATGCGCCTACTACACGCTGCTCAAGGATTTCTGGAGCCGCGTGCCGTGGAGCGTCTCCGACCGCTATTACGTCTGCTATGACAACGGCAAGGTCGAAGCCTTCGGCAAGGTCGACGCACCGTCGTCGGGGTGACAGGTTGGCGGGCGCGCGATACGGTGAGATCAGGGAGTGGGAATGACAGTCGACACCAAAGAATCGATGCTGCAGACGTGGCTGGCCGAGCAGTACAGCTCCGAATACGAGGATGGACGCCGCTGCGACGACCTGGGCTATCTGCAGTGCAAGCTGATCCTGAAGCCTGACCGCTTCACCTCGGCCCGCGTCTTCAAGGAATTCGCCGCCCTGGTCGAGCGCGCTGCCGAAAAGACCGGCGTCGGCTATCGTCACACGCCGAAATCGCAGCAGCGACCCGAGGTGCGCGAGGTGCTGTTCCTCGATACCGGCGGCTTCCACCTCTACAACAACTCCTTCATCGTGCGCCGGCGCATCGCCTACGAGGATGGCTTCGCGATCGGCGATCCCGAGATCGTCTTCAAGTACCGCAGCGCCGACATGAAGGCGGCACAAGCGATCGATGTCCGGCCGCGCATCGACGGCAAGTACAAGATCAAGTTCAAGATCGAGATCATGCCGCTCAAGGAGCGGATCGGCGGCATGCGCCGGCTGCTCTCGCACAATGTCGAGTTTGGACTGAGCCAGGCGCCTCAGGCGGAACGCATCGTGATGTCGTCGCTCGGCCACATGTCGTTGCCCGAGCTCGCCCAGATCTTCCCGCCGCTGGCCACGATCTCGTGCGACGGTCCGGACGACGTATCGCTGGTCAACCAGTGCATCGTCGAGGAGCTGTTGCAGGACATCTGCCTGCTCGATTTCGGCCACCACTCGGCCGCTACCGCCAATCTCGCCTTGTGGCGCTCGCGCGGCGACCATCATCCCTTCGTCGGCGAGTTTGCCTACCAGCTCCGCTTCGACGGACCCGACGCCATCAGCCCCAAGTCGGTGCAGATCTGCGAGCGCTTCTTCCTGGAGCTGCAGCAGATCGCCGGCGACTGGCTGGCGCTCACCACCACCAAGACCGGCGCGGTCTATCGCCTGAAGGGCAATCCGCCTCAAGCGCACGAATGAGCGAGTCGCCCTCTCCATCGGCGCCTCCGCCGCCATCGCTTTGGCAGATCTTCCGGGTCTTCCTGATGATGGGTGCCACCAGCCTGGGCGGTGGCGTGGTCGGCTATCTGCGCACCGGCCTGGTCGTGCGCCATCGCTGGCTCGACGACGTCACCTTCGTCGAGCTGCTGTCGATCAGCCAGACCCTGCCCGGGCTCAACGCCACCAACATGTCGATCCTGGTCGGCGACCGCCTGGGGGGCGTGCGCGGTGCGCTGCTGGCCATGTTGGGCATGTGCCTGCCCGGCGCCACGCTCATGATCGCGGCGGCCTACGCCTACGGCGTTGGCGGTGACGATCCCTGGTCGAAGGCCTTCCTGCGCGGCATCGCCGCCGGGGCGGTCGGGCTGATCGTGGTGGTGATGGTGCAACTCGGCGCCAAGGTGCTGAAGAGCGCGGCCGACTACGTGTTCGTGCTGGCCACCGCCGCCGCCGTAGCCGGCTTCGGCGTGCAGGTGCCCTATGCCCTGGTGGCCGCCGGCGCCATCGCCATCTGGTGGCACCGCCCGCGCGACAAGAAGGGCGCCAAATGAAGCAGCTCGGCGACATCGCGGGGGTCTTCGCCTATCTCTCGCTGCTGACCGTCGGCGGCGGCATGGCGGCGTTCCCCGAGCTCAAGACGCTATCGGTCGATACCTTTCATTGGATTACGTTTCCCCAGCTGCTGCATTTCTACAGTTTGGGGCAGCTCGCCCCGGGCCCCAACATGATGATGGTCGCGGCGATCGGCACCATGGTCGCGGGCCTGCCCGGCGCCGCGGTGGCTCTGGTCGCCTTCTTCCTGCCGACCGGCCTCCTGACCTTTGGCGTCGGCCGGCTATGGACCCATCTCGCCACCTGGCGCTGGCGGCCGGCCATCCAGATCGGCCTGGGGTCGGTTGCCGTCGGACTGGTGCTGGCCGGCGCCATCATCATGGGCCGCGGCGCGCTCACCGACCTGCTTTACGTGGCACTGGCCGTCGTCGTGTTCTTGCTGCTGCTGAAGACCAGGATCAATCCGGCCTACCCGATCGTCGCGTCGGGCTTGATCGGCCTTCTGGCGCACTGGCTCGAATACATGCCGAAGGCCTAGGCCGACGACCTAGCGGCCCGCGACCTTTCCCGCCTTTGGAGCATTGGCTGGGCCGCAGGATGTGCGCGGCACGCCGATCGCCGCGACCTTGCCGCCGGCGCTGAGGCAGCCCTTGTTCCACTCGCCGGCCAGCTTTTCACCCTCGATGTAGGCGACGCCGTACCCCTGCGGCACGTCGTTGGCGTAGAGACCGTCGAAGCGGATGTTCTCCCGCCACATGTAATGGCCTTCGCCCTCGCGCTTGCCGTCGACGTAGGTGCCGGTGAACCGATCGATCGGCCGGCCGTGCTCGAACCACTGCGCCTCGCCCTGGCCCACCGGAAGGGCGGCATGGCAGGCGCCCTTCCAGACGACCGCGTCTTCCGGCTCCGGATGCCAGTCCCACATGCGGCAACCCGCCTGGGTATCCAGCAGCCAGTCGCCGGTGTCACACGGCTGGGTCCAGCTGATCTGCAGCGAGTCCGGCTCGCCCGGCGGGCAATCGGGCTTGGCCTGCGTCAGGGCAACCTGCTGGGCGAATACGGGCCCGCTGGCCAGCAGCAGGATCGAGGTAATAATGGCAGGCAAAATTCGCATGGTGCGCCCCGGTGCCGCCTGTGACGGCTGTGTGGGAAGAACGCCTATACCCGTCAGTAAGTTGCTGTATTTCGAATCAGCATCTTGTCGTCGTCAGGTCTCAAATAAGACGTCCGCGGGGCAGGCACTGTGAGTTTTCTCACCTCCGGGGAACGGCGTGGCGAATGTGCTACCCTCGGCCCATGGACATCCTGATCCTCGGCCTGGTCCTCTTCCTTGGAATTCACACCCTGACGACCCTTCGCGGGGCGCGCGCGGCGGTGATCGGCCGGCTGGGCGAAGGTCCTTACAAGGGCCTCTACTCCCTGGTTTCGGCGGTCGGCCTCGTGCTGATCGTCTGGGGATTCAGCCGCTATCGCAGCGCCGGCTACATCCAGGTCTGGAATCCGCCGTTCGCCCTCTTCCACCCCATCGCCCTTGTGCTGCTGTGGTTCGCCTTCGTGGCGCTGGTTTCGGCCTACGCGCCGCCCAGCAAGATCAAGGCGGCGCTGCGCCATCCCATGCTGGTGGCCGTGAAGGCGTGGGCGCTTTCCCACCTTCTGGTGAACGGCGATCTGGGCTCGATGCTGCTGTTCGGCGCGCTGCTGGCCTGGGCGGTCTACGATCGCATCGCGGCGAAGCGGCGCGGCGACGCCGGCGCGCCGCCGGTCGCGGGCTTTGGCCGCAACGATGCGATCGTGGTCGCCATCGGCACCGTGGCGTATTTCGCCGTTCTGTGGATGCACGAATCGCTGATCGGCGTCGCTGCCGTCTGACGCTCCGGCCCACTTATGGGCAAGTTGCAGCACGGTCGATGCGTGTGATCATTCGCTCGTGAACGCGCCGTACCACAAAGTCGCCGCATTGCTCGGCAGGATGGCGCGCGTCCGCAAGGACACGTCGTAAAAGTAGCAAAAAATAGTAGGAGTACATGAAATGACGAACCGTCCCCTCATCGCATTCGTCCTCGTCCTTGCCGCCGCGGCCACCCAGGCCGAGGCTCGTTCACCGATCGGTGGCGCCACCATGCCGCGCGATCCGCTGACGATCGATCCGCTCGGCCCGCGCAGCGAGCCCACGGTCACCGTGGCCCAGGCCGTCGCACGCACGCAAATCGAGAAGAGCGGCTACACGGCCGTCCGCGGCCTGTCGCGTAACGACGACGGCACGTGGCGCGCCGTCGCGCGCAACGCCGGCAACAAGCCCGTGGCGGTGTCGCTCGACAACCAGGGCAAGGTCGTCGAGGCGCGCTAGGCGCCTCCCGACTTTCGCGAAATGGGCCCGCCCCGTCTCCGACGGGGCGGGCTTTTCATTTGGCCGCCCGTGCTACTGTGATCGTCAGGGATGGAGGAGGCCACATGACCGATGACTACCAGCGCCGCAGCTACGGCGAGATCTCCGTGGGCACCGGCGAGAAGCCCGGCATCGTCGTGGTCGATTTCCAGCTGGGCTTCACCGATCCGCAATATCCGCTGGGCGGCGCGCCGCTGGTCATGCGCGCGGTCGAGAACACGGCCAAGCTCCTGAAGGTCGCGCGGCGGGTCGGCGTGCCGGTGGCGGTGTGCAACACCGCCTACATGAACGAGCGCGAGATGCCCTACTGGAAGATCACGGCGGTCAAGCAGACCTTCCTGCACGATCACCCGAGCACGGCACTCGATCCGCGCATCTACGAGCCCGGCTACGACCTCAAGGTGACCAAGAAGGGTCCGTCGATCTTCTTCGAGACCGGCGTCGCCAACTACTTCATGAAGGAACGGGTCGACACGATGATCGTGACCGGCTGCAATACGTCGGGCTGCATCCGCGGCAGCGCGCTCGACGCCTTCAGCCACCGCTTCCGGACCCTGGTGCCCGAGGATTGCGTCGGCGACATCGAGGAACAGCCGCACAAGGACAATCTGCGCGACATCGGCCGGCGTTATGTCGATGTCACCGACCTGGCGTTCTGCGTCGACTATCTGGAACGCTGGGGCAAGCGCAACAGCGCCTGAGCTAGGCGCCGCCCTGGCAGACGTCCACCCATTCCGCCTCGACCAGCTCGGCCATGCGCAGCGGATTGATGCGAAGCGCGCTCCGGGTCGAGCCGGCGGCCGGCACCACTTCGTCGAAGGCTTTGAGCGAGACGTCGCAATAGACCGGCAGCTTCGTGGCAAGCCCGAACGGACAGACTCCACCCACCGGATGGCCGGTGATCGCGGCGACCTCTTCCGGCGCCAGCATTCGCGGCTTGCCGCCGAAGGCCGCCTTGACCTTCTTGTTGTCCAGCCGGGCAATGCCGCTCGTCACGAGCAGAAGATTGCGTTCCCTCACGCGCAACGAAAGGGTCTTGGCGATCTGCGCCGGGGCGACGCCATGGCCTTCGGCGGCCAGCGCCACCGTGGCGGTGCTGCCATCCAATTCGACGATGGTGATGTCGGGCGCGCGACTTGCCAGAAAAGCACGAACTGACTCGAGGCTCATTCCTACGGTTCTCCAAACCAGAGACGCTACCAACTACCATGGACAAGGTGGTCAAGGCATAGCAGCGTTCGGCCCGAAGGAGACGACCATGCTTCGTAAAGTCACCGGCTGCCTCGCGCTGTCATTCCTCGCGGCGAGCGCTGCCTCTGCCCAATCCGCGGCCCCGATCAACACCGTCCGCTACACCTGCGACTACGGCAGGTCGCTGGTCGTCCAATATTTCACCGGCGCGATACGCACGGCGCCCAACGGCATGCCGCTGCCCGGCGGACACGTGGTCGTGACCCAGACCGACGGCACGAGCCATACGCTGCAGCAGACCGCGTCGGGTTCGGGCATCCGCTACGCCAATGAAAGCGAATCGTTCGTGTTCTGGAGCAAGGGCGACGGCGCCTTCGTCGAGGAAGGTCCAAGCCAGACGCAGACCTACTCGAACTGCCAGGGGCAATCGAATTGAGGCCGGACGCCGCGCCTACAATTGAAAGTACAGGAAGCCGGCCGCGCCGATCAGCGTGAGGGCGATGCCGAGATGCTTGAAGAAGCGCACCGACTGGGCTTCCAGGGACTTTTGCCCGCGCAGGGCAGCCCGCTCGGCGTGCGACATCTCCGCCTTTGCCCTGACCTGGCGGGCGAAGAAACCCGGCGAGACGCCGACGCTCACCGCGCCCTCCTGCTCCGAATCGACTCGCGTGCTGACGAACCAGATCATCAGGCCGACCACGCCGATGCCGAAGAAGCTCGTGTAGGCCACGATCATGAATGCCACCACGGCGGCGATCAGCCAGCCGCTGAGGACAACCGCCATGACGATGGACTTGCCGGGTATCACTGTCCCCTCCCCGCGAAATTTTCGCGAGCCTGGGCGAATTCGTGACCTTTCGCTCGGCGGCTGACAAGGCCAGCTTCAGGCCTTGAATTCGATGACGGCGCGCGTTCCGCGGTGGGCGGGATCATAGCGCAGCGTCGAGCCGAGGCTGGTCGCCATGGCGTTGATCACGCGTGTGCCCAGGCCTGAGCCCTGCGCGGCGCCCTCGCCGGCCCATCCCACCCCGTCATCCTCGACCACCAGGCGCAGCAAGGTCGGCGAGATGCGCTGCAGGGTCATGCGGATCTCGCCGCCTTCGGAAGGCGCATAGGCGTATTTGTAGGCGTTGGTGACGAGCTCGGTGACGATGACGCCCAGCCATACGGCCCTGTCGGTCGGCACCTGTACGCCGGGCTCGGCGCGCAGCACGATGGCTCTCTTCTTGCCGCTCTCGTTCAGCGCCGTATCGAGATCCTGGACCAGCACTTCGAGATAGGCGTCGAGCTCGACGACCCGGACATCCGACGAGGTGTAAAGACGCCGGTGGATGCCGGCGATGGCCATGATGCGGGCCTGCATCCTTTGCAGCGCGTCGCGGGCCGCCGGATCGCGCACGCTGTTGGCCTGGAGGTGGGCGAGCGAGGCGACCAGCGACAGCGAGTTCGCCACCCGGTGATTGACCTCGCCCAGCAGCAGTTCGGCACGGTCGCGCGCCTCGCGGATCTCCTGCTGCGCGGCCTTGGCCTCGCGCTCGAGACGTTTCTGCGCCAGGGCCGAATGGACGGACTGGCCGAGCAATTCGCGATAATGGCCGTCGATGTCCTTCCACACATAGTCGGCGGCGCCGGCCTTCAGGGCTGCCACGGCAACCCGGGCGTCTTCCGACCCGGTGACGTAGATCACGGGAATGTCGTTGCCGGTCTGGCGCAGCCTCGCCATGACGTCGAGGCCGGTCTCGCTGGTCAGGTTGTGATCGAGCGCCAGGGCGTCGAACGACTCCGACGCCAGCAGGCGCAGGCCGTCGTCGCCGGTTTCGGCATGCCGGACCGCGATGCCCTGCGGCGCCAGGGCCTTGCGGACCAGCACGCCCAGCCCGGCATCGTCGTCGATGTAGAGAAGGCGAACCGGATCGGCCATGTCAGTCGGTCGCCGGCACTTGCATCACCGCCAGGAACAGGCCGAGCTGGCGGATCGCGTGGGCAAAGCTCTCGTAGTTCACGGGCTTGGTGATGTAGACATTGGCGCCGAGGTCGTAGCAGCGCTGGATTTCCGCGCTGCTCGTCGGTCGTGGTCAGGATGATGACCGGCGAGCGGCGCAAGTGCGGGTTCGACTTCACCTTCGTCAGGATGTCGACGCCGCTCATGTCGGGCAGGTTGAGGTCGAGCAGGACCAGCAGGCAGCGCGAAGCGCTTTCCTCGCCCGAGCCGTCCTCGCCCAAAAGATACTTCAAGGCATCCGTGCCGTTGGTGAACGGCACGATCTCGTTGTTGACGCCGGCGCGCCGGATATTGCGCTCGATCAGGCGGGCATGGCCTTCATCGTCTTCGACCATGACGATGACCACGGGACGGGCGTTCATTGGACGTCTCTCACGGATTGTCGGTGGGTCTGAGGCGGACGGGCAAATCTATCTGGAAGACCGAACCGCGGCCAAGCTCGGAACTGACGGTGATGTCGCCGCCCAGGCGCCGCACCAGGGCGCGCACGTAGGCGAGGCCGATCCCTTCGCCGGGCCGGTCCTGGGTGCCGGCTCGCCGGAACAGCTCGAAGATACGCTCATGGTCCTGGGGTGCGATGCCGCGACCATTGTCGCTGACCGTGACACGCACGCGCCCTGCGGCATGTTCGACGCCAACCACGATGCGGCCCGGTCGATCGCGCGCCAGATACTTCACGGCATTGTCCAGGAGGTTGCCGATCACCTGCTCCAGCGCCAGCCGGTCGGTCACCAGCGTCGGCGCCGTCGTCGGCAGCTCGATCGTGGCGCCGGCCTCGTCGAGCTGATGCTTCAGGCTGGCCGCGGACTGGGCCAGCAGCCTGGCCAGGTCGACGGGTTCGGGCTGCAGCGTTCGCCGCCCCTCGCGCGACAGCTTCAGGATGGCGTTGATCAGCCCGTCCATCTTGCCGGTCGAGGCGCGGATGAAACGCACCGCCTCGGGGATGTCGTCGGCGGCGGCCACGCGCGCGTCCGTGGCCAGCGCCGCGTCGGCGCCACGACCTCGCGCTGTGCCGCGATCAGCCCGCGCGTGTAGCCCATCACCGTGTAGGAGGCGCCGCCGGCGAACAGGATGATGAGGATGCTGCCGGCCAGCGTCGTCCACATCAGGAGCTCGACGGCGTCATCGAGCTGCTTCAGCCGGCCGTTCACGCGCGCCTCGGCCTGGCCGATGAACTCGCCCAACAATCGGCGGGCCTCGTCCATCAGGCGGCGGCCGAGGTCGTCGTTGACCAGCGCGAGCGCGGCTGCGTGCTCTGGCCGGCGCGTTCCAGGCGGATCGTCTCGGCCAGTTCGGCAAGTTTTTCGTTCGAAACGGCAACCAGCCGATCGACGAGCGCGGCGGATCTGGGATCGGCCGCCGAAAGCGACGCGCAGGCGACGCAGGTCGTCGGGCAACTCCTGCCGCGCCCGGTCGTAAGGCTGCAGATAACGATCCGCCTGGGTCAGAAGAAAGCCGCGCTGGCCGGTTTCCGCGTCCAGGAGGGCCGACAGGACGGTCGAGGCAAGGGTCCGGACCTCTCGGGCACGTACGATTTCGTCGGCCTGTTCGCGGGTCCGCGCGGCGAGCCATGTCGAGGCCGACACGATCGCGAGCAATACCAGGGTACCCGCCAGCAGGTAACCAAAGGTTCGGCGGGCGAGAACGGAGCTGAAAAGAGGCATGCCTTCGCGCCAAGAGAAGCCAGCTCACCGAAGGCGGAAGGCTGACGCCGACCACGGGAAGCACGCGGATCATATAGAGAGCACCGTAACTGCGCAATTTCGCCACCAATCAAACGGCAACGGCGAATTGTCTCCGTGCGTTGGGTGTGCATGGTTGAGCATGACGACATTCGTACGGCCGGGCCGACGCCGCTCGTTCTCGTGGTCGAGGACGATGCTTTCCTGCGTTCGCTGACGGCCGAATTTCTCGAGGATTGCGACTTCTCGGTCCTGCAGGCGGAGACCGCAGACGAGGCCGTCGGTTTGTTGCGCGCGAACAGGCAAATCGACGCCGTATTCTCCGACATCCAGATGCCAGGCAGCATGGATGGAATAGATCTCGCCGAGTGGATCGCCCGCGAGCTGCCGCGGGTGAAGGTGCTTCTCACTTCGGGCAGGGTCGCGCAGGACCGGGTCGGCGAATGGCCCATGCTCCCCAAGCCCTACCGGCTGGGCGAGCTCGAAGGCCAATTGCGCGAGTTTCTCCATATGAACTGATGGGGCCGGCGCCGGAAGGTTGCAGTGCTTTTGTTATGCAACATCCCGGCGCAAGCGGACGTTCAGTCCCCGTCCCATAGCAACGGAAGGAGGACGACCATGATCCGCACCACCCTTGCCACCCTCGCGCTGATTACCGCCGCAGGCGTGGCTCATGCCCAGATGCAGGCCCCCAGCACGCCGGGCGGCCGCGCCATGGATTCGATGCCGGGCGGCACCAGCAATCCGAGCACCGGCCTGCCCAAGACCTCGTCCAACGCGTCGGCCGCCGAGGCCGCCGCCAAGTCGGCGATCGAGGCGCGCGGCTATACCGGCGTCAAGAGCCTCAGCCGCGATATGGCCGGCAACTGGGCGGCCAAGGCGATGCGCGACAACATCGAAGTCGCCGTGGTTCTCGAGCCGAGCGGCACCATCAGGGAGCAGTAGGCCGAAAGGTCTTTGCGACCCGGCCTGGCGGGACGGTTACTCCTCGTTGACGTCCCGCCAGCGCTGCCCTGCCAGAGCGGGTGGTGCCATACTTGTGTATGGACTTGCGACTGCCTTGGGAGTTCCAATGTCCAAGGCATGCACACCCGACTTCTCCTCGCTCTCGCCTTCGTGATCACGGCCGGCACGCCGGCCTGGGCGCAATATGCGCCGGGCTCGATCGGCAACGGTGGACGCATGCCTGAGACCATGTCGCCGGGCGCCCTGCCCCCGCCGCCGACGATGTCCTATCCGTCAGCCCCCGCTCCGCGGCCGTCGGCGTCGTATGGCGGCAGCTATCCCAATACCGAATCCCTGTCCCGCGACCGTATCGAATTGCAGGGCTACAAGGTCGAGCGCATCACGCCCCAGAACAACGGCTCGTGGAAGGCCGAGACCAGCCGCAACGCCGTGCCGACCCGGCCACAGGGCGTGCCGAGCAAGGTCACCGTCTTCCCCGACGGCCGGGTCCTCGAAGAGCGCGAGCCGCTCACCGTCAACCCGCCCCGTCCGTAGCGATGCGCTCGAGCACGGGCAGCAGATAGCGGCGGAACTGCTCGGGACTTTCCGACATCGGGAAATGTCCCAGCCCTTTCATCACCTCGAAATGCCGGGCCTTCACCAGGCGCGCCAGATCCGCCGTCAGCGCCGGCGTGGCCGATAGATCGTACTCGCCCGTCAGCAGGTAGAGCGGGCACTTGTCCGGATCGAGGCGATCGAGGGCTGCGTTCCGAAGATCGCCGTCGCTGAAATAGTAGTGCAGGTCGCCCAGGAAGACCGACGGACCGCCTTGCATGTAGTGCCACAAGGTCTCCCACTTGCCGGCCTGCGGCGACGTCGGCGAGATCAGGCAGGCGACGGTCCCCGCGGCCGCTTCCTGGCCATGCACGTCGGGACGAAACAGGATGCCGAGATCGCGCAGGCGGGTGTCGGCGCCCGCCTCGGCATGCGTCGCCGATTGCAGGCCGATGGCCGCGCGGAAATGCGCGCCGTGGCGAAGGGCAAGGTGCAGCACGGCGCGGCCGCCGATCGAGCAGCCCATCACCACCGGCCGCTCCAGCTCGAGCGCGCGCGAGACGGCCATCACCGTGTCGACATAGAGATCGGTCGTGAGCCGGTAGGCCTCGCGCTCGAAGCCCGGTGGCGGCGACGACTTGCCGTGCCACGGCAGGTCGAAGGCGATGACGCGATAGCGCCTGGTGATCTCGGCATCGTTCAGGATCGCCCGATATTGTCGTCCGTCGGCGCCGGCGGTGTGCAGGCAGATGAGCGGAATGCCCTCGCCCGCCTCCTCGAAATAAAGCCGATGCGGGCGGCCGTTGAAGTCCAGCCGCAGGTAACGCCCGACCACCGGCTCGATGACGGGCGTGCCAACGGCCGCGGCAGGTTCCGGCGCCGACGCCGGACGCAGGGCCGCGAAGAGCTGTTCCAGGAACAGGAGGTTGCGGCCATAGGCGACCATGTCGCCATCGACCTTGAGGTGGCCCATCCTCTGCATGCCGACCAGGCTCTGGAAGCCCGGGGCCGGCACGGGCTTGGCGAACTCCGCCCAGCTCTCCGCCGTGGCGCCGAGGCTGAAAGCGGCGCCGGCCGCGATGCCCGGATGGACGGCGATGCGCTCGCCCACCGCCACCGACAGCGCCTCGCTGCCGTTCAGCACGGTGAGCGAGAGTGCGGCGAGCCGGGCGCGCCGCTGCAGCGCCTCGTTGCCGTCGAGCGCCCCCGCGAGTCGTGTGAAATCGACCATGCTTCAGTTGCCCGGCTTGATGTTGGCGTCCTTGATGACCTGGGCCCATTTGGGAATGTCGTTGGCGATGGCGGCGCGCGTCTCCTCGGGCGTGCTGCCGATGATGTCGAGGCCGAGGGCGGCGAACTTCTTCTGCATCTCGGGATCGGCCAGCACCTTCAGCGATTCGGCGCGCACCTTGTCGATGATGGGCTGCGGCGTGCCGGCCGGGCCCAAAAGGGCAAACCACGAGGTCGCCTCGAAGCCCGGGAAGCCCGCCTCGACAAGCGTCGGCAGGTCGGGCGCGTTGGGCGAGCGCTTGAGCGAGGTGATGCCGATGCCGCGCACCCTGCCGTCGCGCACCAGCGGCAGGCTGGCGCCGGCGTTCTGGATGCCGACCGGAACCACGCCGCCCATGACGTCGGCGAGGTTGGCGCCGCGATAGGGGATGTGCTCCATCTTGATGCCGGCGAGATGGGCGAACAGCTCGCCCGCCACGTGCTGCGGCGTGCCGACGCCGGGTGTGCCGTAGGAGAGCTTGCCGGGATTGGCCTTGGCGTAGGCGATCAGGTCGGCGATCGACTTCACCGGCAGGTCGTTGTTGACCAGGAAGATCGAGGGCATCGAGAGCGACGTCGAGATCGGCGCCAGGTCCTTCAGCGGATCGAACGGCAGCGGCTGCAGGCTGGGCAGGATGGTGATGGCGGCGTTGCCCGACCACATCAGCGTGTAGCCGTCGGGCGCCGCCTTGGCGACCTTGTCGGTGCCGATGGCGCCCGAATTGCCGGCGATGTTCTCGACGATCACCGGCTGGCCCCAGGCCTCGGAGAATTTCTGCGCGAACATGCGGCCGGTGACGTCGGTGGCGCTGCCGGCGGTGAAACCGACGACCAGCCGCACCGGCTTCTCGGGCCAGTTGGTCTGGGCAAAGGCGTCGGTGGCGACAACGCGAAGACACGAGCGCCGCCAGAGAGCGAACGATACAATTCATTTGTTTCCTCCCGTTGGCGGAAGGCTATGGGATTAGTACGCGGGGGCGCAACCGTTCAGCGTCCGCCATAATGCGCATCGGTCACCATGAACCGCGACCTCGGCGGTGAGCGTCGATGAGGCTCCGTGCTCGGCGGCCGCGAGCTCGGCTTCGGCCTTGATGAGCGCGCCACGCTTCTCGCGCAGCGCCTCGGCTGTCACTGGGCCATGGCGCGCTGCATCGACGAGCGGGATCTCCACGCTCTATCATCGTGCGGCGCTCGCCTTGACGCCGCACGGCTCGGCGACCAGTTCGTGCGCCTTCTGGCATCACTCGAAATCGTGCCTGCGCCTTCATATGTCGTCGAGCGTGTGCTGGGCTCGGCGTTCGAAACGATGATGCCGGTCGAGCGCGTCGAAAACCGTGCGCAGCGCTGCTCGGCGACGCCGCCGATGCGATCCCGGCATTGGCGATCGCCCGCACCTCCATGACGGCGCGCTCCGGATCGACGATGCGGTACCAGACGACCGTGTCGACCTTGATCGGCACGTTGTCGCGCGTGATGCCTTCCTGCTGCGCGACCGCAGCCGTCACCGTGCGCAGATCGAGCATGGTCTGCCATTCGATGAGGAACCAGACGATGTAGATGCCGGGTCCCGCGGTGCGATTGTACTTGCCCAGGCGGAAGACGACGTCGCGTTCGTACTAGGAGATGGACGATGCGAATGCTTTCGAGCGACCCTCGATCCGAAAGGACGGCACGCGGTGTCGACGGTGATGGACTGACGAGTGCGTGAGAGGCGAGGAATCGCGACGATGCACCATAGGCCTGCCATGGCCATGCTGCCGGACGAGCCGTCGGCTTGCGCGTTCGCGAGCGGAAGACAAAGCGCAAGCGCCGCCGAGTGAGCGAACGATGCGATTGCATTGTGATTCCTCCCGTTGCGGGAAGGCTATTGGAACTAGCGCCGCCCCGCCAGCGCGCGGTTCTCCAGCCGGCTCAACAGGCGAACCAGCGGCCACAGCATCAGGAAATAGATGATGGCGGCCACGACGATGGGCGTCGGATTGTAGGTCAGGCTCTGCGCCTGGCGCGCCTGGTAGAGAAGCTCGGGCACGGCCACCACGCTGCCGAGCGAGGTGAGCTTCACCACCTCGAGCGTGTTGGAGAGGAGATCGGGCATCACGTTGCGCACGGCCTGGGGCAGCACGATGTAGCCCATGGCCTGCAGGCGGCTGAGACCGGTCGAGCGCGCGGCCTCGACCTGGCCGGCGGGAACCGAGTCGATGCCGGCGCGGAAGATCTCGCCGTAGTAGGCGCCGGTATTGAGGAAGAAGGCGATGGCCACGCAGGCAAAGCCGCCCAGCTCCAGCCCGGCAAACGGAAGTCCCGCGAACAGCAGGACCAGCAGCACCAAGGGCGGGAAGGCGCGGAAGAAATCGACCCAGGCCATCAGGGGCCAGCGCACCAGCGGATGACGCACCGTGGCGAGCAGCGCCAGGATCAGCCCGCCGAGCAGGCCGAGCGGCACCACGATCAGCGACAGCAGGATGGTGTTCAGCAGGCCGGCCAGCACGATCGGCCACGCGGCGGCGATGATCTCGGGATTGAGGAAGGTCTCGATCATCGCTTCCACGCGAACTTGGTCTCGACCCAGCGCGCCGCGACGACGACGGGCAGGAACAGCACGAGGTAGGCCGCCGCGCCCATCATCAGCGGCGAGGGATTGTAGGAATTGGACATGGCCGAGCTCGCCTGGCCCAGGATCTCGGTGACGGCGACGACGGTGCCCAGCGCCGTGCCCTTGGTGATGGCGATGGTGCGGTTGGTGAGCGGCGGGATGGTGAGGCGCAGCGCCTGCGGCAGCACGACGGCCAGCAGGGTCTGGCCGAAGCTGAGGCCGGTCGAGCGCGCGGCCTCCCACTGGCCTTTGTGCACCGAGGTGATGCCGGCCCAGAAGATCTCCTCGGAGAAGGCCATCAGCACGAAGGCGAGCGACAGCCAGGTCGAGACGAAGCCCGAGGGCGAGATGTCGACGGCCGGCAGGCCGAAATAGATCAGCACGATGATGACCAGGGGCGGCAGCGAGCGGAACAGGTCGACCACGAAGATGATCAGCCAGTTGAGCGGCCGGATGGCGAGGCTGCGCAGCAGCGCGAGGACGAGGCCGGCCAGCAGGCCGCTCACGATGACCAGCAGCGCGAGCTCGATGGTGACGACCACGCCGGACAGGATGTCCGGCAGGTATTTCAGCATCACCTTGCCGTTGAAGAACGTCTCGGTGAAACGATCCCAGGCGCTCATGGCCCCGCCCGATGCTCTTTATCCGTCATCCTGAGCGCAGCGAAGGATCTCATGCCGCGGCAAGCGGCGATGAGGTCCTTCGCTGCGCTCAGGACGACATGAAAAGCCGACATCTCAATGCCGCTGGATCTGGCCGATGAAGGCGCGGGTGCGGTCGTGGGTCGGGTTCTCGAAGATCGCGGCCGGCGGCCCCTGCTCGACGATCAGCCCGTCATCCATGAACACCACGCGGTCGGCGGCGTTGCGGGCAAAGCCCATCTCGTGGCTGACGACGATCATGGTCATGCCGCTTTCGCGCAGGCTGCGCATGACCTCGAGCACCGAGCCGACCAGCTCCGGATCGAGCGCCGATGTCGGCTCGTCGAACAGCATCACCCGCGGTTCGAGGGCGATCGAGCGGGCGATGGCGACGCGCTGCTGCTGGCCGCCCGAGAGCTGGCCCGGCGTATGGTTGGCGCGGTCGGCCAGCCCGACACGCTCCAACGCCGCCCGGCCCAGCGCATCGGCCTCGGCGCGCGGCTTGCCCGCCACCTTGCGCAGCGCCAGGGTCACGTTGCCCAGCGCCGTCATGTGCGGATAGAGATTGAAGGACTGGAACACCATGCCGATGCGCTGGCGGGCATGGTTGATGTCGGTCCTGGGGTCGAGCATGTCGATGCCGTCGACCACCACGGAGCCGGAGGTCGGCTCCTCCAGCCGGTTGAGACAGCGCAGCAGGGTCGACTTGCCCGAACCGGACGGGCCGATGACGAAGACCAGCTCGCGCTCGGCCACCGCGAGATCGACGCCCTTCAGGACATGAAGGGCGCCGAAATGCTTGTGGATCGCGCGCGCATCAACGATGGGCTTCATGTGGGACCACCCGTGGCCATGCCGTTGTGCATCAGATGCGCCCTGGAGGGCGCCTCCCAGCAAGACGCTTCACCCGCACTTCAGCTCGTGCGGCGTCGGGTCGTAGCCCGGCATGCCGGGCACGCCGTAGCCCGGCGTGATCACGACGGCGAGATCGTCGGCGTCGGGCTTCTGGCCGAACCACTTCTCGGCGAGCTTGGCGATGGTGCCGTCCTTCTTCATGCAGTCGAGCGTGTCCTGCATCTGGTTGCGCAGCGCCACGCTGTCCTTGCGGAACGGCGCCGCCCAATGGGCGCGGGTTTCCTTGAGCACGAGGTCGGCCACGAACTGCGGGTTCTTCGACGCGGCGTAGACGATGGTCGTGTTGCCGCCCAAGGTGGCGTAGGCGCGGCCCGACAGGACAGCCTGCGTGGCGTCGGGCTGGGTGTCGTAGACCTGCACGGTGAAGCCGTACTTCTCGCCCATCTGCTTGCTGAGCGTCTCGTAGGGCGTGCCCTTGTTGACCGAGACCGACTTGCCCTTGAGATCCTCCCAGCCCTTGATCGGCGGCGTGCCCTTCTTGATGCCGAACTGGAAGGCGGTCCACAGATAGCCCGCGGTGAACAGCATGTTCTCGGCCCGCTCCTTGGTCACCGTCGTCGGCGCGGCGATGAAGTCGTAGCGGCCGGACTGCATGCCCGGAATCAAGGTCGAGAAGCTCACCGCGTCGAAGACGATTTCGCGGTGCATGCGCTTGGCGGCCTCGGTGAAGAGATCGATCTGGAAGCCTTCGATGCCGCCGCCCAGCTTGGGCATGGCGTGCGGGGCGAAGGTGCCGTCGACGCCGGTCTTGAGCGGCGGCTGCTTGTCCTGCGCCAGTGCCGGACTCGCGACGAGGAGCGCCGCGACCGCGATCGCAGCAAAACGTTGCATCATTTTCAGTGCGTCCCTTCCATGAAATTCGCCAAGAAATCCCCAAGCCGCGACGTTAGATCAGGCATTGTTGAATAGCAATTTAGGGGCCATCCTGCCGCTCATGTCCGACCGCATCCTCGTCATCAATCCCAACTCCACCGAGGCCGTCACCAAGGGCATCGACCTTGCGATGGAGCCGTTGCGCATGCCGGGCGGCCCGGCCATCGAATGCGTGACCTTGAAAGATGGCCCGCCCGGCATCGAGAACCAGGCCCATGTCGAGCAGGTCGTCGGACCGATCGGCGACATGGTGAAGAAGCGCGACAACGACTGCTCGGCCTTCGTCATCGCCTGCTACTCCGATCCCGGCCTGCATGCGGCGCGCGAGATCACCACCAAGCCGGTGCTGGGCATCGCCGAGTGCGGCATCCTGACCGCGCTGACCCTGGGCCAGCGCTTCGGCGTGATCTCCATCCTGCGGAAATCGATTCCCCGCCATCTGCGCTATGTCGGCCAGATGGGATTGAACGACCGCATGGCCGGCGACCGCGCGATCGGCATGGGCGTGGTCGAGCTTGCCAACGAAGCGACGACCTTCGCCCGCATGGCCGAGGTCGCGGCCGAACTGCGCGACGAGGACGGCGCCGACGTGCTGGTCATGGGCTGCGCCGGCATGGCGCGCTATCGCGACCGCCTGCAACGTCATGTCGGCCTGCCGGTGGTCGAGCCCAGCCAGGCGGCCGTGTCGATGGCGATCGGAAGGTCGCGGCTCGGCTGGTCGGCCTGAGGTCGGGCGCCGCCTCTTCGGACCACCGACCAATTTCCGGTATTTCCGGTATTTCCGGTAGTCGGTTTACGCATCGGCCAAGGCCGGATTGACCAGCCAACGACTTGCCGGGCGGCCTGGCCCTGCACGATCGTCAGTGCGATCGGCGCGGACGAAGCCAAGGAAGTCCAGACGATACAGGATCTGCTGTACGCCCTCCGCATTGACCGTGCGAGACAGCGCCTGGCTCCTGATGTCCTCGCGCGACACGACCGTGGCGCCGCTGTCCTTCAGCCAGCGGGCGACCCGCCTCACCCGGCGATCGAAGTCCGTCGGCAGCGCGCGATCGAACACGGCGCGGGCATGCGGACGGAAGTAGCCCGACCACAGAGCAGCGGCGGCCTCGACCCGGTCGCGGCCGATATGGCCCGGCAGGCCCGCAGCACCTCTGGCCGACCAGGCGAGCAACTCCAGCGCGGCTGCCAGACGCGCAATCGTTGCGGGCCCCTTCCCCAGCCATGCCGCCTCCAGCCCTTCGGTCTTGCCCCGGTCGGCGTGCAGGCCGGCCAGGAACTCGTCGAAGGCCTTGATGCCGTGCGCGTCGAACGGGAGCACCAGCGGATCGTCCGGCGTGCGCGCCAGCCGGTCGACGCGACGAAGCATCGTGAGCGCTTCGTCGTCGCGGGCGATCCTGCAATCGGCGAGCGGGCGGTAAGGCTGCGCGCCGGGCCAGGCATAGAGGAAGCGCGCGGCCAGGCCGTCGTCGCTTTCCTGCAGCGCCTCCTTCAGCCGATCGGACTGGAGCGTGCCGAGGATGCCAACCGGAAAACTCTGCAGGCGGAGCGGCTCCTTGGACTTCGGCCGGTCCGGCGTGACGCCGCCGGCAGCCCAGGCTTGCAGCCAGCACGCTCGATCGGCGCCGGCAATCTGGCCGAGACAGCTCGAAAGGTCGTCGCGCCACAGGATGACACCGCGCGGATTGCCTCTGACGATCCCGGCGAGGGCGTCGAAATCGCCATCGGTCGCGACGACCTGCGACGGCACGAACAATTCGGTGATGCCGGCCTTGGCCGACCGCTCCGCATGACGCTCGCGTCGCTCGTCGTCGTGCGCCCGACGCTCTTCCTCGATCAAGGCGAGCAGTCCGAGCATCGGCGCCAGCGCGCGCGACTTGCCGCTGGACGTCTCGCCGACCGCGGCCTGCCACAGCACCAAAGGCTCGGACCAGGTGGCTGTGATGCGCACCCTTGCGCCCGCGCCGCAGAGTCCGGCAAGCGCTGCCAGCACGGACTGCGCCACAAAGTCCGTGGGTGCGCCGGTCGACGAGGCCGTGTCGCCCACCCAATCCCGCCATGGCTCGGGCAGCAGATCGAGCGGGAACGGCGGAACGGCGCCGCGCTTTTCCTCCAGGATGCCGAGGTCGATGTCCGGCCATGCTGTCGCGCTCGACGGGAAGGGATATCGCGTCGCCGCGGGCGGAAGGGTCGTGTCGTGAGGCAAAACGGACATGGTCGATCCTTGTGAAGTTGGATCGACAGGTAATATGGACTTAATCAATAATCAAGTATAATATTAGTAATACTTTGACGCTTCTCTGCCCACCCCTTCCCGGCGGCCAATCACCGACGGGGTCGCCAGCGGAGCCCACAACTACCAGTTGAACGCTGGGGTGCGCATCTCCTGACGGGGTTGCCAGTAAACGGCCGAACACGGCAACGCCCATGTCTCTCCGCCGTTAACCGCACCGCCGGTGCAATTAAAACGTGCGTCCATCGTCTGGCCCGAGCTTGTTCAGTTCGTGCGGCCGCCGGATGAAGGCCTGGCACCCACTACTGCGGGTTGAATGGGCGAATTGGCCGAAAAGGCCGCCAGTTTGGCCGGAATTGCCGCCACACTGCCGTAGCCGGTGCGGGCCGACCAAGCGATGCTACGCATTCCGGCACAGCGTCCCTGGGTTGGCGCGTTGGGGTGACCGGGCACGACCCGAGGCTTGGGATGACGACCGTCAACGGCAGTGCGGGCGGCTTGGGTGCCGCTCGATCTCGCGTGATTCGAACGCGCACAAGTCGCCTGCTGGCCGCCTTGCTGGCCAGCACGGCGCTGTCGGCGGTCGCGGGCGCGCTCCCGGCACGCGCCCAGAACGCGACCTGGCTCGCCGCTCCGGGAACCGCCGTCTTCACCACCGGGAGCAACTGGTCGACGGGCACGAAGCCGACCGGCACCGCGACCTTCGGCACCTCGACCCGGACGACCCTCAGCGGAGGCGGCACCATCGGGGGCCTGACCTTCAACGCCGGCGCGCCGGCCTACACCTTCAGCGGCGCCTTCACCTTCACCGGCGCGGGCATCATCAACAATTCCTCGAATGCGCCGACCTTCACGGGAGGCCTTGATTTCCAGAACTCATCGGCAGCCGCCAACGCGATCATCAACAACAACAGCGGCTTCCTGTTCTTCGAGAATTCGTCCTCGGCCGGCACCTCCACCATCACCAACAAGGGCTCCGTGACGTTCTCGGAGAATTCGACGGCCGCGAATTCCACGATCGTCAACAGCGCCGGCATGTTCCTCATCTCCTTCACGGATTCGACGACGGCGGGCAACGCCACCATCACCACCAACGGCACCTCGAAAACGCAATTCACCAGCCACTCCACCGGCGGCAACGCCCAGCTCATCGCCAATTCGGGCGGCATCTTCGATTTCTCCGGCACGTCCGGGTCGCTCGGCGACCACAATGTCAGCGCGGGCTCGATCGCGGGCGCCGGCAACTATTTCCTGGGCAGCAACCGGTTCACGGTGGGCGGCAACAATCTCTCGACCACGGTGAGCGGCACCATCAATGACGGCGCCTCCGGCGGCGGCGGCGGCACCGGCGCGTCATTGGTCAAAGTGGGCACCGGCACGCTGACGCTGTCGGGCACCAACACCTACAGCGGCGGCACGACGATCAACGGCGGCACGATCGCCGTCTCGGCCAACACCAGGCTCGGCAATGTCGAGCGGCGGACTGACCCTGGGCGGCGGCACCCTGCAGACGACGGCCACCTTCTCGAGCACGCGCGCCGTGACGCTCAATGCCGGCGACGGCACCTTCAATACGAATGCCAGCACGACACTGACCTGGACCGGTGCGATCGGCGGCACGGGCGGGCTCGCCAAGGCCGGCACCGGCACGATGATCCTGGGCGTCACCGACAGCTACAGCGGCGGCACGACCGTGACTGCCGGCATCCTGCAGCTGGCCAGCGGCGTGACGCTGTCCGGCGGCGGCCCGCTCACGGTCAACAGCGGCACCTTCGACCTCAACGGCAACAACCTGACGGTGGGCGCGCTGTCGGGCACCGGCGGGACGATCGCCCTGGGCGCCGGCACGCTGACCACCAATAGCGCCGGCAACACCTCGCTTGCTTCTGTGATCACCGGCACCGGCGGCCTGGTCAAGCAGGGCGGCGGCACGCTGACCCTGACCGGCGCCAACACCTATTCCGGCGGCACGACGGTGTCGGGCGGCATCCTGCAGGGCAACACCACCAGCCTGCAGGGCAACATCGCTCAACAACGCCTCGGTGGTGTTCGACCAGGCCACGCTCCGGCACCTATGCCGGCGTCGATGTCCGGCAGCGGCAGCCTGACCAAGCAGAACACCGGCACCCTGATCCTCACCGGCGCCAACACCTATTCCGGCGGCACGACCGTGTCGGCCGGCACCCTGCAGGGCAACACCACCAGCCTGCAGGGCAACATCACCAACAATGCCGCGGTGGTGTTCGACCAGGCCACCACCGGCACCTACGCCGGCGTGATGTCCGGCAGCGGCAGCCTGACCAAGCAGAACACCGGCACGCTGATCCTGACCGGCGCCAACACCTATTCCGGCGGCACCACGGTGTCGGCCGGCACGCTGCAGGGCGACACCACCAGCCTGCAGGGCAACATCACCAACAACGCCGCGGTCGTGTTCGACCAGGCCACCACCGGCACCTATGCCGGCGCGATGTCCGGCACCGGCAGCCTGACCAAGCAGAACACCGGCACGCTGATCCTGACCGGCGCCAACACCTATTCCGGCGGCACGACCGTGTCGGGCGGCATCCTGCAGGGCGACACCACCAGCCTGCAGGGCAACATCACCAACAATGCCGCGGTCGTGTTCGACCAGGCCACCACCGGCACCTATGCCGGCGCCATGTCCGGCACCGGCAGCCTGACCAAGCAGAACACCGGCACCCTGATCCTGACCGGCGCCAACACCTATTCCGGCGGCACGACCGTGTCGGGCGGCATCGCTGCAGGGCGACACCACCAGCCTGCAGGGCAACATCACCAACAATGCCGCGGTGGTGTTCGACCAGGCCACCACCGGCACCTATGCCGGCGTGATGTCCGGCAGCGGCAGCCTGACCAAGCAGAACACCGGCACCCTGATCCTGACCGGCGCCAACACCTATTCCGGCGGCACGACCGTGTCGGCCGGCACGCTGCAACTGGGCTCCGGCGGTTCCCTCGCCACGACGGGCGCACTCGCGGTGAACGGCGGCACCTTCGATCTCAACGACAACAACCAGACGGTGGGCAAGCTGTCGGGCACCGGCGGCGCGATCCTGCTGGGCGCCGGCACGCTGACCGGCGGCGATGCAAGTAACACTGCTCTGGCGGCCGCGATCTCGGGCACCGGCAGCTTCGTCAAGCAGGGCGCCGGCACCCTGACCCTGACCGGCGCCAACACCTATTCCGGCGGCACGACCGTGTCGGGCGGCATCCTGCAGGGCGACACCACCAGCCTGCAGGGCAACATCACCAACAATGCCTCGGTGGTGTTCGACCAGGCCACGACCGGCACCTATGCCGGCGCCATGTCCGGCACCGGCAGCCTGACCAAGCAGAACACCGGCACGCTGATCCTGACCGGCGCCAACACCTATTCCGGCGGCACCACGGTGTCGGCCGGCACCCTGCAGGGCGACACCACCAGCCTGCAGGGCAACATCACCAACAATGCCGCGGTCGTGTTCGACCAGGCCACCACCGGCACCTATGCCGGCGCCATGTCCGGCAGCGGCAGCCTGACCAAGCAGAACACCGGCACGCTGATCCTGACCGGCGCCAACACCTATTCCGGCGGCACGACCGTGTCGGCCGGCACTGCTGCAGGGCGACACCACCAGCCTGCAGGGCAGCATCACCAACAATGCCGCGGTCGTGTTCGACCAGGCCACCACCGGCACCTACGCCGGCGCGCATGTCCGGCACCGGCAGCCTGACCAAGCAGAACACCGGCACGCTGATCCTGACCGGCGCCAACACCTATTCCGGCGGCACGACCGTGTCGGGCGGCATCCTGCAGGGCGACACCACCAGCCTGCAGGGCAGCATCACCAACAATGCCTCGGTCGTGTTCGACCAGGCCACCACCGGCACCTATGCCGGCGCCATGTCCGGCAGCGGCAGCCTGACCAAGCAGAACACCGGCACCCTGATCCTCACCGGCGCCAACACCTATTCCGGCGGCACGACCGTGTCGGCCGGCACGCTGCAGGGCAACACCACCAGCCTGCAGGGCAACATCACCAACAACGCCTCGGTGGTGTTCGACCAGGCCACCACCGGCACCTATGCCGGCGCGATGTCCGGCAGCGGCAGCCTGACCAAGCAGAACACCGGCACCCTGATCCTGACCGGCGCCAACACCTATTCCGGCGGCACCACCGTGTCGGCCGGCACGCTGCAGGGCAACACCACCAGCCTGCAGGGCGACATCGTCAACAATGCCTCGGTCGTGTTCGACCAGGCCACGGCCGGCACCTATGCCGGCGTGATGTCCGGCAGCGGCGGCCTGACCAAGCAGGGCGCCGACACGCTGACGCTGAGCGGGGTCAACACCTACTCCGGCGGCACGACGATCAACGGCGGCACGCTCGCCGTGTCGAGCGACGCCAACCTGGGCGCCGCCGGCACCAATCTCACCTTCGACGGCGGTACCCTGCAGCTGCTCGCCGCCGGCTCGACATCCCGGACGGTCACCCTGAATGCCGGCGGCGGCACGATCGACACCAACGGCTTCACCTATCAGATGCAAAGCACCATCACCGGAACCGGCGGCCTGACCAAGACCGGCGCCGGGACGCTGGTTCTGTTCGGCTCGAGCAGCTACTCCGGCGGAACGACGGTCAGCGCCGGCACGCTTCAGGGCAACACCTCCACCCTGCGCGGCGACATCGTCAACAATGCCTCGGTGGTGTTCGACTCCACGACCAATGGAACCTACGCCGGCACCCTGTCGGGCACGGGCAGCCTGACCGTGATGAACAATGCCGGGGCCGGGCTCATACTGACCGGGACGAACAGCTATTCGGGCGGCACGACGATCGGCGGCACCGTCTCGGTCTCGAGCGATGCCAACCTCGGCGCGGCCAGCGGCGGCCTCACCATCGACCTCGGCACGCTGCGCTCCCTCGGCAGTTTCGCCAGCACGCGGGACATCACGCTCGGCACTCAAGGCGGCACGTTCGACACCAACGGCTTCACCTCGACCCAGAACGGCGCCATCACCGGCGCCGGCCGCCTGACCAAGACCGGCAGCGGCACGCTGATCCTGACCGGCACCAACAGCTACAGCGGCGGAACGACGGTGAGCGCCGGCACATTGAGCGGCACCACGACCAGCCTGCAGGGCAACATCGTCAACAACGCCCAGCTCGTCTTCGACCAGTCGACCCTCGGCACCTATGCGGGCGTGATCTCGGGCACCGGATCGTTCGTGAAGGACGGCAACGGCACCGTCATCCTCACCGGCGCCAACAGCTATTCCGGCAGCACCACCATCAACGCCGGCACCCTGCAGGGCGACACGACCAGCCTGCACGGCAATATCACCGACAATGGCATCCTTGTTTTCGACCAGCTGGCCGGCGGCACCTACAGCGGCGTCATCAGCGGCACGGGTTCGCTCACCAAGCAGGGCGCCGGCACGCTGATCCTGACCGGCAGCAACCAATACAGCGGCGGCACGACCGTTTCGGCGGGCACGCTGCAGGGCAGCGTCACGGCCCTGCAGGGCAACATCGTCAACAACGCCGCCGTCGTGTTCGATCAGGGAAGCAGCTTCGGCAACTATCGCGGCGACATGAGCGGCAGCGGCAGCCTGACCCTGGCCTCGGGCAGCGTCTTCCTCGCCGGCACCAGCAGCTATACCGGCGGCACGACGATCGACAGCGGCGCGATCCTGAGCGGCACCACGGCCAGCCTGCAAGCCAGCATCGTCAACAACGGGATCGTCGGGTTCGAGCAGGCGAGCGACGGTACTTTTGCCGGCGCGATCTCCGGCAGCGGCGGCCTGTACAAGGCGGGCGCCGGCACGGTGACGCTCGCGGGCAACAACACCTACGCGGGCGGCACCAGCATCGACGGCGGCGCGCTTGCGGTTTCGAGCAACAGCAATCTCGGCGATGTCGGCGGCGGTCTGTTCTTCTATGGCGGCACCCTGAAGTTCCTGACCAGCTTCGACAGCAGCCGGGCGATCGGTCTCGGCGCCGGCGGCATCGGCGTCATCGGCAATCCGCCACTGCCCACCGGCGGCACCTTCGACACCAACGGCCACGATTCGACCCTGAGCGGCGTCATCAGCGGCCCCGACGGACTGATCAAGGCCGGCGCCGGCACGCTGACGCTTTCGGCTGCGAACACATATGCCGGCGGCACGACGGTCAACGCCGGTACGCTGAAGCTCGGCGCCGGCGGGTCGCTCGCCGCGACCGGCGCGCTGGCCGTCAATGGCGGCACGTTCGACCTCGACGGCCACAACCAGACGGTGGGCGCGCTGTCGGGCAGCGGCGGCGCGATCCTGCTGGGCGGCGGCACGCTCAGCGCGGGCGACGCCGGCAACACGATGCTGGCCACGTCGATCAGCGGCAGCGGCGGCTTCGTCAAGCAGGGCAGCGGCGGCCTGATCCTGACCGGCGCCAACAGCTACAGCGGCGGCACGACGGTGACGGCCGGCATCCTGCAAGGCAATACGCAGAGCCTGCAGGGCAACATCCTCAACAATGCGGTGGTGACCTTCGACCAGGCCACGACCGGCACCTATGCCGGTGTCCTGTCGGGCAGCGGCATGCTGGTCAAGGCGAACGCCGGCACGCTCACGCTCGGCGGCGCCAACAGCTACTCGGGCGGCACCCTGGTGCTGGGCGGCGTCCTGCAAGGCACGACCGCCACTCTGCAGGGCAACATCCTCAACAATGCGTCAGTCGTCTTCACCGGCGGCGGCACCTATGCCGGCGCCATGTCGGGCAGCGGCAGCCTCGCCACCGGCGGGGGCACGCTCATCCTGAGCGGCGCCAACAGTTATACGGGCGGCACGCTGGTGGCGGGCGGCGTGCTGCAGGGCACGGCCAGCAGCCTGCAGGGCAACATCGTCAACAACGCCGCGGTCGTGTTCAGCCAGAGCGGCGCCGGCACCTATGCCGGCAATATGAGCGGCAGCGGCAGCCTCCTCGTGCAGGGCGGCGGCACGCTCGTCCTGGCCGGCATCAACAGCTACACCGGCGGCACGACGGTTTCGGGCGGCGTGCTCCAGGGCAATGCCCAGAGCCTGCAAGGCAACATCGCCAACAACGCGTCGGTCGTGTTCAACCAGACCGGCACCGCCACCTATGCCGGCATCATGTCGGGCAGCGGCAGCATGACCCTGCAGGGCGGCGGCACGCTCATCTTCAACGGCAACCATACCTACACCGGCTCGACCACGGTCGATGCCAGCAAGCTGGTCGTCAACGGCAGCCTCGCCAGCGCCGTCACCCTGGCCAACGGCGGCATGCTGGGCGGCAACGGCTCGATCGGCGGCCTTGTCTCGAACGGCGGCACGCTGGCGCCCGGCAACTCGATCGGCACGCTCAACATCAACGGCAACTTCACGCAGAATGGCAGCGTCTACCAGGTCGAGACCAATGCCGCGGGCCAGAGCGATCGCATCAACGTCGCCGGCATTGCCACCATCCAGGGCGGCAGCACGGTGCAGGTGCTGGCCCAGCCCGGCGCCTATGCGCGCAACACCACCTACACGATCCTCAATGCCACCGGTGGCGTCTCGGGCACCTACTCCGGCGTGACCAGCAACTTCGCCTTCCTGACGCCGTCGTTGAGCTACGATGCCGGCAACGTGTTCCTGACCCTGGCGATGACGCAGAGCGCCTTTGCGTCGGCGGCGCAGACGGCCAACCAGTTCGCCGTCGGCACCGTGCTCGACCGGACGAACAGCACCGCCACCGGCGACTTCAACAGCGTGCTCAATGCCATCGCCACGCTCAGCGCGCAGCAGGGCCCGGCCGCGCTCGACACCATCAGCGGCCAGCCCTACGCCAACTTCGGCACGCTGAACGTGCAGAACAACGCGCTGTTCATGAACACCATCAGCCAGCAGCTCGCCGGCTTCCGGGGCGGCAGCACGGGCTCCGGCCAGCACCAGGCGCTGGCCCAGGCCTGCGAGATCGAGAGCTGCGATGCCGCCGGCCCGTGGGGCGTGTGGGCCTCCGCCATCGGCGGGCTGGGCAGCGTCGCCGGCAACGCCAATGCGTCGGCCTTCACCTACAATCTGGGCGGCGCCGCGGCCGGCATCGATTACCGCGTGGATCCTCGCGTGGTCATCGGCCTCGCCGCCGGCTACAGCTCGGGCACCGAGTGGGTGAACAGCTTCATGGGCCGCGGCTGGTCCAACTCGGTCAACGTGAGCGCCTATGGCTCGTTCGCCCAGGACGGCTTCTATGCCAATGCGCTGGCGGGCTACGCCTATTCCGGCAACCAGATGCAGCGCCAGATCATGATCCCCGGCCTGCAGCCCAGGACCGCCAACGGCAGCACCGGCGCCAACCAGTTCTTCGGCCAGGTCGAGACCGGCTACAGCCTCGCGGTCTACGCACCCGCCGCGGCGACGCTGACGCCGTTCGCGCGCCTGCAGGGTTCGACCGTCAACCAGAACCCCTTCAGCGAATGGGGCAGCGCCCAGTCGCTCAACCTCAGCGTGGCGCAGCAGACCACCAGCTCGCTGCGCACCACCTTCGGCGCCGACCTCGCCGGCGCCATCGCGCTCGGCGGCGAGCGCAGCCTTGCCCTCGATTTCCGGCTGGGCTGGCAGCACGAATATGCCGACACGTCCCGCCCCCTCACCGCCGCCTTCGCCGGTGCGCCCGGCAATGCCTTCACGGTCTACGGCGCCACGCCGCAACGCAACTCGGCCGTGATCGGCTTCTCGGCCAGCACCACCATCGCGGCGGCGACGCAGCTCTACCTGCGTTACGACGGCGAGATCGGCAGCGGCACCGACAATCACGCGCTGAACGTCGGCCTGCGCATCTCCTGGTAGGCCCGGGCAGGCCCGTCAGGCGAACTCGACGGCGTGGCGGATCTGAAAGCCGCCCAGCAGCTCGGCGCAGCGTTTGACGATGGCTTCGCGCGAGGCGCCGGCCGGCGCGGTGACGCGAACCACCGCCAGCATGCCATGCGTCGGATCGTTGCGGACCGTCACGGCCGCCGCCATCCCCTCGCCCTGCAACGGCACGATCGCCGCCGCGAAGGCGCGCTGCGGCCGCGTCGAGGCGGAGCGCAGGCTTGTAGATCTTGCCGACGCCGGTCACCGGCATGACGGGGATCAGCGCGACCTGCACCGGCACCGCGGCGCGTTCCGGGATCTCGCGCCGGCAGAATTCGCGCAGTTCCTCGGCCGTGACGCTGGCGCCGGGCCGGAGCTGGACGAACACCATCGGCAGCTCGCCGGCATAGGTGTCGGGCAAGCCGACCGCCGCCGCCGTCTCGACCGCGGGATGGCGGTTGAGCGCCTCCTCGATGATCACGGGATCGATGTTGTGGCCGCCGCGGATGATCAGATCCTTGGAGCGCCCGGTCAGCCAGACATAGCCCTCGGCGTCGAGCCGGCCGAGATCGCCGGAATCGAGCCAGCCGTCGGCCAGCATCGCCCCTCGATTGTGACCCGGCTCGAGATAGCCGGGCGTCACCTGCGGACCGCGCATCAGCACGTGGCCGATCTCGCCCACCGCGCAATCGCCGCGGATGATGCCGTCGGGCGCCACGTCGGCGATGCGGATCTCGGTATAGGGCAGGCGCAGGCCGACCGACCCGGGCCGGCGCTCGCCATGCAGCGGGTTCATGGTCGAGTAGCAATGGACTTCGGTCATGCCGTAGCCCTCGACCACCGGCGCATCGATTTCGCGTTCGATCCGGCGGATGAGCTCGACGGGCACCGTCGAGCCGCCGGTCACGAAGGCTTTCAGCGACGACAGGTCATGGCCGTCGCGCGGCACGTTCATGATGGCCGCCAGGGTGGTCGGCACGGCGCCGCCGACATCGACCTTGTTGCGCTCGACGATGCCCCAGTAGTCGCGCACGACGTTGGGATTGCGCGCGCCGAGCGGCGTCGGGACCACGATCGTCCAGCCATTGGCGATCGGCGACAGCGCGCCGAACAGCGAGCCGCCGACATGGAACTGCGGCAAGGGATTGAGCAGCACCGTGCCCGGCCCGAGATCGAAGACCAGCGCGTTGGTCCAGGCCATCAAGGTCAGTGCACCGTGGGTGTGCCGGGCGAGCTTGGGCAGCCCCGTCGTCCCGCCGGTATGGAACAGCGCCGCCACGGTGTCGCGGCCGATCGCTTTCGGCGCCACGAGCCGGTCGGCCGGCTGGGCCGCGCAGGCCTGCTCGTAGTCGGTGACGCCGGCTGCGGCCGGGCCGCCGCCGATGCGGAACACTTTCAGCTCCGGCATCGCCGTGCGGATGGCTTCCACCTTCGGCCAGATGTCGGGGAAGATCGAGGGGCCGGCCGCGATCAGCGCCCGCGCGCCGGCCTGCTTCATGATGGCGGCGATCTGCGAGGCTTCGAGGAAATAGTTCACGGGATTGGCGACGGCCGCGACCTGGGCGCCCCATAACGCGAAGAAGGTCTCGGGCACGCTCGGCATCAGCAAGCGTCACGGTGTCGTCGGGGCCGATGCCGTGCGCGTGCAGCAGGTTGGCCGTCTGGATCACGCGCTGCATCAGCTCGCGGTAGGTGACGTCGCGCACCGGGTCGTCGGGGCCGGTGCCGGCGAGGTAGCGAATGGCCACGCGATCGGCATGCTCGCGCGTCACCTCCTGCAGCAGGTCGGCCACGCTCACGTGACGGATGCGCTCCGCCACGGGCACCTGCTCGAGTTTTTCGATGTCTGCCTGGGTGCGGATCTTCATCGACGCTTCCTCATATTGCTCTTGCCGTCATGGCACGGACGTTGCTCGACCATCACGCGCCTGCCGGCGGCTCGGCAAGTCCAATCTTCCATCGACGAGGCAAGCCCATGTCCACCGCAATCGAACGACCGGCCGCAGGTGACGCAGCCGCGGTGCTTGCCCGGACCGAGGCGCTCATTCCAGCGCTTCGGGAACGCGCCGAAGCCGTCGACGACTTGCGGCAGATGGTGCCGGCGAACGTCGACGACCTGAAAGCGGCCGGCACGGCCCGGCTTTACCAGCCGGTGCGGTTCGGCGGCTGCGAAGCCGACATGCGAAGCGGCGTCGAAGCCCTGGCCGCCGTGGGCCGCGGCTGCGGTTCGAGCGCCTGGTGCTTCGTCCAGCATCTCACCCACAATTTCATGCTCTCGCAGTGGCCCGACCAGGGACAGCACGACATCTGGGACGAGGATCCGGCCTGCCTGGTGAGCGGCATCTTCATTTCCGGCGCAGGCCGCGCCCGCTCGGTCGACGGCGGCTATGTGCTGTCGGGCCGCTGGCCGCTGGTGAGCGGCGTCAACACCAGCGACTGGTGCCTGTTCGCCGCCCTGGTCGACGGCGGCGACGTCCACAGCCATCGCTACTTCGCCCTGCCGCGCCGCGAGATCGAGATCGTCGATACCTGGCGGTCGGTCGGCCTCATGGGCTCGGCGAGCAACGACGTCGTCGTCTCGGAGGTCTTCGTTCCCGCCCATCGCACGCTCTCGATCCAGCATCTCAAGGGCGGTCCCACGCCCGGCAATGCGCACAACAGGAGCCCGCTCTACCGCACGCCGAGCTATTGCATCTTCGGCATCTACATCACCGCCGCCGTGCTCGGCATCGCCGAGGCCGGCCTCGAATTCTATCTCGCGGGCGCCCGCCGTCGCCTCACGCTCACCTCGAGCCAGAAGGTCGCCGGCTATCCCACGCAGCAGGTCAAGGTCGCCGAGGCATCGGCGGCGATCGCCGCCGCACGGCAGCTCCTGTTCGCCATATGCGATGAAGCGAGCGCGATCGCCGTCCGCGACGCGCTGCCGAGCGACGAGCAGCGGGCGAAGTTCCGTTCGCATGCCGCCTTCGCCGGACGGCTGTCGGCCCGAGCCGTCGAGCTTCTGTGGGACGCCGGCGCCAGCAGCAGCGTCTACAGCGCCAACCCGATGTCGCGCGTCTATCGCGACATGAGCGTGGCCAGCCGGCACTTCACGCTGAACTGGGACGCCAACGGCTCGACCCACGGGCGCGTGCTGATGGGCCTCGAGCTGGGCGACCCGACGCTGTGAAACGCGGACTCGCGTCAGTCTCGACCGAGGCCCGCAAGGCCGAGTGGAGAGACCTTCTGTCAACGATAGGCAGCTGGCCGCTGAAGCGAAGGTCTCTCCACTCCGCGCTTCGCGCTCCGGTCGAGACGACGGAGACCGGGCGATTTGACGCCGACAGGCTTCGTGGCGAAGCTCGCGGAAAACGCCGCGACCTGGAGGATCAGATGCCCAGCACAACGACGATTCAAGGCGCGGACCGGATCGGCCGGCACCCGGGCGCTTTCTGGCCGACCGGCTGGTGGAAAATCGTCGATGCCAAGATCGGCATCGTCCCGGTGCCGATATTCGTGGTCCTGATCGCGCTGATTGCCGCCTTCGCCGCCACCGGTTCGGTGCCGTCCGACATCCTGATGGCGATCGTCCTGCTGTCGATGGGCGGCTTCGCCTGCGCCGAACTGGGCAAGCGCATCCCGATCATCCGCAATATCGGCGCGGCGGCGATCTTCGCCACGTTCATCCCGTCCTTCCTCGCGTTCCATCATCTGTTGCCGCAGTCGGTCCTGCACTCGATCACGCAATTCACCAAGGACTCGAATTTCCTCTACCTGTTCATCTCCTGCATCATCGTCGGCAGCATCCTGGGCATGGATCGCGGCGTGCTGATCAAGGGATTCCTCAAGATCTTCGTGCCGCTCGCCGCCGGCTCCGTCGTCGGAAGCATCGTCGGCACGCTGGTCGGCGTCCTGCTGGGGCTCGGCGCCTATCACACGTTCTTCTTCATCGTCGTGCCGATCATGGCGGGCGGCGTGGGCGAAGGGGCGATCCCGCTCTCCATCGGCTATTCCCAGATCCTGGGCCAGCCCCAGGGCGACCTGTTCGCCGAGGTGCTGCCGCCCGTCATGCTGGAAAGCAGCCTGACGGCCATCCTGCTGGCCGGCACGCTCAACTTCGTCGGCAAGCGCTATCCGCATCTCACCGGCGAAGGCCGGCTGCAGCCGGGCGAGCACGACGAACTGCAGCGCGAGGAAGAGGATGCCGGCGGCCATCGCTGTCGACGTGACCACGATCGGCGCCGCCGTCGTGACGGCGGTCACGCTCTACCTGATCGGCGCGCTGGCGCAGCGTCTGTGGGGCTTTCCGGCGCCGGTGGCGATGCTGGTCATCGCCGTCGGCCTGAAGCTCGTGCGGGCGATCTCGCCGACGCTGCAGCTCGGCGCCTTCCACGTCTACAAGTTCTTCTCGACGGTGGTGACCTATCCGCTGCTGTTCGCCATCGGCGTGTCGCTGACGCCGTGGGACAAGCTGGTGGCGGCCTTCAACCTGCCCTATGTCCTCACCATCGTCTCGACGGTGGTATCGATCATGGCGACCGGCTACGTGGTCGGCGGCTGGCTGAAGATGTATCCGATCGACACGGCGATCGTGACGGCCTGCCACAGCGGCCAGGGCGGCACCGGCGACGTCGCCATCCTGACGGCGGCCAACCGCATGCAGCTCATGCCCTTCGCCCAGATCGCGACGCGCATCGGCGGCGCCATCACCGTGACCCTGGTGCTGATCGCCCTGACGCAGATCGCCTGAGAGCTACTCGCGGCGGAACTCGTGCTCGAAGTTCAGCCGGTCGCGGCAGACCGCCAGCGAATCGCTGACCCTGCGGCACGTCAGGCTGTTGGGCGGTCCGTTCCAGCCCGTTCCGCCGGTGTCGCAGCGCACGGCCGGCTGCGTCGTGCCCAGGGTGCTGTCGTTGCCGAACCGGGCCGTGATGGGCGCCGTGCAGCGCACCATCCCGGTTCGCGGACAGTCCGCCGTCGTCTGTCGCTCCCCGCTGCCATTGGCCTGGAAGCAGATCCGGCCGGCCTTGACGGCACAGCGTTCGACCCGGCCGTTCACGCCGATGCTGCCCTCCGTGTCGTGGCCCAGCCGCCAGCAGCCCTGCAGCATGCCGAGATCCTTCTGCGCCCACCGGTCGGCCGGCAGCGGTGCTGGCGGCGGCGGAGCCTTGGCAACGGGCGGCGGCGGTGGTGGCGGCGGCTTGGGCGGCTCGACCGGCTTGCACAGCGCGACCTTGTTCCTGAGGTCGGCCTGCAGCGCGGCCAGCTCGGCCTTGAGGGTCTTCTCGTCGCCCTGCGCGTCGTCGAGTGCTGCCTTCAGCACCGGCGTCGGATCGAGCGGCGCGTCGGGCACGGGCGGCGCGGGCGTTTCGAGGGTGGTCACATTGGTCGAGGGATCGACCGGGGCGCAGGCGCGCAGGAACCAGGAGGCGATCAGCAAGGCCAGCAGCAGCATCACGCCGAACAGCAGCGCGGCCAGCCAGCGCGGCCAGCCGCGGCCGGCCGGCCGGGCCAGGATCGGAGAAGGATACTCGGCCATTCCTCGAAGCCTCGCTTTGGGGGCCCGGTTCCTGGCGCTCGGGATGACGCTCAGTCCGCCGCGGCGGACTTCTTCGGCCCCTCGGCAGCAGGATAGACAATTCTGTCATCAGTGCGGCAGTAGCGGTCGGCGAACATGCGGCCGACCGGATGGTAGCGATCCATATGCACGCGCATCGCCTTGGGATCCCACAGCTCGTCGCGGATGTGGAAGCGCAGGCCCTCGCCGATCACGAGCTGGCGGTCGTCCTTGACGTTCAGCACCTGCCAGGTCCTGCACTCCATCGACCACGGTGCGTCGGCCAGGCGCGGCGGCTTGATGTCGACCGACGGCGCCAGCTTGAGGCCGAGATAGTCGGGCTCGCCGATGTCGGGCGGGAAGTCGCCGCTGGTGTCGTGCATGGCGCGCGCCAGCGGCTCGTCGGTGAGGTTGATCACGAACTGCCCGGTGCGCTCGATGTTCGTCCAGGTATCCTTGAGGCGTCCGTCCGGCCGGCTGTTGATCGAGAACATGCAGAGCGGCGGATCCTCGGCGAAGACATTGAAGAAGCTGAACGGCGCGGCGTTGACCGTGCCGCTGGGCCCGATCGTCGTCACCCAGGCGATCGGCCGCGGCAGCACGAAGGCGGTGAGGATCTTGTAGCGGTCGTGGTGGTTCACGTCGGAGACGGCGTATTGCATTTTCTTCCTCTCATTGGACCGCGGACCTCCAGGTCCGCTCATGATGCGGGCCTGGAGGCCCGCGGTCCGCTTGACTAATTCGACGGCTCGACCTTCACGCCGGTCCGTTCGGTGATCAGCTTGTAGTGCTCGGGTCGCCGGTGCTTGGCGAAGTTGAAGGTGGTGTTGCGGATATATTCGCCGAGCGCCATGTCGCAGTCGTAGGCGATGACCTCGTCCTCCTCGGTCGTCGTCTTGGTGACGATCTCGCCGGTCGGCGCCACGATGGCCGAGCCGCCGTGCAGGCTGAAGCCGTCTTCCTTGCCGGCCTTGGCCGTCGCCACGACCCAGATGCCGTTCTGGTAGGCGGCGGCCTGGATCGAGAGATTGTGGTGGAACACGCGGAGGTACGGCGGCTCCTTGGGCGCATAGACGTTGTCGGTCGGCGTATTGTAGCCCAGCACCACCATCTCGGCGCCCTTCAGCCCCATGACGCGGAACGTCTCGGGCCAGCGCCGGTCGTTGCAGATGCACTGGCCGACGATGAAGTCCTGCTTGAACATCTTCCAGACGTTGAAGCCGAGATTGCCGACCTCGAAATACTTCTTCTCGAGATGCTGGTAGGGCGCCTCCGGCCGGTGCTCGGCGTGGCCCGGCAGATGGACCTTGCGGTACTTGCCGACGAGGCGGCCGTCCGGCCCGACCAGGATCGAGGTGTTGAAGCGGTGGTCCCCGCCGTCCTCTTCCGTCCGCTCGGCATAGCCCAGGTAGAAGCCGATTCCCTTGGAGCGCGCGAGCTCGAACAGCGGCAGCGTCTCGGGGCTCGGCATCTGCGCCTCGAAATACCTGTCGATCTCGGCCTGGTCCTCGATCCACCAGCGCGGAAAGAAGGTGGTGAGCGCGAGCTCGGGAAAGACCACGAACTTGGAGCCGCGCGAATCGGCTTCCTTCAGCATCTCGATCAGCCGCTTGACCACGCTCTGGCGGCTGTCGGCGCGATTGATGGGGCCGAGCTGGGCGGCGGCGACTTTCAGACGACGGGACACGATCAGGAACTCCTTGCGGTTCGGTAGAGCATAGCAAACTCCAGGTTGTCAGCCGGGCATCATCGGCAGATCCGTATCCGCCGGCTTCACGCCTGCCTGGGTCAACAGGCAATGAACCTGCCCGCGATGATGGGTCTGGTGATTGAAGAAGTGCGACACCAACGTCCAGCGCGGCGCCGACATCTCGCGCCCCAGGCTGGGCGAAACGTGGGTGTGGGTGCCGGCGAGCCAGTCCGGAGCGAGACCGTCCGCCCAGCCGACGATCTCGGCATCGAAATCGCGCCGTCGGCTCTTCAGCACGGCCCATTCGCGATACAGCGCGGCCAGGTCCGCGAAGGGCGGCGGCGGCGGGCTGCCACAAAAGCGGTTCATCCATGTCTGGTCAGCCCAGACGAGATGACACATCGTCCTGTGAATCGACCCGAAGAAGGCGCCGCGCTCGCGATGGCGCTCCTCGTCGGTGAGCCCTTCGGCGGCGCCATAGAGGTTCTCGTTCTGCCAACGATTGTAGCGGGCCATGCGCCGTACAAAGTCGACACCGATCATCAAAACAGCGGCTTGGCGCCGAAGCGCGACATCGCCTGCAGTTCGGGCGCGGCCTGGCCTTGCGGCTTGGCCGAATCGGGCGAGGCGCAGGGCAGGAACTGGCCGGAGCCACGGGCCGCGTTGAGCTTGCCATCCTCGACCACGACCCTGCCGCGGCTCACCACGGTGATCGGCCAGCCCTTGATCTGGCGGCCCTCGTAGGGGCTGTAGCCGACATTGTCGTGCAGGTCCTTCCAGCGGATCGTCACGTCCTTGTCGGCGTCCCAGATCGCGAAGTCTGCGTCGGAACCGACGGCGATCGTGCCCTTCTTCGGATAGAGGCCGTAGAGCTTGGCGTGGTTCGCCGACGTGAGCGCCACGAACTGCTGCAGCGTGATGCGGCCCTTCTGCACGCCCTCGGAGAACAGCAGCGGCAGGCGCACTTCGAGGCCGGGCACGCCGTTGGCCATTTCCTTGAAGGTCGTCTTGTCGCCCTTGGGGATCTTGCCCTTCTCGTTGAACTGGTAGGGCGCGTGGTCGGACGAGAAGGTCTGGAAGGTGCCGTCCTTCAGGGCGGCCCACACCGCCTCCTGCGCCGCCGCATCGCGCGGCGGCGGGCTGCAGCACCACATCGCGCCCTCGACGCCGGGCTTGTCCATGTCGTCGGCGGTGAGCGCGATATATTGCGGGCAGGTCTCGCCGAAGATCTTCAGCCCCTTCTTCTGCGCCTGCCGCAGGGTCTCGATCGCCTCGATCTCCGACATGTGCACGATCAGGAGCGGCGCATCGACCAGGCGGGCCAGCGAGATCGCCCGGTTGGTCGCCTCGGCCTCGGCGACGCGGGCATGGGCGATGGCGTGGAACTTGGGCGCGACATGGCCCTGCTCGACGAGATGGTGCGCCAGCCAGGTGATCATGTCGTGATTCTCGGCATGCACCATGACCAGCGCGCCGTCGCGCCGCGCCAGCGCCAGGATGTCGAGCATCTGGTAGTCGCTGACCTTCATCGCATCGTAGGTCATGTAGATCTTGAACGAGGTGTAGCCGTCCTTGATCAGCGCCGGCAGCTCCTGGCCCAGCGCCTGCGGGCTGGGATCGGTGATGATCAGGTGGAAGGCGTAGTCGATCACCGCCTTGGGCGTGGCGGCCTCGTGATAATCCTTCACCACCTGGCGCAGCGACATGCCGCGATGCTGGGCGGCGAAGGGAATGACGGTGGTGGTGCCGCCGAACGCGGCGGAGACGGTGCCGGTGTAGAAATCGTCGGCGCACATCACGCCCATGCCGGATTTCTGCTCGATGTGGCAGTGGCTGTCGACGCCGCCCGGCAGCACGAACTTGGCCGCGGCATCGATCTCGCGCGTGGCGGTGCCCTTCACGTCGGCGCCCAGGGCGGCGACCTTGCCGTCCTTGACGGCGATGTCGCCCTCGCTCTGGCGCTCGGCGGTGACGATTTTGGCGTTGCGGACGATCAGATCGTAGTCGGCCATCCCCCTACTCCGCCGCGATCTTGGCGGACCGGCCGGCGCCGGCCAGCCGGCGCTCGAGGCGCTGGATCAATCCGTCGAGCTCGCCGCGGTCGGTCGCGGTGAGCGACGAACCCGGCGCGCGCTGCCGCGGACTCCTGATGGCGCCGCGGCGGAACAGCACTTCCTTGCGCAGCGCCAGCCCGATCGCCGGCTGCTGTTCGTGGCGCACCAGCGGCAGGTAGATGTCGAACAGATCCTCGGCCTCCTCGGTCTTGCCGGCGGCGAACAGCTCGTAGACCTGCACCAGCATTTCGGGCCAGGCGAAGCCCGTCATGGCGCCGTCGGCGCCGCGCCGCATCTCCTGCGGCAGGTAGAGCCCGCCATTGCCGACCAGGATCGAGACGCGGCGGCGGCCGGGCTTCTTCTCGCCCTCGCGCACGCGCGAGAGCTTGGCGAGGCCGGGCGCATCCTCGTGCTTCAGCATGACGAGCTGCCTGAAGTCGTCGACCAGGCGCTCGAACACCGGCGGCGCGAGATAGACTCCCGTGCTCTGCGGATAGTCCTGGTAGACGACGGGAATGTCCGGCCCGAGCTCCTTGAAGAGCTGGGCGAAGTAATTGTAGACGCCGTCGTCGCCCCTGAGGCCCGACGGCGGCGCCACCATCACGCCCGAGGCGCCCGCGACCATCACCTCGTGCGACAGGCGTCGTACGTTCTCCAGCCCGGCATGGCTTACGCCCACGATCACCTGGCGGCCCTGCGCGCGACGGATGACGCGATCGACCACCGACAGCGACTCGTCCGGCGTGAGCTTGGGCGCCTCGCCCATGATGCCGAGCAGGGTGAAACCGTGGACGCCGCAGCCGAGATAGAAGTCGGTCAGCGTGTCGACGCTCTGCAGGTCGAGTGCGCCTTCGTCGGTGAAGGGCGTGGCGGCGATGATGAAGACACCCTTGGCGTCCTCGGTGAGTTTTGCGGTCATGACCCGATCATGCCAGTCTTGCCGGCGAAGGGAAGAACTGATGAACGCAAAAACCACGCACCTCCGCGGCCTCGACCTCGCCGTCGCCTGGGACGAATCCGAACAGCGACACGTCTATCTGACGGACGCCGACCTGGTGTTTTCAGGCACCGAGATCCGCCATGTCGGACCGGGCTATGCCGGGACTGCCGACACCGTGATCGACGGCGCGGGCTTCATGGCCATCCCGGGCTTCGTCAACGTCCATAGCCATCCCTTTTCCGAGCCGGCCAACAAGGGCCTGACCGAGGAAGTGGGCAGCGACAAATTGGGCCAGAGTTCGCTGTACGAATTTCTGCCGGTGTTCGGCCTCGACGCCGAGGATGCGGGCCCCTCGACCACGGTGGCCCTCTCCGAACTGCTGAAAAGCGGCGTCACCACCATCACCGACCTCTCGATCAGCCGCCCCGGCTGGCTCGACGACCTCGCGGCCTCGGGCATCCGCGCCGTCGTGGCGCCGATGATGCGCCAGGGCTACTGGTTCACCAGGAACGGCCATACGGTCGAGTATGCCTGGGACGAGAAGGCCGGCGAGAAGGCCTTCGCGGCGGCGATGCAGACCATCGATCGCGCCTTGCAGCATCCGAGCGGCCGGCTCTCGGCCATGGTCTGCCCCTCGCAGATCGACACCTGTCGCGAAGGCTTCTTCAAGGAAGCGCTGCAGGAAGCGAAGAAGCGCGGCATCCCGATGCAGACCCATGCCTGCCAGGCCGTCGTCGAATTCCACGAGATGGTGCACCGCCACGGCAAGACGCCGATCGAATGGCTCGACGCCATCGGCGTGCTGGGGCCGGACCTGGTGATCGGCCACGGCATCTTCCTCAGCGACCATCCGCAGATCCACTATCCGCACGGCCGCGACTTCGACATCCTGAAGGCCTCGGGGGCGGCGGTGGCGCACTGCCCGACGGTGTTCGCGCGCCGCGGCATGGCGCTCAACACCATCGGCCGCTACATGGATGCCGGCATCACGGTCGGCATCGGCACCGACACCTTTCCGCACAACATGGTCGATGAGATCCGGCTCGCCTGCTACGTCGCGCGCGTGCTCACCGGCAACTACAAGATGGGCACGACGCGGCATGCCTTCGAGGCGGCGACCGTGGGCGGCGCGAAGATCCTGCGCCGGCCGGATCTCGGCCGCCTGGCGCCGGGCTGCAAGGCCGATTTCTCGCTGGTCGACATGAGCCACCCCTACATGCAGCCGGCGCACGAGCCGGTCAGAAGCCTGATCTACTCGGCGGGCGACCGCGCCATCCGCCACGTCTATGTCGACGGCCAGCAGGTCGTGAAGGACGGCAAGGTGCTGACCATCGATGTCGAGGCGGCCACGGCCGGATTGATCGCCGGCCAGCGCAAGCGCCTGGCGACCGTGAGCCAGCGCGACTGGGCCGGCCGCACCGCCGATCAGCTCGCCCCGCCGGTCTACGGCACGACGGATCGCCTGCCGCAGGCGCGGCCGGTGACGTGAATTCTGTTCCAACCAGAAGCCCGGAGGAAATCATGGCACTGCCCCAGGACATACGCCCGGTGAACAGCGAACTGGCCGATTCGATCACGCGGTCGTCGGAAATCCCCTGGATCGAGACCAAGCCCGGCGAGGCCTGGACCAAGGTCCTGTGGGTCGGCCAGGAGTCCGGCCGCTGGGCCGTGCTGCTGAAATGGAAGAAGGGCTACGTGGCACCGCCGCACAAGCATCTGTCGGCGGCCTTCGCCTTCGTGCTGTCGGGCAGGCTGCAGGTTCGCGACAACGTCTACGGCCCGGGCGACTTCCTGCACGAGGTGAACGGCATGGTGCATGGCGCCACGACCGCGCTGGAGGATACCGAGTATCTGTTCTTCTGCGACGGCCCGGTCCTGTTCTTCGACAAGGACGAATTCACGGGCTATCGCGGCTGGGAACAGGTCCTGCGCATGCAGCAGTCGGCGGTGGCGCAAGCCGCCGAATGATCCCGCAGATCGACGATCTTCGTGCCGAGGCCGCCGAGCTGCACCGTCTGCTGGCCGGCCTCGGCGACAGCGACTGGCCGCGCGCCACGCAGTTCAAGGCGTGGACGATCGACGACATCGTTCGCCATCTGCACATGGGCGACACCATGGCGCTGGCATCGGCGACCGATCCGGCGGCCTTCGCCAGCCTGATGGCCGACATTCAGGCGCGCCGCAAGGAAGCGTCGAGCCGCGTCGAGGAGACGCGGCAGCGGCTGGGCGACCTCGGTGGCAAGGCCCTGCTCGAACGGTGGAGCACGACTCTCGAACGGCTGTGCGGCGTGCTCGCCGACAAGCCTGCCGATGCGCGTTTGAAATGGTCGGGCCCGGACATGGGCGTGCGAATGTTCACGACCGCGCGCCAGATGGAGACCTGGTCGCACGCCCAGGCGATCTACGACCTGCTCGGCGTCGAGCGGCCGCCGCCGGCGCCGCGGCTGCGCAATATCGCGGAGATCGGCGTCCGGACCTTCGGCTGGGCCTATCGCAACCGCGGACTGCCGGTGCCCGCCGTGGTGCCCTCGGTTCGCCTCGAGACGCCATTCGGCGAGACCTGGGAGTGGCGCCAGCCGTCGGCCGGAGAAGCGGTGCAGGGCGACGCGGTCGCCTTCTGCCAGGTCGTCACCCAGACGCGCAATGTTGCCGACACGACCTCTGTCGATCGAGGGCGAGCAGGCGCGGCATTGGATGAGCATCGCGCAGTGCTTCGCCGGCCCGCCCGAAACGCCGCCCGCTCCGGGCGCCCGCCATTCTCGCCCCTAGGCACCAACCCGAGCCATAGCCGAGGCCAGCATGAGCACGAGCATCACGCCTTTCCGCATCGCCGTCGGCGATGACGTGTTGGACGATCTCAGGTCGCGATTGCGCAAGACCCGCTGGCCCGAGGCCGAGCTGGTCGACGACTGGAGCCAGGGCGTGCCGCTCAAGTGGATCGCGGAGGTCTGCCGGTACTGGGCCGAGGACTACGACTGGCGGCGTCGCGAAGCGCTGCTCAATCGCTTTCCTCAATTCACCACGACGATCGACGGGCTCGACATTCATTTCGTGCACGCACGCTCAGCCCATCCCGGCGCCCTGCCGCTGATCCTCACCCACGGCTGGCCGGGCTCGGTGGTCGAGTTCCACAAGGTCATCGAACCGCTGGTCGACCCGGCCGCGCACGGCGGCGATCCCGCCGACGCCTTCCACGTGATCTGTCCGTCGCTTCCCGGCTTCGGCTTCTCGGGCAAGCCCCAAACCACCGGCTGGGGCATCGATCGCATCGCCGCCGCCTGGGCCAAGCTGATGGCGCGCCTGGGCTACGCACGCTACGGCGCGCAGGGCGGCGACTGGGGCTCGGCGGTGACCACGTCGCTCGGCGCCCAGGACGCGCAGCACTGCGCCGGCATCCACATCACGCTCGCCATGTCGTCACGACCCAAGGTCGAGGGCGATCCGACGCCCGAGGAGGCGCGGGCGCTCAAGGGGATCAAATACTACGCCGACTGGGACTCAGGGTATTCCAAGCAGCAATCGACCCGGCCGCAGACCGTGGGCTACGGCCTGACCGATTCGCCGGCCGGCCAGGCGGCGTGGATCCTCGAGAAGTTCTGGGCTTGGACGGACTGCGACGGACACCCGGAGAACATCCTCGGTCGCGACGAGTTGCTCGACAATGTCATGCTGTACTGGGTGACCGCGTCGGCCGCCTCGTCGGCCCGGCTCTACTGGGAGAGTTTCGGGCCGGAGCGGCGCACCATCCACAAGGTCAGCGTGCCGACCGGCGTGGCCGTGTTCCCCAAGGAGATCGTGACGCCGGTGCGGCGCTGGATGGAAGGCAACTTCACCAACATCCGCCACTGGAACGAACTGCCCAAGGGCGGCCACTTCGCCGCCTTCGAGCAGCCCGGGCTGTTCGTCGGCGACGTGCGCGCCTTCTTTCGCACGGTGCGCCAGGGATCGTGAACTAGACCGAGGGCACGCCCGAGGTCGTCGAATATTCGAAGTGCAGCGGCGTCTCGGGATGGACCAGCGCGTAGGCCGAGCGCGCGGCGATGGCGGCCTCGGCGAAGCCGGTCAGGATCAGCTTCAGCTTGCCGGGATAGGTGACGACGTCGCCGATGGCGAAGATGCCGGGCTTGCTGGTCGCCGCGGTCGAGGCATCGGTCGCGATCTGATGGTGCTCGAGGGCCAGCTCCCAGTCGGCGATCGGGCCGAGCGACATCGAAAGCCCGAAGAACGGCAGCAGCGCATCGGCCTCGATGCGCTTTGTCGCGCCGTCGAGCGTGGCGACAGTGACGGATTTCAGCTGGCCGTCGGCGCCCTCCAGCGCGTGAAGCTGGTAGGGCACGACGAGGTCGATCTTGCCCGCCTTGACCAGCGCCTTCAGCCGGGCCTCGCTCTCGGGCGCGGCGCGGAACTTGTCGCGGCGATGGATCACCGAGACGCGCTGGGCGACCTCGGCCAGTGACAGCGCCCAGTCGACGGCGGTATCGCCGCCGCCCGCGATCACCACGCGCTTGCTGCGGAAGCTTTCACGCTTCGTGACGTAATAGAAGACGCTCTTGCCCTCGTAGGCCTCGATGCCGGCCAGCGGCGGCCGGTTGGGGCCGAAGGCGCCGACGCCCGCGGCGATGATCACGGCCCGCGCCTGCACGATCGTGCCCTTGGACGTGGTGACCTGCCAGAAGCCGCCGCTCACCGGCTCCAGGGCCTGGACCTGCTCGCCCAGGTGGTAGACCGGGCGAAAGGGCGCGGCCTGCGCCTTCAGGCGGACCACCAGCTCGGCCGCCTGGATGCGCGGGAAGCCCGGCACGTCGTAGATCGGCTTCTCGGGATAGAGCGCCGTGCACTGGCCGCCGGCATCGTCGAGCACGTCGATGACGTGGCAATGCAGCCGCACCATGCCGCATTCGAACACGGCGAACAGGCCGACGGGCCCCGCGCCTATGATGACGACGTCGGTCTGGTGCGTGTGTCCATTGGCCATGGTCTTAACGTGGCGGAGAGAAGCCACAAAATAAAGCCCCTCGTCGCGAGAGACCGGGGGCCAAATGATGATCGAACGCGATCGTGCCTTTCAGAACTTTTCATCACTTACCAAAGGATTCGCAGCCCCTCGCGCCTTATCTGCCGTGGCACGCCGACAGGCATCTGGAATGCTCGTCGCGCAAACTTTCCACCCTGGACAGAAGGAGTAGCCACCATGATCTCCGCAGCATTTCCGTATCAAAAGCAGCGGCGGCGGGTCCTCGGCAGAGAGATGGCGTACGTGGAGGTGGGACAGGGCGACCCCATCGTGCTGCTGCACGGCAACCCCACCTCGTCGTACCTCTGGCGCAACGTGTTGCCGTACCTGCAGTCACGCGGCCGCTGCATCGCCCCGGACCTGATTGGCATGGGCGATTCCGACAAGCTGCCGGACAGTGGCCCCGCTTCGTATCGCTTCGTCGAGCACCGTCGCTACCTCGACGCCCTGCTCGAAGCGCTGGATGTGCGCGAGCGGGTCACCCTGGTCGTCCATGACTGGGGATCGGCCCTCGGCTTCGACTGGGCCAACCGCCACCGCCGGGCCGTGAAGGCTATCGCGTTCATGGAGGCGATCGTGGCGCCGCAGTCCGCAGACCACTGGGACAAGATGGGAATGCGTTCGGCCTTGGAGGCGCTGCGTTCCGAGGCCGGCGAGGCGATGGTCCTGCAGGACAACTATTTCATTGAAGAGATCCTGCCGAATGCCATCCTGCGCAAGCTCACCGACGAGGAGATGACGGCATACCGCCGGCCGTTCGCCGAGCCCGGCGAGGGGCGACGGCCGACGCTGACATGGCCCCGTCAGATCCCCATCGCGGGCGAGCCCGCCGATGTGCATGCGATCGCGACTGAATACGCGGGCTGGCTGGCGGTGAGCAACGTGCCCAAGCTGTTCCTCAAGGCCGAGCCAGGTGCGATCCTCGCCAATGATACGCTGATCAACCTCGTCCGCCGGTGGCCAACGTTGACCGAGAAGACGGTCGCGGGGATCCATTTCGTCCAGGAAGATTCGCCGGACGAGATCGGGCGGGCCATCGCCGCTTGGATGTCCGCGCGGGGCTGACGGCGGGTGCGGGGGTTCGACAAGGCGATGCCGCGCATCCCCCGAAAGTACGGCTATCTTGTTTTCGGCGTCATCCAGTCAGGCCTCACGTCGGCGATTGCGGCCGGGGTCGCAAGCCTGCCCTTCCTCGGCAGCTTTGCGTTCGTCGGGAATTGGCTCGGCTCCTGGCTGATCGCCTGGATGACAACCATTCCCATCGTGATGCTGGCCGCGCCTGCCATTCGGCGCCTCGTCCTCGCCCTGACGATCGAGTCCGGAGCTGGAAGTGGCCCTCCCCGAGGGCCACCTTCAACTACCTGAATCCATTAGGCAAAAAGGCCTCATGGTAGCTGGGGGCGGAGTACCACAAAACAAGCAAACCAAGGGCTTATAGGATCAGGGGGAGAGATGAACCCTCCCCTTGCCGCCTGGCCATACGTCAGCGTCTCCCCCTAACTCGACCCCCGATCCGATCGTCGCCGCGGTGATGCAACTCATCTAAAATTTTGCGGTGCCCCAAGCGCGAGGTTGTCGGGTGGTCACCCTCTGCCGCTCGCCCGCCAGGCCAATAACCTGCAATCTGCGGACTGCCGTCCTCCGGTGACGACCGTCACGACGCCCGTGTCGTACCACCCGCTTCCGCGCGGGCTGGAAAAAGATCAAGTCGCCGGCGGCGTCGACATCTCAACCTCGACATCCTCCAGAAAAATCGGCTCCGACGCTCGACGACGAGCCGTTTTGATCAGCGCCGCAAGGTGACCGTCGCCGACACCGCTATGGAGGCTGATGTCCGCCTGGATCGCTGGTCGGCCAAGATGACGGTCGAGGATGACCTTGGCTGCTTCAAGGCGCACTCTCTCGTCGCCGCTGTCCAGCAGCTCGCCGAGCCGCTCCACGGCTCGTGGCGACAACTGCGCCAACCGGGCTCGTAGGCCGTCGGGCGGTCTTGGCCTCCCGCCGGCATTGCCGCTGGAGCCCGCCACCCACCGACCGAGATCGTCGCGCGCCATGAACATCTCCTAGATTTTTTTCAGGCGGTGCCGTGTGGATGATACGCCCGGTCGGGCAGATGAGGGAATGCCACCGGTCGGAGTAGGAACTGCTCCTGCGGTACCTACGGCTCCGATGGGGGCTGGTGATCTACATCCAGCCCGATGCTCAGGCCGAGCTGCGTCGTCTCGTCGTCGAGATCGGCGAGATGCTCATCCACTACGTTGGCGCGGATGAAATGCCTGAGGGATTTGCCGACGCTGTCCACAAGCTCGCCGCCGCCGGACCGGTCAGTTGCAAGCCGCTCAAGGCGCGCCCTCGAAGCCGTGCACCTGATGGAGCGGGGTTGACTGGCTCTTATGAAGAAGAGCAAGCGCGCGTCACATGCCCAGCGGGGCGAGGATGTTCTGGAAGCTGACGGTGCCCACGCCCGGAACGCCGGGTTGAAATCGTCATCTTGTAGTTGCAGACGCCTAATAGTTCGCCAGCCCTTCCTCGTTTGGTTGGCAGGGGCCCGCCCATATGGTGCCTGGATCGCCGGTCGGCCTAGCTGCGCTTCCGAGCGGGCAAAAAAAAGGCGGCTGAAGCCGCCTTTTTCGTCTGTTCGGCGTCCTACTGGATGACGATCTCGACGCGGCGGTTCTGCGGCTCGCGCACGTTGTCGCCGGTCGGCACCAGCAGCTGGCTCTCGCCCTTGCCGATGACCGTGATCGCCTGGGCCGGCACGCCGTCGCGGACTAGAGCGTCCTTGACCGCGTTGGCACGACGCAGCGACAGCGCCATGTTGTAGCTCTCCGGGCCCGTCGTGTCGGTGTGGCCGGTCGCCGTGATGCGCGCGCTGCCCTTCGCCTTGAAGGCGCTAGCTGCCTGCTGGATCGTGGTCAGCGCCTGCTGGCTCAGGTTCGAGCGGTCCCAGTCGAAGAACACCATGAACGACGGCGGCGCCACCACCGGCGGCGGCGGCGGCGGCGGCGGCGGCGCAGCCACGCCGAACCGTATGTGCAGGCTCAGCATGGCGCTGACGTTGTTGTTCTGCGGACTGTAGGTCAAATTGTACTGCGTGTTCCCCAAGGAGCCCTGGTTGCTGAAGTTGGGAGCCGTCGTGCCGTAGTAACGGCCTTCCAAGTTGAGGCGGAACATCGGATTGATGTTCCAGCCCACGCCGAGGATGCCCTGATAGGCGAACTGCGTGCTCTGCCGCGTCGCGCCGAGAGCGCCCGCGTTGAGGAACGCCACACCGGCGCCGGCGCCGATATAGGGGACGATCGCCGATCCCGCGAGGAAGTCATAGTAGGCATTCCCCATGATCGCGACTTCGTTGAAGTTGAAGCCCGCGCTAAACCCACCGACCGCCAGCGTGCCCGTGTTTTCCCGATAGACGCCTTCGGCCTCGACGCGAAGGCCGATGAAGTCGTAGCCGAGCGCGCCACCGACAACGAAACCGGTGTTGAAGTACGCGTTCGAGTTGCTGGAGAAGTTGCCGAACGACGACGGCCCGGCAAAGGTGAATGTCGACGTGGGCGACGTGTTGAACATCCAGTTCGCACCGCCTTCCGCACCGATGTAGAACCCGCCGGGCTGAAGCGGCGTCTGCGCCTGGGCAGCAAACGGCGCCGTCGTGAGCAGCGCAGCAGCAACGACCATCTTCTTCATCTCGTATCTCCCCGAGTGTGGTGTCTTTGTGGCGGCCTAAGGACGAGTATGCGGCGCAAGTATACTATTGCGCAGCCACTGGGCAATCGCACGGCGTCTGCAAGCCAATTCCTGTGGTTTTTCTGCAACACGGCTGCTGGCAGGCCCTTTTTCCCTGCATTCGCAGGACCATGAGCGGCGCTCATGCGGCGTTACTTCCCCTCGATGGCGCGCCGTGTGGGTACCGACTGCACCCCACCCTGCCGGTGGTCGCCGGGGCCGGGGGATCGGCCTCGGACCTGCGGCAGCGAGGCGATCGGCGACTTCCGCCAGCGCGCCCACGTGGCTCGGAACTGGTGCACGTCCACGCGCGAGAGAATTTCTTCGGCAGCTTTGGCTGGCAGTCACCTTTGAGCCCGCCGCCGCCGCCCAAGGGGCGGCGGCTTATAGGATGGTTGCGGGTACTCGATCGGCCCCCTCGGGGTGGTCCCCCGGTGGGGGCTCCCTGGCGCAGACTTGGTGACGTTCGCCGTTCGCGCCTGAAACGGCGTTCGACGTGGCGCGTACGCCTACGTTGCGCAAATATTGCGCTTCCCCGATTTACCAGCGGATAAGCTACCCGGGTCCCAGTGCGCCAGTTCGCCCTTTTCCTACTCCGCAATATTTACGGGTTGCAAGATGCTGGCGGCACGCCGGCGCCGGCCAGCAGGGTGGTGACCAGCCCGGCGTTGATTTCCAGGAAGACGAGCGCGGCGCCGATCGTGCGCCATACGACGGCTGCTACGGGCGAAGGTCGCACGCTACTGCGACCGCAAGGGCTGGAAGTGGATGCTGGTCTAGTAGCCCCAGCGCTGCTTGATGTAGGCCAGATCCGCCACACACGTTGCGCTAACAGCGCTGAACACTGTGTCACTGTCCTTGCAGCGCTCGATCGTGCCCAGCGCGATCGTGAGCGCATTGTCTTCCGACACATACTTCATCGCGCAGACGCTCGATGAAGTCCCTGCCCCTTGGCAAGCGTTGAACGCATTTTCGTTCAATTCCGGCAGCTCCAACCGATTGTCATCGTTCGCCGCCCAGGCGGGCGCCATGACGACCATCAGCAGCGCGGCCAGCACGATCGTCTTCATCGCACCTTCTCCCCGTCGACAAGGCAGACATAGTCGCCGCGACGGAGGTTGCGGTCGTCATGGCGGGCCGCCTGCTGCGATACCCATGCACGACACTCGTCTGCACTGCCTACAATAGCTGTCACATGGAGCGTCAGGTCGGATCTGTCCGGGTAGTAGACCGCCTTGACCTCTTTGGTGCAGGCGACCACCACGATAGCGAGCACCGCCAGCAATCCGATCTTCTTCACCACGCCGCCTCTCACTTCTTTGTCCACCCGCGCGCCTTCATGCACGCGTAGGACTTCGGGTAATCGATGGCCGGCTGCCCTGATGACTGCCCTCGTAGTGTGGCGGGGCCTTGCGCGTAGGGTGCCAGCCCAAGGCTCTCGCCTAGCGGCGTGGGCGCGGGGACAGGGACCTTGACCTCGCAGGCCTTCCAGTCGCGCTCCCACTGTTCGTCCAACTCGGTGGTGCGGGCCCAGCCGGCGGGCTGGGCCAGTGCCATGTTGGACATGAGCAGCACGATCACCGTGCCAGTTGCTATTATGGTCATCACGTCGCCTCCTGGCCGGCTGCAGCCACCTTGGGCTACAGTTTGTCGATCTCCGCCGTGGCCATGGCTCAGGTCTTCCCGGCGAGCGTTTCGACGGCAGCGGTCAGGAGCGCGCCGGTCGTCAGCACGCCCATCGGCTCGCCGTCCGACGTCAGTACCTGCATCTGGACCTTGCGGCTGCTCTTGGCGCGCGCGATCACGATGACGTCGACGTTGTCGCCGGGCTTCAGAGCCCGCTCGAAGCGCTCGAATAGGTCACGCATGGCTTTGCTCCTGTCGGGTTTCCTCTTCGCGAGCCATGCATCCTAGTAGCAGTTGACGACGGAGCCTGTGCGGTAGCAGGTGACGTACTCGCCGTTGACGATGTAGGTCCGCACATGATCGTTGCCGCTGACGAAAGTGACGTTGGGGTTGTGCGTGTAGGTCGGCTGCTGCGCGCCCGCGTAGGCCCCCGCCCCGATCGCCCCCAGCGTGAGGACGCCAAGGACCACGGCTCCGGCGGTTTTCCATCCCGAGAACTCGTTGTTGGCCGGGTCGCTCTCGCTATACAGGCCGCCGTTGGTCGAGCATGCGCCAAGCAGTGCGATCAGCGCCCCCGCGCCGATCAGTCTTCGCATTAGCATTAAAGCCCCCTCAGGCCATGCGTGCCGAAATTGGCCCCCGCAACGCAGTCACTGGCACCGCAGCCCTCAGAGATCATTGACAGATGCCGACAACCTATTGACCGACTGCGTCACTCTCACCGGCCAGTCAGCGATCCCTTGCCCCCATTTCGCTACAACCCCGACCAAAAGACCTTGGTCCTCAAGGTCAACGTCACCGCAGCCGGCTGCGCAGGATCAGTGCTCACGGTGAGAGCGGACCAAGAGGCCCGCTGGATCCACCAGCCCTTGCGAATGCCGCGCCCCGCGTGCTGCGCGGTTAGTGCCCGGTATTCATTCGATGCTGCCCAATGGCGTGGGCCAGCGTAGGTTTCCAGGAAGACATGCGCCGCCGTCGCGCGGTGAGCAGCCAGAGACGGTACGGGTCAATGCTTTGGCGCGCAGCGTCAATGCGAGAACCACCACCATGAAGTATTTGGTTGGCCAAGGTTTGTTGCCCAGCGGTGCGGGCAGTTTGCACCGCCCGATCCGCCAGCACTCCGCTGGCCCCGATCAAGGGAAAAGCTGGAGAACCATCATGAGCGACCTCTACATTTACCAAGGTTTCGAGGACGACCACTCATTCCTGCGGGCGGTCGAGCTTTACGCTGGAAAGGGGCAGAATACGCTCGTCCTGAAGTGGAGCGGAGTGAAGGCCGCCGCGGACGGCGACCGCGTCCTGATCTATGACCGGAAGAGGAAGACCCTTGCTATCGCTGCCACGGTTGCGGGCGACACCTATCCGAGCAACGATCCCGAGAACTGGCGCTTTCTGACACCCTTGACCAACTTCCATGTGGCCCGCAGAAACATCACGCTGAAGGTGGTCGAGCGGCTGGCACTCGCGTGGAACAAGCGGCGGCCCAAGGGGGCCAAGCCTTTCCGCTGGTACGAATACCCACGCGGCAAAGCCAAGGTGCCTGCTGAAATCGCGGACAAGCTGTGGGCAATGGCGAGGTGACCGCGACGGCGTGCCCAGCGACGACGCCAAGGCGCAGCTCCCCCGTTATGAAGCTGATCGAGACGAGAACCGGGACGCGACAGACTGAACCGCATATTGCAGGCTGATCCCGGCAGCGCGCGGGCAGTAGAGTGCAGTGCTAGGACCCTTTGGGATGACAGCGTTGGGAACTGACTTTGCTCAACCCGCCCCCGGCAAGACCTGCGGTTCCTGTACGCTGTGCTGCAAGGTCATCGGCGTCGCCGAGTTGAAGAAGCCGGTCGATGTCTGGTGCGGCCACTGCAACAAGGCCAAGGGCTGCAAGATCTACGACACGCGCCCGCAGGAGTGCCGCACGTTCTACTGTCTCTTCCTGCTCAGCGCCGACTTCCCGGAATTGTGGCGGCCCAGCAAGTCGAAGCTCGTGCTCTACGGCCAGGGCAACGACGTCGTCGTCCATGTCGATCCTGGCGCGCCGGGCGCCTGGCTGAGCGAGCCGTTTTACACAGCGCTCAAGGGGCTGGCGGAGAACCAGGGGCCGCTGGGCGGCATGGTCAGCACGCGCATCGGCAGACGCTGCATCGTCTTCAAGCCAGACGGGCATATCGACCTCGGCGCGCTGGGCGACGACGAGACCATCCGCTTCAGCTTCCATCACGGGCAGGTCGAGGCGACGAAGATCAAGCGCGCGGACGCGGGCTAGCGCCGTTCCGCCGGGCGCCGGGGCTTCATTGCCCTTCCTTCACATAGGCTTCAAAATCGTGCAGCTTGTAGCGGTCCTTTTCGCTGCAGTCGGGGCAAACGAGACCTCGGGTCTTCATCCCGTCGATCTGTAGCTCTTCCTTGGTCGGGAACCATTCGTCGGTGCAACTGCACACAGCGATGATCTTGCCCTGCACCGTGCCGACCCTCGTCTCTTTGATGTAAGCAGCGCAGGCGGACACGACCCTTCTGAGAGGCGCGCCTCGCGTCGGGCTGGTGCTGTGCATGGCGATGAACTGGATGGCATCGAACGTGGTGATGCCGTTCTTCTGCATCACCTCGCGCACGGCATTCATGCGGCGCAGCTCGCGACTTGTTCATGATCAATACCCCCAGCGCTGCTTGATGTAGGCGCGGGTCTCAGTGCAATCCGCCTGGTAGGGCCACTCCTTCCGCCAGGTGTTGAGACCCTGCCGCCTGTCACACTCCTCCAGGCTAGAACTTGCCCAGCCGCGAGCAGCCATTTCAGTGCTCGCGTTGCGGATCATGCAAACATCGGAATTGTCTGTTGCCTGATAGCAGAGCGTCCAACCCGCCAGGTCATAATCAGCTGGCGCGACCGCATCATTCGCTGCCCAGGCGGGCGCCGCCACGGCAACCAGCAGCCCGGCCAATGCGAGCGCCCTCACGACGTCACCTCGAACGCGGCTAGCACCTTGGGCCGCAGCGCCTCGATCTTCTCCTGGCGTTTCTCCAGCAAACCGGCGAGCGTGCCCAGCACCACCTTGGGCACCGCACGATCGCCCTTGTCGTAGCGCACCACCGAGCTGCGCCCGATGCCGAGCTGGCGGGCCGCCTCGGCCTGGTAGTACGGTCCCCGCGATGCCTCGAAGGCATCCTGAAATGTTCTCTTGCTCATGGTCGGTCTCTTTATCCGATCTGTATGGAACAGATGCGCCCAGCAAAAGAGCGGGGTGCTGGCTCCGGCCTTTCCTGAAGGTCCCCTACTTGCTTCCGGGCTTGCCCGTATAGGGATTGGTGTTCCCCTTGGTCGACCAATTGTCCGAGCGCGAGGAGTTAGGGTTGGTCTGGCGATGAGGCGCCACGTAGGTTCCGTTCCTGGTGACGTGGCCGCGCACGCCATGGCTGCCGCCATGACCGCCGCCACCGTGGCCCCCGCCGCCACGAGCGAACGCCTCCGGCGTCGCCACCGTAGCGGACAACGCTAATACACCCAGCACAATCGATGTTTTCAACTATTGCCCTTCCTGGCCGCCGGCATGGCGGTTTCGCGCTTCATATGCACTGCCTAGGGAATTGTCCCTGCGGCGGCCTGACTGACCTCGTTGGAGGTACCCTCTTTGCTGGCGCAGATACCGCCAACTGCCTGACCTCGAAAATGACGATCTTCAGCGCCGCCTCAACCGTCTCCCAGGTCAACGGTCGATCGTCGAAGCGCTCGGTTAACATCTGCAGCACCGCCTCGCGCACTGCCGCCGACCGGCTCGGGCCTACTGTTCCGGGCCAAAGAACCCTGCTCTGATAGTGCTCTCGATACCGTTGAGCGCTGCCAACAGCTCGCGATTGCGATTGTATGAGACAAATTGATTTGCCTCACAGCCCAGCCGATCTGACCCAGGATGGCCAGGAAAGCGATCAGGAAAAACCACTGCATGTCGGCCATCAGTAGCCCCAGCGCTGCTTGATGTAGGCGCGGGTCTCGTCGCATTGCGCCTTGTAGACCGCCGGGTCCGAAAGGTTCCGAGGCGCCAGCTCGCCGCAGTACCGCAGCACAACCCGCGCCATGACCATCGCATCCTGCTCTGTTGACGTGTGACGCATCGAGCAGATGTAACTGTTGGCGCCGGCCTCCCGGCACAGGCTTTCCGCAACCTCCTTGTCGACCGGCTGCTCGTCGTTGAGCGCCCAGACCGGCGTAGCCAGGGCCACCAGCAGCGCGGCCAGCACGAGCCTGCTCATTGCTTCGGTTTCTCCAGGTTGACCTCCAGGGGCATACAACCATGTTGCGCTAAGCAGTAGGCCGTCTTGCCGGTGAGGCGATCGACGCGTAGGAAAACGTCATGCGGCTGGCTGAAATAACTATACCTGCCGTCAAGTGCGTACCAGGCGACAAGCATTGCGAAAGCCGCCAACAATCCAAGCATCTTCATGGCAACACCCTGATCTTGCCGATCAGCTTGCCGATGTCGGCATGGCGCGTGACCAGCAGCCCATACAGCCGGTCCATCACCGCCGCCGGCACAGCGCGGTCGCCAGCATCGTAGCGCATGCAGCTCGCGTGACCCGGGGCCGGTACACTCATCTCGCTGATGACATTGTCGGCGCGGCGCGCAAAAGCGCTACCTCCCTCGACAGCAACATCATTGGTGGGATCAACGCGTTGGGTTTCCTCTGCGCGAGCCATGCATTCGAGAAAGGCAGGATCGGTGGAATACGCCTTCTGCGCGCGTAGTCGGCGAGCTGTGTCGTTCATTGCATGGTGCCCGTGGTATGAGCCACCCATATCGCGTCAGTGGCTCAAGGCCGCATTGACCCTGGAAGACAATTTGTTGACCTGGGACGCCGACCACGCGGATCGACGCGAAGGCTGTTGCCGCGCCGACGGGCCTCAGCACGGCGGCTACCTCAAAAAGCCCGCCATTGGTGCTTTCGCCGTAGCTGGGCTGCTGGGCAAGCTATCAGCCTGGCGCCAATTTCCAGTAGGACATGCGGCGGCGCCGCCACTGCTGGGCTGCTGACGGCGCCGCCGGAATACTACGACCAGGAGCGCACGTTCTAGGGATCGAGCAAGAACGGGTTCAGCCTCCACGCCTGCTTGTGCTGCGGGTGCAGGTGATAGAACCAGGCGCGTATGTGCTCAGTGTGCGGGTGCTGTTGCCGTCTTGCCCACTCGGCCCAATACACGGTGCTGTACGCCGCGATGTGCTCGTGGTGGAAGGTCCGCCGCCCCTCAGCAAACTTACGATCGAAATACTGCGCCCGGTGATAGCAATCGTGAGCTTCGACGTGCGCTGAAAAATGCCTGCGAAAGGCGCCATCACCCCGCGTCATTGACGTCATGACCATCGGGCCGCCGGCATTGCGCTTGTAGAAGTCAGCCTCCTCCGCCACCGTCGGCGTGCGATTGAAATTGTCCATCATCCGCTGGACCTTCGGGTCGATCTTTTTCTTAGCCATGTGATGGATCCTTCCCTGCTCGACCGCGCGGGTGCCGGTGGTACACAACCAGCGGAGGCTTACTGAGGGCGGCCTGCATCTTCTCGCCGATCGCGCGCGGGCATTGGTTCCAGCCGAAAAGCTTGAACATGCCGCTGACGCGGTAGCCCTCATCATCGATCCACTCGACGTCGAGGAAGACGTCCTCAGGATCTCTCGTGCCCTGCTCGCGTGACGTTACGCGCCCGAGCTTCGGTATCTTTGCCATGGGATGAGCCCTCGCTTTAGTGCTTCAGGCGGATGCCTCGGCGCACAAGTTGAAGATTAAATGCCGGTCGACGTTACGAATTAGCCTCGTCCTGCAGCTCCGACTGATCCAATTGCTGCTTGAGCCATTTCCGGACGCGGTATCGAAGCAGGTCGTCGAACTCGGGATAGAAATCCGAGCTTGCCCAGAAAAAGCGTAACACCTCTTCGGATGGATACCCGTCGCTCTCGAAGTTCATCTGCAGGATGTCGAACAGGTTCCATCTGCGCAGGAAAAACTTGGTCAGTTCGCCCAAGGAGAGTGGCCCCGGATATTTGCGGCCCCTTTTGGAAGACAGCGTGCCGCCGTCGTATTCATCGACGACGCGCAGGGCGATGGTATCTCCGGCCTGACGGGCAAAGACGCATGTAACGTCCTGAGTGGTTGATGCAATCGTGATGCGTGCAATCTCGACTTCCTGGGCCGCGAGGTCCGGCAGGTATTCGCCGCCCATCCCGGACGGGTGCAGCGATCCAAGATACTGACGCAACGTGTCCGGAAGAGCCGACTGCAGCAGCACGGGTGGAATGTTGGCGTCGAGGTCATCTGCCAGCACGCCCGCGATGAGGCTCCGGCGGTTCGCGCCTTTGATTGACGAGAGAGGATGGGGCTTCAGACCGAGCGGCCAGAAATAGGTTCTGGGCCTGTAGTCGAGGTCGAACGACTGCGTAGAAATCTTCACGGTACTTCTCCTTTTAGCCGGTTCGGCAATGCGCCGGGGCGGCAAGCTGGATCAAATTCCCCGGCCCGTGAGGTGGGCCAGCCCGTTCAGCTGATGGATCGCCAATCGTTGCATGAGGCAACAAAAAGCCCTCCATCGGCATCCCGAGGAGGGCTGGCTCTCATGCGGTCCGTTTGGTTGCCCAGCGGCCACATCCCCTTGCGGGAACCACCTTGCCCGGAACGGCAGGTTGGCGAGGGCGATGCCCTGCTCTTGATGCTGACCATCGTCTACCGACGCTGACGAAGAAAATCAACAAGCGACTGCTGTCTCCAGGCTGCAAGCAGTGAGAATTGCGTGCTGGGCACCCAGTGTTACCCCCAAACCCCTAGGGCGGCCTGCTCCGCGTCGGCGCCTTCGCTACCGTGCACGTCGAGGAACTCGCAGCATGCGTCCACGTCCGGCTGTAGCACTATTAGCCCGGGACCAGCGGATTTGAATGTGCCGGATTACCGGCGGCGGCTGGCAGGATGCGCCCGATGGCCTTGATCCACAGCTCCCGAGCAGCTTCGACCGACAGGCCGTGATCTTCACGCATCCGTCCCCAGCTCTCGAAATCGGTTAGAACGTCCAAGGTGACCAGGAGCTGGCTATGCTCTGCGTCAGATAGAGTTGAAAGCTCCGGCGCGTACACCAGCGCCAGTCGCGAGACCATCGCGGCACGAATGCGTTTGATCCGAATTGCCAGCTCTTCCGATGCACTGTGATAACGTAGGAGTGCGCGCCACAAGGGCAGCCACTGCTCGCAGATGGCCGCTCGCGTCTCGACCTGCGACTTGAGCCGGATATGCAACTCGGCATCAAGATTGGGAACCGCAGCCTCTGCCGTGGCTTGCTCAAAGGAGTAATCGGCAGCCGCAAGGCTGAGAGTGAGAATGTCCGAAAAACGCTCGAACACCGAACGTGCGGAACAGCCCGCCCGCTTTGCAATCTCCGGCGCTGTCGGTGGCTGCTGCTTTTCACGCAGAAGATCCAGGTATGCCTTGATGAGCGTCTGCCTGGTGCGCTCGCTCCGCCTGTGGCGACCGTCAGATATGTCTTTGATTGGAACAGTCATGCCACTTTCTCGTCGGGCCTTGGGACGGCGAAGATGCCCGCGGCCTGGGCAAATTCCATTGATGCCTGCCGCCATTCTCTTGACGTTGGGAGACACGCACACGCTCAGTGACTGAATTAAGGGTTTGCAGCGCAAGGTCGCGCTCGCCCATCGGGCGGTGGCCGAGACAGTGGCGGTCGTTTATCGAGCGCGAGGTGGCCGCTTACGATCCCCCGTCGGGGTGGCCGCCGGGGCGGGGCACTATTCACCATGCCGATATCCCCACCCGCCACAAAATGCGTCAGCGGGCCGGTTGCTGCCACGGCAGCCTTGCCGCCCCTGGTGTTACCCCCCTAGGGGGACGCAGTGATTGCTGACACCATGCGCTGCATCAGCGGTGCTTGTGCCGATATTGCATTGGCGTCTCATCGGTCCACCGTTTGAAGGCCCGAACCAGCGGCCCGGGTTCGGAATAGCCAAGAGCGTAGGCGATCTGGTGGAGGCGCAGGGTGGTGCTTGCCAAGTAGTGCTTGGCGAGATCGCGGCGAATGTCATCGACCAGTTCACGATAGCTGGCGTTGCGCTCGCCGAGCCTGCGTTCAAGCGTCTTGCTGCTCATGTTGAACTGGCGGGCCAGGTCGTCGAACGCGGGCGCTCCCTTTGCCAGTCTTTGCACGATGTATTCACGCACTGAATGGATGAGGTCGTCCTTTCGTGGTGGGCGGCCAACGATCTTGCGGCAGGCAGCCTCCAGCGTGCGCAGCAAGCGGTTGTCGGCGCCAATAACCGGCAACCGTAGGGTCTCCTCCGAGAAAATGACCGCATCCCATTCGGCCTGAAACCGGACGGGGCAGCCGAGAATGCGTTCGTAGTCGATGCGCTCGTTGGGCCGCTCGTGAATGAACTCCACGCGCACCGGGGTTGCCTTCGCCCGCGTCAGTTCCCGCGCGCCCTTCACGAACTGTGCCGACACCCGTTCGGAATTTTGTCGCAACGGGCGAAGAGCAGGATCGGCGTCTCGGAAGCGCAGAGCACTGACTGGTCCAACCAATTCGAGAACGGCATCGGTTCCCTCGTTGGTGACGCCGATATAGCGCTCTACGTTGGCCAGCGCGTCCCGGAGTGTTGGCGAGTTGAGCGCAATGAAGCCGAGCAGGCCATTGTCGCGAACGTCGTGGGAGGCGCCAAGCTTCAGCCCGTAGCCGGGCTCGGCCAGCAGCAGCGCGGCCTGCTCGATCAAGCCCATGTAGCTGGCGTAGGCGATCCTGGCTTCCGGGCTGGCCACGTCGGCCCGCGACAAGCCAACCTCCTTCAGGGGGCCATCGAGCCTATGTCCGGCGCGCCGAAGGTCGTCCGCGATGTAGGTGGCCCACCGGGCCTCGATCATCTGAACTCGCACAAATGACCCCTCCAAGAGTTGCGCGACAGCATGACGGCAAGCGTCAAGAATTTGACGGGCAAGGTCAATGCAGGAACGCCCAAGATGCGCCAGATAGGCCGCCGGTTGGTTGCTTAGGGAGGCTGGATCGCCGCGTTCTATTGGCAGTCCGACCAACTCGCGGTCGGCCCGTGTCCACTCTCCGAGGGACGCGGGCCGGCTTGCAGGGTGACCCAACAGTCAGCGACGACCACCTGCACCGGAAGGACGATTAATGCGCCCGATACCTGAAGCCGCCGACGTGACTGAGGACGATCGCCTGCAATGCCGCACCTTGATCGAGGCCGCCAGCTTTTACGCAGTGGATTACGAGGACGATGGCGCGTGCTGGGAGCGCTTGCTGCCAAACGGAGATTGCCTAGTGCTGGCGGTGTGGAAATCGGGGCTCTTTGGCAAGGCAGCGCGCAAGGAGTGGACCCTCGTCCGCTACACGGGGCACGGCACGCTGGCCGACGAGAGTGACCCCATGACCCTGCATGGAGCCCTGTCTCGCGCCGCTGCCTTTTCGCCGGACGACGAAAAGCGCGGCATGGCGATGCGCAACAAGTAACCCACCGGCTAACTGCCGCCCGGTCTGCAAGCGCTCCCCAAACGTCAGTGCTGGTGCGGGCTTGCGGCAATAACTGGCAATTCCGGCAGATAGGAGATTGAGATGGCGGAAGATCCTTCGCCCGTTGGCGTAATAGCGGTCATCGTTCTGTTCAGCTGCTACTTCATGCCCGCGATCATCGCGCTCCTGCGCGACAAGTGCGGAGCCGGTGGCGTCGTACTGGTCAATTTTTTCCTCGGCTGGACGGTGATCGGCTGGCTGCTCGCCTTGGTGTGGGCATCCTCGGGCAGGACCAGAAGCGAAAAGCGGGAAGAGCAGCGCCATCAAGAAATGGTGTCGGTGGCCAGGCGATGAAGCCACCCCGGTGCCAAGTCGCGCCGGGCTCGAACCGACGAAGCAACTTTCTACAGGTATGAAACTCAAATGAAGAACACGACGGTGCGCTTGCGCACCAGATATCCCGAGCTGGCCAAGCCCGAGTTCGCCCGCGTCTATTGGCACCATGGTCGCTTCCACTATCGGAGCGCCAAGGACAGACCCGCAATCATTCTCGGCAACGACATCGGCTCGGCTTGTTTCATGGCCAAGCTGGCCATCGCCAAGCAGCCCGACAGGGCGTGGCGAGCGTACATCAAGCGTCAGATGAGCGAAATGCTAGTCTGATCGTTGATCTCTGCGTCAACCGTCGCCCACATCGCCATCGATGTGATGGCATCATTGACGCATACAGGAGCAGCGCCAGTTGTCTCACGGTGGCATACACACTCAGCACATACCGCTCGACCTCGGCAAATGATGAGGTAATTCCTGCGTGCGACGTGGGTCACCGGCATCCGATGGACGCCGATCTTCAATCCGCCCCCAACGACTGTCACCGGCGCCGGGGGTATTAGCGCCGGGCGGATTTCCTCAACGTCCACATTCCCGATCGGCGCTGACGACGGCTGGACCCAAACGCAGCCCGTGGGCGCGGTCGCGCGCAAGCATTCGACCTGATCTCGAACTCGCCGCCAGCGCGCCCACCACATCGCTCATCGCGACGTGTGCGCCCACATTGAGACGTCCGTGCGCGCGCGACGGCCAAGGTCAATAAATCGTCGGCGGCGATCAATGATGCGCGGAGGGAGCGCCAGTATCCATCATCCTGGTGCCCACCGGGGGAGGCTTTGGCGGCACCCTGAATGCTCTCTGACGCGCGGCTCAACGCGACGCGGGGGTGCGGCGTTTGTCGTGCGCTGCCGGCGTTTGTGCGGTGGGTGGTTCCCCTTCCCATCGCGCGGCGTCGGCAGCCTTCAGTTGAAGCCTCGCCTCGCGCGTTTGCCGATCGCGTGGCCTGCTGCTGCATAATCTCGTCCGGGCGTCGCTCGCGTTCAGCCAGCGCCCACCAGGGCAATCCTGAAAGAATTTTTCATATTTTTTTCGGCGTTCGGCGCCGGTGCGGGGGCTGGTGGCGGGGTGGGTCTATAGAGCGCGGGTGGCGCGTATTCGATCGCCCCGTCGGGGTGGTCACCGGGGCGGCGGGGGCGAAGCTCCCGCAACGCGTCCTTCCTGCTGTATCTCCGCGACAGCGGCGTGCAGTTCATCGCAGCCGACCTGCCGAGCATAGACGAGACCGTCGTCGGCATCATGGCGGTGATCACCCAGCCCGAACGCGAGATGCTTGCCCAGCGCACCAGGGACGCCCTCGCAGTGGTCCGAAATGGCTCGCTGAGCAGGGTCGAACGCTCGGCAACCCGGAAGCGCCGCAGCGCTCTGCCGCGCTGCACGAGACAATCTGGCCGCCTTGGTGGCGGTCAGCGCAGGAGCTGCGAAGCGCGCCGAAGACCTGAGGGAAACGATCGCCGACGTGGTCGTCCTAGGCTTTGTATCGCACGCCGCCGTCGCGGCGGAACTTAACCGGCGGGAGATCAAAGCGCAGCTCAGCGTCGATCCCGAGATCGACGGCCAGCGCCAGTTCCGGGGTGCGATTACCATGTCCATACCGTATGCTGCCGCGCCAACTGGAGGGCGGCGGATGCAGTCGACGCGTCGACACATTCTGCAATTGACGAGCTCGCTATGTGCCCTTGCCGCGCCATTCGCCGCGCTCAAGGCGCAAGGCACGGGCTGGCCGAGCAAGCCCATACACATCATCGTCCCGGGCGGCGTCGGTGGCGTCACCGATATCCGTGCGCGCTGGCTCGGCGAGCGCCTGGGACCTGCGCTGGGCCAGCCCATTGTTGTCGAGAACCGTACCGGCGCTGGCGGCAATGTAGGCACCGTCGCGGGGGCACGCAGCGCGCCGGACGGCTACACACTCGTCATCGTCCACATCGGCACCATGGCCATCAATCCGCATCTCTACGCAAGCCCGGGCTACGACCCTCTCACCGATTTCGTGCCGATCACGCGCGTGGGGGTCGGGCCGCAGGTACTGGCGGTGCACAAGGCGGTGCCAGCGAATTCAGTCGCCGAACTCATTGCACTCACGAGGGCTAAGCCGGGTGAGCTAACCTACGTCTCGCCGGGCGTTGGCACTCCCGGGCATCTCGCCTCAAGCATGCTGCTGCATCTCACCGGAACCAAAGCGACGCACGTCCCGTACAAGGGCGGCGGGCAGGCGGTTGTCGATCTCGTCGCCGGACACGTGACCTGGACGATCGACAGTCTCACCCTCCTGAAGCCGTTCGTTGACGATGGCCGGCTGCGGGCGCTTGCCGTCACCAGTGCCCAACGGTTGAAGGCGGTGCCCGATTTGCCGACCATGGCCGAAGCGGGAGTACCGGGCTACGAGTTGACCGCCTGGGCGGGCCTCGCCGCGCCCGCCGGCACACCCGACCCCATCATTAAGCTATTGTACGCCGCGATTGCTCGCATCCTCGCATCGCCGGAGGCGCTTCAATGGTTCGCATCGTTCGGCGCCGAGCCGGGCGGCGAGACGCCCGATGCGTTCGCCGCACTGGTGCGCACCGAATACGCGAGGCTGGGCGAGGTGATCCGCGCCACCGGCATCAAAGTCGAGTAACGGCTTTCAGCCGAACGCGCCGACAGGATCGGCGTTGTGCACGTCTGCGATGATGCTCTCGCGAACCTCGCCGGCGGTCCGAACAGGGTGTTGTCGGTTACAGGTGTTTAGAAACCGGGCCGGCGAGGCTCCTCAGCGCCGCTTGATCGGCAGCATCTCGCGCTCTGACCGGCGGCGCGATCAGGTCGCCCAGTGCTGCATGAGATCGCGACGAAGGTCGATCACGTCGCTGCGGTGGTAGGCGCGCTCCGACCCAGCAAGCCTTCTGCGCGAGCGCCGCCTCGGCAAGCTCATGCAGTACGCCATTGTCGACGCACCAGTCACGGAACGTTGATTAGCGGAAGCCGCGAACGTCGCCTGCGTCTTGCCTCAACCGGCGCAGGCACATCAGCATGGCCCTGTTGTTGATCACGGGATCTCATCGCCAACAACTTCAGCCTCAAGACCATCTTCGGCTGGGCGACCGACAAGGAGCTGGATCGCTACACCCGCGACTTCAACCGCGAGGAAGAGGCGCGCGGCATGCTGGTGCGCCTGGCCGATCGGCGGAAGGCGAAGCTGGCGCAGTAGGATGCCCCGCCGTGCCGTTGGGCCTTTCGGCACGGCATGGGGGTTCGAGGGCAGGCCGCCTGGAGGTTCACCAGGCGGTCCGCGTTCCGTCTTCTTTGGGAGAACGGCCCCGGAACGTAACCCACCCCAACTCTCCCCTCGTTCCCCGAGGGGAGAGTTGAAGGCCCGGTTTTATTGGCCTTTAGGGGCGTTGGTAGCTGGGGGCGGACTTGAACCGCCGACCCCGGCATTATGAGTGCCGTGCTCTAACCAGCTGAGCTACCCAGCCAAGGGTGGGCGCTTTTATGCGGTGGGGCCGCTGACTGTCAAGAAACGCCGACGGACCTATTTCTCCCGCATCGTGCGCTCGTCCCACAGGCGCACGAGATAACCGTCGGGATCGGCAAGCTCTGGACCATATCCCCAGAAATTCTTCTGCGGTCCATGGGCGAAGGAGACACCGCGCGCCGTCCACTCGGCGAAGATCGCGTCGACATCATCGACCTGGAACCACAGTGCGGTGCCGTTCGGCGCCACTCCCGGTCGTTCCTGCAGGAAGATCGCAAAGCCCTCGCCGTCCTGCAGCGACACCGTGCGGCTGGCGGCGATCTCGAACTCGACCTTGAGGCCCAAGGTGGAGACGTACCAGTCGCGCGAGCGGTCGAGATCGCTGACCGGCAGGTTGAGATGGTCGAACTTCATCATGACGCAGAGCGCCGGATGAAGCCTCCGCCCAGTACGCGGCTGCCGGTCGCCGGGTCGTAGACGACGCAGGCCTGGCCGGGCGAGACGCCGAGCTCGGGCTCGGCGAAGCACACGAGCGCTCCTTCGTCCGTCCGCTCGACGGTTGCGGGCCGCAGCGCCTGGCTCGAGCGCACGCGTACCTGTACAGGCACCACGCCTTCCAGGGCAGGCCCGATCCAGTTTAAATCGTAGAGCGCGATCTCGCTGCGGCCGAGCGCCGAGCGCGGGCCGACCACGACACGGCGCGTCTCGGGCTCGAGCCGTACGACATAGAGCGGATCGTTGTCGGTGCCCTCGCGGCCGCCCAGCGCCAGGCCGCGGCGCTGACCCACGGTGAAGCGCACGATGCCGTCATGGCGGCCGACGACCCGGCCCGCCATATCCACGATGTCGCCCGCCTCGACCGCCTCCGGCCGGAGCTTCTGCACCACCGCGGCATAGTCGCCGTCGGGCACGAAGCAGATGTCCTGGCTGTCGGGCTTGTGCGCAACCGGCAGGTCGAAGCGCTCGGCGAGGGCGCGCGTCTCGCGCTTGGGCAGGGGGCCGAGCGGAAAGCGCAGGAAGTCGAGCTGCTCGCGGGTCGTGCCGAACAGGAAATAGCTCTGGTCGCGCGCCGGATCGGCGCCGCGATGCAACTCCGGGCCGGCCTCGCCCATGACGCGCTGCACATAGTGGCCGGTCGCCAGCGCCTCGGCGCCGAGCTCGCGCGCCGTCCGGAGCAGGTCGCGGAACTTCACCGTGCGGTTGCAGGCGATGCACGGCACCGGCGTCTCGCCGCGCGCGTAGGAGTCGGCGAACGAGTCCATCACCTCGGCGCGGAAGCGGCTTTCGTAGTCGAGCACGTAGTGCGGGATGGCCAGCCGGTCGGCGACCTGCCGGGCGTCGGCGATGTCCTGGCCGGCACAGCAGGCGCCGGTCTTTCCCGCGGCGATGCCCTGGTCGTAGAGCTGCAGGGTGACGCCCACGACGTCGTAGCCCTGCTCCTTCAGGAGCGCCGCCGTGACCGACGAATCGACGCCGCCCGACATCGCGACCACCACGCGGGTGTCGCCGGGCGCCTTGTCGATATCGAGGGAATTCCTGGCCATGCGCGGCCTATATAGGCCGCGCGGCGGGGCCTTGCCAGACGGCTAGTTATCGCGCCGCGGGCTGCTGTCGCGGACGACCTTGGCGACGCCGTTGCCGTCATAGACGATCGCCACCCGATCGCCCATCTGGACGTCGCCGTCGTCGAGCTGGGCCACGGTCACGCGCTGGCCGTCGTCGCGCTGCACCGTCACCTCGATGCCGCGACGGGTCGAATTCTGGTCGATGGCCGTGCCGGCAATGCCGCCCGCCACCGCGCCCAGCAGGCCACCCACGACGGCGCCACCCACCGAATTGGTGGTGGCCGCACCGATCGCCGCACCGCCCGCCATGCCGACGCCGCCGCCGATCAGGGTGCCGTCGCTCACGCCCGAGTTGCGGCTGCGCACCGGGACCTCACGGATCGACACGACGCGCCCGGTCTCACCGCGGTAGCCACCCGAGGCCGCCGTGTTGACGACGCCGGGCTGAACCGCCCCACTGCTCTCGTTGCAGGCAGCGAGGCCAGCCGCCAGGGCCAGCGGCAACAGAAGGCTGAGCAACCACTTGCCGAACATTGCAATCCCTCTTCCTACTCGACCGGAGCAAACGTGCCCGGATCAGTCCGGGCTGCGCGAGTTGTCACGCACGACCTGCGCCACGCCCTGACGGCCCTGCACGATCTGGACCCTGTCGCCCAGCTGGATGTCGCCATCGTCGCGTTGCGCCACCGTGACCTTCTGGCCGTCGTCGCGCTGCACCGTGACCTCGATACCGCGGCCGCCGTAGCCGCCGCCGGGACCACTGGAGCCGTAGTTGCCGCTGGCGATGGTGCCGGCAATGGCGCCTCCCACCAGGCCGATCAATCCGCCGACAATGCCGCCGCCCAGCGTGTGGCTGGTGATGGCGCCGATCGTGGCGCCGGCGCCGGCGCCCAGGATGCCGCCCAGAAGGGGACCATTGCCGCCGCCTCCCCCGCCACCGCCGCTGCCGGCCAGCCCGACCTCACGGATCGACACGACCCTGCCGGCCTCGCCGACGCCGGGAGCAGGATAGGCGTTGCTGCCCTGGGCCGGCGCGCTCGCCTGGACAGGGCCATTGGTGGATTGCACAGGCCCATTGGCAGGGTAAGCAGCCCCGCTACCCGCCTGCGGCGCCGACGACGTGTAGACAATGCCCGGCTGGACGCCATTGGAGGCGCACGCGCCAAGACCTGCTACCAGCAATAGCGGCAGCAGTAGAAAACCGATCCGATAGCCCCTCATGACACCCTCCCAGGTATCAATGTACGAGTCCATTTTCGACCAAAATGGGGCATCCGGCTAGTCGCGCTCTTCGATCCAGGCGGCTTGTATCGCCTCCAGGATCTTCTCGTTGGAGCGGCCGGGCTCGTCCTCGAAATCGGGCAGTTCCAGCACCCAGCGGTGCAAGTCGGTGAAACGCAGGTTGACGTTGTCGATCTCGGGGTGACGCTCCTCGAGTTCGATCGCGATATCGTGAACGTCGGTCCAGCGGAGCTTGCGCGCCATCTCGCCTCCTACTTGTCGACCATCATGTTGCGGGTCGCCGCCGGCAGCTTGACGACCAGCCCGTCGAGCGCCTCGCTCATGCGGATCTGGCAGCCCAGACGCGAGGTATGGGTGAGCCCGAAGGCGAGATCGAGCATGTCCTCCTCGTCCTCGCTGGCCGGCGCCAGCTTGTCGAACCAGTCCTTCTCGACCACGACATGGCAGGTCGAGCAGGCCAGCGAGCCCTCGCAGGCGCCTTCTATGTCGACATGGTTGCGATGGGCGATTTCGAGCACGCTGAGGCCCAGCGGCGCCTCGACTTCCTTGCGCGACCCATCTTTCAGAACAAACGTCATCTTCGGCATTCAGGCAAACCTCGTCACTCGCCCGCCGGGTCAGCCACCCGGCTTTCCAGTTCCTTGACCGACAATCCCGAAAGCGCTTCGCGGATGCCGCGGTCCATGCGCCGCTCGGCGAACGGCTTGCTGAGCGTCTCCAGCGCCTCGGCGGCGGCATTGATCTCGTCGCGGCTGTCGCCGGCCATCGCGCCCTCGAGACGGGCGCGCCCGGCATCGATCGCCGCGCGCTCGTCCGGGCTCAGCAGCGCGCCGTCCTTGGCGAGCGCCGCCTCGAGCGCCAGCAGGCTGCGTCTGGCTTCGACCCGCGCCTCGGTCAGCAGGCGCTGCGTCATGTCGGCCTCGGCATTCTCCAGGCTGTCGTAGAGCATGTCGGCCATGTCGTCGTGGCTGAGGCCATAGGACGGCTTGACCTCGATGCGCTGCGCGACGCCCGTGGTGCGCTCCTCGGCCGAGACGGTGAGAAGCCCATCGGCATCGACGGCAAAGGTGACGCGGATGCGCGCGGCGCCCGCCGTCATGGGCGGAATGCCCAGAAGCTCGAAGCGCGCCAGGCTGCGGCAGTCGGCGACCATCTCGCGCTCGCCCTGCACGACGTGGATCGCCATGGCCGTCTGGCCGTCCTGGTAGGTCGTGAATTCCTGGGCGAGCTGGACCGGGATCGGCGTGTTGCGCGGCACGACCTTCTCGACGATGCCGCCCATGGTCTCGAGCCCGAGCGACAGCGGCGTGATGTCGAGCAGCAAGGTGTCGCCGCCGCCGGTCAGCGACTCGGCCTGCAGGGCGGCGCCCAGCGCCACGACCTCGTCGGGATCGATGTCGGTGAGCGCCGGCTTGCCGATCATGCCGGCGACCTCGGCGCGCACCAGCGGCACCCTCGTCGAGCCGCCGACCAGCACGACGCCCTGCACATCGGCCGGCTTGATGTCGGCATCGAGCAGCACGTTGCGCGCGATGTCGAGCGTGCGCGCGATGTAGGCCGCCACCATCGTCTCGAACTCGGCGCGGCCGAGCGCATGGAACGACGGCACGCCCGCGATCTCGAGGCGGCCCGAGGTCTGGTCGCGATCGGAGAGCTGCTCCTTCATCTGGCGGGCAAGCGCCAGGGCGGTCTTCACGGCGGCCTCGTCGACCTGGTCGGCAAGGCCGTCCTTCTGGCGCTCGCCCAGCATGCGCTCGGCGATGGCACGGTCGAAGTCGTCACCGCCCAGCGCGGTGTCGCCGCCGGTCGCCAGCACCTGGAAGACGCCCTTCTCCAGGCGCAGCAGGGAGAAATCGAAGGTGCCGCCGCCCAGGTCGTAGACGGCGTAGAGGCCCTCGGAACCCTTGTCCAAGCCGTAAGCCAGCGCCGCCGCGGTCGGCTCGTTGACCAGGCGCAGTACTTCGAGGCCGGCAACCCGCGCGGCATCGCGCGTGGCGGTGCGCGCGGCATCGTCGAAATAGGCAGGCACGGTGATGACGGCGCGCTCGACCGGCTTCTCGAGCGCCGCCTCGGCGCGCGCGCGCAATGTCTTCAGGATCTCGGCGGAGATCTCGACCGGCGAGCGCGCTTTGCCGCCGATGCGAAGCTTCACCATGTCGGTCTGGCCGCTGCCCGGCTCGACCTCGTAGGGCAGCACGCCCGCCACGGCATGCAGGTCGGCGGCGCCGCGGCCCATCAGGCGCTTCACCGAGGCGACGACGTTCTTCGGCTCCCGCGCCGTGAGCAGGCGCGCCGCTTCGCCCACCAGCACGCCGCCCGACGCCGGATAGGCCACGACCGACGGCACCAGGGCATGGCCGCTTTCGTCATGCAGCGCCGCGGGCTTGCCGTCGCGCGCGATCGCCACCACGGAATTGGTCGTGCCGAGATCGATGCCGACCGCGAGCGATCCCTCGCCGGCATGCGGCAGGGGCGTTTCGCCCGGTTCGTGGATCTCCAGCAGAGTCATGCACTCGACCGTTCAAGATTCATGCGGCGCGCACGCGCTTCCTCGGCGAACTTGTCGAGGTAGCGCAGGCGAAGGAGCGTCTTTCTGATGGCGGGCTTGTCCTCGTGCAAGAACAAATCCGCCAGCCCGGCCAACGCCTGCTGCGCGGTTCTCTTTGCCTCCGCGGCCAGCGCCTCGACGGCGTCGGAGGTTGCCGCCTCATGCAGCGCCTCGCGCGTCTCCATCGCCTCCATCAGGAGGTCCGGATCGTCGATCGTCTTGCCGTCGCCCGGCAGCTCCACGCCGCGCAGCTCGGCGAGATAGACGGCGCGGCTCAGCGGGTCCTTCAGCGTGCGATAGGCGTCGTTCAGCGCCGCCGCTTCGCTCGACGCCCGCGCGCGTTCGTCGGGCGGGCGGGCGACGAAGCGGTCGGGATGCCATTGCCGCTGGAGCGCGAAATAGGCCCTATCGAGCGACGCGGGCTCCAGATCGAGCGCCGCCGGCAGTCCCAGCCGCGCGAAATGATCCATGGCAGATCTTCAGACGTGGAAGGATTCGCCGCAGCCGCAGCGGCCCTTCTCGTTGGGATTGGTGAACACGAAGCCCGACTTCAGCTTCTCCTCGGCATAGTCCATCTCGGTGCCGATCAGGAACAGCGCGGCCTTGGGATCGATCAGGAGCTTGACGCCTTCGGTCTCGACGACTTCGTCCATCGGCTGCGCGGCATCGGCGAATTCGAGCGTGTAGGAGAGGCCCGAGCAGCCCTTGGAGCGCACGCCGATACGGATGCCGGCGGTCGGCTTGCCGCGGCTCTCGATCAGCGCCTTGACCCGCTCGGCGGCGGCGGCCGTCACCTTCATCACCTGCGGACGCGGCCGGCGCACCCTTGGCGCCGGGGCCGCCGCGGCGGTCGGCGCCGGCGGGGAAGTCTCCGTGGTCGTGCTCATACGCTCTCTCCGCAGCCTACTCGGCGGCTTCCTGGGTTTCGTCCTTCTTGACCGTCTTGGCGCGATAGTCGGCAATCGCCGCCTTGATCGCGTCTTCGGCCAGGACCGAGCAATGGATCTTCACCGGCGGCAGCGCCAGGTGCTTGGCGATGTCGGTGTTCTTGATCGTCTCGGCCTCGTCGATCGTCTTGCCCTTGACCCACTCGGTCACGAGCGAGGACGACGCGATCGCCGAGCCGCAGCCGAAGGTCTTGAACTTGGCATCCTCGATCAGCCCGTCCGGGCCGACCTTGATCTGCAGCTTCATGACGTCGCCGCAGGCCGGCGCGCCGACCAGGCCGGTGCCGACATCCTCGGAATTCTTGTCGAGCGACCCGATGTTGCGGGGGTTCTCGTAGTGGTCGAGCAGCTTGTCGCTGTAGGCCATGACTCTCTCCTCCAAAATTTCGACGGGCGCCAATTCCAGTGAATTAGTGGGCCGCCCATTCGATCGACTTTATATCGACACCCTCCTGGGCCATCTCCCAGAGCGGGCTCATCGCGCGCAGCTTGTTGACGTGGTGCACCAGTTCGTCGACCGCGGTATCGACTTCCTGCTCGGTGGTGAAGCGGCCGAGGCCGATGCGCAAGGACGTATGCGCCATGTCCTCCTCGACGCCCAGCGCACGCAGCACGTAGCTGGGCTCGAGCGAGGCGGAGGTGCAGGCCGAGCCGGACGACACCGACAGGCCCTTGATGCCCATCATCAGCGATTCGCCTTCGACGAAGGCGAAGCCGATGTTGAGGTTGCCCGGGATGCGATGGTCGAGATCGCCGTTCACATGGATGTCGGTCAGCTTGTCATTGAGGCCCTTCAGCATGCGGGCCTGCAGCTTGGTAAGGCGCTTGGACTCCGCGTCCATCTCCTTCATGGCGATCTCGGCGGCTTCGCCGATGCCGACGCAGAGCGGCGTCGGCAGGGTGCCCGAGCGGAAGCCGCGCTCCTGGCCGCCGCCAACGATCAGCGGCACCAGCCGCACGCGCGGCTTGCGGCGGACGTAGAGCGCGCCGATGCCCTTGGGGCCGTAGATCTTGTGGCCGGAGATGCTCATCAGGTCGATGTTCATCGCCTCGACGTCGAGCGGGATCTTGCCGGCGGCCTGCGCCGCGTCGGTGTGGAAGAAGGTCTTCTTCTCGCGGCAGATCTTGCCGATCTCGACGAGCGGCTGGATGACGCCGATCTCGTTGTTCACCGCCATGATCGAGACCACCACGGTCTTGTCGGTGATCGCCGCACGCAGCGCATCGAGATCGATCAGGCCGTTCTTCTGCACCGGCAGGTACGTCACCTCGAAGCCCTGCTCCTGAAGATGGCGGCAGGTGTCGAGCACGCACTTGTGCTCGGTCACGGTGGTGACGATGTGGTTCTTGCGGTCCTTGTAGAACTCGGCGACGCCGCGGATGGCGAGGTTGTTCGAACTCGGTGGCGCCCGAGGTAAAGATCACTTCCTTCTCGTCGGCGCCGATCAGCTTGGCGACCTGGCCGCGCGCCTTCTCGACGCCCTCCTCGGCTTCCCAGCCATAGGAATGGCTGCGCGAATGCGGATTGCCGAACTTGTAGGTGAAGTAAGGCATCATCGCTTCCAGCACGCGCGGGTCCATCGGCGTGGTGGCCTGGTAATCGAGGTAGATCGGCTGGTCATTGCGCCGGATCTGGGTAAGGACGTTCATGCTAACCCCTTGAAATTCCTAGGCTGCCCGGGCGTGGCGAATATCCGACTGTACCACTCGGATATATAGGTCCCGCCATGCCGCGATCAAGCGTTCGATATCGTCTGAATTCGGTATTCCAGCCGCAACTAATTCTGATCGCCGTCTCCGCCACGGCATCTTCTACGCCCATGGCCGCCAGAACGGCCGAGCGGTGCACCTTGCCCGACGAACAGGCGGCCCCGGCGCTCACGCAAATGCCCGCGAGATCGAGCGCCATCACCTGCGTCTCGGCCTTCACGCCGGGCATGGAGATGCAGCTCGTATTGCCGAGCCGGCGGGCCCCGGCGCCGAACACGCGCGCGCCGGGCGCAATGGCGAGCAGCGAGCGCTCCATGCGGTCGCGCAGTCCTTCGACCATGAGCCCCTCGCGCGAGGCGTCGGCGGCCGCGCCGAAACCCGCGATGCCGGCCACGTTCTCGGTGCCGGCACGACGATTGGATTCCTGTCCGCCGCCCTGCCGATCGGACGCAAATGGCGCGGCGCTGCGAACCACCAGGGCACCGATACCCGTCGGGCCGCCCAGCTTGTGGGCCGACAGGCTGAGATAATCGACACCAAGACCGTGCAGATCGACCCGCACCTTGCCGGCGGCCTGCACGGCGTCGCAATGCACCAGTGCGCCGGCCTTGCGCGCCAGGCGAACGACATCGGCGATCGGCTGCAAGACGCCGGTTTCGTTGTTGGCGAACATCACCGATACCAGCGCCGGATCGCCCGGCAGCGCGAGCATGCGCTCGAGCGCGCCGAGATCGACAACGCCATTGCCATCGACCGGAATGATCTCCGCGTTTGGGGCGGCCTTCAGAACGCTGTCGTGCTCGACGGCGGAGACCAGCACACGCTTCCGGCCGCTGCCGTCGATCGCCATGTTGTTGGCTTCGGTGCCGCCCGACGTGAACACGATTTCCGCCGGCAGCGCTCCAATCAATGCCGCCACCTGACGCCGCGCGACATCGACCCGGCTGCGCGCCGCGCGACCGGCGCGGTGGACCGACGACGGATTGCCAACCGCCCGCAATGTCTCGACCATGACGTCGAACGCCGCCGGCCGCAGCGGGCTGGTGGCGTTGTGATCGAGATACGCGAACGCGGGCATGAAAGTCGGTCCTAGCTCGCGGCGGCCATCGTGTCGGACTTGGCCGCGGCCGGAACAGGCGCTTCGGCGATGCGGGTGCTGAGCTTGCGCTCCAGCACGTCGAGCAGGGTGACCGAGCTCAGGAACATGTGAATCTGGTTGCCCAGCTCTTCCCACAGGTCGTGGGTCAGGCACTTGCTGCGGTCGGCACGGCAACCGGTGGCGCCCATCTCGGTGCACCGCGTCGCCTTGATCGGCTCGTCGACCGCCAGGATGATCTCCGACACGCGCGTGTCGGCGGAGCCGCGGGTCAGGCGATAGCCGCCGCCCGGACCGCGCACGCTCTTCACCAGGCCGGCACGGCGCAGGCGCGCAAAGAGCTGCTCCAGATATGACAAAGAGATTTCCTGCCGGGTGGCAATGTCCGACAATGACACCGGCTTGGCCTGTGCATGACGGGCCAAATCGACCATCGCCATGACGGCATAACGACCTTTGGTGCTGAGCTTCACAGCATCCTCCTAGGCCGACCGCGGTCGGCCTCTTTGAGCAAGCCCCCTAAAGTTCTTGAAAACCAAGGCCTTGCTACGATATTGCGGACCCCCACACAGGGATCTGGGGAAAAACCAACTAAGCTGGTCGGGTTTAATAAACCCTAGTAGGTTGGTCAAGTATCAAGATTCCCCGAAAAATAGCTCCTCCGGATCGTGGCCGGCGGCCAATAATAAGGAAATTCGGAGTCTAGATGCCTGACGTGATGTTCACCGGCCCCGAGGGTCGCCTGGAAGGCCGCTATCACCAGAGCAAGGAAGAACACGCGCCCATCGCGCTGATTCTTCATCCCCATCCGCAATATGGCGGGACGATGAACCACAAGGTCGTCTTCTCGCTGTTCCACGTCTTCGTGAACCGCGGCTTCTCGGTGCTGCGCTTCAACACCCGCGGCGTCGGCCGCAGCCAGGGCCGGTTCGACAACGGCATGGGCGAGCTCTCCGACGCCGCCGCCGCGCTCGACTGGCTGCAGAGCATGAACGCCGACGCCAAGTCGTGCTGGATCGCGGGCTACTCGTTCGGCGCCTGGATCGGCATGCAACTGCTGATGCGCCGTCCGGAGATCGACTGCTTCATCTCGGTGGCGCCGCCGGCCAACTCCTACGACTTCGCCTTCCTCGCCCCCTGCCCGTCGTCCGGCCTCATCGTCGGCGCCGAGAAGGACGAGGTCGTGCCGCTCGCCGACATCCAGAAGCTGGTGGCGCGGCTCTCGCTGCAGAAGGGCATCACCGTGGAATCGCGCACCATCAAGGGCGCCAACCACTTCTTCCACGACTCGCTCGATAAGCTCGCCGTCGAGGTCGACAAGTATGTCGCCAAGAGCCTGCTCAATCCGCCCGGCCGCGCGACCAGCAACAAAGAGCCGTAGCTTGCCGAAGCGCTCGCGCCCGGCAAGGCTAGGGCAGATTCAGCTTGCCGCCCGTCAGCGGCCGCGGCGCACCGGTGGTTCCGGGAAAAGTAAGCGGCAGGCCGCGCAGCGAGCGCACGGCAAGGAAGGCGAAGGCCTGCGCTTCCAGCGCATCGCCGTTCCAGCCGAGACTGTCGGCCGTCACCACCTTGCCGCGGGTTTCCTCGGCGATCGCTTTCAAGAGAGTGGGATTGCGCGCCCCGCCGCCGGCGATCACCCATTGTGTCGCCGGCGCCGGGAAATGCCGGGCCGCGAGGGCGATGGCGCGCGCCGTGCCGTAGGTCAGCGTTGCGGCGCCGTCGGCGGCACTGAGGCCATCGGCCCATGACTCGTTGAAGTCGCCGCGGTCGAGCGACTTGGGCGGCTTTTTCGCAAAGTAGCGGTGCTCGCTGAAACGTTCGAGGCGCGTGCGATCGACCTTGCCCGATGCGGCGAGCGCGCCGTCCTGATCGAAGCGCACGCCCGCACGCCTGGCGCACCAATCGTCGATCGGCCCGTTGCCCGGTCCGGTGTCGAACGCAAGCAGCGTGTCGTCCGCACCGATCCATGTGACGTTGGCGACACCGCCGATATTCATCACCGCGAGCGGCCGCGGCAGGTCGCGCACGAGGGCTGCGTGATAGATCGGCACCAGCGGCGCGCCCTGCCCGCCTGCCGCCACGTCGGCAGCACGCAGGTCGTTCACCACCCGCACGCCGATCGACCTGGCCAGGGCGGCACCGTCGCCGATCTGCCAGGTGAAGCGCTTTTCCGGCCGATGGGTGATGGTCTGGCCGTGGAAGCCCACGACGTCGAGCGTCGACAGCACCGTGCCTGTCTCCTGCGACCAGCGCTGCACCGCGCCGAGGTGCGCCTCGGTCACCGCCTGCTCGGCGGCGATCGTCGCCTCGTTCGGCTGCTCGGCGCCGAAGGCTCGACCGGATCAGGACGACGGACATCGTCGGTATAGGGAACGGTGAGGACGGGGCCAAAGGCGGCGAGTCGCTCGCCATCGGTTTCGATCAGAGCGACATCGACGCCGTCGACCGAGGTCCCGCTCATCAGACCGAGGGCATGCAGAAAGGGCGAGGACATACGCGATGAGGGTCCGTTGAGACGCGGGCGGCTCCGTGTTACACCCGCGGCCCTTCACGGACAAATCGCCGAGCAGACAGATGGCGGGCTTCAAGTCGGATTTCATGCGGATCGTGCACGAGCGCGGCATGGTTCACCAGTGCAGCGACGCGGCGCGGCTCGACGAGCTGCTCGCGAGCGGCGTTCGCACGGCCTATATCGGCTTCGACTGCACCGCCAACTCGCTGCATGTCGGGCATCTGCTGCAGATCATGCTGCTGCGCTGGTGGCAGAAGACCGGCCACAAGCCGATCGCGCTGATGGGCGGCGGCACGACCAAGGTCGGCGATCCGTCGGGCCGCGACGAGACGCGCCAGCTCCTGACACCGCAGCAGATCGACGCCAACATGGCGAGCATCCGCAAGAGCTTCGCCAACTACCTCGCGTTCGGCAACGGCCCGACCGACGCGGTCATGGCGAACAACGCCGACTGGCTCGACACGCTGCTCTACATTCCGCTGCTGCGCGATGTCGGCCGCCACTTCTCGGTCAACCGCATGCTGACCATGGATTCGGTGAAGCTCCGGCTCGAGCGCGAACAGCCCCTCACCTTCCTCGAATTCAACTACATGATCCTGCAGTCCTACGATTTCGTGGAACTCTACAAGCGCCACAACTGCATCGCGCAGATGGGCGGCTCGGACCAGTGGGGCAACATCGTCATGGGCGCCGATCTCGGCCGGCGCATGGCAGGCGCGGAGCTGTTTGCGTTGACCTCGCCGCTGCTCGGCACCAGCTCGGGCGCCAAGATGGGCAAGACGGCCGCGGGCGCCGTGTGGCTCAACCCGGATCGACTGAGCCCCTACGAATTCTGGCAGTACTGGCGCAACACCGACGACGCCGATGTCGGCCGTTTCCTCCGGAGCTTTACCGATCTGCCGCTCGGCGAGATCGCGCGGCTCGAAGCGCTCGGCGGCCAGGAAATCAACGAGGCCAAGAAGATCCTCGCCACCGAGATCACCACCCTGGCCCACGGCAAGGCGGCAGCCGATCAGTCGGCCGAAACCGCGCGCCGCACCTTCGAGGAAGGCGCCAAGGCCGACAGCCTGCCCACCGTCGACGTGCCGCGCGCGCGCCTGGCGGCCGGCATCGCGGCCTTCGAGCTGCTGCACGAGGCAGGCCTGGCGGAAAGCCGCAACGAAGCGCGCAAGCTGATCAAGGGCGGCGGCGGACGGCTGAACGACCAGCCGATCGCCGGCGATACCGCGACGGTTGGCGAAGCCGACCTCGATTCTTCGGGTACGCTGAAACTCTCGGCCGGCCGAAAGCGCCACGTCCTGGTGCGCGCCGTCTAGGGCGCGCGCTGCATCTCGGCCGGAAGCGGCGGCTGCACGGCGTCGGGCTGGGCATTGAAGAGTTCACGCAGCGCGCCCGGGGTCACCGCCGACATGACGTTGATGGAGGTCTTGAGGTCGTCCAGCGGGCCGTGAAGCTGGTACGAAATCGCGAACAGGCCGCCATCCTTGCCGCCGGTCAGCAGCGGGCCCAGCAGCGGCACGTTCGACAGGAGATTGTTGAGCGCAAAGGCCGGCACGACCACGCCGCCCAGCCGCGCGATGTCCTGGCTGAGGTCGACGAAGCCCTGGGTGGTGAGGCCGATCGACTGGCCGTTGGTGCGGCCGTTCCTGATGTGGATGCGGTCACCCTTCTTGTCGATGTTGGCCTGCAGACCGTCGAACTGCTGCAGCGCATTGCCGGCGCGGTCAAGGCCTTCGATCGCCGAGTTGAGCGTGCCGACGTCGCCGCGCGGCGTCACCTTCTGCAGCCGGTAGGGACCCATCTTGAGGAAGCCGGTGAGCGGCGAATCGGGAATGCCGTCATCGTAGTGGCCCTCGATGTGCAGATAGCCGTTCGCCAGCCCGTCGAGCCAGCCTGCATCCCGCAGCATCATCCCGAAATCGGCGACATAGAGGAACAGGTTCCGGCCCGATTTCGCCGGCGTAACCCGGAAGGTCGCGCCCTTGCCACCGCCGATCGTCATGTCGGCCGACGCGATGCGCTCGCCCGCCAGATCGAGCCGGCCATTGACGTATCCGAGGGTGCCGCGCTCCGTCAGCACTTGCTGGATCTGCAGGGCGAGCTTGGTGTTGCTGCGCGCCGTGGCCGCCGCCCCCGCCGGCTCCTTGGCCGCCAGCTCGTCGCGCGACTTGATCATGGCGCGCACGCGCGGCAGCTCGAGCGAGGCTCCGCGCAGCGCAAGCTCGACGCCGCCCGGCACCCGCTTCCAGTCGAGAGAAACGTCGGTCTTCCCGATCTTGACCTGTTGCGCCACGATCTGCTGCACGGTGTTGTCGCCGGCGAAGCGCACCTGGCCCTTGCCTGAAAGGCCGTTGGCCTGGCCCTCGAAATCGATGGTGGTGAGCTTGCCCCCGGCGGCGAGCTTCAGCGCCACCAGCACCTGGCCGTCGGTGCCCGGCTCCTTGGTCCAGCCGAGCGGCGCCAGCACCGCCTTGGCGCCCTTGATCTCGAAGCGGCCGACCACCTCGCTCGTGCCGTTGGTCGCCACCTGGTAGTGCAGCGTGGTGGCGACGGGCCCGGTGACGTAAGGCTCGACCGGGGGGAATCCCGCCTTCGCCACGAGGGCGGCCGGTATCGTGCCCTTGAGGTCGTAGCGGCGGCGGAACGGCACCTTGGCGCCGAACATCTCGCGCCAACCGATCTCGACCGAATTGCCGTCGAACTTTCCCGTGCCGGCGACGTTGAGCTCGGAACCGGCATATTTGATCCGTACCGTGGCGTCGGCGAGGTCGAGGTCGCCCACGGCACTCTTCAGCGAGAACTTCGATACCTGCGCCTCGGCCTTGATGTCGAGATCGTTGACGGTGATGGCGTCGAGCAGCGGGAAGCGCAGCGACAGGTCGATCGTGGCCTCGCCGCCGACCCGTCTGTAGTCGTAGAGCATGTCACGCGACAGCCCGAGCTTGGGCCGGGCCAGGAAGCGAATGATATCCGGCGCCGATCCGGCGATCGGCAGGTGGAGGCTGGCATATTGCGGCGCCGGGCCGTCCAGCCCGGTCAGGTCGATCGTGGCGCCTGACGTGCGCAATCCGACGGTGGTGCCGCTCGCCACATCGAAGTGCAGCGTGCCGCCCTCGTAGCGCGCCTTGCCCGACACGCCTTGCAATTCGGGCATGTGCGGCATGTAGCGCACCGTCATGCCGCGATAGTCGATCAGGCCGACCAGGCGATCGACCTTGATCTGCGCGAGGTCGTCGCCCGGCGCGCTCAGCGCGAACTCGGCGGCGACGTCGATCGCGCCATTGCTGAGATTGGCGAGCGCCCATTGCCGGCCGCCCGTCGCGAAAGCGAGCGGCCAGTAGTCGCCCAAGTGATCGACGGGAATGTGCTGCACCTCGGCGCGGCCGGTCAGCACCTGGCCCTCCGGCGTCTTCGTCCCGGTGCCGGTGACCAGCACCTTGGCGGCGCCGAAATCGACGTCGATACGCTCGATCTTCGTGGTATGCGTCGCCGCATCCACCGTAACGCGGGCGTTCACCGACTTGACCTGGTGCGACGCCGGCAACACGCCCGGCAGCGTCACCCGGCCGTTGCCGCCGGTGACATCCATTGCCACCATTTGCACGTCGCCCTTGCCGTCGCCATCGACGTGCAGGTGGCCCGATAGCGCGATGTCGAGGCCGCGCAGCATTACGGCATCGGGCGACAGATCGGCGAACATCGAAGGCTTGATGCCGTCGACCTTGGCGTCGATCGAGAAACGGCTGCGGTCGCGCGCATAGGCCCCGGTCAGGGAGACGTCGATCGGATCGACGCCGCTCGAGAAACGCGCATCGGCCGAAAGGAGGACGCCCGTTGCGTCGCGCCTGAGCTCGCCGCGCGCTGCCGGCGCGACCCAGGTGATGCCCGTCTTGACGTCACGCAGCGTGAGCTTCGCCTGCTCGATCTTGACCGTATCGAGCTGGCCGATCAGCGATTCGTAGTTGGGCTCGGCCAGGAGCTGCTCGACCAGGATCATCACCGTCTCGCCCTGCGACGCCGAGCTCGAATCCGAGAAGATGCGGCGCAACATGCCGCCCTCGCGATCGATCTCGGCCTCGATGGTCGGCCGCTCGATGGTGATCGAGGTCGGCAGCAACTTGCCCTGGAAGACGCTGCGCGGATCGAAGGTGAGCGAGGCCTGGGGCGCCGTGGCGATCACCTGGTTCTGGCCGTTGGTGAAGCGCAATCCGGTGAAGACCAGCCGCATCGGCTGGCTGAGGCCGCCCCATTCCACGAAAATGCGGTCGGCATCGGGGATGATGTCGTTGCCCGGCACGTCGGCCATCCCGGCGATCCGCGCCTTCAGGAAATCGAGGTCGATCGGGCCGGCCATCAGGCGAATCCCGGCCACCACAATGACCACGGCCAAGGCGAGGCAGACACCGGCCACTACACGTGCGCACACCCGATAAGTTCGCTTGACCAAAGCCGATACTTTCAACTTCTTGACGATGGCGACACGCTTGGGCGAGCGTGCCGACAGATGAAACAACTTACCCGACCGGCGCACCGCATGTCTTGGCTTTCGACCGCTCGCCTGCCGCGACCGCACGACCCAGAGCGGCGGGACGTGGCGTGGACACGCTGGAGCGAGAAGGCGGCGCGGCCCGACGATCCTGCTGAAGTGGCGCTGCTCGATGCCCTGTTCGGCAACAGCCCGTATTTGACCGAAACGGCCTTACAAAACCCGGTTTTTATGACCGATCTGTGGCGTCGCGGCCCCGATTCCATTGGCTCCGATCTCGCGACCGAGCTCGCGGCCGTGCGCGACGCTGCGCGTGCGGGCGCGCTGCCCGCCGCGGTGGCGACGAGCCTGCGCCAGCTCAAGCGCCGACTGGCGTTGAATGTCGCCGTCGCCGACATCGCCGCGGTCTGGCCTCTCGACAAAGTGACCGGCGCGCTCAGCGCCTTCGCCGAGGGATGCCTGGGCGCCCTCACCGACTCGATCCTGCTGCAGCTTGCGCGCGACGGGCAGCTCGCTCTCGGCGGCGATCCCGAGGCGGCGGCCCTCACGGTGCTGGGCATGGGCAAGCTCGGCGCCGGCGAGCTCAACTACTCGAGCGATATCGACCTCATCCTGCTCTACGATCGCGACGCGCCGGCGCTCAGCAACAACGAGCAACTGTCGCGGCATTTCGTGCGCGGCGCGCGCATGCTGGTGCAGCTCATGTCGGAGACCTCGGCCGACGGCTACATCTTCCGCACCGACTTGAGGCTGCGTCCCGACCCGGGCTCGACACCGCTTGCCATGTCGGTCCAGGCGGCCGAGCTCTATTACGAGAGCGTCGGGCAGAACTGGGAGCGCGCCGCCATGATCAAGGCGCACCCGGTGGCCGGCAACCGCGGCGTCGGCGCGGCCTTCCTGGCCGACCTCACGCCCTACATCTGGCGCAAGCATCTCGATTTCGCCGCCATCCACGACATCCATTCGATCAAGCGCCAGATCGACGCCCATCGCGGCGGCGGCGAGGTCAAGGTGCTGGGCCACAACGTCAAGCTGGGGCGCGGCGGCATCCGCGAGATCGAGTTCTTCGCCCAGACCCAGCAGCTCATCTTCGGCGGCCGCAATCCCTCGCTCAGGCTGCGCGCCACCTGCGAGACGCTGCGCGCACTGGCGGCTGCGGGTCATGTCGCGCCGGCGGCGGCCGACGAGCTGATCGAGGCCTACGGCTTCCTGCGCCGGGTCGAGCACCGTCTGCAGATGGTCCATGACCATCAGACCCACAGCCTGCCCAACGACGAAGCGGGCGTGGCGGCGATCGCCACCTTCCTGGGCTATGCCGATTCGCCGTCGTTCCAGAAGGACCTGCTCGACCGCCTGCGTTGCGTGGAAGGTCACTACGCCCGGCTGTTCGAGGAGGCGCCCAGCCTGGCCGGACCGGGCGGCAATCTGGTCTTCACCGGCACCGACGACGATCCGGGCACGCTCGAGACCTTGCGGGCGCTGGGCTTCCGCGATGTCTCGGCCGCCGCCGGCATCGTGCGGCGCTGGCACCACGGCCGCTTCCGCGCCACCGCGACGGCACGCGCGCGCGAGCTTTTGACCGAGCTGATGCCCGGCCTCCTGCAGGCGCTGGGCTCGACCGCCGCGCCCGACCAGGCGCTGCTGAACTTCGACCTCTTCCTCGGCAACCTGCCGGCCGGCATCCAGCTCTTCTCGCTGTTCAAGGCGAATCCGGCGCTGCTCGAGCTGGTCGCGGCCATCATGGGCAGCGCGCCGGGGCTCGCCGCCCATCTCGCGCGTCGTACCCAATTGCTCGATTCAGTGCTGTCGCCGGCTTTCTACCGCCCGCTGCCCGAGGTGCCGGAAATGGCGGCGGATCTCGCGGCCAACCTGGCGGCGGTCGACCATGAGCAGGACATTCTCGACCTGGCGCGACGCTGGGCCAACGACCGGCGCTTCCAGGTGGGCGTCCAGCAGCTCAAGGCGATCGTGCGGCCGGCCGAGGCCGGCCTCGCCTACTCCGACATTGCCTGCGCCACCATTTCCGCGCTGTGCGACCGGGTCGAGCAGCGCTTCGCCGAGATGCATGGCGGTTTTCGCAACCAGCGCCTGGCCGTGCTGGGCATGGGCAAGCTCGGCAGTCGGGAGATGTCGGCCACGTCCGACCTCGACCTGATCTTCGTCTACGACATTCCGCCCGGCCTCGAGACTTCGGACGGTCCGCAGCCGCTGCCGGTGACCCAGTACTACACGCGGCTCAGCGCCAAGATCGTGACGGCGCTCACGGCCCACACCAACGAGGGTGGGCTCTACGAAGTCGATATGCGATTGCGTCCCTCCGGCCGCGCCGGGCCACTGGCCAATTCGCTCCAGGGCTTCGAGAGCTACCATGCGCAATCGGCCTGGACGTGGGAGCAGATGGCGCTCACGCGCGCGCGCGTGATCCATGGACCGCAGGGCCTGGCCGAGCGGCTGGCCGGCATCGTCAGGACGACGCTCTGCCGGCCGCGCGATCCCGCTGCCCTGGTGCGCGACGTGGCCGACATGCGCGACCGCATCGCCCGTCACATGCCGGCGAAAAGCGCCTGGGACTTCAAGCACCTGCCCGGCGGCCTGTTCGATATCGACTTCGTGGCGCAGTACCTGGCGCTGCGCCATGCCGCGGAGCAGCCCGACCTGCTCGATCCGCATCCCGCGGAAATGCTGCGCCGCCTGGCGGCGGCCGGCCTCTTGGCACAGAGCGACGCCGATCGGCTGCGCGGCGCGCGGACGCTGCTGTCGGACGTGCAGAGCATGTTGCGGCTCACCCTGAACGGCGATGAAGCGGCGTTCGACGAGAGCAAGGCTCCGGAGGGCCAGCAACGCCTGATCGCCGCCACCGAGGGCGCGGACGACCTGGCCGAACTGCGGGCGCGCATCGACGCGGAGACCACGGCCGTGCGTGCTATATACCGCCGCATCGTCGAAGAGCCGGCGCGCGCCGCCGGCTGGAAACCCCGAGGCGAGGACAAAGGGAGCGACTCATGAGTGTCGAAGAAGGAAAGAAAGCGCCGGACTTCAGCGCCGCCACCGACGGCGGCAAGAAGCTGAAACTGTCGGACCTGCGCGGCAAGCCGGTGGTGCTCTACTTCTATCCCAAGGACGACACGTCGGGCTGCACCGCCGAGGCCTGCGGCTTTCGCGATTCCCTGCCCGACTTCTCCAAGGTGAAGGCGCAGGTGATCGGCGTCTCCAAGGACAGCGTCGAGAAGCACGACAAGTTCAAGAAGAAGTACAGCCTCACCTTCCCGCTGGTGTCCGACGAGGACGGCAAGATCTGCGAGAAGTACGGCACCTGGGTGCAGAAGAGCCTCTACGGCCGCAAGTACATGGGCATCGAGCGCGCCACCTTCCTGATCGACAAGACGGGCACCGTTGCGAAGATCTGGCACAAGGTGAAGGTGCCCGGCCATGTCGAGGAGGTGCTGCAGGCGGTGAAGGCGTTGTAGGATCACGAGGAGGGGTCATCAAATGGCTGGGAATGTGAGCGTTCTCATTGCAGGGGCAGGTCCGGTCGGATTGACGATGGCGAACGAGCTCGCCCGCCAGGGCATATCGGTCCGCATCGTCGATCCGGCTGCGGCAAGAACCGACAAGTCGAAAGCCCTCGTACTGTGGACCCGCACCCTGGAGCTGTTCGACCATGGCGGGTACGTCGATCCGTTCCTGGCGGCCGGCATGAAGGCGCACGGCGCGCAGATGTCCAACGGCAAGGACGTCATCGCGCGCGTCAGCCTCGACGGCATCGAGGGCGCCTACCCCTACGCGCTGATGATCCCCCAGAGCGACACTGAACGCGTGCTGGAGGAGCAACTCGAGAAGAAAGGCGTCAAGGTCGAACGCACCGTCGCGCTGGCGAGCTTCAAGGATCAGGGCAGGCAGGTCGAAGCCGTGTTGCACAAGGCGAGCGGCGAGAGCGAAACGCTGACGGTGGACTGGCTGATCGGCTGCGACGGCGCGCATTCCGTCGTGCGCCACGGGCTCGGCTTCACCTTCGACGGCACGACGCAGCCCAGCGACTGGTATCTGGCCGATGGCCACATCACGGGGCTCGAGCCGCAGGACCAGCTGCACATCTTCTGGCACAAGGACGGCATCCTGGCCTTCTTCCCCATCACCGAAGGGCGATGGCGGGTCATCGCCGACCTCGGACCGGCCAAGGAGACCGGCCACCACGCCGACCCGACCCTCGCGGAGATCCAGTCGCTGATCACGCTGCGCAGCACGGAAGGCATCATCATCAAGGACGCCTACTGGCTGGCCGCTTTCCGCATCAACGAGCGCAAGGTCTCGCAGTATGGCCGCGGCCGCGCCTTCCTGGCCGGCGATGCCGCGCATATCCACAGCCCGGCCGGCGGCCAGGGCATGAACACCGGCATGCAGGACGCTTTCAACCTCGCCTGGAAGCTCAGCCTGGTGATCGGCGGCGTCTGCAAGCCGTCGCTGCTCGACAGCTATTCCATCGAACGCAGCGCCGTTGGCGACATGGTGTTGCGCAACGCCAGCCGTCTCACGGACGCGGCCATCGTGCGCAACCCGATCTTGCAGGACCTGCGCAACACCGTGGTGAAATTCGCGCTGTGCTTTCCGCAACTCGGGCACCGTGTCGCCAACCTGCTGGCCGAGCTCGATATCGGCTATCCCAAGAGTCCCCTGACGGTCGAGGGCGCGCATCGGCCAAGCGGAACGAAGGCCGGCGAACGCTGGCCGACGCGCCTGCCGGCCGATCCCGGCAAGGCCCGCTTCACCGCCATCGGTCCGGCCGATGTCGTCTCGGGACTGGCGGCGAAATTTCCGCAACTGGTGCAGGCGTCGGCCACGACCGACGGCAGCGACCTCCGTCTGGTGCGCCCCGACGGCTATATCGGCTTCGCCGGCACGGCGGCAGACCGGGCCGGCGCCGAAGCCTATCTCCAGGCGCTCAAGGTCTAACGGACGACTTCGGCGCCGTAGACTTCGGGAATCTTGGCGTCCTGGTCGGCCGGCGAGAACAGCTCCCATTCGATGCCGTTGACGTCGTGGGTCGACGAAAACCCGCGCGCGTCGTCATCCTCGAAGCCCAGATGGCGCAACTGCCCGGCGCGCTCGGGCAACTGGTTGATCGAGAAGTTGAGCTGATCGGTGCGGAACAGCGCGTACTTGCGCGGCACGACCGCGGTCGGTCGCGTGCCGAGCCGCCGGCTGTAGTCTGCGATCGAGGCGTCGAGATCGGCGACGGCCAGGGCAATATGGAAGCGGCGCATGAGGGCTCCTCCGGAACGGGTGTTCCGAGGATGGCACCATTTTCGCCGACCTGTCGAGAAAGCGCGCTTGGGTCAGTTGCTGTCCGTAAGATCGACCACGCGCGCCTTGTGCGCGTAGATATCGATCTTCGCCCACATGCGGGCACGCGCGACGGCGTCAGCCTCGGCGCCGGTCTCGTAGGGGCCGTGCCACGCCATGGTCTCGGGAACAGGCCTGTTCCAGTTGGCCCGCCCGTTTTCGATCGCGTACTCGGCCTCGAACACGAACCACATCGCTCACTCCCCGCTACGCTCTTCGACCGCCGTCTCACCTGCTTCGAGCCACGCCCTGACGAGGTCGTAAAAGACCGCCAGAACGATCGGCCCGACGAACAGGCCGATCAGCCCGCCGGCAAGCGTGCCACAAACCACGCCGGCGACGACGACCACCATCGGCGTCTGCAAGCCGCGCGCCATGACCATCGGCCGCAGCACGTTGTCGAGCAGGAGCAGCGGCACGGTGTACGCCGTGTAGATGGCGGCCACCGTCACCGGAAGTGAGCTCCAGGCCCAGATGATGACTGGAATCATCACCGGGTTCGGACCGATCTGCACGATCGCCAGAACCAGGGCCACGAATGTGATGGCGCCGGCGAAGGGAATGCCCGCCACCAGCATGCCGAGACCCAGCAAGGCGGCTTGCAGCAGGGCGATGCCGATCACGCCGTTCGCCACGTTGCGGATGGTGGAGACGGCGATCTCGAGGAAATGGCCGCCGCGCGGTCCGGCGATCCTTTCGGCGAGTCGACGCGCGGTTTTCGCCAGGCGCCGGGCGTAGGCAAGCACGACGCCGGCAACCACGATCGCGGCGGCGAACTGCAGCAATTCGAGCGCCATGCCGGCGGCGATGCCGGCCATCCACCGACCGACCGACGCGATCTGCCCGACATGGGCCGACAGCAACGTATGCACGTTCTTCGAGGCGTCGAGCCAGAAATCGTAGAACCGCTCACCGATCAGCGGCAAGTCACGCAGGGCATCGGGCGGCGGCGGCAGCAGCGCCCCGCCTGCCAGCAGATGCCGGGCGTACTGATCGATCGTGTCCACGATCGACCCCCCCAGTACCGCGACGGGGACGAACAGCAGCACCAGCATGAGGAGCGACAGCACGGAAGCAGCCAGGGCGTTGTACATCCGCAGGCGCTCGTGCAGCAGCGCGAACAAGGGGTAGGCTGCGACCGCCAGGATCGCGGACCACAGCAGCATCCCGGCGATGGGCCTGAGGAGCAGCAGGCTGCCGTAGACGATGCCGGCCAGCAGCGTGAGTTGGATGATGAGGTCGATGGCAATGCGCAGTGTCTGCGCCCTGCCGTTCTCGGTGTCGATCATCGCCGCCCCCGCCGCGCATCGGATCCACCTGTCGTACCGGCGGCAGGCAATTCTGTCCATCCACGGGGGATTACACAGGGATGTATCGCCGCGTCGTACCCAGTAGAGTGTTCGCCGTAGGCACTTGGGGAACTACCATGCGCGTCATCCTTGCAGCGATTTTGGCCGTCTTTCTCGCGGCGCCGGCGATGGCGCAGGAACCCGGCGGTATCTCCACGACGGTGATTTCGCGCTGCGCCGGAAGAGCCGGCCTCGATGCGCGGCAAGCGGATTCGGCCTTCGGCGTCATCATGCTGGACGGGATGCCTTGGGTGGCCGTCGAGGAGATCGACGAGCAAGTCGGCTCGCAGAAGGCCACCACGGCGGTGACCGGCACCGGCTGGATGCGCCGCCGCAACGGATCGCAGGTCCCCATCCGGTTCACGTGCATGCTCGACGGCAAGGGCCAGGCGCTGATGTTCCATGCCCACAAGCTGTTGCCCGGCATGCGTGATGTTTTGGGGCCTGCGAGATTGCTGACAGGTTCAGTGACCTACGCCGAGAAGATGGCGCTGCCGCATGGCGCGGAGCTGCGCGTGCAGCTTCGCGACAGTGCCGGATCGTCGCCGGACGCGATCCTGGCCGAGCAGGTCGTGCGCAGCGGCTGGGCGGTGCCGATACCGTTCGCTCTACGCCTGCCCCAGGACACGCCGATGCAAGGCCGCAAGCTCTCGCTCACGGCCAGCCTGGTGCTCGACCACCAGACTCTTTTCCAATTGGGCGAGCCGCTCGCCATTGCGGGCGACGACCTGATGCAGGCCGACAAGCATCTGTCCGGTGATCTGGTCTTGCGCAAGGTCCAGACCACGAAGCGATGAACGGATGGCCTGTCCGATTCCTCAACTGAAATGGCGGTAGACGAAGGCAGGCGGCGCATTCTCCGCCTGTTGCAGCGCGGCCTCGACCACGCCGTGATCGGGTGACAGCGCACAGACCGGATCGGCGCGGCCCGCATCGCCGGCCAGCAGGAAGGCCTGGCAGCGACAGCCGCCCCAGTCGATCTCGCGCCGATCGCAGCTGCGGCAGGGTTCGGGCATCCAGTCGGTGCCACGATATCGATTGAAGGCGTCCGAGCGGTACCAGATGTCGGCGAGATTGCCGTCCCGCACCGAGGGAAAGGCGATGCCCGGCAGGCTCTCGGCGGCATGGCAGGGCACGGCTTTTCCGGACGGCGTGACGTTCAGGAACTGACGGCCCCAGCCGTTCATGCAGGATTTCGGCCGCACGCCGTAATAGTCGGGCACGACATAGTCGATGGCCAGGACGCCCTTCAGCTTTTCGCGCGCGGCCTCGACGATGCGCGTCGCCTCGTCGAGCTGCCGGCGGCTCGGCAGAAACGCATCGCGATTGGCGAGCGCCCAGGCGTAGTACTGGACATGGGCGATCTCGAGTCGCCGGGCCCCCAGCGCCAGCGCCATGTCGATCATTTCGGGCACGCCGCCCAGGTTCTGGCGATGAACCACCATGTTCACGGTGAGCGGCAGGCCGGCCGACCGAACGGCCGCGGCAAAGCCGGTCTTCTTGCCATGCGCACCGGCCAGGCCGGCGATGCGGTCGTTATTCGCGGGAGCGAAATCCTGGAAGCTGAGCTGGACATGTTTCAGCCCGGCGGCGGCAAAGGCTGCGATCTCGCGTTCGCCGCCCAAGGTGCCGGAGGTGATGAGATTGCTGTAGAGACCATGCTCGCTCGCGGCGGCGATCAGCGACAGCAGATCGCGCCGCGCCATCGGCTCGCCGCCGGAGAAATGCACTTGCAGCACGCCCAGCGCCGCCGCTTCGCGCAGCACGCGGCACCATTCCTCTCCCGTCAATTCGTCGGCCGCCCGCTCGAGCGCCACCGGGTTGGAGCAATAGGGGCAGCGCAGCGGACAGCGATGCGTGAGCTCCGCGAGCAGCGCCAGGGGCGGGTCAGTCGGACGGGTCACTGGTCAGACACCCTTTGTCGGCGAGGTCCTGCAGCATGTCGGTGACGTCGCGGGCGATAAGCTCGCGCGGCGCTTGCGTGTAGCGACCCGCGAGAGCGTCGATGATGGCGCCGGCACTCGCCTTGCCGTCGACGAGCTGCAGTATCTCAACCGCCTGCTCGTCCGGCAACAGGAGCCTTTCGGGCGCCAGCATGGTCCAGCGCTGCCGGACCTCGTCGAAGCGAAAGACGATGTGCGGCGCGAGGCGCAGCACGCTGGCATCAGAGACGACGAGGCGGTCTTTCGAGGGCGCCATGGCTCACTCCGGCACGAAGGCGCCGGGCGGGATCATCCCCGGCTCGACATAGGCCAGATAGAGCGCGTCGAGCTGCGTCCACAGCACGTCGCATTTGAAACGGAGCGCAGCCAGGACGGCTTCCTGCTCGGCGCGGGTTCGCGCGTGGACTTTGACATAGCCCAGCGCGAAATCGACATCCTGCGGGGCCTGCGTCAGGCGCGGGGTGAAATAGGCCAGGGTTTCCTCGGTGATGAACGAATATCCCGCCAGCATGCCGCGCACCCGATCGGCGATGATGTCGGGCGAGAACATTTCAGTGAGCGACGAGGCGATGCCTTCGAGGAGCGGCCGGTCGCGCACGAAATTGACATAGGCTTCGACGGCGAAACGCGTGCCCGGCAGGATGCCTTTGGTCGACTGCACATAGGCGCGATCGAGGCCGACGCCTTCGGCGAGCTTCAACCAGCGTTCGATGCCGCCCTTGCCGGGGCCATCGCCGTCATGGTCGATGATGCGGCGACGCCATTCCCGCCGCAGATCCGACGTCGGCATCTTGGACAGGGCATGGGCGTCCTTGATCGGGATCATCGCCTGATAATAGTAGCGGTTGAGCGCCCACGCCTGGACCTGCTGGCGCGTGAGCTTGCCGCCGTGCAGCAGCCCGTGGAACGGATGAAGATGATGGTAGCGCACCGCGCCGATGGCGCGCAGCTCGGCTTCGAGCTCGTCCGGCGTCAACGGCCGATCACTCATGGACTGACCTCCATGCCATCGTAGGCCACTTCCCAGCCCTCCTTGACGACGCCGGCCCGCTCGATCGAGTCATCGATCAGGATCGGATTGGAATTGTTGATGTGAACGAAAATCTTGCGCTTCACGGGAATGTCGCGGAACGCCGCGAGGGTGCCGTCGGGGCCGCTCACGCTCATATGGCCCATGCGCTGTCCCGTCTTGGGGCCGAGACCGCGGCGGATCATCTCGTCGTCCTGCCACAGCGTGCCGTCGAACAGCACGACCGACGCACCGGCCAGCCGCTGCTTCAAGGCGGCGGTCATTTGCGCGCAACCCGGAACGTAGAGAAGCCGGTGTCCGCCCGAGCGCAATTCGACGCCGACCGTGTCGCCCGGCTTGCCCGACAGTTCGGCGGGCGAATCCCCCGTCTCGAGGTAGAGCGCGACCTTGCCCGGAACGTCGAACAATTCGACGTCGAACCCGCTGCCGCTGCCATCGACATGGTGAGGTTCGAACGGCTGGCCGAGCGGCACCGCCTGCCGGCGCACGCAATCCTCGGCCAGCACGCCGAAGATCGGGTTGGCCTTCAGCACATCGAGCACGCGCTGGCTGGCGTAGACCGTGAAAGGCTGGCGTTCGCGCAGATGCAACAGCCCGGCGATCGCATCGACATCGGTGCCGGTGAGGATGACGCCTTCGATCGGCGAGGATCGCAGGTCCCGTTTCGGGTGAAGGATCCGGCGTGCATCGATCTGCTGGCGAAGATCGGGGGAAGCGTTGATCAGGAACCAACGTTGCCCGTCGCCGCTCACGGCGAGAGACGCCTGGCTTCGCGGCGCCACGCCCGCCTCGCCGGCACGCGCCCGGCGGCAGGCTTCTGCATTTGAATTCCACTGGGGGAACCCGCCTCCGGCGGCAGCCCCCAGGACGACGGCCCTCATGGCGGCCGTCCTCCTCTATCCCGCGGCTTTTGGGCCGCAGAGCCTACTTGGGCAGGTCGGCGCAGGCGTAGGAGTTGATTTCCATGCCGACGGCGATCTCGACGATACGCGGGGTCTTCCAAGCCATGGGCTTTCTCCTTCGTGGAAGAGCAATGATGGGTGGAATTCAAAGAACGTGTCAAGGCTTGCGCGCCAGATACGCCGCGATCATTTCGATGTCTTCTTCGTGAAGGGTGATCGCAATCTCCGTCATGGCGGCCATGCCGCGGCCGCGCCGGGCCGCCGTGCGATAATCGTGCAAGGCCTTCACCATATAGTCCGATCGTTGCCCGGCCAGCCGTGCGCTCTCGCCCTGGCCGGAGAAGTCGGCCTTGTGACAGCTGTCGCAATGGCGTGCCGTCAGGAGTGCCGTGACCCTTTCCGTATCAACGGCGATCTCGCTTTTGGTCGTGAGCGCGGGCGGCGGCGGCAGGGCGGCGTAGTAGGCGCCGAGATCGCGGATGTTGTCGTCGGTCAGGTTCTTGACGAAAGGCTTCATGACACCGGCGTCGCGGGCGCCGTCGCGCATGAAGACAAGCTGGTACTGGGTGAAGATATCCGGCTGGCCGGCCAGCGACGGCGTGTTCTTGGTGGTCGAGATCCCTTTGATGCCGTGACAGGCGATGCAGGTCTGGGCCACTGCCGGCGCTTTTACCGCCGGCGCGGTTTGAGCCGCCGCGGCCGACGCCAGGGCCACGCCGGCGATCACGGACAGGATCCGGACAATAAGAAGCGATTTCGCGGACATCGCGCTCAACAAGCCATGGAAACGAGAATCCCGCCCGCAGGGTTGCTGCGGGCGGGAAACAGAGCGGCTACTTCGCGTAGCTGATCCGGTAGATGGCGCCCGCCTGGTCGTCGGCGACCAGCAGGGAGCCGTCGGGTGCCTGCAGGATATCGTCCGGGCGGCCGAGGATCTTCTGGTCGTCGAGCCATGAGCCCGCGAAGACGGTTTCCTTGGGGTTCTTGCCGTCCGGGTCGACCGAGATGAAGACGATCCGGTAGCCGATCTTCTTGTTCCTGTTCCACGAACCATGCTCGGCGATGAAGATGCCGTTCTTGTACTCGGCCGGGAACATGTTGCCGGTATAGAACTTCATGCCGAGCGGCGCGATATGCGGGCCGAGCTTGACGACCGGCGGCGTGAATTCGGAGCATTTGTGTCCCATGCCGAACACCGGGTCGACGATGTCGCCCTGGTGGCAGTAGGGATAGCCGAAATGCTCGCCCAGCTTGGTGACATGGTTGAGCTTGTCGCTCGGCATGTCGTCGCCCAGCCAGTCGCGGGCGTTTTCACTGAACCACAGATCGCCGGTGCGGGGATCGATCGCGCCGCCGACGCTGTTGCGGATTCCGATCGCCACCAGCTCGGCGGTGCCGTTGGCCGGGTTGACGCGCCGATACTGCGACAGGCTGGTCGGCGGCAGGCAGACGTTGCACGGCGGCCCGAAGGGAACGTAGAGCCAGCCCTTGCCGTCGGGGATCAGGTACTTCCAGCCGTGCGGCACATAGGGCGGCATGTCGTCGTAGACCACCTTGCCGGCCGGCGCCTTGTCGAGGTTGGCTTCGGGATTTTCGTATTTGTAGAGCTTGTCGATGTCGATGACGTAGAGCGCGCCGTTCATGAAGGCGACGCCCGTCGGCATGCGCAGCCCGGTGATGAAGGGCTTCACGACCTTCTTGCCGTCGACCTCGGTGATGGCATGAACCGTGCCCTTGTCGAACGTGCCGACGAAGAGCGTGCCCTTGTCGCCCATCGCCATCTGCCGGGCCTGGGGAACGCCGCTCGCCCACACGGCGATCTTGAAGCCCGGCGGCAGCTTGATGTTGGCGAGAATCTTCTCGAGGTCCGCGGCCGGCGTCGGCAGCGGCTGGCCCGGGTTCGGCACCTGCCCCTTCTGCGCCTGGGTCTCGTCGCCAAGGAACCAGTCATCGGGCGGATGGGACCAGAAAGCCTGATTGTTGGAATCGTATTTCTTGAGCGCCTGAGCCTGTGCCGCGAGCGAACCCCAGCCGAACAGGGCCGCGACCGCGCCGACCAGGCACACTTTCGCCAAAGCTGTTTCTTGCCGTCTCATGGGTGTCTCCTCTCCTTGGTCGCGCAGGAGACGCGTGGATTTATCATCTCTGTCGAGCGTCCACTGCCGAGCGATCAGGCTATGCCCCGTCCTGGCGCCGTTCAATATGCGCCGGGGCATAACAGGCGGCGCCAAGGTTTGCTGCAGTGCGATGTTTTGCTTAGGTTCCGCATCGGGAGGAACGAGAACCGATGCATGACAAAGTCGACGTCCTGATTATCGGGTCGGGGGCGTCGGGCGCCGCGGTGGCCTGGAGCCTCGCGGACACCAAGATGCGCATCCTCTGCCTCGAGCAGGGCGACTGGGTGAAGCCGACCGACTATCCGAGCAACGGGCGGGACTGGGAGGCGCGGCTGTTCAGCGACTTCGCCATCAACCCCAACCGCCGCGCGCGCGAGACCGACTATCCGATCAACGATGCCAACTCGCCGATCAAGGTGGTGAACTTCAACGGCGTCGGCGGCAGCACCATCATGTACACGGCGCACTATCCGCGCCTGAAGCCGTCCGACTTCAAGGTGCGCACGCTCGACGGCGTGGCCGAGGACTGGCCGGTCGACTACCAAACGCTGGAACCGTTCTTCGCCGAGAACGACCGCATGATGGGCGTCTCCGGCCTGGCGGGCGATCCCGCCTATCCGCTGCACCATCCGCCGATGCCGCCGCTGCCGCTCGGCAAGTCGGGTGCGCGCTTCGGCAAGGCGATGAACCAGCTCGGCTGGCACTGGTGGCCGTCCGACAGCACGATCGCCACGACCGACTACGAGGGCCGCGGCCGCTGCATCAATCTCGGCCATTGCACGCCGGGCTGCGCCCAGGGCGCCAAGGCCAGCACCGACATCACCTACTGGCCGCACGCCATCCGCGCCGGCGTCGAGCTGCGCACGCGCGCCCGGGTGCGCGAGATCACGACCGACGAGCACGGCATGGCGTCGGGCGCGGTCTACTACGATGCCGAGGGCGTCGAGCACTTCCAGCCGGCCGAGCTGGTGATCGTGGCCTGCAACGGCGTCGGCACGCCCCGCCTGCTGCTGGCCTCGCCCTCCGGGCGCTTCCCCAACGGCCTCGCCAATTCGAGCGGCCTCGTCGGCAAGAACCTGATGTTCCATCCCTATGCCAACGTCTTCGGCTATGTCGACGAGCCGCTCGACGGCAACCACGGCCCGCCGCTCTGCCTGTGGAGCCAGGAATTCTACGAAACCGACCCCGGGCGCGACTTCGTGCGCGGCTACACCTTCCAGTTCGGCCGCGGCTATGCCTCGATCCTGGAGGCCATCACCAGCACGATGGCCGGCCGCCTGCCATGGGGCGAGGACCATCACCGCGTCTATCGCCAGCTCCTCAACCACCGCATCGGCCTGTCGGCGATCATCGAGGACCTGCCGGAGGAGCATAACCGCGTCACCCTCGACCCGGTGCTGAAGGATTCGAGCGGCATCCCCGCCCCCAAGATCGACTATACGATCGGCAGCAACAGCCGGAAGATGATGGAGCACGGCATCGCCAACGCGAAAAAGATCCTCGACACCGCGGGAGCGAAGAACATCGGCACCGAGGCGCCGATCCTGAACGGCGGCTGGCATCTTCTCGGCACCGCGCGCATGGGCACCGATCCCGAGCGCTCCGTGGTCAACGAATGGGGCCGCTGCCACGACGTCAAGAACCTGTTCATCGTCGACGGCAGCATCTGGGTGACGGCGGGCGCGGTGAATCCGACCTCGACCATCCAGGCGCTGGCGCTCTATATCGCCGATTCGATCAAGCAGCGTTTGTCTGCCGCAACCTTGTTCGATTGAGCGATCACGATGGCCCACCATCCTCCTCTCTCCGCCGCCGAAATCCGCGAGCTCAGCGCCTTCGCCGGCACGATGATCCCGGCCAGCACGCGCTACGGCGTGCCCGGCGCCGATGATGAGGCGATCTTCGCCGATATCCTGAAGAGCCTCGGCCGCGACCGCGATGACATCGGGCGGGCGCTGGCGCGGCTGGCGGCGCTGGCGGGCGGCTCGTTCGCCGATCTCCCGGCCGAGCGTCGCCTCGCGGTCGCCAACAGCTTCCGCGCCGAAGGCGGGCCGGCGCTGGCCGCGATCGCGCGGGTGATCCTGCTCTGCTACTACCGCGACGACCGCGTGATGCACTCGCTCGGCCAGGAACCGCGGCCGCCCTTCCCCAAGGGACATGCCGTCGAGCAGGGCGACTGGTCGCTGCTCGATCCGGTGAAGGCGCGGCAGCCCTTCTACCGACGAGCGACTTGAAGAGGCGACTTGAAGAGGCGACAGGGAGAGATCGATGCGCATCCTCGTTTCCGGACTCCTGCTGGCGATCGGCCTCGCCGCGACGGCATCGGCCCAGACCGTCAACGGCACCTATTCGGTCGCCGGCACGAACGCCGACGGCACGGCCTACAAGGGCACGGCGGAGATCACCTGGAACGGCACGGCCTGCTCGATCAGTTGGCAGACCGGCTCCAGCTCCGCCGGCACCTGCCTGCTCACCGGCAAGGCCTTGGGCGCTTCCTACCAGCTGGGCGACGCGACCGGCATCGCCGTCTACGAGCTTCAGCCGGATGGAACGCTGAAAGGCCAATGGACGACCGTCGGCACCAACGGCATCGGTACGGAGACGCTGTCTCCGAGCAAATGACGGCAACGCGGGGACGGCGATGCGCTTCAGATGGCTTGATGTCGTGGAGAACTGGTTTGCCGCGCCGGCGGAGGCGAAGGGCCGCGCGCGGCTGGACATCTCGAGATTCACGCTCGGCGTCTGTCCGCGCTGCCGGGGATTGCGCCGCGTGGCCAGCGCGCAGTGCAGCCATTGCGGCAGCGCCAAGCCGGTCACCGAGGATGCCTGACTGCGCTACAAATCCGCCGCGTTGCGGCGGCCCTCGCTCTAGCCTCACGGTGGCCCGCCCGGCGTTACTGGAGTAGAGACAGGCGGCAAGGCGTTCTCCCGAACGCCGACGAGGAGGACGATGTCATGGACATGTCGACCGAAAGCATCCTGGTTATTCTCTTCGTCGGCATCGTCGCCGGCTGGCTGGCCGGCAAGGTCGTGCGCGGCGCGGGCTTCGGCCTTTTGGGCGACCTTGTCGTCGGCATCGTCGGTGCGTTCATAGCCTCGTGGCTGTTCCCGCGCCTGGGCATTAGCCTCGGATCCGGCATCCTTTCGGCCATCGTCTTTTCGGCGCTGGGCGCGATCATCCTGCTGCTGGTCGTTCGCCTGGTCCGCGGGCGCGGCAGGGTCTAGCCCTCCACCGCTTCCCTCTCGCTCGTCGAACCAGGCCCGTCGCGCGTCCGCTCGAATAGCTCTACGCTCCGCACAACAATGGGAGGAGCGGACGTGCCAGGCGAGGCTTCGTACGATTTCATCGTCACCGGGGCCGGCTCCGCCGGCTGCGCCATCGCCGGCCGGCTGAGCGAGGACGGCCGCTTCCGCGTGCTTCTGCTCGAAGCCGGGCCGCGCGACACCTATCCGTGGATCCACATCCCGCTCGGCTACCACAAGACCTTCAACAATCCGAAGGTCAACTGGATGTTCGACAGCGAGCCGGAGCCCGAGCTCAACGGCCGCGTGATGTACCAGCCGCGCGGCAAGGTGCTGGGCGGCACCAGCTCGATCAACGGCATGGTCTACATGCGCGGCAACGCCGCCGACTACGACGAATGGCGGCAGCGCGGCTGCGAGGGCTGGGACTACGATTCGGTGCTGCCCTACTTCAAGCAAGGCCGAGGACAACGTGCGCGGGCCGAACGAATTCCACGGCACCGGCGGCCCGCTGAAGGTGAGCGACCATCGCTGGCAGCCGAGCCTGGCCAAGGCGATGCACGATGCCGCGATGCAGGCCGGCATCCCGGACAATCCCGACTTCAACGGCGCCACCCAGGAAGGCGTCGGCTACTACCAGACCACCATCAGCAAGGCGCGGCGCTGGTCGAGCGCGCGGGCCTATCTCAAGGACGCGCGGCACCGCAAGAACCTGGAGATCGCCACCAACGCGCACGCGACGCGCCTGCTGATCGAGGATGGTCGCGCCACCGGCGTCGAGTACCGGACGCCGGCCGGCCTGGTGACGGCGCGGGCGACGCGCGAGGTCATCGTCTCGGGCGGCGTCTACGGCTCGCCGCAGCTCCTGATGCTCTCCGGCCTCGGTCCGGCCGCGCATCTGCAGCAGCACGGCATCCCGGTGATCAAGGACATGCCGGGCGTCGGCACGCACCTGCACGATCACTTCAACACCTATGTCGCCTATCGCTGCGCGCAGCCGGTGACGATGAACGACCTCGTGAACAGCCTGCCGCGCCGGATCTGGGCGGGCGCGCAGTATGCGCTGGGCCGCACCGGGCCGCTGGCCAGCATGGGCCTTTATGTCGGCGCGCTGGTCCGCAGCGACAAGCGGCTCGAGCGTCCGGACCTGCAGATCAACATGTTCGCCTGGGCGATCAAGGACAGGAACCGCAACGGCGTCGTGCCCCAGCCCTTCTCGGCCTTCGGCCTCAGCCCGGTGCATCTCAGGCCCGACGGCCGCGGCACGGTGCGGCTGAAATCGGCCAACCCGCTGGCGGCGCCGGAGATCCGCTTCAACTTCCTGAAGAGCTCCTATGATTACGAGGCGATCATCCACGGCATGAAGATCTGCCGCGAGATCGCCCGGCAGCCGGCGCTGCAGCCGTTCGTCGTCGAGGAGATCCTGCCGGGCGCCCAGGTCACCGGCGACGCCGAGCTGCGGGCCGACATCCGCGCGCGCGGCGTCTCGAACCTGCACCCGGTGGGCACCTGCCGCATGGGCCGCGAGCCGGATGCGGTCGTCGATCCGCAGCTCCGCGTCAACGGGATCGGCGCGCTGCGCGTGGCCGACGCCTCGATCATGCCCTCCATCGTGGCCGGCAACACCAACGCGCCCACCATCATGATCGGCGAGAAGTGTGCCGATATGGTGCGCGCGGCCGCACGCTGAAAAGTCGACGACTCAGGGCTGCCCGCGCAGCTCCAGGACCTTGGCCTCCGCGGGGCGGATCACCCGTTCGTCGAGGTCGGCGATCAGCTGCGCCAGGTCGTCGTACAGATATGTCTTCAAGAACCAGGGGTAGCTCTCGAAGGTAGTCCAACATGGGTGGCTTTTTCTGCGCCTTCGTCATGATGGTCTGTACGGCCAGCTTGGGGCTGGGGGGCACGATTGCCTGCAGTTCCTGAAGCACGCTGTTGGGGTCGGAAAGATCGGCGATGACGAAGCGTGCCATACGCGCGAGCAGCGTGACGGTCTCGATGGTGGTCTGGCCTTGTGGCTTGTCGAAGTCGAACACGACGGGCACGTAGTTGCGTCCGGACCCGCGCAATTCGTCCCGCAACCGGTCGAGCACCGCTTTGCGCTCCGGCGTGAAGCGCCCGAGGATCAGCACGACTTTGCTGGTGATGGTGTCGATGACGCCGCGGATCTTCTTGTTGTTCAGCAGGAGGTAGACGAACTGGGCAACCTCAATATCGTCGACAGTGACCTCGGATTCGCCGAACTCGGTAATGACCAGGTTCCGTTGTATCGTATTGTCCAGCGTAAGCTTCCAGACCGAAGCGCCGTAGACGAAAGCACCGGTCAGATCGGCGTCCTTGAAATTCACGTCGAGCAGATTGGCGAACCTGAGATTGGCCCTCTGGAGCGAGGCGCCGGTGAGGTCCGCCCCGAAGAGATTCGCCTGCCGAAGGTCCGCGTCCTGGAGCTTCACCCGGCGGAGCTTCGCCGAGTCGAATTGCGCGCCGCTCAGGTCGGCATTGCTGAGGTCCGCGCCCTCGAGCTCGGCGAGGTCGAGGTCCGCCCCGCCGAGGTCCGGTCGAACGGAGGAATTTGCCGCTCGCCAGGCATTCCAGACAGCGACCCCTTGCAGGAGCAACTCGAGATGGTCCGCGTTGGCCATCGTTGCCCGCCCTAGGATCCGAGCGGCGCCAGGGCCTGGCGGAGCGGCGCGCTGTCGATCTGCATCAGGCCGCCGAACGGCCGGTACAGTTCGAGGATGAGGAAGAACGCGGCCGAGGCCGACAGCGCGATCACCGCGGTGGCGGCCAGCGCCGTCGGGTTGAGCGGCGAGAACAGGCAGAAACTCGCGAACAATATGTAGAGCCAGAAAACCAGCACGATCAGGAAGGGTAGCGGCATGCGCGTGCTCGACTGCTCGTGCAGGATCAAGCGCGTCTGCAGGATCGTATTGGCCAGTTGCACGGCCTGGCCCTGGATGGTGCGCTCGATCTCGGTCGTCGGCGAGAGGGACACGATGGCCCTGTAGGAGGCGTGGCCCGTGGCGGTCGCCACGAACGGCTGGTTCTGCTTCGTCGTCCCCTCGTCCCAGATGCGGTCGATCATGTCGGGGATCGCCTTGCGCAATTCCTCGCGCGCCGCCCGTGCCTGCGGGCCGTACTCCTCGAGCAGGAAATCGAGCATTTCGATCTTGGCCGTCAATTGCCTGATGTCGTCGTGCTGGGCGTCGAAGCTGTTCTTGCCCGAATTGATCAGCAGGCCGAGGACCAGGCCGGTGATGGTGGCGATCAGGCCGCAGCCCAGCCGGACGATGTCCTTCGAATGGGCGTCGAGATGGCGGTCGGGCAGCAGGCGGCGGAGCAGCACGCCCGAGAGCGCGCCGCCGATCAGCAGGACGCAAATGATCAGCGATGTGGTCGTGGCGCTCAAAGTCTGCTCACCTCCCGGCCCTTATCGCGAACACGGGTCGTGCTTGTCCAGCCCGGTGGCGAATGCCAGAGTCGATACCGTCGGCCTTCAAGAGGAACGAGATGAAGCTTTCCCGCCGTCAGTTCCAGCGTCTTGCGGCGGGCGCTGCCGTGTTGCCTTTCCCGCTGGAAATGGCCCGTGCGCAAGCCTGGCCCGTCCCGTCCCGTGCGCTTTCTCGTGGGCTACGCGCCGGGCGGCGGCAACGACATCGTCGCGCGCCTGATGGGGCAATGGTTCTCCGAACGGCTGGGTCAGCCTTTCCTGATCGAGAACCGGCCCGGCGCGGCCACCAACATGGCGGCCGAGGCGGTCGTGCACGCCGCACCCGACGGCTACACGCTGCTGCTCGTCGGCCAGCCCAACGCGATCAACGCCACCCTTTACGAAACGCTGCCCTTCAACTTCATCCGCGACATCGCACCGGTCGCCGGCATCATGACCGTGCCGAACGTGATGGTGGTCCATCCGTCGTTTCCGGCGAAGACCGTTGCCGAGTTCATCGCCTACGCCAAGGCCAATCCGGGAAAGATCAACATGGCCTCGGCGGGCAACGGCAGCGCGGCCCATCTCGCCGGCGAGTTGTTCAGCCTGATGACCGGCATCAGCATGGTTCACGTGCCCTATCGCGGACAGGCGCCGGCGCTGGCCGACCTGCTGGCCGGACAGGTCCAGGTCCTGTTCGCCACCTCGCCCGCTTCGATGGAGTACATCCGAACCGGCAAGCTGCGCGCGCTGGCCGTCACCACGGAGGCGCGCTCGGAGGCGCTGCCCGACCTGCCGACCGTCGGCGACGTCGTGCCGGGATACGAGGCGAGCGCGTGGTACGGCGTCGGCGCGCCGCGGCAGACGCCCGTCGAGATCGTCGATCGGTTGAACAAGGAAGCCAATGCCGGGCTCGCCGACCCCAAATTGAAGGCCCGGCTGGCCGACCTGGGCGGCATCCTGATCGCCGGCTCCCCCGCCGACTTCGCCAAGGTCATCGCCGACGACACCGAGAAGTGGGGCAAGGTCATCCGCACGGCCAACATCAAGCTCTAAGCAACGTTTTCCGCCAGCATTCTCCCAGGAGCCCGACATGCCAGTGGTGAAGAACGACGAAGCGCAGGAAATCCCGTGGCGTCCCGGCTATCGCAACTACATCCTCGCCGGAAAGGCGCAGGGCGTGTCGGTGAGCTCGAGCATGGGCGTCCTCGAACAGGGCGCCGGCGCGCCGCTGCATCTTCACGAGGAAGCCGACGAGGTGATCGTCGTCGTCGAGGGAACGCTCGACGTGCAGCTTGCCGGTGAGAGGCTTCTTGTCGGCCGCAACCAGACGATCTCCATTCCCGCCGGCACGCCGCACGCCTTTACCGTGGTCAGTCCCGAGGGCGCGCGCATCATCGGCTTCATCCCGAAGGAGGGAGCCTTCATCGCGACGAAGTACCTCGACGGCGAGCCGCCGCTCGGCGCCAAGATGCGATGACGCCGCCGTCGTCGGCGGTCAGCTCGCGTTACCCAGGTTTTCCAGCGCGTCGACGATCGCCCATGTCTTGGCGCCGACGATACCGTCCACGCCAAGCTCGGATTGCTGCTGGAGCAGTTTCACCGCTTGCTCGGTCTTCGGGCTGAATCGTCCGTCGACTCCACCGGTGTCGAAGCCAACGGCGGTCATCCGGCTCTGCAGGCGGCGCACCGGCAATCCGGTCGAGCCCATCCGCAGCACGGGCTCGCTCTGGTCGCCCTCGTCGATGTTGATCCAGGTCACCCGGCCGACGATGCCGTCCACCGGGATTTCGCGCGCCTGCTGGAACGCTTTCACGGCGCTTTCCGTCCGCGCGCCGAAGACGCCGTCGATCGGTCCGGGATCGTGTCCCAGGGCCTTGAGGGCCTGCTGCAGGTCCCGGACCACGGGGTCGCTCGACCCCTTCTTCAGAACTGGTTCCGCCATGGTGACCTCCTTCGTTGCATCGTCCGCCGTTACACCGTCGTCAATTCCGCCAGCGATGCCAGCGTCGCGCCGGCGCCGCCCGCGGGCACCCACCACGTCCGTGGGCCGACCACGCCATCGCCCGGCAGCGAATGCTCCACCTGGTACGCTTTCACGGCGGCCTCGGTGCGCGGCCCGAAAATGCCATCCGCCTGCCCCGGATCGGTCGGCGTGCCGGTACCGAGCTTGAGCAGGCCTTTCTGCAGCCTGCTCACCGCGCTGCCCGACGTGCCGCGTCGCAGGATCGGCGTATCGGGATCGGCCGGCATCTTGTGCCACGTGCTGTCACCGATGACGCCATCGGCAACGAGCCCCGCGTCTTCCTGAAAGCCGATCACCGCATTTTTCGTGACGGCTCCGAACACGCCGTCGATCTGCTCGAAACCAAGCGTCTTCATCATCACGAAGATCGTCTGGGCGCGTCGCACGTCCTGTCCGAGTGCGCCGACCGCGAGCCGTGGACCACTGTTCATCGCCTCCTCCTCTGCATCAGTCGAGAGACACACTGCCCGAGCCATCCACCGTGAGCCCGACGCTGGTCGTGCCGCGATAGGCTTTCGCCCGCCACGTCCCGTTGGCGCCGCGACCCAGCACGCTCACGCGCTTGTAGCCGTCGGCTTCGATCGCGGCCTTGGCGGCGGCCTTCTCGTCTGCATCGTCCTGGGCCTTCGCTTCGCTAGCGGGCGCCGCGACGACCTCAGGCGCGGACGCCTTCACCGGCAACGGCCGGACAGTCCGCACGAACGGCACGGGAGGCCGATGGACTTCCAGGGAAGTCGACGCGACCTGGACAGGCGGCGCCACCACCGCGGTGGACGTCGTGGCGCGTGCCGCATTGGATCGCGAGATCGCCTCCGGCACCGATGCGTTGGCGACGGTCCAACCCAGAACGACCAGCAGGGCCAAGGCCAGGAGCTTGCGCGTCATTTCCCCCTCCAGCGACATCCGGCCAATGACAAGGCGCCGGTGACACGCGCGAGGAAACAGCAGACTGCTCGCCGGCGACTGTGAGTTTCCGCACAGCTTGCGCGCGTGCCACAACTTGGCCTTAACTTCGCGCATGCGATCTGGATTCGACGTCCCGCCACGACAGGACCTGCGCCTGTCCGTCGTCATTCCGATCTACAACGAACGCGAAACACTGCCGCGCATCCTGCGCGCCGTCGCCCTTGCCCTGCCCGGCGTCACGCGGGAGGTCGTGCTGGTCGACGATTGCTCGAAGGACGGAACCCGATCAAGGTCACAGAGTTTGCATGTCTGCGCCTGCTTCAG
>CAVWKN010000028.1:0-98121 GCA_963755585.1 uncultured Alphaproteobacteria bacterium
TCCGTTGGGACGACCGAACGCAGCCTACAGGTCCGCCCCGACGGCCTCGGCGACCGAGGGCAGGCCATCGCGCGCCAGGAGTGCGGCAAGCTCGTCCTTGATGCGCCGGACGAGCGGCGGGCCTTCGTAGACCATCGCCGAATAGAGCTGCACCAGGGTCGCGCCGGCGCGGATCTTGGCGTAGGCGTCGGCGCCCGAGCCGACGCCGCCGCAGCCGATCAGGGGGAACTGGCCTTCGACCCGCCGCGCGGTGCGGCGCAGCACCTCCGTGGCGAGCGCGGTGAGCGGTGCGCCCGACAGACCGCCGGTCTCCTCGCGCCGCGTCGAGCGCAGCGACGACGGCCGCGACGAGCGTGGTGTTGCCGACGATGATGCCGTCCATCCTGAGGTCGCGGCAGACGGCGACGATGTCGTCGAGGTCGTCGTCCGTCGCGTCGGGCGCGATCTTGACCAGCGAGCGGCACCGGCTTCTTGGCAATGGCGTCCTGCACGCGCTTCAGGAGGTCGGCGAGCTGGGTGCGGCCCTGGAGGTTGCGCAGGCCCGGCGTGTTGGGCGAGGAGACGTTGCAGACGAGATAGTCGGCATAGGGCGCCAGGGCGACGCTGCAGGCGACGTAGTCGGCGGCGCGGTCCGTGCTGTCCTTGTTGGCGCCGACATTGACGCCGACGAAACCGCGGCGCGGGCGGGCCGCGAGCCGGGAGCGCGCGGCGTCGAGTCCCTGGCCCGGAAAGCCCATGCGGTTGATGACGCCACGATCCTCGGGCAGACGGAACAGGCGGGGGCGCGGATTGCCGTCCTGCGGCCGCGGCGTCACGCTGCCGATCTCGACCAGGCCGAAGCCCAGGCCCAGCAGGGCATCCGCCACCTCGGCATTCTTGTCGAAGCCGGCGGCGAGGCCGATCGGGTTCGGCACGCTGCGGCCCCAGACGCGCACGGCGAGCGAGGGGGCGTCCGGGCGCCGGTCGGCCGGCAGCAAGCCGCTCTTGAGCGCCTTCAGCGCCAGGCCGTGCGCCGCCTCGGCATCGAGACGGGAAAGAAACAAATCGGCGACGGAATACCAGGCGGCCATCGCCGTCTGTTAGCAGAGTTCCCTGTGGAGCGCTTAAAGCGCCAGGGCTTGGGGATCAGGCCCTTCCATAGACGGGGATCAGGGCGCCCGAGTTGATCGTATCCGACAGGCTGCAGTGCGCGACGATCAGTTCGGCAATCGACGTCGGCTTGACCCAGGTGGCATGGTCCGCCTTGGGCATCTCGGCGCGGTTGCCGGGCGTGTCGAGGGTCGAGGGGCAGAGCGCGATCAGCGAGATGTTCTCGTTCTTCACCTCCTCGGCCAGAGCAACGGTGAAGGCGGCGACGGCGGCCTTGGAGGCGGTATAGGCCGTCATGTTGGCGCCCTGACGCGGATTGAGGGCAGGCCGGGCGGCGATGTTGACGATATGGCCGCCCCTCTTGACGCCATCGGGGCCGGCCTTGCGGAAATTGGCGATCGCCGCGCGGCAACTCAGCACGCAGGAGACGAAGTTCATCGACATCTGCTGGTGCAGGACCTTGGCCGGACTGTCGGCGATGGGCGCATAGGCAAAGCCGCCGGCGATGTTCACGACCGCATGAAGCGGCGGCAGCTTGCTGTAGAAGCCGTCGACGGAGGCTTCGTCGGCGAGGTCGATGTTGGGGGCGATGGTGACCTTGCCGCCCGCGAGGAATCGCCCGGTTGGCGCCGTGCTTTCAATGGCGGGGACGTGGCAGACCGCGCCGGCCTGAAGGAGAGCATTGACCACCGCTGCGCCAAGCGCGCCGGTGCCGCCTGTCACGACGACGTGACGATCCTGCAACGTCTGCATTTCCACTCCTATCAAGCTCTGCCGAAACAACAGACGGGAGTGGAAACGGACTCGCCCCGCTTAGCAAGCGCCAAGCTTCGCCGGGCTCTAGAACCGACCTCCGCGACCGTTCAGCGGCCGCAGTGCCGGCGAGTCGCTGAACACGACCATGAACAATTCCCGGAAGAGCTGCTGGATGCGCGGATCGTCCGGACCGCTGGCCGGGGTCCAGGCGGTGGTCTCCGACATCGCCTGATCATTGCGGCAATAGACGGCGTAGACATAGACGAGGCCCGGCTGGCCTTGCTTGAAGCGGGTCACGCCGCTGCACACCGAAGCGGAGCCGAGATCGGGGGCGGAATCGAAAACCAGCACCAGGCGATAGTCGGGGCGTGGCCTTTCGACGGGGGCGTCGTAGGTGAAGGTGAGCGCCGGCCGCGGCTTGGCGGCCTGCATGGCCGGCAGCAAAGCGCGCGCGACGATGTTGGGGTCGACGCCGGGGAAGGGGTTGCCGGCAAGGATGACCTGGAAGTTCCGGCCGTCGGTCGCCGAGAAGAATTCGCCGTAGTCGTACTGAGGGGCGTAGTAGGTGCCGCCGATGACGGCCGCGCCTGCAGCAGCCGGAAGGACTATGAGGGCAAGCAGGGCGGCGAGAATCTTGTTCTTGGACAGCATGCAGGCGTTCTCCTTGCCGCGGAGCATAGACGATATGCCTGCAATACGGTCACTTAATGTCACGGTTGCGTGCTGGTCGGCAGGCTCCGGTCGCCCGTCGAACAGCCGGCGCTAATTCCGCATCCCGCCACGCCCGTTCAGGTTACGGCCATAGGCCGGGGAGTCGGTGAACACGACCTGGAACAATTCGCGGAACAGCTGAGCGACGCGCGGATCGGATCGGCCCGGTCGCCTGAACCCAGGCGGTGGTTTCCGACATCGCCTGGTCGTTCCGACAGTAGACGGCATAGACATAGAAAATGCCGGGCCGGTGCGGTCCCGTGCGCGTCTCGCCATTGCACACCGAATAGGAGCCGAGATCGGGCGCGGAATCGTAAACCAGCACCAGGCGATACCACGGACGCGGCCTTTCGGGCGCGGCCTCGTAGGTGAAGGTGAGCGCCGGGCGCGGCTTGGCAGCCTGCATGACCGGCAACAAGTCGTTCATGACCGTGCGGGGATCCATGTCCGGGAAAGGATTGCCGACGGGGATGACCTGGAAATTCCGGCCGTCGGTCGCAGCGAAGAATTCGGCAAAATCGTATTGCACGGCGTAGTAAGTGCCGCCGATGACCGCACACGGAGGAGGGCGCGCACGTCGAAAGCGTCAACAGCACCAGCAGGCCGACGATCTTGCTCATGAAACGCATGCGGGAATTCTCCTTACAGCGCACCGCTCAAGATAAACGTCATCGCTGGCCGCTTCACGTCACATTGCCGCGCGCACTTCGTCAGCCCGCTGTAAGCCCGATCAGACGTCGAGATCGCGGGCAAAACGGGCATTTTCCTGGATGAAGGCGTAGCGTTTTTCCGGCTTGCGGCCCATCAGGTCCTCGACCAGCGTTCGCGTCCGCATTCCCTCGAGGCGGGTCTCGGCATCGGCCGTGGTCGGCACGTCGACCTTGAGCAGGATGCGCTTGGTGGGATCCATCGTGGTTTCGCGCAGGTGGGCGGACTGCATCTCGCCCAGCCCCTTGAAGCGCGTGATGTCGACCTTGCCGCCGTTGTAGACGTCGCGGATCAGCTCGTCCCTGTGCGGCTCGTCGCGCGCATACTCGATGCGGTCGCCCTTGCTCAGCCGGAAGAGCGGCGGCTGGGCGAGGAAGAGGTGGCCGTTCTCGATCAGCTTGGGCATCTCGCGGTAGAAGAACGTCATCAACAGCGAGGCGATGTGCGCGCCGTCGACGTCGGCGTCGGTCATGATGATGACCCGCTCGTAGCGCAGCCGCTCGTCGTTGTAGTGATCGCCGGCGCCACAGCCCAGGGCCTGGATGAGGTCCTGGATCTCCTGGTTCTCGCGCAGCTTGTCGGCGCTGGCGCTGGCCACGTTCAGGATCTTGCCGCGCAACGGCAGGATGGCCTGGGTCTCGCGATTGCGCGCGGCCTTGGCCGAGCCGCCCGCCGAATCGCCCTCGACGAGGAAGATCTCGGTGCCGGTCGAGGCGGTGTTGCTGCAGTCGGAGAGCTTGCCGGGCAGGCGGAGCTTGCGCGTCGCGGTCTTGCGCTGCTGCTCGCGGTCCTGCCGGCGGCGCAGCCGATCTTCGGCCTTGGCGACGACATGCTCGAGCAGCACGGTGCCGGCTTCCTTGTCGCCGGTCAGCCAGTGCTCGAAATTGTCGCCGACGATGGTCTCGACCAGCTTGGTCGCCTCGACGCTGACCAGCCTCTCCTTGGTCTGGCCCTGGAACTGCGGCTGCTCGATGAACACCGAGACCAGGCCGGCCGCGCCCTCGATCACGTCGTCGGCGGTGATGACCGAACCCTTGCGGTTGCCGACAAGCTCGGCGTAGCGCTTGAGCCCGCGCACCAGCGCACTGCGGAAGCCCAATTCGTGCGTGCCGCCGTCGGGGGTCGGCACGGTGTTGCAGTAGGAGCGGATGAAGCCTTCCTCGTCGGTCGGCCACCACACCGCCCATTCGACCTTGCCGCCGGCTGAGCCGTTGGTCTCGCTCCTGGCCTCGCCGGCGAAGGGCTGCGGGACCACCGTCGGTCGCTCGCCGATCTCCGAGGTCAGGTAGTCTTTCAGGCCGCCCGGAAAATGGAAGGATTCCTCCTCGGGGATCGAGCCATCCTTCGGCAAGACCGACTTGTCGCATTTCCAGCGGATCTCGACGCCGCGGAACAGATAGGCCTTGGAGCGCGCCATGCGATAGAGGCGCTCGGGAACGAAGGCCAGCTTGCCGAAGATCTGCGGATCGGGATGGAAGGACACCGTCGTGCCGCGCCGGTTGGGGGCGGGACCGGCCGATTTCAGCTTGGTCGTCGGCTTGCCGCGCGAGAAGCTTTGCGTGAACGACTGGCGATCGCGCGCCACCTCGACGACGAGGTCGTCGGACAGCGCATTGACCACCGACACGCCGACACCGTGCAGGCCGCCGGATGTCGCATAGACCTTGCTGTTGAACTTGCCGCCGGAGTGCAGCATCGTGAGGATGACTTCGAGCGCCGACTTGTTCTTGAACTTGGGATGCGGGTCGACGGGCATGCCGCGGCCGTTGTCGCGTACCAGCACACGGTTGCCGCTCAGCAGCTCGAGATAGATCGTGTCGGCGTGGCCCGCGACCGCCTCGTCCATGGAGTTGTCGAGCACCTCGGCCACGAGATGGTGCAGGGCGCGTTCGTCGGTGCCGCCGATATACATGGCGGGGCGCTTGCGGACGGGCTCCAGGCCCTCCAGCACCTCGATGTCGCGCGCGGTGTAGGAATTGTCTTTGGTCGCCGCGGTACGTTTGCCGCCCGACCGATCGAACAGATCGCCGTTTTTGGCCATGGCTGCTTCTTGTCTTTCTGCGGCCGCGCGAGGGGATCGCTTGGTGGCCGGTACGACATGGGTATGGTAGGAAAATCGCCTAAAATCAACTATCCCTTGTCATCCTGAGCGAAGCGATGACGGCGTTACTTATGGAAATTTGATGAGCGAAAGCCGCCGCGACCCGATCGTCAGGACCGTGCCGCAGCCCGCCGATATGAACGGCAATGGCGATATTTTCGGCGGCTGGGTGCTGTCCCAGATGGACGTGGCCGGCGGCGCCCTGGCGGCCAAGGTCGCCAAAGGCCGCGTCGCCACCGTGGCGATCACGGCCATGACCTTCGTCGAGCCGATCAAGGTCGGCGACATGGTGTCGATCTATGGCGAGGTGAACAAGATCGGCCGGACCTCGATCACCATCGGCCTCGAGACGGTCGTCCAGCGTCGCGACGGCAACACCGACATCCGCGTTACCCACGGCACCTTCGTGTTCGTCGCCATCGACGACGAGGGCAAGCCGCGGCCGGTGCCACGGGAGGCCACGGCTTGAAGAGGCTTCTGGCGCTCCTGCTCGGTTTTGCGGCGATGCTGGCGCCGGGGCTCGCCGAGGCCCATCCGCACATCTGGATCCAGCAGGTCGTCCGGGTCGTGGCGAAGGACGGCAAGTACACCCATGTCGAGCTCGAATGGCGGTTCGATCCGTTCTCGAGCGAGATCGAGATCCCGCCGATCGACGAGGACCACGACGGCAAGATCTCGGCGCGCGAGCTGAAGCTGCTGGTCAACGACACGCTGCCGGAACTCGGGAAGGTCGGCTTCATGAGCTGGATCAATACGGGCGGCAAGGATTTCCGACCGGTCGCGGCGCCGCAATTCTCCGCACGCATCGACGACCCGGCCAGTTTCGTGCCGGCCGACTGGGATCGTTCGGCGGGCGACAATGCCGGCATGCCGATGCCGGCCAACAAAAGGGTCGATAATCCGGAGGCACCGCGCAAGAACGGCCCGCGCAATCTTGTCTATGTCATGCGCTTTGCGTTGCCCGAGCCCACCCGGTTCGTTTCGATCACGACCTTCGATCCCGACGATTTCGTCCGCATCGAAGTCGACAAGGCCTCGGTGCCGGCCGGCTGCAAGCTTGCCAAGCACCCGAGCTACAAGGCCGAGTTCGTCCGCGGCCATCCGGTCTTTGCCAATTCAGTGACATGCAAGCTTCCGTGAAACCGGCCCCTGTGAAGGCAGCGGTCCTGCGCTCGCCGTTCCTGTGGGTGGGCGTGCTGCTGCTCGCGGCGCTGATCGGCGCGCTGGTGTTCAGCGACGGCGTGGCCGAGCTGGCGCGTTTCTCGGCCGACTACCAGCAGCGCATCCAGCGATCGCTGTCGGCGTCGCTGCGCGACATCCAGTCCGGTTCCGGATCGCTGGCGATGTGGACCCTGGTTGTCGTCTGCTTCGGCTATGGCGTCGTCCATACGCTGGGGCCAGGCCATGGCAAGGCGGTGGTGGTGGCCTACTTCCTCGACAGCACGAAGCCCCACGCCTGGATCGAGGGCGTCTTTGCCGGGAGCTGGATCGCCTTCACCCATACGCTGGCCGCTCTGCTGCTGGCGGGCGGGCTGAAGGCCTTCGCCTTCGTCGGCGTGTTCGGTGCGCTGCGCGAGATCCGTAACGTCGAGATCGTCTCCTACACGCTGATCCTGCTGATCGGCTTCTGGCGGCTGTGGGCGGGCTTGACCGGACGACTTCACGAGCATGTCCATGACGACCACCACGATCATCATGACCACGCCCACGCAGACCACCACCAGCGACCGGCGCGCCGCACGATCGCGGGCTGGCTGCTGCTGACGGCGGCGGGCATCGCGCCCTGCGCCGGCGCGCTGGTCGTGATCCTTCTGTCGGTGGCGCTCGGGGTGGTATGGGCCGGCGTCATCGGCGTGGTCGCCATCGCGTTCGGCATGGCGATCACGCTGGCGGCGATCGGCATGGCCTCGATGGTGGCGCACCGCTTGATCATCGGCGACGGCCGCTCGCGGGAGATCGGCCGCTTCACGTCGATTGCGGCGTCGCTGATCGTGATCGCGACCGCCGGCACCCTGCTGCTGGGTGCGCTCGAACGCTTCATTCGCTGAGCGTCGATCATGGCGAAGATTGCGGCGCCCGGCCGCTCCTCGCGGCCCTTGCTCGGCGTCCTGTTCATGTGCGCCGCCTGCGCGCTGTTTCCGGTCATGAACGGCATCGTGAAGCTCCTCACCACGACCTACGACCCGGTGCAGGTCGTCTGGTTCCGCATCGTCATCCACCTCGTGCTGGTGGCGCTGGTATTCATGCCACGCATGGGGCTGGGACTGTTCCGCACGCGCCGCATCGGCTCGCAGCTCGTGAACTCGGTCATGATGCTGCTGTCGACCCTGTTCTTCTTCTCCGCGGTCAAGTTCGTGGGCGTCGCGGAGGCGATCGCGATCAGCTTCGTGGCGCCGCTCGCCGTGGTGTTCCTGGCCTGGCCGATCCTGGGCGAACGCATCACCGTGATGCGGGTCGCCGCGGTGGTGATCGGCTTCCTGGGCGTGCTGGTGGTGATCCGGCCGGGCAGTGACCTCTTCCAATGGGCGTCGGTCCTGCTGCTGGGCAGCGCGATCTGCTACGCGATCTACCAGATCATCATCCGCCGCCTGGCGGGCGTCGATCATCCGGCGACCTCGATCTTCTACAGCGTGTTGCTGGGCGCCATCCTGCTGTCGGCGCTGGTGCCGTTCGTGTGGAAGACGCCGGTCGATGTGGGCGACTGGCTGCTGCTGTGCTCGCTGGGGGCGCTGGGCGGGCTCGGCCACTATTGCGTGGCGCGGGCGATGACCTACGCCTCGGCCAATTTCGTGGCGCCGTTCAACTACACCCAGATGATCGGCTCGGTCATCGTGGGCTACCTCATGTTCGGCGAGGTTCCCGACCTCTACACTTGGCTCGGGACCGCCTTGATCGTGGGCGCGGGCCTGCTCGTCGGATGGCGGGGCGGGCGGGCGCAACGCTGAGCCTTTAGGGGAGGATGGAATGCCTTATCTTGTCGCTGCCGATCTGCCGACCGAGCCCGCCGGCGCGCGCTTTCGCACGCTGCTCGGCCGGCCCGGCATCCTGCAGCTGCCGGGCGCCCACAACGGCATGGCAGCCCTTCAGGCGCGCGCGGCGGGGTTCGACGCCGTCTACCTCTCCGGCGCGGCCATGTCGGCCTCGATGGGGCTGCCCGACCTCGGCATCATCACGGTCGACGAGGTCTGCTTCTTCATCCGCCAGGTCGCGCGCGCATCGGGGCTGCCGGTGCTGGTCGATGGCGACACCGGCTACGGCGAGGCCCTGAACGTCATGCACATGGTACGCGCCTTCGAGGAGGCGGGCGCCGGCGCCGTCCATATCGAGGACCAGATCCTTCCCAAGAAATGCGGCCATCTCAACGACAAGAAGCTCGCCGAGTCGCGCGACATGGCCGCCAAGGTGGCCGCCGCCGCCCGGGCGCGGCGGCATCTCTTCGTCGTCGCCCGCACCGACGCGGCGGCGAGCGAAGGCATCGACGGCGCCGTGGCCCGCGCCCGGCACTACCTCGCCGCCGGCGCCGACGCGATCTTCCCCGAGGCGCTCACCAACTGCCGAAATGTTCCGCGCCTTCGCCAAGGCCATGCCGGGCGTGACGCTGCTGGCCAACATGACCGAGTTCGGCCGCACACCGTTCTTCACCGCCAGCGAGTTCGAGGCGATGGGCTACAAGATGGTGATCTGGCCGGTCTCGTCGCTGCGCGTCGCCAACAAGGCGCAGGCCAGGCTCTATCAGGCGCTGAAGAAGGACGGCGGCACCCACGCCATGCTGGCCGAGATGCAAACCCGCGCCGAGCTCTACGAGACGATCGGCTACCACCAGTACGAGGCGCTCGACGCCTCGATCGTCGAAACGGTCGTCCCGCAGGGCATGCCGCAGCGTTGATCGGCTAAAGGCCCAGCGTCGACAGATCCGGCGCGCGACGGTGGAAGTCCGTCGCGTCCTGGAAGGCCTTGCCGAGCCGCAGCACTTGGGCTTCGGCAAATGGCTTGCCGACGATCTGGATGCCGATCGGCAGGCCGCCCGACTGGCCGGACGGCATGGCGAGGCTGCACAGGCCGAGATAGTTGGCCGGCCGCGTGAGATAACCCGGCATCGGCGAGCTCTCATCGACCTCGGCGAGCGGGATCGCCGGCACGGCCATGGTCGGCAACAGCACCGCATCGTAGGGTTTGCTCCATTCGGCATAGGCGCGCCGACGGTCGGCCATGATGCGGATCTCCTCGGCATAGGCGCCGGCCAGGAAGCTTTTGGCCGTCTGGGCGCGCATGCGCACGCCGGGGCCGATCGCCTTGCCCATGTTCTCGATGTAGTCGCGATGCAGCGAATAGGCCTCCGACGCGATGATCGTGCCGGCCGGCCGCGACAGGTCGAAATACCAGTCGGGCAGCCGCACCGCCTCGACCGTGGCGCCGAGGCTTTCGAAGGTCAGGCCCGCCGTCTGCCAGGCCTTGACCACGTCGGCATGCATGAAGTTCGGCAGTTGCTTGGTGTCGGGGATGGCCACGCGCATGCCCTCGATCGAGCCCGGCCTGGCGGCGAGGGTGAAATCCTCCAGCGGCTGGCCGAGCGTCGTCGGATCGCGCGGGTCGGGGGCGGCAAGCGCATTCAGCATCTGGGCGCAATCTTCGACGCAGCGCGCCATCGGGCCGATCGAATCGAGTGTCCAGCTGAGCAGCATCGTGCCGGAAAGGCCGATGCGGCCGAAGGTGACTTTGAGGCCGACCAGGCCGTTGAAGGCCGAGGGGATGCGCACCGAGCCGCCGGTGTCGCTGCCGATGCCGGCCGGCGCCAGGCGCGCGGCCACCGCCACGCCGGTGCCGCTCGACGAGCCGCCGGGCACGCGATGCGTCTCGAGGTCCCAGGGATTCCACGGCGCACCCATCAGCGGGTTGGTGCCCCAGCCGCCGAAGGCGAACTCGACCATGTGCAGCTTGCCGAGCGGCACCATGCCGGCGGCGGTCAGGCGCTCGACCGTATTGGAGGTCTCGGTCGCCACGCGCTTCTCGAACATCTTCGAGCCGCCGGTGCCGACTTTGCCGGCGATGTCGCAGAGGTCCTTGTAGGCGACCGGCAGGCCGTGCAGCGGCCCCAGCGGGAAGCCGCAGGCGCGCGCCTTGTCGGCGGCGTCGGCCAGCGCCTTGGCCTCGCTCGCGTAGACTTCGGTGAAGGCGTGGAGCTTGTCGTTCGCCTTGGCGATGCGGCCGAGCAGGCTGTCGACGATCTCGCGCGAGGAGAAACGCTTGGCGGCGAGGCCGGCGGAAAGCTCGGCCAGGGTGAGGGTGTGGAGTTCCATGTCAGTACATCGCCCCTAATAAGTTGCTCGTCCGCCGGAGAGATCGAAGGTCGCCCCGGTCGCGAAGGTGCAGAGATCGGACGCGAGCCACGCCACCATCTCGGCCACTTCGTCGACTTCGCCGAAGCGGTTCATGGGAATCTTCGACAGCATGTAGCTGATGTGCTGCTCGGTCATCTGGCTGAACAACTCCGTCTTGACCACGGCCGGCGCGACGCAGTTCACCAGCACGCCCGTCGTGGCAAGTTCCTTGCCGAGCGACTTGGTGAGGCCGATGACGCCCGCCTTGGAGGCGGAGTAGGCCGAGGCATTGGGATTGCCTTCCTTGCCGGCGACCGAGGCGATGTTGACGATGCGGCCGCGGCCGCGCATGGCCATGCCGCCCGCCACGGCGCGGTTGCACAGGAAGACGCCGGTCAGGTTGATGTCGATGACCTGCTTCCAGGCCTCGACGGGATAGCTCACCACGGTGGTGTTGGGTCCGGTGATGCCGGCGCTGGCCACCAGGATGTCGGGCGGCGCGAGCTGGTCCTCGGTGGCGGCCAGCGCCTTGGCGACGGACGCTTCGCTCGTCACATCGACCTCGATGGCGACGGCGTCCTTCAGGGAGGCCGCCGACTGCCTGGCGCGGTCCATGTCGCGGTCCCACAAGGCAACGCGGCCGCCGCCGCCGGCGATCTTGGCGGCGCAGGCGAGGCCGATGCCGCGCGCGCCGCCGGTCACGATGGCCGTTCGATCCTTGAACAAGTCCGCCTGCATACCTGCCTCTCAAATCCTTGAATTATCTCGCAATTCCTACCATATCGAGGCGTCATTCCATCGGCTAGACTGACAGGAGCGCCAGTTTGGCGCTCGAAGCGTTTCACGGGAGTTTCATGTCCTCCGCCCCGCCGGCATCCATCGACGCCACCCTCGATCTTCTGAAGGGCGGTGACTATATCGCCGACCGCAGCCTTGCGACCGTCCTCTATCTCGCCCTGAAGCTCGGTCGCCCGCTGTTCTGCGAAGGCGAGGCGGGCGTGGGCAAAACCGAGATCGCCAAGGTGCTGGCCGCCACCCTGAAGCGACCGCTGATCCGCCTGCAGTGCTATGAAGGCCTCGACGTCGCCTCGGCGGTCTACGAGTGGAACTACGCCCGCCAGATGATCGAGATCAGGCTGGCGGAGGCGCAGGGCGTGCACGATCGCGGCGAACTTGCCGCCGACATCTTCGATGAACGCTTCCTCATCCGCCGACCGTTGCTCGAAGCGCTCAGCCCGCATACCGAGGGTGCGCCCATCCTGCTGATCGACGAGCTCGACCGCACCGACGAGCCGTTCGAGGCCTACCTGCTCGAAGTGCTGTCCGACTACCAGGTGACGATCCCGGAGCTCGGCACGATCAAGGCGGCACAGACGCCCATCGTCATCATCACGTCGAACCGCACGCGCGAGATTCACGACGCGCTGAAGCGACGCTGCTTCTACCACTGGGTCGATTATCCCGACCTCAAGCGCGAACTCGAGATCCTGAAGATCAAGGCGCCCGAAGCCAGCGAGCGCTTGTCGCGCCAGGTCGTGGGCTTCGTGCAGGAGCTGCGCAAGCTCGACCTCTTCAAGTCTCCGGGCGTGGCCGAGTCGATCGACTGGGCGACGGCGCTGTCGGAGCTGAACGCGCTCGACCTCGATCCCAAGACCATCAACGACACCTTGGGCGTTCTGCTGAAGTACCAGGACGACATCCAGCGCCTGCAGGGCTCGGAAGCGGCCGAGATCCTGCGCAAGGTGAAGTCCGACATCGCCGCCCAGCCGTTGGGGTAGAACGTGCCGCTCGTCATCCTGAGCGCAGCGAAGGATCTCATGCCGGTTGCAAGCGGCGATGAGGTCCTTCGCTGCGCTCAGGACGACAGGAAGCTGTCGTGATGGACGCCCTGCCTGAATCGTCGGCGGCGCCGAAGCGGCCCACGGGCAAGCTTGCCACCAACATCGTGCACTTCGCACGGACCTTGCGGACGGCGGGCCTGCGTGTCGGGCCGGGGCAGGTGCTGCGCGCCATCGAAGCGGTCGAGGCGGCGGGCCTGCGCAAGCGCGACGACTTCTACTGGACACTCCATTCGGTGTTCGTGAACCGCCGCGACCAGCGCGAGATCTTCGACCAGGCGTTCCACGTCTACTGGCGCAATCCGCGCCTGCTGGAAAAGATGATGGAGATGCTGCTGCCGAGTGTCGGCGTACCGGCCGACCCGGATCAGGGCAAGCAGCTCAGCCGCCGCCTGCAGGAAGCGCTGCAGCCCGGACGCGGCGAGGCGCCGGAGGAAAAGGACGAGCCGCCCGAAGTCGAGGTCGAGGCGACCTTCACCGTCTCCGACCGGGAAGTCCTGCAACATCGCGACTTCGAGCAGATGTCGCAGGCCGAGATCGACGATGCGTTGCGCGCCATTGCGCGGCTGCGCCTGCCGGTGCCGGAACGGCGCACCCGCCGCTACCAGCCGGCGCGCCGCGGCCCGCGGGTCGACTTCCGCGCCTCGCTGCGCCGGGCGTTGCGGCCGGAAGGCCTGACGGAACTCCGCAAGCGCGAGCCGCGCCGCCGGCCGCCGCCGCTTGTCATCCTGTGCGACATCTCGGGCTCGATGGCCCGCTATACGCGCATGTTCCTGCATTTCATGCACGCCATCACCAACGACCGCGACCGCGTCTATTGCTTCACCTTCGGCACGCGGCTCAGCAACGTGAGCCGGGCGCTGCGCAACAGGGACGTCGACGTCGCCCTGCAGAAGGCGTCGGCGCAGGTCGAGGACTGGTCGGGCGGCACACGCATCGGCCAGACCCTGCACGAGTTCAATGCCAAGTGGTCGCGCCGGGTGCTGGGGCAGGGCGCCGTCGTGCTGCTGATCACCGATGGTCTGGACCGCGAGGGCGCGGCGGGCCTCGAGGAAGAGATGGAGCGGCTGCACAAGTCGTGCTCGCGGCTGATCTGGCTCAACCCGCTCTTGCGGTATGGTGCTTACGAGCCCAAATCTCAGGGCAATCGGGCTATGCTGCCCCATGTCGATGAATTCCGTCCGGTGCACAATCTCGAAAGTCTCGCCGGACTGATGGCGGCGCTGGGCGCCGCGCCGGCCAGCGCCGACAAGCGGCTGGCGGGTTGGCAGACGGAACTGCGCAAGGAGTAGACCATGAACGACGCACTCGATGTTCTGGACCAGGTCGGCAAGTGGAAAGCCTCGGGCAAGGGCGTGGCGGTCGCCACCGTGATCACCACCTGGGGATCCTCGCCGCGGCCCGTCGGCAGCCAGCTCGGCGTCGACGACACCGGCGCCATGGTGGGCTCGGTGTCGGGCGGCTGCATCGAAGGCGCCGTGGTCAAGGAGGCGCTCGCCTCGATTGCCGACGGCAAGCCGCGGCTGCTCGATTTCGGCGTCACCGACGAGCAGGCCTGGGACGTCGGCCTTGCCTGTGGCGGCAAGGTTCAGGTCTTCGTCGAGAAGGTGAACTGATGAAGGCCGAAACCCTGGCAGCGCTGCAGGACGCGCGCGCCAACCGCCGTGCGCTGGTGCTCGCCACGCGACTGAGCGATGCCGCGGAGACCCTGGTCTATCCGGACAAGATCGAGGGCGCGCTCGCCAACGATCAGGCCGTGGTCGCGGCGGCCCGCCGCGCGCTCGGAATCGGCCGAAGCGAGACCGTCGACGTCGGTGGCCAGAAGATCTTCCTCAATGTCTATGTGCCGCCGCCGCGGCTGATCATCGTCGGCGCCGTGCATATCGCGCAGGCGCTGGCGCCGATGGCGACCATGCTCGATTTCGACGTCACCGTGGTCGATCCGCGCGGCGCCTGGGCCACCGGCAGCCGCTTCCCCGGCGTGAAGGTCGTGCAGGAATGGGCCGACGAGGCCTTCGAGACGATGGGCCTCGACGTCTCGACCGCCGTGGTCACCCTGACGCACGATCCCAAGCTCGACGATCCGGCGCTCGAGGCGGCACTGAAGTCCGACGTCTTCTATGTCGGCGCGCTCGGCAGCCGGCGCACCCATGCCAAGCGCAAGGAGCGGCTGGGCGAAGCCGGCATCACCGAGGAGCAGTTCTCCCGCATTCATGGTCCGGTCGGACTCAATATCGGCGCCAAGTCGCCGGCCGAGATCGCGGTGTCGATCCTCGGTCAGATCATCGAGGTGAGGGCGCGCCGGCTCGAGGCGCTGGCCGGTCCGAAGGTGGTCGCGGCGTGAGATTCGGCGAGACGCCCATCGACGAGGCGACCGGCGCCATCCTGGCGCATAGCTGGCGCGCGAGCGGCGTCAACTTCTCCAAGGGCCGCCTGCTGTCGGCCGACGACGTCGTCAAGCTCAAGGCCGCCGGCGCCGCGACCATCGTCGCCGCGCGCCTCGATCCCGAGGACGTGCATGAGGACGAGGCGGCGGCAGCGGTCGCGAAGGCGCTTGCCGGGGAGGGCATCGAGATCACCGCGGCCTTCACCGGACGGTGCAATCATTTTGCCAGGGAGGCGGGGCTGGCGGTCGTCGATCATGAACGCATCGATGCACTGAACGAGCTCGACGAATCGGTCACCGTGGCGACCTTGCCGCCCTTCGCGCGGGTCGAGCCGCGGCAGATGGTGGCGACGGTCAAGATCATCCCCTACGCAGCACCACGCAGCGCGGTGGCGCGGGCCATCGACGTGGCGAAGTCGGCCAACCAGCCGCTGGTCTCGGTGGCGCCCTTCAAGGCGATGCGCGCCGGCCTGGTGCAGACCCGACTGCCCGGCACGCGCGACAAGGTTCTCGACAAGGCCGTCGGCACGACCGGAAAACGGCTGACGTCGCTCGGCAGCGCCCTGGTCGGCGAACGTCGGGTGACACACGACGCCAAGGCCATCGCGGGCGCGCTTCAGGAACTGAAGGCGGAGGGTTGCGACATCTACCTGATCGCCGGCGCCTCGGCGATCGTCGACCGTCACGACGTGGTGCCGGCCGGTATCGAGGAGGCGGGCGGCAAGGTCACGCATTTCGGCATGCCGGTCGATCCCGGCAACCTGCTGCTCACGGCCGAGCTCGACGGCAAGCCGGTGCTGGGCCTGCCGGGCTGCGCCAAGTCGCCCAAGTACAACGGTTTCGACATGGTGCTGGAGCGGCTTGCCGCGGGCCTGCCGGTCGGTCGTGCCGAGATCGTGCGCATGGGCGCCGGCGGCCTTCTGGCCGAGATCCCGACCCGTCCGCAGCCGCGCGACGACGACGCGACGGAAGACGACGGCCCGCAACAGGCCCCGCGCGTGGCCGTGCTTCTGCTGGCCGCCGGTCGCTCGACCCGAATGGGTGGGCCGAACAAGATGCTGGCCGACGCCAACGGCCAACCGTTGGTCGTTCATGCCGCGAAGGCGGCACTCGCCTCGCAAGCGGTCGAAGTCGTCGTCGTGCTCGGGCACATGGCGGACGAGGTGCGGGCCGCCATCGAGAAGGGAATTCCGTCCACGTCGCGCCTGCGCTTCGTGACGAATCCGGATTTCGCCGAAGGTCTCAGCACCTCGGTTCGCACCGGCATCGGCGCGCTCGGCGCGACGGTCGACGCGGCCATCGTGCAGCTGGGCGACATGCCCGGCGTCGGCGCGCCGTTGCTCGACCGGCTGATGGCGGCCTTCAGCCCCGTCGAGGGCCGCTCGATCTGCGTGCCGACGGTGGGCGGCAAGCGCGGCAATCCGGTGCTGTGGGCCCGGCGCTTCTTCCCGGAAATGGCCAAGCTCGCGGGCGACACCGGCGCCAAGCACCTGATCGGCGAGCATGCCGACCTCGTCTGCGAAGTCGAGATGGTGGGCGAGGCAGCCGTCACCGACATCGACACGCCCGAGGCGTTGGCCATCTGGCGGGCGCGGAGCCCGGCATGAGCTTCGATGTCTCCGCCGTCCGCCGGCAGTTCCCCATCCTGTCCGAGATCATAGACGGCCAGCCCGTCCATTACCTCGACAACGGCGCCTCGGCGCAGACGCCTGACACGGTGCTCGACGCGGTGCGGGCCTACGAGACGACGGGCCGCGCCAATGTGCTGCGCGGCGTGCATCGCCTGGCCGAGCGCGCGACCGAGTCCTACGAGAATGCGCGCATCGAGGTGGCGACGTTCCTCGGCGTCGAGCCGATGGAGATCGTGTTCACCGGCGGCTGCACGGCGGCGATCAATCTCGTCGCCTATTCCTATGGCTCGCTGCTGAAGCCGGGCGACCGCATCCTGCTGTCGGAGCTGGAACACCATTCCAACATCGTGCCCTGGCAGCTCCTGCGCTCGCGCACCGGCGTCGAGCTCGACATGGTGCCGGTGACGGTCGAGGGTCGCATCGACCTCGATATCCTGCCGCGCCTCCTGACGCCCAGGACCAAGCTCGTCTCGCTCGCCCATGTCTCCAACGTCACGGGCGCGCTGCTCGACATCAGAGCCGTCGTTACCATGGCGAAGACGGTCGGCGCCAAGGTCATGCTCGACGGCGCCCAGCGTGCACCGCACGGGCCGCTCGACCTGCCGGCGCTCGGCATCGATTTTTACGCCTTCGCCGGCCACAAGGCCTACGGCCCCAACGGCGTCGGCGTGCTGTGGGCGAGGGCCGAATTGCTCGAGGCCATGCCGCCGTTCCATGGCGGCGGCTCGATGATCGGCAGAGTCACCCTGGCCGAGACGACCTTTGCCCCGCCGCCCCGCCGCTTCGAGGCCGGCACGCCGCCGATCGGCCAGGCGATCGGCCTGGGCGCCGCCTGCAAATGGATGCAAGGACTCGACTGGAGCGCCGCGCATGCGCACGAGATGGCGCTGGTGCAGCGGCTGCTCGATGGCCTGCAGAAGATCGACGGCACGCAGATCCTGGGCCCGGCCAGCCTGCAGCGCCGCTATCCCGTCGTGTCCTTCGTGCTGGACGGCGTGCATCCGCACGACGTGGCGCAGACCCTCGATTCGTTCGGCGTCGCGGTGCGCGCCGGCCACCATTGCTGCCAGCCGCTGATGGACCGCTTCGACATCGACGGCACGACGCGCGTCTCCATGGCGCCCTACAACGACACCACCGACATCGATGCGTTGCTGACCGGCGTCGATCACGCGGCGCGCACCTTGCGATGAGCGACCAGCTCTATCAGGACCGCATCGTGGCGCTCGCCAAGGCCAAGACGGGGGCGGGCAAGCTCGCGTCGCCGACCAAGTCGGCGCGGCGCGACAATCCGCTGTGCGGCGATCGCATCACGATCGACGTCAGGCTCGACAAGAAAGGCCACATCGCCGAGATCGCCCATCAGGTGCGCGGCTGCCTGCTGTGCCAGGCCTCGGCTTCCGCCCTGGCGTCGGTCGCGGTCGGCCGCAACAAGGCCGGCATCGACGCCATCCGCCATGACGCCGAGCGCGCGATCGGCCGCGAGGAGGGCGCAGCCGGCGAGCCGTTCGCGGCCTTCGCGCCGGTGAAGGCGCACAAGTCGCGCCACGAGTGCGTTCTTCTGCCGCTCGAAGCCCTGGCCGAGGCGCTCTCGTAGTTTCGTCTCGCCGGCGCCCCGGTTGTGTCACAGTCGACGCTCACGGTGTGCGTGCATCGACCGGGAGAGCTCATGCACCATCTCATTTCAATCGTCGCGCTGCTCGGCCTGTTCGCCTTTCCGACTCTCGCCGCTGCCCAGGATCTCGTCCTGAAGCGCGTGATGCTGTCGTCGGGCGGGCTGGGATATTTCGAGTACGAAGCCGCGGTCGAGGGCGACGCCACGCTGAAGCTCACCGTGTCGCTGGCGCAGGTCGACGACGTGCTGAAGAGCCTCGTGGTCTATGACGACAAGGGCGGCGTCGGCGGCCTCAGCCTGCCCGGACGCGAACCGCTCGCCCAGGCCTTCAAGGATCTGCCGTTCGACCAGGAGCAGCTGGGCTCGCCGGCCGATCTGCTGGCCACGCTCAAGGGCGCGGAGATCACCGTCGGCGGCAGCCGCGCCATCACCGGCCGCATCGTGTCGGTGCAGGACGAGACCGTCACCACGAACGACGGCAAGGCCACTACCAAGCGCACGCGCGTCACGCTGCTCACCGATCGCGGCCTGCAGCAGTTCATCCTCGAGGACGCCGAGAACCTGCAATTCGCCGACCCGGCCCTGCGCGGCAAGATCGCCCAGGCCTTGCTCGCCATCCAGACCAACCGCGCCAAGGACGCGCGCACCCTCGACCTGTCGACGCGCGGCCAGGGCAAACGCACGGTGCGCGTGGCCTATATCGTCGAGGTGCCGGTATGGAAGGCGTCGTACCGCCTGACCCTGCCGGGCGATGCCGCGGCGAAATCGGCCCTGCAGGGCTGGGCGACGGTCGAGAATCTGAGCGGCCAGGACTGGAAGGATATCGAGCTCACCCTGGTTTCGGGCCGCCCGGTGGCGTTTCATCAGGCGCTCTACGATGCCTACTACGTCAAGCGCCCCGAGATTCCCGTCGAAGTCGCCGGCCGGCTGATGCCCGGCGTCGACCGCGGCGGTGTGGAAGCCGCCAAGGCGGCACCTCCGCCGCCGCCCGCACCCGCCGGCGCGCCGCAGTTCCGGCCGCGCAGCAGGAACGCAGCCTGGCCGCCACGGCAGCACCGCCGCCGATGGCCGGCGCCGCCGATCAGGTCGAGGCCACCGACGCCGCGACGCAGGTCGTGTTCAAGTATCCGCGCCCGGTGAGCGTCGACAACGGCCGCACGCTCTCGATCCCGATCATCGACCGCCAGGTGCCGGCCGAGCGGCTGGCGCTCTATCAGGCCGAGACGGCGGCGCGCAATCCGCTGGCGGCGATCCGGCTCACCAACGATGGCGACAGCGGCCTGCCGCCTGGCATCATCACGCTCTACGAGCGCGACAAGGCAGGTTCCGTCGCCTATGTGGGCGACGCCCGCCTGTCGGGCTTCCCGGTCGGCGAGACGCGGCTCCTGGCCTACGCGCTCGACGAGAAGATCACCGTCGAGCGCGACGCCGCCCAGACTGATCGCATCGCCACCGGCACCATCGCGCAGGGCGCGTTGCGCCTGTCGAGGGTCATCCGCCAGACCATGACCTATCGTGTGCGTGGTCCGGCCAAGGAGCCGCGGCAGCTGATCGTCGTGCAGCGCCGGTTGCCGGGCTGGACCCTGGTCAAGCCCGACCCCAAGAACGTCGAGCTGAGCGAGGGCAACTATCGCATCCCGTTCCCGCTCCCCGGCGGCGACCAGACCCAGACCTTCGAGGTCGTGCAGGAGCAGACGCAGCAGCAGGAGCTGCGCCTGGTCGACGGATCGGCCGATCAGATCCGCCTCTATGCCCAGGCTCGCGAGTTCGACGCCAGGACGCGGGACGCGCTGACGAAGGTGCTGCAATTGCAGGCCGCTGTCGCCGACGCCCAGCGCAAGGTGACACAGGCCGATGCCGAGCGGCAGCAGATCGTCCAGGAGCAGGCGCGCCTGCGCGACAATCTCGCGCGCGTGCCGGCCAACAGCGACCTGCAGCGCCGCTACCTCGCCACGCTCGACAAGCAGGAGACCGAGCTCGAAGCGATCGCCAAGCGCCGGGCCGACGCCGACAAGGAGGTCGAGGTCGCGCGCGAGTCGCTGCGCACCTATGTGTCCTCGCTGGGTTAGGCGTCTTGCCGGACCGCGGGCCTCCAGGCGCGCATCATGAATCATGAGCGGGCCTGGAGGCCCGCGGTCCGGCAAGAATGTCAGCCTGCTCTTAGCGTCCTCACGGCATCGTCGCGCCGGAAGAGGTAGAGCAGGGCGCGGAGCGCCGCGCCGCGCTCCGTCTGCAAATCGGGGTCGCGGTCGATCACCAGCCGGGCGTCGTCGCGGGCCGCCTGCAGCAGCTCGGCATGGGCCGCAAGGTCGGCCAGCCGCATGTCCGGCAGACCGCTCTGCCGCGTGCCTAAAAGCTCGCCGGCGCCGCGCAGGCGGAGATCCTCCTCGGCGATGCGAAAGCCGTCCTCGGTCTCGCGCATGATGGCCAGCCGCGCCTTGGCGGTCTCGCCGAGCGGCTGGGCATAGAGCAGCAGACAGGTCGACTTGGCGGCGCCGCGGCCGACCCGGCCGCGCAATTGGTGGAGCTGCGCCAGCCCGAAGCGCTCGGCATGCTCGATCACCATCACCGTGGCGGCAGGCACGTCGACGCCGACCTCGATCACCGTCGTGGCGACCAGGACCGACAGCCGCCCGTCGGCGAACGCCGCCATCGTCGCCTCGCGCTCGGCGCCCTTCAGCCGTCCATGCAGCAGGCCGACCTTGCCGGGGAAGCGCGCGCCCAGGAGCTGGAAGCGTTCCTCGACGTTGGCGAGGTCGACTTCCTCCGATTCCTCGATCAGCGGGCACACCCAGTAGACACGCCCGCCGGCCGCGATCTGCCGGCCGACGCCGTCGACCACCTCGCCGATGCGCTCGAGCGGGATGGTGCGGGTGTCGATCGGCTGCCGGCCCGCCGGCTTCTCGGTGAGCTTGGAGACATCGAGGTCGCCGTAGGCCGCGAGCATGAGCGTGCGCGGGATGGGCGTGGCCGTCATGACTAAAAGATCGACGGCGTGGCCCTTGGATGAGAGCGCCATGCGTTGATGCACGCCGAAGCGATGCTGCTCGTCGACCACCGCCAAAGCGAGGTCGGCGAACTCGACATCCTCCTGGACCAGCGCGTGCGTGCCGACCACGAGATGGATCGAGCCGTCTGCCAGGCCTTTCAGCGTCTCTTTCTTCTGTTTCTGACTGTCGCGGCCGGTCAACAGAACCAGGCGCACGCCGGTGGCCTCGGCGAGTGGCGCGATGGTCGCGTAATGCTGGCGGGCCAAAAGCTCGGTCGGCGCCATGAGGGCGGCCTGCGCGCCCGCCTCGACGCCGATCAGCATGGCGAGGAAGGCGACCACGGTCTTGCCGCTGCCGACATCGCCCTGCAGCAGGCGGATCATGCGCTCGGCCTTCGCCATGTCGGCCTCGATCTCGCCGATCGCGGTCTGCTGGCTGGGCGTGAGCTCGAACGGCAGCGCCGCCAGCGCCGCCTTGCGCAGGCGGCCGTCGCCCCGGGTGGCGTGTCCCGCGACGCTGCGATTGTGATGGCGCACCAGGGCGATCGCGAGCTGGCTGGCCAGAAGCTCGTCGAAGGCGAGCCGTGCCCGGGCCGGCTGCATCGGCGACAGGTCGGACTCTTCGGCCGGCGCATGGGCCTGGGCAAGTGCCGCCTTCCAGTCGGCCCAGCGATTGCGCGCGAGATAGGCCGCGTCCTGCCATTCGGGCAGCTCGGGCGCGCGCTCGACCGCGGCAGCGATCGCCTTCTGCATCGGCCGCTGGGTGAGGCCGGTGGTCAGCCCATAGACCGGCTCGACCCTGAGGATCGACTCGCGCTGCTCGATCGGCACGACATGGTCGGGGTGCGTCATCTGCACCTCGCCCTGGTAGAGATCGACCTTGCCGCTCACCACCCGGACCTCGCCCACGGGCAGCAGCTTCTTGAGGTAATCCTCACGGCCGTTGAAATAGGTGAGGCAGAGGCGGCCGGTCTCGTCGCTGCACCAGACGCGATAGGGCTGGCGCGGATTGCGCGGCACCAGATGCTCGTCGACCGTGACGGTGAACGTGGCGATCTCGCCCGCCTTGGCCTTGGCGACCTCGGGCGCATTGCGGCGGTCGACGACCGCGAAAGGAAGGTGCCAGAGCAGGTCGACGACCAGTGGACCTGCCAGTCTTTCCACGAGCTTGCCCCACCGCGGCCCGATTCCGGGCAACGATGTCACTTCTTTGAACAGGGGCGAGAGGCTCAGGGGGCGCATGGATGCTAGGCTTTCGGGCCGCGTGACTTCGCCATCGCCGCCGCCTATATGCTACGCCCCTTTTCGGGCCGGACCTGGGGAAAACATGGCGACAGGCGAGGCGGATCTCGACGCGCGGCGCAAGCGTTTGCTCTACCGCAGCGTCTATCGTGGCAACAAGGAGAACGACATCCTCCTCGGGCAGTTCGCGCGCGCCCAGATCGCCACCTTCGATTCAGCCGAGCTCGATCAGTACGAGCGCCTGCTGGCGGCCGGCGACAACGACATCTTCGACTGGGTCTCGGGCCAGGCCGAAATCCCCCCCGAGGCCGACACGCCGGTGCTGCGCAAGCTTCTGGCGTTTCGCGTGAGGTTCTAGTGGCGTCTCTTTCCGAAATCCTTGCCGCAATCCACCGCAAGCCTGGCCGCTGGACCGTTGCCGGCCTGCCGGAAGGCGCCGATTCGCTGGCGCTGGCCGAGCTCGCGCGCACGACCGGCGGGCAGGACATTGTGCATATCGCGCGCGACGGCCAGCGCCTGGAGCGCCTGCAGGACGGGCTGCGCTTCTTTGCGCCCGAGCGCGAGGTGCTGGTTTTCCCGGCCTGGGACTGCCTGCCCTACGACCGCCTGTCGCCCCATCCCGACATCGTGGCCGAGCGGCTGGAGACCCTGGCCCGGCTGGCCGCACCCCGCAAGGCGGGCCAGCCGGCGCGCGTCGTCCTGGCCTCGGTGGGGGCGGCGCTGCAGAAGGTGCCGCCGCGCAGCCTCTATGCCGAGGCGGCGGTCGTGCTGCGCAAGGGCCAGACCCTCGATGTCGCCTGGCTGACCAAGTTCCTGAACGAGAACGGCTACGGCCGGTCGGAAACCGTGATGGAGCCGGGCGAGTTCGCGGTGCGCGGCGGCCTGGTCGATCTCTTCCCGCCCGGCACGCCCGAGCCGCTGCGGCTCGACCTGTTCGGCGACACCCTGGAGGCGATCCGCTCGTTCGACGCCATGAGCCAGCGCTCGACCGGCACGCATGACGAGGTCGTGCTGCTGCCGGTCAGCGAGGTGCTGCTGACGCCGGAAAGCATCGCGCGCTTCCGCGGCGGTTATCGCGCACTGTTCGGCAACGTTGCCGGCGACGACATCCTTTACGAGGCCGTCTCGAACGGCCAGCGCCATGTCGGCATGGAGCACTGGCTGCCGCTGTTCCACGATCACCTGGAGACGCTGCTCGACTATTGCCCCGCGGCGATCGTCACCGCCGATCACCAGATCGCCGAGGCCTTCGCGGCGCGCTACGAGCTGATCACCGACTACTACGACGCCCGCCTCAAGCACGGCTCGAAGGGCGGCATGAGCGGCGGCGCCGACTACAAGCCGGTGCCGCCCGAGCGCCTCTACCTGAAGCCGTCGGAATGGGAGCGGCTGCTGGAAGGCCACGCGGCGGCGCAGTTCACCAGCTTCGATGCCGGACCGGACGCGCCCAACGCGATCGATCTCGGCGGCCGCCGTCACGAGGGCTTCGCCCAGGCACGCACGGCGCAGGGCGTGAACCTGTTCGACAAGGTGGCCGACCATGTGAAGACCGCCAACACGGCGGGCCGCCGGGTCGTGATCGCGGGCTACACCGAAGGCTCGGCCGCCCGCCTGCAGCATCTCCTGCAGGAGCATGGCGCCACGACGCCGGTCCCGGTGCCCGACTACGCGACCGTGCTCGGCCTGCCGCTGGGCGCGGTCGGCGTCGCGGTGTGGTCGCTCGAGCACGGCTTCGTCCTCGACGGCCTCGAAGTCATCGGCGAGGAGGACATTTTAGGCGATCGCCTGTCGCGGCCGGCCAAGAAGCGCCGGCCGTCGGAGCGCTTCATCGCCGAGGCGGCGGCGCTCAGCGAAGGCGATCTCGTCGTCCATCGCGAGCACGGCGTCGGCCGCTACGAGGGCCTGGTGACCTTGGAGATCCAGAACGCGCGCCACGATTGCCTGCGCCTCACCTATGAGGGCGGCGACAAGCTTTTCGTGCCGGTCGAGAACATCGACGTGCTGAGCCGCTATGGCGCGGGCGAGGAGGGCGCCGTGCTCGACCGCCTGGGCGGCGTCGCCTGGCAGTCGCGCAAGGCGCGGCTCAAGCAGCGTATCGCCGACATGGCCGACCGGCTGATCAAGATCGCGGCCGAGCGCGCCATCCGCCGCGGCGAGGCGATGAGCCCGCCCGACGGCCTCTACGAGGAGTTCTGCGCCCGTTTCCCCTATGCCGAGACCGACGACCAGCTGCAGGCGATTTCCGACGTCCTGGAGGACATGTCGTCGGGCAAGCCGATGGACCGCCTGATCTGCGGCGATGTCGGTTTCGGCAAGACCGAGGTGGCGTTGCGCGCCGCCTTCGTCGCCGCCCTCTCGGGCAAGCAGGTGGCGGTGATCGGTCCCACGACCTTGCTGGCGCGCCAGCATCACCGCACCTTCGTCGAGCGTTTCCAGGGCCTGCCGGTGCGCGATCGGCCGGCTGTCGCGCCTGGTCGGCGACGAAGGAGGCCAAGGCCACCAGGCAGGCCATGAAGGAAGGCACGGTCGATATCGTGATCGGCACCCACGCGCTGCTGGCCAAGAGCGTCGAGTTCAAGGATCTCGGCCTGCTGATCGTCGACGAGGAGCAGCATTTCGGCGTCGCCCACAAGGAGCGGCTGAAGGAGCTGCGCGCCGACGTCCATGTGCTGACGCTGACCGCCACGCCGATCCCGCGCACCTTGCAGCTCGCTTTGACCGGCGTGCGCGACATGAGCCTGATCGCCACGCCGCCGGTCGATCGCCTGGCCGTGCGCACCTTCGTCACGCCGTTCGACGGCGTCACCATCCGCGAGGCGCTGCTGCGCGAGCAATATCGCGGCGGCCAGACCTTCTATGTCTGCCCGCGCATCGAGGACCTGGCGCAGGTGGCGCTCGAGCTGCGCGAGCTGGTGCCGGAGATCCGCATGGCCATGGCGCACGGCCGGCTGGCGCCGACCGCCATCGAGAACACCATGCAGGATTTCGTCGACGGCAAGTTCGACGTGCTGCTGTCGACCAATATCGTCGAATCGGGGCTCGATATCGCCAACGCCAACACCATGGTGATCCACCGCGCCGACATGTTCGGCCTGGCCCAGCTCTACCAGCTCAGGGGCCGCATCGGCCGCGGCAAGACCCGGGCCTATGCCTATCTCACTGTGCCACCCGGGCGGGCGCTGAACGAGGCGGCGTCCAAGCGGCTCGAAGTCATGCAGACCCTCGACACTCTGGGCGCGGGCTTCCAGCTCGCCAGCCACGACCTCGACATCAGGGGCGCCGGCAACCTTTTGGGCGAGGAACAGTCCGGCCATATCCGCGAGGTCGGCATCGAGCTCTACCAGCAGCTCCTCGAGGAAGCGGTGGAAGCGGCGCGCGGCCAGGCGCGCGAGGCGGCGCAGGCCGACTGGTCGCCGCAGCTCAACCTCGGCATCCCCGTGCTGATCCCCGAGGAGTACGTCGCCGACCTGTCGGTGCGCATGGGCCTCTATCGCCGGATCGGCGCGCTCGCCAACCAGGCCGAGATCGATTCCTTTGCCGCCGAAATGGTCGACCGCTTCGGCAAGATGCCGGTCGAGGCCGAGTTCCTGCTGAACACCGTGGCGCTGAAAGTGCTGTGCCGCGCGGCCGGCGTCGACCGCATCGATGCCGGCGAGAAGGCCGTCGTGGTGTCCTTGCACGACAACAAGTTCGCCAAGCCGGAAAAGCTCATCGCCTGGCTGCAGAAGAACGCGCCTTTGGTCCGGCTGCGGCCCGACCACCGCGTGATCGTGCAGCGCGTTTGGCCCGACGAGCGCCAGCGGCTTTCCGGCGTGACCTCGATCGTTTCTTCGCTGGCGAAGCTCGCGGCTTGAGCAGCGGCCCCTTTATGAGGGGGAGGGCCGCGCGTCGGGCGCAGCGCAGCAGCCAGTCGCTGAGGCGGGTGTCGCCCGAGGCGCGCGCCAGGGTCACCGCGCCGACCGCCAGGATCGCCGCCACCGTGGCGTCGGCGTCGAGCTTGCGTTTCCTGGTTCGCGCCAGCTCGGCGATCGTCGCGTAGAGCAGGTTGGCGTAGGCCAGCCGGGCGATCAGCGGCGCCCGCGAGATGTCGGAGGGCAGGGCGGCCAGGATGCAGCCTTGTCCCGTGGCCGCAAGCTCCGACTTGTCGAGATAGGCCTTCAGCACGGCCGCCGGCTCAGCCCCGCGCAGCCGGTGTGCGCAGGCCCGTTCCGGCCACGACGATCTCGGTGAACAGCTCGTCCTTCGACCTGAAATGCGCATAGAAGGCGCCGCGCGTCAGGCCGGCCGCCAGCATGATGTCGTCGATGTTGGTGCCGGCATAGCCGCGCAGCCGGAACAGCCGGCCGGCGTGATCGAGGATTTCGGCCCGGGTGCGGGCGGTGCGGGCGGGGTTCTGGGGCATGATATGTTTACTAACATACCATATGTCATCCGACACGTCATGTCGTCCTGAGCGAAGCGAAGGACCTCATCGCCGCTTGCCACGGGCATGAGATCCTTCGCTGCGCTCAGGATGACTCGCGCCGCTGGAGTGGCGCGCCCCCAGCAATGAAAGCTAAGCCGTCGACTGGGCCGCGCTGGTCGCGGCGTCGCGTTCGGCGAGGTTGAAGACCTCGACGAAGGCCGAGGGCGGCTGGGCGCCGGAGACGGCGTACTTGCGGTTGACGATGAAGCAGGGCACGCCGTTGATGCCGAGGCGCCGTGGCATAGACGTCGGAGGCCACGACCTCCTGCCGTCCCTCGTCGCTCATCAGGTAGCGGCGCGCGCGCAGCTCGTCGATGCCGGCGCGGCGGGCGCATTCGACCAGCGTCTCGAGATCGCCGATATCGAGGCCCTGCTCGAAATAGGCCTTGAACAATTCGGCCACGACCTCGTCCTGGATGTCGTTCTTGGCGCTCCAATGGACCAGCCGGTGCGACAGCACGGTGTTGGGCGTGCGCCGGATGCGCGAGAACTGGAACTCGATGCCGGCCTCGCGGCCGCTTTCGGCGATCGCCTGGTAGATCTGGCGCGGCCGGTCGCCGCCGCCGAACTTGGCGCGCACATAGTCGTCGCGCGTCATGCCCTCGGGCGGCATGTCGGGATTGAGCTGGAACGGCCGCCACGCCACGGCGACGTCGGTGCGGCCGCTCTGCGCCAGCGCGCGCTCGAAGCGCCGCTTGCCGATGTAGCACCAGGGACAGATCGTGTCGGAAACGATGTCGACGTAAATCATGCGGCAAGCCTACGCTTTTCGCGGCTGTGCAGGAAGAGAGCCGATGCCGCGACCACCGCCAGCGCCGTCGAGGTCAGCCAGGCGGCCGCCGGCCAGCCGCCCGCCGCCACCAGCGCCCCGGTGATCGGCGGCCCGATCAGCCCGCCGAAATTCGAGCCCTGCATCAGCAATCCGGTCGAGGCGCCGACCAGCTCGGGTCGTGGCGAATGGACGGGCAGGCCGGTGAACAGCGCGCCCGGCACGACGCCGATCACCGCCGAATAGACGCCGGCCAGCACCAGCCGCAGGAGGTCGGGCACGCCGTCGACGAAGATGCCGGCGGCGCAGAACGCCATGGAGATCGCCGCTCCGGCGATGATCGCGGCGCGCGGCACGCCACGGTGCAGCAGCCAGCCGGCCAGAAGGTTGCCGGCGACGTTCACGACCGTGACCAGCGCGGTGACGATGGCGGCGGTGGAGGTCGAGAAGCCCAGGCGCTCGACCTGCAGCGTCGGCAGGAAGCCCACGACGGCGAGCCAGCAGCACGAGTAGGCCCCGAAGCAGAGCGCGATGGCGAGCGGCCCCGCGCTGGTCGCCACTTCCGCCATCTCGTGCAGGATCGGGCGACGCCGCGCCAGCTGGGCATCGAGCTCGCGGCGTGGCGCGGCGCGCAGCAGCAGCGCCACGAACATGGCCGCGGATGCGGCCGACGCCACCAGCCAGGCCGCCCGCCACGACGTGCCGGGCAGGATGGCCGCCGCGATCAGCATCATCGAGCCGGCGCCGGCCGGCATGTAGGACGTCCAGATCGTCATGGCGCGGTGTCGATCCGTCGGATCGGTCACCCGCAGCACCAGGGTCGGGACCGACACCGTGACGACGATGAAGCCCAGCCCCTCGAGGAAGCGCCAGACCAGCAGGACGCCGATGCTGCCGGCGAAGGCGCCGAGCAGGCTCGCGACGCAACACAGGGCCGTGCCCAGCATGATCAGCCGGCGATGGCCGAAGCGATCGACGGTGAGGGCGATCGCCATGCCGCCGAGTGCGGCCGTCAGGTTGACCATCGACAGCAGCCAGCCGGCCTGGCCCAGGCTGGCGCCGAGATCCTCGCGGATCGAGGGAATCGACGGCGGCACCTTGCCGACATGGAAGGCCGCGACGATGCCGGCCGCGACCAGCAGGCCGACCAGTCCCCACGGCGTGCGTGCCACTCGGTTTCCTCCTCAACTGCCGCTCGCCTATAAAGCGGGGCATCAAACAGGGGGGCCGCGGCGATGTCCAAGCGATTCGACCTTTCGGGCAAGGTGGCGCTGGTCACCGGCGCCTCGTCGGGCCTGGGCGTTCACTTTGCGCGCACGCTTGCCGCGGCCGGCGCGTCGGTCGCGATCGCCGCGCGTCGAGTTCGATCGGCTGGCGTCTCTACAGGCGGAACTGCAGAAGGCGGGCGGCAAGGCCATGGCGGTCGAGCTCGACGTGCAGGCGGGCAAGTCGGTGAGCGCGGCGTTCGACTCAGCCGAGACGGCGCTGGGCGCGATCGATGTCGTGGTGAACAACGCCGGCATTTCGATCGTGAAGCCCGCGCTCGACATGCCGGAGGAGGATTGGGACGCCGTCGTCGACACCAACCTGCGCGGCGCCTGGCTGGTGGCGCAGACGGCGGCCAGGCGCTGGGTGGCGGCGAAGCGGCCGGGCGTCATCGTCAACATCGCCTCGATCCTGGGCCTGCGCACGATCGGCCAGGTCGCGCCCTACAACGCCTCGAAGGCCGGCCTGATCCATCTCACGCGCGCGCTCGCCATGGAATGGGCGCGCCACGACATCCGGGTCAACGCGATCTGCCCCGGCTATATCGAGACCGAGATGAACAGCGACTTCTGGAAGACTCCCGGCGGCCACCGCCTGATCGAGCGCATCCCCCAGCGCCGCATCGGCCAGCCCGAGCATCTCGATGGTGCGCTGCTGCTGCTCGCCTCGGACGCTGGCAGCTTCATGACCGGCAGCGTGCTCACCGTCGATGGCGGGCATACGGTGAGTTCGCTTTAGCGGATCGCGGCTGCCTGCCCCTCAGTCATCCTGAGCGCAGCGAAGGATCTCATGCCCGTGGCAATGGGCGGACGACAGTGCCATTTGCAGGCGGCGATGAGATCCTTCGCTTCGCTCAGGATGACAGGGAAGTGAGCCGCGTTTCACCAGCCGTTGATGCGGTCGTAGACGTCGACCACCGACTTGCCGCCGTCGAGCTCGCTGTCGACGACGTAGTACCGATCGTACGCCGCCGCGGTGATGCAGGCGTGGTTGGGCAGGATACGGACTCGCGATCCGACCGGCAGGTTGCCGAACGGGATCGGTCCCTCGGCGCCGACGAAGCCGTGCTCCTGCGAGCAGGCGATCACCGCCATGTCCTGGGCCGGCGGGTCGACGATGGTGCCGTAGCCGACCTGGGGCTTGAATTCCTGGGCGCTGATATCCTTGGAAAGCGCCAGCGCGCCGGCATCGACCAGCACCTGGTTGCGGTGCGGATAGTGGCCGATCACCGAAGCCAGCACCGAGAGCGCGAGGTCGCCCGCGCCGCACGAGCCGATGAACTCCTGGTCGAGATCGTTGAAGACATAGACTCCCGGCCGCATCTCGGTGATGCCGGTGAAGTCGCGCGAATGCATCGCCGTGGGCGTCGAGCCGGCGGAGACGATCGGGCAGGGGATGCCGGCACCACGCAGTTTCTCGGCCGCGCCCACGATCGCCTGCCGCTCCTGTTCGGCGACGGCTGCGATGCCGTCGGGCGTACTCTCATGATACGAGTGGCCGGCATGGGTCATGACGCCCGCCAGTTCGACGCCGGATGCGTTGTGCAAGACCCTCGCGATATCGAGCAGGCCGGGCAGCGCGGGATAAGGCAGGCCCGCCCTGCCGCCGCCGCTGTCGATTTCGATGAACACCGAGAAGGTATCGCCGTCTTTTGCCGCAGCGGCGATCGACCGGGCGACCGCGAGATTGTCCGTCACCATCCGCAGGTTGACGCCGCGGCGGCGCAGCTCGCTGATCGCCGGCAGCTTCGCGGGCACGACGCCCACGGCATAGAAGATGTCCGTGAAGCCGCCATCGGCGAAATAGCGCGCCTCGGCCAGGGTCGAGACCGTGATGCGCCCGTCATGACCTTCGACCGCCTTGCGGCCGATCTCGACCGACTTCGCCGTCTTGAGATGCGGCCGCAGCATGACGCCGGCATTGCGCAGGCGCTCGCTCATGCGCTTGAGGTTGCGGTTGAGGATCGCCCGGTCGAGAATGAGCGCGGGCGTCGGCAGGTCGTCGATTGTCTGGCTGGACATGGTGCGATTCTAGCATGCCGATCGAGAACGAACGCAAGTTTGTGCTGGACGACGACGGCCGGCTCGAGCAGCACCTCGCGCAAACGCCCGGCGTGACCAAGAGCCTGCTGCGCCAGGCCTATCTCGACGTGTCGGGCTTGCGCATCCGCAGCATCGAGGCCGCCGGCGCGAAGCGCCACGTCTTCACCTACAAGCGCCTGATCGACGGCCAGGTGGTCGAGATCGAGACCGACATCAGTGCGGCCGATTTCGAGCGCCTGTGGTCGCAACGGCGCGAGACCTTGCAGAAGGCGCGCTACTCCTGGGATGACGACCGCTTTCACTGGGACGTCGACTTCTTCAAGACCGAGGACGGTCGCACCTACTTTGCCCAGGCCGAGGTCGAAATGCCGGAACACGACAAGGAGCCGCCACCGCTGCCGCCGCGGCTGGCCAGCCATCTGCTGGCGATGGCGCCGGCCGGCGATCCGCGCTTCACTTCCAAACGGCTGGCCGATCGGGTCCATGCCGAGAAGCTGCTGGCCGACATCCGGAGCAAGGGGAGAATCGAGTGAAGATCACGCGTATCGACAGCCAGTCGGTCAAGGTGCCCTACACCTTCGGCGGCAGTCACAAGGGTGAAGGCCTGCGAACCTGGACCACCAACAACATCCTGCTGGTGAGGGTCGAGACCGATACGGGGATCGTCGGCTGGGGTGAAGCGTTCTGCTACGCCTGCACCGACGCCGTGCGGGCCGCCCTGCACAACATGGTGGCACCCCTGGCGATCGGCCAGGATGCGCGCGACATCGCCCGGCTGAGCTATGACCTGCAGCAGAAGCTGCATCTCTTCGGGCGCTACGGCATCACGATCTTCGCCCTGTCCGGCCTCGACATCGCGCTGTGGGACATCGCCGGCAAGGCGGCCAACCTGCCGCTGCATCGCCTGCTGGGCGGCGCCGGGCGCGACAGCCTGCCGGCCTATGCCAGCCTCCTGAAGTATCGCGATCCGGAGAAGGTAGCGGCGCGGACCAGACTGGCGGTCGACGAGGGCTATCGCCACGTCAAGCTGCACGAGACCGAGGAGCCCGAAGTGAAGGCCGCGCGCCTGGCCGCGGGCCACGACGTCGCCATCATGGTCGACACCAACTGCCCGTGGACGCCCGAGCAGGCGCGGCACATGACGCTGAAGCTGCGACCCTACGATCTCCATTGGCTCGAGGAACCGATCTTCCCGCCCGAGGACTTCGCCGCCATCGCACGGCTGCGCGCCGGCACGGGTGTGGCGATGGCGGCGGGCGAGAACAACTGCACCGCCGTGCAGTTTCGCGACATGTTCGCCGCGAATGCCGTCGACTACGCGCAGCCCAGCGTCACCAAGGTGGGCGGCGTGACGGAGTTCCTGAAGGTGGCGACCCTGGCCGATGCCGCCGGCGTCACCCTGATGCCGCACTCGCCCTATTTCGGGCCGGGCTTCCTCGCCACCCTTCACCTGATGGCCGCACGCGGTGCGCCCGACGGCATGATCGAGCGCTACCACATGGACCTCGAAGCCAGCCTCTACGGCGAGCTGATCATGCCCGTGAACGGCGGCTTCAAGGTGCCGACCGGCCCCGGTCTGGGCCGCGATCCCGACCCGGACGTGATCAAGACGTATTCGTCATCCTGAGCGCAGCGAAGGATCTCATCGCCGCTTGCAACCCGCATGAGATCCTTCGCTGACGCTCAGGATGACGGGTGTGCTCATTGCTGGGGGCGCGCCACTCCAGTGGCGCGTCATGGTCTTCCGGACCGCGAGCGTCCCGCTCGCTCATGAGCGAGCGGGACGCTCGCGGTCCGGAAGAGGAAGAGAAGACGCGCCACTGGAGTGGCGCGCTCCCAGCAAAGATCATGAGCGGGCCTGGAGGCCCGCGGTCCGCTCATGATTTACGTGGCCTGTTCCGCGGCACCTGGACCAGCGACCACGGGTCGGGCAAGCTCGCCGACCGGACAGTCGATCAGCATCGGACCGCCGCGGGCGATGCCGCGCGAGATCGCGGCGCCGAGTTCCTCGGGCGATCTCACGCGCTCCGTCGCGAGGCCGAAGCTCTCGCCCAGCTTGATGAAGTCCGGGTTGCGCAGGTCGCTGGCGATGGTGCGGTTGTTGAAGGCCATCTGCTGGATGCGCTTGACGTTGCCGTAGGCGCCGTCGCTGAACACGACCGCCACCACACCGATGCCGTGCTGCGCCGCTGTCGCCATCTCCATGGCCGTGAACAGGAAGCCGCCGTCGCCGCTGATCGAGACGACCGGCGTGTCGGGCCTGGCGACCTTGGCGCCGAGTGACGTGGCGTAGCCCCAGCCCAGGGTGCCCTGGTAGCCCGGCGAGAGGAACGTGCGCGGCTTGTAGGTCGGCCAGGCGAGGCGGGCGACGTAGCCCATCTGCGTCAGCTCATCGACCAGGATGCCGTCCTCGGGCAGCGCCTTGCGGATGGCCTCGAGGTAGGCGATCTGCGGCGCGAGCTTGTCGCGCACGCCCTTCATCGCCGACGCCTTGATCTCGGCCACTTCGTCGGCGCGCCCGTTGCGCTTGGCGTTGTGCTTGCCGAGCCGGGCGGCCAACGCCTGCAGGGTCGCGGTCGCGTCGCCCACGATGCCGATCTCCGGCCGGCGCTGGCGGTCGAGCTCCTCGCTGTCTATGTCGATGCGGATGATCTTCAGCGCATCGTCCAGGCCCCAGTTCTGCTGCTGCGGCTGCAGGCGCGTGCCGACGGCCAGCACGACGTCGGCCTCGCCCCAGAAACGGTAGCCCGGCGGCATGGTGACCGAGAGCTTGTGCCGCCCGTCGATCACGCCCTGGCCCATGCGGCCGGTCATGACCGGCGCATCGAGCATCTCGGCGATTGCCTGCACATGCTCGCCGGCGCCCTGCGCGCCACCGCCGACCACGATCAGCGGGCGTTGCGCGCCGCCTAAAAGCTTGGCGGCGCGTTCGACGGCGTCTTCGTCGACCGGGCAGGGATCGGCCTCGGCCGGCGTGGCGATCAGCTCGACCGGCGCCTTGCGCCCCCAGGTATCCATGGCGCATTCCAGACCGACCGGCCGGCGGCGGCCCGACAGCAGGCGGCGGAACGCCTCGTTGATCAGTGCCGGCGCCTCGGCCGGCGCATGGATGCGGTCGGCCCACTTGGTGAGGCCGCGCATGATCCCGAGCTGGTCGGGCAGCTCGTGCAGCAGCCCGACATTGCGGCCGATCATGGCCTGCTGGATCTGGCCGGTGAGCGCCAGCACCGGTGCGTTCACCGCATAAGCGGTTGACAGCGCCGCCGTGGTGTTGAGGAAACCCGGCCCCGGCACCACGACGTAGGCCGACGGTTTGCCGCTCGCCATGGCATAGCCCAGCGCCATGTAGGCGCAGGCCTGTTCGTGGCGGGCGTGGATCGGCCGGATGGCGTTGGTGCGATCGTAGAGGGCGTCGAAGAACGAATCGTTCTGGACGCCGGGCAGGCAGAAGAGGGTGTCGATGCCGTTCACTTCGAGCATCGAGACGACGGCCTGCGCGGTAGGTAAGGGTCTGCATGGCGCCACTCTACACGTGAAACGCGCCTTGTCAGCGGCCCAGCTCCTCGAGGTTGACGCCGGTCGTTTCAATCCGGAACTGCCAGGTCACCCAAGCGCCGACAAGCGAGGTCGCGACAAGGATGACCAGAAGAAGGTCGGTGCCGACCTGGACCAGCAGAACGGGAAAGAGGAACGCGGTCGCGACGGCGCCGATCTTGGCGAAGGCTGCCGCAAAGCCTGCGCCCCTGCCGCGGATGGCGGCCGGGAAGACCTCTCCGGCCAACAGGTAGGTCTGGGCATTGGGCCCGATGTTGGTCATGAAGTTGAAGAGTGTGAAGCCGCCGAACAGGAGCAAGGAGCGCGAGGGCTCGGCGGCATGCAGCGATAGCGCCGCCAGGGCGAGGCCTGCGGCGCAGCCGATGAAGCCCAGGATCTGCAGCCGGATGCGGCCGATGCGATCGGTGAGCAGCACGGCAGCGACGATGCCGACAATCAGGAGAACGTCGAGCAGCGCCGCGCCCTTCGCCGCCATCATGTCACGGCTGATCACGGCGGCGATGTTGTGCGCGTTGTCGATCTCGTGACCGAGAGCCCTCGCCAGGATGGTCGGCGTGAAGATGCCGATTCCGTACGTGCTGAGATCCTGCAGAAACCACGGCACCGATGCCAGGATGGTGGCGCGCCGGACCGACCGCGTGAACAGCTGCGCCCAGCCTTGCTTGCGGGCTTTGTCGGCGATCTGGCGATCGCGCGCGGTGAGCTCCGCCAGCCGGACCTGCCTGGGATAGGGTGGCCGACGGGTGAGCAGCCGCGTGACTTCGCGCTCGGCCTCCGCCTTGCGCCCCTGCGACAGCAGCCAGTATCCGCTGTCGCTGACGGAAAGCCGGCCGAAGATGATCATGACGGCGGGCAGGATCGCCGTCGCATACATCCATCGCCAGGCGCCGAGTTCCGGCATGTTCGCGAGAATGAGGTAGCCCACGGCGGTGCCGACCAGCGCGCCGACCGCCTGGAAGGCGAAGGCGCTGAGCACGACCATGCCGCGGTCCTTGCTGGCGATGCTTTCCGAGATCATCAAATGGGCCGTCGGGTAATCACATCCCAGCGCCAGCCCGACCCCGATCAAGAACACGACCAGCAAGGGAAAGCTGGGACTCCAGGCGAGCCCCACGAGAAAGACGGCGAACATCATCATCTCGACGACGAACATGCGCCGGCGACCATAGGTATCGGCAAGTCCGCCAAGCGCAATCGCGCCGACCATGATACCGGCCAACGGTGCTGCACTGACGATGCCCTTTTCGGCGGCCGACAGGCCGAATTCCTAGACGACCAGCGGCAAGGCAACGCCGGTCATGAACACGATCAACCCCTCGAAAAACTTGCCGGCGGTCGCCAGCACCCAGATGCGCCATTGCATGCCCGTCAGGGGCACCGAAACAGTCGGCGTACCATCGGGCCAGAGGGGCGTCTGGTCGATGTAGCTCTGGACGCTGCGCGGCCGGCTTTCGGATTGATCTGCTGACGCGTCGCCCGACCGATTGGTGATCACATGCGGCAGGGGTCCGTTCGTCATGCTCCCTCGGACAAGAACGCGACGAATGTCGGCGCTGCCTTTCGGCGAAGCACAATATCGCCGGCGCCTGTGACACGATGATGTCGCGTCCGCAGCCCGCACGGCCGGATGAAGGCGCAATTCGAGCAGGTCGGCCAACTAGTCAACGCGAGCTCCTGATGCGCGGATAATCGGCGCGAGCCGCGCTTCCTCCGAATCGCGGTAGGCGAGCGTATCGGCCGGTGACCGCCAGATCGCCGTTGCCGCGAGATCGAGGAACTTGGCCTTGAGGTCGTCGCTCTCCAAAGCCTTCTTCGCGAGCTCCGACAGCCGCTGGATCACCTCGGGCGGCAGCTTCGCCGGGCCGGTGAGGGTGGTCCACGAATTGATGTCGAAGCCCGGCAGCGTCTCGGCGATGGCCGGCACGTCGGGAACGACCGGCGTGCGTTGCGCCGAGGTGACACCCAGCGCGCGCACCTTGCCGGCCCGCGATTGGGCGAGCGCGCCCGGGATATTGTCGAAGATCATGTGGATCTGGCCCGCCAGCAGGTCCTGCATCGCCGGCGCCGAACCGCGATAGGGCACGTGGACGATGTCGACCTTGGCCATGATCTTGAACAGCTCGCCCGACAGATGCAGCGTCGTGCCCGAGCCGGCCGAGCCGTAGGAATATTTGCCCGGGTTCTTTTTCAGGAGCTCGATCAGCTCGGGCACCGATTTGACCGGCATGTCGAGATTGACCGCCAGCATGTTGGGAAGCTGCCAGATCGTCGAGACGAAGGTGAAGTCGGTGCGCGGGTTGAAGGGCAGCCTGGCGTAGAGCGTGGGCGCGATGGCGTGGCTGGCGATGCCGCCCAGCCCCAGCGTGTAGCCGTCGGCCGGCGACTGGGCGAGCGCATCCATGCCGACATTGCCGCCCGAGCCGCCCTTGTTGTCGACGATCCATTGCTGGCCGGTCAGCTCCGACATCTTGGCGCAGAACAGGCGGGACAGCGTGTCGGTGGGGCCGCCGGCCGGGAACGGATTGATGTAACGCACCGGCTTGCTGGGGTAGGTGCCCTGGGCCGAGACGATGGACGGCGCGGCGAGCGCGCCACCCAGTCCGGCCAGCACGGTACGGCGCCCGACGGCGCTTCTTGAACTCTTCACTTTGTTTCCTCCCTGATCCGAAGCCGGAGCAGGGTGCCAAAGAGCAGTGGCGGCGTCGACAGCTTCCGTGCACTACTTGTGCGTTCAATGAAGGCTGACGTGGCGAAGCAAAAGCAACGATTCCATATCGCGCGGCCGACGACGCGCCTGCCGGGCGACACCGTCGGGATTCAAGTGCCGGTCGGACGGATCGGCGCCAGCCGCAGTCATTGGCAGACGGTCTTCGAGGGGAGGGACAAGCCCAGCCTCTACCGCCTCCACAACGGTGTGCCCGCCGACGCCGAGGATCCCGGCAACGTCATGATCGTCGAAGTCGATGGTGCCAAGCGCACGATCGACGTGAGCCCCGGCACCTCGGTCGACGTCTACGGCAAGAGGATTCGCGTCAAGGCGGCAAGCGGCGGCGACAGCGCCTGCGTGGAAGGCTGGTACGTCCTGATTTCCTAGCCCAGGCATGATATGAGGCAGGTTGTCAGGAGTGGCGGTTTTGCTCGGGAGTATCGGCGATGGGCACAGGTCGGATGCAGGCAGGCTTCTTCACCGGCGTCGTCCGCGCCTGTTCTCTCGCCGCCGCGCTGACCGTATCGACGGTACTGTGGACGACTTCAGCGATGGCACAGCTTCCTCCCAACGTCGTCTCGCTGGACAGCGACCTCTTGCCGTATCTCCTCCGCTTCGATTTGCCGGCGGTGGCCGCGGCCGTGGCCAGGAACGGCAAGATCGTCGCGGCCGGCGCCGTGGGCACGCGTCGCCTCGGCACCGACACGCCGGTCACGGTCAACGACAGGTTCCACATCGGCTCCGACACCAAGGCGATGACCTCGCTGCTGGCCGGCATGCTGGTCGAGGAGGGCAAGCTTCGCTGGAATACGACGGTGGGCGAGATCTATCCCGAGCTGGTCGACAAGATGAGCAAGGGCGTGAAGGACATCACGCTCGAGCAGCTGCTGTCGCACACCAGCGGCATTCCCGGCGACAGCATGGAGCACGTCCCGCTGATCTCCTACTCGGTGACCGACGAGGCCGCCAATCTCGACGGCATGCGCTACACGCTCGTCACCCGCCTGGTTCCTCTGGCGTTGCATGGCCAGCCCGGCGAGCGCTTCGAATATTCCAACCTGGGCTACACGCTGGCCGGTGCGATGATGGAGCGGGTGACGGGCAAGACCTGGGAAGAGCTGGTCGTCGCCCGCATTTTCGATCCCCTGAAACTCACCACGGCGGGCTTCGGACCGCAGTCGTCGCTCGGCAGGGTCGACGCGCCGCTCGGCCACGCCGCCGGCAAGGACGGCAAGATGCAGTCTTTCCTGGCCGGACCATGGGGCGACAATCCGCTGGTGATCGGGCCCGCCGGCCTGGCGCACATGTCCGTCCTCGACTTCGCGACATGGGCGGCCTGGAATGCGGCGGAAGGCAAGTCCGGGCCGGCGCTGGCCAAGCCGGAGACGATCCGCAAGCTGCACACCAAGGTCGTCGACATGCCGCCGAAACCCGACGCGCCGGTCGGCACGCCATCGTCGGGCGGATACGGCCTCGGTTGGGGCACGGTTTCGTTGCCGTTTGCGCCGCAGCCCCTGGTGTTCCATGGCGGCTCGAACAACATGAACCTCGCTTACATCGTGCTGCAGCCCAGTCAGGAACTCGGCTTGGTGACGATGACCAACATCAGCGGCCCGAAGGCCAACGATGCGCTGATGGCCATCACCGAACTTCTCTACAAGCGCTTCGGCGCCGATCAGAGCCGCGCGACCAAGCCGTAGGTTTTCCGCCGGTGTTCAGCATCCAGACCGCCATCAAGATCACGGTCATCCGCTAGAGCGATTTGCGCGCACCAGCGGCACAAGGACTTCGAGACGACGGCGGGGCTTCTGGCTCCGCCGTTTTCTTTTGGGCTCTTCGGACCGCGGGTCTCCGGCCTCGCATCCCTATGAAGCAGCAGCCCCGACGGTCGCCTCGGCTGGCCCGCTCCGTGTAAAATATCGCAGGGCCGTGATTGGCCGCAGCCGCTCGACCGGTGCAACATCAAGAGGTCGGCGACACTGCAGCTGTCTGGCAGGCCCGGCAGAGCGCCACTCGCTGAGGGGACAGCGATGAAGCAACGCCTCTTCCGCTGGATTTCGATCCTTGTCGGGGTTGTCCTGGCGCTGGCCGCGACCGAGGGCATGGCGATCGTCTGGCTGTATTTCGAGGACGGTCGCTACACGCCGGCCGCCGAGTTGTTCGAGCGCACGCAGAACGCGTACGTGCGCGACATGACCAAGGACAAGGCCTGCCGCTTCATCGACACTCTCTATCCGCATCCCTATCTGGCGTTCGTCCAGCACGCCAATCCGCCGTGCGGCATCGCCTGGGTCAACAATGCCGGCCTGTTCGGCCCGGACTTCCCCGTGGTCAAGCCTGCCGACCGCTACGTCGTCATGCTGACCGGCGGTTCGGTCGCCTCCTATCTCGGCGGCAATCAGGCGCCGCCGTGGCCGCGCTATCTGGAGGAGGAGCTGGACAGGAAATATGTCAGCCCGAACGGCAAGCCCTGGATGGTGCTGGATGCCGCAGACGGCGCGTGGAAGGAGCCTCAGCCATTCATCGTGTTCGCGCTCTACGCCAGCTCGGTCGACGCCATGGTGAACCTGAGCGGCTTCAACGAGCACTATTATTTCCGGCCGCACATGGACCAGCGTCTCGAAGGCCCGGCGTCCAACTTCCTCGAGGTCAATCCTCTTGCCGCCGATGACAATTTCGGCGACGCCGCGATCGGCTGGGTGATGGGGCGTCTGGCGGGAACGCTGGCGCTCAATCCGATTCTCGGCCGGTCGCATGCGGCCTACATGATCATCCGCGGTGTCGAGGCGGTCGCCAAGGGCAAGGAAAGTTTCGTGTCCAGCAGGCGGACGACGATTCCCAGCCTGTTTGCCTTGCCGAAGGACGTCCAGGAAAATGCGGAGCGGCTGTTCGGTATCCAGCTCGGCCTTTATCAGAAGTACTTTCGCGCGACCGAGGCGGTGGCACACGACAACGGCGTGAAGTCGGCTTTTTTCCTGCAGCCCGTTCCGGCCTGGGGCAAGACGCTGACCGAGGACGAGAAGCGCGTGGTCGGCGACCTTTCCTATCGCGACCTCTATCGCCGGCTCGTCGGCGGCATGATGACGCTCAGCGAGCGCGGCCTTCCGATCTACGACCTGGGCGATATCTTCCAGAACCAGAAGGGGACGATTTACCGTGACCAGGTCCACTATCTCTTCAATGACGAGGGCGAGAGCCTTGGCAACCGGCTGATGGCGGCGCGGATCGGCGAACTGCTCGCAGAAAGCTGGGGCCTGCAGCGCAAGCCCTGAGTGCCGAAGATGAAGCGATGGATCGTCCTCTTGGCAGCGGCGATGGCGCCGGCGGCGTGCGAGCCGGCGCCGGTTCAAACCGCCAACTCGGCACAGGCTGCGGGCAGCGAGCTGTTTGCTGCGCCGACGCCGGGAGCGGCGGCGGTCTATTTCTATTCGACCAGGTCGGCGGTCGACTTCCCGATCCTCGAGGCCGGCAGCGTCTCGCGACGCTGAGGTCGCTCATGTGGCAAGGGCCGATCTTGCGGCAGGGCGGCAGGATCTCGGCTGCGTGGTCCAGGACAATCCGGCCTTCGTCCGCTCGACCCCGACACGGCCCGATCGACCTCCCGGCTGGGGACCGACGACATCGAAGCCCGTGCAGTTGCAGGCCGGCCAGACGCGATTTTTCAAGGTCGGCTATCGGTTGATGTGGAGTGACGAGATCTTCTGCACCATGGCCGAGGTTTCCGCCGCCGAGGGCCGGGTTGCCGTGCTGGCGCGCAAGCAGGCGCCGGAGCCGCGCGCCGCCGTCGAGCAGCTCGCCGGGATGAGGTAGCGGGGGAGAAAAGCCGCTGCGCGGCCGGCGCGTCGGCGAGCGCGTTTCCGGCGCCCCCTATCGGTGTACAAGTAGTCCCCGGTTGCGCGTCCACTTTCACAGGAAGGCCGTTCGGAGTGCTGACCCGTCGACGCCTGCGCGCCGCTCTGCTGGCGATCGCGATATCGGCAGCTTGTCCCGCGAATGCCCAGACCGGCATTGACGGCACCGGCACCTCGCACGGCTTCGCGGTCTCCGAGGGTGACACCGTGAAGTTCGGCCGCCAGCGCGTTCGCATGTTCGGCATCGACGCTCCGGAGCAGGCGCAACCTTGCGATGACGGCAACTGGTATCCGGGGCCACTGGCGACGAAGGCGCTGATCGATTTCATTGCCGGCCGCCAGGTGACTTGTCGCCAGGTCGACTATGACTTGAAGAACAGCAATCCCGTCGCGCTCTGCTACGCGGGCGAGGACGACCTGCAGGCGTTGATGGTGAGTGCCGGCTGGGCGTGGGCCTATAGCGCCGCCAGCGATCAATATGTCGACGCCGAGAGACGGGCCGCTGCGCGCGGTGTCGGCGTGCATGCGCATCGCTGCCAGCGCCCGTGGGAATGGCGGGCAGGGAGTCGCGGTCGATAGCCGAAGCGCTTTGGCGCGATTGCGCAAATGAATATGTAGGCTCGATGGTTGTAGCCGGGCGCTTGGGCGGAGTATCAAGCGGTACCCGGATGGGTGGCCGAGTGGTTTAAGGCACTGGTCTTGAAAACCAGCGTGGGGTCACACCCACCGAGGGTTCGAATCCCTCCCCATCCGCCAATTGCTGGGTTTTTGCGGATTTGCCGACAACCTCCTGCCCTCGATTTAGGACATCCGTTGCCCATTGCCTTCCGCCGGCTGGTGTCGGTGCGAACGTCGTGCCGCTCGTGCCGCGCTGAGGGTGATTTAGGGCGTGTACTGGTGGTACCCTACGATGGTGAAGAAGTAGCACGGGAGGATACTCGATGCGCTACATGACGATTGCTGGAGTGCTGGGGGTGCTTGCCACCCAAGCTCAGGCAGAGAGCACGACATACCGCTTGAAATTAATCCCGGAGAAGTCGGTGCAGGCTGCTCCAGTTGGGGCATGACCTACACGGTGGACGTTTCTAACGCCGTGCTGACACTTGGCACCTCATATGCCCCGAGGCTGTTTTCCGAGCCTGTCAAAAGCGACGGCAAGATTACTAAGAGCTTCAGGGACCCCTCAGGGGGAATTATGGAGTTCGTCGGTCTCGGCAATGGTGTGTACGAACTCATCGCCCCACTCACCCCCTGCTATTATCGACTTGCGCAATAGGCACGGTGGGAATGCAGAAGGAAGCGTCGCAAAACAGATATTGTGCGACGCTTCTATTGGTTAGCTGGCCCATCCCAGATGTATCACCAAGAACGCCAAGCGGCCGCAAACGGCTCATAAGCGATCATCGATACGCCGTAGCCACCAGCACTTCGACGCTGATCGCCGTTTTGTGCAAGTGTCGACTATTGGCCCAACTCGGACCTCCCGGCACGTCCGCGTTTCCGCCGCTCTTGGGGGCGAAGCGGACTTCAGTCGGCGAATGCGAGCGGTCGCAATTTATGAGTACGCGCCCTTGGACCGCGACCAGCCCAGCGAGGGCGCTGACCGGGACGCCGCGTGACATGCCGCCAGCGTAGGCCAGCCTCTGGCATCGCGTCGATATTCATGGGGAAGATGTGGTGGAGCCGGAAAAGCCGCGAGTTTTCGTGGGTTTGGATGACACCCCATCCGCCAATCCAGAACAGAACTGCGAACGCCGCCGGAATCGCACCGTTCAGCTGCGCAGTCTCGGCAGTGGTCCCCCGCTCACGACATAAACTCCGATCGAAATCGTGGTGATTGCCACCCAGTCTGCAGCCCTCGGCCATTCGCCGAGGACAGGGATCGCCAGCAGCGCAGTCATTGCCGGGCAAAGCGCGGCGAACGCAGCGCCGCTCGACGCCCCGAGGAGGCTGACCGCACGGCCATAGAGCAGCAGCGAGACAATCGCCGTCAGCACGCCTTGGACGATTGCCTGGAGGGCTATGTCGCCCCACGGAGCTCTGGCGAGAGTCGACCCCGGTATGAACGCGAAAACCGGCAGATAGAGAAACATGGCTCCCACTGCAGAGATCGCGGCGGCATGCAGACCGTCCAGGCGAGCGCCGCGCATCGCAACCGTATAGACGGCCCACGCCAGGCCGGAACAGAGGAATAGAACGTGGCCGATATTCTGGGATGAGCCTTCAAGGCCACCGGACTCCCAGGCGATCCCCAGAACCCCGGGCAGGATCAGGGCGAAGCCGATCATTTTCTTGCCGGTGAACTGCTCTCGCAAGATGACCGCAGCGAGCAACGCGACCATGAGCGGCATGACACCCGGAAAAAGTGCTCCAGCGTGAGCGGCCGGTGCAAACAATAGCCCCGTATTCGCCAGCAGCACGGGGGCAGCCCCGCCGATCACGATGGCGGCCAATCCGGTTCCGCCCAGACGGTCCAGCGCGAACCCTTTGAACCACACGTACGGCAAGAGAAGGAAGCCTGCCACGCCGAAGCGGAGGGCTGCGATGTCCCAGGGTGTCAGGCTTGTCCGTAGACCGAGGCGGGCGACCACGATCCAGCCCGACCAGATACTGACGGCCGCGAGGCCGTAAAGCGCACCGTGCACGTACCGCGAAGCAGTTCGTCCGTCTTCAACGATCTCTGGCACGCCCTATTCCTTCCGCAGGCTGTAACGGGTATAACCTCTTTAATGACTTTCAGCGGTTACGCTAGCGGTCGAGACGAAGTGAGGCAAGGCCAGGCAAGGCATGAGCAGACGCACTGACCCTTTCGATTGGAGCGGAGGCCATCCGGCCCTGGACTTCGTCAACACGCTTGACGAGCGGTCTTTTGATCCACCGATCGAGAACCTGGCGACCTATCGCGAACTCGTGCGGTTCACCGAATTGGCGGAGTTGATCCCGCGGCCAAAGGCCAAGCCCCGTCGCGATGTAGCAGGCGCCGCGAGCACTCGTGTCGCCAGGCAGGCTCTACGACTACGTGAGCAATTGCATCGAATGTTGGCTGCGCAGCACTCGGGGCGCCAGGCATCGCAGGTTGATCTCGATGCCATCGGAAAGGCTATCCTGGCCGCTCACGCCGCCCGCGAAATCGTTGTGCCGGGGTCGTTGGGCATTGCGGAGTACGCCTGGAAGACACCGACCGGCATTGATGTCCCGTTGCATGCCTGCTCACTCGCGATCGAGCGCCTGCTCCTGGACGTCGATCGTCATAGAATTCGGAAATGCGTGGCGTCGGATTGCGATGTCTACTTCATCGACACGAGCAAAGGTCATCGCCGCCAATGGTGCAGCATGAAGAACTGTGGCAATCGCGAAAAACAGAGGCGTTGGCGTTCCGGAGAGCGAGATGACCAGGACCGCGTGCTTGCAATGCATGCACTTTGTCCCGGCAGCTACCATCCCTGGGGCCTGAAAATATCGCGACCACTCTCTACCGGTACGCAAGTATTCCCCAGGGACCGTCTCCGCAGAATCCGCTTGACGCCCCTGAGCAATGTTGTGGCGTATGCCTGCCGACACTCGCGTACAGAGGATCGGCGTCATGACCATGCTCGAGCCTTCTCTCCACACCGCCGGGGCGGCTGCCAGGAGTTCGGCATCCACGGTTTGCAGGCTTGCTCGATCTGCGCAGGCCGGCATGAATGCGACCTGTCGCCATAAATATTGCTAGATTCAGAAGTACTTATGTATCCTTCTTCATCTGCTTCCATCGCTCGCATGCCGCTCATCCCATGATCACTCGACGACTGTTGTGCGCGGCAGCGGCGCTTTTGCCCCCGTCGGCGCGGGCCGAGACGGCCGATCCCAAGTTCGCGGCCTGGCTGCGCGGCCTGCGCGCCGAGGCGCTCAAGGCCGGCGTCGATGCGGGCACGCTCGATGCGGCGCTGGGCTCGGTCGAGGAGGTGCCGCGGGTCCTCGAGCTCGCGCACAACCAGCCCGAATTCAAGATGACGTTCGACCGGTATCTCGAGATCGTCGTGTCGAACGAGCGCGTGAGCCGCGGGCGCGTGCTGCTGGCGGAGAACCGCGCCCTGGTCGACCGCTTCGCCGCACCGGCCGGCATCCCGGCGTCGATCGTCGTGGCGCTGTGGGGCATCGAGAGCAACTTCGGCACACGGCTCGGCGATTTCGAGGTCGTGGCTGCCCTGGCGACGCTCGCCTATAACGGCTTCCGCGCGCAGTTCTTCCGTGGCCAGCTGATCGCGGCGCTCAAGATCGTGTCGCAAGGGCATATCGGCCTGCACGCCATGAAGGGATCGTGGGCGGGCGCGATGGGGCAGTGCCAGTTCATCCCGACGAGCTTCCTGGCCTATGCCGCCGACGGCGATGGCGACGGCCGCATGGATATCTGGACCAACAAGGCCGACGTCTTCGCCTCGATCGTGAACTACCTGCGCCGCGTCGGCTGGCGTCCCGGCGTTGTCATGGGGCGAGGCGGTGCCGGCGGGCACGGCGGCGGGGCAGGGCATGCGCATCGTGCGGCCGGCGGGAGCCGGCGGGCCGGCGTTCCGGACGAGTGCCAATTTCCAGGCCATCCTGCGCTGGAACCAGTCGGATTTCTTTGGCCTCGCCGTCGGACTGCTGTCCGACAAGATCGCCGCGTGACCTTGGCGACGCGACAGCCTCCTCTGCACCCTCAAGATCATGTATGATGGCGCCGTCATGCCGCTAGCCATAGTCAATCCGCGTTCGGCACCCCTGACGTTCGTGCAGGTGGGGGCAGTCCTGTTGCTGGCGGCATCGCTCGCCGCCTGCGGCTCGTCGGGCAGCAAGAACGTGGCCCAGCGCGGCAGCTACAAGGTCGGCGCGCCCTACAAGATCGACGGCGTCACCTACACGCCGACGGAAGAATTCAACCACGTCGAGACCGGCGTCGCCTCGTGGTACGGGCCGGGCTTCCACGGCAAATCGACCGCCAACGGCGAGGCCTACGACCAAAGCGCCCGTACGGCGGCCCACCGGACCCTGCAGATGCCGGCGATCGTCCGCGTGACCAACCTCGACAACGGCATGTCCACCGTCGTGCGCATCAACGATCGCGGCCCGTTTGCGCGCAGCCGCATCATCGACCTGTCGCGCACCGCCGCCCAGGAACTCGACATCGTGCGCAACGGCACGGGCCACGTCCGCATCGAGCAGCTCCAGGCCGAAAGCCTCGCCGTGAAGGACGTCGCGATCAGCGGCGGCGGCCCGGCCGAGCAGCAGGCGGCCGTGGCGCAAGTATCGGCCGGCCGCTACGCACCGGCGCAGGCGCCCGTTCAGACGGCGGCCCCCGTTCAGACGGCAGCCTATGTGCCGCCACCGCCCGCGCCGGCACCCGTCTACACGCAGGCCGCATACGCCCCGCCTGCACAAACGCAGCCGGTATGGCCGACCAATCCGCGCAGCCCGGCGGCCGAGCCGGCGCCTGCCGCCGCTCCATCCGGCAGCGGCGGGCCGACGATTGCGTCGCTCGCCAACGGCACCACGATGCAGCCGGTGAGCGGCTTCTATGTCCAGACCGGCGCCTTCACGACGCCGGAGAATGCCGAACGCCAGCGCGGGGCCGTGAGCAGCTACGGCCTGTCGGAGATTTCCCAAAGCTCGGCCGGCGGACGCGACGTCTATCGCGTGCGCCTGGGACCCTACACAACCTCGGATGCCGCCGGCATTGTCGCCGACCGGCTGAAACGCTCAGGGTATGGTGATGCACGTGTCGTGGCTAACTGATCGACTGCGCCCTGTGGTGGCGCTTCTCGCCGTGGCGGTCCTGACGGGCCCCGCGATCGACGCCGTCGCGCAACAGGCCGACCCGCCGGCCAAGCGGCAGGCGCCGCAGAAACCGCCGGCCAAGCCGCGCGCCACGACGGCGCCCAAGCCCGCGGCCACGCCCCCGGCGGCCGCCAAGGTGGAGGCGTTGCCGCCCTCGCAGATCGGCATCGGCACCCTGGCGAAGCAGGGCTTCATGGTCGATCCCCAGACCTCCACGGTGCTGCTGTTCAAGGACGCCGACAAGCCGATGCACCCGTCATCGATGGCCAAGATGATGACGATCTACATCCTGTTCGAGGAACTGGAGGCCGGCCGGGTCAAGCTCGACACGCGTTTCCGCGTGAGCGAGCGGGCGCGCAACATGGGCGGCTCGCGCATGTTCGTCGAGCTGGGCAGCGAGGTCGCCGTCGAGGACCTGATCAAGGGCATGATCGTGCTGTCGGGCAACGATGCCTGCGTCGTCGTGGCCGAAGGCCTGGCGGGCAACGAGGACAGTTTTGCCGAACGCATGACCAAGAAAGGCCGCGAGCTCGGCATGACCGGCACGGTGTTCAAGAACGCGTCGGGCTGGCCGATCGAGGGCCAATGGACGACGGCGCGCGACCTTGCCGTCCTGGCGTGGCGCACCATCGAGGATTTCCCGAAATTCTACCGCTACTACTCGGAGACCAACTGGACCTACAACAACATCAAGCAGGACAACCGCAACCGCCTGCTCAAGATCACGGCGGGCACCGATGGGCTGAAGACCGGCCATACGGAGGAGGGCGGCTTCGGCCAGGCGACCTCGGCGGTGCGCGACGGACGGCGCCTGATCATGGTCGTGAACGGGCTCACCTCGATGGCCGAACGCGCGCAGGAATCGGCGCGGCTGATGGAGTGGGGCTTCCGCGAATCGGCCAACACGACGGTGTTCCGCGCCGGCGACACGGTCGTCGAGGCGCCGGTCTGGCTGGGCGCCCAGGACAAGGTGCCGCTCGTCGTGGCGCGCGCCGTGCAGATCACGGCGCCGACCGGCCAGGCGGTGACGCCGCGCGTGGTCGCGCGTTTCGACGGACCGCTGGCGGCGCCGATCGCCAAGGGCACGAAGGTCGGCACCGCGGTCGTGACCCTGCCCGATGGCCGCGAGATCGATTATCCGCTCGAGGCCGGCGCCGACGTGGCGCGTCGCGGCGTGGTCGGCCGCGTGACGGCGATGATCCAGCATTACCTGTTCGGCTGGCTGTCGTGATCGATGCGTCTGCGGGGCGCTTCATCACTCTTGAAGGTGGCGAGGGAGCAGGCAAGTCGACCCAGATCGCGCGGCTGAAGGGCTGGCTGGAAGGGCGCGGCCGCAGCGTCGTGGCGACCCGCGAACCCGGTGGATCGCCGGGGGCGGAAATGATCCGCAAGCTCCTGGTCGAAGGGCCGGTCGAGCGCTGGGACGGCACGACCGAGGCATTGCTGCACTTCGCCGCGCGGCGCGAGCATCTGCGCTCGACGGTGTGGCCGGCGCTCAAGCGCGGCGACTGGGTGGTGAGCGACCGCTTTGCCGATTCGACCTTGGCCTACCAGGGCTACGGCCATGGCGTCGACCGCACGATCTTCGACACGCTCTACAAGGTCGCCGTCGGCGATTTTCGGCCCGACCTCACTTTGATCCTCGACCTGCCGATCGAGACCGGGCTTTTGCGCGCCGCTGCCCGGCGCGGCGCCGAGACGCGCTACGAGAGCCTGCCGCGCGATTTCCATGCCCGCGTCCGGACGGGCTTTCTCGAAATCGCGGCCCGCGAGCCTGAGCGCTGCGTGGTGATCGATGCTACAGGGAGCGTCGATGCGATCGCCGCCGCCATCGCCGGTGCGGTGGGCGAACGGCTGGGAGTCTGAGCGCATGGCGAGGGGCAAGACGAGCACCGATCCGAGCGAGCTCGAGAAGCTCGAATGGCCGTACGACTGGCCGCCGCCGTGGCGCAGCAACCGCCTGCTGGGCCACGAGACGGCGGAGAAAACCATGCTCGCCGCCCAGCAGAGCGGCCGCCTGCACCATGCCTGGCTGCTGGCGGGACCGCGCGGCATCGGCAAGGCCACGCTCGCCTGGCGCTTCGCCCGCTTCCTGCTGAGCGGCGCCGGCGAGGGCGGCCTGTTCGGCGGCGAACCCGACAGTCTCGACGTGGCGGCCGACGCGCCGGGCCGCTCGCTGGTCGATGCGCGCTCGCACCCCGACCTGTTCCATCTCCGGCGCATGCTCAATCCCGACACCGGCCGCATGCGCACCGAGATCGCCGTCGACGACGTGCGCGAGCTCGGCGCCTTCATGCACATGACGCCGGCGATGGGCAAATGGCGGGTCGCCATCATCGACGCGGCCGACGAGATGAACCGCAACAGCGCCAACGCCGTGCTGAAGATCCTCGAGGAACCGCCGCCCAACGCCGTGCTGCTCATGGTGGCCCATGCGCCCGGCCGGCTGCTGCCGACCATCCGGTCGCGCTGCCGGCGCCTTGCCCTGCAGCCGCTCGCCGACGACATCGTGATGCGCCTGCTGGGCGACTACGCGCCGGACGTGAAAGCTGAGGAGAGAGTGATCCTGGCGCGGCTGAGCGAAGGCAGCATCGGCCGCGCGCTCGACCTGGCGGGCGCCGGCAGCCTGGACCTCTACCGCGAAATGGTCGACGTGCTGGCGACCTTGCCCGAGCTCGACATGGCGCGGCTGCACGGCTTTGCCGAACGCTTCGCCCGCCGCGGCGAGGAGGCCAACGCGGCCTGGCGCTCGCTCAACTATCTGTTCGACGGCTGGCTGAAGGGCCTGGCGCGCTGGGCCGCGCTGGGCGGTGCGGAAGCTGCAGCCATCGTGCCGTCCGAGGGCGGCTTGCATCAGCGTCTGCTGGCGGCCGCCAGCCTTGATCGCTGGATGGAGGCGTGGGAAAACGTCGCCCGCCTGCTGTCCCGCGCCGATGCCGTCAATCTCGACCGCAAGCAAACGGTGCTGGGCAGCTTCCTCATCCTCCAATCGGCTATGCGCTGAAGAATTCGGTCACCATGTCCGGCCGCAGTACCTACTACGTCACCACGCCGATCTACTACGTGAACGACGTGCCCCATATCGGCCACGCCTACACGACGCTGGCCTGCGACGTGCTGGCGCGCTTCATGCGGCTCGACGGTCGCGACGTGCACTTCCTCACCGGCACCGACGAGCATGGCCAGAAGGTCGAGAAGGCCGCGGCCGCCGCCGGGCTGGCGCCACAGGCCTTCACCGACAAGGTCAGTCAGTCGTTCCGCGACCTCGTGAAGACGATGAACTACAGCCCCGACAACTTCATCCGCACGACGGAGAAGCGGCACTACACGGCCTCGCAGGCATTGTGGGAGAAGCTCGTCGCGGCAGGGGACATCTACCCCGGCAAGTATGCCGGCTGGTACTCGGTGCGTGACGAAGCCTACTTCGTCGAAAGCGAGACCGAGGTCGGGCCGGACAACAAGCGCCGCGCCACCGCGAGCGGCGCCGAGGTCGAATGGGTCGAGGAGCCGTCGTACTTCTTCAAGCTGTCGGCGTGGACCGAGCGGCTGCTGGAGTTCTACGAGAAGAACCCGCGCTTCATCGCGCCGGAGAGCCGGCGCAACGAGGTCATGAGCTTCGTGAAGGGCGGCCTGCAGGATCTTTCGGTGTCGCGCACCAGCTTCTCGTGGGGCATCCCGGTGCCGGGCGACGACAAGCACATCATGTACGTCTGGCTCGACGCGCTCACCAACTACATCACCGAGTGCGGCTATCCGGACACCGGCAATCCGCTGTGGAAGTACTGGCCGGCCGACCTGCACATGGTGGGCAAGGACATCATCCGCTTCCATTGCGTGTTCTGGCCGGCCTTCCTGATGGCCGCCGGCGTGGCGCCGCCGCAGCGCGTGTTCGCGCATGGCTGGTGGACCAACGAGGGCCAGAAGATCTCCAAGTCGCTGGGCAATGTGATCGACCCGGTGGAGCTGGTGGAGGCCTACGGGCTCGACCCGGTACGCTACTTCCTGCTGCGCGAGGTGCCGTTCGGCAACGACGGCGATTTCCAGAAGCGGGCGCTGATCGGCCGGCTGAACGGCGACCTCGCCAACGCCTACGGCAATCTCTGCCAGCGCGTGCTGTCGATCGTGGCCAAGAACTGCGGCGAGAAGGTGCCGGCCAAGGGCACGATCACCGAGGCCGACACGGCGCTGCTCGACCGCGCCAAGGCGCTGCTGGGCGTCGTGCGCAGCGAGCTGGACGACCAGGCCTTCCATCGCGCCTTGATCTCGATCTGGGAAGTGATCGCCGACGCCAACCGTTACGTCGACGCGCAGGCGCCGTGGGCGCTCGCCAAGACCGACCCGGTGCGGCGCGACACGGTGCTGTGGGTGCTGGCCGAGACGATCCGGCGGGTGACCCTGCTGGTGCAGCCCTTCATGCCCGATTCGGCGGGCAAGATCCTGGACCAGCTCGCCGTGCCGGCGGCGGAGAGGGCGTTCGCCGCCTTCGACCGCGAACTGGTGTCGGGCACGGTGCTGCCGAAGCCGCAGGGCGTGTTTCCGCGTTTTGTCGAGACCGCCCAAGATGCGAAAAGAGGGGCGGCGAGCTGATGCTGATCGACAGCCACTGCCATCTCGACTTTCCCGAGCTTGCCGGCGACGAGGCGGGCGTTCTGGCGCGCGCCCGTACCGCCGGCGTGGCCGGCATGCTGACCATCGGCACGCGGCTCGACCAGTTCGACAAGGTGCGCGCCATCGCCGAGCGCCACGACAACATCTGGTGCTCGGTGGGCGTTCATCCGCACGAGGCGAAGGAGGAGGGGCAGCGCACGCCCGATCGCCTGGTCGAGGCGACGCGCCATCCCAAGGTGATCGGCATCGGCGAGACCGGCCTCGACTTCTACTACGAGCACAGCCCGCGCGAAGAGCAGGCCGGGAGCTTCCGCGCCCATATCGCCGCGTCACGCCAGACCGGCCTTCCCTTGATCGTGCACACGCGCGATGCCGACCGCGAGACCGGCGACATCCTCGAGGAGGAATATGCCAAAGGCGCCTTCACCGGCCTGATCCATTGCTTCAGCTCGGGATCCGCGGTGGCGCGGCGCGCGTTGGCGCTCGGCCTGTACATCTCGATTTCCGGCATCGTCACTTTCAAGGCGGCCGAGGACCTGCGCACCATCGTGCGCGACATTCCGCTGGATCGACTGCTGGTGGAAACCGACGCGCCCTATCTCGCGCCGGTGCCCAAACGCGGCAAGACCAACGAGCCGGCCTTCGTCGCCCACACCGCGGCCAAGGTCGCCGAACTCAAGGGGATCGGCGTGGCCGAGCTCGAGGCTGCGACCACCGACAATTTCTTCCGGCTGTTCGCCAAGGCGGAGCGCATCCGGTGCGGGTGACGATCCTGGGCTGCGGCACCTCGGGCGGCGTGCCCAGGGCAGGCGGGAAGGGCGGCAAGGGCGAGTGGGGCGCCGCCAACCCGGCCGATCCGCGCAACCGCCGGCGCCGCTGTTCCATCCTGGTCGAGGACAAGGGCAAGACCGTCCTGGTCGACACCTCGCCCGATCTGCGCGACCAGCTTCTCGACGCCGAGGTCGAACGGGTCGACGCCGTGATCTGGACCCACGAGCATGCCGATCAGGTGCACGGGATCGACGACCTCAGGCCCTATGTGCTGCGCCAGGGCCCGATCGACAGCTGGGCCGACAGGCGCACCCACGAGATCCTGTTGCGCCGCTTCCGCTACTGCTTCGAAGCCGAAGGCAACGGCTTCTACAATCCGATTTACCAGCACCACGAGATTGCCGGGCCGTTCGAGGCCGCAGGCGTGCCCGTCGTGCCGTTCACGCAGGACCACGGCACGACGCAGTCGCTGGGCCTGCGCTTCGGCCCGGTGGCCTATGCCAACGATGTCGTGACGCTGACGGAAGAGGCCTTCGACGTGATGGCCGGGGCCGAGGTGCTGATCGTCGACGCCATGCGCTTCCGCCCGCACCCTACCCATGCCCATCTTGACCGGGCGCTGGAATGGATCGAGCGGGTGCGGCCAAAGCGGGCTTTTTTGACCAATCTTCACGTCGATATGGACTATGCTGAGCTCGATCGACTGACGCCGACCCATGTCCAGCCCTGCCATGACGGCTTGGCCATTGAAGTGGATGGAGAATAATCCATTATTATCAGACGATTAAATAGTCTCGTTCACCTGGTTCGTGAACCGAGACAAAAGGAGTCCGGTCGCCGCCTGTTCCTGGCCGCCGGGCTTGCGGCCTGTTTGGTCGCCGGGCCGGCCTTTGCCGACGACAAACTCGACGCCGGCGGCCTGACGTTCCGCGACTTTGCCACCAACGACAATGGCGCAAGCTACAGCCGCGGCGACCCGATGATCGCCGGCGGCCCCAACCAGGTCTCGTCGAGGGTGGTGGGCGTCGAAGGCGCCAATGGCCTGGCGCGGGTTCAGTTCAGCTCCTTGCGGGTCGAGCTGGCGCTGCCGCTGGGCTGGCAGGCGACCGAAGACTGGGAGCGCGGCGTCGGCTACAGCAGCGACAAGCGCTACCGGGTGCTCGTATGGCGCGTCGACTTCGCCTACGAAGGCGTCAAGGACGCCGAGCACTACGCGGCCACCAAAGCCGGCTCCATCCAGGCCCGCCGGCCGGCCGTCCACGCCGAGGCGCGCAAGCTGGGCGATGGCACATTCCTGGTCGTCTACGACAACGTCAAAGCCCAGGGCGACGCCGAGGCAAGGGTCGTGTTCGACCTGGTGACGCAAAATCCGAGCGATCCGAAGCAGGGCATCCTGTTGACCCTGGGCGTGCCGGCAAGCGATGCCGTCCGTGGGCTGAAGCTGATGGCACTCCTAAAGCAGAATATGCGGATTAACTGGTAGATATTTGATATTCCTAATATATCAATATTTGTCATAATATATATTATACGATAATTGGAGTTGAGGATCAGAGCGCATGGCGTCCGAGCGTCCCACGGCGGAAGCGCTGCCCGAAGAGCCGATGGCCCGCCTGCTCGCGGTCATGGCGTGGCTGCGCGACCGCCAGCACGGCTGCCCGTGGGACGTCGACCAGACCTTCCGCACCATCGCGCCGTACACGCTCGAGGAAGCCTATGAGGTGGCCGACGCCATCGAACGCGACGACCTGATCGCGCTCAAGGAAGAGCTGGGCGATCTCCTGCTGCAGGTCGTCTACCATGCCCAGATGGCGCACGAGACCGGCGCCTTCGGCTTTGCCGACGTGGCCGCAGCCATCGCCGACAAGATGGTCGACCGCCATCCGCACGTGTTCGGCGATGCCCGGGTCGCCACCGCCGAGGCCCAGACCGTGTCCTGGGAAGCCCGCAAGGCCGCCGAACGGGCGGCCAAAGAAGCCGGCGGCGCCCTCGACGGGGTAGCCCGCGCCCTGCCCGCGCTTCTGCGGGCCGAGAAGATCCAGAAGCGGGCGGCCAGGGTCGGTTTCGACTGGAAGCAGACCGATCCGGTCATCGACAAGATCGAGGAGGAACTGGGCGAACTCCGGGCCGAGCTCACTGCCGGCACCGTCGATCAGGCCCGCCTGACCGACGAGTTGGGCGATGTGCTGTTCGCCGTGGCCAACCTCGCCCGCCACTGCAAGGTCGATCCCGAGGCCGCGTTGCGCGCCACCAACGACAAGTTCGAGCGCCGCTTCCGCCATATCGAACGGCGCCTGGCCGAATCGGGCCGCAAGCCCGCCGATGCCACCCTGGAGGAAATGGAAGCGCTCTGGCAGGAGGCCAAGACGCGCGTCTAGGGTTTTGGCAGATCCGCCAGCAGCGGCAGCCGCACCGCCTCGAACAGCGCCCGGACCTTGGCCAGGGTTTCCTGCGAAGCCGCGCCGATCAGCCCCGAATTGATCGGCTGTGCCGGCGCATAGGGCTGGCCGTCGAAGCGCACGGCGCCGCCGCCCGCCTCCGCGAGCATCAGCGCCCCGGCGGCATGGTCCCACGGCTTGGTCGTACGATAGAGGCTGAAATCCGTCTGGCCGGACAGGATCTCCAGATATTCCATGCCGGCGCAGTTCGATGCCGACATGGCTCCAAGCTGCTGCCGCCTGGCGGCCGAAAGCTGGCGATCGAACTCCTTGCGGGCCTTGGGGCCGACGAAGCCGATCAGCGGTCGTTCGGCCGGCGTCCCGTGCACCGGGCATGCCGTCCAGGACAACGCCCTGCCCCTTCTGCACGACGGCCATCCGTCCCCGCGGCACGTCGAGGATCCAGCCGCCGACGGCCGACCGGTCCTGCACCAGGCAGATGATCATGGCGAAGCGGTCCTTGCCGGCGGCGAAGTTCGCCGTGCCGTCCAGGGGATCCACGATCCAGCAGGCCTCGCCGGGCCGGCCGATCAGGTCGACCAGGCCGGGATCCTTCTCGACGGCCTCCTCGCCCACCACCGGCACGCCGGGCAGGATCTTGGCCAGCCCGGACGCCAGCCGCTGCTCGGACGCCACGTCGGCCACGGTGACGACGTCGCCGGGGCGCTTGAAACGGATGTCGTCCTTGGAGAGCGTGCGGAAGCGCGGCAGCAACTCGGCCGCCGCGGTCTCGCGCATCAGATCGGCGACCCGTTGCGAATCGCCGGGGCTCAGCATCGCCTCAGCCGACGACGCCGAACAGGTCCTCTTCCTTCAGGATGACGTGCTCGACGCCGTCGAGCTTCACTTCGGTGCCCGACCACTTGCCGTAGATCACCTTGTCGCCGACCTTGACGCCGAGCGGCTCGAGACGGCCGTCCTCCATGCGCTTGCCCTTGCCGACGGCCACCACCTCGCCCTGCATGGGCTTTTCCTGGGCGGTGTCGGGAATGATGATGCCGGCCTTGGTCTTGGTCTCGGCGGCCAGCGGCTTGAGCAGGAGCCGGTCGTGCAAAGGCTTGAGTTTCATGGTGTTTCCTTCGTCTGGAATGGGCCGGTTATAGATAGGTAACGTCGCGGCCGGGTGTCAACGCATCAGGCGGCGCTCGAACTGCGCCGAGGCGGCGGCATCGAGCGCCACCGTCAAAAGCGCCATCTCGCCGTCGTCGCGGCGGCTCCGCACCTCGCCGTGGCGGTAGAGCCAGGCGATGGTCGCCCCATCGCTCAGCGGCACGGACACTTCGCGCGCTTCGCTCGCGCGCGTCAGGAAATCGCCGATCGCCTCGAGGAGCTGGTCGACCCCCTCGCCCGTCATGGCCGAAACCGGATACTGGAGCGCCCGCGCGGCACCCGTGGCGGACCGGGTCTGCAAGGTGCGCCGCGCCTCCTCGGGCAAGGCATCGATCTTGTTCAGGGCCTCGACCAGCGGCGTGCCCTCGCCCTCCCCGATCGCGCCCAGCTCGCGCAGCACGGTTTCGACGTCGGCGCGCTGCTGCTCGGCCTCGGGATGGGAGATGTCGCGCACATGCACGATCAGGTCGGCCTCGATCACCTCTTCCAAAGTCGCGCGAAAGGCGGCGACCAGGTGAGTCGGCAGGTCGGAGACGAAGCCGACCGTATCGGAGATGACGCAGCCCTTGCCGTTGGGCAGCTTGATCGACCGCATGGTGGGATCGAGCGTGGCGAACAGCAGGTCCTTGGCCATCACCGCCGAGCCGGAGAGGCGGTTGAACAGCGTCGACTTGCCGGCGTTGGTGTAGCCGACCAGCGCCACCGTCGGCAGCCGCGCCTTCTTGCGGCCGGCGCGATTGACGGCGCGCGTGCGGCGCACGCCCTCGAGGTCGCGCTTGATGCGCACGATGCGCTCGCCGATCAGGCGGCGGTCGATCTCGATCTGCAATTCGCCGGGGCCGCCCAGGAAGCCGAAACCGCCGCGCTGGCGTTCCAAGTGGGTCCACGATCGCACCAACCGACCGCGCTGGTAGTCGAGAGCGGCCAGCTCGACCTGCAGCCGGCCTTCATGGGTGCGGGCGCGGGCGCCGAAAATCTCGAGGATCAGGCCGGTGCGGTCGATGACCTTGGCCTGCCACGCCTTCTCGAGGTTGCGTTGCTGCACCGGCGTCAGCTTGTCGTCGACGATCACCAGGCCGATGCCCTGCTCTTCCACCGCAGTCTTCAGGCGCTCGACGACGCCCTTGCCGACCAGCGTGGCCGGCGTCAGCCGGCGCAGCGGCGCGGTTTCGGCCAGCCGCACGTCGAGATCGATCGCCCGGGCAAGCCCGACCGCCTCCTCGAGCTTGGCCTCGCGATCGCGCTCCTCGCCGCGCGCGCTGGATGCATAAGGGCTCAGCACCGCCGCGACCGTTGCCGGCCGCACGGTGTCGAACGCCTTGCGCTTGCGCCTGTCCTGTCCGTTCTGTTCGATATCGTCGATCAAATCAGCCCGCGGCGTCGGCTTTGTCCCCGTCGAACAGCTGCACCGGCGTGACCGGCATGATGGTCGAAATCGCATGCTTGTAGACAAGCTGCGAATGGCCGTCGCGGCGCAGCAGCACCGAGAAGTTGTCGAACCAGGTAACGATCCCCTGCAATTTGACGCCGTTCACCAGGAAGATCGTGACGGGCGTCTTGTTCTTGCGCAGGTGGTTCAGGAAGACATCCTGAACGTTCTGTGCCTTTTCACTCATGTTCTTGGCCTCTTGCTGGGCGGCCGGCTGCCAAAAAGGTCGCCGGTTGGGAAGGCGCGGGTCTTTCTACCCGCTACCGAGTTAGAACGAATATAGGGAACGCTCGGGTCAAAGCAATGCCACCAACTCATGACAATCGCGTGCGCGAAGACGCGGCGGATGAGCCAACAGAGCCTCTGACAATTCCTCCAGATCGCCCACCAAAACGGGTAAACAGCCCGCGGCGTGGGCACATTTGAGGTCCGCCGGGGTATCGCCCACCATCCATACCGTCTCGTCAGGGGCAATTCCCGTGCCGTCGAGCGCCCGGAAGATCGGATCCGGTGCGGGTTTATCGCGCAGGCAGTCCTTGGCGCCGACCGCCCGCGAGATCCAGCGCTGCCAACCGAGATGGGCCAGCTCCGCCCTGAGATTGTCGCCCACCTTGTTGCTCACGACGGCGACATAGCAACCAAGCTCGTTGCAGCGGGCCAGCAGGGACGCGGCACCCGGCAGCGGCTCCAGCCGCTCCAGATGGATGCGGTAAAACGTCTCGTAAAAGACTTTCTCCGCTTCGTCGGCGCGGGCTCCGAACAGGCTGGGGAAAACATCGCGCAACGAACCATGGGCGCGGTTGCGCACTTCGACTGCGGTCCACGGCGTCTGACCCAGCGCCGTGAAGGTATCGTGGTAGCACTCGACGATGGTCGGCCAAGTATTGACCAGCGTGTTGTCCCAGTCGAACAGGACGGCGCGCGGCGGCTTGAGACCGGCGGGCAGATTCACGTGACCGCCTCGCCTGTGGCGGCAAAGCGCACGTATTCCTCGCGCAGCCGCCGAGCGGTCGGGCCGACCTTGCCATCGCCCACCGGCTCGCCGTCGATCTTCACCACCGGAGTCACGAACGAGGTGGCGCTGGTGATGAAGGCCTCCTTGGCCTTCTTGGCCTCGGCGAGCGTGAACGGCCGCTCGACCAGCTTGAGCTGAAGCGAATCGACGAGCGACTTCAGCGTATGGCGCGTGATGCCCGCCAGGATGCCGTTGTCGGTCTGCCGGGTCATCAGCTCGCCGTCCTGGGTGACGATCCAGGCGTTGGTCGAGGCGCCCTCGGTGACCCTGCCCTCGCCATCGACCAGCCATGCCTCGTAGGCGCCGCTTTCGCGCGCCGCCTGCTTGGCCAGCACGTTGGGCAGCAGGGCCACGGTCTTGATGTCGCAGCGCTCCCAGCGGATGTCGGGGTGGCTCTTCACCGCGATACCGGCTCCGGCGTCGGCTTCGATGCGCTTGGTGTTCTTGGTCGTCAGCACCAGTGCCGGCTTGACCTCCGTCGTCGGGAAGGCGTGGTCACGCCGCGCCACGCCGCGCGTCACCTGCATGTAGACCAGCCCGTCGCGCAGCCGGTTACGGCGCATCAGCTCGCGGATGATGAAGCCCAGCGTCGCGCGCGACACCGGCCAGGCGATCCTGAGCTCGCGCAGCGAACGGTCGAGACGGTCGATATGCGGCGCCTCGTCGATCAGCTTGCCGTCGCGCACGCCCACGACCTCGTAGACACCGTCGGCGAGCTGATAGCCGCGGTCCTCGATATGGACGCTGGCGTCGCGATGCTCGACGTAGCGTCCGTTGACGTAGGCATAACGCGCCATGACACGCTCCTCGGATTACGCGCCGGCGACTTCGCCGGCGGGGCGCTCGTCGGTCGAGCCGCCGTGAAGGCCGAGCGACTTCAGCTTGCGGTGCAGCGCCGAACGTTCCATGCCGACGAAGGTCGCGGTGCGCGAGATGTTGCCGCCGAAACGCGTCACCTGGGCCAGCAGGTATTCCCGCTCGAAGACCTCGCGCGCATCGCGCAGCGGCAGCTGCATGATCTCGCCGCCCTTCTCCCAGCGCAGCACCGACGGCGCATCCTCGCTGACGTCGTTGGGCAGCACGTCGGCCCGGATCGGTGCGCCGCCGGCCGGCGCCAGGATCAGCAGCCGTTCGATGACATTGCGCAGCTGGCGGACATTGCCCGGCCAGTCGTGGCCCTGCAGGGCGGCCAGCGTGTCCTCGCCGATCGTGCGCGACGGCAGGCCGGTGGCATCGGCCACGCGGCTCAGCAGGTCGTTGGCGAGCTCGCGAATGTCCTCGCGCCGCTCGCTGAGCGGCGGCACCCGCAGCGCCACCACGTTCAGCCGGTGATAGAGTTCCTCGCGGAAGGCACCCGAAGCGATTTCGTCCTGCAGCGCCCGCCCGGTCGAAGCGAGCACGCGCACGTCGACCTCGACCCGCGTGGTGCCGCCGCCGCGGGTGAACGACTGCTCCTGGAGCACGCGCGCCAGCCGGCTCTGCAAAGGCAACGGCAGGTCCGCGACCTCCTTCAACAACAGCGTGCCGCCATGCGCCATCTCGAAGGCGCCCGAGACGCGCAGCGCATCGCCTGCGCTCTCCTCATCGGTGCCGAACAGCTCGATCTCGAGCCGCTCGGCGGGCAGTGCCGAACAATTGACCACGAGGAACGGCCCGTCGGCCCGTTTGGAACCCTGGTGGATCAGCCGTGCCGCGGTTTCCTTGCCGGCGCCGGATGCACCGGTGATCAGCACGCGGCTGCCGGTGGGCGCCACGCGCTCGATCTGGGCGCGGACGCCGGCGGCTGCACTCGACGAGCCGACGAAGGTCACCTCGCCTCCCGCTCGGCGGCGCAGGCTGGCATTCTCGCGCCGCAGTTTGTCGGTCTCGATGGCGCGATCGACCACCAGCAGCAGACGGTCCGCCTTGAAAGGCTTTTCGATGAAATCGTAGGCGCCGGTCTTGATCGCCGACACCGCGGTATCGATCGTGCCGTGACCGCTGATCATGACCACGGGAACCGGCGGTTCCTCGCGCCGGATCACGTCGAGAAGCTGCAGGCCATCCAGTTCGCTGCCCTGCAGCCAGACGTCGAGGATCACCAGCGCCGGCCGGCGCTGGCGCACGGCATCGATCGCCTCGGTGCTGTTGTGGGCGCGGCGGGCGGTGTGGCCCTCATCCTCCAGGATGCCCGCGATCAGCGTGCAGATGTCGCGTTCGTCGTCGACGATGAGAATATCGTGGGCCATGACTCTTCAAACTGTCCGCGGCGTTCTCTGCGGATCATTGTGCGGCTGTCGCATGCGGTCGAGCCGACGCGATTTCCTTCGCGTCACGACGGAATACCAGACTGATGCGCGCACCGCCACCATCGCGGTCATCCAGCGCGAGATAACCGCCGTGATCTTCCATGATCTTCTTGACGATCGCGAGACCGAGGCCGGTGCCTTTGCTGCGGGTCGTCATGTACGGCTCGGTCAGGCGCTCGCGCCCCTCTTTCGGCAGGCCCTTGCCGTTGTCCTCGACAACAATGCGCACGGTGGCGTCCTCGTCGCGCAAGGTGAGCGTGATCTCGCCCGGCGGCAGCACCTGGCCCGGCGCGGCGTCCCTGCCCTCGATCGCCTCGGCGGAATTCTTCAGGATGTTCGTCAGGACCTGCGCGATCTGGCGGCGGTCGCAGATCAGCGGCACACGGTGATCCGGCAAGGTCGAGACGTAGCGGATCTCCGGGTTGCCGTTGCGCTGGAGGAACAGCGCCTGCTGGCAAAGCTCCTTGGCGTCTTCCGGCTGGACCGTCGGGCGCGGCATGCGGGCGAACGACGAGAACTCGTCGACCATGCGGCCGATGTCGCCGACCTGGCGGATGATGGTGTCGGTGCAGATCGAGAAGGTCTCCGGGTCGTCCTTGATCTGCTTCAGGTAACGGCGCTTCAGCCGCTCGGCGGAAAGCTGGATCGGCGTCAGCGGGTTCTTGATCTCGTGTGCGATGCGCCGCGCCACGTCGCCCCAGGCTGCCATGCGCTGCGCCGACATCAGGTCGGTCACGTCGTCGAAGGTGACCACTGCGCCGGCGTTGGAGGCGGCGCTGATGCGGACCAGCAGGATGCGGCGGGTGCCGCGCTGCAGGATCTCGACCTGGCCCTGGGTGACGCGGTCGGGGCGCTCCGCCGCCTGCACCACGAGCGGCGCCAATTCGGGCATCACGCTGGTCAGTGGCCGGCCCAGTACGCCGTCCTCGGGCAGCGCCAGAAGCTCGAGCGCCGAGCGGTTGCTGCGTGTGATCGTGCCGGCTTCGTCGACGCTCAGCACGCCTGCCGAGACGCCGGCCAGTACCGCGTCGGTGAGGCGCCGTCGCGTGTCGAGCTCGGTATTGGCATCGACCAGTTCGCCGCGCTGCTGCTCGATCTGGCTCGCCATGCGATTGAACGAACGGGCGAGCTGGCCCAGCTCGTCGTCGGGCGGCCCCTCCTCCACGCGCGCCGTCAGGTCGCCGCCGCGCACCCTTTCGGCCGCCAGCATCAGGCCGCCGATCGGCTCGGTGAGGCGCGAGGCGAAGAGGATCGCGAGCCACACCGCCGCCAGCAGCATGAGGAAGGCGATGGCGCCGCAGACCAGGAAGATGATGAGCTGGCTGCGCTGCATCGCCTGCTCGATCTGCGAGTAGAACGAACCCGCCAGTTCGATGCTCTTGATGTAGTCGACGACCCTGAGATCGACGGCATGGCCGGTCACCAGGAAGAGCGGCTCGCCGACGAAAAGCTGCATCGCGAAGTAGGCGCCGTTCGGCGATTCGATCTGGACCGGTCGCGCCTGGTTGACGGCCTGCCAGAAAGACTGGGCGGACGGCACCAGGTCCTTCATGCCCGTCGCATCGGGAACGATCGCGTGGGCAATCACGCCCTTGTCGGCGTCGACGACGGCGGCTTCGATCATCGGGCGACCCTCGATCAGCCGCTCGAGCATCTGGGTCGTCGCCGGGCCGTCGCGAATGCCGTCGATACCCAGGGCCTGCAGGGGGCCGGAGATTCCGGCGATGTCGCGCAGGATCTCTTCCTCGCGGGCGCGCCGCACAGGCTCGCCGATCGTCCGCGCCGCCTCGTATGAGGCCTTCGCGGGCTTCACTACGAAGTCGGTCAGATTGATCACCAGCAGCGAGAAGATGATGGCGACGATCAGGGTCGGCGTGATGGTGAAGACGCTGCACACCAGCACCAGGCGCATGTGCAGGCGCGAGCCCGCCGCGCCGCGTCGGCGATCGAGCCAGAGCTGGGTCAGCCGCACCGCAAGCAGCGCGACCAGCGCCACGGCGATCACCAGATCGGCCACCAGCAGGCCGGTGATCCAGCCGCGGGTGTTGAAGGAATGCGGCGCGAAGCCGGCCAGCCAGGCGTAGGTCGCCGCGCCGGCCATGATGGCAAGCACGGCCAGCGAAAGGGCAGCGGTGCGACCGCCGAGCCCGCGGCGGACCGCGCTCATCGCATTGCCCAAGCGTGAACCGCCCAGCACAACTGTCACCAGATCACCCGCCTCGGCGAACCTGCGGCGTGCGTACCACGGGGACGTCGAGGTCCTTTATCTTCTTGCGCAACGTATTGCGATTGAGCCCCAGGAGACGGGCAGCGCGCAACTGATTCCCGCGCGTGGCACCGAGGGCCAGGGATAAGAGCGGGCGTTCGACCTCGGAAATGACACGATCGTACATGCCGTCCGGCGGCAGGCGCTCGCCATGGGCGACAAAGAGCGCCTGCAAATGCCGGTCGACGGCGTCGGCCAGGGAAATGTCACTGCTGGCGACATCGCCCGCCTGTGGCCCCTGCTCGATGGCGGAAACCGCGTCGGCCAGTTCGGCCTCGATCGTCTCGACGCCGATCACCTCCTCCGAATAGAGCGCCGACAGCCGGCGCACGAGGTTGACCAGCTCGCGGACGTTGCCCGGCCAACGATGCTGCTTCAGCCGCGTCATGGCGTCCGGCGACAGCACCTTCGAGGGAAGCCCGTCGGCGGTGGCCAACCGCAGGTAATGGTTGGCCAGCTCGGGAATATCATCGAGCCGCTCGCGCAACGGCGGCAGGCGGATCGGCACCACGTTCAGGCGATAGAACAGATCCTCGCGAAACAGTCCCTGCTGGATCAGGCGGCGGAGGTCGCGATGCGTGGCCGCGACGATGCGCACGTTGGCCTTGATCGGCGTGCGTCCGCCGACCGTCATGTACTCGCCTTCCTGCAGCACGCGCAGCAGGCGGGTCTGCGCCTCGGGCGGCATGTCGCCGATCTCGTCGAGGAACAGCGTGCCGCCGGACGCCTGCTCGAACTTGCCGGCCGAGCGCTGGACGGCGCCGGTGAAGGCGCCGCGCTCGTGGCCGAACAGCTCGCTTTCGATCAGCTCGCGCGGGATCGCCGCCATGTTGAGCGCCACGAAGGGACCCTTGCGGCGTTTGCCGTAGTCGTGCAGCGCACGCGCCACCAGTTCCTTGCCGGCACCCGACTCGCCCGTGACCATCACCGTGAGGTCGGTCGACATCAGGCGGGCCAGCGCGCGGTAGATCTCCTGCATGGCGGGCGATCGGCCGATCAGCGGCAGGCGCTCGCCTTCTTCCTGCGGATGCGCGTTGCGCTGCATCGATGTGGCCGGCGCCGACAGTGCGCGGTTCACCACCGAGATCAGTTCGTTGAGATCAAACGGCTTGGGCAGGTACTCGAAGGCGCCGCGCTCGGTGGCCCGTACGGCCGTCAGCAGGGTCGACTGCGCGCTCATGACGATGATGCGGAGGTCGGGCCGGAGCTTGCGGATCCGCGGGACGAGGTCGAGACCGTTCTCGTCGGGCATCACCACGTCGGTGATGACGAGCTGGCCCTCGCCCTCCTGGACCCATTGCCACAGCGTGGCCGCGGTGCCGGTGCTGCGCACATTGTGGCCCTGGCGGCCCAGCGCCTGGTGCAGGACGGTGCGGATGGCCCGATCGTCGTCGGCGATCAGGATGGTCGAGCCGCTGCTCATGGAACGGCCTGGAGAATCTGCAACGGCAACATCACTCTAAAGGTTGTGCGGCCGGGCTCGCTCTCGAATTCGATCGCCCCGCCATGGTCGTTGATGATCTTGGCTACCAAAGCAAGACCCAGGCCGGTTCCGGTCGGCTTGTTTGTCACGAAAGCGTCAAAAAGGTGGGCCCGGATCTCGTCGGACACGCCCTGGCCGTTATCGCGCACCGACACGACCAGGGGCAGGTTGACCTTGGCCTGCTGGCCGGGCACCGCCAGCCGCAGCCCGTGACGAAAGGCTGTGGACAACTCGATCTCGCGCTCGCCCTCGCCCGGCACCTCGCAGGCGTTCTTCACCAGGTTCAGGAAGACCTGGATGAGCTGGTCGCGGTCGCCATGGACGTCGGGCAGCGACGGATCGTAGGTCTCGATGAAACGCACGCCCTTGCCGAAGCCGTTCTGCGAGATACGGCGGACGTGGTTCAGCACCTGGTGGATGTTGATCGGGCCGCGCTCGATCGGCCGGCCATCGGCGAACGCTTCCATGCGGTCGACCAGGGCCACGATGCGGTCGGTCTCCTCGCAGATCAGGGTGGTGAGCTCGCGCTCGGAATCGGGCACCGACTGCTCGAGCAGCTGCGCGGCGCCGCGGATGCCCGACAGCGGGTTCTTGACCTCGTGCGCCAGCATGGCGGCGAGTGCGCTCACCGAACGGGCGGCGCTGCGATGCGACATCTGACGGTCGATGTTGCGGGCGATCGTCTGCTCGACCAGCGAGACTGCCACCAGACCCTCGCTGTCGGCGACGGGCGAGAGGCGGAGCGCGCAGAAGCGGTTGCCGATGCGCGGCGAGGAAAGCGTGACGCCGTTCTCGGCTACCGCGCCACCCGTCGCCAGCACCTGCTCCAGCAGGGAGAAGAGCGGCGTGTCGTCGGGCATGAATTCGCTCAACGGATGGCCGACGATGCGCGCCCGGCCGACACCGAAGAACTGTTCGGCGGACAGGTTGGCGTAGTGGACGAGCCCGCCCGCATCGACCACCACGACGGCCTCCGAGAGCGAATCGAGGATCGCCGTCGGGAATTGCTCGCTCGGCGCATTCGCTCGCTTGAGGGGCTGCAGCGGCATGCTAGGCGGCCTGCCGTTCGAGCGCCGGCAGGAAGAACGACGCCAGGAGAGCGCGGACCTTGTCCGGCTCGATCTCGCGGTTCACCGCGGCGCGAAACTCGGCCGAGGCCGGCAGACCCTTGGAATACCAGCCCAAATGCTTGCGGGCCATGCGAACGCCCGTCTCCTGGCCGTAGTGCGACAGCATCGCGTCGAAGTGCCCGCGCACCGTGGCGTACTGATCGGCAAGCGACGGATCGGCCAGCCGCTCGCCGGTCCTGAGATAGTGGATGGCCTGGTTCAGAAACCACGGCCGGCCGTAGGCGCCGCGCCCGATCATCACGCCGTCGGCGCCCGATTGTTCAAGCGCCGTGTCGACGTCGTCCAGCGAATCGATGTCGCCGTTCACGATGACCGGCAGCCTGGTGGCCTGCTTGACGTTGGCGACGAACGCCCAATCGGCCTGGCCGTCATAGAACTGGCAGCGCGTGCGGCCATGGACGGTCAGCATCTTGATGCCGCACTCCTCGGCGATGCGCGCGAGGTTGGGGGCGTTGCGGCTGTTCGAATCCCAACCCGTGCGCATCTTGAGCGTCACCGGCAGCTTCACCGCTTTGACGGTCGCCTCGAGGATCTTCGCGGCGTGCACTTCGTCGCGCATCAGCGAGGAGCCGGCGTGGCCGTTCACGACCTTCTTCACCGGGCAGCCGAAATTGATGTCGATGATGGCGGCGCCGCGGTCCTCGTTGAGCTTCGCCGCCTCGGCCATGACTTCGGGTTCGCAGCCCGCGAGCTGGACCGACATCGGGAACTCCTCCGGCGAGTTCTTGGCCATCAGGAGAGTCTTGCGGTTCTCGCGCACCATCGCCGCCGAGGCGATCATCTCGGACACGACGAGCCCTGCCCCATCCCGCTTCACCATTTGGCGGAAAGGCATGTCGGTCACGCCCGACATGGGGGCCAGGATGACGGGGTCTTCGAGGCGGACCGGGCCGATATCGAGGGGCTTGAGGCGAGCTGTGCAGTCCATGTCTTCTGATCGTTAAATAGGCATCTTGTGCAGTGCACAATAATTGAGCGAGCAATAGCGGGTCCGGGCGGTGCGTGCAAGGGTCCGAAGTGCGCACCCCCTAACCCAATGTTATCTAACCCCTCGTGCCGACTTGTACCGCCCTGATCGTGGCTGGAGGACGGGGAAGCCGCTTCGGCGGTCCCCTGCCCAAGCAGTATGCCCTTTTGGGGGGCGAGCCGGTCCTGCGCCGCACCCTGGCCGTCTTCCGCACCACCCCCGGTATCGACCGGATCCAGGTCGTGATCGGTCCTGGCGACGAGGGGCATTACCGAGCAGCCATCGCCGGCTTCGATCTGCCGTCACCGGTCGAAGGCGGCGCCAGCCGGCAGCATTCCGTGTTGAACGGCCTGGAAGCGCTGGCGGCCCAGCCGCCCGACCTTGTCGCCATTCATGACGCCGCCCGCCCCTTCGTACGGCCGGCCGACATCGCCGCCTGCCTGAAAGCCCTGTCGGTGCCGGACGTCGATGGCGCCGTCCTGGGCGTGCCGCTCGGCGACACGCTGAAGCGCGTCGAGGTGCGCCGGCGCCGTTTCCGAGACGGTGCCGCGCGCGCATCTGTGGCGAGCGCAGACGCCTCAGGTCTTCCGATACGACGCCCTGCTCGAGGCGCATCGCGCCGCCGCCTCGCTGGGCGCAAACGAAGCCACGGCGCTCACCGACGATGCCGCGGTGGCCGAGCGTTCGGGGCTGAGGGTTGTCATGGTCGCCGGCCATGAGGATAACCGTAAGGTAACGACCGCCGAGGATCTGCAGCAGGCTCTTGTGATGGAAACGCGCACCGCGTTCGGCTTCGACGTGCACGGCTTCGGCCCCGGCAATTCCGTGATGCTGGGCGGCGTCGCCATTCCGCACGCGCAGGCGCTGGCCGGTCATTCCGACGCCGACGTCGCGCTTCATGCACTGACCGACGCGGTGCTGGGCACCATCGCCGCCGGCGATATCGGCAAGCATTTTCCGCCGTCGGACGCGCAGTGGCGCGGCGTCTCGTCGGATCGCTTCCTGCGTCATGCCGTCGACCTGCTGGCGGCAGCCGGCGGTCGGATCGTTCATCTCGATCTCACGCTGATCTGCGAGGCGCCGCGCATCGGCCCGCATCGCGAGGCCATGGCCGACAGTATCGCGCGCATCGCCGGCATCGGCCGCGACAGGGTGAGCGTGAAGGCCACGACCACGGAGGGGCTGGGATTTACCGGACGCCGTGAAGGCATCGCGGCGCAGGCCGTCGCGACCGTCGAGGTACCGAGAAGCTAGGGGTTCGGACATGTTCGATCACGAAATGAGGGACGCGGCGGAGCGTGTCCTGTATGCCTGCCGCAAGCGCAAGCTCAAGGTCGTCACCGCCGAGTCGTGCACCGGCGGCCTGGTCGCCGCCACCCTGACGGCGATCGCCGGCTCGTCCGACGTCGTCGACCGCGCCTTCGTCACCTACGCCAACGAGGCCAAGCGCGAGATGCTGGGCGTCTCGTGGGACGCCCTGCTGGGCCACGGCGCGGTGAGCGATCCCGTGGCGCGCGCCATGGCGGCAGGCGCGCTCGCCCGCTCCGGCGCCGATCTCGCGGTATCGGTGACGGGCGTCGCCGGCCCCGGCGGCGGCACGGCCGAGAAGCCGGTCGGCCTCGTTCATCTGGCCGCGGCGCGGACGGGACACGACATCATCGCCGAGCGCCACGTTTTCCCGGGCGATCGCGATTCGATCCGGCGCGTTTCGGTGATTACCGCGTTGACGATGCTGGCGTCGCTGGCCGAACGCTAGGCTTGCCGTAGAGCTGGCTGGCGCGGGCCTCGAAGGCCCCGACCATGCGCTTGACCGCCTCGGCGAACAGCAGCCGCACGGTCTGCTGCAGCAGCAGCGAGCGGAACTCGAACTCCAGGCTGAACCGGATCTGCGTGCCGTCCGGATGGGGCTCGAACACCCAGCGACTCGCCAGCTGCCGGAACGGTCCTTCAACACCGGTGGTCTCGATGCGCGGCCCGCCCTCGGCGTCGGGCGTGAGCACGATGCGGGACACGAACTTTTCGTGAAATGGGCCGAAGCCGATGGCGAGTTCGGCGAGTTGGAGGTTGGGGGCCTCCTGGCGGCGGATGCGCGCGGCCGTGCACCACGGCAGGAACTCGGGATAGCGCGGAACGTCGGCGACGAGGTCGAAAAGCTGGCGGGGAGCGAAGCGCACGATGCGCCGCTCGGCATGACGCGTAATCACGCCGCGATCAGCCCTTCAGATGTGCGGCGCGCGCCGCCTTCAGCCGGGCGAAATCGTCGCCCGCGTGATAGCTCGAGCGCGTGAGCGGCGAGGCCGAGACCATCAGGAAGCCCTTGGCGCGGGCCAGCACGGCAAGCTCGTCGAACTCGGCCGGAGTCCAGAAGCGGTCGAGCGGCGCATGCTTGGGGGTCGGCTGCAGGTATTGGCCGACCGTCAGGAAGTCGACGTCGGCGGCCCGCAGGTCGTCCATCACCTGGAGGATCTCCTCGCGCGTCTCGCCGAGCCCGACCATCAGGCCGGACTTGGTGAACATCGAGGGATCGATCTCCTTCACCCGCGACAGCAGCCGGAGCGAGGTGAAATAGCGCGCGCCCGGCCGGATCGTCGGATAGAGCCGCGGCACGGTCTCGAGATTGTGGTTGAACACGTCGGGCCGCGCGGCGACCACGACTTCGATGGCGCCCGGCTTGCGCATGAAGTCGGGCGTCAGCACCTCGATGGTCGTCGCCGGCGCGGAGGCATGAAGGGCGGTGATCACCGCCGCGAAGTGCCCTGCCCCGCCATCGGCAAGATCGTCGCGGTCGACCGACGTCACCACGACATGGCCGAGGCCCAGCTTGCCGACGGCTTCGGCGATGTTCGCAGGCTCGTGCGGATTGAGCGCGCCGGGCTTGCCGGTGGCGACATTGCAGAAGGCGCAGGCCCGCGTGCAGGTGTCGCCCATGATCATGAAGGTCGCGTGCTTCTGCTTCCAGCACTCGCCGATGTTGGGGCAGGCCGCCTCTTCGCAAACGGTCGTCAGCCCGTATTCGCGCATCAGGCGCTTGGTCTCGGCATATTCCGGCGAGTTGGGCGCACGCACCCTGATCCAATCCGGCTTGCGCCTGATCGGATTGTCCGGCCGGTGCGCCTTCTCGGGGTGGCGCTCGGCCCGGCTCAGCGGGAGCTTGTCGATCGTGCCGTCCATCGCGGCCTAGATATGGAGCGGCCGGCCGTAGGCCGCCAGTACCGCCTCATGCAACATTTCGGACAAAGTGGGATGCGGGAAAACCGTGGCCATCAGCTCGGCCTCGGTCGTCTCCAGGGTCTTGGCGACGCTGTAGCCGTGGATCAGCTCGGTGACTTCCGCCCCGATCATATGGGCACCCAAAAGCTCGCCGGTCTTGGCGTCGAATATCGTCTTCACGAAGCCTTCGGGCTCGCCCAGCGCAATCGCCTTGCCGTTGCCGATGAAGGGGAACTTGCCGACCTTGATCTGCAGGCCCTTGGCCTTGGCCGCGGCCTCGGTGAGACCGATGCTCGCGACCTGCGGCTGGCAGTAGGTACAGCCCGGGATGTTCTCGGTCTTCATCGGGTGGACGCCCTTGAAGCCGGCGATCTTCTCGACCACCACGACGCCCTCATGCATGGCCTTGTGGGCGAGCCACGGCGGGCCGGCCACGTCGCCCAGGGCGTAGACGTTGGGCTCGCCGGTGAAGCCCCACTGGTCGATCACGATGTGGGTCTTCTCGACCTTCACCTTGGTGCCTTCGAGGCCCAGGTTCTCGACATTGCCGACGATGCCGACGGCGCTGATCACGCGATCGACGGTGATCTCCTGGCTCTTGCCGCCGGACGTGATGGTGGCCGTCACCTTGTCGTTGGCCTTCTTGAGGTTGCTGACCGTGGCGGCGGTCAGGATCTTCATGCCCTGCTTCTCGAAGGCGCGCTTGGCGAAGGCCGAGACCTCCTCGTCCTCGACGGGCAGGATGCGGTCGAGCACCTCGGCGACCGTCACCTCGGCGCCCATCGTGCGGTAGAAGCTCGCGAACTCGATGCCGATGGCGCCCGAACCGATCACCAGCAGCGACTTGGGGAATTCCGGCGGCACCATCGCTTCGCGGTAGGTCCAGACGAGCTTGCCGTCGGACTCCAGGCCGGGAAGCTGGCGCGCGCGGGCGCCGGTCGCCAGGATCACGTTCTTGGCGGTGAGTACGACGTTGCTCTTGTCTTTCAGCGCCACGGCGATCTTGCGCTGCCCGCCTTCGCTGCCCGCGAGCTTGGCGTCGCCGTCGAACACCGTGATCTTGTTCTTGCGCATCAGCATCTTGACGCCGTTGCTGAGCTGGTTCGCGACCTTGCGCGAGCGCTCGACGACCTTCTTGGCGTCGTAGGAGAACTCCTTGACGGAGATCCCGAACGAATCGGCGTGCTTGATGAGGCCGAAGACCTCCGACGTGCGCAGCAGCGCCTTGGTCGGGATGCAGCCCCAGTTGAGGCAGATGCCGCCCATGTTCTCGCGCTCGACGACGGCGGTCTTGAGCCCGAGCTGCGCGGCACGGATGGCGGCGACATAGCCGCCCGGTCCGCCGCCGACAACGATGAGGTCGAAGCTGGTGTCGGCCATGGCGTGCTCCTAGACCAGCATCGCAGCCGGCTGCTCGATATAGGCGCGCAGCGTCTGCATGTATTGCGCGCCCATCGCGCCGTCGACCACGCGGTGATCGACCGCGAGGGTGCAGCTCATCATGTTGCGCACCACCACCTGGCCCTTGCGTGCGACCGCCCGCTCCTCGCCCATGCCGACCGCCAGGATCATCGCCTGCGGCGGGTTGATGATGGCGGAGAAGCTGTTGATGCCGAACATGCCGAGATTGGAGATGGTGAAGCCGCCGCCCTGGAACTCGTCGAGCTTGAGCTTGCCGACCTTGGCGCGGGCGGCGAGATCCTTCATCTCCGCGGCGATCTGCGCCAGGCCCTTCATGTCGGCGTTGCGCACGATCGGCGTGATCAGGCCGCGATCGGTGGCGACGGCGACCGAGATGTCGACCGCGCCGTACTGGATCATCTCGTCCTCGGTCCACGAGGCGTTGCACTCGGGATGATCGCGCAGCGCCTTGGCGCAGGCCTTGATCACCATGTCGTTGACCGAGACCTTGGTGCCCTTCTTCTCCGCCACCGCGTTGATCGCCTGGCGCGCCGCCAGCAGCGCGTCGATCTCGAGATCGACCGTCAGATAGAAATGCGGCACGGTCTGCTTGGACTCGAGCATGCGCCGCGCGATCACCTTGCGGATCGCCGTGTGCGGCACGCGCGTATCGCCCGGCGCCACGAACACCGGCTGCCCGCCGGACGGCGGTGCGGCCCTGGGCGCGCCGGCCGCAATGGGCGCGGCGGCAGGCGCTGCAGCCGGCTTGGCCTGCTCGACGTCAGCCTTGACGATGCGGCCGTTCGGTCCGCTGCCCGTGATCCGCGAAAGGTCGAGCCCCTTCTCCGCGGCGATGCGCTTGGCGAGCGGCGAGGCGAAGATGCGGCCGCCGCTCGGCGCCGCCGCGGGCTTCGCTGCCGGCGCTGCGGCGGCAGGCGTTGGTGCTGCAGGAGGCGGCGCTGCAGGAGCAGGCTTGGGGGCCGCGGGCGCAGGTGCGGCGGCAGCGGGTTTCGGCGCGGGTGCGGCAGCAGGCGCGGCGCCCGCCGGCACGGCGGTCTCGCCCTCCTCCAGCAGGATCGCGATCACGGCATTGACCGCCACGCCCTCGGCGCCCTCGGGCACCACGATCTGGCCGATCTTGCCTTCGTCGACCGCCTCGACCTCCATGGTCGCCTTGTCGGTCTCGATCTCGCAGATCACCTGGCCGGACTTGACCGTGTCGCCCACCTTCACATGCCACTTGGCGAGCTTGCCCTCGGTCATCGTGGGCGACAGGGCGGGCATCAGGATATTGATCGACATGGCTGCAGTCCCCGCGTCAGCGATTGCAGACCGCGCGGGCGGCCTCGACGATGTTCTCGGGCTGCGGCAGCGCCATGCGCTCGAGATTGGCGGCATAGGGCAGCGGCACGTCGACGCCGTGCACGCGCTTGACCGGCGCGTCGAGCCAGTCGAAGGCATGCTCCATCATCTGCGCCGCCAGCTCCGAACCGATGCCGGCGAACGGCCAGCCTTCCTCGACCGAGACCAGCCGGTTGGTCTTCTTCACCGAGTTGACGATGGTCTCGGTGTCGAACGGGCGCAGGCTCCTGAGGTTGATCACCTCGGCATCGATGCCCTGCTTGGCGAGCTCCTCGGCGGCGTGCAGCGCCTTGCCGACCATGATCGAGAAAGCCGTGATCGTGACGTCCTTGCCCGGCCGCTCGATCTTGGCCTTGCCGATCGGCAGGATGAAGTCGGGATCCTCCGGCACGTCGAACGACTGGCCGTAGAGGATCTCGTTCTCGAGGAAGATCACCGGATTGGGATCGCGGATGGCGGCCTTGAGCAGGCCCTTGGCGTCGGCGGCGCTCCACGGCGCCAGCACGCGCATGCCGGGACAGTGGGCGTACCAGCTGGCGTAGCACTGCGAATGCTGGGCGGCGACCCGCGCGGCGGCGCCATTGGGGCCGCGGAACACGATCGGGCAGGTCATCTGGCCGCCCGACATGTAGTGCGTCTTGGAGGCCGAGTTGATGATCTGGTCCATCGCCTGCATGGCGAAGTTGAAGGTCATGAACTCGACGATCGGCTTCAGGCCGCCGAAGGCCGCACCGACGCCGAGCCCCGCGAAGCCGTGTTCGGTGATCGGCGTGTCGATGACCCGTCTTTCGCCGAACTCCTCGAGCAGGCCCTGGCTGATCTTGTAGGCGCCCTGGTACTGCGCGACCTCTTCGCCCATCAGGAAGACCTTGCCGTCCTTGCGCATCTCCTCGGCCATGGCGTCGCGCAACGCCTCGCGCACCGTGATGTGGTTGGTCTTGCCCTTCCATTCGGGCTCTGCGGCCGGCGCGGGTGCAGCCGGCGGCGCGGCGGCGGCCGATACAGCGGCCGGCGCGGCAGAGGGTGCAGCGGCGGCGGCGGCGCGGCCTTCGGGGCGGCGGGTGCAGCGGCCGGAGCCGACTTCGCCGCGTCAGCGACGCTCTCGCCTTCGGCCGCGAGGACGCAGATCGGCGTGTTCACCGCGACGCCTTCGGTGCCCTCCTCCACCAGGATTTGCGCGACGGTGCCTTCGTCGACCGCTTCGACCTCCATGGTCGCCTTGTCGGTCTCGATCTCGCAGATCACCTGGCCCGATTTCACGACGTCGCCGACCTTCACGTGCCACTTGGCAAGCTTGCCCTCCGTCATGGTCGGTGACAGCGCGGGCATCAGAACCGGAATGGACATAAGGATCAGGCCTCGACCAGGACGTCGGTCCACAGTTCCGACGGATCGGGCTCGGGACTGTGCTGCGCGAATTCCGCGGCATCGTTCACGATCTTGCGGATCTCGGCATCGACCGCCTTCAGCGCGGCTTCGTCGGTCTTCTTGTCGTTGAGCAGGATCTTGCGCACATGGTCGATCGGGTCGCGCTCGTTGCGAAACTTGTCGACTTCTTCCTTGCTCCGGTACTTCGCCGGGTCGCTCATCGAATGGCCGCGGTAGCGATAGGTCTGCATCTCGAGGATGTACGGCCCCTTGCCGCTGCGGGCGTATTCGACGGCCTTCTCGCCGGCCGCCCGCACCGCCAGCACGTCCATGCCGTCGACCCGCTCGCCCGGGATGCTGAACGCTTCGCCGTGACGATAGAGCTCGGTGGTGGCCGAGGCGCGTTCGACCGAGGTGCCCATGCCGTAGCGGTTGTTCTCGATGATGTAGATGACCGGGAGCTTCCACAGCGCGGCCATGTTCATGGCCTCGTAGACCTGGCCCTGGTTGGCGCTGCCGTCGCCGAAATAGGTCAGCGAGACGTTCTTCTCGCCATTGTACTTGTGCGCGAAGGCGAGCCCCGTGCCGATCGGCACCTGGGCGCCGACGATGCCGTGGCCGCCATAGAAATTCTTCTCGCGGCTGAACATGTGCATCGAGCCGCCCTTGCCCTTGGAGTAGCCGCCGCTGCGGCCGGTCAGCTCGGACATCACGCCCTTGGGGTCCATGCCGGCGGCCAGCATGTGGCCGTGATCGCGGTAGGAGGTGATGATCGCGTCCTTGTCGTGGATGGTCGACTGCATGCCGACGACGACGGCTTCCTGGCCGATATAGAGATGGCAGAAGCCGCCGATCAGGCCCATGCCGTAGAGCTGGCCGGCGCGCTCCTCGAAGCGGCGGATCAGGAGCATGTCGTGATAGAAGGATTTGAGCTGATCGGCGCTCACGCTGTTGTCGCCGGGCGCGGGCGATTTGGCGGGCGACTTCGGTCCTGCTGGAAGAGATTCGTCCTTCGGCTTGACGGCCGGCTTCGCCATAGGATCCCCCTCGGTAGCCCCACTCGGCTTATAGCATCGCTTATCGCGATGTGGTTGATCTAGCAGGAAAAAACCAGATCGCGCGTGCGTGCGTCGCAGCAATTGAGAGATTGTTTGCAAGCGGACAGGCGCGCCGGACAGTTTGTTTCAGCAGGCCGCGAGGCGAACTTTGATCAACACGTCATCGACGCGTCGAGCGCGTGCTCAGCGTGTCGGCGTGAAGACGATGATGTCTTCCTTGCGCGAGAAGTTCAGCAGGATGCGTGCGCGCTCATCCAGCATGTCGGGATCGAGACTCTGGTTGCGCAGCGCCGCGACGCGACGCTCCCAGATCTTCCGAGTCGTCTCTGCCTCGGCGAGGTTCTGGTCGGCGATCATGGTCTCGCGCTGCAGATGCGCCATGGCCAACAGGCCGCGATCACCGTTCACCAGGTGGTAGCCGAAATAGCCGAACATCATGGCGAAGATGATCGGAACCAAAATCTGACGCGGTCGCAACATATGCCAACTTTCCTGCAGCATATGGCAACATATGGTGTCGGAAAGTCAAGTTTTTCGTTCAATCACAGGCTCTTGGCGTCCGAAAGGGCGATGCGGACGCGCCGGTTATGGCGCCCCTTGTTGTCGATCTTGAGGATGCGGATGGGCGGCGAGCCGCCGGTCGAGGCGAGGTGCGTGCCGCCGCAGGCCTGCCGATCGAGGCCGGCGATCTCGACGATGCGGATCTTGCCGTCGGGCGTGGGCGGCGGCGCCACCGAGCGGCTGCGGATCAGGCCATGCTCGGCCTGCGCCTCGGCCATCGGGACATAGGCGAAGCTCGACCGCGATATCCTGGGCGATCACGTCGTTGATCGGTCCTTCGAGCGCGCGCAGCCGGTCGTTGTCGGCGCCATGCAGGTCGAAATCCATGCGTGCCGAACCGTCCTCGGCCATCTGCACGCCGGTGACCAGAGCGCCGTCGAAGCTCTGGAAGACCAGGGCGTTCAGGATGTGCGTGCCGGTATGGAGCTGGCGCATGGTTCGGCGAAAGTCGGAATCGACGATCGCCTCGACGCTTCCCGCAAGTTCAGCCTGGGTGTCGAGCAGATGCCAGAGCTTGCCCGCACTGACCTCGAAGCCAATCACCCGGGCCTCGCCGCCGTTCCAGCGCAGGACGCCGCGGTCGGCGAGCTGCCCTCCTCCGCCTGGGTAGAACGGCGTTTCGGCGAGCGCGACCTTGCCGGGCCAGGCCGCTGCGACGGCGGTCTCGACGACCAGCGTGTCGGGATGTTCATGGCAGAAGAGATGCATGGGTCGCGATTAGCGCCTCGACCCCGTCGGGTATTGGCGAAAATTGCCGTCGGCTTTCGCTCCGCCGGGAGTTTCCGCACTTCCCGCACTTTCCGCTAGTGATTCGCCAATTCCACGTGGTGTGTTTTCCCATGATTTGCCCCAGATATAGAGACGCCGCTGATGGACGACGACGCGGCGGCATGATGACCCGACTATAGTGATACTATAGTAAAAGTCAAGTGATTTTAAACACTCCGCTCAAGGCGAATTTCTGCGCACCATGCTGCGCAGAAATTCGCTCCAGCGGGCCGGCGCGACGACCTCAGGCGGCGGCGCGGGCGAACTGCAGCGGCGTGATGCCGTAGCAACGCTTGAAATGCTTGTTGAGCGCACTCTGGTCGTAGAAGCCCACGGCGGTCGCCGTCTCGGCCAGCGCCGGCGAACGCCGCAGATGGCGGCAGGCCATGCCGAGCCGGATCTGAGTCAGGTAGGCATGCGGCGTCAGCCCGACAGTCCGCTTGAACAGGCCGATGAGCTGAAACGTCGTGAGGCCGACATCCGTGGCCAGATCCTGCAAATGGAGGTCGGACGCATAGTCGGCGTACATGCGCTCCTTCACCCTTGCCAGAATCGCATGGTCACGCGGCGCCGGCCCGATCCGCCCGCCGCCGCTGCCGTGTCGCCGAAACAGGCGGCCGAAGGTGCCGATCAGGAGCTCGCGTTCGCGGAAGACGTCCCGCCCCTCCTCGATCGCCACATGCATGGCCAGGAAGGCATCGATCAGGTCGCGATCGCCGAAGGTGTTGCGCGTGAAGTAAGGCACGGACTCGATGCCGAGACCGGTCGCCACCTCGCTGAGCGCCGCGCGCGTCAGGTACATCGCGCGATATTGCCAGCGCTCGCTCCAGCCCATCCAGCCCGCGTGCGGCTCGGCCGGATTGAAGACGAACAGGGTCGAGGGTGTCGCCTGCTCGACCTGGCCGCGGCTGCGGACCACCGATCCACCCTGCTCGGTCACGGCAACGACCAGGGCGTCGTGCGTATGCGGCGGGTATTCATGGGTGGTGAAATCGGCGCACAAGAGGCTGAGGCCGGAGAGGTGCCGGTCCCACCAATATTGCGTGGAGTTCCTGGGATCGCTGCGCGCCATGCTCAATTTTTACCAATACCGGATGGGCGTGCGCCACTAGCGTTCAGCCATGATCACCCGCCTGTGGCGCGGCCGCGCCGAGACGACGGCCAAGGCGAACGCGTATTTCCGGCATTTCACCGCGACCGTCGTCCCTGAACTCAAGGAGCTCGATGGCCATCACGGCGCCTGGCTGCTGCGGCGCGAGGTCGACGGCCGGACGGAATTCCTCGCCGTGACGCTTTGGGAGTCACGCCAATCGATCGAGGCCTTCACCGGCCCCGACATCGCCAAGTCGGTGGTCGAGCCCGAGGCACGGGCGATGCTGTTCGAGTTCGACGACTTCGCGACGCATTACGAAGTGGCGTTCAGGACAGGCTAGAGCAACTCCGATCAAGCGTCATCGGACCGCGGGCCTCCAGGCCCGCCTCATTTTGTCGATGCGATGACATGAGCGGGCCTGGAGGCCCGCGGTCCGGCAAGACATGAGTCTCGCCTCTATCAGCGGCCGCGCAGGATCGACGTGCCGGCGTAGCGCGCCTGGGTGCCGAGCTGCTCCTCGATGCGCAGGAGCTGATTGTACTTGGCGAGCCGGTCCGAGCGCGACAGCGAGCCGGTCTTGATCTGGCCGCAGTTGGTGGCGACGGCGAGGTCGGCGATGGTCGAATCCTCGGTTTCGCCGGAGCGATGGGACATCACGGCGCCGTAGGACGCGTGGCGCGCCATCGCCACGGCTTCCATGGTCTCGCTGAGCGTGCCGATCTGGTTCACCTTGACCAGGATGGCGTTGGCCAGGCCATCCTTGATGCCGTCGGCGAGGCGCTTGGGATTGGTGACGAACAGGTCGTCGCCCACGAGCTGGATCTTCTTGCCGAGCTTGTCGGTGATCGCCTTCCAGCCCTTCATGTCGTCCTCGGCCATGCCGTCCTCGATCGACACGATCGGGTAGCGCTTCACGAGATCGGCGTAGTAGTCGACCATGCCGGCGGCATCGAGCGACTTCTTCTCGCCTTCCAGCTCGTACTTGCCCTTCTTGAAGAACTCGGTGGAGGCCGGATCGAGCGCCAGCATCACGTCCTCGCCCGGTCTGTAGCCCGCCTGCTCGATCGACTTCATGATGAAGGAGAGCGCCTCGTCGGCCGAGGCGAGGTTGGGCGCGAAGCCGCCCTCGTCGCCGACGTTGGTGTTGTGCCCGGCGTCCTTGAGCTGGCTGCGGAGCGCATGGAAGATCTCGGAGCCCATGCGCAGCGCGTCGGCAAATCGCGCCGCCTTCACCGGCATGATCATGAATTCCTGGATGTCGATCGGGTTGTCGGCGTGCACGCCGCCATTGATGATGTTCATCATCGGCACCGGCAGGAGCGAGGCCTGGCTGCCGCCGACATAGCGGTAGAGCGGCAGGCCGCAGTCCATCGCCGCCGCCTTGGCGACCGCGAGCGAGGCGCCGAGGATGGCGTTGGCGCCCAGCCGGCCCTTGTTGGGCGTGCCGTCGAGCTCGATCAGGGCGCGGTCGATCTTGATCTGCTCCAGCGGATCGAGGCCCGACAGCAGGTCCATGATCTCGCCGTTCACCGCCTGGACGGCCTTCAGCACGCCCTTGCCGCCGTAGCGCTTCTTGTCGCCGTCGCGCAGCTCGACCGCCTCGTGCGCGCCGGTCGAGGCGCCGGACGGGACCGCGGCCCGGCCCATCGCGCCGCTGTCGAGCTCGACTTCGACTTCGACCGTGGGATTGCCCCGGCTGTCGAGGATTTCGCGGGCGCGGACTTCGGCAATGGCACTCATCGGGCACTCCTTTTCGGCGCGGCCTGTCTAGCGGCAGGCCCGGTGCGGAGCAAGTGACGGAACGGTGGCGACTTCCTATATTGAGGGCTCATTCTGGGAGTGACGAACATGCCCGATCAAACCCACGTCCGGCAGACCACCGCATCCGTCGAGCAGCGGGTCGACGCCATCCAGGCCGCTTTCGAAGAGCGCGGGATGAAGGCCGGTGAATTCATCGACGAGTTCAAGCACCTCGCCGAGGAGCAGTGGGTGCCCGAGAACGGCGCGCGCGTCGTCGCCAAGGCGTGGACCGACCCTGCTTTCAGGCAGCGCCTGCTGGCCAACGGCCGCGATGCCGTGGCCGAGCTCGGTCTCACCATGCCGGTCCATCACCGTCATCTGGTGGTGCTGGAGAACACGCCCTCGGTGCACAACGTCATCTGCTGCACGCTGTGCTCGTGCACGGCCTTTTCGATCATCGGGCTGCCGCCGGATTGGTACAAGGACCTCGAGTATCGCGCGCGGGTCGTTCGCCAGTCGCGCACCGTGCTGAAGGAAATGGGCCTCGACCTGCCGCCGGAGATGGAGATCCGCGTGTGGGATACGACGGCGGACACCCGCTACATGGTGCTGCCGGTGCGGCCGGCCGGGACCGACGGATGGCCGGAGGAGAAGCTCGCCAAGCTCGTCTCCAAGGATTCGATGATCGGCGTGGCGCGTCTGTAGGAACGGAGCAGAATCATGGACGGCATGCACGATCTGGGCGGCAAGCAGGGCTTCGGCCGGGTCCGCCATTCGCTCCGCGCGCAGACGTTCCACGAGCCGTGGGAGAAGCGGGTCAACGCGCTCTATTCCCTGGCGGTGAAGCTCGGCATCTTCAACATGGACGAGTATCGTCATGCGATCGAGCGCATGGAGCCGCGCCATTATCTCTCGGCGAGCTACTACGAGCGCTCGCTGACGAGCCTGGCGACGCTCTGCGTCGAGAAGGGAATCGTCCCGCGCGAGGAGCTGGAACGCCGCGCGCAGGGCCACTTCCCGCTCGCCTCGGCGAGCGCGCCCGGCCGCTCGAATGTGGCAGAGCGCGAGCGCTTCAAGCCGGGCGACAAGGTCAGGGTGCGCACCGACCACGTTCCCGGCCATGTGCGCATGCCGGGCTACATCCGCGGCAAGACCGGCGTCGTTGTCGGCGTGTCGCCGGCGTATCCTTTTCCCGACGCCCATGCCCACGGGGTGAAGGCCGAGGACGAGCCGACCTACGACGTGCGCTTCGACGCCGAGGAGCTGTGGCCCAACTCAGCCGACCCGGCCTTCGTGCATGTCGGCGTGTTCCAGAGCTATCTCGAGCGATCGTCATCCTGAGCGAATGGGGCGCATCTGATGCGCCCTAGAAGGATCTCATGCCCTTGGAAGCGGCGAGAGGTCCTTCGCTTACGCTCAGGACGACAACTGCCGGACCGCGGGCCTCCAGGCCCGCATCTTCGTCGTCGATACGCGATGACATGAGCGGACTCGGTCGGGGTAACCCGCCTTGAGTCCGCGGTCCGACCAGCCTCAGCGCCAGGCGCTCTTCAGGGCCTGGTCGGTCTTCCACTTCTCGACGGCCGCGACGTCATCGCAGGAGAAGGCCTGCGTGTTCTTGCGCGGATTGCCCTCGACCCAGGCGAAGACCAGGCATTGCGACTGGCTCGTGCCGTCCCGCTTGGTTTCGAGCAGGATTTCGCTGGAGACCGCGGCGCCCACCTTGGCGTCGCCGTAGTCGTCGATCACCGGCTTGACCTCGCCGACCGTGCGGCCGGCTGCCTTGTTGTCGGCGTACCATTTGGCGAAGGCAGAGAACTGGTCGCCGGCCACGCCCTTGCCGTCGGCCGCGACATAGGCCTTGAGGTCGCGGATCAGCGACTGGGCCGCCGCTTCGGCCTTGGGCTCGGCCGCCTTGCGGCGCTCGGCGAGCCGGGCCTGCAGCGCTTTCAGCGTATCGGCGTTCGACGGCGTCGCCGGAGAGAGAGGTGGCCGTCGTGGTCGGCGGCTCGATGCGCTTGATCGGAGCTGCGGCTTGCCTCGGCGTTGAGCTGCTGCGCTTCCTGCGGCGTCAGTTTGCCGACGGCCCGCAGGCCATGCGCCTTCTGCCAGTCGCTGATCGCCTTTTCCGTCGCCTCCGACTGCAGGTTGCCGTCGATCGGACCGTTGTACTTGTCGAGCGTGCGCAACGATTCCTGGATGTGCCTGCGGTCGGGTTCGGCGACTTTGCAGCACCGTCGTGTAGTCGGGCGCCGGCGCCGAGCGCGTCGCGGCGACAGGGGCGCCACCGGACGGCGCCGCCGCGGCGCCGCCCCCGCCAGATTGGCTGCACGCCGCCGGATTCTGGAAGCAGCGCTCGACGTCGCCCGCGCTCTGGGCGAGCGCCGCTGCCGGCATGAGAGCTGCGAAGGCAAGGATCGCGACGCGCATGTCAGATGCCGCCATAGGTGCCGACGGCGAGCTGTGCCGGCAGGCCGATCACCATGACCACCGGCAACCCGCGCGACGTCTGTCCGCGCGCGATGATGTGGTCGTTGGGAGCACCCGTCTTGCTCTGGTAGCTGCCGGTGCCGCTGAACTTGCCGGCGAAGCAGGACAGCGAGAACTGCCCGCTGCTCGGCGCATTGTTGGTGAAGGTGCCCTCGCAGACCTGCTCGCCGCGCTGGTTGTCGACCAGGAAGGTGACCGAACGGTCGCGGCCGATCAGGGCGCCGTATTTGGCGACGCCATTCACGCGCGCGACGTTGCCGCGGTCGTCGCGATAGAAGATCGACACCGGACCGTAGGAATCGTCGGGCAGCGAGTTGCGCGGCACGACGTAACGGTCGTTGCTGATCACGACCTGGCAGCGGCAATCGGTGCTGTAGTTCTCGCCGAGCGGTCCCAGCTCGCTGAGCTTCTTGTTGCAGCTCGAGACCGCCATCTGCTGCACTTCGCTCTCGCTCATCTGCCCCTTGGTATAGGAGTCGGCATAGAGGAAGGCGCACTGGCGGGGCATCGGTATCGCCACCACCCGATGGCTCGCCGCGGAGGTCTCGGTGTTGACCCAGTAGCGTTCGGCCATTTCCGGGAAGCGCAGGAAGATCGGATCGCGCCGTTCGGCCTTGGCCTGCGAGGATTGCGCCGCGGACGGCGTCCAGGCGGCGGGCGCCAGCGCCGTGGCTGCGAGAAGGATGAGGGCGAGAAAGCGTTTCATGACAGCCTACTCCACCCGAGAAACATGACGGAAATACGACCCGGCCGGGGCGCGGTCTAGACCAGCCGGCTCTGGTTCTTGGCGGCGCCGATGAACGAGGTGAACAGCGGGTGCGGCGCGAACGGCCGCGATTTCAGCTCGGGATGATACTGCACCCCGATGAACCACGGATGGTCGGGAATCTCGACGATCTCCGGCAGGATGCCGTCGGGCGACATGCCGGAAAAGCGCAGTCCGACCTGCTCGAGCCGGTCCTTGTAGTTGACGTTGACCTCGTAGCGATGGCGGTGGCGCTCGCTGATCACATCCTGGTCGTAGATCTCGTGCACCTTGGTGCCGCGACGGAGATGGGCATCGTAGGCGCCGAGCCGCATGGTGCCGCCCAGGTCGCCGTTGGCGCTGCGCTTCTCGAGCTGGTTGCCCTTGATCCATTCGGTCATCAGGCCGACCACGGCATTCTCGGTCGGGCCGAACTCGCTCGACGAGGCGTCCTCGATGCCGAGCAGGTTGCGCGCGGCCTCGATCACCGCCATCTGCATGCCGAAGCAGATGCCGAAGAACGGCACCTTGCGTTCGCGCGCGAACTTGACGGCGTGGATCTTGCCCTCGGTGCCGCGCTCGCCGAAGCCGCCCGGCACCAGGATGCCGTTCACGTGCTCGAGGTGGCTGACGGCGTCGTCGCGTTCGAAGATCTCGGAATCCATCCATTCCAGGCCGACCTTCACGTTGCTGCCGAAGCCGCCATGGGTCAGCGCCTCGCTGAGCGACTTGTAGGCGTCGAGCAGCACGGTGTACTTGCCGACCACGGCAATCGTCACCTTGCCCTCGGGCTCGCGCACCGAGCGCACGACGCCGCGCCAGCGGTCGAGATTGGGCTCGCGCTCGGCATCGAGGCCGAAATAGCGGCAGACCTCGCGGTCGAAGCCGTGGTCGTGATAGGCGATCGGCACCTGGTAGATCGTGTCGACGTCGCGCGCCTCGATCACCCGCTCCGGCTTGACGTTGCAGAACAGCGCGATCTTGCGCTGCTCGTTGGGCGGGATCTCCTTGTCGCCGCTGCGGCAGACCAGCAGGTCGGGCTGGATGCCGACGCTCAGCAGTTCCTTGACCGAATGCTGCGTCGGCTTGGTCTTGAGCTCGCCCGCCGTCGGTACCCACGGCAGCAGGGTGAGATGCACGTACATCGTGCGTTCGCGGCCGAGCTCGTTGCCGAGCTGGCGGATCGCTTCGAGGAACGGCAGGCCTTCGATGTCGCCCACCGTGCCGCCGATCTCGACCAGGACGAACTCCTCCTGCTCGGTGTCGGCGACGATGAACTCCTTGATGGCGTCGGTGATGTGCGGGATCACCTGCACGGTGGCGCCGAGATATTCGCCGCGCCGCTCGCGGGCGATCACGCTCGAATAGATGCGGCCGGTGGTGATGTTGTCGCTTTGCTTGGCGTCGACCCCGGTGAAGCGCTCGTAGTGGCCGAGGTCGAGGTCGGTCTCGGCCCCGTCGTCGGTCACGAAGACCTCGCCGTGCTGATAGGGGCTCATCGTGCCCGGATCGACGTTGAGATAGGGATCGAGCTTGCGCAGCCGGACCCGATGGCCACGGGCCTGCAGCAGCGCGCCGAGTGCCGCTGACGAAAGACCCTTGCCAAGCGAGGAAACCACGCCGCCCGTTATGAATATAAAGCGCGTCATGGGCTTACAGCATACTAAACCTTGTTGGCCGCAGCCATGGGGATATTCGCCCCTCCTTCGCTCCTGGAGGAGCTACGGAGGGCTCGCCCGCCGTAGCCTTGGCGAAGGCGGGTCCTAGCGGGTCGGCGCGGAGGGCTGCGCCGGCGCCGCGGGCGCTGGCGCCGTACCGCCAGGCGCGGTGCCGCCCGGCACCGCCGTCCCGGCCGGTGTCGACGGCGCGTTATCCATGATCGAGCGCGACGAACGCGTCGAATCGGTCATGCTCCAGGCCATCACCAGGCTCAGGAAGAAGAAGGTGCCGGCGAAGATCGCCGTCATGCGCGACAGCACGTTGGCCTGGCCGCGCACCGAAAACAGGGCGTCGGTGCGGCCCATGCCGAGGCCGCCGCCTTCGCTGCGCTGGAGCAGGATGACGACGATCATGGCGGCCGTGACGCCGACATGGATGATCAGCAGCACCAGCCGCCAATCGTGCAAAAAGCCTCGTACCGCGTCCATATGGTCCAGTGCTGGGTGGGAATAGTCGCTAAGCGGGCGCTTCTAGCCGCTTTGGACGGCCTTGGCGATAGCCAAAAAATCAGCCGCCTTGAGGCTGGCGCCGCCGACCAGGGCGCCGTCGACGTCGCCTGCCGCCAGCAATTCGGCGGCATTGCTGTCCTTCACCGAGCCGCCATAAAGAAGGCGCACCCCGGCCGCCTCGCCCATCAGGCCGCCCAGCACCTTGCGAATGTGCGCATGCGCTGCGGCGACTTCGGCCGTGGTCGGCGTCTTGCCGGTGCCGATCGCCCACACCGGTTCGTAGGCCACGACCAGCCGGGCGGCGGTCGATCCGGCCGGCACGCTGCCCCTGAGCTGGCTCTCGAGCACGGAAAGCGTCTTGCCGGCCTCGCGCTCGGCCAGGGTCTCGCCGATGCAGACGATCGGCAGCAGGGCCGCCCGCCACGCAGCCTCCGCCTTGGCGCACACGCTGGCGTCGGTCTCGCCGCAATCGGCGCGCCGCTCGGAGTGGCCGACGATCACATGGGTCGCCCCGCAATCGCGCAGCATTTCGGCGGCGATCTCGCCGGTGTAGGCGCCGCTCGGCTTGGCGTGGCAGCTCTGCCCGCCGACCAGGACGCCGCTTGCCTTCACCGCCTCGGCCACGGCCAGCACCAGAGTCGCCGGCGGACAGATCAGCACCTCGCGATCGCTCCAGCCCGCCTGCTTCACGCCGTCGGCAACCCCCTTGGCCAGCGCCAGGGCGTCGGCCCTGAGGCCGTTCATCTTCCAGTTGCCGGCGATCAGCGGCCGTCTCGTGCGTGCCATGAAATTCCCCAGATTGTGCTCGCGCGTGTCTAGCGGCGGCGGCTTCAGCGGTCAAAGGCCGCTTGGTTGCCTGTCCCAGGGGCCGGTGGTAGGCATGCGCCCCGATCAAAAGTCCCGATTGCAGCCCCGTCCACAACCCCTGCCGGTTCCGTGAATCAGTTCCGCAAATACGCAAAGTATATCGTCCTGACCGTGATGTTCGGCATGCTGATCATCAGCTTCGGTCTGTGGGGCATCGGCGACATGCTGCGCACCGGCGGGCGCACCACCGAAGTCGCCCATGTCGGCGGCACGCACATCCCGCTCTATGGCTGGGTCGGCGGCTCGTCGGTCTCGGTCAACCAGGTGCGCGACCAGTTCAACCTGCAGCTCGACGGCATCCAGCGCCAGACCGGCCAGCGCCCGGAGCCCGAGCAGGCGATGCGCTTCGGCCTGCACGTGCGGGCGCTGGAGGAGGTCGTCCAGCGTGCCGTGCTCGACCATGCCATCCAGGAGTTCGGGCTGGTCGTGAGCGATGAAGAGGTGCGGGCCGCGATCGCGCGCAATCCGGCCTTCCAGGGCACGGGCGGTTCGTTCGACCCCCTGCTCTACCGCAACCGCCTGCAGCAGGCGCGCATCTCCGAGGCGCAGTACGTCACCGAAATGCGCCGCGAGATCGCGGCCAACCAGCTGTTCGGCGCCGTGCGACCCGAAGGCCTCGCGCCCAAGTCGCTGCGTGACGACATCTTCAAGATGGAAAGCGAGAAGCGGGTCGCCGAGACGCTCTATATACCCGACGCGATTGTCGCCGACGTGCCCAAGCCGACATCCGAGCAGCTCAACGCCTATTTCGAGGCCAACAAGACCAAGTTCCAGATCCCCGAGTTCCGCGCCTTCTCCTATGTCCTGCTGAGCGTCGAGGACATCCTGCCCCAGGTGTCGGTGACGTCGGAGCAGGTCAAGCAGGAGTACGAGGCGCGCGCCGCCGAGTTCGGCACGCCGGAGAAGCGCGACGTCGACCAGGCGATGGCCGACACCGAAGCCAAGGCCAAGGCCATCATCGCCGCCGCCGCGGGCGGCAAGTCGCTGGAGGATGCGGCCAAGGAGGTCCTCGGCAACGCCGACGGCGTGATAAAGCTCGGCTCGGTCACCAAGAAGGACCTGCCGCCCGGTCCGCTCGCCGACGGCATCTTCGGCCTGCCCACCGGCATTGCGCCGGCCCCCATCCAGTCGCCGCTCGGCTGGCACGTCATCAGGATCAACAAGATCGAGCCCGGCAAGGCGGTGCCGTTCGACGAGGTCAAGGACAAGCTCGAGAAGGAGCTGAAGGCCCAGGCGGCGCCCGATCTCCTGATCAAGCTGGTTACCGACTTCGAGCGCATCCTGAGCAAGAGCCAGTCGATGAAGGCGGCCGCCGAGGAGCTCGGCCTCAAGATCAAGACCTATGAGAACGTCGATTCGCGCGGCCAGGACGCGACCGGCAAGCAGGTCGTGATCGGCCCGGGCGCCGCCGAGCTGGTGCAGGCTGCGTTCAACACGCGCGAAAGCGCCGAGAGCGACCTTTTGGAGACGCAACGCGGCGAATATTTCGTCGTCCGCACCGATCGGGTCACGCCCGCCCGCATTCCTGCCCTCAACGAGGTGGAAGCCAAGGTGACCGAAGCCTGGCAGGCCGAGGAGCGGCGCAAGCTCGCCGACGCCAAGGTGAAGGCCGCCGTCGAGAAGGCCGAGGCCGGCACCGATCTCGCCACCCTCGCCAAGGAGCTCGGTCTGGAAGTGCGGACCACCAAGGCGGTCACGCGCTTCGAGGCCGATCAGCCCAATTACCTCACGCAGCCGGTGGTGCAGGCGCTGTTCAAGCTCGCGCCGGGCAAGGTGCAGTCGGTCCGGACCGCCGACGGCAGCGTCATCGTGCGCCTGAAGCAGGTCGAGGCTGTCGACCTCGGCAAGGACAAGGAGGCGCTCGACCGCTTCGGCAAGCAGCTCGACACCACGATGGCCAACGACCTGATCCTGCAGCTCGTCGCGGCGCTGCGAACCAAGTATGGCGTGACGGTCGACGAGGCGGCCTTCGCCGCAGCCTTCCGGCCCCAGCAGCAGTAGACGGCCGATGTCGATCTCGCCCGACTTCGACGCCTTCGCAGGCGTCTACGATGCCGGCAAGCCGCAGCTTGTCTCGACCACGCTGGTCGCCGACCTCGAGACGCCGGTCTCGGCCTACCTCAAGCTCGCCGACGGCCGCGCCAACTCGTTCCTGCTGGAATTGGTCGAGGGCGGCTCGGTGCGCGGCCGCTATTCCATCATCGGCTTCAAGCCCGACTTGATCTGGCGCTGCACCAAGGGCCAGGCCGAGATCAACCGCCGCGCCCGCACCGACGTCCATGCTTTCGAGCCGCTCGAGGGGCGGCCGCTCGAGACGCTGCGGGTCCTGATCCGCGAATGCCAGATGGAGCTGCCGCCCGGCCTGCCGCCGATGGCGTCGGGCCTGTTCGGTTTCCTGGGCTACGACATGGTCCGCGACATGGAGGACCTGCCCGACAACAACCCCGACCCGATCGGCCTGCCCGACGCGATCATGGTGCGGCCGACCCTGATCTGCATCTTCGACCGGCTCGAGGACAACGTGACCCTGGTCACGCCGGCCTGGCCGCAAGCCGGTATCGGCGCGCGCGCCGCCTACGAAGCCGCGCAGGAGCGGCTGGCCGACGCGGTGTCGGACTTCGAGCGTTCCCTGCCTTTCCGCCGCGAGAGCGCCGATGCACTCGATGGCCTCCCCGAGCCGGAGGCCAACATGTCGAAGGAAGATTTCAAGGCGATGGTCGAGACCTGCAAGGAGTATATCCGCGCGGGCGACGCCTTCCAGATCGTTCCCTCGCAGCGCTTCTCGGTGCCGTTCAAGCTGCCGCCGCTGTCGCTCTACCGGTCGCTGCGGCGCATCAACCCCTCGCCGTTCCTGATCTTCTTCGACTACGGCGATTTCACGATCGTGGGCTCCAGCCCCGAGATCCTGGTCCGGCTGCGCGACAACATCGTCACCATCCGGCCGCTCGCCGGCACCATCCGGCGCGGCGCCACGCCCGAGGAGGACAAGCGGCTGGCCGACCAGCTGCTGGCCGATCCCAAGGAGCACGCCGAGCACCTGATGCTGCTCGATCTCGCGCGCAACGACGTCGGCAGGGTCGCCAAGATCGGCTCGGTCAAGGTCGTCGAGCAGTTCACCATCGAGAAGTACAGCCACCTCCAGCACATCAGCAGCCACGTCGAAGGCACGCTGGAGGATGGGCTGGATGCAATCGACGCGCTCAAGGCCGGCTTCCCGGCCGGCACCTTGTCGGGCGCACCCAAGGTGCGCGCCATGGAGATCATCGACGAGGTCGAGCCGGTGCGCCGCGGCATCTATGCCGGCTGCGCCGGTTACTTCGCCGCCAACGGCTCGATGGACACCTGCATCCTGCTGCGTACCAGCCTGGTGAAGGACAATGTGATGTACGTGCAGGCGGGCGTCGGTGTTGTGGCCGATTCCGACCTCGAGGCGGAGTACCGCGAGAGCGTGCTGAAGGCGGCCGCCCTGGTTCGCGCGGCGGAAGAAGCCGTGCGCTTCGCCAGCGCCGGCCAGTGGAGCGCCGGCAACACGCGGCGCTGAATAGCTGTCGTCCTGAGCGAAGCGAAGGACCTCATCGCCGCTTGCAACGGGCATGAGATCCTTCGGTCCGCATCAGCATGACGCGCCACTCGCGAGATGACACGTCACCTATGCGGCCCGACTAGGCTCCTCCGCAACGGAGGAGACCCCATGTCCGACTGGCAAAAACGCTACCAGCGCCTGCTGTTCGATCGCCCGCATCCCAAGGTGTTGCGGGTGACCATGAACCGGCCCGACAAATACAACGCCACCGATTCGATCATGCACACCGAGCTGGTCAATGTGTGGCGCGACATCGATGGCGACGACACGGTCAACTGCGTGATCATCCAGGGCGCCGGCGGCAAGGTGTTCTCGGCCGGCGGCGACTTCGATCTCATCGAAAAGAACATGAAGGACTACAACGCGCTGCTGCGCACCTGGAAGGAGGCGAGGTCGAGCGCCTGGATGCCGTTGGCGCCCTCGTAGATCATGGCGATGCGCGCGTCGCGGACGAACTGCTCCATGCCCTGTTCGGCGATATAGCCGTGGCCGCCATACGTCTGCCGCTGCGCCTGCACCGCATTGGCAAAACCGTTGTCGGTGAGGAATCCTTTCAGCACCGGCGTCATCAAGCCCATATGGTCGTCGGCGGCCTCGCGATCCTTCGGGTCGGAAGAGCGGTGCGCGACGTCGCTTTTCAGCGCCGTCCACACCACCATCGCCCGCGCCGCCTCGTTGAAGGCGCGGATGGTGAGCAGCGTGCGGCGCACGTCGGGATGCACGATGATGGGATCGGCCGGCTTGTCCGGCGCCTTCGGCCCCGTCAGCGCGCGGCCCTGCAGGCGGTCGCGCGCATAGGCGACCGCGTTCTGGTAGGCGACCTCGGACTGCGCGAGCCCCTGCACGGCGACGCCGAGCCGGGCCTCGTTCATCATCACGAACATGCCCTGCATGCCCTTGTTTTCTTCGCCGATCAGCCAGCCGGTGGCGCTGTCGTAGTTCATCACGCAGGTGGAATTGCCGTGGATGCCCATCTTGTGCTCGATCGAGCCGCAGGTCACGCCGTTGCGCTGCCCCACCGTGCCGTCCGGCCTGACCAGGAATTTCGGCACCACGAACAGCGACACGCCCTTGATGCCTGAAGGCGCGCCCTCGATCCGCGCCAGCACGAGATGGATGATGTTGTCCGCGAGATCGTGCTCGCCGGCGGAGATGAAGAACTTGGTGCCGGTGATCTTGAAGCTGCCGTCGCCCCGGCGCACGGCCTTGGTGCGCAGGAGACCGAGGTCCGTGCCGCAATGCGGCTCGGTCAGGTTCATGGTGCCGGTCCACTCGCCCGCGATCATCTTCGGCACGTAGGTTTTCTTCTGCTCCGGGGTGCCGTGCACGATCAGCGCCGCGGTCGCGCCCATGGTGAGCCCGCCATACATCGAGAACGCCATGTTCGCCGATATCTGGAATTCGTTGACCGCCTGCGAGAGCGTCACCGGCAGCCCCTGCCCGCCATATTCGATCGGCGCGGACAGACCGAGCCAGCCGCCTTCGGCGACCTGCTTGAACGCTTCTTTAAACCCCTTCGGCGTCGTGACGCTGCCGTCGCTATTGTGCTTGCAGCCTTCGAGATCGCCCGTGCGATTGAGCGGCTGCAGCACCTCTTCGGCAAGCTTGGCGGCCTCGCCCAGGATCGCCTCGCGCACGTCCGAGGAGGCGTCGGAGAAACCGGGAAGATTGTCGTAGCGGTCGATCTGGAAGACGTCGTTGAAAAGGAAGGTGACGTCCTCGACGGGGGCTTTGTAGATCGGCATGAGGTGCTCCGGCAGGCAGGTTTTGGGTTTCGGGCGCCGCATTCCGCATGACCTGGCAGCGCATCGATCACGAAAATTCCCGGGAAGACCTTATACGTTTCGCCTTCCCGAGGAAGCGATTATCGCGGCGCGGCTGCGACTTCGCGGCGCTGGCCGCTCCCGCCTGCCGCATCAACTCTTCGCCCATCAAGCGGTGCAGCAGGTTGATCGCCTTCAGCGGGCGCACCATCACCTTGAAATGGGTGATCCGCCCGTCGCCGTCGAAGGAGATGATGTCGACGCCGTTGATGGTGATGCCTTCGATCTCGTTCTCGAATTCGAGCACCGCGCCGTTGTCGCTGCGCCACTCACCGCGATAGGTGAAGCCCGGTCCGCCCAATACCTTTTCCGCGCTCGAGAGATACTTGAATGTGATGTCGCGCCCGCGCTGCGGCGTATGCACGACAGGGCTTTCGAACACCGCGTCGGGATGGAGCAGGTCCCAGAGCGCGGCGCGGTCATGGGACTTCATGTAGGCGTACCATTTGGCGAGGCCGGCCATCGACATTGCCATCGACATGGGATGTCTCCTCTCAGCCATCGGAGCTCCAGGGTCCGGAACCACTATATGCATATTGACGCATATGCGCCTATGTGCATAAAGTCAAGCTGACCGATCGACGAAAGGCGGCTCATGGCGCTCGGTGACGCGATCCTCGCATGCCTGACGGAACGTCCGATGACGGGCTATGAGCTCGCCAAGACGTTCGAATTCGTCCATGGGCTTCTTCTGGAAGGCCGACCATCAGCAGATCTACCGCGAGCTCTCGAAGCTGCGCGACCGCGGCCATGTGCAGGCCCGCGAGGTCGTGCAGTCCGGCAAGCCCAACAAGCTGGTCTATACCCTCACGCCCGCGGGCAAGGCGGCGTTTCGGCACTGGGCCGCGCGCCCCAGCATGCCGGCCTCGATCAAGGATGATCTGCTGGTCCGGCTTTATGCGCTCGACAGCGTCGACATCGAGCCCTTGCGCACCGATCTGATGGCGCGGCTGGAACACCATCGCGACCGCTACGAGCGTTACGAACGGCTGCTCACCAAGCGCTTCCCGCAAGGGATCGCGCCGCCAGCCGATGTCGGCAAGCTGCTGAGCCTGAAGGTCGGCATGCGCCACGAACGCGCGGTGGCGGAGTGGTGCGAGGAAGCGATCGAAGCGCTGTCGGCGTTGGCCAACAAGGGCAACGTCGTGCCGCTGGAACACGACGGCAACGGGTAGTCGGAAACCGCCGCGCGCAAGCGGTCCCAATCGGGCATAACTTTAAGGCCCATCTGCGCAATTCCTTAACCCGTTATTTACCCTAAAGGGAAAAAGTCGGCGTCTGAGGCAGACGACCGGCGCGGAATTGGATTGTCTCTCGATCGGGACGCGCGGGGAGGCTGCAGGCGCCGGGGGGGGCGCCGGAGTCGAAACCGGACAGAAGCATGAATTCGCGCGTATCGTGGAGTGTCGACGGCATCGATCCATCCGTCCGCGAGAGGGCCGAGGCCGCCGCGCGCCGCGCCGGCATGTCGCTGAACGACTGGCTCAATTCCACCGTCGGCGAATCGGCGCCGCCCAATTTCCGTGATCCTTCCGTTTCGCCCTCCCCGAGCGGCGACGTCGCCGACATCCACCAGCGGCTCGATTCCATCACCCGCCAGATCGAGCGAATTTCGCAGCCGGCGCCGCGCAACGACGCGGTGCGCGAGCAAGGCGTCGCACGCCAGCTCAACGACGCCATCTCGCGGCTCGATGCGCGTCTGTCGCAGATTTCGAATCCTCAAACCGCGCGCCAGGCCCAAAACAGGCAGCAGCGCCAGGCCGAGGCCGTCGAACACGCCGCGAGCCAGGTTTATGCCGCTCAGGCGCAAGCCCCGGCCCCGCCGGCCTATCGCAATTCCCCGCCGCTGAGCCCGGCCACACTCGACTTCGCGGTCGCGGAGATCGCCGCGCGCCTGAACGAACTGGACGCACCGCCACCGCACGCGATTCCGCAGCGCTCCGCACCGCCGATCGCCCCGGCGATGGCGCCTCCGCCACCCCCGCCCGGTCCCGACTTCTCCGCGCTGGAACGGCATCTGTTCAAGATCACGAGCCAGATCGAGTTGCTGCAGCGCCCCGATATCGAGCAGTCGATCGCCGCGTTCCGCCAGGAGCTCGGCGAAATCCGCGCCGCCATCACCGAAGCGATGCCGCGCCGGGCGATCGATTCGATCGAAAACGAGATCCGCTCGCTGTCGCGCCGCATCGACGAGAGCCGCCAGAGCGGCATGGACGGCCAGGCGCTTGCGAATATCGAGCGCGCGCTCGCCGAGATCCACGGGGTGCTGCGCACACTGACCCCGGCCGAGCAGCTTGCCGGCTACGACCAGGCGATCCGCAATCTCGCCGCCAAGCTCGACACCATCCTGCGCGCCAATGACGATCCCGGCACGGTGCAGCAACTCGAAAGCGCGATCCAGGCGCTGCGCGGCATCGTCTCCAATATCGCCTCCAACGACGCGCTGATGCGGCTTTCCGACGACGTGCGACTCCTGTCGTCGAAGGTCGACGAGCTGTCGCGCGCCAGCAACAGCAGCGATCACTTCGCCGTGCTGGAACAGCGCATCGCCGCGCTGACCTCGGCGCTGGAAAGCCGCGAACGGCCGCAACACAACGACAATGCCGAGCAGATCGAAGGCGCGCTGCGCGCGCTGTCGGACCGCATCGACCGCATGCAGGTCGGCAACGACTTCGCTTCCGCCCTTGCGCATCTCGAGCAGCGGGTTTCCTACCTGCTGGAGCGGCTGGAATCCTCCAACGATCACCGCTCCGGCAATCTCGGCCGCGTCGAGGACGGGCTGCAGGACATCCTGCGCCATCTCGAAAACCAGCACGCGGCGCTTGCTTCCTTTGCCGACAACCAGCATGCGGCGTTCGTCTCTTTCGCGAGCAGCCAGCAGCGCAGCCAGCCGGACCAGGACGACGGCATCGTCGACCTCGTCAAGCGAGAGCTCTCCGACATCCGCTTCAGCCAGTCGAAGACCGACCGCCAGACCCAGGATTCGCTCGAGGCCGTTCACTCGACGCTCGGCCACGTCGTCGATCGGCTTGCCGTGATCGAAGGCGACCTGCGCACGGTTCGTTCCGCGCCGGTGCCGCAGCCGGTGTCGTTTGCGCCTGCACCGGAGCCCGTCGAGCCGCCGGCCCCCGCGCTGCACGTTACGATGGCGCCGCAGGCGAAGCCCGAATTGCCCAATCCGGCCGCAAGCCAGGCGCCCGCGCATTTCGCCGCCGCGCCGCGCGATTTCGCCGCTGCACCGCGCGATTTCCATGCCGCCGAGCCGGAAGCGCCGATTGCGCCGTCGCCTCCCCCGCCGCCGCTTGCGATCAGCGAAATCCTGCTGCCGCACAGCGGGCCCGCGCGTTCGGCGGTCGCGCCCGATTTGCCGCCCGATCATCCGCTCGAACCGGGCACGCGCCCGGGTGCGCGCATCGCTTCGCCGACGGAGCGGATCGCCGCATCCGAGGACGCGATCAGCGAAATCCCGGTCGCGCCAAAGGCGCCGGTCTCCTCGTCCAGCTTCATTGCGGCCGCCCGCCGCGCGGCGCAGGCCGCCAACGCCGCCCAGCCGCTCCCCGACAACAGCCGTGCAACGAAAGCGGACAAGGCCAAAGCCAGGGAAGCCACCAAGGACGGCGCGAAGCAGCCGTCATCCGTCACGTCCAAGATCCGTTCGCTGCTGGTCGGCGCGAGCGTGGTCGTGATCGTGCTCGGCACCTTCAAGCTGGCGATGAACCTGCTGGAGACCGGCAGCGCGCCGCCGCGGCCGGCGATGGAGAAATCCAGCGAACAGCCATCGACGCTGACGCCTGCTGACAGCGGCGCCAGGGCGCCCGCGCCGGAACAGCTGGTGCCGGCGCCTTCCCTGACCTCGCCGACCCCGATCGGCCGGCAATCCCAGAACAATTCCGCGCCGGCGACCGACGCCGCCGCGTCCGTCGAAATTCCGCAAGCACCGGCGGCCGCGCCGGCTTCCGGCGGCGACATCACCGGCGCGATTCCGAGCGCGTCCGCGATCGGCAAGAAATCCGCGATGGTACAGGTGCCGCAGGGCGAGCGCCTGCCCGACCCAATCGGCGGACCGAATTTGCGCACGGCTGCGCTGAAGGGCGACGCAACCGCGGCCTACGAGGTCGGTGTACGCTTTGCCGAGGGCAAGGGCGTGCCGCAAAACCTCGAGGAGGCCGCGAAGTGGTACGACCGCGCCGCGCAGGCCGGCATCATTCCGGCGATATTCAGGCTCGGCACGCTCTATGAAAAGGGCATGGGCGTGACGAAGGACGTCGACACCGCGCGCCGCTATTACGTGCAGGCCGCCGAACGCGGCAATGCCAAGGCCATGCATAACCTCGCCGTGCTCGACGCCGACGGCGGCGGCAAGGGCCCGAACTACAAGGGCGCGTCGCAGTGGTTCCGCAAGGCGGCCGATCGCGGCATCGCCGACAGCCAGTTCAACCTCGGCATCCTCTATGCCCGCGGCATCGGCGTCGAACAGAACCTCGCCGAATCCTTCAAATGGTTCAGCCTCGCAGCGGCGCAAGGCGATGCGGATGCAGGCCACAAGCGCGACGATATCGCCAAGCGCCTCGACGCCCAGTCGCTCGCCGCCGCCAAGCTCGCGATCCAGACATTTACGCCCGAACCGCAGCCGGACGACGCCGTCAATGTCGCGGCGCCGCAGGGCGGCTGGGACTCGGCGACGGCTGCTCCTGCCGCGGCTGTGAAGCCTGCCGCCAAGCCGGCCAAGCGCGCCGCCACCACCGCGCGCTTGTGATCGCCCGCGGCGCGTCCGCGGCATGTACCTCATCCCCAAGGCCGTGTAGATAGAGCGCGCGAGCGCGTGCACGGCTTTGTCGTGAAGAGGATCGAATGCCCGTCGATGATCGCGAGGAGAGCGAAAGCAACTTACGGAGGTCGCCGACAGGGCCCTGGGTGACTCCGCCGCGCGCCGCTGCGAACCCGCCGCAGACGCGCCAGCCGGAGCCGCCGCCGCGCAAGGTGTATCCGCGCAACCTCATTATATCGACGGTCCTTTTTTCGCTGATCGTCCTCGGTGTCGGCATTCGCGCCTATCGCGACGTGTCGCGACCGGAGGCCTGGGCCTACTGGAAGGACCAGTATTTCTCGCCGAGCCTGACCTCGTCGCTGGTGGCGAAGGCCGACTTCGACGGCTCCGGCCGTGGCCGTGCTGCGCTCGCCATCCGCGGCAGGATCGGCCCGGCCGCAGCGGGCTGGTTTCGCGAGCGGCTCGACGAAGCCCATCTCTCAGCCGGCGACGCGGTGCTGCTGGCGTCGCCGGGCGGCAATCTCGACCAGGCCATCATCATGGGAGAAATCATCCGCTCGCACGGGCTGGCCACCGTCGTCGGCACGGCCGATGCCTCGGGCCGCGTGCGCCCCGCCTATTGCGCCAGCGCCTGCGTCCTCGTCTATGCCGGCGGCAAGCCGCGCTACGGGGTCGACGGCTCGCTGCTCGGCGTGCATCGCTTTGTGACAACCTCTCCCGTGAACGATCCCGTTGCCGACGCCCAGCGGACCACGGGAATGCTCCTGGGCTACATGACCAGGATGGGCGTCGCGTCGTCGGTGGTGGAGGCGATGTCGGAAACCAGCGATGTGCGCTGGCTCGATCCGAAGGAAGCGCTGGCGATGAACCTCGTCACCGACCCCGTCGGCGCGCGTTAAGCGCAATTATTCACCACACCCGATATTCCAAGGCGAAACGTCGCAGGCAGGCGGATTCTTTAGTCCCGCATGGGCGCGATTTCGGCTATGCAAAGGCTCGATCGAAACCGCCGCAAGCGGCCTTAGCCTCTCTCGCGGCTCACTGACGTCAAAGCGGCCGCGCGTGCAGATTTATCTTCCGATCGCCGACATCCCGGTCAACATCTTCCTCATCCTGGCGATGGGCGCGGCGGTCGGATTCGTCTCGGGCATGTTCGGGATCGGCGGCGGATTCCTGATGACGCCGCTCTTGATCTTCATCGGCATTGCGCCGGCGGTCGCGGTGGCGTCGGTGGCGAGCCATATCGCGGCGTCATCCTTTTCCGGCGCGATCGCCTATTGGCGAAAGCGCGCGATCGATCCGGCGCTTGCGGCCGTATTGTTGATCGGCGGAACGGCCGGCACGGCGCTTGGCGTGGCGGCCTTCACCTATCTGCGCTCGCTTGGCCAGCTCGATCTGATGATCGCGCTGTCCTATGTCGTGCTGCTCACCACCGTCGGCGGTGCAATGCTCTACGAGGGCTTTCGCGCCATCCTGCGCACACGGCGCGGCGTGATGCCGCCGCGGCGCACCCATAACTGGATCCATGCGCTGCCGCTGAAGATGCGGTTCAAGCGCTCGAAGATTTATCTCTCGGTGATCCCGGTCGTCGTCGTCGGCATCGTGATCGGCTTCATCGGCGCGATCATGGGCATCGGCGGCGGCTTCATCCTGGTGCCGGTCCTGATCTATCTGTTGCGGGTGCCGACCTCGACCGTGATCGGCACCTCGATGGTGCTGACCCTCTTCACCATGCTGTTCGCGACCCTGCTGCACGCGGTGACCAATCATCTGGTCGACGCCGTGCTGGCGCTGATGCTGATGGTCGGCGGCGTCACCGGCGCGCAATTCGGCGCCCGCGCCGGGCCAGAAGATCCGCAGCGAGCAGCTGCGACTCCTGCTCGGGCTTCTGATCCTCGCCGTCGGCATCCGCTTCGCGGTCGAGCTGGTGATCCGCCCCGAAGACCTCTTCACCGTCCGCGAAATCGGGGTGAGCCAGTGATCGCGCGCGCCCTCCTTGCCGTTACCTTGCTCGCCGCCCTTTGCGCCGCGCCGTCCGCGCGCGCCGAGCGGCTGATCGCGTCGGTGTCGAACCACCGCGTCACGGTGACACCGAACTATTCCGGCGAGGAGCTGGTGCTGTTCGGTTCGATCGAGAAGGACTCCTCCACGCCGGCCGGGCCGCAACGCCTACGATCTCGTGGTTACCGTGAGCGGCCCGCGCGCCGACATGGTGGCGCGCCGCAAGGAACGCCGCTTCGGCATCTGGATCAACAACGACTCGCGGCAGTTCCTGCAGGTGCCGACCTATCTCGCGCTGTTCGCCAACCGGCCGTTCGACGACCTCGCCTCTGCCGAGGTCCAGCGCCGGCAGCAGCTCGGGCTCAACAATGTGCTGCTGACCCAGCGCGTCGGGCCCGACTATGCCGACGTCGTACCTGACGATGCTTTCCGGAAGGCCTTCGTGCGTCTGCAGAAGCAGCACGGGCTTTATCGCGAGGATACTGCCGCCGTGACCTTCCTGACGCCGACGCTGTTCCGCACCGGCATCCCGCTGCCGGGCCAGGTGCCGATCGGCACCTATGATATCGAGATCAAGCTGTTTTCGAACGGCGCGCTGGTGACCAAGGCCGACAGCGCCTTCGAGATCGTCAAGGTCGGCTTCGAGCAATTCGTCGCCACGACGTCACGGCAGAACGGATTGATCTACGGCCTCGTCACCGCGGCGATGGCGCTGATGACAGGCTGGATGGCGTCGATCGTGTTCCGGAAGGATTGAGGCGCGGCCGTCATTGCGAGG
>CAVWKN010000029.1:0-117813 GCA_963755585.1 uncultured Alphaproteobacteria bacterium
CCAAGTGGCTGGACGACGCCAACAACGAGACGCTGACCGCCGAGCAGCGCGCCGCCGGCCGCAAGGCCTACGACGAGCTGATCGCCACCGCGGGCTTCCCCAAGAAGCCGGACGGCACGCCGATGGTCTATCGCGCCGCCGTCAAGGTCGGCGTGATCTTCGAGGGCTCCAAGAACAAGAAGCGGGCGCGCGAGTTCCTGACCTTCCTGATGGAGGAGGAAAACCTCCGCCCCTACGTCGAAGGCGCGCTCGGCCGCTGGTTCCCGGTGACCAAGGCGAGCCAGGAAAGCCCGTTCTGGCAGGCCGACAAGCATCGCAAGGCGGTCTACGACCAGTTCAAGGCCGGCACGCTGCCGTTCGAGTTCACCAAGAACTACAAGTTCACCATCCTGAACAACGAGAACGCCTGGGCCAAGGCGATGAACCGGGTGGTCAACGAGAAGGTGCCGGTCGACAAGGCGGTCGACGAGCTGATCGCGCGTATCAAGCAGGTCGCCGGCTGATCCTGCCGCGTTTGGGTAAAGCGTAGTGACTGCAACCACGACAAACATCGTCGAGCCCACCCGCCGGGAACCCCGGCGGGTGGGCTTTGCCTTGTCGGAGAAGCAGGTCTGGGCGCTCCTGTTCACGGCGCCCTACATCGTGGTCTTCCTGGCCTTCGTGGTCTTCCCGGTGGGCTACGCCTTCTGGCTGGCGCGCGATCCGCATCTCTATGTCGAGCTCTCGCGAAGACCCGATCTTCCTGCGCACGGTGGTGAACACGCTGGTGTTCCTGATCGTGGCGATCAACGTGAAGATGGTGATGGCGCTCTTCCTGTCGGGCTTCTTCACCCACAAGCGCTGGTGGGTGAAGGTGCTGGCGGTTCTGTTCGTGCTGCCCTGGGCGGTGCCGTCGATCCCGACCATCCTGTCGGTCCGCTTCATGCTCAATCCCGAATGGGGCGTGATCAACACGCTGATCTTCAAGCTGACGGGCGACGACGGCCCGAACTGGCTGAACGACCCGACCCTGGCGCTGTCGCTTTCCATGGTCGTGCATATCTGGAAGTCGCTGCCGTTCTGGACCCTGATCCTGCTGGCCGGCCGGCTCGCCATCCCGGGCGAGCTCTACGAGGCGGCCTCGGTCGATGGCGCGGGCGCGTGGCATCGCTTCCGCTTCATCACCTGGCCGTCGATCAGCACGCTGTACGTCACCTGCACCTTCCTCTCGATGATCTTCACGGTGGGCGACTTCAACAGCGTCTACCTGCTGACCGGCGGCGGCCCGGCCGACCTCACCCATGTGCTGGCCACGCTCGGCATCCGCTACCTGCGGCTCGACCAGGTGGGACTGGCCATGGCCTCGATCGTGTGTGCCCTGCCGCTGATCCTGCCGCTGGTCTTCGTCATGATGAAGCGGCTGTCCAAGTGACGCGCGCCAGGCTCATGCGCGGCGTCAGCACCGAGGCCGCCCTCCTGCTGGTCGGCATCCCGGTCCTGCTGTGGACGCTGATTCCGATCTACCACATGTTCCTGTTCGCGATTTCGCCCAAGGACGCGGCCTTCTCGGGCCAGCTCTGGCCGACCAACCCGACCTTCCGCAATTTCGAGATCGTGTTCGGGCAGAAGCACCACTTCCTCTACAATTTCTGGCGCCAGATGTTCAATTCGCTGGCGATCTCGTGCGCCACGGCGGTGCTGACCCTGATGATCGCCAGCGCCGCGGCCTTCGCCATCAGCCGGCTGCGCATGAAGGGCGGCCGCATGGTGATGAACCTGGCGCTGTTCACCTACTTCATTCCCGCCGCCTTCCTGGCCGTGCCGATGTACAAGACGATGGGCATGTACGGCCTCCTGAACAACGACTGGGCGCTGATCCTGGCCATGGTGACCGTGGCCTCGCCCTACGCGATCTGGATCCTGCGCCAGGCGTCGGACAAGCTGCCGGTCGAGCTCGACGAGGCGGCGCTGATCGACGGCGCCTCGCCGTTCCAGCTCTTCCGCCTGATCTATATTCCGCTGATGGTGCCGTCGCTGATCGCCGTCGGCACCTACGCGCTCCTGCTGGCGTGGAACGAATATCTCTACGCCTTCCTGCTGCTGTCGCGCGAGACGTCGCTCACCTTGCCGGTCGCGCTGGGCAACTTCCTGTCGGCCGACGATTCGCCGTGGGAGCTCCTGATGACCGCGGGCTTCATCTACGCCCTGCCGCCCGCGGCGATCTACTACGCCTTCCGCAAATACATGTCGTCCGGCCTCACCGCCGGCGCGGTGAAGGGCTAGAGCGGAATGAGATGAGGTGGAACCGCATGCGGTTCCACCTCATCTCATTCGCGCGCACCGGTGATCGCGGTTCCACAGGGCATGATGGGTCCGGCTGATTCCAGCCGGACCCATCATGCTCCAGGGCGCAGAAATTCAGTCGCCCTTCAGGGTATGTCGCCGATCTTGGTAAAGCGGAGGCGGATGATCTTTCCGCCGACGATTACGTCGTGATACTGGCCGTCATCGAAGCGCACCGGCAGGCTGAACGTGATGGGCACTGTATCGCCGGCAGCCACGTTCTCTCCGGTCACCAGCGCGCCGCCCGCTGACGTCAGGATGGCCGAACCATCGAGCGTGGTTCCTGTCGGGACGTAGGTGCCGTTGCAACGCGAGCCGGCAAGGTCGATGCCGACGATGACGCCTTTGCCGATGTACATCGCGCCGTGACCGTTGCCGGCGACGCCCTGGTACTTCATTTGATAAAGAGCACTCATGGAAGCTCCTCGAAGACGTTGAAAGCCGAAACGCTTGGACGGAATGCTTCGAGACCGACGAACAAAGAGCGTTGACACGGTAGCTTAGCCGGACGCAGCTTACGCGTCTTTTGACATCTTGGGTGGTGCCGGTCTGGTCTTTCCAGGCGGGTGAGCCACCGCATGAAAGCCGTGAAGGATAGCACGTGAGACAAGGTGCTGCTGGACGCTGAACCGGACGGGAGAGCGCAAATGACCCTCAAGATCGAACGATTCCAGCCGGAAGGCATGAACGTCAGGATGTCCAACGGACAGCCTTCCTATTCGCACGTGGTGACGGTGAGCGGCACCGGCAAGATCGTCTATACCGCGGGCCAGCTCGCCCGGGACATCGACGGCAATTGCGTCGGCAAGGGCGATATGCGCGCCCAGCTCGAGCAGACGTTCAAGAACCTCGACCGCTGCCTCAAGGCCGCCGGCGCCACCTGGGCCGACGTCGTCAAGACCAACACCTTCGTCACCGACTTCGACGAATTCCAGAAGTGTGGGGATGTGCGCATGCGCTACATCGGCGTGGCGACCCCGACCAGCACGACCGTCGGCGTCACGCGCCTGGCCGGTCCCGATTTCATGGTCGAGATCGAAGCCGTGGCCGTCGTCAATTCATGATGCGATTCGGCGGGCCTCGCTGCTGCGCCCCGCCGCGCGCGTCGTCGCAGCAGCCAGCACCAGTTCCGCACACTTCTCGCCGATCATGATGGTGGGCGCATTGGTGTTGCCGCTGGTCAGTGTCGGCATGATGGAGGCGTCCGCGACGCGGAGGCCCTCGATACCTCGTACGCGCAACTCCGAATCGACCACGGCCAGGGTATCCGAGCCCATCTTGCAGGTGCCGACGGGGTGATAGGTCGTTTCGGCGTTCTTCCTCACCCAATCGAGCAACTCGTCGTCCTTCTGCAGATGCGCTCCCGGCGCGATCTCCTCGCCGGTGACTTCCTTCAGCGGCGACGTCGCCATCAGTTCACGCCCCTTGCGGATCGCGGCCAGCACGCCGGTGCGATCGTGCTCGGTCGACAGGAAATTGAACCGGATCGCCGGCGGCTCGGCCGGATCGGAGGACTTGATGTGGATCGTGCCGGTGCTCTCGGAGCGCAGCACATTCACGTTCATCGTGATGCCGCGCCGTTTCGAGACGCGCCGCTCGCGCCCGATCATCTCGTACAGGAAGGGCGCGATGGAGACCGTCGCATCCGGCGTCTCGAGTCCGACCCGGGTGCGGAAGTAGAGGCGGATCGGCACCGACGTCGAGGCGAGGAAGCCCTTGCCGAACAGCGCATACTTGACCGCCTCGCGGGCCAGCCGCCAGCCCCGGGCGTTGTCGTTGAAGGTGAGGTTCCTCTCCCTGATCGCGAACTTCACGCGCGGCGAGTAGTGGTCGCGCAGGTTCTCGCCGACGCCGCGCAGGTCGTGCACCGGCGTGATGCCGAGCGAGCGCAAAAGGTCCGCCTGGCCGATGCCGGAAAGCTCGAGGAGCTTCGGCGAATTGATCGAGCCGCCCGAGACGATGACTTCGCGCGCGGCCCGCGCTTCGCGCTTCTCGCCGCGGACGGAGTAGCGAACGCCGACGCAGCGCTTGCCTTCCAGAATCAGCGCCTCGGCCATCGCACCGCGATCGATCGTGAGGTTCGCTCGCGCGCGGGCCGGGTCAAGGTAGCAGTAGGCCGTGCTCTGGCGGCGTCCCTTGGCGATCGTCACCTGCGACATGCCGATGCCTTCCTGCGTCTCGCCGTTCTGATCGGGATTGAACGGCAGGCCGATGCGTTCCGCAGCCGCGATCATCTTTTCCAGCAGCGGCACCTTGTGGCGCGGCGTGTGGGTGACACGAAGCACGCCGTCGCGGCCGCGAAACTTGTCCGAGCCGCCGTCGAAGCGTTCCATCCGCTTGAAGATCGGCAGCACGTCCTGGTAGCTCCAGCCGCGGTTGCCGAGCTGCGCCCAGTGATCGTAGTCCTGCGCCTGGCCGCGGATATAGACCATTCCGTTGATCGAGCTCGAGCCACCCAGCATCCTGCCGCGCGGAACCTCGATGCGCCGTCCGCCCGAGCCCTCATCCGGCTCCGACGAGTAGCACCAGTTGACGGCCGGATCGTCGATCATCTTGGCGACGCCGACAGGCACGCGCGACCAGAAGAAGTTCGAGCCCTCGGTCCCCGCCTCCAGCAGCAGCACCCGGTAAGCGCCGCTCTCGCTGAGCCGGCTTGCCACCACCGCGCCTGCCGAACCTGCACCGACGACGATGTAGTCATAGGTAGAGTCGCTCGACATTGCGGATGTGTTCCTTTTCTTCAGGAGGACGAAAGCTGGATCTTAATGCTTCGCGGCCTAGCTGCGGTTCTGCAAGGTCGCCATGAAGGCTTTCAGCCGCGGCGCCCACTTGGCGGCGTCGAGGCCCGAGGCGGAGTGGCCGAAGTCGCTGTCGATCTCGAAATAGTCGGCACTGACGCCGGCGGCCTTGAGCTTGGCCATGACATCGGGCGCGAGGGTGGGCGGGAAGACCTTGTCGGTGCGCGACAGCACGTAGAGGACCTTGGCCTTGATCCTGGGCAGGTCCTTCTCGGCGTCGAAGCGCACCGAGGCCTTGCGCAGCACGACCAGCGAGTTGGCGTCGAACACCTTCGACCAGCTCTCGGCGCGCTTCCTGATCTCGGCTTCGCGCGCCTCCTTGTCGGGGAATTTGGCGGCGAGCTGCTCGTCGATGCCGTAGCGCCTGAGCGTCGCGATCCGCATATCGGTCAGGATGCCGGTGACGCCGCCCTTGTCGTAGTACCAGCCGCCGTTCCAGTTGGGATCCTTGGCCAGCGAATCGACCAGCGTCTTCACCGCCGCCTCGCCGCCCGAGCCCTTGGGCGCGCTGACCACCGCCACCAGCCCGTCCATGAAGTCGGGATAGGTCACGCCCCATTGATAGGTCTGGTAGCCGCCGAACGACGGACCGGCGACCGCGACCAGGTGCTTCACGCCGAGATGGTCGAGCAGTGCCTTCTGCGCATTGACGATGTCGACCAGCGTGATGTCGGGGAAGTCCGGGCCGTAGGGCTTGCCGGTGGCGGGATTCCTGAAGGCGGGATTGGTCGAGCCGTAGGACGAGCCCAGCATGTTCGACGACACGACGAACAGGCGATCGGTATCGATCGCCTTGCCGGGGCCGACCAGGCCGTCCCACGAGCCCTCGGCGCCGTTCTCGCCGGCGCGGCCCGCCATGTGCTGGCTCGACGTGTAGCCGTGCGTCAGCAGCACGGCGTTGCGCCCGTCCGGCGCCAGGGCGCCGTAGGTCTCGTAGGCGATCGTGACCTCGGGCATCACGGTGCCGCTGGTGAGCTTGAAGTCCTTGGTCGTGAAGGTGGCCTTCTGCGTCTTGAGGGGATCGCCCTCGGCGCGGACGGCGCCGCCCATCAGCACGGAAGCGGCCGGCAGGGCGGCGAGCAACGGACGGCGGCCGAATGAATTATTGGACATGCGATCCTCCTGGTCAGGCGCGGGCAGGCTGCAAAGGGGGCAGGGCGACGGCGTGCGCCGCCAGCCGCTTGCGGTCGAGTTCGGGGCGGATGAAGAGCAGGCCGATCAGGCCGCCCGCGATCAGCAGGCCGCCCAGCACGAAGTAGCCGCGCTCGTAGCCCGCGGCCGGCGTGGCGGCGTTCTGCACCATGGCGCCCATGACGAGCGGGGCGAGCACGCCGGCCAGGGTCACCACCGAGGTCGTGATGGCCAGCATGGCGGCGCGCTGCGGCTGCGGCGTGAGCTCGCTCACGATCATCGGGATCACGACATAGATCGTGCTGCCGATCGCGCCGCCGACCACGACCAGGGCGAGCTTCAGCTCGGGCGTCGGCATGCTGCCGACGAAGGGCAGGATGCAGCCGCCCAGGATCACGGTGGCGGAGGCGAAGGCGCCGCGGCTGAGCCGGCTCGAGACGCCGGCCTTCTTGAGGCGCTGCGAGATGAAGCCGCCGCCCAGCACCACGAACATGCCGAAGATCCAGGGCAGGATGCTGAGGTTGCCGCCCAGCTTCTGGCTGTAGCCCAGCCCGCCCACCAGGTAGGAGGTGAACCAGGTGAGCCCGAGCGCAAGTCCCCAGTAGCTGGCGAAGCCCGCGCAGGCGGCCGCCACGATGCTGGGACAGGTGAGCAGGTAGCGATAGGGCACGTGCTCGTGCCCGCCGCCGGCGGTGTCGCGGACCGGCGGGTCGACCAGCGTGCCCTCGCGCCCGAAGACCAGCCACAGCCCGGCCCACAGGAGGCCGGCGATGCCGAGCGCGCCGAACGCCCAGTGCCAGGAATAATTGACGATGATCCAGTTGAGCGCCGGCACGGCGATGATGACGCCGAGTGCGGAGCCCTGGGCGATGATGGCGGTCGGCAGGCCGCGCAGCGAATCGGGGAACCATTTGTAGATGGCGTGGGTGGCTACCGGACCGGCCGGGCCTTCGCCGGCACCCAGGATGATGCGGCAGGCGATCAGCACTTCCAGGCTGACCGTGCCCAGCATCGGGAACTGGACCAGCGACCACACGATCGCCATCACCAGGAGCGTGTGGCGGGTCTGCACGTGGTTGGTGATGAAGCCCACGATGACCGCGGAAAGGGCGAACAGGAAGAAGAACGACGAGCCGATCAGCCCGAACTGCTCGGGGGTCAAATGGAGCTCGGCCATGATCGGCTGGGCGGCGAGGCCGACCACGACCTTGTCGGCGAAGTTGATGAGCATGAAGAGGAAGATCAGCGCGGTCATGCCCCACGCGCCTGTGAGGGGGCGATCCTGTCCGGTCACTCGGCCGTTACTCCCTATGCCCGTTGGGTCATACCCGTTGGATCGGGCTTACAGCCATGAAACAGGAGCGATGGCCACCGCGCAAGGACGGCGGGCCGCGCATTTTCGCGATCAGGGTCGCGCCGGCCGCACGGGCGGGACAGGGATGACATGCCGCGCCAGTGCCGCGCGGTCGGGTCTCTCCGGACCATGAGACAGGAGCGGCCGGGGACCCACAAGGGTTGACACTTAACCGCGTGCTGGTCCGCGTCGCCGGCGGGCTGGTCGCCTCGCTCGATCACCGGGTCTATCAGCTCGTCGTCAAGCTGCCGCTCCGAGCGCCGGCGCTGGGCGGCCTCGAGCCGGTGCGCGATCTCGACCAGATCCGCTCGTTCCTGTCGGGCGGCGGCCCGGCGGCGCTGTTCGACCTGCCGTGGATGCCGCTCTACCTCGCCATCTGCTTCCTCTTCCATCCCCTGATCGGCCTCACCGCGACGGCAGGCGCCGTGCTGCTGGTGGCCATCGCCGTCATCACCGAGTTCAAGGTCCGCCAGCCGGCGCTCGACGTCTCGGCGCTGACCGGCCGGCGCAACGCCTTGGCCGAGACCAGCCGGCGCAATTCCGAGGTCCTCCACGCCATGGGCATGGTCGGCCGGTTCAACGCCTTGTGGGCTGATTACGGCCGCCAGTATCTCGGCGCCCATCAGCGCTCGGCCGACGTCACCGGCGGCATGGGCGGGCTCTCGCGCGCGCTGCGCATGGCCGTCCAGTCGGCGGTGCTGGCGGTCGGCGCCTGGCTGGTGATCAACCAGCAGGCGACGGGCGGCATCATCATCGCGGGCTCGATCCTGTCGTCGCGCGCGCTGGCGCCGATCGAGGTGGTGATCTCGCAATGGCGGATCTTCGTCGCCGCCCGCCAGAGCTGGCGCCGCCTCGGCAACCTCCTGTCGCGGATCCCGGAGAGCGCGGCGATCATGCCGCTGCCCAAGCCGACCGACGCGCTCGCCGTCGAGGCGATCAGCGTGGCCCCGCCCGGCGCCAACACCATGGTCGTCCAGGACGCAGGCTTCACGCTGAAGAGCGGCCAGGGGCTCGGCATCATCGGGCCGAGCGCGTCCGGCAAGTCCTCGCTGGTCCGCAGCATCGTCGGCGTCTGGCCGGCCGTGCGCGGCCGGGTCCGCATCGACGGCGCCGCGCTCGACCAGTGGTCGCCCGAAGCGCTGGGCGAGCATATCGGCTACCTGCCGCAGGACATGGAGCTGTTCGCCGGAACGGTGGCGCAGAACATCGCCCGGCTCGAGCCCGACCCGGCGCCCGAGAAGGTGATCGCCGCCGCCAAGGCCGCCGGCGTCCACGAGATGATCCTGAGCCTGGCCAACGGCTACGAGACGCAGATGGGCGAGGGCGGGGCGGCCCTGTCGGCCGGCCAGCGCCAGCGGGTCGGGCTGGCGCGCGCGCTCTACGGCGATCCGTTCCTGGTCGTGCTCGACGAGCCCAATTCCAGCCTCGACCATGAGGGCGACGAGGCCCTGACCCGCGCCATCCTGGGCGTGCGCGCGCGCGGCGGCATCGCCATCGTCGTCGCCCACCGGCCGAGCGCGCTGGCCGGCGTCGACCAGATGCTGGTGATGCGCGGCGGACGCCAGCACGCCTTCGGCCCCAAGGACACCGTGCTCAAGGAAGCCGTGCAGGCGGTGGCCAGCGCCGGCCCTCCGCCACTGGACAGCCGGTCGCCGGCCAGACTGTTTCCGGCCAGGCCGTCGCCGCCGCGCCCGCGGGGGGCCTCGCGGCGCTGCGCGTTCCCCTGCGTGTCGGCGGGACGCCGTCATGAGCCGGCCCGTGCCCGACCAGCATTCGCCACGGCCCTACCTCATCATGGGCTTCGCCGCGGCCTTTCTTCTGGTCGCCGGCGTCGGCGGCTGGGCGGCGACGACCGAGGTCTCGGGCGCGGTGATCGCGTCGGGCAAGCTGGTCGTCGAATTCGAACGTCAAGAAGGTCCAGCATCCGACCGGCGGCGTCGTCGGCGAGCTGCTCGTCAAGGACGGCGACCAGGTCAAGCAGGGCGACGTGCTGGTGCGGCTCGACGGCACCCAGGCGCGCGCCAGCCTGGCCGTCGTCAGCAAGGCGCTCGACGAGCTGGCCGCCCGCCAGGCGCGCAACGAGGCTGAGCGCGACGGCGCCGCGGCGATCGATTATCCGGCGGAGCTGAAGGCCCGAAGCGCCGATCCCGAGGTGAAGGCGCTGATGTCGGGCGAGGCCAAGCTGTTCCAGATGCGGCTGTCGGCGCGCGAGGGGCAGAAGGCCCAGCTCCACGAGCAGATCCAGCAGCTTCAGCTCCAGATCGAGGGCAGCCAGGCCCAGGAAGCCGCCAAGGCGAAGGAGATCCGGCTGCTCGGCCAGGAGCTCGCCAGCGTGCAGGTCCTGTGGAAGCAGAACCTGGTGCCGATCAGCAGGGTCACGACGCTCGAGCGCGACGATGCCCGCATGGAAGGCGAGCGGGCGTCGCTGGTCGCCAACATCGCCCAGAGCCGCGGCCGCATCGCCGAGCTCCAGCTCAAGGTCCACCAGATCGACCAGGACCTCAGCACCGAGGTCGGCAAGGAGCTGTCCGAGATCCGCGCCAAGAAGTCGGAATATACCGAGCGCCGCGTCGCGGCCGAGGATCAGCTGAAGCGCATCGACCTCGTCGCCCCGCAGGACGGCAAGGTCTTCCAGCGCAGCGTCCACACCGTGGGCGGCGTCATCCAGGCCGGCGAGGCCGCATGCTGATGACGACGCCGTGCTGGCCGAGGTCGGCTCGGTGGCCAACGACAAGGGGAGCGTCCTGTTCGGCGGCGGCCAGTCGGTCTACCTGCCGCTGGGCGAAGAGTTGCATTTCGCGATCCTGACCGACGCCGGCAAGATCCAGCAGCTGCCGCATGTCAGCATCAGCGGCTCCGGCACGCTGTCGCTCCTGATCGGCGACGGCAACGGCTCGATGACCCTCACGGCCAACGTCAACAACACCCTGTCGCACGACGCCGCGCTGGCCGGCAGCCAGCGCCAATACGACGAGGCCTGGGTGTACCTGACCAAGGGCCAGACGGTCGGCGTCGAGGTGGCGGGCAGCGCGCAGAACGTCAACACCGCGCACTTCGTGCATATCGACGTCAACGCCGCGACCGGTGACTGGAGCGTGGGCGGCGTCGCCTACGGCAACACCGACGCCTTCCGCGCCGCCGTCCAGCAGAACTGGGACCCCGGCTACACGCAACAGAACGGCGGCGGCAACTTCTCATGAAGCTGACCGTGAAGTGAAGACGAGTAAGTGTCAGGCTAGCGCGCCATCCAGAGCGGCCGCGCGCCGACCGTGCCGAAGATCGCACTGCGCTCGCCCGTCGCGGCCATGCCGTCGGGAATGACGGCGAAGCCCGCACCGACGAAGTCGCGGCGCTGCTCCGCACCCTGGTCGGACAGGCGAACGGAGAAGACCTCGCCCGAGACGTAGGCCTCGTCGCCCAGGCGCTTCGTGCTGAAATCGGGCGCCTTCACCGTCGGCGCCTCCTCCTGAATGGCGACCGAGCGCCGGGCGTAGCCCACGATCTCGATCGTGCCGGCACTCTTGCGGATGCCGCGGCCGAAGGTGGCGAAGGGGGACGCGTCGCGCCACAGCGGGCCGACCGAACCGTCGTTGCCCACCGTGTAGGCGGCGGCGTGCTTCTCCAGGCCGCAGCCGTCCCTGGCATCTCCCACCACGATCCAGCCGTCATTCGTTGCGAGCGCGGCCCTGGCCTCGAAACGTTCGATCCGGACGCGCTTGCGCTCGGTAAGCCCGGCCAGGTCGACGAAGACAAGTTCGGCCGCATCGCCCTCCCAGCATTGTTCGAAGAGTCCGAGCCCGTTCAGCGTGAATCGGTCGTTACCGGACTTTGGGCGCGCGCCGGCATTGATGACCGCCAGGGCGGCGCTTCCGTCGATGCCGAGGTAGCCGGAAAGCGGCACCCGTCCGTTGCCGCGCAGCGAGAGCGCCAGGCGCGCGGCTTCGGCCCCGGCAGGATCGATACGGACCAGTGAATAGTCGGTTCCCGCTTCCTGGCCGAAGGTCGGGCCGACCAGCGCCAGGGCCGACTGGTCCGCTGCCGCAGCCAGGCCCATGACCATCGTGCTTTGCGGGCCGCTCGGCAGCCTGTGCGACCACAGGACCTTGCCATCGGCGCCGAGTCCGCGCAGGACCGGCACGCTCACCGTCGAAGCGCCTGCAGCGGACGACAGGTAACCGCCGGCATAGATCAATTGCTTGGTCGCCGCCGTGAGGCCGGCGCCGATGTCGCCGTCCTTGACCTCCCATCGGGTCGTCCCGTCGATGGCCTGCCGCCGGATCAGCGAGGGCGAGCGCTTGCCGTTCCAGCCGCCGATCGTGGAGGTGGCGAAGTCGTCGTCCAACGGCGCGGCGGAGAGGATCTCCTCGTCCTGCGCCGGATCGACCGCGGCAAACGCTCCGAGGTCGCGCGGCGCTGTGTCGGCATCGGCGCCGAGCGCGATCGATCCATCGCCCAACACCACCAGCGCCGCCCAGAAACGCGGATGCAACAGCGGGCGGGGCGCCGATCCGTCGAGATGCCGGCGCATCGCCAGGGCCAGGGCGTCGGCGATCGCGACCTTGTCGCTGCCGCGGGCGGTGCGGAAGGTGTCGACGATGAGGTCCCGCGCGAGCGTGCTTTCGATCGGCCACAGCGAGGCGATCGTCGTGGGGACTCCGGCGATGGCAAACGACGTCGCGAGACCCTGGATGCCGCTGTCGATGATCGACGGCTCGTAGCGGGCGGAATTGCACGCCGACAGGACGACCAGGCGCGCCCTGAGCGGCAGGGCCGCGATCTGCGAAGCGGTCAGCAGCCCGTCATTGAAGGCATCGCCCTTGGGATCGGGCGTGAACACCAGGGAAGGCTCCCGCAGGCCCGGCAGCTCCTGGCGGATCAGGCCGTGCGTCGCCAGGTGAACGACATCGAATTCGGACAAGGGTTGCAGCCGGAACGCCTCCTCGGTAGCCGCCTGGCGCCGCAGCAGGCGCACCTTTGGCTTGTCGAAAAGGCTCGCCACCTGTTCGACTTCCTGCGACGTCTCGGGCAGTTCCGGCAAGGCCTGGGGACCCGAAAGAGCGGGATCGCCTACCCCCAGATAGTCCAGCGTCGCGCGTTTCGTCTTCGACAGCCGCTTGGTCGCGACGAAGGCGTCGATCGAGCTGGTCCTGACGAAGGAATGGTCGCGGATCAGCCAGCGCGCCGACCGGAGGTCGTAGCCGGAACCCAGGCGCGGCGGGACTTCCGCCAGGAGCGCTGCCGGCGGCACCTGGCCCACCATGCCGCCCGGCGCGACGTGATAGAGGCGCCGGCTCGCGCGCAGGCAGTCCTCCAGCCCGCCGAACAGCAGCTTGCCCAGGCGAACCGCCTCGACGGCCGGATACTGGCTGTCCGCCTCGACCGATGCCGGATGCGCGGCCGTGAGCGCCAACCGAAGCAGGCGAACGTCGGTCGCGGCCGTCGTCTCGTCGATCGGCTGGGTCGACGACACGGTTCGATCGGCGCGGACGCAGACCTTGGCGAGCTGGCCCACGGCCGGGACGTGGAAGACCAGGGCTTCATCGGCCAGCAGGAGATGCTTCAGCGTGGCCAGGCTGGTGACCGAATCGACTCCGCCCGCGGCATTGGCGTCGAGCAGCGCGGCGTGGAGGCGCTGCTGCTGGACGGCGAAATCGTTGGCGGTGCGCAGGATGCGCAGGCGGTCCTTGGTCAGAGCCTCCGGATTTGGTTTTTTCGGCGAGGAGAAGCGCCCGGCAAGTGCCGTGAGCTCCGCCTTCTCCCAGCCGGCGCGCTGATAGCCGATCGTCCGGACGCTCTGCGCGATGCGCCTCTTCTCGTCCGACGGCTGGAGGGACTGGCTGGCGAGGGCATCGTCGGCGCTGGTCTCGATCGAGCGGTTGAGAACGACGTGGGCGCCCAGGATGAGATCGTAGTCGGGCATGCCGCCGGCGGAGAGCGTCGCGGCGATCGCGAACTCGAAGAGCAGCTGATCCGTCCAATAGGGCAGCGGCGAGGCGTAGACCGACTTGCGATAGCGCGCCTGAAGGGTTGCCAGGCGTTTCCGGCCCGCCTCGATCAGCTCGTGACGGGCCTCCTCCGTCCGGCCGGTTCGCAGCAGTTCGAGGCCGACCGCCGCCTGGCCAAAGGCCTGCACTTCCTGAAGCCGTTCGGCATCCGTGGTCCAGCGGGCCGGCAGCTTCATGAGCTCGCCCCAACCCTTGTCCGACGTATCCTTGAGGACCAGGCGGACGAATTGGTCGGCGACGCCGAAGTTGAATTCGCTCGCGTCGGCGAAGTATCCGCGCTTCAGGATGGCTTCCCGGCTGGCCTGGAGGGGATGCGCCTGGAGCAGATTTCTGGCGGCATCGCGATCGCCGCGCAGCACTTCCGCGCCCAGCAGCTCGTTGTAGGCGCTCGCCTCGAGGAAAGACCTGATCGGCGGCCGGAGCTGGAGCTGCGCCAGCTTCGCGAGGACCAGGTGAAGGTCCTTCGAAACCTGCACGAAGTCCTTGGCGTACCCGGCCAGGGTGGCGCGCAGCTGCAGGAGCTCGTAGGCGAGGAAGCTGTTCGGCGGAATGGCCTGGAAGAGCGGCTCCGCGGCGGCGACCAGGCGAAGCGCGCGCTCGGCGTCGTAATTCTCCAGGAGCTGGCCGGCGATCCGCACGACCAGGCGCGCCGCATCGAAGCGCTCGTATGTCATCGAGAGCACGCTGGCCAGCGCCTTGTCGAGGTGATCGCGCGAGGCCTCGTAGTCGAAGACGAGCCGCGACCGCCGGGCGGCGAGAAGCTGCAGCTCGGCGAAGAGCGAGGGATTTCCCACCGCGTTCACGAGCTTGATGGGAAAGCCCTCGCCGAGCGCCGACGCCGTCGACTGGTAGTTTCCCGTCGTTATTTCCGTGAACGACCACAGCAGCAGGGCGTAGCCCGCGGTCGCCGGCTGCACCTCGGAAGGCGGCAGGGCGTTGCGGGGATCGTGGGTCAAGGCCGTGACGTCGCGCGCGCAGTCGAGGTCGAGAAGCGTGACGCACACCCATGCCGCGAGCTGGAAGGCCGGTTGCCGCTCGGCGGCGGGCGCGGTCTCGAAGGTGCGTATCGCCTGCTGGATCGCATCGACGTTGCGGCCGGAAAAGATGAGCTCGGCGATGTTGCCCTGTTGGGCGCCGGCCCGCGGCGGCGCCGTTGCGATCAGGCTCAAGACGACGGCGAAGGCTGCAAGCCAGCGGCCGCGCAGTCTCATGGCTTCAGCGTCAGCAGGTAGATGCGCCGGCCTTTGGGCAACGACCCGAGCAGCGGCCGGATGTCGGCGGCGCGCGGGTCTTCGAGATCGTAGATGCGCACCGGCATGCGCTCGGCGCTGCCGCCGGCCTCGATCTTTGCCCTGAGCGCGTTGTCGATGATGACGTGCGACGGCCGGCCGTCGCCGCCGAGCGCGAGATAGGGTTCGATTTCGCGCGATGCCTCGCTGCGCGGCGCCGCGGCGGCGGCCAGCAGGCCTTTCAGGATGCTCGTCGGCACCTCGACATCGCGGAAACGCTGTTCGACGACCGGGCCGGGCTGCTGGCCGGGTCCTCGCATGCGGACGTCGGAAGGTTCGAACAGCGCAGTGCGATCGGCGATCGTCGCCATCGCGACCTCGATCGTTGCGCTGCCTTGCATGGCCTGCTGCCACAACGGCACGCCCACGACCGCCACGATCGCGGCCAGGGCAACGGCGCCGGCGAGGCCCGGCCAGCGCCAGCGGCCGAGCGAACGCCACCAGCCAGCCGATGGCGCAACCTTGGGCGAGGGGCTGGCGGCGAGGATGCGGGCTGTGAGGTCGCGCGGCACGGACGGGCTCTCCTCGGCGGCTTTCAGCAGCCGGCGCTCGAGCACGCGCTCGGCGGCAAGGGCGTTCTGTTTCGTGAGCGCAGCGGCACGCCCGGCCTCTTCCGCCGCGAGCCGGCCGGCCGCCCAGTCGTCGAGCAGCCGTTCCTGGTCCGACGTCAGCGGCGTGGCGTCGCGGCCGCGATTGGCCAGGACCGCCAGCATCACCGCATCAACGGCTTCCGGCTCGTCGCTGCCATCGGTTGGGCGCGCGTTCATGAATTGATCCTACCATCACAGAACAGGACGGACGCGGGCGCCATGGCGTTACGCCCGCTCCGGGAAGAATTCCGGCGCAAGCTGCCGGACCTGGCCCAGGTAGCGCGCCTGGGCGCGCGACATCGCGGTCCTGAGCGTTCCCGCCGAGACGTTGAGGCGCCGGGCCATGGTGTCGTTGTCGAGGTCGCGGTGCAGCCGGTCGCAGATCAGCCGGCGGTCGCGGGGCTCGAGGACCGCCCAGGCGCGGACGCCGATGTGGCGCAGCTCCTTCAGGTGGCTCGCCGCGCTGATGGTCTCGGCCTGGGGCGCCGCGAACGGTTCGAGCTCGGCGGTGCCGCCGACCGCCTCCTCGCGCCGGCGGCGGGCGCGATGGAAGTCGATCGCGAAGTTGCGCACCACCTTGGCCAGGTACATCGGCAGCGAGGTGCCGCGCTGCCAGAGCTGCAGGACGCGCCAGTCGCGCGCCATCAGCCGTTCGAAGAAGGCCTGGAAGATGTCGTCGACATCCTGCCGGTCGGCGCGCGCCCGGATGCAGTGATAGATGAGCTGGCTGTGCCGCCGATAGAACGCCTCGACCGCGCCCGGTGCGGCCCGAAGGACGGCGTCGACCAATTCGATATCGGACGGTTCGGTTGCTGCGGCCGGCGCTCTCGGCAAGGTCATCCTCCGGAGGCCGCCACTCTAAACGCCTGATGCGGCTTGCGAAATGCCCCCCGTGCAGATCGGGCCCGGCCGCCTGTAACGCCTGGCCCGGGAGCTTCGTCTCTCGGGCGACAATGACGTCAACCCAACGAGGAGAGAGATCATGCTGTTCCGAATTTGCCTCATGAGCGTCCTGGCAATGGGCGTGCTTGCCGGACCGGCGCTCAGCGACGACGGCACGGCCGCGACGGGCAACGACCGTTCGCCGATCGTGCTGGCGCAGCTCCAGCGGTTCATCACCCCCAAGAAGCCCCACCTGCAGCCGCCCGTGCAGCCGGCCGTGCAGCCGGCGCGGCCTCCTTGCCCCAATTACTTCGCCGCCTGCTGAGGGCGGGAAATCGACCGCCGTTGTGACAACTGTCACAGATGGCGGGGCGTTCCGGGCGCAAAAAAGCGGCAGGCAAGTTTGAGCGGGAGTTGGTGGCGGGCGGCCTGAAAAGCCGCCCGCTTCCCGCGCATCAGGGAGCGTGCTGTGGTCGACATCGCCGTAGAAGTCAGGGACATCCTCGTCTTCCACCTGGGATCCGAGGAAGCGCGGCTCAACGACGACGCCCGCCTGGTCGAGGACCTGGGCGCCGACCGGCTCGACATCGTCGAGGTTGCCATGTCCTGCGAGGAGCGGTTCGGCATCGACATACCGAACCGCGTTGCCGAGACGTTCGTGACGGTCGGCGACGCGGTGCGATTCATCGAGGCGCAGCTGGCCGCCGCAGACGTCCCCCCGGATCGCCCGGCGCCCACGCCTGCGCCCTCGCTTTCGGCTGAAGCTCGCCTTCGTGCGGCAGCTTTTGCCCAGGAGCCTCGTCGGCGCGCTGTAAGCGGCATTGGTGTCAGCGAAGATGAGACTGCAATCCCTTTTGATTCCGCTCGTGACGTTGTGCGGGTGTGCCGTCGTCAACACCGCGCCACCGCCCGCGGAAGTCGCCCAGCTTCGCGACGTGCGGGATGCCTGCCTGCGCAGAAATGTGGTCGCGCTCGACGACTACCGTTCCGACGCCGCGACGGTCGGGATGGCGGTCGTGGCTGCCTGCCGGCAGGAGAACGCGGCGCTCGTGGCCTCCATCGCCGGCCCGGACGGTTTCAGGCAAAGCGAGATTGCGCGACAGATCGACCAGAACAGCCGGGACGCCGCGACCCAGATGGTCCTGCAGCACCGCGCGGCGCGGCGCTCGTAAAAAGGGCGCCCCCCTTTTCGCGGGGGCGCCCTTTCCACATCAATCGGTAAGAGCTCAGCCCTTCACGAGCGGGCACTTGCCTTCGTTCATCGGCCGGTAGGCCTTGTCGCCGGGCACGGTGGCGAGCAGCTTGTAGATATCGTCCTTGCCCTTGGATTCCGCCGGCGACTTCACCTCGAACAGGTACATGTCGCGCACCAGGCGGCCGTCCTCGCGCAGCTTGCCGTTCTTGGTCATGACGTCGTTGACCGGCAGCTCGCGCATCTTGGCCATCACGGCCTTGGGCTCGTCGGTGCCGGCCGCCTGCACGGCCTTGAGGTAGTGCAGGGTCGAGCTGTAGACGCCCGCGGTCAGCATGCTGGGCAGCTTGTCCTTCTTGGCGCGGTAGCGCTTGGTCCAGGCGCGCGTCTCGTCGTTGAGATCCCAGTAGAACGACTCGGTCAGCACCAGGCCCTGCGCCACCGGCAAGGTGAGCGACTGCACGTCGGTGGCGAACACCAGGAGGCCGGCCAGCTTCTGGCCGCCCTTGACGATGCCGAACTCGCCGGCCTGCTTGATCGAGTTGATCGTGTCCTGGCCGGCATTGGCGAGGCCGATCACCTTGGCCTTGGACCCCTGGGCCTGCAGCAGGAAGGACGAGAAGTCCTGCGTGCTGAGCGGATGCTTGACGCTGCCCAGAACCTTGCCGCCGGCCGCCTTCACGACCTCGGTCACGTCGCGCTCGAGCGCGTGGCCGAAGGCATAGTCGGCGGTGAGGAAGAACCAGCTGTCGCCGCCCGCCTTCACCATGGCGTCGCCGGTCACATGGGCCAGCGCATAGGTGTCGTAGACCCAGTGCGCGCCGGTCTCCGAGCAGGCCGGGCCGGTGAGGTCGGCCGAGGCCGCGCCGGTGTTGATGTCGATCTGGCCCTTTTCCTGGCTGACCTTGCGCACGGCCAGTGCAACCGAGGAGGTGCCGAGGCCGGTGATCATCTTGACGCCGTCGACGTCGTACCACTTGCGCGCGATCGAGGCGCCGACATCGGGCTTGGTCTGGTGATCGGCCTGCAGAATCTCGACCGAACGGCCCAGAACCTTGCCGCCGACATCGTCGATGGCGAGCTGCATGGCCTCGACTTCACCGGCCGTGAGGTCGCCATAGACGCCCGAGAAGCCGTCCATGACGCCGATCTTGAGCGGCGGTGGTGTTTGGGCGGCGTGGGCGGCAATGGCTGCCAGGCCCAGGGCGGCAAGTCCGGCAACGGCTGCAGCCGCGCCGGCATACCGGACGGAATTTCCAATTTTCATACGCTAATCCTCCCAGTTGCGGTTCCCCCCGCAATGGGCCGAAATCTAGCGACGGCGGGCGTTCTGCGCCAGTACCGAGGCGAGTGCTGGACAGCAGCGTCAAGCTTCGATTAATTCGCCACACCGCAGGGGGGCGGATGGCCGAAGAAGAAGTAATTCTCGAGGCGGAAGGGCTGACGAAGGAGTTTGCAGGCTTCGTCGCGGTCAAAAACGTTGATCTGCGGGTGCGCCGCCACACCATTCATGCCCTGATCGGGCCCAATGGCGCGGGCAAGACGACCTGTTTCAATTTGCTCACCCATTTCCTGACGCCGACCAAGGGCCAGATCCGCTTCAACGGCCGCAACATCACCGGCAGCTCGCCAGCGGCGATTGCGCGCATGGGGCTCGCCCGCTCGTTCCAGATCTCCGCGGTCTTCCCCCATCTTTCGGTACGCGAGAATGTCCGGGTCGCCCTGCAGCGCAAGCTGCGCAATTCCTTCCAGTTCTGGCGCTCCGAAAGCGTGCTGGCCAGGCTCGATGCCCGCGCCCTCGAGCTGGTCGCGGCGGTCGGCCTTGCCGCCTTCGCCGAAAGCCAGGCGGTCGAGCTGCCCTATGGCCGCAAGCGCGCGCTCGAGATCGCCACCACCCTGGCGCTCGATCCCGAGATGATGCTGCTGGACGAGCCGATGGCCGGGCTGGGCCAGGAGGACATCAAGCGCATCGCCGCCCTCATCCGCGCCGTCGCCAAGGACCGCACCGTGCTGATGGTCGAGCACAACATGTCCGTGGTCGCCGACCTCTCCGACACCATTACCGTGCTGGCGCGCGGCGAGGTCCTGGCCGAAGGCCCCTACGCCACGGTGTCGAAGGATCCCGCCGTGGTCGAAGCCTATGTCGGGACCGGTCATGCCTGAGGCGTTGCTCAAGGTCGACGATCTGCAGGCCTGGTACGGCGAATCGCACATCCTGCACGGCGTGGGTTTCGAAATCGGACGCGGCGAGCTGGTGACCCTGCTGGGACGGAACGGGGCGGGCAAGACCACGACGCTGAAGTCGGTCATGGGCATCGTCGAGAAGCGCACGGGTTCGGTGACCTTCGAGGGCAAGCAGACGGTCGACCATCCGTCCGACCAGATCGCGCGGCTGGGCCTCGCCTATTGCCCGGAGGAGCGCGGCATCTTCTCGAGCCTCAGCGTCGAGGAGAACCTGCTGCTGCCGCCGGTGGTCAAGCCGGGCGGCATGAGCGTGGCCGAGATCTACCAGCTCTTTCCCAACCTGCAGGAGCGGCGGAAGAGCCAGGGCACCAAGCTGTCGGGCGGCGAGCAGCAGATGCTGGCGATCGGCCGCATCCTGCGCACCGGCGCCACCCTGCTGCTGCTCGACGAGCCGACCGAGGGCCTGGCGCCGGTCATCGTGCAGCGCATCGGCGAGATCATCCGCCAGCTCAAGAGCCGCGGCTTCACCATCCTGCTGGTCGAGCAGAATTTCCATTTCGCCGCCACCGTGGCCGACCGCCACTACGTGATGGAGGACGGTTGCGTGGTCGACATGATCGCCTCGGCCGACGTTCAGCAGAGCATCGGCAAGCTGCAAGCCTATCTGGGGGTGTGAGGATGGCACAGGTCGCGCTCGGGCTGGTGAACGGCGCCTTCTACGCCATGCTGAGCCTTGGCCTCGCCGTCATCTTCGGCATGCTGAACGTCATCAACTTCACGCACGGCGCGCAGTTCATGATGGGCGCCTTCGCCGCCTGGCTGCTGCTCGGCATGCTCGACGTGCCGTTCTGGGCCTCGCTGGTGCTGGCGCCGCTGATCGTCGGCCTGTTCGGCGTCATCATCGAGCGGCTGCTGCTGAAGCGCATCTACCATCTCGACCATCTCTACGGCTTCCTGCTGACCTTCGGCATGGCGCTGATCATCGAGGGCCTGTTCCAGTGGAAATGGGGCTCCTCGGGCGCGCCCTATCCGGCGCCGATCACCGGCGGCACCGACCTCGGCTTCATGATCATGCCGACCTATCGATTGTTCGTCGTGGTGGCGGCGCTCGTGATCTGCCTCGCCACCTGGTACGGCATCGAGCGCACGCGGCTCGGCGCTTACCTCCGCGCCGCGACCGAGAACCCGACCCTGGTGCGCGCCTTCGGCATCAACGTGCCGCGGCTGATCACGCTCACCTACGGGCTGGGCGTGGCGCTGGCGGCCCTGGCCGGCGTGCTGGCGGCGCCGATCCAGCAGGTCTCGGCGCTGATGGGCACCAACCTGGTGCTGGTCGTGTTCGCCGTCGTGGTGATCGGCGGCATGGGCTCGATCATGGGCTCGATCGTCACCGGCTTCGGCCTCGGCCTGATCGAGGGCCTGACCAAGGTCTACTATCCGCCGGCCTCCAACACCGTGATCTTCGTCATCATGGCGCTGGTGCTGCTGGTCAAGCCGGCCGGCCTGTTCGGGCAGACCAGATGAACGGCAACGGCCAGAGGATCATCGCCGCTTTCGTGGCCGTGCTGGCGCTGGTGGCGCCGTGGGTCGCCTATCCGGTGTTCCTGATGACGGCGCTCTGCTTCGCGCTGTTCGCCTGCGCCTTCAACCTGCTGCTGGGCTATGCCGGCCTGATGAGCTTCGGCCACGCCATGTTCTTCGGCATGGCGGGCTATTTCTTCGGCTATGTCGTGAAGACCCTCGACCTGCCGCCCGAGCTCGGCCTGCTGGCCGGCGTTCTGGGCGCGGCGGCATTGGGCCTCGTGACGGGCGCGCTGGCGATCCGCCGCCAGGGCATCTACTTCGCCATGATTACGCTCGCCTTCGCGCAGATGATCTACTTCTTCTGCGTGCAGGCGCCGTTCACCGGCGGCGAGGACGGCCTGCAGGGCATCGTGCGCAAGCCGCTGCTGTTCGGCCTGATCCCGACCAAGGATGATCGCGTGCTCTACTACGTCGTGCTGGCGATCTTCCTGTTCGGCTTCGGCGCCATCCACCGCTTCATCCATTCGCCGTTCGGCCAGGTGCTGAAGGCGATCCGCGACAACGAGCAGCGCGCGGTGTCGCTGGGCTACGAGGCCGACCGCTACAAGCTGCTGGCCTTCGTGCTCTCGGCCGCGCTGGCCGGTCTGGCCGGCGCCACCAAGGCCATGGTGCTGCAGTTCGCCACGCTGACCGACGTGAGCGCGGCCACGTCGGGCGAGGTCGTGCTGATGGCGCTGGTCGGCGGCCTCGGCACCATCACCGGCCCGGTGGTCGGCGCCTTCATCATCGTCACCATGCAGAACTACCTGGCCTCGACCGGCGAGTTCGTGCTGGTGATCCAGGGCGCCATCTTCGTGATCATCGTCATGGCCTTCCGCAAGGGCCTGGTCGGCGAGGTCGCGGAATGGTGGCGGCGGCGCACGGCGCCCAAGGCGCATCCCGGGCCGGCGGACTGATCCCGGTGCCGCGGGCGTGCCGGGTCGGCGCTCGACCGGGCGGACGTTGACACCCCGGCCGCTTTCAACCGATAGAGGGCCGGCGTTTCAGACAGGCCAGAGGTTCGCGTTGGCACCGAAGTTCCTGACCGATTTCTTCTACGAATTCGTGACGCTGTTCGTCATCCTCGACCCGGTCGCGACCATCCCCATCTTCCTCGCCGTGACGGCCGGCCTCGACCGGCGCCGCGCCCTGGCGGTCGCCTTCTATGCCCTGGGCGTGTCGTTCCTGATCCTGCTGTTCTTCATCATCGTCGGCCAGTGGCTGCTGACGGCGCTGCACATCCCGATGGCCTCGTTCCAGATGGCGGGATCGATCGTGCTGCTGCTGTTCGGCCTCAAGATGGTCCTCGGCAAGGTGGCCGAGGAGGCGGCCAGCATTCCCGCCGACGCCACGCCGCTGCAGCGCGCGGTCTTTCCGCTGGCCATCCCCGGCATCGCCGGCGCCGGCTCGATCCTGACCGTGGTGCTGCTGACCGACAACAACGTGCGGTCGGTCGGTGAGCAGGCGATCACCACCGCCATCCTCGTCCTCTGCCTGGTCCTGCTGTTCGGCGTGTTCGCCGTGGCCGGCGCGATCTTCCGCCTGCTCGGCCGGCCCGGCACCGAGATCGTGAGCCGCGTCTTCGGGCTCATCCTGCTCAGCATCGCCGTGACCGGCCTGATCGTGGCGATCAAGCTCAGCTTCGGGCTGACATAGCGGCCCTCATTCCGCCGCCACCTTGCGATGCCGGCCGTGGCCCGAGAGCCAGCGCTGCAGCCGGTCGAGATAGAGGTAGATGACCGGCGTCGTGTAGAGGGTGAGCCACTGGGAGACCAGAAGGCCGCCGACGATGGTGATGCCGAGCGGATGGCGCAGCTCCGATCCGGCGCCCTGGCCGAGGGCGAGCGGCAGGCCGCCGCCGATCGCGGCGAAGGTCGTCATCATGATGGGGCGGAAGCGCAGCAGGCAGGCCTGGTGGATCGCCTCGCGCGGGCTCATGCCCTGGTCGCGCTCGGCCTTGAGCGCAAAGTCGATCATCATGATGGCGTTCTTCTTGACGATGCCGATCAGCAGGATGATGCCGATCAGGGCGATGACGCTCAGGTCATAGCCGAACAGCATCAGCGCCAGCAGCGCGCCGACGCCGGCCGAGGGCAGGGCCGACAGGATGGTGATGGGGTGGATGTAGCTCTCGTAGAGCACCCCCAGCACGATGTAGACGGCGATGATCGCCGCCAGGATCAGCATCGGCGTCGATTTCAGCGAATCCTGGAAGATCTGCGCCATGCCCTGGAATGACCCGGGGACCGTTGCCGGCACGTCGAGCTCGGCGCGCAGCTTGTTGATCTGGTCCACGGCCTCGCTGAGCGAGGCGCCCGGCGCCAGGTTGAAGGACAGCGTCACCGCCGGGAACTGGCCCTGGTGATTGATGGTGAGGGGCGCGACCGTGTTGGAGACCTTCGCCACCGTGTTGAGCGGCACCTGCGTGCCGCCGGCGCCCGGGACATAGAGGCGCGCCAGCGCCGCCGGCCCGCGCTCGAACTGGCCGGCCGATTCCAGCAGCACCTTGTACTGGGTGGTCGCGCTGTAGATCGTCGCCACCTGGCGCTCGCCGAACGTGTCGTAGAGCGTCTGGTCGATGGCGGCGAGCGAGACGCCGAGCCGCGAGGCGGTGTCGCGGTCGACCTCGATGCCGAGATGGCGGGCGGCGATCTGCTGGTCGCTGGCATTGTCCTGCAGCTTGGAGAGCCCGCGCAGGCGCTGTTCGAGGATCGGCGCCCAGCGATTGAGCTCAGCCGCGTCGATCGAGGTCAGCGTGTACTGGTACTGGGTGCGGCTCACCCGGCCGCCGAAGGTGAGATCCTGGCTGGCCTGCATGTAGACGTTGACGTCCTGGACCTCGGTCACCACGGTCCGCGCGCGCTGGATGAACTGGTCGGCCGAGACGGTGCGCTGGGACCGCGGCTTGAGCTGGATGTACAGGCGGGCGAGATTTTCCGAGGGAACGATCGTGCCGGTGCCGGCGAAGCCGACCACGCTCTCGACCGCCGGATCCTGCAGCAGCAGGGTGGTCACCTCGTTCTGCCGCTCGACCATGGCGGCGAAGGAAATGTCCTGGCGGCCCTCGACCGTGACGAACACGAAGCCGGTGTCCTGCTGGGGGAACAGGCCCTTGGGGATGGCGGTGTAGAGCCAGCCGGTGAGGACGGCGAGCGCAATGGTCGCCGCCAGCGTCAGCGGCTGGTGGTCGAGCACCCAGACGAGGCCGCGATCGTAGCCGCGCTGCACGGCATTGAAGGCGTTCTCGAAGACCCGGCCGATCGGCCTTGCTTGGTCTCGGCCGCCGTCGGACGCAGGAAGCGCGCGCACATCACGGGCGTGAGCGTGAGCGACACGAAGGCCGACATGATGACGGCGGCGGTCACGGTGACGGCGAATTCGCGGAACAGCGCGCCCACCATGCCGCCCAGCAGCAGCAGCGGGATGAACACGGCGACCAGCGAGATGGTGATCGAGACGATGGTGAAGCCGATCTCGCCCGAGCCCTTGAGCGCCGCCTCGAACGGCGTATCGCCCAGCTCGATGTAGCGCACGATGTTCTCGATCATGACGATGGCGTCGTCGACGACGAAGCCCACGGCGATGGTCATCGCCATCAGCGTGAGATTGTTGACGCTGTAGCCCAGCGCGAACATCACGGCGAAGGTGGCGACCAGCGCCAGCGGCACGGCGATCGAGGGGATGACGGTCGCCCAGAAGCGGCGCAGGAACATCAGGATGACCATGACCACCAGGGCGATGGCCAGGACCAGGGTGAACTTCACGTCGGCGATCGACGCCTCGACGGCCAGCGACCGGTCGGATGTCAGCTCGACATGGAGCGAGGGCGGCAGGGACGCCAGCAGCTCGGGCATCGCCGCGCGGACGAGGTCGACGATCTTGGTGATGTTGGCGCCGGGCTGGCGGTAGATCAGCAGCACCTCGGCCTTCTTGCCGTTGTACCACGCGCCGGTGCGCGGCAGCCGCGCGCCGTCGACCACCTCGGCGATGTCGCGGATCCTGACCGGCGCGCCGTTGCGGAAGGTCACGATCAGGTCGCGGTAGCCCGACGCCGCGAACAGCTGGTCGTTGGTGTCGAGGATGAAGGACTGGGCCTTGCCCTCGATCGTGCCCTTGGCCTGGTTGATCGTGGCCGCGGCGATCGCCTTGCGGATGTCCTCCATGCTGATGCCGTGCGCGGCCAGCGCCGCGGGATCGGCGCGGATGCGGACCGCGAAGTCCTGCTGGCCGCCGACCGACACCTGCGCCACGCCGGGAATGGCGGACAGCGTCTGGGCGATCACGCTGTAGGCGTAGTCGTCGATCTTGTAGATCGGCATGTCGTCGGAATAGACGGCGTAGATCAGCGCCGGCTGGTCGGCGGCGTTGACCTTGCGGTAGGTCGGCGGCGTCGGCAGGTCCTTGGGCAGCAGGCCGCCGGCCGCGTTGATGGCGGTCTGCACGTCGGTCGCGGCGCCGTCGATGTTGCGGTCGAGGGCGAATTGCAGGGTGATCGAGGTGTTGCCGAGCCCGCTCCACGAGGTCATCGACACCAGGCCGGGGATGGCGGTGAACTGCTGCTCCATCGGCGTGGCGACGCTGGTGGCCATGGTGTCGGGACTGGCGCCGGGCATCGCGGCCGAGACCGTGATGGTGGGGAAATCGACGTCGGGCAGCGCCGCGACCGGCAGCATGGTGTAGGCGGCGGCGCCGAAGATCAGCAGCCCCATCATGATGAGCGAGGTCGCGATCGGCCGGCGGATGAACCGTTCGGAGATGTTCATGGCGCGCGCCTCAGCCCTTCGGGGCGGACGTCGGCGCGGCGGTGGCGGCCGGCGCCGCCGCGGGCCGCACTCGCGCCCCGTCGGTCAGGCGGAACTGGCCGTCGATCACGACATTCTCGCCGGCGGCGACGCCGCTGGTGATGACGGCGATGCCGTCCTGGACGCCGGCGACCACGACCGTCCGCCGCTCGGCGGTGCCGTTGGGCCTGACGACGAAGCAGAAATAGCCGTTGGCGGCCTGCATGACGGCATGCTGCGGGATCGTCACCGTGCCGGTCCGCATCGACAGCAGCAGGCGCACATTGACGAATTGCCCGGGCCATAGCCGTTCGTCGGCGTTGGCGAAGGTGCCCTTGAGGCGCAGCGTCCCCGTCGTCGTGTCGATCTGGTTGTCGATCACCGACAGCGTGCCGCGCTCCAGCTCGACGTCGTTGCTGCCGTAGGCGATGACGGTGAGCGGGCCGGCCGCCTGGTTGCGCCGGACGTCGTCGTTGACGTCCTGCGGCACGGTGAAATTCACATAGATCGGCTTGATCTGGTTGATGCTGACCAGGCTGGTGGCCTGCGAGGCCTGCACCAGGTTGCCGACATCGACCTGGCGGGTGCCGGTGCGGCCGTCGAACGGCGCGCGGATGTCGGCATACTGCAGATTGAGCCGCGCCGTGTGCATGATCGCCTCGTCGGCCGCGATCGAGGCCTTCAGCGCATCGACCTTGGCCTGCTGCTGGTCGCGCAGCTGGAGCGACTGGAAGCCCTGGTTCGCCATCTGGATGTAGCGGTTGAGGTCGAGCTCGGCGCCGATCAGCTGCGCCTTGTTGCGCCCCTGGGTCGCCGTGGCTTCGTCGAGGATGGCCTGAAAGGGCCGCGGATCGACCTGGTACAACGGATCGCCGGCCTTCACGTACTGGCCTTCCTGGAAGGCGACCTTGACGATCTCGCCGTCGACGCGGGTCTTGATGACGGCCATGTTGTAGGCCTGCACCGTGCCGATGCCGCGGACGTAGAGCGGAACGTCCTTTTTCTCGGCGACCGCCGTGGTCACCGGGATGGCGGCCTGTCCGGTGATCGCCGCCGCGGCGGCCTTGTCGCGGCCGGAATGCTGCAGGAAGAGGTAGCCCGCCCCGACTACGCAGGCCAGCGCGCCGATGGCGCCCAGCCTGGCCAGTATCTCCTTTTTCATTCCGCTCGAACTCCATCGGCGGAACGCGAGCGTCCCGCCGTTACCACTCCCCGGATCACTTTAGCCGATTTTTGGCCGCGGCGCTCGACGAGAGCGAGGAGCTAGGGCGTGGGCGGGCTGACCTCGGCGCAGTTGTTCGCCCGGGTCATCAGGCAGTCCTGCAGCTCGGATACGCTGCGCAGCCGATCGACCAGGACCAGGCCCGCGACCACCAGGACCGCCAACACCGCAAGCGCGATCAGGCTCTTGCGCCGGCCGGCGTCCTCGCGCTCGTCCTCGTCCTGTTCCAGATATTCCTCCTGCTCGTAGCGGCCGTCGCTCATGGCGTGCCCCCGGGACTAGTCGGCGGCCCGCGTGCCGGCGTCGGGCGGCAGCTTGGCCGCGGCGGGCACTGCAGCCGGGATCTCGCCGGTCGGGCGGCGGCGCTTGCCGCTCATCCAGTGTGCGAAGCGGTCGAGATAGAGGTAGATGACCGGCGTCGTATAAAGTGTCAGCCACTGTGACACCAACAGGCCGCCGACGATGGCGATGCCGAGCGGCCGGCGCAGCTCGGAGCCGGCGCCCTGGCCGATGGCGAGCGGCAGGCCGCCGCCGATCGCGGCGAAGGTCGTCATCATGATCGGCCGGAAGCGCAGCAGGCAGGCCTCGTGGATCGCCTCCATCGGACTCTTGCCGTGCTCGCGCTCGGCCTCGAGCGCGAAGTCGATCATCATGATGGCGTTCTTCTTGACGATGCCGATCAGCAGGATGATGCCGATCAGGGCGATGACGCTGAGATCGTAGTGGAACAGCATCAGCATCAGGAGCGCGCCGACGCCGGCCGAGGGCAGGGCCGACAGGATCGTGAGGGGATGGACGTACGATTCGTACAGCATGCCCAGCACGATATAGACGGCGAGGATGGCGGCGGCGATCAGGAGCGGCGTCGAGCTCAGCGACGACTGGAAGGCCTGCGCCGTGCCCTGGAAGGAGCCGTCGAGCGTGATCGGCGTCTTGAGCTGGGCCTGGATCTGCTGGATCTTCTCGACCGCCTGTCCGAGCGCCACGCCCGGCGCCAGGTTGAAGGATATGGTGACGGACGGGAACTGGCCCTGGTGGTTGACCGTGAGCGGTGCGGTCTTGTTGGTGAACCTCGCCACCGTGCTGATCGGGATCTGCGCGCCGTTCTGGCCGGTCACGTAGATGCGCGACAGCGCCGCCGGGTCGGTCTGGAACGACGGCAGGACCTCGAGCACGACCTTGTACTGGGTGCTCGAGGTATAGATCGTCGCCACCTGGCGCTGGCCGAAGGCGTCGTAGAGCGTCTGGTCGATCTGGCCGAGCGAGAGGCCGAGCCGCGAGGCGCTGTCGCGGTCGATGTCGATGGCGAGGTGCGGCGCCGCGATCTGCTGGTCGGACGTCACGTCCTGCAGCTCGGGCAGCTTGTTCATCGCCTCCTCGATGATCGGCGCCCAGTGGTTGAGCTCGTCGGAATCGGTCGAGGTCAGGGTGTACTGGAACTCGGTCTTGCTGAGCTTGCCGCCGACATTGATGTCCTGGCCGGCCTGCATGAAGTACTTCACGCCCGGCACCTCGGCGACCTTGGGCCGCAGCCGCTGGATGATCTGCTGGGCCGAGGCGTCGCGCTCGCCGAACGGCTTCAGCTGGATGAACATGCGCGCGGTGTTCTCGGCCGAATTGCCGCCGGTCGAACCCACGAAGCCCACCACGCCCGAGACGCCGGGGTCCTTCTGGATGATCGCCGCCAGCCGGGTCTGCAGCTCGGCCATGGCGGTGAAGGAGATGTCCTGGCGCGCCTCGGCCTGGCCGAAGATGAAGCCGGTATCCTGCTCGGGGAAGAAGCCCTTGGGGATGATGACGTAGAGCCAGCCGGTGACGAAGATCAGGGCGATGGTCGAGAGCAGGGTCGGGAACTGGTGGCGCAGGACGAATTGCAGGCCGCGGTCGTAGAAGCGCACCACGGCCTCGAAGGCGTCCTCGCACATCTGGTCGAGCCGGCCACGCTTGTGGTTGGTCTCGCGCTTGAGGAAGCGGGCGCACATCACCGGCGTGAGGGTGAGCGAGACGAAGGCCGACATGACGACGGCCACGGTGACCGTGACGGCGAACTCGCGGAACAGGCGGCCGACGATGCCGCCCATGAAAAGCAGCGGGATGAACACCGCGATCAGCGAGAAGGTGATCGAGATGATCGTGAAGCCGATCTGGCCCGCGCCCTTGAGCGCCGCATCGAGCGGCTTCTCGCCCTCCTCGATGTAACGCACGATGTTCTCGATCATGACGATCGCGTCGTCGACCACGAAGCCGACGGCGATGGTCAATGCCATCAGCGACAGGTTGTCGATGCTGTAGCCCAGCACGTACATCACGCCGAACGTGCCGACCAGCGACAGCGGCACCGTGATCGAGGGGATGATGGTGGCCCACAGGTGGCGCAGGAAGATGAAGATCACCATCACCACCAGGCCGATGGTCAGCAGCAGGGTGAACTCGACGTCGACCACCGAATCGCGGATCGACTGCGAGCGGTCGGACATCAGGTCGACATGAACCGACTGCGGCACCGAGGCGAGCAGGCGCGGCATCATCTTCTTGATGTTGTCGACGACCTCGACGGTATTGGCGCCGGGCTGGCGGAAGATCAGCAGCAGCTCGCCGCGCTTGCCGTCGAACCAGGCGCCGGTGCGCGGCGACTTGGTGGCGTCGACCACCGTGGCGACGTCCTGCAGCTTGACCGGCGCGCCGTTGCGGTAGGCGACGATGATGTTGCCGTAGGCGCCGGCATGGAAGAGCTGGTCGTTGGTGTCGATGGTGATCGACTGATGGTCGTTCTCGAGATTGCCCTTGGCCTGGTCGACCGTGGCGTTGGCGAGCGCGGTGCGCACATCCTCGAGCGCGATGCCGTGCGAGGCGAGCGCCACCGGGTTGGCCTGCACGCGGACGGCAAAGTCCTGCTGGCCGGCCACCAGCACCTGCGACACGCCGGTCACCGCCGAGATCTTCTGCGCCAGGATGGTGAAGGCGTAGTCGTCGACCTTATATATGGGCAGATCGTCGGACGTGACCGCGTAGATCAGGATGGCGCGGTCGGCCGGGTTGACCTTGCGATAGGTCGGCGGGTTGGGCAGGTCCTTGGGCAGCAGGCCGCTCGCCGCGTTGATCGCGGTCTGCACGTCGGTGGCGGCGCCGTCGATGGCGCGGTTGAGGTCGAACTGCAGGGTGATCGAGGTCGTGCCGAGCCCGCTCGTCGAGTTCATCGAGGCGAGGCCCGGGATCGCCGCGAACTGCTGCTCGAGCGGCGTGGCGACCGAGGAGGCCATGGTCTCCGGGCTGGCGCCGGGCAGGGTGGCCGACACGGTGATGGTCGGGAAATCGACGTTGGGCAGGGCCGCGACCGGCAGGAGATTGTAGGTCGCCGCGCCGAATACCAGCAGGCCCAGCATCATCAGCGACGTGGCGATCGGCCGGCGGATGAAGGTTTCGGAGATGTTCATGGCGGCGCGCCTCAGCCCGCCTTGTTGGGCGGCGCGTCGGGCGGCGTGGCGTTCGGCTTCACGGCCTGGGGCGTGGGCGAGGGCGGCGGCGTCGGGGCGGCGGGGGGCGTCGTGTCGATCTTGATGTGCGAGCCGTCGGACAGGCGATACTGGCCGTCGACGACGATCTTCTCGCCGGCGGCCAGGCCCTTGTCGACGATGGCCATGTCGTCCTGCATGCCGGCCACTTCGACGACCCGGCGCTCGACCGTGTCGTCGGCCTTCACGATATAGGCGTAGTAGCCGCTGGCCCCCTGCATGACGGCGCGCTGGGGAACGGTGATGGCGGCGGTCTTGGTCGAGATCACCAGGCGCGCATTGACGAACTGGCCGGGCCACAGCCGCTCGTTGGCGTTCTCGAACGTCGCCTTGAGGCGAAGCGTGCCGGTCGCCGTGTCGATCTGGTTGTCGATCAGGGTGAGCTTGCCTTCCGACAGCAGCGTCTTGTCGTCGCTGGCATAGGCCAGCACGGTGAGCGGGGCGATCGCCTCGTTGCGCCGCACCTCGTCGGTGACGTCCTGCGGCACGGTGAAATTGACGAAGATCGGCTTGACCTGCGTCAGGTTGACGAGCGCGGCGGGCGACGAGGCCTGGATCATGTTGCCGAGATCGACCAGGCGCTGGCCGGTGCGGCCGTCGATCGGCGCGCGGATATTGGTGTACTCGAGATTTACCTTGGCGGTTTCCACCGCGGCCTCATCGAGGGCGACGGTTCCCATCAGCGCATCGACGGTGGCCTGCTGCTGATCGTAGCTCTGGCGCGACTGGAAGCCCGAGCCGATCAGTTTGCCATAGCGTTCGAGGTCGAGCCGGGCGCCGGCGAGCTGGGCTTCGTCGCGACGCTTGGCGGCGCTGGCGTGATCGAGGGCGGCCTGGAACGGCTTCGGGTCGATCTGGAAGAGGAGATCGCCGACATGGACGAACTGGCCTTCCTCGAAGGCGACCTTGACGATCTGGCCATCGACGCGAGCCTTCACGACAACGGACTTGTAGGCCTGCACCGTGCCGATGCCGCGCACGATGATGGGTACGTCCTTCGTCTCGGCCGTGGCGACGGTGATGGGCACGGCCGGCGCCGGCCGCGCGGCTGCTGCCCGCGCCTTGTCGCGGCCCATCTGGTCCATCGCGATGTAGCCGGCGACGATCAGGCCGATCAGGAGAGCGGCCGCCCCAAACTTCGATAATGCTTTTTTACTCATCCGCGACACACTCCATCGGCGGATACCGCCCGAACTCTTACGGACTTTGTGCCCTCATCATGGCTATACGCAGGAGGTGACACGGCGTGCCCGTGGCAGGCCAGTTTGACGCACGTGGTTCCGGCAATTGCCGAGGCTGTGCGATCTCGCGCTGCCATGGGGCATAGCCCGCTGATTCAATGTCGGATTATCTATATCGTTGCGACTGCAGCTGAATAAGAGGGGGAGAAGAATGGCGGGCGGGCGCAGAAGATTTCTGAGGCGCGGGATGCCGGTGGCGGGCCTCGCTGTTGCGTTGGGCCTCTGGGCGCTCAACGGCGCGACGGCACTGTCGCCGGTGGTCGCGGCGGCGTTGCCGGTCGTCGGCCTGGTCGTGCTGATGGCGGTGGTGTTCGCCGCGGTCTATCACGCCGACGTGATCGCGCACCGCACCGGCGAGCCCTACGGCACCCTGGTGCTGACCGTTGCAGTGACTGTGATCGAGGTGGCCCTGATCCTGTCGATCATGCTGGCGGGCGAGGGCGCGCCCGGCCTGGCGCGCGAGACCGTCTTCTCCGTGATCATGGTGGTCTGCAATGGCGTGGTCGGGCTCTGCCTGATCCTGGGTGGGTTACGCTACGGCGAGCAGGGCTTCCGCCTGCCCGGCGCCAGCGCCTATCTCGTCGTGCTGATGCCGCTCGCCACGCTGACCCTGATCCTGCCGACCTATACCACGAGCATGGCCGGGCCTTTCTACACCACGACGCAGCTCGGCTTCGTCAGCTTCGTGACCCTCGCCCTCTATTCGGTGTTCCTCTACGTCCAGACAGTGCGCCATCGCGACTACTTCCTGTCCGATCTCGGCGGCGCGGCGGAGGATCACGCCACGGCGCCCACCACGCGGCAGCTCTGGGAGAGCATCGTGCTGCTGCTGGTCGGTCTCGTCGCCGTCGTGCTGCTGGCCAAGGGCGTCTCGGGATCGATCGAGACCATGGTGGTGGCGGTGGGCGCGCCGGTCGAAGCGGTCGGTCTCCTGGTGGCGCTGCTGGTGCTGCTGCCGGAAACGGTGGCGGCGTTGACCGCGGCCCGACGCAACGAGCTGCAGAAGAGCCTCAACCTCGCGCTCGGCTCCTCGCTCGCCACCATCGGCCTCACCATTCCGGCCGTCAGCCTGCTGGCGATCTGGCTGAAGCAGCCGCTCGAGCTCGGCATCGACAAGAACGACACGGTGCTGCTGGTGCTGACCTTCCTGGTCAGCCTGGTGACATTCGGCGGCGGGCGCACCAACATCCTGCCGGGCTTCGTGCACCTTGTGCTGTTCGCGATTTTCGTCTTTCTGATCTTCGTGCCCTGAAGGGAGACCAGACACGACATGGCAAACGATCCCGTTTCGCAAAAAAACTCGATGCCTCACCTGGCGGCGGCCCTGGCCGCGTCGCTGAAGGCGATCGACGACGACTACAGGGAAGAGATGCGCGAAATGCGCGGACTCCTCGCAGAGGCCAAGCAGGAAGCCGAAAAGCACGAGCCCGACAGCGTGAAGATCCGGGCGCTCCTGGACGATGCCAAGAAGATGGTCCAGACCTTCGCCGGGCTCGATCCGGTATGGCAGGGCGTGCAGCGCGTTGCCCGGATGCTCGGGTTTCCCTGAGCCGCCTGCCCATTCGACACGGGAGATCTTTCTTGCGCGAGCTGCTCCAGCATCCGGACATCCGCCTGGTCGAGGAAATCGACGCCCTGGAAAAGCGCGACACCGCGGAGGATGACGCCGCCCTCAAGCGCTTCCGGGCCGTGCGCTCGGACCTGTCGCGCATCGCCTGGAGTTCGTTCACCCAGGCGCTGGACTGCGATTCGGGACCGCTGTCGCGCACCGGCGTGATGGTCTTTCCGCTGGAGGAGGGGCTCGCCGCCGGGCTGCTGGCCGCCATGATGGAGAGCCGCAAGACGCCGCTGCGCTACGACGATTTCGCCGCGGGCTACGTCAGCACCGCGGCCTCGCAAAGCGACTACATGAACGCCTGCAACGAATATCGCGAGCTCGGACCCGGCTCGCTGGCGCTGCTGTCGCAGTTCCTGGCGACCTACGGCCCGACGCTGGAGCAGGCGATCGGCCATCCCTTCCGCATCGGCTCGACGCGCCAGTTCCAGCTCGTGCCGCGCGACGTCGCGGCCGACCGTCATACCGACGGCTGGCCGCTCGCCATCCGCAAGGTCTTCATCCTGCCCGAGGGCGCGGGACGGCGCTCGGGCACGACCTGGTTCTGCCAGCGCAACGGCGAGGAACTCACCATCGAGAGCGACAAGCCGATCTGGGTCATCTTCGAGAACAGCGTCGTGCTGCATGCGCCGATCTGCGGCGCGGCGCTCAGGCCCACCATCGAATTCGACTTCCTGCCGGCGAAGCAGACGTCGCTCGAGCCGGTCAATGCCGGCCTGGCCGGCTGGTATCCGTGGTTTCCCACCCGGGACGGGCTGTACGAGGGCACGCGCCTCGCGCTCACACGCTGCACTGCCGAGGAGCCGGCGACAGGGTTCATGAGCCGCATCCGGCGCCTGGTCGGCGCCTGACGCGGCCTCTTGTCAGTCGCGGCGTGTCAGTCGCGGCGGGGAGCCGAGGCGAGGAGCGCCCGGATGCGGCGCTCGAGATCGGCATGGTCGTAGGGCTTGGCCAGCGCCGGGCCGTGTTCGCAAAGCTCGCCCGCCGCCTTGGCCGAGCGGGCAACGCCCGACGACAGCACGACCTTGATGTCCGGACGCTCGCGGCGGATCCATTGCGCCAGGCCGAAGCCGTCCAGGCTGCCGGGCATGGCGATGTCGGAAAAGGCGATGTCGACCGCCACGTCGGATGTCATCACCTCGATGGCTTCCTGGGCGTCGCCGGTCTCGACGACGTTGTAACCGCATTCTCGCAGGTAGTTGGACACAGCCATGCGGACCAGCACTTCATCGGCGACGACCAGAACGGTCGGCGGCGGCTTTCCAGCCGGATCGGAGGTTGCGTCCTGAAGCGATGCCATGGCGCCATTAACGTCTGTTGCCGGCGTTTGGTTCCGGGGCTTGACACAACTTTTTCGCTTGCCTTGACGGCGCCTGCGGGGGGAATCTGCGTCGCTCCCTGCGACACCGATGGAACCGATTTGCGGATCATGAACGCGGCACAAAGCATTGGCGGCGAACCGGGCGGCAAGCAGCTGCCGACCATCCTGGTGGTCGACGACGTCGTTCTCGCCCGCATGGTCGCGGCGAGCCAGCTTCGCCACCACGGGTTCGCCGTCATCGAAGTGAGCAGCGCCGATGAGGCGATGCGGGTCCTCAACGCGGCGGTGAAGGTCGAACTGGTGTTTGCCGACGTCAATCTCGAGGGCAGCAGCCTGGACGGTTTCGAACTGGGCCGCTGGGTCAGGGAGAACAAGCCGGAGATGAAGGTCCTGCTCACGTCGGGCGAAGTGCCCTTGCCCGGCGGCGAGGCCTTTCTGCCCAAGCCCTACAAATATGAAGAGCTCCTCCGCCGCGTTCGCACCCTGCTGGAACTCGACCGGTAAGCCTATTTCCCCGGGCCGCCGCGGGAGACCCGCGCAATGGCGACGTAGGCCCAACCGGCAAAGAGCAGGGAAACGCCGCCGACCGTCGCCGTCGTGAAGGTGTGGCCGTAGGGCAGCTTCATCACCAGCAGGCCGGCGACGATCAGCGCAATGCAGCCCGAGATCAGGAACCAGTGCCAGCCGGCGAGGCTCCGCACCTTCATGGCAAAGGCGATCTGCGTCAGTCCATGCAGGACAAAGACGATGGCCATCAGGATCATGATCGTCACCACGCCGCGGAACGGGTCGAGGTAGACGAACACGCCGCCCACCGCGGCCACGACGCCGAGCGCCAGATGCCACGCGAACAGCGCTTCGCCCTGCATCTTGCCCGACTGCGCGATCTGCACGATGCCGACGAAGACGAGAACCAGGCCGAGGACTTCGTTTGGTGCAATCGAGGACAGCGCGGGAACGACGATCGCCACCGCACCCGCCGCGATCAGCAGGCCGCCGACCAGGATGAACAGCAGCCAGTGGGAGCTGGAAGATGTCGGCGATATGCTGCCGGTCGCTTCGCTCGGTGTCGCCTACAGTCATGTCGGGTCTTCTCCGTACCGGCCCTGTTCGCAGTGTGATGGCATCCTATCATGAACGCCATCCCTGAACCCTTGTCGGCAGTCGTCAATTGCGCGAAGAACAAAGCCGAACAGGGGGAAACCATGCCCGATACAGCCGTCCAGCCGTCCGACGACCAGCTCTTCGCCGAGCTGCGCAAGATCGACACGCCCACGATCACCAACGTGGTGGCGACCTACCCCAAGAATCCGCTGTGCCTCGGCCTCTACAATCCGTGGACCGAGAACTGGTACACCGACACCTCGATCCGCTGCATCTATCCCGAGATGGGTCCGATCGTCGGCTACGCGGTGACCTGCGTCTACGGCCTGCCCGACCCGAACTATGCCGGCCGACTGTCCTTCATGGACGTGGTCGATGCGCTCGACGCGATGAAGAAGCCGACCATCCTGGTGATCCAGCAGAAATGGCCGCCCGAGCTGCACAACAAGGCGGGCCTCGCCGGCGAGATGATGGTGAGCTCGATGATGGCGGTGGGCTGCGTCGGCATGCTGTCGAACGGCCCGTCACGCGACGTCGACGCCATCCGCAAGCTGCGCTTCCAGCTCCTGCTGGGCGGCGTGACCGCGGGCCATGGCGAGATGGCGGTGCAGTCGGTCAACGTGCCGGTCTCGGTCGGCGGCATGGACGTGGCGCCGGGCGACCTCATCCACATGGACGAGAACGGCGCGGTGAAGTTTCCGCCCAAGCATGCGCCGGCGATCATCAAGAACGCCCAGGCCATGCTCGACGACGAGGCGCGCCGGCTGGTGCTGCTGCGCAAGGCGAAGACCGCGGCCGAGGTGCGGGCGGCGTCGTCGGGCGGCGCCTATACGCCGAAGAAGGGGTAGCTGCGGCCTAGAGCGGCTTGATCGAATACTTGACCCTGATCCGCGACCAATGCCCGACCAGCGGGGCGCCGACGCCGAGGCGGTTCACCAGGCTGGTGGGATCGGGCGAGACGTCGAGCCGCGCCGTGCCCAGCTTGATCTGGAAGTCGCCGCGCGCGGCAAGCTCGGAGAGCGGCGTGCCGGAGCCGCCGAACCGCAGCACCTTTCCGTTCAGCAGCCCGAACTGCGGGTAGACGCCGTTCTGGCGCAGCAGCTCGCGCCCCGCGGCACCCGGTTCGCCGACAGTGACGGTCAACGTGAAGTCGACCTTGTCGGCGCCGCGCGCATAGAGCGTGCCGGTATAGCGGTCGGCCGCGCGCACGAAGCTGATGCGCCGCATCACCTTGGCCAGGCCGAACAGATCCCGGCCGCCGATGCAGGCCGGTCCATTGGTCACCGGCAAGGTGAGCACGACCCAGCCGGGTTGCGTGCCGTCCATGCCCAGGATGGCGACCTCGGTCTCGAGATAGGTCGGTCCCGAGGCCATGTCGTAGAAGTCGAGGAAGCCGATGCGGATCAGCGGCCGCGCCGGCATTCCGAACGGTCTTGGCAACGCCTGCTGGTAGGCCGCGAGATTGGTGGGCTCGAAGTAGCCGCGGATATAGTCGCTCTCCTGGAAGACGAAGGGCGGGCTGCGCCCCATCCAGGCGCAGCGCCCGAAGGCCGGATCGTCGACCGCGGCTGCATCGAAGAAGCCGGCACCCGGCGCCGGTCGCTCTTCGGCTGCGGCCCCCGTCCAGCCGCCGACAACGAACGCCAGGGCAAACGCCAGTCCGGTCGCGCGTCTGAGAGCAGCCATCGGGTCCCCCTGCAACCACTTGGAGAAGGAGGAGGCGCCCCGGTAACCCGCCCGTCAAGCGACGGCGGACTCGGGCGACGTCCGGGCCGGCGCACGGCTCAGTCGTTTTCGGTCGAGTCCGACCAGCGTGCGCGTCTCCGTCGGCTCGTCGGCATAGCGCGAACCTTGAGCGCGCGGCCAATGCATGCAGTGCATGCACTTGATCCGGCGACGCTTCTGCCGGCACGCAAGAATTATCTTGCGCGCCCGAAGTGCAGGGACCGCGCACTTCTTGCCATTGACGTTCCTGAGCAATGTTGTGGCATATGCCTGCCGACTCTCACGAAGAGGATCGGCATGCAATCCATCCGCGTCGAAGCCGGTGGGAAAGCAAATTCAGCGAGGGGCGGAAAGGGCGGAAAGGGCGGAAACCCCTCCTTCGGGTCATACGCCGCGATAGACGAGGGCCGTGAACAGCTCCGGTCCGATGACGCCGGTTCCCCATTTCTGGTCGTGGTCGGCCGTCGGGCGGGCGGCGATCGTATCTGCCAGGGATTTCCCCTGCCGCTTCAGCGCGGCGACCCGGGCGCGCACATCGATCAGCATGTTGCGGAAGGCCAGCAGATCGGCGCGATTGCCGACCGGCCCGTGGCCGGGAACGATCTGCGTGTGGTCGGTCACGCGGTCCAGGGTCTCCTCGACCGACCGGATCGTTCCGTCGATGCTGCCGCCTGTCACATAGTCGATGAATGGAAAATAGCCGTTCCAGAAGATGTCGCCGGTCTGCAGCACGTCGGCCTTGGGAAAGTAGACCGAAAGGTCGCCGTCGGTGTGGGCGCTGGCGTAGGCGCCGATCACGATGTCCTCGCCGTCGAACGGCAGCACGCTCTGCCCGTCGATCAGGAGGTTGGGAAGCTGCGCCTCGGGGATCGGCGTGAAGGTGTGTTCCCATTCGACCACCCGGATGGTCTCGGTGAGACGCTTCGTGATGTTGCGGTCGGCCAGGATCGTGGCTCCCGCTTCGCGCAGCCAGCCGTTGCCGTCGGTATGGTCCCAGTGCCAGTGCGTGTTGATGACGTAGCGGACCGGCCCGGGCTGGATGCTGGCGAGCGCCGCCAGGATCTTGTCGCGCGATACCGCGATGCCGGCATCGACCAGCAGGAGGCCATCGCGCCCGGCCAGGACGCCGATATTGCCGCCCGATCCCTGCAGGACGCTGATGTTGCCGCGCAGCCGCGTGATCGTGATGGGCGATGCGGCGGCGGCGGCATTGATCTGGGCGTAGGGGCTGGGCGCTTCGGCGAGAACCGGGCCGGCAGCGAAGGTGATGCCGCAGGCGAGAAGGCGCACGGCCAGAGAGAGATGCTTCGTGTTCATGGTCGATCTCCGGAAATGGCCCGAGGATTTGGCGGTCGAGCGGCGTGCACGATGCGGCCGGGTTCGCCTGCTGGTCTTTCCGGAAGGCCCGGGGATTTGCGCGCCCGCGGAACGCCTCGCCGTTGGAGCCGGGCTCCTATAGAAGACCGTATGTCCGCCGCCGACCCTGCCGCACCCATCCGTCCGACGCGTTTCGGGCTGGCGGCCAAGCTGTTCGCCATCCTGATCCTGCTGGGCGCGGTCGCGGTGCTGATCACCGGCGTGCTGGGCTATGTCCGCGCCCGCGAGGCGCTGGAGAGGACGATCCTGGAGCAGCTCACGGCGGCGCGCGAGACCAAAGGCCGCCAGGTCGAGACCTATTTCCGCGGCATCCGCAACGACATGCGCCTGCTCGCGGCGTCGAAGATGGTGGTCGATGCCATGCGCGGCTTCCGCGACGCCGTCGAGGAGCTCGACCGCAAGGATGTTCCGCCCGAGACCCGCAAGAAGGTCGAGGGCTGGTACAACGAGCAATACATGCCGATGGTGCGTCGCCTGTTGGGGCCGGAGACGCCGCTCAAGGATTTCCTGCCCCAGGGTTCGGCGCCGTATTTCCTGCAGGACTGGTACATCGTCGACAATCCGCAGCAGCCGGCGCGCCGCAGCCTGCTCGACGATGCCGACGACGGCAGCGCCTACTCGAAGCTGCACGCGATCTATCATCCGTTGATGCGCACGGCGGCGCAGACGCTGGGCTTCTCCGACTTCCTGATGGTCGAGCCCAAGACCGGCCGGATCCTCTACACCGTCGACAAGGATGCCGATTTCGGCACCTCGCTGCAGGCCGGCCCCTACCGGCGCTCTCCCCTCGCCGCCGCCGCCGCGCGCTGCGCCGCCGCGGCCGATCCGTCGGCGACCTGCCTGGAGGATTTTGCCGACTACCTGCCGTCCGACGGTTCGCCGGAAGCCTTCATGGCGGCGCCCGTCGTCGACCATGGCCAGGTGATCGGCGTCCTGGTGGCCCGGCTCTCGATCGACGAGATCGACAATATCGTGAGCGGCGGCAAGCGCTGGCGGCAGGAGGGCTTCGGCGTCACCGGCGAGGCCTATCTCGTCGGGCCCGACTTCACCGTGCGCTCCGGACCGCGCACCTTCTACGAGGACAAGGACCTCTACATCGCCGAGGCCCAGGCCAACGGCACGCCGGCCAACGATATCGAGGACATCAAGCGCTACGGCACGCCGGTGCTGCAGCAGCGCATCGATACGGCAGGCGAGCCGCGCGGCGCTGGGCGGCATCGAAGGCAGCGGCGAGGTGCTGGACTTCCGCCACGTCCCCAACCTCGCCTCGTGGGGGCCGGTCCGGGTGTCGGGCGTCAAATGGGGGCTGATCGCGGAGATCGATTCGTCGGAGGCCTTCGCGCCGGTCTATCGCCTGGCGCGTGACCTCGCGATCGTGGGCGCGATCGCGCTCCTGGTGGTGATCGTCACCGGCGCCTGGCTGTCGGGCGCCCTGCTGGGCCCGTTGCGCGAGCTCACCGCCGGCGTGCGGCGCTTCGCGGCTGGCGATACCGAGGCCCACGTGCCGGTCCGTACGCGCGACGAGATCGGCCAGCTCTGCGCCGCCTTCAACGGCATGATCGATCAGATCAGCGAGAAGAACGTCGTGATCGAAAACAAGAACCGCGAGAACGAGGAACTGCTGCTGAACGTGCTGCCGGCGCCGATCGCCAACCGGCTGCGCGGCGGCGAGCAGGGCATCGCCGACGGCTTCGCCGAGGTCACGGTGGCCTTCGCCGACCTGGTGGGCTTCACCGCCATGTCGTCGGAGATGCCGCCGGCGAATGTCGTCGCCCTGCTGAACGGGCTGTTCACCCGTTTCGACGATGCCGCCCACGAGCTCGGCATCGAGAAGATCAAGACGGTGGGCGATGCCTACATGGCGGTGTGCGGCATGCCGGTGCAGGTGCCCGATCACGCCGAGCGCATGGTGCGCATGGCGATCCGCATGGTCCACATCACGCGCGAGCACGCGATGGAGCACAAGGTCGAGATGAAGCTCCGGGTCGGCATCAACAGCGGGCCGGTGGTGGCGGGCGTGATCGGCAAGAGCAAGTACATCTACGACCTGTGGGGCGACACGGTGAACCTGGCGAGCCGCATGGAATCGGGCGGCATGCCCGACAGCATCCAGGTGACGCGCTCCGTGTACGAGAAATTGAAGGACGAGTTCGTCTTCGAGGCGCGCGGCGAGATCGAGGTCAAAGGTAAAGGCAATGTCGAAGCCTGGCTGTTGAAGCTTTAGATGACCAGCACGACCCCCGGCACCGATCGTTCCGCGCGCTTCGGGCTGGCGACCAAGCTCTTCGCCATCCTGATCCTGCTGGGGGCGGTCGCCGTGCTGGTCACCGGCGTGCTGGGCTACATGCGGGCCCGCGACGCGCTGCAGGAATCGATCTACAACCAGCTCACGGCGACCCGCAAGAGCAAGGCGCGCCAGGTCGAGACCTACTTCCGCACCATCCGCAACGAGCTGAGCCAGCTCGCCGTCTCGAAAATGGCGGTCGACGCGGCGCGCGGGTTCAACGCCGGCTTCGACGAACTCGACCGGGCCGATGTCCCGTTCGACATCCGCCGCCAGGTCGGCGACTGGTATGAGGAGCAGTTCCTGCCCGATCTGCGCCGTGTGCTCGGCCATAAGCCCAACGTCAACGACTTCCTGCCGGTCGGGCCCGCCGCCTACTATCTCCAGTACCACTACATCGTCGCCAATCCGTATCCGGCGAATCGGCGCAAGCTGCTGGACGACGCCGGCGACGGCAGCGCCTATAGCGCGCAGCACGCCATCTACCATCCGCTTCTGCGGTCCGCCGCCACGAGTTTCGGCTTCTTCGACCTCATGCTGGCCAATCCCAAGTCCGGCCGCATCGTCTATGGCGTCGACAAGGAAGTGGATCTGGGCGCTTCGCTCAGGACCGGCTTCTACCGGCAGTCCAACCTCGCGGCCGCCGTCGCGCGTTGTGGCGCCACGGCCGACCGGTCGGCCGTGTGCCTGGAGGATTTCGCGCCCTACGCGCCGTCGGGCGGCGCGCCCATCGCCTTCATGGCGGCGCCGGTGATCGACCAGGGCCAGGTGATCGGCGTGGTGGTCGCGCAATTGTCGATCGAGGAGATCGACAATGTCGTGACCGGCGATCGGCGCTGGCGCCAGGACGGGTTCGGCGCCACCGGCGAGGCCTATCTCATCGGCTCCGACTACTTCGCGCGCTCCGGCCCGCGGGCCTTCTACGAAACGCCCGATCGGTATTTCATCGAGCTGAAGCAGGGCGGCGCAACGGACGAGGAGATCGGCGCCGTCCGCCGCTACCGCACGCCGGTGCTGCATCAGCGCATCACCACCGAGGCCGCCCAGGCCGCTCTTGGCGGCATCGAGGGCACCGGCGAGATCGTCGGCTATCGCGGCATCCCGACGCTCGCGTCGTGGGGGCCGCTGGCAATTCCCGGCATCAAGTGGGCGCTGATCGCCAAGGTCGATACAGCCGAGGCGTTCGCGCCGATCTACAAACTGCAGCGCGACCTGATGATCGTCGGCGGCCTCGCCTTCCTGGTCGTGCTCGTGACCGGCGCCTGGCTGTCGCGCTCGCTGCTGGGGCCGCTTGCGCGAGCTCACTGCCGGGGTGACGCGCTTTGCGGCGGGCGACTACGGCGCCAAGGTGCCGGTCCGCACGCGCGACGAGATCGGCGCCTTGTGCACGGCGTTCAACGGCATGGTCGAGGAGCTGCACGGCAAGAACATCGAGATCGAGAACAAGAACCGCGAGAACGAGGAACTGCTGCTGAACGTGCTGCCGGCGCCGATCGCCAACCGGCTGCGCGGCGGCGAGCAGGGCATCGCCGACGGCTTCGCCGAGGTCACGGTGGCCTTCGCCGACATCGTGGGTTTCACCCAGATGTCGTCGGAGATGCCGCCGGCGAATGTCGTCGCCCTGCTGAACGGGCTGTTCACCCGTTTCGACGATGCCGCCCACGAGCTCGGCATCGAGAAGATCAAGACGGTAGGCGATGCCTACATGGCGGTGTGCGGCATGCCGGTGCAGGTGCCCGATCACGCCGAGCGCATGGTGCGCATGGCGATCCGCATGGTCCACATCACGCGCGAGCACGCCATGGAGCACAAGGTCGAGATGAAGCTCCGGGTCGGCATCAACAGCGGGCCGGTGGTGGCGGGCGTGATCGGCAAGAGCAAGTACATCTACGATCTGTGGGGCGACACGGTGAACCTGGCGAGCCGCATGGAATCGGGCGGCATGCCGGATACCATCCAGGTGACGCGCTCCGTGTACGAGAAATTGAAGGACGAGTTCGTCTTCGAGTCGCGCGGCACCATCGAGGTCAAGGGCAAGGGCGAGGTCGAGGCCTGGCTGTTGAAGCTTTAGGGCGCGCCTGCGGATTCCGGGGCGATGCGCGTGACGTCGATGGCGTCGAGGTCGTGGTAGCGATAGATCGCCACCGAGCCCAGCCAGGCGGCGATGAAGACGCCGATGATGAGGAAGCCGAGCGCGTTCAGGTTGTCGTTGAGGCTGCCGATGGCGTCCCAGAACCAGCCCGACAGTCCCAGCCGATCGACCAGCAGGCCGAGGACTTCGACGCCGCCGATCAGGACGGCGACCACGGCCGAGACGAGGGTGATCGTGAGATTGTAGTAGAGCTTGCGGATCGGCTTCACGAAGGCCCAATTGTAGGCGCCCAGCATCAGCACGCCGTCCGTCGTGTCGACCAGCGCCATGGCCGCCGCGAACAGGGCAGGGAACACCAGGATCGACCAGATCGAGAGGTGCGAGGTCTGCGCCGCCGAAAGGCCGAGCAGCGCCACCTCGGTCGCCGTGTCGAAGCCCAGCCCGAACAGGAAGCCCAGCGGGAACATGTGCCAGCTCTTGCCGATCAGGCCGAACAGCGGGCGAAACAGGCGCGCCAGCAGGCCGCGGCCGGCCAGCAGCAGGTCGACATCCTCGGCGTCGTAGCGGCCGCCCTTCTTCACGCGCTCGAAGGTGCGCCAGATCGAGCGCAGGATGACGAGGTTGGCCGCGGCGATGGCGAACAGGAAGAACGCCGAGACCAGCGTGCCGATGACGCCGCCGACATGCCTGAACTGCTCGAAATGCGTGGCGATCAGGGTGGCCGCAGCGGCGACGCCGGCGACGGCGAGCGCCACCACGGTCGAATGGCCGAGCGCGAAGAACAGGCCGACGCTCACCGGCCGCTTGCCCTCCTGCATCAGCTTGCGCGTGACATTGTCGATGGCGGCGATGTGGTCGGCGTCGACGGCGTGGCGCAGGCCGAAGCCGTAGGCGAGCAGCGCCGTGCCCAGCAGCAGCGGCTGGTCATGGAACAGCAGGAGCGCCCACGCCCAGGCCGCCAGGTTGGCCGCCACGAGCAATCCGTAGATGCCGAGAAGAGGGGTGCGGAGGCTGGACATGATTCTTATGCACTCTTAACAAGAAGTGCATATGCGGGAAAGTCTGCTGCCGGTGATGCTTCATGCAACTGACCGGGTGAGCCTTGCGTTCATTCGATATGCACGATGGTGCCGACTTTCCCGTGGTCGCGATCGGCGCTTCGGCGGGCGGATTGGAAGCGGTGCGCCGAATCACCGAGGCATTGCCGCGCAATTGCGGCGCCGCCTTCGCCCTGGTGGTGCATGTCGGCCGCCAGCCCAGCCAGCTTCCGGAGATCCTGAACTGGCATGGCAAGCTGCCGGCGGCCTTCGCCGAAGAGGGCGCCGTGCTCGAGCCCGGCCGCATCCATGTCGCGCCGCCCGACCGCCACATGCTGATCGAGGCGTCTGGACGCATCCATCTCGACGACGGCTCTCTGGTTCACCACACTCGCCCGGCCGTCGATCCGTTGTTTGCCTCCGCCGCGGCGACCTATGGCAGGCGTCTCGTCGGCGTGGTGTTGAGCGGCCGCGGCAGCGATGGGGCGGACGGTTTGCGGGCGATCAGGCAGCATGGCGGGCTGGCGCTGGTCGAGGACCCGGCCCGGGCGGCGACGCCGCAAATGCCGATGGCGGCCGTGGCCGGCGACGATCCCGAGGTCCTGCCGCTCGATCAGCTCGCCCGCCGCATCGCCCGCTTCTGCGCGGGGCGGACGATACGGAGCTGAAGCCTGTCGGAGCAGTAATGAGGAGCGTCCCGATGATCCGTGTCGTGCTTTTCCTGTTATGCGCAACGAGCATCGGCACGGCGGCCTTGGCGGCCGATCCGCCGCCCGGCCAGGCGACCAATCAGGCAGTGCAGCCGGCGGCGACGCCCTCCGCCGAGGGCTTCCTGGGCGCGGTCGCGGCCGCCGGCCAGTTCGAGATCGCCAGCAGCAAGCTGGCGCTCGAGCGCTCGCGGTCCAACCCGGTCAGGGGATTCGCCAACCGCATGGTCGAAGAGCACACCGTGATCGCCGGCCGGCTCAAGCAGGCCGTCTCGCGGGCCGGGCTCGCGGCGCCATCGGAAAAACTCGACGCCGGGCAGCAGGTCCTGCTCGACGATCTCAAGTCCAGGGACGCCGCTTCCTTCGACAAGGCCTATATCGACGACCAGCGGAAGGTGCTCGGCGAGACGGTCGGCCTTTTCAGGTCCTACGCCACCGGCGGCGACGACGCGGACATCAAGCGGTTCGCCCAGGATCTCATGCTGACGCTGCGGTCCCATCTCGACGACGTCGGCAGGTTGCGCCCGGTGCCTGCCGATCGGCCGAAGGTCGGAGGTTAGGGTTCAGCCCTTCACGGCTTCTTTGACGGCCTGCAGAAGATGGTTTTGCATGAAGGGCTTCGAGATCCGCGGCACGTCGGCGGCCACGCCGGGCGGTAATTCGGCGTAACCGGTCGCCAGCACGATGGGGAGATCGGGATGCTCGGCGCGGACGATCTCGATGAGCTCGGCGCCGGTCATGCCGGGCATGCCCTGATCGGTGATCAGCAGGTCGAAGCGCTTGCCGCGCCGCAGGATCGCGAGAGCCTCCTTGGCGGAATAAGCCATGGTGACGTGATGTCCCCTGTCATCGAGCATTGCCGCGGTATTCATCAGCACCAGCGCGTCGTCGTCCACCGCCAGGACGGAAAGCGACGTCAGGGCAGCGCCGGCGGAGGCATCGACCGGCGCCGCACCCGGGTCGGCCTGCGCCGCGCCCGCCACGACCGGAAGCCACAGGCTGGCCGTCGTGCCTTCTCCCGGCTCGCTCTTCAGCACGAGCCGGCCGCCCGATTGCTCCGCCAGGCCATGCACCATGGACAGTCCGAGCCCCGTGCCCTTGCCGACGCCCTTGGTGGTGAAGAACGGCTCCATCGCCTGCTGCAACGTCTTCTCGTCCATGCCTTCGCCCTGATCGACGATCGAGAGCACGGCATAACGCCCGGGCTCGAGGGCCAAGGCGTTGACCGGCGCCAGTTCCTGCTCGCGCGCGGTGATCGTGAGGGCCCCGCCGCTCGGCATGGCGTCGCGTGCATTGACCGCGAGGTTGAGCAGCGCCATCTCGAGCTGATTGCGATCGACCAGCACCGGTTCCATCCGCGGCGGAAAGCGCGTGACGATGCTGAGGCTGGCGCCCAGCGAACGGTCGAGAAGATCGGTCATGCCGGCGACCAGGGACGGGATGTCGACGGTCTCCGGCTTGAGCTCCTGGCGACGCGCGAAGGCCAGCATGCGCTGCGTGAGGTTGGCGCCGCGCTGGGCCGCCTGCAGGGCATTGGCCACCAGGGGCGCCACCCGCGGATCGTCGCCGATGCGCCGCTGGACGAGCTCCAGGCTGCCCATCACGGCCGTCAGCAGATTGTTGAAATCGTGCGCGACGCCGCCGGTGAGCTTGCCGATCGCATCCATCTTCTGCGATTGGAACAGCGCCTCGCGCGCCTGCTCGAGCGTCTGCTGGGCGTCGCGCCGTTCCGTGATGTCGCGGGTGATCTTGGCGAAGCCGCGCAGGCTGCCGTCGGGGCCGTGGATCGGATCGATCACCACGTTCGCCCAGAAGCGCGTGCCGTCCTTGCGGACCCTGAGAGCTTCCTTTTCGTAGCGGCCCTCGCGCGCGGCTGTGGCGAGCGCCCGCGCGGGCTCGCCCGCCGCGCGGTCCTCCTCGGTATAGAACCGCGAAAAGTGCTGACCGATGATCTCGCCGGGCAGATAGCCCTTGATGCGCTGGGCGCCGGCATTCCAGCTCGCGACATTGCCCGCCGGATCGAGCCGGTAGATCGCGTAGTCGATGACGCTCTGCACCAGCAGGCGCAGCTCGTCCTGGCTGTGCTGCAACGATTGCTCGGCCGTCTTGCGCTCGCTGAGGTCGCGCGTGACCTTGGCGAAGCCGATGAGCGCGCCCGATACGTCGCGGATGGGATCGATGACGACGTGCGCCCAGAAGCGGCTGCCGTCCTTGCGCACGCGCCAACCCTCGGCCTCGAATTTTCCCGTGCTCGCCGCTGTCTCGAGCGCGGTGGCGGGAAGGCCGCGTCGACGGTCCTCCTCGGTATAGAAAAGCGAGAAATGCCGGCCAATGATTTCCGGGGCGGTGTAACCCTTCAAGCGCTCGGCGCCGGTGTTCCAGCTCGCCACATTGCCCGCGGGATCGAGCATGTAGATCGCATAGTCGGTGACGGCGTCGACGAGGAGGCGAAAGCGCTCTCCGTCGGGGAACACGGGGGAAGGTCTCTCGGATCGCCGCTCGTCGTTTCCTGCGCGCATTTGCCTTTCCTGCCGGGCCTTGGCCGCCGGCAATGACTATAGAGCAATCGGGGCAGGGATGGCGGAGCCCGACAAGCATTCCCGGTAAGGCAACGTTCACGGCCCTCAGTCGTTGCCATGGCGAGAACCTTTCCCTCATCGCAACTCGCCGGTTTCCACGGCGGCGTTTACACATGAGCGCCCATGTCCAGAGTGCCGTGGCACGTCTTCAAGGATAGATACAAGCAGGCCCATCTGGTGGCCGCGTCGGTGCCGGCCGCCCAACTGGTCGGCAGCCCCGACCTCAAGGCCGCGCAAGCCGCCCTCGACCGTTTCGTCAGAAAGCTGGCCCCGGCCGGCGATTACGCCACGGCGATCGTCCGCGAAGCTGGCCTTCCCGAGGTGCACCTGGCTTTCGCCAACGAAGCCGATGCCCGGGCGCTTGCCGATTCGATGCAAGCCAGGGTGAGTCATCGCCATGCCGGCTGGTCCAGCGAGCGCGCCTTCGAGCTCGGCACCGAAGCCATGACGGCGATGACTTCCGGCCTTCCGCCGCGAAAGCACGGTCCGGCGCCGCGCTAGGGGCGACATAAAAGGCCGTTTGTCCGATATCGGACACATCACCACCGATGCGATGCGCATTGCTAATGGTTGTCTTGTCAGGCAACGTCATTCGACCGCCTGCCGAGTCTCGGAGCGAGCTCGCGATTGGTGGCTGGGAGTTCATGCGCTCTTACGCCCCTGAGGTGGAGGAGAGCTGTGAATTCCCCGGTCAACGGTTCGCGTAACCGCCTTCTGGCGGTGCTTTCACACGCCGACCGCGATCTTCTCACGCCCGCTCTCGAAACCATCGAGCTCGACGCGCGCCAGGTCCTCGAGGCGCCGAGCGATCCGATCTCGCACGTCTATTTCGTCGAAAGCGGCCTGGTCTCCGTCGTTGGCACGACGGTGCCGGATCATCGCATCGAAGTCGGCATGGTGGGCTACGAAGGCATGACCGGCCTGTGCATCGTGCTGGGCGACGACCGCTCGGCCAACGAGACCGTGGTGCAATCCTCCGGCTCGGCGATGCGCGTCACCACCAAGACGCTGCGCAACATGATGGGCGAGAGCCGCAGCCTCACCACCACCCTGCTGCGCTACGTGAACGTCTTCATGGTGCAGGGCAGCCAGACGGCGCTCGCCAACGGGCGCGGCAAGCTCGACGAGCGGCTCGCCCGCTGGTTGCTGATGTGGCACGACCGCGTGCTGGCCGACGAGCTGATCATCACCCACGAATTCCTGGCCCTGCTGCTTGGCGTTCGCCGCCAGGGCGTCACGGTGACCCTGCACGAGCTCGAAGGCAAAGGCCTGATCCGTTCGACGCGCAGCCACGTTCGCATCCTCGACCGCGACGGCCTGCAGCGGGCGGCCAACGGCTTCTACGGCGTGCCGGAGGCCGAGTACGATCGTTCGATCGGCTTCGCGACCGGCAGGGCGCCGCCCGGTCGGCCGGCGCGCGCCCATTGAATCAGCGCGGCTCGCTGAAGAGGTCCACCACGGCGGCGTTTATCTCGTCCGGCGGGCTGCCGGGGGCGAGCGTGCCGGAGATCTGGCGATAGCGCTCGCGACCGATCGCCGTCAGCTCCAACCTGCCGTCGATATCGCGCACCAGCAGCAGCTTCAGCAACCGTTCGACGTCGCGCGCCCGCAACATCGTCCGCGGTGACGCGGCCGCGGCGATGCGGCGCAAAGTGCCCTCTTCGTTCGGGCTGAGTGGAGCCAGGGTCCCCCGTTCCATATGACCCTCCGGGCGAGATCATATGATGCGCCGGATTCCAATTCCAGACGGTGGACGGCAACCAAAGTGAAATTGTCGCCGTTACTGTCCGGCACCCTCAGCCCAGGACCGATTCCCATGCCCATGGCAGAACACAGCATCCTCGTCGGCAAATCGTACCGCACGCCCGCCAACGAGGTGCGCGAGGTCAGCGGCATGGACAAGGGTAATGTCGTTTACCGCCCGGTGACCTCGGCCCCCGGTCCCGGGCTGATGTGGGCGCCGGCCAAGCGGCTGTCGCTGGCGCAGTTCGCCGCCGAAGCCGAAAGCGAGATCTATCCCGACGCCGTCTGAGCGGAGGGGCGTTATTTCAGCGGGAAATGCAGGGTGAAGCGCGTCTCGTTCGGGTCGGAACTGACCGCGAGCTCGCCGCCGTGGGCGCGGGCGATCTCGGAGGCGATATAAAGTCCCAGCCCCAGGCCCTGCTTGTTCGGACCCAGGGCGACGCGGAAGAACGGATGGAATATCTGCGCGAGGGCGGCGGGCGGAATTGGCGGGCCCGAATTGGCGACCGACAGCGTGAAAGTTCCTGCATCGGTCCGCGCCTCGACGCGGATCGGCCTGTCGGACGAGCCGTGCGTGAGGGCATTGGCCAGCAGATTGGAGAAGAGCTGTCCGATCCGGATGGGGTCGCAATCGACCGGCCCGGCGATCGCGAAGGCGCACTCGATAGCCCGCGCCGGCGCGGTCGATTGCAGCTCGGCCACGACCTGCCGCAGGACGGGCTCCAGCGCCACGCGCCGGCGTTCGAGGCTGAAGCCCCCGCCCAGCCGGCCGCGCGCGAAATCGAGGACGTTGTCGATCAGCGCCGACATGCGCGACGTGCTGCCGCGCATCAGCTCGACGACTTCCGCAGCCTTCTCGCTCAGTCCCTGCCGCGACAGCAGGTGCAATCCGCCGACGATGTTGGCCAGCGGATTGCGCAGGTCATGGCCGAGCACGGCGATGAACTGCTCGCGCAGCCCGCCGCTCTCCCGTTCGCCGGCGAGCGTCGCTTCGCTCGAGGCCAGCCGCTCGACGGCGTCGAGATGAAAGGCGATGAGGTCGGCGAACAGCTTGAACATGCCCATCGTCGCCGGCGTGTTGAGGCGGTTGGGGCGAGGATCGATGGCGCACAGCGTGCCGAAAAAGGCGCCATTGGAGCGGACGATCGGCACCGAAATGTAGCTTTGGAAGCCGTACATCGCCGGCGTGTGGTGGCCGCACCAGGCATTGTCCTGGGCGACGTGATCGATGACCACCGGCTGTCCGCTCTGGCGGATCTCGTGACAGATCGTCGTGGCGACCTTGAGCTCGCCGCCCGGCTTGAGGCCAAATTGAATGTCGTCCTTCACGCTGCAGGCGATCCAGCGATCTTCGGTGACTCGCGCGACGGCCGCGAACCCCATGCCCGTGGTGCGGCACACGACGTCGAGGATCATCGGCACCGCGCTGATGCGCGCGATGGCGTCGAGATCGGCCTGGAAGTCGGTGGACATCGACCTTCCTTAGCGGCCGCAGCGGCAAAGGCCAAGCCGTCCGCCGCCGCCGCCCGACCGGTCGCTGCACGCTGGCTGCGGCATGAACCTCAGGCCCGCAGCGGTTCCTGCGCCGGCGCGCCGCCCAGGGCAGCGGCGTGCTGCGCCGCCAGCCGGCAGAGCGTCGCGATATCGCCGGCGAAGGTGTCGCCCGATCCCGCGGCGCCGGCGATCGACGGCGAGGGTGCCGGCGCCACGTCGTAGTCGATGACGAGGTGGCGGGCCCGCCCGGCACCGCCGCCGGCGATAAGCTTGCGTCGGGTGTAGCGCCGCACCGCTTCGGACGGATGCGAGGCGTAGCAGATCAGGTGGATCGTGAGCGCTCCCTCGGGTGCCTCTTCGGAACTCCTGTCGCCGCGATGGTGGCTGCCGGCGTCGAGGCCCGCCTGGCGAAGCGCAAAGGCCATGATCGAGGCCGCGGCATCGTCGATCTGGCCGCGTCCGCCGACGCATTTGAAGAAGGCGCGGGCCTCGCGCGCCGCGAGGTCGGCGGAAACCGCCGCCGGCAGGTCGCCGTCGAGCGCGTCTTCGGCGATCACGTCCAGAACCTCGTCGGTGCCTTCGACGATGGCGTCGATCTGCAGCGCGCTCAGCCGATCGAGCGCACGGTCGGCTTCGGCCAGCACGACCATGCGGCCCATGCCGTCATCGAGGCCCTGCTCACGGCCTTTCTCCTCGATCTCGGCCAGCGCCACCGCCGAGGCATCGGCCACCGCCTTGCGGATCAGGCGGCGGTAGATCTGCTGGTAGGGCGCCAGCGCCGGCGCATCGCCCAGCAGGATCTGCAGGAAGCCGAGATGCGGCACGTGCGTGCCCAGCACCAGCAGGCAGATCGTGAGCGGCGTCGACAGCAGCAGGCCGATCGGCCCCCACAAGGTGCCCCAGAAGATCGCCGACATGATGAGCGCCAGCGGCGTGATGCCGGTCGATTCGCCGAACAGCAGCGGCTCGATGATCTGGCCGATGACGATGTCGCTGCCGACGATCCAGCCCAGCACGAGGAAGGGTTGCAGCCAGCCCGGGGCGATGGCGAAGGCGATCAGGGTGGGCAGCACCGCCGCCAGTGCCGCGCCGACATAGGGGATGAAACGCAGGCCGCCGGCCAGCAGCCCCCACAGCAGCGCGTTCGGCATGCCGAGCACGAACAGGCCGCCGCCGACCACGATGGCGAAGCCGAAGTTGGTCATGAGCTGCAACGACAGGACGCGGCCGACGCGGGCGGCGGCGTCGCCGATGGCTTCCGATGTCGCATGCACGTCGCTTTGGCCGAACAGCCGGACGAACTGGTCGCTGAGATGGTCGCGGTCGAGCAGGATGAAGACGACGAGGATGACCACGATGCCGATCATCAGCAGCGGATGCATCAGCGGCGCCACGAAGGCGGCCACGCTCTCGAAATTCGAGCCGCCGCTCTGCACGCGCACCGCCGGCGGCGCGGCCGGGCCGGCCGTCACCTCGAGGTCGTGGCCGAGCGAGGCGACCATGGAGGCGAAGCGGCTGAGCGCGCCACCGCCCTCCGACAGGCCGCGGATGTCCTTGATCTTCTGATGGAGGTTGGCCTGGTAGCTGGTCAGGCTGCCGGCCACCTCGGCGAGCTGGGTCATGACCAGGACGGTCAGGAGACCCGCCACCATCAGGGCGCCCAGCACCACGACTGCCACGGCCAGTGGCAGCGGCAGGACGCGGCGCACCAGCGAAACGGCGGGGCTCAGGATGAAGGCGAACAGCATGGCGACCGCCGCCGGGATCAGCACCTCCTGGCCGAAGTAGAGCGCCACGATCGCCGTCGCGCCCATGAAGGTGATGGCGGCGGTGCGGACGAGGCGCGCGTCGCCGCGTTCGAGATTGGCGAAGTCGAGGATCTTCATGGCGGCCCCCTTTCGGGCCGGTGACGCGCCCGGGTCGGGCGCTTGCGGCTCAGGTGGCGTGAACAAGATCGTTGACGAAGCCCAGCTTAGCGACTGCCGGCGCCGAGAGCACGAACGGATAGAGGTCCTGTTGGCCCATGGCGCGGTTCAGGCTGTTGAGCGCGAGCGACAGCGGCAGCCAGCTGTCGATCAGCGGCGCCACGCCGGCCGCACGATAGGGATCGAAGTCGACGCTGGCGTCGAGCTCGTCGCCGCGCACCAGCCCGGGATGGGTCGACAGGCCGAAGGCGCGGGCGATCTCCAGGGTGTCGACGATGTGCAGGTAGTGCGCCCAGGTCTCGGCGAAATCCTCCCACGGATGCGACGCGGCGTAGGCGCTGACGAAGCGCTGCTGCCAGTCGGCCGGCGCGCCGTTGGCGTAATAGGCCTGCAGCGCCTGGCCGTAATCCTGCCGGTCGTCGCCGAACAGCGCCCGGCAGGCGTCGAGCCGGTCGCGGTCGCGCACCAGCCGGTCCCAGAAATAGTGGCCGGTCTCGTGGCGGAAATGGCCCAGCAGGGTGCGGTAGGGCTCGTGCATGGCCACGCGACGCTGTTCGCGGGCGGCGTCGTCGGCCTCGGCCAGGGCGATGGTGATGATGCCGTTGTCGTGCCCGGTCATGACCCTGGGGGCATCGTCGTGCGGCATCTCGGCCAGGAAATCGAAGGCCAGCCCTTCTTCCGGATCCTCGGTGCGGGTCGGCATCGGCAGCCGCAAGCGCCGCAGCGAGTAGAACAGCCGGTGCTTGGCGACCTCGATCTTCTGCCAGGCCTCGAGGTTGGCGGGCAGGGTGACGTCAGGGATCATCCTGTTGTGCCGGCAGGACAGGCAGAAGCTCTCCGGCGAGGCCGCCTCGATCAGCCAGTTGCAGGCGGCGTGCCCGGCATTGGCGCAGAACCGATAGGAGCCGCCCGGTGCGGCGAGCGCGCGCCACGCGTCTCCGTCAGGCTCCAGGGCCGACAGGGTCGCGGTCTCCGGGACATAGCCCAGTCGATGCCCGCATTTCTCGCAGACGGTGTTCTCGAAATAGAGGATCTGCTGGCAGCTTTGGCACTTGAACAGCTTCATGAGCGAGGCGCTGCCACCTCTTTGCTTTGCTCCAGGCGGTGGCCGGTGAAGCTGCGGGTCTTGGGCGGCGGCAGGCCCTTGGACTTGAACTGGGCCAGCAGGAGCTTCTTGCGGGCAGCCATGCGGCTCGCGAGCGCGTCCATGTCGAGGCCGGCCTCGCGCGCCTGGGCGAACACGCCGTCGCCCGGCCGCTCCTCTTCCTTGACGTGGTGCTTGATCTCCTCCGACAGCACTTTCATCTTGGCGTCGAAGAAATCCTTGCCCGGGGCGCTGCCCAGCAGCTCGGCGATCATGACCTTGGCGCCGTCATGCTCGACCAGCGCCTCGTCCATCTGGTCCTCCTCCACGCCGTGCCGGCAGGCCGGATAGAAGATTTCCTCCTCGATCGTGGTGTGCACGCTGAGCTCGGTGCAGATCTCGCGGGCCAGCGCCTTCTTGGCCGAGCCGCTCCTGGCGGCCTCGAACTTCTTGAACAGGCCCTCGACCTTGCGGTGATCGGCTTTGAGCAACGCGATCGCGTCGAGCATCTTGGGCTTGGCCATGACGGTTCCTTTTCAACAGGGGAAGCGGGGGTCAACGGCCCGCGCGGCATTGCGTTGCATGCCGTTACACCAACTCCGAAGCAGCGTGGGGCGTCCGTTGGCGTTGATCCTCCATGGCGCTGTTCCTTCTCGACCGCGACGGCGTGGTCGTCGTCAACCGCCCGGACAACATCAAGACGGCCGCCGGCCTGCAGCTGATCGCCGGAGCGGCCGGCGCGATCGCCCGGCTGAACCGGGCGGGCTTCAAGGTCGCGATCTGCACCAACCAGCCCGAGGTCGCGCGCGGCGTGCTCACCCGGGCCGAGCTCGATGCGGTCCACCGGGCGCTCATCGCAATGCTGGCGGCCGAAGGCGCGATCGTCGACCTGGTGCTGTGCTGCACCACGGAGGCCAAATGCCCGTGGCGCAAGCCGGCGGGCGGCATGCTGGCCGAGGCGCTGGCGCGGCTGGGCGCGGCCGCGGCCGAGACGCCGTTCGTCGGCGACCAGGCCGACGATCTCCGCGCCGCCTTCCATGCCGGCTGCAGGCGCGTGCTGGTGAAGACGGGCCTTGGCCGCAAGACCCTGGCCGACGGCCTGCCGCAATACCTCTCGCCGGTCTCGGTGCAGGACGACCTGGCGGCCGCCGTCGATGCGGAACTGGCCGGCCGGCTTTAGGACCGGGCTTTGCATCGCTTCATCGTCTGAAACGTCCAGCGACGACCGACGAGAGGAGAGGGGACCAGGAATGATCACGATCACCGCCATCATCCGCGCCCGCAAGGGCGAGGAGGGCACGCTGCGCGATGCCCTGCTCGCCGTGGCCGACAATGTCCGCGCCAACGAGCCCGACACGGTGGGCTTCTTCATCTCGCAGGACCCCGCGGACCCCTGCGTGTTCACGACCTACGAGCGCTTCACCGACCGCGCGGCCATGGACCGGCATAACGGCTCGGCGGTGGTGGCGAAGTTCTTCGGCATCGCCAAGCCGCTGCTCGACGGCCCGGTGACGCTGCTCACCTGCTCGGAGATCTCGGCCAAGGGCTGACTCGCCGCCGCCAGCTTGCGGCGGGCGGCGCGATAGCGCTCGACCTGGCGCACGAAGCCCGACCACAGGGTGCGCCGGCGCGCCAACCAGTCGCGGCGCTGTTGGGCGTCCCAGGTATTCCAGCGCACCACGGCCCACGGCCCGCGCCGGTCGCTCTCGTGCGCCTGCAGGTGGCAGAGCCAGCTCAGCGCGGCAAAGGCGTGGGTCTCGTGCGCAAAACGAAAGGGCGCCTCGTGGCCGCCGAAGCCGTCGTCGCGGTCGAACCGGGCGGCCAGCCCGAGGCGATAGACTGCGCTCCAGAAATCGTCAGCCGCGTGCTTTGCCTCGGCGCCGCACACCGCGGCGGCCCAGCGCCGGTAGTTGGCGCCGTCGAGCTCGTGGGGCGGCAAGGGCCGGCGTTCGCGGCGGATCGCGGCATGGACGCTGTCGAGGGCATCGTGGAAATCGCGGCGGCTGGACGGGACGGCGGCAAGCGGCATCGGCGGCTCCTGAAAGCCCAGCCGTAGCATGACTTAAGTAAAGGAGGCGATCGACTTAAGCGCACAATCCCTGCGCTTCAGGGGGACGCGTCCGGCGCCATCCTGTACGGCCGATCGACCTACAGGAAGGGGGCGGCACGCCTCTCGGTCACCAGGTTGCCGAGATCCGTGGTCCCTTTCCGCATCGCCGCCTGGCCAAAGCCGGGCGGGCCGTTCTGGTCGGTTCCGTCAGGCGTCAGGCCGACGCGAACGCCGGGCGCGCCGATGTTGGTCGGGAAATTGAACCTGTGCCGATCCTCGCCGTTGTTGAGTCTCGGCAGATTGAGGACACAACATTGCGCAGGACCGTCAAGCGCCGTCGCTGCGCGGATCGTGCAGTACGGGATTGCAGGCCGCCCGACCGGTATCTCAGCCCCTGTTGTACTTGCCGATCACCAGCAGGGCGCGCTGCCATTCCTTGCGCGGCAGGCTGAAAGTCTTGTCGGGGTTCCACTGCTTGACCGTCCACGACGTCGAGTTGAAGCGGACCAGGCGCTTGATCAGGGCGTAGCGCGCACCGTCCGCCGCTTCCTGGATCAGCATGCAGTCATCGCCGGCATTGGGCGGCACGGCCGGGTTCACCAGCAGCAGGTTGCCCTGCTCATAGGCCGGAAACATCGATTCGCCCACCACGTAGCAGGCGAAGGCGTCGCGCACGCCGACCAGCCGCTGGTCGCGATGGATCCAGGCGATGGCGTCGGCCGACAGCACCCAGGCGCCCTCCGGCCCGCCCGCCGCCGAGGCGTAGACTGCGAGGTCGGGCCGATCTCCGCGCCCCATCGGCGGCCCGGAAGGGCGAACGACGCGGCGCCGCCCGACCCGCCTTCCGGCTCGGTGATCAGGTACTCGACGGTCGTATTCAGGAACGACGCCAGCTCCGACAGCCGCACGGATTTCGGCCCGGTGTCCTTGGCGAACCACTGCGACACCGCCGATTCGGTGATCTTGAGGCGCCTGGCGATGTCGACCGGCTTCTTGCCGGCCTTGATCATCGCGGTCTCGATTCTTCTGCCTATGGCCATCGTTAAGTTATACTAAGTAATGCTGGCATTGTCATCAACTTTCTCTTCAACATTTTACTAAAGTATATCTTGCTTAATAAATAAGTATCACTTATGTTCGGTCCATGACCGATCCCGGACTACTCAAGGCCCGCCACGCTGCGGGCGGCAGGAACGCCGACCTGGCGCGGCTGCTGAACATTACCCAATCGGCGATCAGCCAGTGGGTGCGGGTGCCCTACCGCCGGGCACTGCAGATCGAGGCCCGCACCGCGGGCAAGGTCACGCGCGAGGAGCTGAGGCCCGACCTGTTCCGCGCGGCGGCCGCCGATGCGCCGGAGCGGGGGACGCCGCCATGAGCGACATCGGCGTCGAGATCTTTCCGCAGCCCGGCATCCCGGTGCACCGCCCGAGCCGCAAGCCGCGCACCCGCGCCGTCATCGTCGCGGCCTGTCGCGCCTTCATGCAGGCCGGAGCGCTGCAGCCGCCGATGCAGGCCTGTTGCGATCGGGCGGGACGCTCGATCCGCACCGGCTTCGAAGCCTTCGGCACCATCGAGGCGCTTCGTCTCGAGGCGGCCGACGATCCAGCCACGCGGGAGGCCGTCGTCGAGCGCGTGCTGGGCTGCGAGCGCGCGGCGCTCTCGGCCGAGACGCTCGATCGCCTGGTGCGCGTGCTGGTGACGGGGGCTGCCTAGATGGTCCCGCGCGCCGGCGCTTTGTCCCTTCGCCATTCCTGCGGCTCCGACGCCCCCTCCCGGTCTGCCGCCCTCTGCGCGGCAGCGCGTCGCCGCAGGATAGGGCCGACGGCGTTGTCCTCTGCACGCCGTCGGCCCGCCTCTCTCTCCGCGTGCTGCCTACTGATCGCCCAGCCAGACCGGCCACAGGCCCTTGCGGGCCTTGCGCGCCTCGAACTCGGCATCGGCGTAGCGCTGGCCGGCGCGGGTTTCCCAGGACAGCGCCTCGTCGAGCTCGAAGCCATAGGCCATGCCGCCGGCGATCATCGAGCCGCCGAGGTCGCCGGCGTCGCCGACGCTGCATTGCGCGACGATGCGGCACTCGCGATCGAAGCGCGCCGGCCGGCACTTCACCTTGTGGTCGGCCTTGGCCAGCAGGTCGGCCAGGAAGGCCCGCGCGCGCATGCCCGGCACGTTCTCGACCCGCGTGGTGTCGCGCAGCTCGGGCGCCTGGATGCCCCAGATGCGCAGATGCGCCTTGAGGCCGGTGCCGCCCAGCGTCTGGCCATCGATGGCGAAAGCCTGGCCCTCCCACGCCTTGGGCAGTTCGCCCACGGCAGGACACTCGGAGGATTTGGTCTCCTTGAGCTCGGTTTGCGGTGGTTTGCGCTGCTGGGCGGCGACCTCGGCCACGACGAGCGGGGCCGCGAGGAGCAGGGCCGCAATGAAGGCGGCGAGGGCGAGGCGGCGGATTTTCATGCCCTCTACTCTAGCGAGTATTGCGGCGGATGTGCGGTTGGGCGCGGTCCCCTCGACGGTGGCCCTCTCGACGGCGGCATCGGCCCTTCGGCAGCCCGCGTCGCCGACCGCTCAGTGCGAGACGTTCTGGGTCGCGCCTGGCGTCACCGATGCCCGCTCGACGGCCACCGGGATCAGGGCGCGGCCGAATTCCTTGGATCGGGTGGCGCTCGGCATGTCGGCGGCACGACTGGCGCGGGGCGCCGGTTGGCCGATCTCCACGAGCGCCCGCACATGCTCGACGGCCAGGTGGGTGACGTTCGCCAGGGCGTCCTTTTCGGTCGCGCCGTAGGCCGCCACATCCACGAGGTCGGGAACGCTCGCGATGAAGCGGCCGTCGCTCTCGCGATCGATCATCGTCCAATACCAGACCTTGTACATCTTCTTCCCCTCCTGCCAATCCCACACCGAACGGTAGCGAGCCGCCCATTCCCGACGCAACGGGCGCTGTCCAAAGCCGCGCGTTGTCACAACGATGCCACCGGGGGCGGCGAGGGCACATGACTCGGCTGCGCGTGAAAAACTGGGCCGAGTTCCAGCACTACGCCAAGCGCCGGCCGCCCTGGATCAAGCTACATCACAGCCTGCTCGACGACTATGCCTGGCATCGCCTGCCCGAGGCCAGCCGGGCGCTGGGGCCGATGCTGTGGCTGCTCGCCAGCGAGCGCGTCGACGGCGCCGTGCCCTACGATCCCGAAACCATCGCGTTCCGCCTCCACATGACCCGCGACAAGGTCGACGCAGCCCTCGGGCCGTTGATTGGCGCCGGTTTCCTGATCGAGGAGCACGATGCCAGCGCGCCGCTAGCAGCCTGCAAGCAACCCGCTAGCTCAGAGAGAGAGACAGAGGAAGAGTCAAAGGAAGAGCGAGAGCCGGACGCGCGCGCACGCGAGGCCCCAACCAGGATTCCCGAGGCGATCGCGGCAGCGCCTCGTGCACGGGGCTCAGGCGGCAGCCTCGCCCAGCCGATCCCCGAGGCTTGGCAGGCGAGCGAAGGCGATGTGGCGTGGGCGGCCCGGACGCGGCCCGACCTGACGCCGGCGCTGCTCGAGGCCGAGACCGAGCGCTTTCGCAACCACGCCATCGGCAACAACCGCCTGGCGCACGACTGGGGCCATCTCTGGCGCAACTGGGTGATGAAGGCAGCGCTCGATGCCCCGGCCGCCGGTCGCCGGCCGGGCCAGGGTAACGGCGGCGGCGCCGCGCCGGCGCATCTTCCCTTCGTGCGCATGGGCGGGCCGGACGGGCTGTGGAAGATGCGGCTCACCGGCTACCGGCCGGGCGATCCGTGGAAGTACGAGGGCGATCCGCCCGGCGGCGCCAACTGCAAGGTGCCGGCCGAGCTGATCCCGCACTGGCGCGCCTACCTGCGCGAGCTCGCGGCGGTGCGGTGATGGCATCATGGAAGCCCGTGTGGAACGACCGCTGCAGCGAGATCCTGCGCCGCAATGGCCAGCACTACACCAACAGCGAGATCGCCGCCTTGATCGAGGCGGCGACGGGCCTGCGCTTCAGCGTCACTTTCGTCAGTCGCCGCCGCGCCGCACTCGGGCTCGATTGTCCGCAACGCAACGACTGGAGTGCGCCGATCATCCGGCAGCGCCGGCTGGGTTCGCGCGAGACGTGACGGCAAGCGCCGCGCGCTTCAATTTTCGCCCAAGATGCGCGGCACGCCGGCGTTCCACACGGAATGCTTGCAAAGAGACTCGATAGCTCGGGCGATTGATGGCACGCTTGGGCTGACACGCGGATCGGGGCGACGCAGCAGAAACCTGATGGATGACGAGACGTTTCCGCAGCGCATCAAGCGAGGCTTCGACAAGCTGTTTGGCGCGTTCAGTCCCGTCGTCCTGGTCGTCCTCGGGCTCGCCGTTCTGTTCGTCCTTTATCGGTTTACGGAAGATTGGCGAGCGCTCGGCCTCGTCGGCGTGCTCTTTGCGGGCACCATAAGGCACACGTCCGTAACAAAGCACACGTCCGTAACCAGGGCGACACGACGCGTCGGTCTCGGTCCGGACGTATTGGCCGGCATGTGGGCAAAGGCTGGCACGCGGCCCAACGGCAAGAACGAGAGCGATCTCGTGTTCCGCTATCAGCAGCCGACAGCCTACGAGATCGCTCCAGGCTCCGCCGAGCCTGGCGAACCGGTGGCGGAGCCGGTCGACGTCTCGGCTTTCGCTCCCGCCGCCGTGGAGCGGGGCGGCGAGGCGTTGCTGCAGGTCTACCTCCATCGGCCGGACGAGAGCGCGCATGCCGAGAAGCAGGCGAAAGATGCCGACGCCGAAACGCGGCCACGCGGCGTGGATACCCTGCGCGAGGATGTGGCGATCGGCCAGCGACTCCGCATCGCCGTCGATGCGCCGGGCGCGTCGATCGATGCGCCGTCGCAGGCGTTGATCTGGCGGGGCGTTGCGCGGGCCTGCCAGTTCCTGCTGAGCGTGGCGGGTGATGCGCCACCGAGCCCGCTTAGCGTGCGCGTGACCGTGTGGAAGGACGATGCGCCTGTGGGACGGCTGTTGTTCCGCCTGCCCGTGGTCGACCGGGCGACCCCTGCCACGAGCGCCATCGAAATCACCGGCGCCTCGGCGCGGCGCTACAGCCGAGCGTTCCTGTCCTATGCCTCGCCCGACAGGGTCGAGGTGCTGAAGAGCGCGCAGACGCTCAAGGCGGCGCGCGTTTCATTCTTCCAGGACCTGCTGTCGCTGGATCCGGGCGAACGCTACGAGCGGCGCCTCTACACGGAGATCGACCGTTGCGACCTGTTCCTGCTGTTCTGGTCGAGCCACGCCCTGGCGTCGCAATGGGTGGCCGCCGAAACCGATTATGCGCTGGCCCGGCACGCCGGCGACGATGACGCCCCGCCCGATATCGTGCCGATCGTGCTCGAAGGGCCGCCGGTGCCGCTGCCGCCGGCCAAATGGAAGGCGATCAACTTCAACGACTATGTGCGCTCCGTCATTGCCGGCGAGGAAGCGGCCCCGGCGCGGCGTCCGATCGCGTGACAGCGGCGGCGCCGCCGCATTTCAAGCGGATGTAGCGCGATTCACCAAGTGTGCGAAACGTCACAGCGCCAACCAGAGGTTGTGACGCACAATCGCCTCCTGGACGACTGGACGAACAGTCGTCCGGCCAACCGCCCAGCGACAGCATCCTGCCCCCGCGGGGTCGAATCAGAGGAGAGCAGCCATGCGCGCCATTCTCATTCCGATCCTGGGCGCCGCCGCCGCTTTGACCGCCATCATCCTGCAGCCAACCGGCGCGGCAGCCCAGGGCTACGCGGCGGTGTGGCATCCGGGCAGCGGCACGCAATGGGTGCGGTCGAACATGACGGCCGACGAGTTCAAGGCCCAGGACAAGACCTATTTCGACCAGGGCCTGCGCATCAAATCGCTGGCGGTGCGCGGCGGCAAGTTCACGGCGGTGTGGCAGCCGGGCAGCGGCGCGCAGTGGGTGCGCTGGGGCATGACGGCCGACGAGTTCAAGGCGCAGGACAAGACCTACTTCGACCAGGGCCTGCGCATCACCTCGCTCGAGATCGACGGCGGCAAGTTCGCGGTGGTGTGGCGGCCCGGCAACGGCGCGCAATGGGTGCGCTGGGGCATGACGGCCGACGAGTTCAAGGCGCAGGACAAGACCTACTTCGACCAGGGCCTGCGCATCACCTCGCTCGAGATCGAGGGCGGCAAGCTCGCCGCGGTATGGCGGCCCGGCGGCGGCGCGCAATGGGTGCGCTGGGGCCTGACCGCAGCCGAGTTCGAGGCGCAGGACCAGACCTATTTCGGCCAGGGCCTGCGGCTCGCGGCGCTGGCGATCGAAGGCAACCACTATGCCGGCGTCTGGCAGACCGGGACCGGCACGCAATGGGTGAGCCACAGCCGCTGCTGGGTCGACTTCAAGACCGAAGACCAGGCTTACTTCGGCCAGGGGCTGCGTCTCGGCTTCGTCAAGATGCAGGACCAGGCCATCGGCGCCTACCATTATCCGTGGAAGGGCGGCGACTCGCACACCGTCGCGCAAGGCAACAACAGCCCGCCTCCGGCGTCGCACAACGGCAGCCAGGCCTATGCCTTCGACTTCACCATGCCCGTCGGGACCCAGATCCGCGCGGCGCGCGCCGGCACCGTCGAATGGCTGCAGGAGAATCTGACGGAGACCTACGATCCCAACAAGGCGACGACCCCCTCGAACACGCCGTTCCCCAACGGCAGCCTGAAGAACTGGGGCAACGCGGTGCGCATCCGCCACAGCGGCGGCTTCACCAGCTGGCATTTCCATATCCAGCCCAACGGCGTGATCGTGAAGGTGGGCGACACGGTGCAGCGTGGCCAGCCGATCGCGAATTCGGGCAACATCGGCCGCACCTCGGGACCGCACCTGCATTTCCAGGTCCAGGCCGATTCGACGGACTGGGGCCAGTCGGTGCCGATCAGCTTCGGCAGCAACTGCGAAGTGCCGACGAGCGGCACGTCGGCGACCTCCGACAACGCCAATTCGAACTTCCCGTGAGGCGGGACCGCGACGCCGATCAACGTCTCGGATCGATCTTTCGCCCGGGCAGCTCGCCGCCGCGGCTCGGTGTCGGGCGGCGCGGCGGGGCGGTGAGGCGCCGTGTGGCCTCGGGATGGCGCTCAGGCTTCGCGCGCTCGTCGAGGCGATAGTCGCCCATGCCCGTTTCCGTGATCGGCTCGACGACGCAGAAATAGGCCTCGGCGCCGCATTGCGAGCAGCTGAAGGTCTTGGTCCGCGAATCGACCTCGGTCAGGCCGGCGAGCTTCAGGCGCGCATAGCGCCGGCAGACGTCGCAGCGCAGCCACATCTGCCCGTAGATCCTGGAGAGTGCGCGAAAGGTATGGGGCTTGTGGGGCCAGAGCGATGCCATGGCGCGAGGCTACGGCGTCGCGGCAGGCGATGACGAATCAACTCTTTGCCGTCAGTGCCTGCACTTTCCGCCCAACGCCCCGACTGTCAGGCGGGGCGAGCCGGATCCGCACAAGGCCTGCAATGCACGTGGATGTGGGAAATCCCACAGCACAACGTGGAATTGCAGCCGATGATCGCCGCCATTCTCGAGGAAAGGAGACCCGTGATGAACGGTCATGGCGCAATTCTCTTGGCGCTCTTCGCCCTTGCCGCGGCGGCGGGAGCCGAAGCCCTGCATGCGACCGAGCCGGCGTGGCGCAGCGTCGTTGCCGCCGACTGGACGCACGCCCGGTGGACCTATCCGCCGATCTGCAGCGGCGTCGAGCTGAACGTCGGCTGCGTGCCCGCCGAGGACGCCGACAAGACCCTCTAGGTGTTTGATCCCGGGCTTTGATTGTGCATTGTTTTCCTCGGCATGGAGGGATGCACTCTGGGCCAGGTTCTCCACCGCTGCGTCACGACGACTGAGGCGGTCCGTCGAGCGATACAAAATAGTCAACAGAGCCTGAGGGCTCTGCCCAAGCACCACGGGATGTGACGATCGACGGTGTATGAAAAAGGCGGCCCTCGCAGGAGGACCGCCCTCTTCAATCTACTCGTGCCGGATCAGGCTACAGATAGCGCGACGGCAAAACAATCCTGTCGTCCGTCAGTATCTGCTCCAGCACCGTGATGCCCGCGTCGTAATTTCCGGCCTCGCACTGGGCGATCGCCTGCGGCGCCGGACCAGATGCGTCCGTCCGGGTAAACGTACGCCACTTCCTGGCCAAGCGCGGCGCAATAGTCCTTGTCGCTCATGACCGGCCGCCCAATGACCGTGATGTGAACACTGCGGTTAAGCCGCTCGGGGACCTGGTCGGCGGTGGGGACCGGCAGGCTTTCCTCACCCAGGCTGCCCGACCGGATCGCCGACTCCGGCACGCCGGCGCGCATCAGCGCGGCCTTCGTGGCCGCCGTGCGCGCCATGGAAAGCCGCAGGTTCATTCCCTGATCGCCTACGCGATCGGCATGGCCTTTCACGAGCACGGCGACGCCGCCCTGCCTGAAGGTTCCGGCGGCCTGGGTAATCGTCGCCTGCGCGTCAGGCAACAAGTCCGATTGACCGGTGTTGAAGTACACGACGAACAACTGTTTCACCGGCGTGGGCGGCGGACTGGCCATCTGCGGCTGCTGTTGGCACGCCGCCAGCAGCAGCCCCGCTGCCGACGCGATCAGGAACTTCTTCAACATGTCGTCTCTCCCCTTGATGTTGCTCGGAATATCCGCGGGGTCGTACACGCGGGCGTTGAGAGGTAGATCAATTTCTGGCCGCCGCAAACCACCGCGGCGCGGTAGATCTAGGCAGCGGAACGGTTATAATCGATCAGGCGGCGGCTTTGGGCTGAAGAACGGCGGTATCGAGTTCGAGCCCGTCGGTGACTTTGGCACCGAGCATGAGCTTGGACAATTGGTTGTGTCCGTCGGGTCGGGCTGCGAATGGCCTGATGGCGCACGGTGGCGAACCTGTTCTCGATCGGGTTCGTGCGTGCGCATTTCTAGCGCAGGGCGGCGTCGACGCTGCCGTGGAAGCGGTGCAGGTTCTGCTCGAGGCGGCCCAGGATCAGGCCGTCGTTGGCGCCGGAGCCCAGCCCGCGCTGGATCTGCTCGCAGGTCGGCAGGTCCTCGCCGTTGAAGACGCCGGCATCCATCAGCTCGAAGGAGCGCGCCCAGTGCGCTTCCGCCTTGGCGTCGGCCGGCGCGGTGGGCGTCAGCATGGAATGGATGAACAGCGTCTCGTCCGGCGCGCGCGGGAACAGGCCGAGATGGCTGATGTAGTCGGGATGATAGACGATGATGCTGTTGGGGAAGACGTAGTGGACCAGCGTGCCGTGGACCTGCGGGCTCCAGCGCTCGGGCGGCAGGTCGCGGATCTCGAGGGTGCGCTCGCCGCGCGCCACCAGCATGCGCTGATGCGGGCCGAGGGCGTCGCTCACGGACACCGCGTCGGAGAAGAACGGGCCGATCGTGCCGGCATGCAGCCGCCGCACGTGATAGACCTCGAGGAAGGCATCGACGATCAGCTTCCAGTTGGCGGCGCGCAGCACGGCATGCTGGCGGTAGAAGCGGTGCCGGCCGATGGCCGTCGCTTCGAGGTCGCGATCGAGCGCGCCGAGATGGCCGGCGATGTCGAGCGCCGTCTTGTCGGCGTCGGGATCGAGCACTGCCCAGATCAGCCCATGGCGCACCGCCGAGGGCAGCTCGCGCAGGCCGAGCAGGGAACGGTCGAGCGCCGGGAAGGCCTCCGGCACGGGCACGCCCGCCAGCGCGCCGTCGAGACGATAGGTCCAGGCATGGTACGGGCAGCTGAGACTCTGGCGTTGGCAGAGCGTGCCTTCGTCGGCGACCAGCCGCGCGCCGCGATGGCGGCAGACATTGAGGAACACGCGCACCGCGCCGTCGCGCGCCCGCGTCATCAGCACCGGCACGCCGCAGAGATCGTAGGCCAGCACGCTGCCGGGCCGGGCGAGCTGGTCGGCGTGGCCGAGGCAGAGCGGCTGGCGGCGGAACAGCCGGTCGCGTTCGCGCGCGTGGCGCTCGGGATCGCGATAGACCGCCGGGTCGAGGGTCGACTGATCGGCCTGCCAGTCGGGATTCGAGCGCCCGTCGAGCTCGCCCAGCAGGCGCTCGAACAGGTTCTGCCAATGCGGCGTCGTCATGTCGGGCTCTCCACGGAACGCAGCGGCGGCGGACCCAGCGGTCGCGCCGACACGGCCTGCAGGCAGAAGGCGCAGATCCCTTCCACCAGGGTTTTGGTGTTCGGCAGGTCGCCGGCTTCGGGCGCCAGCGGACCGATCAGGCCCTCGATCAGCGCGCCGATCAGGCAGGCGGCCGACACCCGCGCGTTCTGCGGCGGGAACTCGCCCGCCGCCACGCCGTCCTCGATCAGCCCTTCCAGGACATCGGCGAAGGCGCGGCGATAGACCAGGCGCGCCGCGTCGACCTCGGGCTCGGCCGGCTCGGCGAACATGGCATAGGCCAGGCGACGCGCGCGCGCGGCGCGGAAGGCGAAGACGCGCACGGCATCGGCCAGCCGCGATGCCGCCGAACCGTCGGAGCGCGCCACCGCGGCCATGACGTCGATCTCGTGCCGGGAGTTGAGCGCCAGGGTCTCGGCGAACAGCTCGCCCTTGGAGGGGAAGTGCCGGTAGATCGTGCCGGCGGCGATGCCGGCCGCCTCGGCGACCACCGCGATCTGGGCGCCGTGAAAGCCGACCTCGCCCACGACCGCGCGCACCGCCTGAAGGATGCGGTCCCGCTTATCCTGCAACTGCTCCTGGACACGTGCCGTCTGACGGTAAGCCATGTTGCGAATCCCGGTTCATAGTATGAAGGATGAAATGAACCGAGATTCAATTGATGTCAAGCGGGCTGGCCGGGCTGACGCGGGCAGGATCGCTGGCAGTTGACCTACATTTCCGATTTGTAGGTCAACTTGGCTGTTGACTAAGTTGACCTACATTTTCAATTTGTAGGTCAACCTGGATCGGATAGCCCGTGGAAGAGATCGATCTTGCGGCGCAAACCATGTTCGCGGAGCTGCTCCAACGCACTCTGGATGCGGAGTTCGACGCTGAATTCCCCGAGAAGGGCAGCTTCAAGCGCAAGAAGTCGAAGGGCCGTCTCTACTGGCATTATCAATGGCGGCAGGGCGAGAAGGTCCTCAGCAAGTATGTCGGTCCGGTCACCGACCAAGGGATAGCCGATCGGATCGAGCGCTTCGGCGTCCTCAAGTCCGGCTTCAAACGGCGGCAGACCCTCATCCGCGCCCTCATCGCCGCCGGTCTGCCGACCCCCGATGCCCTGTCGGGTCTCATTGTCGAAGCCATGTGGAAGGCGGGCTTCTTCCGCCTGCGCGGCGTCCTCGTCGGCACGCTGGCGTTCCAGACCTACGCCGGGCCGCTGGGCATCAACCTCGGAAGCCGCCCCCTGATGACCCAGGACGCGGACTTCGCCCAGTTCTGGGGAGTCTCGGAGAACATCGGCGAGAGCACGCCCGACCCGCTGACGATCCTGCGCGCGGTCGATCCGACCTTCCGGCCAGTGCCCAACCTCAACGATCCCATCGTGTCCACCCGATACCGCAATCGACAGGATTATGCCGTCGATTTCCTGACGCCCAATCGTGGCTCGGCCGATCATCAGGGCAGGCCTGCCAGGATGAAGGCGCTCGGCGGTGCCGGTGCCCAGCCTTTGAGGCATCTCGATTTCCTCATTCACCAGGTCGAACGCTCGGTCCTCCTCTTCGGCGGCGGCGTTCCCGTCACCGTGCCGCGCGCCGAGCGCTATGCCGTGCACAAGCTGATCGTTGCCGTGGAAAGAATCGACCAGGCCAAGTCGTCGAAAGACATCCTGCAGGCGCACCTGCTCATCCAGGCCCTCGCGGTGCGGCGCCCGGCCGAGCTGGCACAGGCCTGGAAGACCGCCTGGGCGAGCGGCGATCAGTGGCGCCGGAAACTCGAGGCAGGGCGGCAGCGCCTGCCTGCGGAATCGCAGCAAACACTCGAGCGGCTGGCGGGCGGCCCGAAAGCCCCTGCAAGCCGGGCACGTAAGCCGGCCCGTTGAGTCCTGGTTGTTCTAACCCGACGAGGTGTCGAGCACCTTGAAGCTCTCCTCGAGCTGCGGCGAGATGTCGATGCCGAGCTTCTCGCCGGTCGGCAGGCGTTGCATGAACCACTGGCGATAGAGCGGCACGAGGTCGTGGTTGGTCGCGAGCTTGCGGAAGGTGCGCTCGACCACCTGGGCGAGCTGCGGGTCGCCCTTGCGGAACATCAGGCCGTAGGGCTCGTAGGACAGCAGATCGCCCACCACCTTCATCGTGCCCTGCGCCTTGTGCCGCGCGATCAGGCCGTAGAGCAGGATGTCGTCGGTGGCGAAGGCGTCGACCTTGCCGTCGGCCAGCAGGCGATAGGCCTGCTCGTGATCGTCGGCGGTGACGATCTTGAGGCCCAGCGAGAACTTCTTGTCGGCCGCCTGGATGGCCTGCTCGTTGGTCGTGCCCTTGGTCACCACGATGGTCTTGCCCTTGAGGTCGGTGATGGCCGAGACCGGCGAGGCCTTCGGTACCATGAGCCTGGTGCCGGCGACGAAGATCAGCGGCGAGAAGGCGACCCGCTTGGCGCGCTCGGCGTTGGCGGTGGTCGAACCGCATTCGAGATCGATCTTGTCGTCCAGCACGGCGGGAATGCGCGTCTCGGGCGTCACCAGGACGTAGTCGATCTTGAGCGCCGGATCGTCGACCTCGGCGCCGATCTCTTCGACGATCGCCTGGCACAGTTCGAGGCTGTAGCCGATCGGCCGGTTGGCCTGGTCCATGAAGGAAAACGGCGGCGAGGCCTCGCGATAGCCCAGCCGAACCGTGTGCGTCGCCTTGATCCTGGCCAGGCCCGGGCTGAGGCCGCCGTCCTGCGCCGGCGCGAGACCCGGCAGCAGGATCGACAGCAGGAGCAGCCCTGCCGCCGGGAGCGGGCCCCGTTTTTTAGATCCCCAGGGCATCAGACGCGCACCGGATCGCCGGCGATCGTGTCCGGCGGCACGGCATCGTCGAGCCGCATCTCGTGCTCGGGCGCCAGTTCGCCTTCCCACTTGGCGACCACGGCGGTGGCCAGCGAATTGCCGATCACGTTGGTGGCGCTGCGGCCCATGTCGAGGAAGGTGTCGATGCCCATGATCATCAGCAGCCCGGCCTCGGGGATGTTGAACTGGCCCAGGGTCGCCGCGATCACCACCAGCGAGGCGCGCGGCACGCCGGCCACGCCCTTCGAGGTGATCATCAAGGTCGCCAGCATGGCGAACTGCGTGCCGAGCGACATTTCGATGTGATAGGTCTGGGCGATGAAGATGGCGGCGAAGGTGCAATACATCATCGTGCCGTCGAGGTTGAACGAGTAGCCGAGCGGCAGCACGAAGCTCGAGATGCGCGTCGAGGCGCCGAAGCGGTTCAGCCCCTCCAGGGTCTTGGGGTAGGCCGCCTCCGAGCTCGCGGTCGAGAAGGCGATCATCAGCGGCTCGCGGATCAGCCGCAGCAGGTGGCGGTAGCGCGACCCCAGCACGATGAAGCCGACCATCACCAGGATGCCCCACAGGATCATCAGCGAGAGGTAGAAGCCGCCCATGAACTGGACCAGCTTCCACAGCACGCCCAGGCCGTTCTTGGAGACCGTCGCCATGATGGCCGCCCACACCGCGATCGGCGCGAACAGCATCACGTAGCCCGTCACCTTCAGCATGATGTGGCCGAGATCCTCGATCAGCCCCAGGATCGGCTTGGAACGCTCGGGCATCGCCCCCATGGCGACGGCGAAGAACACCGCGAAGACCACGATCTGCAGGATCTCGTTCTGCGCCATCGCATCGGCGATCGAGGTCGGGATCAGGTGGGTGAGGAATTTCTCGATCGAGAAGGCGGAGACCGGCAGGCCGGTCGACTGGCCCTTCTCGGGCAGGGTGCCGGGGAAGTTGGCGCCGGGCTGCAGCAGGTTGACCATGACCATGCCCAGCAGCAGCGACACGAAGGAGGCGCAGACGAACCAGCCCATGGTCTTGGCGAAGATGCGGCCGAGCTTGGCGCCGGAGCCCATGTGGGCGATGCCGCCGACCAGGGTGGCGAACACCAGGGGCGCGATGATCATCTTGATCAGCCGCAGGAACAGCAGGGCGATCAGGTTGATGCTGGACGCGATGTCGGCGCGGTCCTGGGGAAGATAATCGTAGACCACGGCGCCCATGACGACGCCCAGCGCCATCGCGACCAGGATGTAGCGGGTGAATTTGTTGGACATGCGACGAGCTCCCCCAATGCCGGATGACAAAAGTATGAAGGCAATGGCGGAAAACGGACAGGGCCACGAAAGCAGACCTGCCCACGCATTTCACGGCGTCCGCCCGAGGAATGCGCGGACGCCGGAAAATGGGGAAACCGCACCGGCAAAATAGGGGGAACCCCCGATGCGCGTCGGACGCGCCACGCCTAGTTTCCGCGCCTTCACCCGTTCGCGTGCGTTCCCTCCAGAAGGATGCCCGAGGCCATGCTCCACAAGGCCGCGTCCCCGCCTGTCTATTCGGCGGCTTCCAACCCGCTCATGCTGGCGCGTCAGGCGAGGGTCGACGCCGCGCGCGACTGGCTGTCGGCCGGCCTGCAAAACCGTATCGCGCCCTACGGCGCCGGCGTGATGGCGCTGGTGGCCTATGCCGGCCTGCTCACGCTCCTCAATCCGGCCGGCGTCTCCCTGGCGGCGCTGGCGGCGATCTTCGCCGCGGCACTTACCTCGAGCATCGCCGGCTTCGCCTTCTCGGCGATCTGCGGCGCCATGCTGTTTCACCTGATCGACGATCCCGTCCGTGTCGTCGAGATCATGATGATCTGCAGCATTGCCGGTCAGGCGCTGATGGTGTGGTCGCTGCGCCGCGACATCTCGTGGCGGGCGCTCGCTCCCTTCCTGTTGGGTGCCGCGGTCGGCCTGCCGCCCGGCGTCTACGTCCTGCTGCACAGCCGGCCCGTCCTCTATATCCACGTGATCGGCGGCCTGCTGGTGGCCTATGCCGCCTTCATGATCTTCCGCCGGCCCATCGTCGTGCGGCGCCAGCATCCCCTGTTCGATGGCTTCGCCGGTTTCCTGGGCGGCATCACCGGCGGCGCGGCGGCTTTCCCCGGCGCGTTCGTCACCATCTGGTGCGGCTTCAAGGGCTTCAGCAAGGAACGCCAGCGCGGCATCTACCAGCCCTTCATCCTGATCGTGCAGGTCGCGGGCCTCGCCCTGCTGGCCGCCGCCAGCCTGGGCGGCGAGGGGCGGCACTTCGACCTGGGCGGCATCGTCTACCTGCCGGCCATGCTGCTCGGCTCGGCGTGCGGCATGGCCTGCTTCAAGTGGCTGAACGACCGCCAGTTCGCCCTCTCAGTGAACCTGCTGCTGATCGTCTCCGGCCTGAGCTTCCTGCTCTAGGGTCCGCGCCGCCGGCAGATGTGAGTCTTCGCACATTTTCCAGGCCGGCTTTGCTTCATGTTGAGCGCCATCCAATTCGGGAGTGCGTCAGCATGAGACTGATTGCAGCCATCGCCGTCGCGGCCCTGACCATGGCCGCAAGTCCCAGAACGGCGGCGGCGGGTGAAGAGCCGATCGATGACAGCGAGCTCCTGTCTGCCTACTGTATCGGCGTCTTCGCCGCGGCGACACGGTCGCAGTCGTTCCTGCCGCCGGCCTGCCTGACCAACGAGGCGGACAGCGCCTGCTCGGCGCGGAATGCCGAGATCGACCTGGAACGGCTCAGGGTCGATCGCACGCTGCGCCGACTCCAGGGCTCCCTGGCGGCGGAGGGGATCGTGGCGCCGCAACGCTACATCGCGCTCGCCAAATACCTGGTCGCGACGTCGTGCTGGGAAGGCAACTAGCCGTACGGGGTGTCGTCATGGAACTCGCTGACAGCAATCTGAAGGACGCCCGGCCGCGCGACGGGCGGCCGGAAAGCGGCGCCGCGTCCGCAGCCGGGCGCGCGGCCGTCGGCAAGCGCGTCGTGGTGGGAGGCGGGCTGCTTCTGCTGGCAGTGCTGCTGTGGTCGGTGCGCGATGTCGTGCCGGCCTGGATGGCCAGGAGCGTGGCCGCGACCGTCGAGCTCGCGACCACCTCCGAGCGCGACGACGCCCGCGTCACCCGCGCCTTCGACCAGGCGATGCGCGCCCATGCGGCCGACGCGACCCTGGAGGCCCTGCCGAACCAGATCCGGGTTCGCCATACCCGGCTCACAGTGCGCGCGCCGACCAGCGACGAGGCGATCGAAAGCGCGGCCCGGCTGTCGCTGGCGATGGCGGCGGCCTTTGCCAGTGAAGGCCCGGCCACGCTCTCGGTCGACATAAGGCGCCGCACGACCCCGGTCGCCGATCGCACCACGATCGCCGTGGCCGACGCGATGCGCATCGCCGCCGCGGTCGCATTCCTGCTGGGTGCGTTGCTGATCGTGCTCGGCTGGTCGCGCTTCCAGGCCGGTCCCGATCGCCTGCCGCGGCAGTTCTGGCTGCTGGCGGCGCTCGGTTCGGCGCTCGCCCTGGCGCCCGCCTTCCTGCCCGGCGAAATCATCATGGCGTTGTTTTTCATGGCCATTCCGGTGTCGATTGCCGGCGTCGTGCTGTGGAAGGGCATCCAGGTGCGCCATGCCGCGGCGTGGCCCTCGACGCGCGGCCGCATCACCCGCTCGAAGCTGCGCGCCCAGCATCACCGCCAGAGTGCGGATGTGACGAAGGTCAGCAACACGGCCGACGTCGAATACGAATTCGCCCTGGGCGATCGAACCTATCGCGGCACGCGCATCGCCATCGGCGAGATCGCCGAGGGCCGCCTCGAAGAGACGCTCAATCACTACAGCGTCGGCGCCATGGTGCCGGTGTACTACGATCCGAAGAATCCGGAGAACGCCGTGCTCGAGCGCAATTCGCCCCTGCCGGTCGCCTGGCTCTATGTGATCGCCGCCGGAGTCTTCCTGGCCGGCCTCGCGGTGCTGGCGTTCTTCTGGAACGTGTCGGCCATCCTGGACGGGCTGGCGGCATATTTTCCGGAGAATGCCTCCCTGCCGGGCATGGCTTTCTTCACCCTGGGTGGGCTCATGATACTGGTCATGCTGTGGGCCGCGCGACGCCAGGTCGCCGAGGCGGCGGCCTGGCCGGCGACCGGCGGCAAGGTCGTCAAAAGCACCGTCGAGCATTATCGCAAGCGGGTCGGCGGCGCGCAGAGCGGCACGACGATGACGTTCTACGAACCGGTGGTCGAATATTCCTACCGCGTCAACGACCACGACTATCACAGCACGCAATTGAGCTTCGGCGGCTCCCTGGCGTCGTCACAGCAGAGCGCCGAAGCGAAGGCAGCCCGTTACCCCGCGGGCAACCTGGTGCTCGTGCACTACGATCCGAAGAACCCGTCGAACGCCGTGCTCGATCTCAAGGTGTCGCTCGGCCTGCCGTTGCTGGCGGTGGCGGCGGTGTTCCTCGGGCTGGCGGTGTTCTTCTCGGGCGTGTTCCGCTAGAGCGATTTCCGATCTGATGGAACCGCCAGCGGTTCCATCAGATCGGAAATGCGCGCACGGACTTTCGTGGTTCAACGGGCACATTCCGTTCGGCTGATTACAGCCGAACGGAATGTGCTCTGAAGCCGCGTCAGGCGCCGCATTCCCTGGCGCGCGAGCTGTCGATTTCCCGGTCGATGACGACGTTGTGGCTGAGCACGCTCAGGAACGGCTTGGGGCCGGCATAGCCGCCCGACGCATCCTTTTCGTTCACCGTGCCGCAGACGAACCAGGCGTAATGGACGCCGCCGATGCGCTTGCCGAGATTGACGACGTTGGGCGGCGGCTGGAACGTAAAGATCGCGCCATCCGGATGGACGAGGGTCCGCGAAAAGTCCGCTTTGACCCTGGCCTGGTAGTCATCCGCCAGCGGGCCGATGGGCGCGTATTTCATGCTGCTCGACTCGGCAGCCGGGGCGCAGCCGGCCACGACCAACGCCAGGAAGAGCGGGAACCCCATCGTGCGGACCATCTATCCCTCCCGAACCGTCACCATATGCGTGCGAATGCGTACGCATAGGTCTGCGGGAAGGACGAGTATGGCAGTCATACCCGCACGACCACCAGCGGCGCGCCGCGGTCGATCAGAGTCACACCGACTGCATCGCAGGCTTCCCGGGCTATTTCCTCATGAGCGTCCGAACGAGGGCGAGGGCTGCGAACAGAGCACCGATCGAGAAGACGACCGAGCCCGCGACGTAGGCCGCCGCGGCGACACGGTCGCCCTGCTCATAGAGCAACACCGCCTCGAGCGAGAAGGCCGAGAAAGTCGTGAAGCCGCCGAGGATGCCGGTCGTCAGGAACAGCCGCAGGCGCTGCGGCAGCGGGCCGTCGCGCAGCGCGAGGTATTCGGTGATCGCGCCCATCGCGAAGGAGCCCGCGACGTTGATGGCGAGCGTGCCGATCGGCGCGCCGCCGCCCAGCGCCGCAGCGGCGACGTTGATCAGCTGGCGCAGCGTGCCGCCGATGCCGGCGCCGAGGAATACGATGAGGTAGTTCATGCATCGCGTCCGATCGAACGGATCCCGGGCGCTGGCGGGCTCAGCGCCAGTCGTTGTTGGCCGCGGCGATCAGTGGTTCGGGCGGCATCTGCGTCATCGAGCATCTCCATTGACCGCTGCTTGTGGCGCCGTTCAGACGAAGGGCCCGATCCGGGCCTCGGCAAAAGCCGGGCGCGACTGGATCGACTGCCACCACGCGCTGGACGCGTGGATGTTTCGCCGGTGTGACCTCGTCGGGCGCGATCTCCTCGTCGATGCGCTTGAGGAAGGGCACGACGGCGATGTCGGCCAGGGAATATTTGTCGCCGACCAGCCAGGCGTGGCGGCCCAGGCTCTCTTCCATCTTGTCGAGCATCAGCACGAGCCTGCGCCGTGCCTCGCCTTCCTCTTCGGCCGTATAGGGCTGCCGCGCGGCGCGCAGCCAGGCCTGCTGGCGCTCCTTGCTCGGCACCTTCTTCAGCCGCTCGGCCAGCTCTTCGTCCGACCATTGCGAGGCGGTCTTGGCCAGGCTGTGCTTCCAGTTGAAGATGATGAGATTGCCGATGCGCTCGTCGGCATAACGGATCCAGTTGCGCATCTCCGCGCGCCCGTAGGGGTCGGCCGGCCGCAACGACGGCTCGGGATATGTCTCGTCGAGATATTCGCAGATCGTGCCGCTTTCATAGAGTGAGCGGCCGTCGTCGAGGACGAGCAGCGGGATGACGCCGTTGGGATTGCGCTTGAGGTACTCCGGCGTGTGATGCTCCATCTTCGCGAGATCGATGAGGACGCTCTCGAACTTGAGTCCCTTCTCGGCCAGGCAAAGCCGCACGCGCCGCGAGGCGCTCGATCTCCAGGCATGGTGCAGCACGAGCATCTTGTTTCCTTCCCGATTTTCAGCCGAGCGCGCTCGAATTCGGGACATTAGCCCGGCTTGCGCGCAAACAGCATCGCAATGTCGATGGTGACCTCCATCGCGTCCGCGACATCGACCGTCGCGACATGCCGGGCGTTCGGTCCCATCAGTACCGCATGACGAACGTCCTCGCGGCCAAGACGCACGCGGTGCCTGACTCGGACCGTCTGCGAGGGCCCGATCAGCCGGGTCGTCGCCTCGACGTAGCGTTCGGCCTTGTGCGCGTGCTGGTGCAGGAGGCCGAAGCGTTCGATGAGCTCGGCCAGGTGATCCGGTCCCGGATAGGCAACGGCAAGCCATCCGCCGGGTCGCAGGACGCGCGCCATCTCGGCGAAATTCTTCGGCGCGAAAATGCTGAGCACGAGATCCGCGACGGCATCCCGCACCGGCCAGTCGGCCCACACGTCGGCGACCGCAAAGGCAAGGTCCGGCCAGCGGCGCGACGCGCGCTCCGTCGCGGTCCTGGCGATGTCGATCCCGAGGCCGATCGCGGGCGCCTGCAGCGACGCTGCAACGCCCGCGAGATGGTGACCGGTGCCGCAACCCGCGTCGAGCACGCGCCAGCGCCCGGCGGCCGGCATCGCGCCGGCGAGCGCCACATGCCGCGCGATCGCCGAGGCGATGGGGTTGAAATGGCCGGCCTCGAGGAAAGCCGTTCGATGGTCGAGCTGCCCGGCGCTGTCGCCCTGGGCAATCAGGCTGCGGCGCCGGCCGTCGAGCAGATTGACGTAGCCATCGCGCGCGAGGTCGAAGCTGTGGCAGTTACGGCAGACGAGGCTGCCGGCAGCGCCAGCAAGATCAAGACGGCAGACGGGACAGCGCAGCAGTCCATGACCGGGACGGGGGCCGGGACGGGGCGAGCGCGGCGCCACGGGGCCGCTCCATCATCGCCAGCAACATGAAAGCAGTCATGGACATCCCCTCTGTGACGGCCGCGATCATAGCCGCGGCGCTCCGGGACGTGAAGAAGGCCGGCGAACGGGTAGTGTCCTAGTTTGCCTGTTAGCGTGACCCGTTTCTAATCCAGAGCAAGGCCAAGCCCAGCAGGAATACTGCGGCGGGTGGCGCGAAGGTCCATGCTAAGGCCTCTTCAAGAGAGACGACGGTGATATTCCCATTGTCGTCGAGATCGCCGCCTGTCTTGCAGAACCAGCCCATTTCTTCAGCCCCGGCGACGGGTCCGCATCTCGCGATCTTGCCATCGGCAAACACCCCTGGGTCCACCAAATGGAAGTAGAGGCTCATGCTTCCAACCCAGACCAGAGCGAGCGCGAGCCAAAGCCTGAATGGGCCGCGCCGCCAGTTCACGTCTTTGCCTTCCGCTCTGCCACGATAGCCGCCCGCACGGCATCCAGCGGCGACCGTATTGCTCGCTTCAACTGATCCGCGCTGACGTCCATGCCAGCATTTTAGCACGGTTTCACCATGCGCTCTTTCCGCACTGAGCATCTCCTTTCCCCGTTGGGCGAGCGGAGGCTCAGATGGGCCGTTCGTAGCGGCGAAAGCCCGGTGCTCCCGTGACGGCTTCGAAGCGGGCGCTCCGCTTCTCTTCGGCGAATTGAAAGCCCGCGCGGGCATAGGCTTTTTCGGCAGCCTCGTTGCCGATGACGAACGTTATCTGCGCCTTCCGGCAGCCTTGCTCGCGGCCGAGGGCGAAGGCGTGCTCGAGCAGGGCCTGCACCAGTCCGCGCCGCCGCTGCGACGGGTGGGTGGCGACGTGCTCGATCAGCCACGCCGCATCGTCACCCGGCATCCAGCACTCGCCGGCATAGTCGCCGCGCCGCCGGATCGCCGCCAGCTCGGCCTTGCCCAAACCATGGGCCGAAGCCGCTTCGTCGATGGCCGACACCGCCGCAGCAAAGGCGCCTGTCGCAGGCTGGACGCAGAGCGCCGCACCGGCAACCCCGTCGGTCTCGGCGATCCAGAAGGTCGATCGATGCCACCACGACAGCGTTCGTGCGGTGGCGAGCCGACGCACGAAGGCGAGGCATTCGGCTTCCGGCCGGTCGAGCGCTATGTCGAACCAGCCACGCGACAGATGACTCCGTTGCGAGGCCAGGATCGTCCATGCCACGAAGTCGACGTCGCCGGCGCCGGCGGGGCGGAGCACCAGGCTCATCGGCCGAGCTTGAGCAGGGTGGTTCCGACCAGGGTGAGGGCGATCGAGGCCAGGCGCGCCGGATTGACCCGCTCCTTGAGGAACACGGCGCCGATGATGACGGCGAAGACGATGCCGGTTTCACGCAGCGCCGAGACCATGGCGAGCGGCGCCAGGCTGAGCGCCCAGATGACGACCCAGGCCGATCCGTAGCTCATGATGCCCGCGGCGATCCCGGCATTGCGGCTGCGCGGGCTCAGGGCCGTGCGCCGGCCGCGTTGCAGCCAGCCCGCGCAACCCACGATCAGGAGCGCGGTGAGGAGCGACAGCCAGATCATGTAGCTGTGCGCGCTGCCGGCGGCGCGGGCGCCCAGGCCGTCGACGATCGTATAGGCGCCGATGAAGCCGCCCGTCACCAGTGCGAGCACGACCGGCCGCCAGTCGCGCAGGCTCGCCGCGCCGCGCGCCAGGGCGAGGCTGGTGATGCCGAGGCCGATCAGCAGGATCGCCAGCTGGCTCGCGCGGCCGAGCTGCTCGCCCAGGAAACCGACCGAGACGGCGGCCACGATGAAGGGCGCCGCGCCGCGCGCCAGCGGATAGACGAGGCTGAGGTCGGCCGCCTGGTAGGCGCGATTGAGGAACAGCATGTAGCCGGTGCCCAGCACCATGCTCGCCGCCAGATAGGGCCAGCTCTCCGCCGCGGGGAAGGCGACGAAGGGCAGGAGAGCGAGCGACAGGACGATCTGGCTGAGCGACATCACCCGGATGAGGGCGAGCCGGTCGCTGTCGGTCTTGACCAGCGCATTCCACGTCGCGTGGACGAGGGCTGCGCCCAGAACCATCAGGAAGACGTCGATCGGCATGGAGCCTCCGCGCTCAGGGCGGGCAGTGTACCGACAATTCCAGGCCGCCGCCGAACGGCAGGGTCATCGTGCGAAAGCCGTTGGCCGGCTCGGCGAGGAAGGCGAAATAGTCGGCATAGGCGCTGCGATACTGCTCGGTGTTGTCGCACACCACGATGGCGCCGGGCCGGAGATACGGCGCGACCAGCTCGAGCGCCGGCCGCGCCATGGCGATCCAGATGTCCATCAGGACGAAATCGACCGGCCCCTCGATCTTCTTCAGCGTCTGGCGCAGGTCGCCTTCGCGCAGGTCGATGAAGCGGCTGAGTCCGGCCTCCTCGAAGTTCGCCCGCGCCGCGCGCGCCTTCTCGGGCTCGTACTCGGTGCCGATCACCACGCCCTGGCCGCCCGATGCCGCGATATTGTCGCGCACCGCGGCGGCGAGATAGAGCGTCGACACGCCGTAGGACGTGCCGATCTCGACGATGCGCCGCGCATTGCCGGCGCGGCAGAGCTGGTAGCAGAACTCGGCCTTGTCGCGGTCGAGGGCGACCAGCTTGTCGCTGCGGAACGCCTTGAGCCGCGCCGCCTCTTCCTTGGCCGCGGGCCGCGTCTCGTTGACCCGCTCGGCGTCGTAGGTCCTGAGCGCCGCAAGCTGCTCGTCGCTCCTGGCGTGCAGGGCGGCCAGCAGGCTTTCCAGCTTCGGGTCGTTGAGGACGCTCATCGCGGCGCACTCCCGGGAGGTTCGGCGGCGGGTCGGGTGCCGGCCACCCTAGACATACCGGATTCGGCCGCGAGGCGTGGATATTTCAACCTAATCCGCGCCGAACAGATCGCGCGTCACCTTGACCTTGCCGCTGTCGATGTCGCGCATGTTGACCATGGGATAGCCGACCGGCGTGTCGGCGCTCTGCAGCCAGGCCTCGACGATCATGTCGCGCACGGCGGTGGCGCCGGCGGCGAGCCGCGCCGTGGTGAAGGCGATGGCGCGCCGGTCGCCGGGCTTGAGCGCGCCTTCCTTCTCCAGGGCATAGAGCGGGCCGACCTGGGCGAGGGAGGCGAGCAGCAGCTTGCGCGTGGCCTCCTCGATCGAGCAGTTGCAGGGCTGCCACGGCCCGACCTCGGCCGCCACCTGGGCGCGCACGATGTTGTCCTTCACGAACTCGCCCTCGAAATAGGGGTGGAAGTTCTTCTCGCTGTAGCCTTCGGGATTGGCGAACTTGCCCCAGCCGTTGATATGGACGGAGACATGCATGGGCTGCGAGGCGTCGCCGTCGTAGTGGCTCCAGATGCCGATGTCGCGCAGGGTGAGCTTCTCGCGCAGCCGCCGGTCGGCCTCGAACCAGGCGCGCTCCTGCGGCGTGGCCGCCGTCTCCGCGCCCTTCACGTCGGCCCGCCAGTAGGCGAAGTCCTTCCGGATCTGCTGCCAGCCGTCGATGATCGAGTAGGGCAGGTAGCCCGCCTGGTACTGGTCGAAGCCCTTGGCGCGCAACAGCGTGTCGTATTCCCGGCGGGTCGGCGGCAGGTCGGCGAGCGGCAGCACGCCCATCACCGATCCGTCGTCGGCCAGCAGGACCCAGTGCCCGGGATCGCGTTCGGCATCGTGCGTCCGGCCGGAGCCTTTCGAGCGGTCGAGCTCGCGGCCCATCACCGCGATCTCCGCCGCCGCTTCGGGCGTGCGCACGAAATCCGGCACGCTGTCGGGCAGCCTTTCGATGGCGATGCCGCTCACGAATTCATGGCCCGTGGCGCCCCACGCCCAGGCCGCGCGGCCGGCGCCCGTGGCGAGCGCCAGTGCCAGCAGGGCGGTTGCCCATTTTCGATCCATGCCGTGCCCCCGTTCTCGTTGCCGGTCGCTTCTCCTTTAAGCGACCCGCGCGGGCACGCCAAATGAAACGCTCTTCAGCGTGGGGCACGGCGTCCCCGGCCGGCGACGCCGGCCGTCTCTAGTCCGCCAGATCGGGTCGCCCGATAATCCACAGAAGGCAGCCGACGACGGCTCCCAGCGGACCGAATGGCCATAAGACTTCCCGAAGGTCTGTCATGTTCTTGAGAACCGAGTCGACATCGGACAGGTTTCCTGGAGACCAACCAAATAAAGCGGCAATGGCGCACCATGTCAGGCCTCCAACGACGAACCCTGCAACAGGGGCGAGCCAAAACGCCGTCCACTTCCTGCGCCGCAACCACAAGTATGTCGGGAGGCCGAAAACAAGGGCGCCCGTATAAGCAGTGATGGTGGTGATGATCAGCGAGATCATGAACCAATCCGGCCCGGACATCGTCACGTAGAGCCAACGCGCCATGAGGATGGGAACCACAACAGGCGCAATCAGAAAGGCGATGGCGGCCCTAGCCATATCGGTAGCCTCCGGTGCTGCAGCTATCTGGCTCGATCGACAATGTCCTTGTTCGCATTTCGCCAGGTGTCGATGTTGAGTCTGTCTCTGATCCACTGTGGGCTCTGCGGCGACTGTAGATACCCCAAACCCTCACCTTCGGTCTGTATCGTCGAGCCGTCGCTCGACGGCGTGACATAGCGCACGACATAGCCGGGAAAGAGCGGGTGCCCGGGTAGCGTTACGTTCATCACGACCCGATTACCGTCCTGGTCCTCCGTGAGATAAGACTTCACGAGACTCTCGGGCGTTCCATAAGGGTACGGGGGTTCGCCCGTGGCCGCAGGCATATTGTAGTACTGGTCAGGCGTTCTCGCGGTCAGGGACAGGCCGTAGTACGGCTCGGGCGTTGCTTCGTTCACGGTTCCCTGCGGGGTAGCCGGATGATTCAGGGGCCTCGGGCCGCCCGTCGGATAGTCGATGACACCGTCCATCAGTTTTGGCGCGGGAATGGCATATGGCGTGGACGGCGTGCTGTATTCGTGGTGCTGAGGAACATCGGGCGCGATTCGCGACGGAAACCCCTCGGGTGCCGGCACTGGACGAAGCGATCTGCCGAGCGGCGTCGTGCAACTCAACATGCCGCTTTCCGTCGTGCAACCCACGGGAACCACGCCCTGCGGCGACGACGGATCGAAGAGCATGTTGCTGGTCGACTGCGATCCGTCCGGCCCCTGTCCGAAATTGGTGGCCAACGCGGATTGTAGCGCATTGCCGTAAGGGCTGGAGTCGGCGGGCGGCGCGTCGGCGGAGGAACCGGCCGCTGAACCATCTTGATTGATGTTGAAGCCGGGCGCGTCTTCCGGCAAGCCGACGCGAAAACCCGGCAAGCGGACGTTGGATGGGAAATTGAACATGATGCCGATCCTCACGGTTGTTGAGTCTCGGCAGATTCAGAACACAACATTGCGCAGGCTTGTCAAGGGGCCGTCGCATTGCAGCGACGCATCGACCGGGATGCGATCCCGAAAGGTGTCCGGCGTGCCGCTTCCATGAAAATTGAGGAGGAGGCCGGCCGACCGTTCCGGACGCGATCAGTGATCTGCGAACGAGCTTCATGGAGATATCGCCTCAAGCGTGACTGAACGCACCGACGATATGCTTGCATGAAGCGCCAGGATGGACAATCTTAATGATCATTTATCGTATATTTTACAACTAGTACGTGTAGTCCAACACAGGTCGGCCGGCTCGGTTCCGGTTCCGGATCACGCGGCGGAAACAACAGGTTCCGGTCGAAGTCAAAATGGAGCTCGACTGCAGCCACCGGCTACATTCATCCCATGAAGCCAAAACCGCTCCGTCATTGACGGCGTATCCGGACAGCGGATGGCAATCAATCCCGCCTTTGTCGGCCAACCACCCCTTGCCGGTCGTTGCCCATTCATTATATCCATCGCCGGCTCATTCTACCCGCTCGAGAGGATGCCAATGGACGCGCCAGGCGCACAGGCCGAGACCCATGTCTTCCAGGCGGAGGTCGCCGAACTCCTGAACCTGATGGTTCACTCGGTCTATTCCGAGACCGACATCTTCCTGCGCGAGCTGATCTCCAATGCCTCGGACGCCTGCGACAAGCTGCGCTACGAGGCGATCGCCAAGCCCGAGCTGCTGGCCGGCGCCGACCGGTTCGTCATCCGCCTCGTGCCCGACAAGGCGGCCCGGACGCTCACGATCTCCGATACCGGCATCGGCATGGACCGCCAGGAGCTGTTGGACAATCTCGGCACCGTCGCGCGCTCGGGCACCAAGGCCTTCCTGAAGGGCCTGGCCGAAGCCAAGGAAGGCGCCAGCCTGATCGGCCAGTTCGGCGTCGGCTTCTACGCCGCCTTCATGGTCGCCGACCGCATCGAGGTCGTGAGCCGCCGCGCCGGCGCGTCCGACGCCTGGGTCTGGACGTCGTCGGGCGGCGCCGGGTTCGAGCTGGCGCCGGCCGAGCGAAGAGCAGGCGGCCCGCGTGCCGCGCGGCACCGAGGTCCGGCTGCATCTCAAGGAGGATGCCCAGAAATATCTCGAGCCGTTCGAGCTCGAGCGCCTGGTGCGGACCTATTCCGATCACATCCTCTTCCCCATCGAGCTGGTCGACGAGAAGGGCGAGGCGCGCCAGGTCAATGCCGCCAGCGCCCTGTGGCAGCGGTCGAAGTCCGAGGTCAAGCCGGAGGACTACACGCAGGCCTACCGCTCGATCGCCATGGCCTTCGACGAGCCGGCGCTCACGCTCCATTACAAGGTCGAGGGCCGGCAGTCCTATGCCGTGCTGCTGTTCGTGCCGTCGACGCCGCCGTTCGACCTCGGCGATCCCAACCGCAAGGGCCGGGTGAAGCTCTATGTCCGGCGCGTCTTCATCACCGACGATGCCGACCTGCTGCCGCCCTGGCTGCGCTTCGTGCGCGGCGTCGTCGACAGCGAGGACCTGCCGCTCAACATCTCGCGCGAGATGCTGCAGAACAATCCGCAGGTGACGCAGATCAGGAACGGCCTCACCACGCGGGTGATCGGCGAGCTGGAAAGCACCGCCGACAAGGAGGCCGAGACCTACGCCAAGGTCTGGAGCGCCTTCGGCCCGGTGCTGAAGGAGGGCCTGTACGAGGACCAGGAGCGCCGCGGCGCGCTTCTGGCGCTCACGCGCTTTGCCACGACGGCCGGTGAGCTGCGCTCGCTCAAGCAGTATGTCGCCGACCTCAAGCCCAACCAGACCGAGATCTACTATCTGGTGGGCGAGAGCGCCGAGCGGGTGAAATCCAATCCCAAGCTCGAGGCGGCCCGCGCGCGCGGCATCGAGGTCCTGCTGCTGACCGATCCGATCGACGCCTTCTGGACGATGATGCCGCAGGAATTCGAGGGCAAGCCGCTCAAGTCGCTGAGCCAGGGCGACGTCGATTTCGCGCTGGTGCCGCTCCTCGAAGAGAAGGCGGCGCCCCCGGCGGATGCCGAAGGCGACGCGTCCGTCATCAGCGCCGTCAAGGAGGCGTTGGCCGACAAGGTCTCCGAGGTGCGCGCCTCGCAACGGCTGACCGACAGTGCGGCCTGTCTCGTGGCCAGCGCCCAGGGTCGCGACCGCGAGCTCGAGCGCCTGCTGGCGCGCCAGAATCGCGGCAGCGCCGCCAAGCCCATCCTCGAGCTCAACATGGGCCACGATCTCGTCAAGGCGCTGGCCACCGCGGCGGCCGAGAAGCGCGAGACGCGACGTCGCCGACATCGCGGCCCTGCTGCTCGACCAGGCCCACATCCTCGACGGCGAGGTGCCGGCCGATCCCGCCGCGTTTGCCAAGCGGCTCAACGCGTTCGTGGTTCGCGGCCTGCGCGGCGGCGCCTAGAAAAAACTGCATTGAGATGGCAATGGATATTTGCCGCATCTCATCTTGTCACATGCCGGTCTTTGTCGTGTAAGCTCCGCACGGGGAGTTGAGACGGGCTTGGGAACGCGTGATGAATCATCGTGGGCGGCGTAGGGCGCAGCTTTCGGCTGCGCTGCTTTCGACAATCTGGTTTGCACCGTCGCTCATCGGCACCGCGCATGCCCAGGACGCCACCTGGACGGGCCCCGGCAACGAGTGGACGACGGGCACCAACTGGAACCCCGGCCAGCCGAGCGGGATTGCGACGTTCACCAACAATGGTGCGCCCACCTCGGTCACCATCTCGAACACGACGTCGATCAACACGCTCAATTTCACCGCCGCCGCGCCGGCCTATTCATTCACCATCGGCAACGCCGCGACCTTCACGATCAATGATCCCGGTGGCAATGGCACCACGAACGCTTCCGCTTTCAACCCGGCCTTCAACGTCAACGCGGGCGCAACGCTGGCGCTCGCGGATGGCGTGTCGGCCCAAATCGGCGCGCTTGCCGGCGGCGGCTCGGTCAGCCTCGGGCCGACCGACCCCAGCACGATCCTGTTCATCGCCAGCGGCACCAGCACGACGTTCTCCGGGAGCTTCTCGGGCGCGGGCTCGCTCGAACTCGATACCGCCGGAACGACCCTGACGCTCACCGGCGCCAGCAACGGCGGCAACATCGGTACCATTGGCGGCGATCTCGACCTGTGCAGCTGCTTTACCGGCGGCCTCACGATCAGCGGCGGTTCGCTCACCGTCGCCGGCGGTGGCCTGGGCGGTGTACAGGTCGAAGGCGGCACGCTGTCGGTGATCAACGGCGGCAGGCTGCAGATCGGGTCACTGTCAACACCCGCCGCTCTCCTGGTCGCGAGCAACATGCTGATCTCCGGCCCGGGCTCCAGCGTGACCGTGACCGGCGGCCCCACCGGCATCGGCATCTTCGGGCAGACGGCGTCGCTGGTGATCAGCAATGGCGGCATGCTCAACAGCCAGGCCGGGGCGGAAATCGACGCCTTTCCGTTTGACCCGACCGGTCAGCCCAGCGTGACCGTGACCGGTCCCGGCTCGATCTGGAATGTCGGCGACCCGGGCTTCGGGGTGACGCTTGCGGTCGGCGGCGGCACCACCTCCGGGGCGGGCACGCTCACGATCGCCAACGGCGGTGCGGTGAACGTGAACGGACTGATGACGGTCGGCGATGGCATCGACCGGAACCTCGCTGGTGACGGTGACCGGCTCCGGCTCGGTCCTGAACGTGTCGAATGGGCTCGAGATCGGCGGTCCCGGCTGCGGCTGCGGCAGCCCCAGTGTCGGAACGCTCACCGTCGCCGACGGCGCCGTCGTCAATTCACTGGCATCCACGGCCATCTTCGCGGGCAGCACGCTCAATCTCGGCACCGGCGGGCTCTCCGGCGCGATCGTGACGCCCGCGATCGCCAATGACGGCCAGATCGTCGCCAACTTCACCGACACGCTGAGCCTGGCCGCCAATATTTCCGGCGCCGGCACGCTCGGCAAGCTGGGCTCGGGCACGCTGATCCTGACCGGCACCAACACCTACACGGGCGGCACCACGATCGGCGGCGGCACCCTGCAGCTCGGCAACGGCGGCACCACCGGGACGATCGCGGGCAACGTCACGAACAACGGCACGCTGGCCTTCAACTGGTCGAATGCGCAGAGCTTCGCCGGCGTGATCTCCGGCAGCGGCGCGGTGCAGCAGCTCGGCGCCGGCACGACGACGCTCACCGCCAGCAACACCTACACCGGCGGCACGGTGGTGAATGCCGGCATGCTGCAGCTGGGCGCCGGCGCCTCGCTCGCCGCGACCGGCGCGCTCACCGTCAATGGCGGTGTCTTCAACCTCAACAACAACAATCAGACGGTGGCTGCCCTGTCGGGCACCGGCGGCGCCATCATGCTGGGCAGCGGCACCTTGACGGCGGGCGATGCCGGCAGCACGACGCTCGCCGCCGCGATCTCCGGCAGCGGCGCCTTCGTCAAGCAGGGCAGCGGCCTCCTGACCCTCACCGGCGCCAGCACCTTCACCGGCGGGGCGACGGTCAATGCCGGCACCCTGGCGGTGAACGGCAGCCTGGCGAGCAACGTCATGGTGAACGGCGGCGGCCTGCTGCGCGGCACCGGCACCGTCGGCGGCCTGGTGGTGAATGGTGGCACGGTGGCGCCCGGCAATTCGATCGGCACGCTCAACGTCAGCGGCAACTTCGTGCAAGGCGGCGGCAGCACCTACCAGGTCGAGGTCAACGCCGCCGGCCAGAGCGACAAGATCAACGTCGGCGGCACGGCCACGCTCGGCGGCGCGGTGCAGGTGCTGGCCCAGCCGGGCACTTACGCGCGCAACACCACCTACACCATCCTGAGCGCCAACGGCGGCGTCAGCGGCGTCTACTCAGGCGTCACCAGCAACTTCGCCTTCCTGACGCCCACGCTCGCCTACAACGCCAACAACGTCTTCCTGAACCTGTTCCAGTCGACCAGCGCCTTCGCCGCCGGCGCGCAGACACCCAACCAGTATGCGGTCGGCACGGTGCTCGATCAGGTGAACGCCTCGGCGACCGGCGATCTCAACACGGTGCTGAACGCGTTGAGCCTGCTCAGCAACACCCAGGGCCCGGCGGCGCTCAACGCCATCAGCGGCCAGCAATATGCCGATTTCGGCACGCTGAACGTGCAGAGCGGCATGCTGTTCATGAATGCGGTCGGCCAGCAGATGGCCCTGGCGCGCGGCAGCGCCGCGGCCGGCGGTCAGCGCCAGGCGCTGGCCCAGGCCTGCGAGGTCGAGAGCTGCGATGCGGTGGGCCCGTGGGGCGCCTGGGCGAGCGCGATCGGCGGGCTGGGCAATGTCGCCGGCAACGGCAACTCCTCGACCTTCACCTACAATGTCGGCGGCGCCGCGGCCGGCATCGACTATCGCCTCGACCCGCGCTTCCTGGTGGGCCTCGGCGTCGGCTACACCTCGGCCACGCAATGGGTCGACAGCTTCATGGGCCGCGGCTGGTCCGACAGCGTGAGCGTCACGGCCTATGGCTCGTTCACGCAGGCGGCTTTCTACACCGACGCTCTGGCGGGCTATGCCTGGTCGGGCAACCAGATGCAGCGCCAGATCATGATCGCGGGCCTGCAGCCGCGCACCGCCAACGGCAGCACCGGCGCCAACCAGTTCCTCGGCCAGGTCGAATCCGGCTACAAGATCGGCATCTACGCGCCGGCCTTCGCCAGCATCACACCGTTCGGCCGCTTCCAGGTCATGTCGGTGAACCAGAGCGGCTTCAGCGAATGGGGCAGCGCCGGTTCGCTCGACCTCAACGTGGCCCAGCAGACGACGACGTCGCTCCGCAGCACGTTCGGCGCCGAGCTCGCCGGCGCGGTCGGCCTCGGCGACACCCGCACGCTCGACCTGGCGCTTCGGCTGGGCTGGCAGCACGAGTTCGCCGACACCGGCCGGCCGATCACGGCGGCGTTCGCCGGCGCGCCGTCCAACGCCTTCACCGTCTATGGCGCCACGCCGCAGCGCGACGCGGCGGTCATCGGCTTCCAGGCCAGCACCTTCGTCGCCGCCGCGACCTCGATCTATCTCCGCTACGACGGCGCCATCGGCACCGGCACCGACAACCACACCCTCAATGTCGGCATGCGCCTCAGCTGGTGAGGCGATTCCGGCCGGCTTCCTGTTGACGCCTCGCGCCGGCCGGGCGAGCACTCGTTCATGCGGCTGTGGCGGTGGGGCGCGACTCACCGAACCCGTGGTATCTACCAAGGCCAATTGCAAAAGCAGCGGAAACACGCACATGCAAGACCTTACCGGACGGACAGCCTTCGTCACCGGAGCAGCATCAGGCATCGGATTAGGGATCGCCACGGCGCTGTCGCAGGCGGGGGTGAAGGTCATGTTATGCGACATCGAGGAAGAGGCGTTGGCAACGGCGGTAGAGAAATTGAAACTTACCAACGCCGACGTTGACGGCGTGCGAGCGGATGTCTCACTCAAGGCAGAACTCCAGGCCGCAGCGGACGCCACCGTCGCGCGCTACGGCAAGGTCCATATTCTCGTCAACAATGCGGGGGTCGCCGGCGGCCGGGGTTATGGTCATTGGACAGATGCAGGTTGGGATTGGGTTCTCGGCGTCAATCTGATGGCGGTGATCTGGGGCATCGAGATTTTCGGTCCGCTGATCGAGGCGCACGGCGAAGGAGGCCAGATTGTTTCCACGGCGTCCGTCTTCGGGCTGATTGCCGGAGGAAGTCCGCAGTATGACGTGAGCAAATATGGCGTGGTGGCTCTGTCCGAAGGACTGCGCAAGGCGCTCGCGCCGCGGAAAATCGGGGTATCCGTGTTGTGTCCGGGCGTCGTCCGCACGCAGATCGTAAATTCAGGTCGCAACGTGCCGCCGCGGTTCGCCGGGAAGATCGCCAGTCTGCCGCCGACAGAAGGACCGGTCGCCGATGCCATCAAGGCATTCCAGCACCGGACCAACAATGGCATCGATCCGCTTTATGTCGGCGAACTGGTTCGCGAGGCCATCGAAAATGACTGGCCCTACATCTTCACCGACACCGAGCACGAGCCCATCATCGAGAGACGCTTCGCCGCGATCAAGCAGGGCTTCGACCGCATCCGCGGAAGGACGCCGCGGCGCTAGAGCGACATCGACAGGCTGTCACTTCGGCTCCTCGCGCCGGCCACAAATATGAAGTGCCGACAGGGTCCGAAGGTGTCTGCTGTCTGGGGTAGACCGGACATGCAACGGACATCACGGACGGCGCGATTGACCCGAAGCGGACATTCGCTCCCGTCGCGACGGCGTTTTCCGACAGCTCGAAGCGCCGCCCCGGAGCACCATTACGGTCGATCAGGCGCCGGCATTCCAGAACTGGTGGAGCGCAGCCGCGTCGCCATTGAACAAGTTGCGATCGCAGCGGTCCACACCCTGGATGATTCTGTTGCGGCCGCGGGCGCGGCGACCCGCATAGTCGTCGCTGGCATATTGCCAGAGCCGCCAACCGCTCGTTGCCCAGGCCCGCGGGATCGTAGGCGATGCATGGTAGTCGACGACCCAGAGGCCGCAGCGCGCGAGGATCGAGTCGGGCGTGATCCCGGCGCCGCCGTTGGCCCAGGTCGGATGCACGTAGACGAGCGGCAACCGGCCCGTTGCGCTGGCCACCGCCTGCACGAACGCCTCGGCCTGTTCCCGCGTCATGGAGTTCGAGGGATCGCCTTCATTGGGCTCGAGATCCAGGGCGAGGAGAGTCCGTGGGCCGGGACGGGAAGACTCCAGGAAGAAGGCTGCCTGCTGCGCGCCGGATGAATCGCCCTTGCCGAAATGATAGGTGCCCCACAGCAGTCCTGCTGCCTCGGCCTGCGGCCGTCGCTCGGCACACAGGGGGTCGGCAAAGAAGTCGCCTTCGCTCGCCTTGTGGATGACGGCGAGGATGTTGCTCGCGCGTACCAGCCGGAAATCGCAGAAAGTGGTGTGCGCACTGATGTCGATGACCGCATCCAGTCCCTGGGCTGTGCGACCGGGCGGCGCCGGCGCGATCGGATATTCAGGCGGCGGAGTTTGAGGGGACGGCGTTTGCGGATACTGATCCGGCGCCACGGAGGCCTGACGGGGCGCCTGGGTGCGCTGCATCCCGTTGTCGCTGCAGCAGCCAGGCCCGCGATGACATTCCGGCGAGAAATCATGCAGCCACAGTAAGGTGTTCGGCGCGCGGGGCAACGTCCACAACACACGGCGACGAGGTGGTCAAGAGACGTATCCTAGTTTGATTGCCGCAAGAGATCCTTGGCCATGAGAACCTCGTCGTAGTAGCGGCCAGCCTGCTTCAGGGCGTTCTTCTCCACGCCGTACTCCAGGAACCCCGATCTCGCGTAGAGAGTCCGCGCCGCTTCATTGTCCAGCACCACGCTGAGCTGGATCAGCTCGACCTGTTGACGGGCGTGATCGCATACCGCTTCGACCAGCCGTCGACCGACCTTGGCATTCCGTGCGGCAGGTCGAACGTACATGCCCCACAGTGTGCCTTTGTGCGCTTCTTTCTGGCCCTGTTGGACAACGAAGCCGGCAATGCCGACCAGCTCTGTGTCGCGGAACGCGCCGAGCACCGTGGAACTGCCGAGCCGATCCGAGAACGAAGTCAGCGGCAGGGCATTTTCCACCTCGAAGGTGCTGCCGAACGCTTCCGGGTTGGCCTGGAGGGCTTCCAGTCGAATGTCTCGATAGAGGACGGCATCCGCTGCGTCCTCCTGTGTGAGGCGACGTATCTCGATAGGGTCGGCGCTCATCCTTCGTCCTTTACCCGGATAGGGAATGGTTCAATAGAGCCATTCCGCAGACGTCGCACGAGACTGATGTTTCCGCGACACCGGTGCGCGCAAATGAGATGAGGTGGAACCGCAGGCGGTTCCACCTCATCTCATTCCGCTCTGGGCCGGGATCGACTTGGCGGCGTCCTACGCCGCCCGAGGGGTCAGTCCCACGCCGCGTCGACGATGCGGCCGTCGTCCGCCAGCACCAGCGTCAGCCGGTTGGGATTGAAGGTGTAGCTCGGCAGGCCGTCGTCCGGCTTGATGACGCGCAGCACCCACGGCAGGTCGGCCTCGCGCACGATCTGGTCGGCCGCGATGCCGGCCGGCGGGTTGGCGCCCTTGGCGACGAAGTACTTGCCGACGCACTTGGCGCAGTCTTCCTTGGCCGTCTTGCCTTCCTCGTAGCCCGGCGCCTCGATGTAGCCCGGGATCGTCTTCAGCGTCACCGCGTTGGTGCTGCCGCGCACCCGCACGGCCTTGTAGGGACTGCCGGTCTCCATCGGCAGGATCGCCTCGACCGGCATGAAGGGGCCGAGCGGCTGGGCGCCGGACGGCGAGTGCGCCTGGAAGATGAGGTCGAGCACGCCGTCGATCGGCGGACCCTGCGTGATCGGCAGCAGATGCGGTTCGGTCCACGAGCCCGACGTCACCAGGCCGCGCACGCGGATGATCTCGAGGTGGCCCTTGATGTGCGAGCGCAGCGTCTCGACGCTGGTCACCACGAGGACCGGCCACGGCGGGCCGTCGGCCGGCTGTCCTTCGGCGGACGGGGCGCCTGGCTGCCCATAACCGGGTTGGCCGGCTTGCGGGGCACCCGTGGCGGCCGGTGCGCCCGCGGCCGGCGGTGCGCCTGCGGCGGGCGGCCGGGGGGCGCCGGCGGCCGGCGGTTGCTGGCCCTGCGACGGCGCGCTCAGCACGGAAGCGGCCAGCAGGACGGTGAGGGCGAAAAGCTTGGATCGGGTCATGGCATCCTCGTTGACGGCGTTGAGAGACGACGCGCGCTGGGCAAGTGCGGCCTACCAGTTATGCCAACCGTTGCCCCAGTTGTGCCAACCGCCGTTGCCCCAGCCGCCGTTGCGCCAGCCGCCGTTGCCCCAACCGCCGTTGCGCCAGCCGCCATTGCCCCACCAGGCAAGGCGCGTATCGGGATCGACGGCGACGAACGGCGCGCCGTCCGCGGCGTATTGCTCGAGCGCGCTGGAGACGTCGCCGCGAATCGCCTGCAGGCGATCCTTCACCGACCCGGCCACCGAATCGGGCGCCTTCGCCGTGGCCTCGGAGAGCGCTGTCGCCGATGCATCGGCGTAGGCCAGGCTCAGCGACAGACCGGCTGCACCGGACGGCAACAGCCTGGCGAGGTTACGCAGCGACCGACGGCGCTTGGCCATTATGATCTCCCCTTCATTTCCGAACGGTATGCTAATCGGAGTTTCGGGCCGGAGCTAACAATAGTTTTAGGGCGGAATGCATGGACAGCCGGATCATTCGACGAGGCGATTGCGATAGGGGCGAAGCTCTTCCTGAAGACTTTCGGGGCACCCGGGAGCACGATTCGAATGTATGAGCAAGGAAGCCGGAACCGAGCTGCCAGTACGAAGTTTCGCTTCTGAAGCGGCCTTCGAAAAATGGTTGCAGACAAACCATACGCATTCTCCCCGGCTGTGGTTACGGTTTTTCAGGAAGTCAGCGACCAGAAAAGCGCCCGCGCACAAAGGCCCGCTCGACGTCGCGCTCTGTTGCGGTTGGATCGACGGGCAACTCAAGGAATTCGACGACAGTTCATGCCCGCAACGCCGGTGCGCGCGTGACCTGGCAGGAGCCGTGCGTCACTCCAATGCCTTCATCACCCCGAGGCTGGAGTTTGTAGAGAATCTCGTAGCCTTGCTCCGGCTCGCCGGGGTCTCCTGCCCAGTACTTGTCGGCCTTCGATTGTGTGGTCCCGAGGAACACCACGTCATCCTGCATGGTCACGAACGAGCGCGCCCCGCGATGCTGCGCCAGGCTTTCATCGACGATGGCGACCTCATGAAGCACCTGCTGGAAGTTGGGATCGACGAGCGCGCGATAGCACTCCACGTCCCGCAACGTGGGCAGGGCGAAGCAGCAGGACAGGCGCGACGGCAAGTCACGCGGTCGTACCTGCTCGAAGATGAGCTCGCGCGAGAGCATCCACGCATTGCCGAACGCCCGCTTCTCCGAAGGCATATAGCGGCCGAGGAGGCGGCCGAAGTTTCCCGGCTCGATGACGCTGCCGGCGCCGAGGCGCAGGGGCGCAAGATGATAGAGATGCATCTGCAGCTTCCGTGTCGTTAGTTCCGGCGGATTTGCCGGTCCGCTTCGTCAGGGCAAGCGGAGGACGGCGACAGATGTGTGTCGTTTGATCTTGAAGCGCGGCCGCATTTCGTAGAATTGTCTGCAGCAATGAATACAGGGAGATAGGCGTCGCCATGCATCGACTTCATCTCGGCGACGCGTGAGCCGTCTCGGAACGACGAGCCGCCTTGCCGCGGCTCTGCTGGCCACCACCTGCCTGACGCCGATCGTCGTGGTTGCCGTATCGTCATCTTCCCTGGCGGACGGCGGCCAGGGCACTGGCGGCGGCGGCGGTGGGGCCCTCGTGGCGGGCGGCGCCGATTCGCTCGGCGGGGCCGGCAGCCCCGGCACGGCCAGCGCGATCCTTGGCGGCGGCGGCGGTGGGGCCGGCGTGGTGGGCGGCAACGGTGGTAACGGCGTCGCTGGCCCGGGCGGTTCGGGCGGAACGAGTCCCGGGGCACCCGGCCAGAGCGTCGGCGGCACCGAAGGCGGCGGGGGCGGCGGCGCGCACGGCGAAGTCGTTTCGGGGCCCGGCACCATCGGCGCGACAAACGGCGGCAACGGTGGCAACGGCGGCGTGACTGCCGGCGGCGGCGCGGGCGGCTATGGCGCGGCCGTCACCGGCTCGGGCGCCTTCACCAGTTCGGGCATTGTCAGTGGCGGCATCGGCGGCAGCGGTGCCTTCGGCGGCAGCGGCGGCATCGGCATCGCCTTCGGCCCGCCCGGTTCCACGCTCGCCAGCAGCGGTTCGATCGGCGGCGGTGCCGGCGGCGCCAGCCCAGGGCGTCGGCAGCGGCGGCGCCGGAGTCAGCGGCACGAACCTCGGAATCGACAATACAGGCACGATCGACGGCGGCGTGGCGGGAAGGTGTCGGCGCCAGCGGCGGCGCGGGATAGCGGTTCGGCGACAATCAACAGTAGTGGCGCCGGATCAGCGGCGCGGCTGCCCCCGATCACCGGCGGCGGGATCGGCGGTGGAGGCGGGAGGCGGCACCGGCGGCAGCGGCGGCGCCGGCATCAGCGGCGCGGGCCTGACGATCACCAACACGACCACCGGCTCGATCGCCGGAGGTGCCGACGCGCCGGGTGGCAACGGCGGTGCCGGCATCAGCGCGTCCAGCACGACGGTCATCAACAGCGGCTCGATCACCCGCGGTTCGAGCGCCACGCCCGCCAACGCCATCACCTTCACCGGCGGCACCAACGTCCTCGAGCTGCGGGCCGGCTCGACGATCACCGGCAACGTGGTGGCCTTCAGCGCCGCCGACACCTTGCGGCTGGGCGGCGGCACCAACGCGAGCCTCAACGTCGGCCTGATCGGATCGGCGGCACAGTTCCGCAACTTCGGGCAGTTCGAGAAGACCGGCACGAGCACCTGGACCCTGACCGGCACGCCCGGCCAGGCGACGCCGTGGACGATCACGCAGGGCACGCTGGCGGTGGGCGGCGCCGCCAGCCTGGGCGCGGGCAGCACGCTCACCTTCAACGGCGGCACCCTGCAGGCGGCGGCGGCACTCAGCCTCAACAATGCGATCGTGCTCAACGGGACCGGCACCCTCGACACCAACGGCAACGACGTCACACTGGCGGGCAATATCACCGGCGGCGGCGGCGTCACCAAGCAGGGCACCGGCACGCTGACGCTCTCCGGGGCCAGCACCTACGCCGGCGCCACGGCGATCAACGACGGAACGCTCAAGGCCGGCGCCGTCAATGCGTTCTCCTCCAGCAGCGCCCACACGGTGGCCGCCGGCCACACCCTCGATCTCAACAACTTCAGCCAGGCGGTCGGTTCGCTGGCCGGCGCCGGCAGCGTCACGCTGGGCTCGGGCACACTGACGGTTGGCGGCAACAATACGGACACGAGCTTTTCTGGCGTCATCTCCGGCACCGGCGGCCTGACGAAGGCCGGCGCGGGGACGATGACGCTCGCCGGCAACAATACGTACGGCGGCACGACGGCCGTGAATGCCGGCACGCTCGCGTTCACCGGCGACACCGGCAGCCTGGGCGGCCCTATGTCCGTGAGCGGCGGTGCCAACGTCACGTTCGGCCAGGCCGTCAACAGTTCCTACGCCGGTGTGATCTCGGGCAACGGCAGCGTGACCAAGACCGGCGCGGGCACACTGATCCTCTCCGGCACCAACAGCTACACGGGCGGCACGACGGTGTCGGGCGGCATCCTGCAGGGCACGACGACCAGCCTGCAGGGCAACATCCTCAACAATGCCGCGGTGACCTTCAACCAGGCCGCCAACGGTACCTATGCCGGCAGCATGTCGGGCACCGGCGGGCTCACCATCCAGGGCGGCGGCGCGTTCACCCTGACCGGCACCAACAGCTACAGCGGCGGCACGTCGGTGCTGGGCGGGGTGCTGATCGGCAACAGCACGAGCCTGCAGGGCAACATCCTCAACAACGCCGCGGTGACCTTCAACCAGACCGGCACAGGAACCTACGGCGGCGTCATGTCGGGTACCGGCGGCATGACCCTGCAGGGCGGCGGCGTGCTGAACCTCACGGCCAACAACACCTACACCGGCGCCACCACCGTCAACGCCAGCACCCTGGTGGTGAACGGCAGCCTTGCCAGCACGGTGACGCTCAACAGCGGCAGCATGCTGGGCGGCAGCGGCACGATCGGCGGGCTGGTGTCCAACGGCGCCACCCTGGCGCCCGGCAATTCGATCGGTACGCTCAACATCAACGGCAACTTCAGCCAGACCGGCGGCACCTACGTCGTCGAGGCCAATGCCCAGGGCCAGGCCGATCGCGTCAACGCCACGGGCACGGCGACGATCAATGGCGGCACGGTGCAGGTGATCGCCGCGCCCGGCAGCTACGGCACCAGCACGACCTACACCATCCTCAATGCCGCGGGCGGGCGGACGGGCACCTACTCGAGCGTGAGCAGCAACTTCGCCTTCCTGACGCCCTCGCTGTCGTACGACCCCAACAACGTGTTCCTGACGCTGGCGTTGCAGGGCAACGCCTTCTCGGGCTTCGGCGGCAACACGGTGAACCAGCGCGCGGTCGGTTCTGCGCTCGACCGGTCCTTCGCCAATGCAACGGGCGACTTCGCCACCGTGATCGGCGCCCTGGCCGGCCTCAACACCGCGCAGGGCCCATGGGCGCTCAACCAGATCAGTGGCCAGCCCTATGCCGACTTCGGCACGTTCAACGTCGCCAACAATGCCCTGTTCATGAATGCGGTGGGCCAGCAGATGGCGCTGGCGCGCGGCGGCCAGGGCAGCGGCCAGCGCCAGGCGCTGGCCGAGGCCTGCGACGTTGCCGCCTGCGACGGCGCCAGCCCGTTCAGCGTGTGGGGCAGCGCGCTGGGCGGCGTGGGCTCGGTGCAGGGCGACGGCAACTCGAACACGTTCACCTATAACGTGGGCGGCGGCGCGGCCGGCATCGACTATCGCCTGACGCCGAGCTTCCTGGTCGGTATTGGCGCCGGCTACACCAACGGCACGCAGTGGGTCGACAGCTTCCAGGGCAAGGGTTGGTCGAACTCGGTCAGCGTCGCGGCCTACGGCAGCTTCACCCAATGGGGCCTCTACCTCGATGCGCTGGCGGGGTACGCCTACGCCGACAACCAGCTGCAGCGTCAGATCCCGGTCCCCGGCCTGCAGCCGCGCACGGCCAACGGCAGCACCGGCGCCAACCAGTTCCTGGCCCAGGCGGAGCTCGGCTATCAGGTGCCCGTGTATGCGCCGGCGCAGGCGACGGTCACGCCGTTCGCGCGGTTCCAGACATCGAGCATCAACCAGGCAGCATTCAACGAATGGGGCGCCACCTCGCTCAGCCTCAACGTCCAGCAGCAGACGACGACGTCGGTGCGCACGGTGCTCGGCGCCGAGCTCGCCGGCGCCATCGGTTTGGGCGACACGCGCACGCTCGACCTCGGGCTGCGGCTCGGCTGGCTGCATGAATACGCCAACACCGCCCGGCCGATCACCGCGGCGTTCGCGGGAGCACCCTCCGCCAACTTCACCGTCTACGGCGCCGCGCCGCAGCGCGACGCGGCGGTGATCGGCTTCCAGGCCAGCACCACCGTGGCCGCGGCCACGCAACTCTACCTGCGCTACGACGGCGACATTGGCTCCGGCACCGACAACCACGCCCTCAACGTCGGCGTCCGGCTCCGCTGGTAGGCACAACGGCGGCAACCGGGAGGCGTCAGGTCGCGCGCTTGCCTGGCTTGTCCGTGCCTTTGCGTGTCACCATGACCACTCAGGTGCAATTCATGCCATTGCTCTCGATCTGGAAAGGCGAGATCGGCGCGCTAACGGTTCGATGGGTTCCGGAATTGGCCCAAAGCCGACGTTCCCCGAGCCAGCGCGGGTGTGTGCTCTCGAGGGCAAAGCAGTCGTCGCGCTTGCGGACCGGACATGCTGGGAGGTCTGAGAAGGGTCAGACTCGGAAGTGACAGCCAGTCCGCGTCATGCCCGTTTTATCCTTGGAAGCGGACATCCCGCTGCACTCGGCTAGTGTCGGCTTGGTGCAGAACCGGAATCAACGGATGGCCGCCTTCAACGCAGTCGAGTGAATGGTTTCGAACCCGGCATCAACACAGCCGAGGCTCTTGTCGAGGGGCATTCCAACCTTCTAGACCGACCGGCCGCCCAAGCGTAGGCTCTTCTGGCAAATGATTGGAGCTTGGATCAAGTTTCGGCTGCGCGGCAGCGTCACGCTGCAGGCGATCATCACCTTGGTCTTCGCGCTGCTGATCCTGCCGGCGCTTGCGATTGTGATTGGCTTCAGCTTTTACGAGAACTTGAACAATCTGACGGCGCTGTCGAACCGCTTCATCGACGGCGCTAGCCAGGATGCGCGCGAAATGTCCGAACATCTTCTTCAGCCGGTTGCCGAGGCCGTGCGACTAATGGCGGGTGCGGAGGAGACCACGCCGGGGTTCTTCCGGTCCGACGAAAGTTCAAACTTTCTCTATGAGGCGTTGATCTCGGCTCCGCAGATTGACGCTGTTTATGCAAGCTTCGATAACGGGTTCCATCGGGTAGTGACACGCGTAGACGATGATCGTCGTCGCAGTGACGCCAGAATTCCAGCCAATGCCAAGTGGCATATGAGTTTCATAGATGACTTTACTGCCGGCGCCGACAGGAAGCGTCATCGCACCTTCTACGAGACGTGGGCCACACCTCTAAGCCGGTATTCAATTGGCGCCGCCAACAACGATCTGCGCACGACCGTGCCGCAGTATCAGCTGGTGCGCCAAAGTCTTGACCTCGTCGTCACCGATTCCTTCATCAACCCTGACACCGGCCATGCGGTGATCGGAGTGGGTTATCCGATCCTGGTGCACGAGAACTTTGTCGGCGTCGCATCGGCACACATCACGTTTCGGGGACTCTCCGAGCTGCTTGCCAAGCGCAAAGCTAGCCCCAACAGCATTACCGTCATTGCCGACGAACACGGCAAGATTCTGGCACAACCGGATTCGACAAAGGCGGCCCAGAGCCTCGATGGACTGCAGGTGACTGACTGGGCGGACGCAGGCGATCCGCAGATTGTCGAAGCTGTCCGCCGGCGATCCGCCGGCCACCCCGACCGGTTCACCTTTACGCTCGGGCCCGAGGGCACGGAGTACGTGGCGCTATTCAGCAACTTTCCGACGGGTTCAGGAAAGATTTGGCAAGTCCTGGTCGTGACGCCGACGGCCGATTTCGTCGGCGAGCTCGAGCGCACCAATCGGCTGTTGATCTGGCTCATGTTAGCGCTGGTGGTGATCGAGAGTGCACTCATATACGTCATGGCTGGGCGTGTATCGAGCCCGATCGAGATGGTTGCCGATACAATGAGGCGCATCCGCTCCTTGTCGTTCGGCGAGCAGATGCTGGCGCGATCCCGGATCAGGGAAATTGCAGAACTGCAGCACGCGACGAGGCTGCTTGCCAATGCGCTTCGTTCATTTGCAATGTTTGCTCCCATCGGGATCGTGCGCAACCTGATCGGCTCCGGCCAGCCGCTAGCGCCTGGCGTGGAACCGCGCTTCATGACGATCTTTTTCGCGGATGTGGAGAGCTTCACGGCCATTGCTGAGCAGCTTTCGCCGCGGGAACTGTCTGAGCAAACGTCGCACTACTTCGAGATGGTGACGTCGGCCGTGGCCGAAGAGGGCGGCACGATCGACAAGTTCATCGGCGATTGCGTGATGGCTTTGTGGGGAGCACCGACCGCCGGGGAGGATCACGTATTTCGTGCATGTGTGGCAGCGCTAAGGGCGCATCGCCGAATGGAGCGGCTCAATGCAACCTGGGCCGCTGAAGGCCGCAAGCAGATGCGGGTGCGCATCGGACTCCATTGCGACACAGTCGTTGTCGGCAATGTTGGCTCCAGTGCTAGGCTGAGTTATACCGTGATGGGCGATGGGGTGAACGTTGCTTCGCGTATCGAAGGGCTGAACAAGCAGTTCGGCACCTCTATCTGCATTTCCGAGAATGTGTACGACCAGGTGTCGGACCTTATCGTTGCGCATGCTCTTGGACGGGCGTCCGTCAAGGGCCGTAAGACAGAAATCACGGTCTATGAGCTGCTTGGCATCGCGGGCAGCAACGATCCTGAACTTGCAGTCCATCGCGCAGTGGACCCCAAACCAATATGACGACCCGCCAATATGCTCGCCTTGTTTCGGAGTGGATCGGGGGCATTGGACTGGACCCGAGACTGTTTGGGACGCATTCGTTGCGACGCACGAAAGCTACCCTGATCTATCGGCGGACAGGAAATCTCAGGGTCGTTCAGCTTCTCCTTGGGCACACCAAGATCGAAAGCACAGTCAGATACCTGGGCATCGAAGTAGATGACGCCCTGGCAATAGCGGAACAAGTTGATGTCTGAAGTACCCGGGCAGAGCGGACATGCTCTGCCCGGCCTCTAACCGCCGATTTGTGCCATCAACGGACCTGCGAGCAAATGGGCCGGTAGCCATGGGCGTCCGGTGATTGGAACCGCAGTTCGAGAGGCATGCCGAATGAGCGCTTGTGAGGAGACTTCAACCGGCGGGTTCAGACTGGGCTCAAGGCTTGGTGGGTCTTCGGACCTCAACCTTCTCACCGACCTCGATCACCATCAGGTCTTCGCCGAGTTCCAACGGACCGGAGTAGGTCTTCCGTGTTGGCGGAATCAAATCCTGCTCGGTGGCTGTCGGCAACACGATGTGTGAATACACCGCCAGCTTAGGCTTCGTCCGCGAGAACACCTCGCCCGCCTGCTCTGGAGTGACGTGGTGGGCGACAATGCTCTTCGCCCACTCCGGGGGGGTTCCAGCGCGCACAAACGTCTCAGGCGACGCAACTTCGTGAATCAGCAGATCCACGTTCTGGGCGTGTCGCATGAGGTTTTCGGAGGTGCGGGTGTCTCCTGAGAGCACGACCGATCGACCGGCATGATCGATGCGATAGCCAAACGCCGGCTTCACCGGTGTGTGGTCCACTTCAAACGCGGTGATCTTCACACCGCTGTTCTCGTATATGAACCCCTCTGTGATGTCCTCGGCGAGGATGACAACACCGTCTGGTGCCGCCCGGTCATCATAAAGTCGAATTCGGATGTCGTACTCGAATGCCTGCTCGAGAAGCGACATCATACGCTTCGTCCCTCTCGGCCCCCACACCTGTAGCGGCAGATCCCGCCCTGGTGTAAGCCAACCGGTTAGCCACAGATCCGGGAAGCCGACGACGTGGTCTGAGTGTAAGTGGGTGAGAAACACGCCGTTTACATTCCGCCAAGGCACTTTGATCTGGTTGAGACGCTGGAGAGCGCCACGGCCTGCGTCGAAGATGAATTTTTGGCCGCCAGCTTCGACCAAGATGCTGGGCCCGAACCGATCCATAACGGCCGGAGGGCATCCCGTGCCCAAGAGTGTGACCTTGATTTCCTGCGCCTGGGCGGCTGCCGGAGCAAGGGCGATCGCAAATAGTGCGATTCCCATCATTCTCCGAAAGATCATCGAGGCCATGTTGCTGTCCCTGCTTTAGAATCCAATGGGGCAGTGTCTCGGCCCATACGCTAATGCCACTACACCGAGCAGCGTCTCATGCGGCGCACCCAACGGCAACAGGTCCGCTTTGGGTCAGACTCGGAAGTGACAGCCAATCCGCGCCATGTCCGCTTTCCCCCGGGAAGCGGACACGCCTCCAGGCCCAGGTGACGTCGGCTTCGTGCCAAGAGCAGACATTCGACAGACACCACGGACGGCCTACTTTCCGCAGTTTGCAACACTATCAGGGGGCGTTGACTTGAAGCGCCTGGCCTTCGGCTGCGTATTGGAACGCCAAACTTTTGGCTGGCTCGGTAGTGCTCGTGTTCTTGACGGCGTGAACCATGTTGGGCATTTCCACGAAAGACTGACCTGCCTTGAATGTTTGCGCAGGTTTGCCTTCCATTTCCATAGTAATGGCGCCTTCCAACACGTAAACAAACCTCGGTGTTGGATGAATATGCCGTCCGGTATCCGCACTAGGTGCCCAATCGGCAATCCATATATTCATCTGACTACCCTTGATATCGGGCAGGTCCACTTTGAGAAGGTCGGTTCGCTTGATCGTCTGCTGCTGGGCATTGGCGAGCCAACCACCAACAATGGCAAACGCGATCCCAGCAATCAACGCGAAGAATGGCAATCTAGTCGTTCGCTGCATTGACCCCTCCCGGAGTTACTTTCTGGTGAAAACACCAAGCTTCGATCTAGACTCCACCTGCGCTTACTAGATCGCGTTCCCGCTCGCGGGATCGACGCAATGGGGACGCTCACGTCAGAGGCGAACGAACTTCTAGTGATGCTTGACCGGAATCAGCGAAGGGCCGTTCAGACTAACCGGCAGTATCTCGAAGAGCACATGCACCATGGGTGCGTCCGTCTTGTTAAAAACGGTGTGGTTGATGTCGCCTGATTCGAAGAAGAAATCGCCCGGGCCGTAAACCACCGTCTTGTCCGGCAACACGTAAGTCATGTCGCCGGAGGTGACTTGGCGGATGCCCGGCCCCTCGTGATTATGCTCGCCCACATGTCCACCGGGAGCAAGCGTCAACTCGGTGACCCTGAGCTTGTACTTCCCGTTTATCTCCTTGAGGAACCCCTCAAGCGGCGCCTCGAACTTGATTTTGGCGACCAAGCCCTTGGTATCCACCTTGACCGGACTGACGCCCACTTGCGCGCGCGCCTCGCCTGCCTGTGCAAGCCATGCGACGAACGGTGCCGTTGCGAGAGTCAGAAGAACGTCGCGCCTGATAGGTTCATCATTTGACATGAGACATCTCCCGTCGCCGCTTGTCGATGCCAATGGCAATCGAAGCCGCAGCGTAGGCCGCTCGCCGAACACGAAACTAGTGCAAAGATCGGACTACTTGCGCGCGCATCCCGCCACGGCGTGATACACTTTTTCATGCACCGTTACGGCCAATATTGTCCTGTGGCGCGAGCAGCGGAAATCCTTGCCGACCGCTGGACTGTGCTCATCATCCGCGAGCTGCTTGCCGACGTTAATCACTTCAACGAACTCGAGCGCGGTCTTCCTCACATGTCCCGCACGCTACTTGCGGAACGGCTACGGCGGTTGCAGCGGGTCGGCGTGCTGGAACGGCGCGGTGCATCACGGGGCAAGCAGACTGAATACCGACTGACATCCGCCGGGCGCGACCTGCAAACGATCATCGACCATTTCGGCGGATGGGGAGCGCGTTGGGCTTTCGGTGATCCGCGGCCGAACGAGCTCGATCCCGTCGTCCTGCTGTGGTGGATGCGCCGCCGCGTGTGCATCGAGGCAATAGGGAAACGTCGCGTGGTGATCCAGTTCAACTTCGGTGGCGGGCCGAGGCAGAGCTATTGGCTCTTGATCGAGAGCGCAGACGTTTCGGTCTGTCTCAGGAACCCTGGCTTCGATGTCGATGTGACCGTCTCGGCGCATATCGTGGCGTTTTATCGAGTTTGGCTGGGCCGCGTGAGCCTGTCCAAAGCCTTGCATGGGCAGCAGGTCCGGCTGGATGGGGCGTCCGCCGACGTTCGAGCTTTTTCGGGTTGGTTTACTTGGAGCCCGATGGCAGACACGGTGCGTGCTGCGCTCGCCGACCGGCCGACGGCGTCCAACGATCGCCCTCCCAAGCTAGCCAAGAGGAGCCCAGGCTGAATCTGTGACCTTGCGTCATTCGGCATGTCCGGTTTGGGTCATGAACTGACATGACAGCCTGTCGGCATCATGTCCGCTTTGCCGCTGAAAGCGGACACCTCTCTGTGCCCAGATGAAGTCGGCTTAGTGCCAAAAGCGGACGATCAGCTTTAAGGCAAAAGACTTGCTTGCGGCTACGATTTTGCCGTGAAACCGATGACCATGCGTTGGTCCCCGCCAAGCGTGTAGGTCTGCAAACTGTCAAAACCCGCTTCCCTCATCAGGCCTGTGCACTCCGCTGCCGAAATCTCGAACCCACCCGATGTCATCACCAACATGTTGAGGCTTGCCAGAAGTCCTGCCGCACTCGACTGCCGATCGTCATCGATGAATCGCTCGTACACGATGAGGACGCCGCCAGGTGCCACCGCCTCGTGCGCCTTGGCCAGCAGCACTCGCTTCGTCGGCAGATCCCAGTTGTGCAGCACCCTACCAAAGATCAGCACGTCAGCGGACGGCAGACGATCCATCAAAAAATCGCCGGCGTGGAACTGCAATCGGCCGGACAGGCTGTGGCCGCGCACGTACCTCTCAAAGGGTCCTTGCAGCGATGGCAAATCAAAGCCGCCGCCGCCGATGTGCGGATGATTCAGGGCTATCTGCACAGGCAGGCAACCTTCAGCGGTGCCGATGTCGATCAGCGTCCTGTAGCGTCTCCAGGGAAAAACCGCGGCGAGCTGCCTGGCGACGAGCACTGTTGCCCCGCTCATGGCACGCGCGAACGCTTCGACACCCTTTTCCTGCCCGTAGAGCACCGCATACAGATCCGCCGAACTGGCTCCGAATTGAGCCTTTCCGGTCTGCAGTGCCTTCGTCAGATCCTGCCAATGCGGATACTCGTGGGTGCGGAAATGGTCGAACCAAGCGCCGATATATGTCGCGCTCCCCGTCACGAGGAACTGATCTGCAGCCGACGTGTTCGAATAGCGCCCCCCGGCATCCCGTGCGAGCAGACCAAGTGCGACAAGCGAATCGAGGAAATCGCGTGCACCCCGCGTATCGATGCCGATCCGTATCCTTAGTGCCTCGAGCCCAAGCGGCCCTGCGGCGAGAGCCGAGAATACGCCCAGTTCAACGGCACTCATGAGTGCCTTGGCGCCCCGGAAACCATTCGCGAGCTGAATGATCTCGTCCGGGCTGATAATTTCGCTGTCACTGTTCATGGACACCATTGCCGAGATTGATCCTGCAGAACCCAAGAATTACTTGGGCTGCTGCGGCTTGATGTTATTCTCGCGGGCAACGGCCGACCATTTGGCGCGCTGCGCATCGAGCTCACTGGCGAATTCCTCCGGTGTTGTGCCTCGTGCAACCAAGCCAACATCTTGAAGCCGCTTTCTGGTGTCGGGATCGGCGAGCACCGCCTTCAGATCTGTTGCAATCTGCTTGCGCAAGGCCGGCGACATATCCTTCGGGCCGAACATTCCCAACAGGCCGCCAAACGACAATTCCTGATAACCTTCTTCAAGAACGCTCGGGGCATCCGGGGCGACCGGCGTACGTGCGCCGTTGGTTACGGCAATCAGCTTCATCCTGCCGGACCGGACGGACCCCAGCGTCATAGCGAGCGGCAGGACGGCAATATGGATCCGGCCCTCAGCCATATCGTTCATCGCACCGCCAGGATTGCTGTATCCGACGAATGTCGTTTCGATCCCGGCACGCTTCTGAAACGTCAAGTAGGCAAGATAGGGCACCCCTGGCACCGCGAAAAAGTTCATCTGTCCGGGCTTCTCGCGCGCCAGGCCGACGAAGTCGGAAAGGGAGTTCACGGGCAGGTTCGGCGCAACGACAACGCCCAGGAAGTCCTCAACGGCCAAAGAAATTGGGCTTACGTCTTTCACCGGATCGTACGAGACCTTTTCATAGAGCAGTGGCACGACTGTGAACGTGGCGTGCGTCGTGAACAGCAACGAGTGACTGTCCCGCTTGTCGATAAAGCCCTGAGTGCCAATCATGGTGTCGGCACCCGGCCGATTCTCCACGACGACGGGCTGCTTCCAGCGCTTCGAAAGCCCTTCGGACAAGATGCGCGCAGCCACATCCGGCGAAACCCCGGGGCTGAAGGGCGTTACGATGCTTACAGGCCGTTCAGGCCACTGTTGAGCTGCCGCTTCGGTGACGGTCAGGCCGAAGCCAAGAAAAAAAGCGCCTACTGCGCACGAACGCAACAACCAACGCTTGTTCATCATAGCCTCCGCTTGGTACGTCGCGTCTGAAAGCTCGCAACGTGCAAACCGTACCACCACTCGTCTCGCTAGCAATCGAAGCTCGTTCATATAGACTATGAGCATGGCTCATATGGACGGTTTCGACCTGACGCAGGTCAGGTTGCTCGCGGAGCTCTCGGGCACGCGCAGCGTATCGCAGGCCGCCCGGCGCGTTGGTGTCTCCCAGTCGGCGGCCAGCCACGCACTCGCAAGGCTTCGCGAACAATTAGGAGACCCGCTGTTCACTCGGGCCCGCGACGGTTTCCAGCCCACGCCCTTCGGCGCGCGACTAGGGCAGGCGGCTCGGGAAGCCTTGGACGCCCTGGCGGCTGGGCTGAACTCAAAGGATCAGTTCGACCCGGCGACCACGAGCCGGATCTTCACGTTCCTCACGAATGACGTCGGACAAGCCGTCCTTCTGCCTCGGTTGCTGAAGTTTCTCAAGAAGGCGGCGCCTGCTGTCACAGTGCGGATCCTGCCAATTCCTATGCACGACCCGGGAGCGATGCTGAGCTCGGGTGAAGTGGATTTTGCAGCAGGATTCTTTGACAACCTTAATGCCGGATTCCGGCAGACTGTGGTGCTGCACGAGCGTTACGTGTGCATCGTGCGGTCCGGTCATCGGCTGTTTCGGGGTGGAATGAACCTTAAGGCGTTCCGGGAAACCGAGCACGCCATCGCCGATTCAACGGGAATGGCACACGCCATCCTCGATCGTTTTCTGGCAAGACACAGCATTCGCCGCAAGATCGCACTACGTGTTCCCGCACTTCTTGTCTTGCCAATGATCGTCGCTGATTCCGACCTTCTCGCGGTCGTGCCCGGTCGGCTTGCGGAGGCCTTCCAGTCGCGCTTACCAATCAAGGTGATGCCGCCGCCGGTGCCGATACCTTCGTATGACATTCGCATTCATTGGCACGAGCGGTATGACCGGGATCCCGCCATACAGTGGATGCGACGCGCATTTGTAGGCCTTTTCGCCAATGATCGATGAGCGGTTGACGCGGACCTAACGTCAGACAGCAAGAATGGTCGCTTATCCGGACCGAGGGTTCCAGCCTCAACGCCACCGCGCCGAACGCGGCTGTCATCCGGAATCATCTTGGAGCTACCTTCACTGCCGCAAGAGGGACAGGTCCGCTATGGGTCAGACTCGGAAATGACAGCCAGTCCCGCGTCATGTCCGCTTTCCCCCTGGAAGCGAACACCTCTCAGCGCTCAAACGACGTCGGCTTGATGCCAATAAGCGACATTGACGAGCCACGTCGGCCGCGTCGTTGCCCTGTCGGTTGAGCCCTTCTACAATCCAAGTGGGAGGAGTTCTATTATTGGCTCGTGAGCAGCGCCGATTAGCGGCAATCCTTACAGCCGATGTGGTCGGCTATTCGCACGCCGCCTATGAGCAGATCTACTATTCACCACTGATGCCGCGCTCCTATCTCTGCGCGCGGCTGCTGGAGACGCTCGACTGATGGCCACGCTCTATCACGTGCCCACCTCACGCTCGCTCCGCGTGTTGTGGACGCTGGAGGAGATCGGCGCCACGGTCGAAGTGAAGTCTCTGGGTGTTCGGCCGCGGCTGCAGGAACCCGAGTATTTCGCGATCAATCCGGCCGGCACGCTTCCCGCCCTGATCGACGGCGACCGAGCGATCTACGAATCGCTGGCGATCTGCGAATACCTCGCGGCCCGGCATGGTTCCGACCTGGTCGTGGCACCGGACGAGCCGGAGCGGCCGGAGTTTGTGCAATGGCTTTTGTACGGCGAGGCGACTCTGCAGGCGCCGCTCTCGGTGATGGCGCGCGTCGGCCGCATCCGGAACAAGACGCCGGAGATGCAGGCCGGCATCGATGCCGTGCTGTCCGACGCGCGCCACTCGCTCTCGATGCGAGCAAAGCTACTCGAGCAGCGGCTGGAGGGTCGTGACTTCCTGGTGGCGGGGCGGATGACGCTTGCCGACATTTCGGTCGGCTATCCGCTCAACACTATGGGAAAGCCCGACTTCGCCTCGCTGCTCGGTCCACGCGCCACGGCCTATCGTGAGCGCCTGCTTGCGCGGCCAGCGTTCCAGCGCGCCGCGGCCGTTCCCTAGCCTGGGCTGGGCCGTGAATTCATAAGCGGCCTTTACCGTGGCCTGAGTAGAGAGGTCGCCATGTCCGCTTCGGGTCACAGTCTGCGTCATGTCCGCTTTCCCCCTGCAAGCGGACACATCTCCGTACCCAGATGACGTCGGCTTTGTGCCATTTCCGGACGCCAGTACAATCGTGTCGGGGCTGCCGACTGCTAGAGGAGCGTGGGTCCTCATCCGTCCTTCGCGAAGAGCCTGGCGAACACCTCGCGCAGCCATTCCGAGCCGGGATCGCGATGGACCCGGCGGTGCCAGGCCATTGCCACGTCGAAGCCCCTGAACTTCACGGGCGGATCGACGAGCTCGATATCGACATGCTCGGCGACCAGCGCGGCGAGATTGCTCGGCACCACCGCTACGAGATCACCGCTGCTGACGATCGGACCTACGCACAGAAAGCTGCGCACCTGCAGGGCGATGGGCACGGACCCCGTCAGTACGCGGGCGACCTCGGCGAGATGCGGCGTGCCCGGCGGATTGACCATTATGTGCTGGGTCCGGCGTAGCTCGGCGATGGAGAGCGGCCGGCGCGCCAGCGGATGGCCGCGCCGCATGACATACACGAAGCGTTCGCGGAACAGGCGCTGACGGTGCACCTGCTTGCCGAGCGGCGGCAGGAAGCCGACGGCGATATCGAGCTCGCCTGATCCGAGGTCGGACACCAGGTCAACCTCGGGAAACGGCACGACCTCGACGGTGACCGTCGGGGCGGCGGCAGCGAGGTGCTGGCTGAGGCGCGGCAGGAAATAGCGCTCGCCGATGTCGCTGCTCGCCATCCGGAAATTGCGCCGCGCCGTGGCCGGATTGAAGCTCGGCTTCTCCACGGTCGCCCGCACGATGGCGAGCGCCGAGGCCACCGGCTCGGCCAGACCCTCGGCAAACGGCGTCGGCTGCACGCCGCGTGGGTGACGGACAAACAGCTGGTCGTCGTACATGGTGCGCAGCCGCGCCAGGCCACGGCTGACCGCCGGCTGCGACAGACCCAGCGCGCGACCGCTCGCGGTGAGGTTGCGGGTGCGGTGGATGCTCTCGAACAGCTCCAGCAGATTGAGATCGACCTGTCGCGACAGCGGGCGCAGCGGCGACGGGGATTTTCCGACATTACCTCTAGACATATCCGAAATCCTATCTTTTCATTATACGAATATCGAGGCTGATCTTATGCTGCCCGGAATGATCAACCTCCGGGACATAAGCTACGTTCGCCTCGGCACCCGCGACCTCGACGCCGCGACGCGCTTTACCTGCCAGGTGGTCGGACTGGAACTAGCCAGAACCGATGATGGATCGCGCTATTTCCGCAGCGACCGGCGCGAGCACACACTGGTCTATTTCGACGGCGACCCGGCCGATCAGACCGTGGGCTTCGAGCTCGACGGATCATCGGCACTCGATCATGCCGCTGGTGAACTCAGCAACGCGGGCCTCGAGGTCCGCGCGGGTTCGGCGTTAGCCTGCGAGCGGCGCGGCGTGCTGGCCTTCGTCAACTTGCGCGACCTCTCGGGCAACAGCATCGACCTTGTGGCGGGTCCGAACGAGTGCGCGACGCCCCACACGCCGGCGCGCGATGCGGGGATTACCGGCTTCAGCCATGTCGGACTGTGCACAACCGATGCCTGCCGCGACGAGCGGGTGTGGACCGGAGTGCTGGGCGCGCGGGTCAGCGATCGCATCGGCGCAGCACCGCTGCTGCGCATCGACACTGTGCACCACAAGGTCGCACTGTTTCCGGCCGGGCGGTCGGGCGTGCAGCATATCAACCATCAGGTGGCGAGCATCGATGACGTCATGCGCGCCTGGTACCGGCTGCGTCGCGACGGCGTGCCCATCGTATTCGGACCCGGCCGCCATCCGAGCTCGGGCGCAGTCTTCCTCTACTTCGAGGGCCCCGACGGCATGGTCTACGAATATTCCACTGGTGTGCGCCACATCCGACCCGAGGAAGAGGCGCACTACCAGCCGCGACAATTTCCAATGGCTGCTAAGTCGTTTTGCATGTGGGGCGCTGTGCCCGACATCGAGGAGTTCAAGGGGTAGCCCAAGCGTCAGTTCACGCGTCTTAACCGAGGAGACGACCATGAAGCGACGTTTTGCACTCAAGATTCTGGCTGGCGCCGGCACCGCCGCCATTGCTCTGCCGGGGTCGAGCGGCCTGGCGCAGACTTTTCCGAGCAAGGCAGTGCGCGTCGTCACGCCGTTTCCGCCGGGCGCCGGTCCCGATGCGGCACTGCGCCTGATCTCCGACCAGCTGTCGCGCAAGTGGAACCAGCCGGTGATCGTCGACAACAAGCCGGGCGGCAATGGGTTCATCGCGGTGGCAACCTTCAAGCAGGGCAGCGCCGACGGCTACGAACTGATCGAGCTCGACAGCAGCCACATCACGACGCATCCTTCGACCTTCCACAGCCTGCCGTACAATGTTTCTGCCGACTTCGCGCCGCTCGGCATGATCCTGCGCGCGACCTTCTTCGTCGCCGTTGCGGCCGATAGCCCCTTCAGGACGCTCGACGATATCGTCGCCGCGGCCAAGGCGGCGCCTGGCAAGATCAACTACGGTTCCTGGTTCATCGGCAGCCCCGGTCATATCGGCGGGTTGCGGCTGGAGGCGATGACGGGCACGCAGATGACGCACGTGCCGTACCGCGATTTCGGCCAGCTTTACACCGCCGTCTCCAACAAGGAACTCGACTGGGCGCTTGGCAGCATCGCCAGCGCCGGCAGCATGGAGCGGTCAGGCAAGATCCGCTTCATCGCAGTAGCCGCGCCGCTGCGCGACAAGCTCTATCCCGACGTGCCGTGCACGGCCGAGATGACAGCGCTCAAGGGCTACGAGGTCAATGGTTGGGCTGGCCTGTTTGCACCGCGCTCCGCACCTGCGCCGGTACGCGCCCAACTCGCGGCCGATCTCGCCGAGGTCCTGAAATCACCGGTAACGCGCGAGCGCTATGCCGCCATGGGGTACGAGGCGCCGGATCTCAGCGCGGATGCCTTCGGCAACCTGATCGTGCGCGAGACCGACACCTGGGCCGGCGTGATTCGGACGGCAAGTCTTCACCTCGATTGACCCTCCGTCGCGATGTCCGTTGTGGGTCATTCGCGTCATTCGGACCGTGCGTCGATCACTTCCGCTCTACCCCAATAAGCAGACAATTTCAGAGCCAGTCAGCACTTCCCATTTGGGCCACAAGCCGACATGTGTCTATTATTTTCCCTTCGCCAGGGTCTTGCGACGTCACGGGCGTGGTCGATGAAAAGCTTCGCGACCGGACTGAGCGTGCGGATTCTTCAGGGTGACGATGCCGACCGGCACGCGGGTCATTGGCAGTGTGACCGGCAAGACCTTGAGCTCCGGACGCGCGGTGGGAAACCTCAATGCGGAAGCCGGAACAATCGTAAGAAAGCGCCCGCTCGCCAGGAGACTGGTCCGGACCTCGGGAGGAACGCTGACCACTGTCACGCGAGGATAATCGAGCCCGCTGGCACGAAAGGCTTCCATTGCGACCGATCCGACCACGCTTGCTGGCGGTGGTAGCACCCATGCTTCATTCGCCAACTCTGCAAGTGCAATCCTACGCCGCCGAGCCCATCGATGTTGCGCGCCCGCCACGACGACGAACGAGTCATCAAAGAGAAAATCAAAGCCTTGTCGCTCGTCTGCAATGCGGCCGAATCTCCGTGCAACCAGGAGATCGACGTTGCGCTCGCTCAGCTCACGGTGCAGCGTCTCCGCCTCTGCGGTCACAAGATGAAAGACGATGCGCGGATATCGCCGGCAGAGCCGCTCGACGACGGCAGAAACGAAGCTCGCGGCCACCAAGGACGTGCTTCCGATCCGCACTTCTCCAGCCGCAGGGTCGGCGAGGAACTCGATGTTCTTCAGGCCCTGCCGCAAGTCGTCGAATACAGACACGCCGCAATCGAGTAACGCGCGGCCGTATTTGGTTGGCTCGACGCCCTGGCGATGGCGATCGAGCAGGCGCACGCCAAGCGCATCCTCCAGATCCGCAATCGATTTCGAAATGTTCGGCTGTGAGGTATTCAGGTGCCGCGCCGCCTTTCCCATGCTGCCGGCCTGCACAACCGTCATGAGGACGTGCAGGTCCTGCAGCTTCATCCGGCGGCCGATGCGATCGCTTAACTGCACGGTTTTCCCCATATAGGAATACATATGATATCATCAAACAACAATATTATCTGTTGATGGGAGTGCCCGCTATCATCTGGGCCAAGGCTCGTAACAGCCCGTGACCCAAGTGCCGTGCATCTCGCCAGCCTGGCATTAAGAGGGGAGCGCCATGCAGGTTCCACGTCGTCAATTTCTGCAGCTGTCAGCGGGCGCTGCCGCGCTCGCCGTGTCGCGCTTCGCTTGGGCGCAAGCCTATCCATCGCGACCGGTGCGCCTGATCGTGCCATTTCCGCCTGGCGGCGGCGCGGAGATCAGTGCTCGCCTGATCGGTCAATGGCTATCTGAGCGACTGGGCCAGCCATTCATCATCGATAATCGGTCGGGCGCCGGCACCAATATCGGCACCGAGGCTGTCGTGCGTGCTCCCCCCGACGGCCATACGCTCCTGCTAGTCAATGCGGCGAACGCGATCAACGCGACGCTCTACGACAAGCTTAGTTTCAATTTCATCCGCGACGTCGCGCCAGTTGACGGCATCATGCGCGTGCCCAGCGTCATGGTGGTTCATCCATCGGTTCCGGCCAAGTCCGTTCCCGAGTTAATCGCCTACGCCAAGGCCAATCCGGGCAAACTCAGCATGGCCTCGGGCGGCATCGGCAGCGGGTCCCATGTGGCCGGCGAGTTGTTCAAGATGATGGCCGGCGTCAACATGGTTCACGTCCCCTATCGTGGTGTGGCCCCGGCACTCACAGACCTGCTCGGCGGACAGGTGCAAGTCATGGCAGCCTCCTCGGCTGCGTCGATTGAGTACATCCGGTCCGGCAAACTGCGCGCACTGGCAGTGACCGGCCCGACGCGCACGGACGTGTTGCCGGACATCCCGAGCGTGGACGAGTTCCTGCCGGGTTACGAGGCGAGCGGCTGGTTCGGCGTCGGCGCACCTAGGAACACACCCGGCGAGATCATCGACAGGCTCAATAACGAGATCAACGCGGGCCTCGCCGACCCCAAGATAAAGGCGCGGTTTGCCGACCTTGGCGGCACAGTGCTTGGCGGCTCCGCTGCCGATTTCGGAAAGTTCGTGGCTGATGAAACGGAGAAATGGAGCAAGGTGGTAAAGTTTGCGGGCGCCAAAGCGAGTTGACTGAGAAGCGCTGATGAATTCTTTCATATCGACGCGAATCGCGCTTGCAGGCGCAAAAAACATAACAGTTTGACGAGGCGGTTCCGAACGGTTGTTGTTACTGCCATCGGCGAATGCTCGGGCGACGGAAATCAAGCAAATGACTGGAGGCAGAACTGCTGGCAAGGCCATCACACCCGCTCAAGAGTCGGGGGCGAGTGGTATGGGCAGGGTCGTGGGTCTGTTCATCTCCCCTGGCGTCGGTCAGTCCATGAAAGCTTGCGCCGAGGTGCGGGCTTTGGCAGGTCGCGGCTTGGACGGAGACCGGTACGCCACGGGTCAAGGCTCTTATTCGCAAGCCAAGCGCCAAGTGATCCGCCACGCGTCGATCATCGAGCGCGAAGCGATCGAAGCGGCAAATGAAGAATTGGCTCGACGCGGATTAGTGCCTTTCGAACCGAAAGAGACACGACGAAATATCGTCGTCGAAGGTGCCGATCTATATGCGTTGCTGGGACGAGAATTTAGTATTGGTGACGTGAGGCTGCGCGGCATCGAACCCACCCGACCTTGCCATATTCCCTCGGCAGCGGCCAACAAGAGCGGGTTCAAAGAGGCGTACAGCAACCGAGGAGGAGTACGAGCCGAAATATTGTCAGACGGCATCATCTCACTAGGCGACGCGATCTCGGGCGATAACATTTCGGTTTTGCCGACCTAACCGCGGCAACGGTATGTCCGTTGTGGGTCACAAGCCGACGTGAGCAGATGCGGCAAATTCCTCACTTGATTACCCCGTCAGCGAGCGCGAGCAGCGCAGCGGCAACTCGAAGAGTGGCCAGTGAGGGATTCGCCGAACGGGATTTATCGAATAGTCGCCAACGGGGGCGAGCCTTGCGGGCACGCCACACGCGCTTTATTCGAAACCCTTTGCTTTTAGAACGGTCTGGGCGGCAGACGAGGAAAGGAACGTGACCAGCGCTCTTGCGGCGTCAGTCTGATTGCTGCCGGTAACAATGCCAGGGGCGAACTGGGTGTAGTTCTGAATCGCTGACGGCAACGGGCCAGCGAATTCGACGGTTGGTTGAGCCAAGACTTCGCTGATTTGATTGAATCCAATCTCAACGTCGCCGCTGGCAACGCTTGCGTACAGCACTTTCGCAGACGGAGATAGCTTAGTCTTGGGTTTCATTTCCCCAGCGATGCCCAATCGTTCGAGCAAGCTGACCATGTAGATGCCACTGGCACCCCCACCGGCCGGATCAGGATAAGTAATCGATCTTGCGGCCAACATCGAGCGTTTGAAGGCGTTGACCGAACTGATGTCGGGCTTCGCGGCACCCTTGCGCACAAAGGCACTAACACCGACCTTCGCGATGATGATGCGGTCGCCGGCCACGACTGTACCTTGCGCTCGAAGTTGGTCCATCAGTGGCGCAGCGTTTATCACAAGATCGGCGGCCTCACCCTTTTGAAAACGGTCCGCGATAGCGCCCGCATTTCCGTAGGCGACCGTTACTTTGTGTCCTGAGGATTTTTCAAAGTCCGGGATCAGTACGTCAATTGCCGGGTGCAAAGCCACGGCGCATAGAAGCTTGATCTCAGCTGCTCTTGCGGTACTCCCGGCAGTAATGCCAAACAGGGCAAGTCCCAAAGCGATTGTTGCAGAGAGACTCAGAATGCTGCGTCGATTCATTTTATCTTTCCATACATGTGTATCGGTCGGTGTCAGCGGCGTAGCCAACCATCGAACGATGCGGACGTAGGTTTTGCGCCGCAGCGGCCCCCGCGGCCAGATGAAATTTGCGGCGGGCAAGTTTCATGACTTCAGCATTTTCGCGGCGAGGATGGCACCCTTCTCAACACGGCAGCAGACCGCCGCAGTGCAATATTTTGACCTGGCTAATGTCGCATATGGGTCAATCACGTCGTTCTGGGGGTTCGCCGGTGACTTCCGCTCTACCCCGATCAACAGACTTCCTTGGTGTCCGCCGGCATGTCTCAAACGTGCCAGTAAGCGACATCGGCTAGACGCTGGAGATCATAGGAGCGGCCGAACACCGATAGCCAAGGTAAGCGGCGCCAACCTGATTATCAGTTGGCTGAGAATTGAGCCAATTTACCCTGTAGTTGCAGCGCTATTCAGCAAATGCAGATGCTGAGATGCGAATTTAAAATGATCAAGGCGAAGTACGGGCCGGCCGCCGAACCTCCACGTTCTCGCCAACTTCAATAACCATCAAGTCCTCGCCCACCTCCAGCGGCCCAGAATAAGTCCTTCGCGTTGGCGGTATCAGATCCTGCTCGGTCGCGGTCGGCAGCACAATGTGCGAATACACGGCTAATTTAGGCTTCGTCCGCGAAAACACTTGGCCCGCCTCCACGGCAGTCGTGTGATGGGCAATTATACTTTGAGCTCGCTCCGGGGATAAGCCAGCTCGCTGAAGAGTTTCGGGCGCGGCCACGTTGTAAATCAACACGTCCACGCCTTGGGAGTATCGGATGAGATTTTCTGAGATACGTGTATCCCCGGACAGCACGACCGAGCGCCCCGCATGATCAATTCGGTAGCCGAATGCCGGCTTCACCGGCGTGTGATCCACCTCAAACGCCGTTATCTTCACGCCCTCCTTCTCGTAGACAACTCCTTCCCCGATATCTTCGGCAAGCAAGACGGCGCCGTCCGGTGAAATTTGATCGCCGTAAGGCCGAATACGGATGTCGTAATCGTACGCTTGCTCAAGGTATGACATCATTTTTTTTGTCCCTCTTGGGCCCCATACTTGGAGCGGAACATCCCGTCGAGAAACAAGCCATCCCGTCAGCCATAAATCTGGAAATCCAACCACGTGATCTGAGTGCAAGTGCGTGAGGAATACACCACCTACGTCCTGCCAACGAATGCCGATCTGGCGGAGGCGTTGCAACGCACCGCGCCCTGCGTCAAAGAGAAATTTCTGTCCGCCGGCTTCCACCAGTGTGCTCGGCCCGAAACGGTTCATCACCGGCGGTGGATTACCGGTACCCAGGAGCGTTACTTTGATCTCCTGCGCCTGCGTGGCGACCGTGAGAATGGCACTAATAAATAGTGCAATAGCAATCACTCTGCAGCAAATGGTGGAGACCATGATGATCAGTCCTGCCTTGGTTTCGAATCCAACGCTCGAGTCACACCTCCTTATTTGAGGCGTTGGTCACGAATAGGGGCCTCTCTCCGAACCCTCGGCCAGCCGAAAGCCTTTTGTTCGTGACATGCGGACCATGCGCCATAGAGACATACATATCTAATTCTGATACGTGAACGTTACATAACTGGTTTGATAGGTACCTGTCTTGAAGTGGAGCGATCGCGTCGGACGTCATCTCAAGCTGCGAGACCTGCATATTCTGCTCGCGGTGGTGCAGCGGGGTAGCATGGCAAAGGCTGCGGCTGAACTTGCGATATCGCAGCCAGCGGTATCGAAGGCGATCTCGGACATGGAGCATAGGTTCGGGCTTCGTCTGCTCGACCGTAGTCGCAGCGGCATAGAGCCGACGGCCCACGGCCGCGCCCTCGTCACGCGCGGCCAGGTTATTTTCGACGAACTCAAACAGGGCGTCGAGGAACTCGCATTTCTCTCAGACCCGAGCGTCGGAGACCTCCGTATAGGCAGCACTGAGAGCATCGCGGCCGGATTTTTGCCTGCTGTCATCAAGTGTTTCTCGCTCGAGCAGCCGCGAGTTCGGACTCGACGTCGCGCAAACTGTCATGAGCACGCTGCATTATCGCGAGTTGCGCGAGCGAAGCATTGATCTGCTGATCGGCCGCATTCCGGAGCCGTTCGACGAGGACGACCTCGAAGCGGAAGTTGTGTACAATGATGACACCGTGGTGATTGCGAGCCGGCAGAGCAAATGGGCGAAGGCGCGTAAGCTCAAGCTCGGCGACCTCGCCGGCGAACGCTGGATACTGCCGCCGCCTGGTACAATGCATGGCGCAGGAGTACCAAAAGTGTTTCGCGACAGCGGTTCCCAAATGCCACCTGCGCTCATCACAACCCTTTCAATTCATTTATGCCTTCGGCTGGTCGCGGACGCACAATTTGTGACGATGCTTCCAGCCTCGGTACTGGGCTTCGGCAACAAAGACGACTCTCTCAAGGTCCTTCCAATTCGGATTCCGGCGGCGCGGCGGCCCGTCGCAATCGTAGCCCTCAAGAATTGTACACGCAGTCCTGCCGCAAGTCTTTTTATTGAATGCGTCCATAGAGCGGCGAAAGAGGACGCGAGGGCGTCGCGGCGCGCCTGCAACGTGAAGTAGTCCAATCAAAGCGGAGGTGCTGAGCAGGAATGTCGCCTTTGGGTCAAAATCGGACTTGGCCCAAGGCATCATCTGAGTCCGAAGTGCGTTGCAAAGCGGACGTCGGCCCAACGTCCGGCGCCATCCGGAATTAATCGGTACACGCCCCAGGCGAAATGCCAACTTTGCTCAAAGCAATCGCTGATCAAGCCGCAGCACGATGATAGCGTTCCGCCATGTGCGGTAAATTCACGGCCCTGGCATCCTGGAGTGAAGTCGTCGCGTTTTCCGAACCGCTTACAGAGCGCGGCGGAGGCGAGGGACCAGGGGACGACGTTGGCAGCAACGACGAGATCGTCACCTATCGCGTTGGCGCTCCGTTGCCGGTCATCGTTTGGGATGCCGAGACGCGCGCGCGCCGCGTGGTCAGGATGCGCTGGGGGTTCCCGGACCCGAGGGACTGGCGGCGGCCACGGCCGATCCACGCGCGCTCGGAAACCATCGAGGCGAAGGAGCCGTTCCGCACGCCCTTCCACGCCGGTCAGCGCGGCATTGTTGTCTTCCGCACATTCAACGAAGGCGAAGAGGTCGCCAAGCCGTCCGGCAGGACGGAAACCCGGCAATGGACGGTCGACCCAAGAGACGGCCAGCCGCGCGGCTTCGCCTTCGTGTGGCGGCGGTTCGAGATTTCCGATCTACCCGCCGCCATGCTGGCCTGCGTCATGGCGACGGTGCCGGCCAACGAGCTCATCCGCCGCACGATCAAGTCCCGGGAGGATGATCCCCGTATGCCGGCGATCCTGGAGGACGACGCCTGGTCGACGTGGCTGGGCGAAG
>CAVWKN010000030.1:0-55048 GCA_963755585.1 uncultured Alphaproteobacteria bacterium
AGGTGCCGACCGCCATCAAGTACGCGCGCGAGCGTATCGAGGACGCCATCAAGGTGGTCGTGAAAATACCGGGACGCTAACTGGGAGAGGGAGGCCTGGCGTCAGGCCCAGAAGCTCCTGATTTTGGGAGCTTCCAGCTTGGCCCGTTCGTAGCCGGCCTTGAGCGCCGGCTCGATCTGCTTCGGATCGAGAAGATTCACCCCGGGCGGCGTGCCCGCGATGATGAGCATGCCCTTCGTCCCTGTCGCCTCGAGGGCCTTCATCTCGTCGTGAACGTTATGCGGAATGCCGCTGAGCAGGGCGCCTTCGTAGCCGTTGGTCAGCGTGATGACCAACGCGCGCTTCGATCCGGCGACGACGTCGGTGTGCGCCCACGTCCTCGAGATGCCGCCGTCCATGCAATAGCGCTGGCCCAGCAGAGTGGGGCCGATCACTCCCGGCAGCGACGAGCTGGCGGCGGCGGCATGGGCCAGCGGAATACCATTCTTTCGCGCCGCAGCCTGACCGACGATCAGCCGCTCGGCGGTGTAGCAGTCGTTGGCGGTCGTATACATCTTGGCGACCGGCCAATCTGTCCGGCTGTCGCCGGTCAGCAGCCAGGCCAGGCGCTCGACACCGTTGCCGTTCAGCCGGTTGTCGGCCGCCAGCGCGGCGAGGCCGATGGCGCGAATGGAAGCCGGGCTGCCATCCTTGACGTTTAAGTTGATCTCCTGGGCCCGCTGCTGGCTGATGTTCGGGCGGCTGACCGGCGCGAGCTTGGCGAACAGGCCCGGGAAATGCCCGAAGAAGTCGAACTCGGTCCGCAGCCGGCGAAAATGCCCGGAGGTCAGGCTGGATCCGGCATAGGCGCCGGCCGACGTGCCCACCACCATCTCGGCGACGTTCAAATCGACGTTCTGATCGTAGAGACCGTGAAAGAAGCCGCAATACCAGGCGACGTAGTACTCGCCGCCACCGCCCAGCACCAGCGTGCGGTCGAGGCTCTTCGCGAGATCCGACACCGCGGGCGTGGCCGGCGCCGGATGCGCAAGTCCATCCTCCGCGAACAGCCTGTTGGAAATCTGCGCGGCCATCGCATCGGCGTTGTATTCGGCGGGTTGGGCGATCGCGGAGGTACTCAGCCCGATGGCGCCCGTGGCGAGGCCCACGGCGCCGGCGGAGGCGGACCGCACGAGGTCGCGGCGAGAAAAGCCCTTCATAATCCGGTTCGTGAATGCGTCGCGTCGAAGGTCCCGGCGCGCCTGGAAATCATGAGACATGTCGACTTTATCGAGCGATGGGAGGTGCTTCAACCAACGGCAAGTGGTGCGCGGGAATGCTTGCGACGATGGGCTGCGGAACACGATGATTGAACCTCGCCGTAACGGCCGCTACGCTCGTTGCAACGTGTGTGAAGGGAGGAAATCAATGAAATTGTTTGCCGCTGCGAGCGTCGCCCTGTGCGCCGTCGCCTGGGCCGGTGGGTCGCCTGTCCTGGCCGACGCCAAGCTCTGCGACAAGCCCCAACAGATGGAAGGCTTCAAGAGCTGCGCCGACGTCGCCAAGGCCGAGGCCGAGGGCAATTTCGTGCTCTATTCGACCGATCCCGAGCAGGGCCAGGCCAAGCTGCTGGCGTCCTTCAACAAGGCGTTCCCCAAGATCAAGACCAACTATGTTCGTCTGCAGGCGGGCGCGCTCTACGCCAAGGTGCTGTCCGAGCGCCAGGCCAAGTCCTACCTGGTCGACGTCATCCAGATCTCCGACATGGGCATGATCCTCGACTTCCAGAAGCGCGGCGGCTTCACCCAGTACATCTCGCCCGAGATGGCCGCCTTCAAGCCGGAATATAAGAGCACGCCGGAGGGCTTCTGGACCTGGGGCTCGGTGATCATGGGCGGCATCGCCTACAATCCCAAGAACGTGTCGGAGGCCGACGCGCCCAAGAAGTGGGAAGACCTGCTCGATCCCAAGTTCAAGGACGGGATCAACGTCAAGGTGTCCAACTCCGGCCTGCAGCACGGCATCTGGTACATGCTGAAGCCGATCCTCGGCATGGATTACTTCAAGAAGTTCGGCGAGCAGAAGCCGCGTGCCTTCGACTCCTACGTCCAGCAATACGGCCGCCTGGTCGACGGCCAGGACAAGGTCATCATGGGCGCGCAGTACTCGGGCTACATCGAGTTCAAGGCCAAGGGCGCGCCGCTCGCCTTCGTCTTCCCCGAGACCGGCGTGCCGGCGGTGTCGGAGACCTACGGCATCGTGGCCGACGGCCCTCATCCCAACGCCGCCCAGCTGTTCATGGACTGGTTCCTCTCGCCGGTCGGCCAGCAGGCGCTGGCCGAGGCGCTGCTGCTCCATTCGCCGCGCGAGGACGTGCCGGCGCCGGCCGGCAGCGTGCCGCTCAAGGACATGAAGCTGCTCATTCCCGCCGACTGGAACGCCTTCGAGAAGGATCGTGCGGAGTTCGCCAAGGAGTGGGACCGCATCGTCGGCGCCAGGCGCTGAGCCGGCCTTGACGCTGCTGACCGCGGAGGCGCTGCGGCCGCGCCGCAACTGGCAGGCGATCATCACGCTGATCATCCTGCTGGTCGTGGGCTTCCTCGTCATCCTGCCGATGGTGTTCCTGGTCGGCGAGTCGCTCAACATCGGCGATCCGATGACGTTTCCGCCCGAGGCCTACGGGATCGCGAACTACCTCGCGATCCTCGAGGAGGACGTCAACGTCCTCTTCAACACGGTGATCATCGCCGTGATGGCCACCGTGATGGCGATCCTGATCGGCTTCACGCTGGCCTGGATCCTGACGCGCACCAACGTGCCGGGGCGCGACAAGCTCGAGCGGCTGATGGAGCTGCCCTACTACATGACTCCGCTGGTCGGCGCGCTCGCCTGGGCGGTCATCGCCGGCCCCAAGAGCGGCTTCGTCAACCAGCTCTGGAAAGGGGCGGGCGGCGGCGGCGACCTGGTCGACGTCTACACCTATTTCGGCATCGCCTGGGTGATGGCGCTGTTCGAGGGCACCGTCGCCTTCGTCATGATCTCGGCCTCGATGAAGTCGATGGATCCCGCGCTCGAGGAATCGGCCCGGGTGATGGGCGCCTCCAAGCTGCGCACGACGCTCACCGTCACTCTGCCGATGGTCATGCCGGGCGTCCTGGGCGCCACGCTGTTCGTCTTCGCCGAGATGCTGGGCTCGTTCGCCGCCGCCCTCGTGCTCGGCATCCCCGGCCGCATCTATGTCATCACCACGGCGATCTGGGATTCGACGCTGTCCTATCCGCCGGCCTACGGCCGCGCCTCGGCGATGGGGCTGGCGCTGTTCGTCGTCATGTTCGGCATGCTGACCTTCTATCGCCGGGTGATCGCCCGCGGCAGCTTCGCCACCATCACCGGCAAGGCTTTCAGGCCGCGGCCGATGGATATGGGCCGGATGGCCTGGGTCCTGTTCAGCGTCTGCCTCCTCTACGTCCTGCTGGCCGTCGTGCTGCCGATCGCGGCCCTGCTGTTCACCTCGCTGCAGCGCTTCGCCACCGTGATCCTGAGCCAGGCCGAGTTCACGCTCGCCAATTACCAGACCGCGCTGTCGCTGGGACCGGTGCGCACCGCCATGGGCAACAGCCTGATGCTGGGCTTCGGCGTGGCCAGCATCGGCGTGCTGGTGATGGTGATCCTGGTGTGGATCATCTATCGCTCGCAGCTCGTCGGCCGCGGCGCGGTCGAATATCTCGTGATGTTCCCGCAGGCCGTGCCGCGCCTGGTCTTCGGCCTGGCGCTCCTGTGGGCCTGGCTCAATATCCCGATCCCGATCTACGGCACCTTGTGGCTGCTGGCGCTCGCCTATTTCACGGTGATGCTGCCGCTCGGCGTGCGCACCCTGGCCGGCGTCGTGCTGCAGATCGACAAGAGCCTGGAGGAATGCGCCCGGGTCTGCGGCGCGGGCTGGGTCTACCAGATGCGGACGGTCACCTTGCCGCTGCTGAAGCCCGGCATGCTGGCGGCCTGGCTGCTGATCTTCATGGCCTGCGTGCGCGAGCTCGGCGCCTCGGTGTTCCTGATGGGCCCCAACGCCAAGGTGATCGCGCCGTCGATCGTGGCGGCCTTTGCCTCGAGCGGCACCGAGCTCACGGCGGCGATGGCGTTGATCCAGACCTTTACCGTGGTCGTGGCGCTGGCGATCCTGTTCCGGCTGACGCGTGGCGTGACCAAGGAGCTGACGTGAGCGTGACGCGTATCGAGGTGAAGGACCTGGTCGTGCGCTATGGCGACCAGGTGGCGGTGAACGGCGTGAGCTTCACGGTGGGACGCGGCGAGCATCTCACCCTGCTGGGTCCGTCGGGCTGCGGCAAGACCACGACCTTGCGCGCCATCGCCGGGCTGGAACAGCCGAGCGGCGGCAGCATCACCATCGACGGCCAGACGATGTACGACTCGGCCCAGCGCCGCACCATCCCGACCGAGCAGCGCGGCGTCTCGATGGTGTTCCAGTCCTACGCCGTGTGGCCGCACATGACGGTGTTCGACAACGTGGCCTATGGCCTGCGCGTGCGGAAGCAGGGCGCGGAGGAGCTCAAGGCCAATGTCGAGCGCGCGCTCGACCTGGTGCAGATGCGCCATCTCGCCGACCGCGGCGCCTCCAAGCTGTCGGGCGGCCAGCAGCAGAGGGTGGCGCTGGCCCGCGCCATCGCCTTCTCGCCCACCGTCGTGCTGTTCGACGAGCCGCTCTCCAATCTCGATGCCAAGCTGCGCGCCGAGATGCGGGTCGAGCTGCGCGAGCTGCAGCGCCGCCTCGGCATCACCTCGGTCTATGTCACGCACGACCAGGAGGAGGCGCTCGCCATCTCCGACCGCGTGATCGTGATGAATGTCGGCGTGATCGAGCAGATCGGCACGCCGGAAGACATCTACAACAGGCCACGCAGCCGCTTCGTCGCCGATTTCGTGGGCTCGGCCAACATCATCAAGGGCAAGCTGGTCGGCGAGGGGCTGTTCGCGACCGAGGGCGGAGTGACCCTGAAAGTCATCGCCGGCCACAAGCCGCACGGCAAGGAGAGCGAGGTGGCGGTGCGCACCGCCTATATCGCTCTGGAAGCGCAGCCCGGCGACAACCACGTGCCGGGCACGGTGCGCCAGCGCCTGTTCCACGGCGACTTCGTGCAATACGTCATCGACAGCGCGCTCGGCCCGCTGATCGTCCGCCGCCCGCCGACCAATCTTCTGGACGAGGGGGCCGCCGTGACGATCTCGTTCTCGCCCGAGCATTGCGTGCTGCTCGAGGCGTACGCTGGGAGCGCGCCACTCCGGAGTGGCGCGTCTTCGTCATGCGCGCGCTCCGCGAAGACATGATCGCGCCACTGGAGTGGCGCGCGCCCAGCATTAAACCGGCACAGTTCCCGCCACGATGACCCGATGCATCAGCCGGCGCTCACCCTCGGGATAGTCGGCGTTGGCCTTGTGCATGGTGCAGCGATTGTCCCAGATCACGATGTCGCCTTGCCGCCAGACATGGCGGTACTGGTATTTCATCTGCGTCGCATGCGTGATCAGCTCGTCGAGCAGCCGGTCGCTCTCGTCGCGCTCCAGCCCGACGATCCGCTCCATGCGGTTGGGGTTGAGATAGAGCGACTTGCGGCCAGTCTCCGGATGAGTGCGCACCAGCGGATGCGTCGCCTCCGGCATCGCCGCCATCTCCTCGGCCGGCCGCGTCGAGACGTGGGTGAGCTTGCGGCTGGAACTGTATTTGTGGATCACCTTCAGCGGATCGATGCGCGCCTTCGTCTCGGCCGGCAGGTCGGCGTAGGCGGCATACATGTTGGTGAACTGGGTGTCGCCGCCCCGGGACGGCACGACCACGCCATAGAGCATGGTGAGCGAGCAGGGCTCGCGCATGAAACTGTCGTCGGTGTGCCAGTTGGCGCCGTTCACGAGCTTCCGTCCGTCGCCCAGTACGTCGCGATCCTCGCTCGAGATGATGTTGACCTCGGCGCATTCCGGCGTGCGGGTGAGCTGCTTGCGCAGCATCGGCGTGCCGAACTGCGCCATCGCGTCGCGAAATGCCGGCGGCGCAAGCTTCTGGTCGCGGAGGCAGAGCACGAGATTGCCGTGCAGCACGTCGAGCAAGGCGGCCCGCGTCGCCGGATCGGGCAGGCGGTTGAGGTCGATACCGCTCACCGCGGCAGCCATGTGGCTGCCGAGCTTCTCGGTCTGAAAACTCATGGCGTTACTCCCGGCAGGCACGATAACGTGCGCGCCGATCAGATCAAAGCACAAGGGGGACCCCATGAAGCTCGCTTTCTCGCCCGCCAGCCCGTACGTCCGCAAGGTCACCGCTTGCGCCATCGCCCGTGGCATCAACGACAAGGTCGAGCGCTGGAAGGTCGGCACGACCGACCCGGCGCTGCTCGAGTTCAACCCGCTGTCCAAGGTGCCGACGCTGATCCTCGACGACGGCACGCGGCTCTACGACAGCCCGGTGATCTGCGAGTACCTCGACAGCGTCGGCAGCGCGCCCAAGCTCTTCCCCGCTGCCGGCCCGGCGCGCTGGAAGGCGATTTGCCAGATGGCGCTGGGCGACGGCATCCTCGACGCCACCCAGCCGCGCCGTCGCGAAATCGCGCTGCCGCAGGACGACGGTCGCAAGGCATACATCGAGTTGCAGCAGGGCAAGGTGAAGAAGGCGCTGGCCGAGTTCGAGAAGGAGGCAGGCGGCCTCGGTGAGCTCAAGACCATCGGTGAGATCACGATCGGCTGCGCGCTGGGCTACCTCGATTTCCGCTACGCCAACGAGCCGTGGCGGCCCGGCCATCCCAAGCTCGAGGCCTGGTACGCCAAGGTGGCGAAGCTGCCGCCGCTTGCCGAGACCATGCCGGTGGGGTGACAGTCCTGCTTGAAAAACAGGGACGGGAACAATGGCGGCACGCACGGGCAAGGAATTCCTGAAAGGTCTCAGGGGGCCGCGCGAGATCTGGGTCGACGGCGAACGGGTGGCCGACGTCGTCGATCATCCCAAGCTCAGCGGTGCCGCCCATGCGCTGGCCGAGGTCTACGATCTTCATCACAAGCATGCCGAGGTCTGCCTGATGCCGGACCCGGAGACCGGCGAGCCGATCCCGGTCAGCCACATGATCCCGCGCTCGCGCGAGGATCTGGCGCGGCGCGGCAAGGCGCTGCGCCAGGTCGCCGAATATTCGATGGGCCTGATGGGCCGCACGCCCGACTACATGAACGTGACCTACGCGGGCTTCGCCGGCCGGCCGGACGAGTGGGGCCTCAACGGCAACGAGGCCGGCGCCGAGCGGCTGGTCGCCTACCAGAAGTTCCTGCGCCGCGGCGACATCTCGCTCACCCACACCATCGTGCAGCCGACCGTCGACAAGGCGACCGGCGACGCGCCGTCGCCGGGCAATGTCCACGCGCTGCGCAAGGTCGCCGACACCGAGCACGGCATCGTCGTGCGCGGCGCCCGGGTGCTCGCCACCCTGGCGCCTTTCGCCGACGAGCTCGCGGTCTATCCCGCCGCGCCGATGCCGGAAGGCGCCGACGCCTATGCGCTCTCCTTCTGCGTGCCGATGAGCGCACCCGGCCTCAGGTTCCTGTGCCGCGACAGCGTCTCGGAATCGGCCAACCGCTTCGACCATCCGCTGTCGAGCCGGTTCGACGAGCAGGACGCCTTCGTCATCTTCGACGACGTCGAGATCCCGCGCGACCGCGTGTTCATCGATGCCAACCGCGCCGTCTACAACACGGTGATGACCACGAGCTGGCCGCCCAACATCCAGCAGCAGACCATGATCCGGGCCTCGACCAAGCTCGACTTCGCCTGGGGCCTGGCGCTGCGCATGGCGGCCGCCATCAACGCCCACGACCCCGAGACCCAGCGCATGATCGGCGAGATCTGGGCCTATGCCGAGTTCGCGCGCTCGGCCGTCGTCGCCGCCGAAGTCGAGGCGCGCGAATGGCCGGGCGGCCTGTGGACCCCGGCCTCGGGCCCGCTGCATGCGCTGCGCTCGATGCTGCCCTTGTGGTTCCCGCGGGTGAACGAGATCCTGCGTCTGATCGGCTCGCACAACCTCTTCGCCACGCCGACCGCCGCACAGATGGCCGACAAGGACCTGCGGCCATTGATCGACCGCTACCTGCCGGGCGCCAAGGGCATGGCAGCCGAGGAGCGCATCCGCATCTTCCGCCTGGTCTGGGATTTCGCCGGCAGCGCGCTCGCCAGCCGCAACGAGCAGTACGAGCGCTTCTACCTCGCCTCCTCGCCGCGCAACCTGGCGCGCCATGTGGCCTTCACCGATCGCAGCCGCGCCGACCGCCTGGTCGATCGCTTCCTGAAGGAGCCGTACTAGGCGAGGAACGCCAGGACCGTTGCAATATAGCTGCCGAACAGCGGCTCCTGCGGCAGCACGACATGATTTGCGCCCGCGATCTCGTGATAGCGCGCGCCGGCAATACCCCGCGCGATCTCCCGGCTCCGTTCGGCCGGTATCCAGGCATCATCGCGGCTGTGCAACACGAGTGTCGGCGCGCGAACCAGCGCCAGCTGTGCCGAGACGTCGACACGGGCGAGCATCCTGAGAATCCGGGCGGCCATATCGCCGGACGCGGATATGCGCTGGAGCTCGTTGAGTTCGTGCATCTCGGCAGCGCTTGCATCGGGAAAGCCGAGCGAGGTGAAGAGCTGCCGAAAAGCGGGATTGTCGCTGCCCCATTGCTCGGCAACGAGGGTGGCCATGGCCTCCACGGCGGCTGCCCGTTCCGGTCTCGCCACCAGCGAGCCCCGCGCATAGCCGCCGGCCAGCACCAGCCGGGTGACCCGCTCCGGATGACGCGCGGCATAGGCGATCGAGACCGCAGCGCCCTGCGACATGCCGAGCAACGCGAAGCGCTTCAACTCCAGCGCGTCGACGACGCTCTCGAGATCGCTGACCCCTGCCTCGAACGAAATCTCGACATTGCGATCGGAAAGTCCCATGCCCCGTGCGTCGTAGCGGACCAGTTCATGGGCGCCGGCAAGCGCGTCCAAAACCTCGCGCCAGACCGTGGTGCGCCAGTCGTATTCGACATGGCTCATCCAGACCGGCGCACGGACCACGGGCGATCCTTCGCCCACGGTGGCGACCGCGAGATGGGCGCCGTCCGCCATTCGGCAGTAGCGGATCTCCTGGGCCGGAAGCGCCGCTGCTCTCGGATCGGTGGCGGACGGTGCGTCGCCGGCAAACCGGTAGCCGCGACCCGAGACCGTGCGCACATAGCCGCGACTGTCGCCGTCCTCGCCGAGCGCGCGGCGCACGGCATAGACCTGCACCTGGAGGTTATTCTCTTCGACCGTGACGCCAGGCCAGACCTTCGCCATCAGCTCGGATTTCGTCACCAGCGCGCCGTTCGCCGCGACCAGCGTGCAGAGCACATCGAGCGCGCGCTCGCCCAGCGGCATGGCCGTCCCATTCCTGGACAGGCGGCGGTGGCGCAGGTCCAGCCGAAAAGGGCCAAAGGCGACCACGGAGAGGGGCTGGCCGTTCATGAGCCTTTCAGAACTTTTCAGATCGTCCAACAACCTTAAACCCGATCGTTGGCTATGGTCCATGTCGCCAGGCGCCGCCCGTTGCGGAGCCGGAATGACAGGAGAAAAAATGATCGTCTTCAGCGTCTTCTATCCCGCGACCGGCGGCGCCCGCTTCGACGCGGCCTATTACAACGCGACCCATATTCCGCTGGTGGAGCAGGCCTTCAAGTCGACGGGCCTTGCCGGCGTGCAGGTGTTTCATGGACTCTCTGCCGGAGACGGCGGGCCTGCGCCCTACTTGGCCATGGCTCATCTCAGCTTCGAAAGCGCTGAGGCCTTGCAGGCCAGCCTGACCGGGCCGCGTGCGGCCGAGGTCTTCGGCGACATCGCCAATTTCACCACCATCCAGCCCCTGACCCAGGTGAGCGCCCCGCGTTAAGGGAACGGCGCAACCGCCATCCGCTTGGCGCGTTCGCTGGAGATGAAGCCCCACAGGACCGCGCGTCCCGGCGCGGTCCGCGTCGGCGTTTCGGGATGGACCTATGCGCCGTGGCGCGGCCGCTTCTATCCCAAGGGCCTGCCGCAGAAGAGCGAACTGGAGCATATCGGCTCGGTTTTCCCGACCGTCGAAATCAACGGCACCTTCTACAGCATGCAGCGCCCCGATTCCTTTGCGCGCTGGGCAGACGCCACGCCGGATGATTTTGTCTTCGCCGTCAAAGGGCCGCGTTTCCTGACTCACATGAAACGGCTCAACGAGCCCACCGCGCCGCTCGCCAATTTCATCGCCTCCGGACTTTTGCGGCTCGGGTCCAAGCTTGGGCCGATCCTGTGGCAGCTTCCGCCGAGCTTCCGTTTCGAGCGGGCCAAGCTCGAAGCTTTCTTCGCCCTGCTGCCGCGCGATACCGAAGCGGCGGCAGCCTGCGGGCGCCGCCACGATCATCGCCTGAGAGCGCGGGCGTGGCTGCGGCCGGCCGCGCGGCGGCCGCTGCGCCATGCCCTCGAGATCCGGCACGAGAGCTTTCGCGACCCGGCCTTCATTGCGCTCTTGCGCCAGCACGATATCGCGCTGGTCTGCGCCGACACGGTCGAATGGCCGCTGCTGATGGATCTCACCGCGGACTTCGTCTATTGCCGCCTGCACGGCTCGCGCGAGCTCTATCGCAGCGGCTACGGCGCGGCCGAGATCGCCCGCTGGGCCACGCGCATCCGTGCGTGGCGTGACGGCAAACCGATGCGCGACGGCGCGTTCGTTGGGCCGCCCGCCAAGCCCAGGCCGCGTGACGTGTTCGTCTACTTCGACAACACCGACAAGCTCAAGGCGCCGCACGATGCCCGGGCGCTGATGCGCGAGCTTGGCCAAGGGTAAGGCGCCATGCCCGCGACCGCCGCCGGCCAACTCAAGCGCGTCGCCAAGGAGGCGGCGGCCTGCACGCGCTGTCCGCTCTACCGCCACGCCACCCAGACCGTGTTCGGCGAGGGACCGGCGCGAGCGTCGATCATGCTGGTCGGCGAACAGCCGGGCGATCAGGAGGATCTGGCCGGCCGTCCCTTCGTCGGGCCGGCCGGCCGGCTGCTCGACCGGGCGCTGGCCGAGGCCGGCGTGGATCGGGCCAAGATCTATGTCACCAACGCGGTGAAGCACTTCAAGAACGAGCCACGCGGCAAGAAGCGGCTGCACAAGCGGCCCAACCGCTATGAGGTCGAGGTCTGCCGGGTCTGGCTCAGCCAGGAGATCTCGCTGGTCCGGCCTCAACTCATCCTGGCGCTGGGCGTGACGGCGGCAGTCGCCCTGGCTGGCCGTCCGGTGGTCCTGTCACGCGAGCGCGGCAAGGTGATCGAATTCGCCGACGGCCAGCGCGGCATGGTCACCGTTCATCCGTCGTCGCTGCTCCGGATGCCCGACCAGGCCGCCCGCCATGCGGCTTTTGCAGCCCTGGTAAAAGACCTCAAGGCAGCCGTGAAACAGGCGGCCTAGGAGGGCATTGCAATGCTGCTTGGATTGGCCAATCTATGGGGCCATCGACCCGGAGCGTAGGAGACGGCCGATGAGCGATATCGACGTCAAACCCGATACGATCGCCAAGCCGAAGATCGAGCAGCCGCGCCTCTATAAAGTCATCCTGATCAACGACGACTACACGCCGCGCGAATTCGTCATCGCCGTGCTGATGGCGGTATTCCACATGAGCGAGGACCAGGCCTATCGCGTGATGATGACGGCGCACCAGCGCGGCGCCTGCGTGGTCGCCGCCTTCACGCGCGACCTCGCCGAGAGCAAGGCGACGGAAGGCACCAATGCCGGCCGCCAGGCCGGCCATCCGCTCGAATTCACGACCGAGCCTGAGGAGTAGGGCTCATCGGACCGCGGGTCTCCAGACCCGCTCATGACTCTTGAGCTTGAGGCGGGCCTGGAGGCCCGCGGTCCAATGCAAGATCTAGCCCGCCGTCAGTCCCGCCGCCTCGACACCGGCGATGCAGACAGCCTCGTCCTCCTCGCCGGTGCCGCCGCTGGCGCCGGCCGCGCCCAGTACGTTGCCCTGGGCGTCCTTGATCACGACCGCGCCGGTCTGCGGCAGGAACTTGCCCTGCGCGGTGGCGGACAGCGCGCCGAAGAACTGCGGATTCTCCTTGGCGCGCTGCAGCAGCGTGCGGCTCGCCACGCCCATGCCGACCGAGGCCCAGGCCTTGCCGAGGGCGACGTCGCAGCGGAACATGCTGGCGCCGTCCTCGCGCTGCATCGATTTCACGTGGCCCGACTGGTCGAGCACGGCGACGGCGAGCGGCTTGATCTTCATCTCGCGCGCCTTGGCGAGCGCCGTCTCGACGATCTTGTTGGCTTGGGCAAGAGTGAGGCTGGACATGTTCATTTCCCCGGGGTCGGACAGGATGATCCCCGCACTCTAGCCCGGATTCGCGGCCATCCGATGCCAAGCGATTGAGATCATTGGCGGATTTCGGTCGAATTCCGACCAAGCCAAGGGTTGACGGATACAGTCCAGGTCCCTATTTTCCGCCCGCATTCGGAATTCCCCCCGGCCCGGCCGGGGCTTTTTGTTGAGAAGAACCATGAAGATCCGTCATTCGCTCAAGTCCGTGAAGGCCCGCCACAAGGACAGCCGCATCGTGCGCCGCAAGGGCCGCGTCTACGTCATCAACAAGACCAACCCGCGCTTCAAGGCGCGCCAGGGCTAAGCGCCGGTCGCGTCTTTGGATCCAGGCGGCGGAGGCCTCGGCTTCCGCCGCTTTTTTATTTGGCGTATGAGCGAAGCATGCAGATGCCGCCGCTCGATCCCGCCATTCTCGCCCGCCGGTCCGAGATCGTGGCCGCCCTGCGCGCCATCGTGCCGGGCGAGGGGGTGATCGACGACCTCGACGGCATGCGGCCCTACGAGTGCGACGCACTGTCGGCCTACCGCCAGATGCCGCTCGTGGTGGTGCTGCCCGAGAACGTGGCCCAGGTCTCCGCCATCCTGCGCTACTGCCAGGACAACAAGGTCAAGGTCGTGCCGCGCGGCGCCGGCACCTCGCTGTCGGGCGGTTCCATGCCGGTGGGCGACGCCATCCTGCTGGGTCTGGGCAAGTTCAACCGCGTGCTCGAGATCGACTATGCCAACCGCTGCGCCCGCGTGCAGCCCGGCGTCACCAACCTCGGCATCTCCAAGGCGGTCGAGCACGAAGGCTTCTATTACGCGCCCGACCCCAGCTCGCAGATCGCCTGCTCGATCGGCGGCAACGTGGCGGAGAATTCCGGCGGCGTGCACTGCCTGAAGTACGGCCTCACCACCAACAACCTTTTGGGCATCGAAATGGTGCTGATGACCGGCGAGGTCGTGCGCCTGGGCGGCAAGCATCTCGATTCCGAAGGCTACGACCTTTTAGGCCTGATGACCGGCTCCGAAGGGCTCTTGGGCGTCGTCACCGAGGTGACGGTGCGGCTGCTGCGCAAGCCGTCGACGGCGCGCGCCGTGCTGCTGGGCTTCCCGACCGAGGCGGGCGCCGCCGACTGCGTCGCCGCCGTCATCGCCTCGGGCATCATCCCTGGCGGCATGGAGATGATGGACAGGGACGCCGTGAAATGCGCCGAGGCCTATGTCGGCGCGGGCTATCCGCTCGACGTCGAGGGCCTGCTGATCGTCGAGCTCGACGGCCCGCAGGTCGAGGTCGACCATCTGGTGCATCGGGTCGAGACCATCGCCAAGGAGCGCGGCGCCACGACCTGCCGCGTCAGCCGAGACGAGCAGGAGCGGGTGCTGTTCTGGGCCGGCCGCAAGGCCGCCTTCCCCGCGGTCGGTCAGATCACGCCCGACTATATGTGCCTCGACGGCTCGGTGCCGCGCGGCAAGCTGGTCGAGGTGCTGGCCGAGATGCGGCAGATGTCGAAGAAGCACGGCCTCCGTGTGGTCAACGTGTTCCATGCCGGCGACGGCAACCTCCATCCGCTGATCCTGTTCGACGCCAACGATGCCGACGAGCTGCACCGCGCCGAGCAGTTCGGCGCCGATATCCTCCGGCTCTGCGTGCGCGTCGGCGGCGTGCTGACCGGCGAGCACGGTGTCGGCATCGAGAAGCGCGACCTGATGGGCGTGCAGTTCACCGAGATCGACCTCGACCAGCAGATGCGCGTGAAGTGCGCCTTCGATCCCGACCATCTGCTCAATCCCGGCAAGGTGTTCCCCAAGCTTCGGCGCTGCGCCGAGCTCGGCCAGGTGGTCGTGCATCACAACAAGCTGCCGTTCCCCGACATCCCGCGGTTCTAGGAACATGGCGGGCACGATCAGGCCGCGCGACGCGAAGGAGCTGCGGCAGGCGGTGGAGTGGGCGCTGGGCGAGGGCGTCACGCTCGACGTGCGTGGCCAGGGCAGCAAGCTCGCCTTGGGCAAGCCCATGCGCTGCGACCAGGTCCTCGATCTGTCGGGCCTCTCGGGCGTCGTCGATTACGCGCCGGAGGAGCTCGTCGTCACCCTGCGCGCCGGCACGCCGCTCGGCGAGATCGAGGCCTTGCTGGCGCAGCGCAACCAGATGCTGGCCTTCGAGCCGCCCGATCTCGGCCCGCTGCTCGGCGGCGAAGCCGGGCAGGGCACTTTGGTCGGCGCGATGATGGGCAACCTCGCGGGCTGCCGCCGCGTGTCGGCGGGCGCGGCGCGCGATCATCTTCTGGGGTTCAGCGGCGTCAACGGCCGCGGCGAGGCCTTCAAGTCTGGCGGCAGGGTGATGAAGAACGTCACCGGCTACGATCTCTCCAAGCTTTTGGCCGGCTCGTGGGGCACCTTGGCCGTCCTCGACGAGGTCTCGGTGAAAGTCCTGCCCGCGCCCGACCAGACTCGCACCCTGCTGCTGCTTGGCCTTGCGGACGATGAAGCCGTGAAAGCGATGTGCGCCGCCATGGGCAGCCCGCACGACGTCTCCGGCGCCGCCCATGTCGCCGGCAGGACGGCGCTGCGTCTCGAAGGCGTTGCGCCCTCGGTCGAAGCGCGGCTGAAGGGGCTGCGCGAGCTGCTGGCGGTGTCGGGTGCGAAGATGGAAGAGCTCGGCACGCTCGAAAGCCGCGCCTTCTGGCGCGAGGTGCGCGACGTGGCGCCGCTCGCTGCCTCGGGCGATGCCATCATATGGAAGATCTCCTGCCCGCCGACCGAAGGCCCGGCCATCGTTGCCCGCATCAAGGCAAAGCGCTCCGCCGTCCAGGCCTTCTACGACTGGTCGGGCGGCCTGATCTGGCTCGCCTTGCCGGCAAGCGCCGACGCCGACCACACGATCGTGCGCGGCGCGCTCGGCTCTGCTGGTGGCCACGCCACCTTGATCCGTGCGCCTGAATCGGCGCGAGCAAACGTGCCGGTATTCCAGCCGCAGCCCGCTGCGCTTGCGGCACTCGCCAATCGCGTAAAGGAAAGCTTCGATCCCAAACGTCTCTTCAATCCGGGCCGGATGGGCTAGCGATGCAAACCAACTTCACCCTGGCCCAGCTCGCCGATCCGGAGACGGCGCGCAGCGAGCACATCCTGCGCAAGTGCGTGCATTGCGGCTTCTGCACCGCGACCTGCCCGACCTTCGTGCTGCTGGGCGACGAGCGCGACAGCCCGCGCGGGCGGATCTACTTCATCAAGGCGATGCTGGAGGGCGACCGTGCGCCGAGCGAGACCGAGGTCAGGCACATCGACCGTTGCCTGTCGTGCCTGTCCTGCATGACGACCTGCCCGTCGGGCGTGAACTACATGCACCTGGTCGATCATGGCCGGCATCACATCGAGACGCGCTACACGCGCGCGCTGCCCGATCGCCTGCTGCGCGGCGTGCTCGCCTGGCTGATGCCGCGGCCGACGCCGTTCCGCTGGGCCATGGTGCTCGGCCGCTTCGCCAAGCCGCTGGCGGCGCTGCTTCCGGCCGCGAGCGCCGATCCCGGCGGCGCCACTTTCCTGCGCCGGGTGAGGGCGATGCTCGAAGCGGTGCCCGACCGGCTCGCCGGGCCTTCGCCGGTCGACCGGCCGCAGACTTTCCCGGCGGCCGGGCTGCGCCGCAAGCGCGTGGCGCTGATGCCGGGCTGCGGCCAGCAGGTTCTGGCGCCCGAGGTCAACGAGGCCACCGTGCGGCTGCTGACGCGCCACGACATCGAGGTGGTGAATGTCGCGGGCTCGGGCTGCTGCGGCTCCTCGGTCCAGCATGTCGGCCGGAACGAGCAGGCGATTGCGCTCGCCAAGCGCAACATCGAGGCGTGGCTGCGCGAGATCGACGGCGCCGGCCTCGACGCCATCGTCATCAACGCCTCGGGCTGCGGCACCACGGTGAAGGACTATGGTCACATGCTGGCCGACGATCCCCTGTGGAAGGACAAGGCCGAACGGGTGGCGCGCCTCGCCAGGGATGTCAGCGAGGTCATGCTCGAGGTCGGTCTCGCGAACGTGACCGCGCGGCCGCTCACCGTGGCGTATCATTCGGCCTGTTCGATGCAGCACGGCCAGAAAGTGATCGAGCAGCCCAAGAAGCTGCTCCGCGACGCGGGCTTCGTCGTCAAGGACGTGCCCGAGGGACATATCTGCTGCGGCTGGGCCGGCACCTACCAGGTGCTGCAGCCCGAGCTGTCGCGCCGCCTGCGCGACCGCAAGGTGGCCAACATCGAAAGCCTGCAGCCCGACATCATCGCTGCCGGCAATTTCGGCTGCATCGGCAATATCGCGAGCGGCACTGGCATTCCGATTGCTCATACCGTCGAGTTGCTCGATTGGGCGACCGGCGGACCCAAGCCGGCGGCCCTGCCATAAGGACACCATGACCCTCCTTCGTGCTTGCATTGCCATGCTCCTCGGCGTGATGCTGGGAACGAACGTATCGGCGCAAAACGGCGGGAGCGACAACATGCTCGACACCCTGTTTGCCAAACTTCAGACCGCGACCGATCCCCTGGCGATCCAGGCCCTCGAAGGGGCGATCTGGGAACAATGGACCATCGTCCCCGATACCGGGCAGCGCGAGCTGATGATGCGCGGCATCGCCGAGATGCAGCAGCACGAGCTCAAGAGTTCGGTCGAGACTTTCACCCGGCTGATCGAGATCGCGCCTGATCTTTCCGAGGCGTGGAACAAGCGGGCGACGGCCTATTGGCTGCTCGGCAATTTTTCAGCCTCACTGTCGGACATCTGCGAGACCATCAAGCGCGAGCCGCGCCATTTCGGCGCCTATTCGGGTCTCGGCATGATCCGCGCGGAAATGGGCGAGTATCCGCGCGCGGTCGCGGCCTTCGAGCTGGCGCGCAAGTACAATCCGCACATCGTCGCAATCGACGACGAAATCGATCGCCTGAAGGCGCTGGGCGGCGATGAGCCCGCCGACCCGTTGGGCTGCGGCCAGCGCACGGCTGGTCGCTAGGCGGCGCTGGCCGGTTCTGGTCCTTGCCGCGCGTCAGGCGCGGGGGCAAAGTCCCGTCACGTTTCAACTCGGGAGTGGGTCAATGGCCACGTTGTATGTCGGCGGTCGTCTGTTCGACGGCGAGAAGGTGCAAGACGGGCACGCGGTGCTGGAGGAGGGCGGCAAGGTCAAGCGCGTCGCGCCGGCCGGAGAGTTCGCGGGCTTCGCCGGCGAGAAGGTCGATACCGCGGGCGGCACGCTGATCCCGGGCATGATCGATTGCCACGTCCATTCGCTGTCGGGCGCCGAAGGCAATCCCGGCGCCGTGCAGGATCGCATGAGCCCAGCCCAGCTCGCCGTGCGCGGCATGGAGCTGATGCGCAGCACGCTGGAAGGCGGCATCACCGCCGTGCGCGACTGCGGCGGCAAGGACTACATCGAATTCGCCATGCGCGACGCGTTCAACGCCGGCCGCTTCCTCGGACCGACCATGCGCTGCGCCGGCCGCATGATCTGCATGACCGGCGGTCACGGCAACCGGACCGGTCGCGTCGCCGACGGCCTCGACGAGGTGGTGAAGGCGGTGCGCGAGCAGGTCCATGCCGGCTCCGACCTGGTCAAGATCATGGCGACCGGCGGCGTGATGACGCCGGGCGTCAATCCGGAGGATGCGCATTACACGGCCGAGGAGATGAAGGCCGGCATCAGCGAGGCACACCGTTTCCACAAATGCTGCGCCAGCCATGCCCAGGGCGCGCTCGGCATCCTGAACGCCGTGCGCGGCGGCATCGATTCGATCGAGCACGGCATCTTCATGACCGACGAGTGCATCACGGAGATGAAGGAGCGCGGCGTGTGGCTGGTGCCGACGCTGGCCGCCGTCAAGAACATCCTGAAAGGGTATGACGACGGCGACCGCTCGATCCCCGACTATGTGATCGACAAGGCGCGCCGCGTGTTCGACCGCCACATCGCCTCGATCAAGATGTACTACAAGGCGGGCGGCCGCATCGCCATGGGCACCGACGCCGGCACGCCGCACAACCGGCACGGCGAGAATGCGCGCGAGCTCGAATATATGTGCGAGATCGGCGTCTCGACCCGCGATTCGCTGTTCTTCTCGACGGCGAGCGCCGCCGATCTGATGCGGCTGGCCGACCAGGGCCGGGTCAAGGAAGGCAACAGCGCCGACTTCGTGGTGTGCGACGGCGATCCGCTGGCCGACATCAAGCGCGCGGCGCGCAAGGAGAACCACCGTCTGGTGGTGAAGCGCGGCATCGTCGCCAAGGACAACCGCGCGGCGTTCGTCCGGCAAGCCACCCGCGTGGCCGCCGAGTAGCCGGGAGGGCGTGCCGGCCGCGGGGGCACGGTGGACGAAGTCTTTCTGATCCTCCTCGGGATCGCCTGGGCCGTCGGCACGCCCATTCTTGCCATCGTGGCACTCGTCCGCACGTCGCGGCTGAGTGCGCAAAACGATCTGCTGCGGGCCGATCTCGCGGCACTCCAGCGGCAGAGGGCGGAAGCCACCGCGTTGCCGCCGCCGTTCGAAGCACCAGCGGCCGAGATCGTGCCGCCGCCGGCGCCGCCCTTCGAACTCGAAGCGCCGCCGGAGCCGGGACGACAGGCCGAGGTCGCGCCGCCGCCGTTGCCGCCACCCTTGCCGATGCCCGTCCCCGAACCGGTGGAGGCCGGCTGGGAGCAGCGCCTGGGCGCGCGGGCGTTCCTGTGGGTCGGGGCGATCACCCTGGCGCTCGCGGCGGTCTTCCTCGTGCGCTATTCGATCGAGGAGGGATATCTCTCGCCCGAGGTCCGGGTGATCCTGGCCGCGCTGTTCGGTTTCGCCCTGATCGGCGGCGCCGAAAAGATCCGCGCCCGCGACGATCGTGTCGCCCAGGCGCTGGCCGCCGCCGGTGTCGCTTCCCTCTATGGCGCGCTGTTCGCCGCCGTGGCGCTCTACGACATGATCTCCAAGGTCGCGGCGGGCGGCGGCGCTGCGGCACTCACCGCCTTCGCCATCGGCCTGTCGCTGCGCCACGGCATCCTTGTGGCGAGCCTGGCCTTCGTCGGCGGCTTCGTGAGTCCGGCCATCATCGGCAGCGACCCGCCCAACACGCCGGTTCTGTTCGGCTATCTCCTGGCGATCGCCGCCGGCACGCTCGGCGTCATTCGCATCCGCGGCTGGTGGCCGCTCGGCTGGGGCGTGCTCGGGGGATCGGCGATCTGGACGATGCTTTGGATCCTGTCGTCGGCGGGCGGCCTGCATTGGGTCGGCCTGTTCCTGGTGGCGGTGGCGGGCCTCTTCGTGTGGGCGACCTGGCGGCGCCTGGGCGAGAGCGAGAACCCGCCGGCCGACGTCGCGGCCCTCGTCTGGGCAGCCCTCGGGCTCTCCGGGGTCCTGCTGGTCGCCCTCATCGTCCAGGATGGCGGCCGGCAGAGCGCCGGCTGGCTGGCGCTCGCGGCGCATGGCGCGGGCCTCTACGCGCTCGGCCGCTCGACCCCGCGCTTCCAGTATGTCGCGGTGCTGGCGCCGCTCCTGTCGATCGCGGCACTCGCTCTGTGGTGGGGCACCACGTTCGGCAATTTGATGGGCTGGGACGCCGATCGCTTCGCCTGGACGGCGATCCTGCTGGGCGGCTTCTACGCCGCGGGCGCTTTCGCGCTTCTCTGGAACGCGGCCCGGCCAGGTTTCTGGGCGGCACTCTCCGTTGCCGCCGCGTTCGCTCACTTTCTTCTCTGCTGGTACGTGCTGCGCGGCGCGGCGACCGCCACGTCCTGGGGTCTGATCAGCATCGGGCTTGCGGTGCCGTTCCTGGTGGGCGCCGAGCGGTTGGCACGCTGGCGCGAAACGATGACCGGCGCCACCGAGGCGCTGGGCTTCCTGGCGGCGGGCGTGGTCTTCTTCATCGCCGCCGCCATTCCGCTCGAACTGCGGCGCGAATGGATCACCGTCGCCTACGCCATCGAATTTGCCGCCGTCGCCGCCATCGCCGCCCGGCTCGATCTTCTGGCCATGCGCAGGCTGTGCTGGCCGTTGCTCGCCGTCGTGGTCGTGCGCTTCGTGCTCAATCCCGAGATCCTGAAATATCCGCTGGGCGTCACGCCGATCTTCAACTGGCTCCTGTGGGCCTACGGCCTGTCGATTGCGGCCTTCCTGGTCGGCCTGCGTTTCCTGCGGCCGACGGGAGACGAACGGCTGGTGCGCGCCACCGAGGCTGCCGTGGCGCTGCTCGCCTTCGTGCTGGCGACCCTCCAGGTGCGCAGCGTCTTCCAGCCCGGCTCGATGGCGGCTGCCGACGCGGGCTTCATGGAGCGGGCGTTCTACGTGCTGGTGTGGGGCGCCTTCGCCCTTGCAGCCCTTTGGCTGGCGCGCACCCGCCGCGATCCCGTGGCGCTGTGGGCGTGGCGGGCGAGCGGCGCGCTGGCGCTGGCGACCGTCCTCGTGGTGCAGGTCGTCCTCGCCAATCCGATCTTCGAGAAGGCCGATGTCGGCCGGCTGCCGATCGCCAACGGCCTGTTGCTGGCCTACGCCGTGCCGGCGGCGATGGCGGCGCTGGCGCGGCGCTGGATCGACGTCGAGCCCAACCGGCACGCGGCGCTGGTCGTGGGCGCCGCCGCCTCGATCCTGGCCTTCGCCTATGTCTCGCTGGAAGTGCGCCACCTCTTCGATCCGGGCTTCGAGCGCGCCGGTTTCGGCGCGGCGGGCCTGGAGCTCTACACCTACTCGATCGTCTGGCTGCTCTTTGGCGTCGCCCTGCTGGCGGTGGGCTTCGCGCGCGGCGCGGCGGCGCTCAGGCACGCCGGCATGGCGCTGGTCTGCGTCGTGGTCGCCAAGGTCTTTCTGATCGACATGGCGGGCCTGCAAGGCCTGCTGCGCGTCTTCTCGTTCCTGGGACTGGGCGCGGCGCTGGTCGGTCTGGGTTACGCCTATCGCCGCTTCGGTTTCGACGAGGGACAACGCACGCCACCATGACGCAGGATCTGTTTCCGGAAATGAAATTGTCGCTCGATGCACTGCGCGCCGTGCAGCTCGAGCGCCTGAAGGGCGTGCTGCGCCGCGCCTACGAGCATCAGGCGCCGTATCGCGCCAAGTGCCAGGCGGCCGGCGTGCACCCCGACGATCTCAGGCGCATCGACGATCTCGCGCGCTTTCCCTTCACCGCCAAGGCCGACCTGCGCGACGCCTATCCTTACGGCATGCTGGCCATCCCGCGCGAAGAATGCGTGCGGATCCATGCCTCGAGCGGCACGACCGGACGGCCGACGGTCGTGGGCTATTCGGCGCGCGACATCGATACCTGGGCCGACCTCATGGCGCGCTCGCTCTACGCCGCCGGCGCGCGGCCGGGCGATGTCGTGCACAACGCCTACGGCTACGGCCTGTTCACCGGCGGGCTCGGCGCGCATTACGGCGCCGAGCGGCTGGGCTGCACCGTGGTGCCGATGTCGGGTGGCATGGGCGAGCGCCAGGTCCAGCTCATCCGCGAGTTCGGCGCGCGGGTCGTGCTGATGACGCCGTCCTACATGCTGGCGATCGCCGACGAGTTCGAGCGCCAGGGCGTCGATCCGCGCGACACGGCGATGCGGGTCGGCCTGTTCGGCGCCGAGCCGTGGACCGAAGGCATGCGCGCCGAGATCGAGCGGCGGCTCGGCATCGATGCCGTCGACCTCTACGGCCTGAGCGAAGTGATGGGGCCGGGCGTGGCCTGCGAGTTCGTCGAGAGCAAGGACGGGCCGACGATCTGGGAGGATCACTTCTATCCCGAGATCGTCGACCCCGAGTCAGGCCAGCCGGTGGCCGAGGGCGAGCCGGGCGAGCTGGTGCTGACGTCGCTCACCAAGGAGGCGATGCCGGTCATCCGCTACCGCACGCGCGACCTGACGCGCCTGATGCCGGGATCGCTGACGGCGCTCCGGCGCATGGCCAAGATCACCGGCCGCAGCGACGACATGCTGATCGTGCGCGGCGTCAACCTGTTCCCGAGCCAGGTCGAGGAGCAGATCCTGCGCGACCAGGCGCTGAGCGGGCACTACGTGCTCGAGCTCACGCGCACCGGCGCGCTCGACGATCTGCTGGTGAGGGTGGAAGCGCGGATGGCTCTGGATAGCGGGAGCGCCGGCCGCTCGGCGGCGGAGCTGGCGCAACGGCTGAAAGGGATGTGCGGGCTGTCGGCCGAGGTCGAGATTGCCGCCCCTGGCGCCGTCGAGCGCTCGATGGGCAAGGCGCGGCGGGTGATCGACAGGCGCCCGAAGGGCTAGCGTTCGCTCAGCCCCACGGGGCGCCGGCCGCCAATCTTATTTTGGCCTTGATCAGGCCGGGGTCGTCGCGGATCTGGCTGACCTCCGAGGAGAATTCCGGCGAGGACACGCCGTTGTGGGTCGACGCCCGGGCATGGCTAACGGTTGTGCTGACGATCGCCGCAAACGTCAAAATTATGGCGGCGATCACCAGGAAGTCGATCCACTCCAGCGACAGCCGGCTGTGACGCCGCCTCGCGATGGCCCGTGGTCTGTTGGTCATGCTTTCCATGGTCGCCCCTGAAAAATGTTCTTCTGAGAAATTTACGAGGGAACCTTCGCGCCCATCCCCGCTATCGGTGAGGCGGAAATAAGGAATCTTCATGAAAGGCGAACAAAGTGTCCGGTCGCCTGCGGCGAAAGTTTCAACGGCTGTGGAACTTCACGCCTGTAACGACTGAAACAATTCAGCGACTCAAAAACAAAAAAATTGGATCCATTGTGCCTGCGCCAGAGGTTTCCTCGGCAGCAGAGTTTCGTTCGGAGATTTCTCAAATGCGTTCTCTGTTCTGCTGCACGTTGAAGAACAAAGAGGGCGTCACCGCCATCGAGTTCGCAATCATTTCTCCAGTCATGCTGACGCTTCTGATTGGAATTTTTCAGTTTGGTGTGGCGATGAATCACCAGTTGAATCTCACCAACGCCGTGGCCCAGGGCGCACTGACGCTCGCGTTGAGCCGCGGCACCACGACACCCTACACGTCCGCGACCGCGGCGATCGCGTCGGCCGCACCGAATTTGGCGGCGGCGCACACAACCATCACCGTCACGATCAACGGCGCCGCCTGCACGGATAACACCACGTGCAAGGCGGCGCTGGTCGCCGGGCAAGCGGCAGTCGTGAGGGCGACCTATCCCTGCAATCTCGTGGTCATGGGCATCAACTACGCGCCCGGCGGCACCTGCACCCTGAGCGCGCAGTCGGCGCAGATGATTCAATAAGGAGAAACAGATCATGAAGCACTCGATCTCCTCAGCTTGTCGGACCATTCGCGGCCTCCTGCGCGACCGCGCCGGAGCGACCGCCATCCTGTTCGGCTTTGCCGCCGTCGGCTTGATGGGCACGGCCGGGCTGACCATCGATGTCGGACGTGTCTTTGCCGCGAAGAAGGCATTCAACAGCGACACCCAGGCGGCGGCGCTGGCCGGCGCGCACGCGCTGTCGCAGAACAACGCGACCCTGGGCACGGTCACCGCCGCCGTCACTGCCTGGAAGACCGCCAATCCATCATCGGGAATCACGGTCGCCAGCACCGCGGTGTCGCTCTCGTGCAACACCGCGACATCCAATCTGCCGACCTGCGACGTCTCGAACGCGAACGTTGCCCAGGTAACGCAGACGGCGACCGTGTCGACGCACTTCATGAAGGCCTTCGGGATATCCTCGATTACGCTCACCTCGACCGCGAGCGCGGCCAAGGCGGGCGGCTCGGCGATCCCCTTGAACGTGATGTTCGTGCTCGACGCCACGGGATCCATGAACGACACCGACAGCGGCTGCACGGGAGTGCCGGGCATCGCCAAGCCGACCCGGTTCCAGTGCGCGATGTATTCGATCCAGAGCGTTCTCAAGAAGATGCCGACCTCGCTGGACAAGGCCGGCCTGATGATCTTTCCTGGCCTGGCTCACGCAATACAGCCCGACGTCGCACCCGTGCTCGACCCAGCCGGCCGTCGACGCCGTACTACACGCCCAACATCAAATATCAGATCGGCACCGGCCTCGATGCGACCTTCAACAATGGCATCGACGTCCTGAACAGTTCATCGCCGCTCATTCAGGCGGTGGGCGACGCCGCGGCCACACCAAAGGCTCTGACCGGATGCGTCACGGCCAAGGGCGGGCAGGGAAGCTACGCCGCCGAAGTGCTCACCAAGGCACAGGCAGCCCTGCCGGTCGTCGCCGGGACGCAGAACGTGATCATCTTCCTGAGCGACGGCGACTTCAACGCCTCGGCCAACGAGTTGAGCAACACAGACCAACAAGATCGACGAAGCAGTGCGACCAGGCGGTCACCGCGGCCCAGGCCGCGACGACGGCGGGATACACGGTCTACTCCGTCGCCTATGGCGCTTCGACGAGCGGCTGCTCCTCGGGCGACACCCACAATCCCTGCACGACGATGCAGGCGATCGCCTCCGACAAGTCCAGGTTCTACACGACGAGCACCGGCTGCCAGATGCCCGGCTCGCCGAACGCGGTTACCACGCTGCCGTCGGCCTTCCAGTCGATCACCACGACGCTCACCAAGCCGCGGCTGGTCGCGCAACTAGAGCGGCCGTGCGCCTAGACGTAGGCGATCCGCAGGATATTCGTGGCGCCCGGCGTGCCGAAGGGCACGCCGGCCGTGATCACCAGCCGCTCGCCCTCACTGGGCGAGCTCCTCCTTGCGGGCGACCCGGACGGCGCGCTGGACCATGTCGGCGAAATTGTGCGCGTCCTCGGTCTGCACCGGATGGACGCCCCAGGTGAGCGTCATGCGCCGCGCCGTGTTGAGGTTGGGCGTGAGGCAGAGGATGCGCACGTCGGGCCGCTCGCGCGCCGCGCGCAGGGTGGTCGAGCCGGTGTTGGTGTAGGTGACGATGGCCGCAGCCGAAAGCGTATGGGCGCACTGCCGCGCGGCGGCGCTGATGGCGTCGGCGGTCGTCGCCTCCGGTTCGCGGCGGCTCGCATCCATCAGGCGGCGATAGAGCGGATCGCCTTCGGCGCTCTTGATGATGCGGTCCATGATGGTGACCGCCTCGATCGGATAGTCGCCCGACGCCGATTCGGCCGACAGCATGACGGCATCGGCGCCGTCATAGACCGCGGTCGCCACGTCGGACGCCTCGGCGCGGGTCGGCGTCGGCGAATGGACCATCGAATCGAGCATCTGCGTCGCCACGATGGCCGGGCGCCCGGCGATGCGGCAGGCGGCGAGGATGCGCTTCTGCAAAGGCGGCACCGCCTCGGGCGGCATCTCGACGCCGAGATCGCCGCGCGCCACCATGATGCCGTCGCTCTGCTCGATGATCTCGTCGAGATGCTCGATGGCCTGCGGCTTCTCGAGCTTGGCCATGACCGCGGCGCGGCCGGCCACCAGCTTCTTGAGCTCGGCGATGTCGTGGGCATGCTGCACGAAGGAGAGCGCCACCCAGTCGACTCCCAGCGACAGGCCGTAGTCGAGATCCTTGCGGTCCTTCGGCGTCATCGGCGACAGCGGCAGGATCAGGTTGGGCAGGTTGACGCCCTTGCGGTCGCTGATCGTGCCGGCGACCTCGACGACGGTGTCGATGGCCTTGGAGTCGTGCGCCACGATGCGCAGGCGCACCTTGCCGTCGTCGATCAGCAGCAGCCCGCCGGGCTCGGCCGCCTTGAAGATCTCGGGATGGGGCAGGGGCACGCGCTTGGCCGTGCCGGGCTCGGGATCGAGGTCGAGGCGCAGCTTCTGGCCGGTCTTCAGTTCCATCGGTCCCTTGGCGAAGGCGCCGAGCCGGAGCTTGGGCCCCTGCAGGTCCATCAGGATCGCGACCGGATGCTTGTACTGCTTCTCGAGCGCGCGCAGCTGCAGGACCCGCTGGCGGTGGTCGTCGTGCGTGCCGTGGCTGAAGTTGAGGCGGAAGACGTCGGCGCCGGCCTCGAACAGCGCGCGCAGCCGCTCGTCGCTGGACGACGCCGGCCCCAGCGTGGCGACGATCTTGGTGAAACGCTGGCGACGCATGGACCCCAGTCTACTTCTTCGGTGACGACACTTTGAAGTCGCCGGCCTGCTCGTAGACTTTCACGACGGCTGCGTCATCGAGCCGTCCCCAGCCGGCGCCGGCCGCGGCGAGGAAGAGCTGGTGCGCCGCCGCGGCCATCGGCAGCGGCAGGCGATGCTCGTGGCCGGTGTTCAGCACCAGCCCGAGATCCTTGACGAAGATCTCGACCGCCGACAGCGGCGAATAGTCGTCGTCCAGCATGTGCGGCACGCGATTGCCGAACATCCAGGAATTGCCGGCGCTGGCCGAGATCACCTCGTAGACGGCGCGCGTGTCGGCGCCGGCCTTGGCGGCGAGCGCCATCGCTTCGGCGGCGGTGGCGATATGCACGCCGGCCAGCAGCTGGTTCACCGTCTTGATCAGCGAGCCGATGCCGGGCGCATCGCCCAGGCGGAACACCTTGGCCGAGGTCGCGGCCAGGATCGATTCGGCTGCGGCGAAGGCCTTGGCGCGCGCCCGAGGCCATGAAGGTGAGCTCGCCCAATTCGGCGCGCGCGCGCCCGCCCGACATCGGCGCATCGAGCAGATCGTGGCCCGACTTGGCCAGCCGCTCGCCCAGCGACCTGGCGAAGGCCGGCGGCACGGTGGCGCACTGCATGACGAGGCCGCCCTTGCGCAGCCCGGCGACCGCGCCGCCCTCGCCGTAGAGCACCGTCTCGACCTGCTGGGCGTTGACCACGGCGACGATCGACGACATCGGCCGATGCGGCTGCTTCGGCCGGCGTCGCCGCGATCGTGCCGCCGGCTGCCGCGAAGGCGTCGCGTGCCGGCGCGCTGGGATCGACGCCGATCACCTTGTGGCCGTGCTTCAGGAGGTTCTTCGCCATGCCGAGGCCCATCGAGCCCAGGCCGACGAAGGCGACGAGAGGCGTGTTCTTGTCGGCCATGGCTCAGGCCTTGATGCCGTATTTCGCCGCCCAGCCGAGGCCGGCGCCGGTCGTGGTCTTGGGCTTGTATTCGAGGCCGACGTAGCCCTGGTAGCCCAGCCGGTCGAGCACATCGAGCAGGTAGAGATGGTTGGTCTCGCCGATGTCGGGCTCGTTGCGGTCGGGGTTGCCGGCGATCTGCACATGCGCGGTGATCGGGAACAGCCGCTCGGTGCGCTTGGTGCAGGTCTCCCTCCGTCACCTGCATGTGATAGAGGTCGAGCTGCAGCTTGAGATGCGGCGCGCCGACCTCGTCGATGATCTGCTTCACCTGATCCGTCGTGTTGGTGAAGTAGCCCGGAATGTCGCGGTGGTTGATCGGCTCCAGCACCAGGGTGAGGCCGCTCTTGGCGGTGCGGTCGCAGGCCATCTTGAGGTTGGCGACGAAGGTCTTGTGCATCGCCTTCACGTCGGCGCCGGGCGCGATCATGCCCGACATGATGTGCAGCGTGCGGCACTCCAGCACCTTGGCGTAGTCGAGCGCCTTGTCGAGCGCGGCCGCGAACTCGGCCTCGCGGCCGGGCAGGGCGGCCAGCCCGCGCTCGCCCTTGCTCGCAGTCGCCCGGCGGCAGGTTGAACAGCGCCTGCGTGAGCTTGTGCTTCTTGAGCTCGGCCGCGATGTCGGCGGCCGGCGCCTCGTAGGGGAACAGGATCTCGACGGCCTTGAAGCCGTGCGCGGCGGCGGCGCCGAAGCGCTGCAGGAAGGGCACTTCCTGGTAGATCCAGGAGAGGTTGGCGGCGAGCTTGGGCATGGTTGTCCTATCTTGATCATCCTGATCGCGCGCTAGCGGCGTCGTTCGCGATGAAAGCGGACGCGTAATGGTGTTGGTATTCACGACGGAAACGCTTCTTCGACGTCGCGCACCTGCGCATCCGAGAGCAGGCGCACCTTGAAGCCCTGCAGCAGCAGATGGAGCTTGGCGGTCTCCTCCAGCTCCTCGATCGAGGCCGAGGCGGCCGACAGCGACGTGCCGGCGACGACCGGCCCGTGATTGGCCAGCAGCACGGCGCGATGGCCCTTGGCGTAGTCGCGGATGGCGTCGGCGAGCTTGGGGTCGCCCGGCTTGAAGTAGGGCACCAGCGGCAGCTTGCCGACCCGCATCACGAAGTAGGGCGTGATCGGCGGCAGCGTCGTCTCCTTGTTGTGGTGGCACGACGGATCGAGGCAGGAGATCGCCACGGCATGCGTGCAATGAAGATGCACGATGGCGCCGTCCTTGGGCCGCACGTCGTAGACCGAGCGATGCAGCAGCGCTTCCTTGGTCGGCGGATCGCCGGCGACGTGCTTGCCGGACAGGTCGATCTTGGAGAGCTGGCCGGGCACGAGCTCGCCCAGCGAGGAGTTGGTCGGCGTCATCAGCCAGCCGTCGGCCACGCGCGCGCTGATGTTGCCCGACGTGCCGGGGCAGAGGCCGCGCGCGGCGAGCTTGGCGCCCAGCGCGCAGATCGCGTCGCGCATCCTGGTTTCGTCGGTGCTCATAGCCGCTGGAAGGCCTTGGTGAAGAAATCGGGCGCGCCGAAATTGCCGGACTTCAGCGCCAGCAGGAGCGGCTTGGCGCCGACCGAGGCGGTCCATGGCACGCCGGGATCGATCTCCGGGCCGATGCGCAGCGCCGTCACGTCGAGCGCGCCGACCACGGCGCCCGAGGTTTCGCCGCCGGCCACGACCAGGCGCGCCGACGCCGGCCGCGACCAGGCCCTTGGCCAGCGCCGCCATGGTCTTCTCGATCGCCTGGCTCGATTTCTCGACGCCGTATTTCGTCTGCAGCGCCTTCACCGCATCCGGAGGTTCGCTGGCCGACAGCAGGATCGGTCCGTTGCCGAGCTTGTCCTTGGCCCAGGCCAGCGCCTGGTCGGCGACCGCCTCGCCGCGGCAGATGGCGTCGGTGTCGAGATGGAGGTGCGGGCCCTTGAACGCCGCGATCTGTCCCAGGGTCGCTGCCGAGCACGAGCCCGCCAGCACGGCGGCGGCGCCGGTGACCTTCGGCAGGGCATCGGCATTGGCCTTGTGCGCCAGCAGTCCGCGCCGGCGATAGGCGGCGGGCAGGCCGAGCGCCACGCCCGAGCCGCCGGTGACCAGCAGGTCGTCGCCGACCGCCTCGCCGATGATGCCGAGATCGGTGTCGGCCACGGCATCGACCACGACATGCGCGCACGCCCTCGGCCGCCAGCCTGTCGAGCGCGGCGCGCAGGGTCGCGGAGCCCGCCTGCACCTGCTTCAGCGCCACCAGCCCGACCTTGTGCTTGGTCTGGCGCGCCAGCACGCGCACCAGGCTGGCATCGGTCATCGGGTTCAGCGGATGGTGGCGCATGTGCGAGTCCGACAGCAGCAGGTCGCCCACGAACAGGTGGCCGAAGAAGATGGTGCGGCCGTTCTCCGGGAAGGCCGGGCAGTAGATCGCCTGCTTTGCGCCCAGCGCCTCGAGCAGCGCGTCGCCCACCGGGCCGATATTGCCCGCATCCGTCGAATCGAAGGTCGAGCAATATTTGAAGAAGAAGCGCACGCAGCCCGCCGCCTGCAGCGCCTTGAGCGCGTCGAGCGACTGGGCGACGGCATCCCGGGCGGCGATCGAGCGCGTCTTCAGCGCCACCACGACGGCGTCGACATCGTCGGGAATCATGCCTTTGGCCGGAACGCCGATGGTCTGGATCGTGCGCATGCCGCCCTTGACCAGCATGCCCGCGATATCGGTCGCGCCGGTGAAGTCGTCGGCGATCACTCCAAGAACTGCCATGGCCGACGTTAGGCGATCACGGATGCCGGCATCCAGAACTTTCGGCGCCGGGCGCGCCGCCGCGCCTCGTCCTCGCCGTCATAATGGTGCAGCGGCGGCGCCGGATCGAACGTATCGCGAATATCCAGCGCATTGACGTTGACGATGCCGATCTGCCGGCCCTCGTCGGGCATGAGCGCGCCGACGTAGGTCCCGCATTTGGCGCAGAGCAGATAGTCGGTGATGCCGAGGCCGAAGCGGTAGCGCGACAGCGTCGTTTGGTGCAGCGCGGAATTCGACCGATCCCGCGGGATCGCCCAGGGTGCGCGCACCGTGGCGGCGGCAGAAGGAGCAGCCGCAGCGGCCGACCCGCATCGCCTCCGGCTTCTTGTCCGACGTGAACCGGATTTTTACCGCACCGCAATGGCAGGAACCGGGGTAGGTGGTCATGATTGCCTCAAGCGCTCCCAGCAAAGAAGGTCATGGCGCGATCAAGGTTGCCCTGAAGTCGTTGACGTTGGTGCGCGTCGGCCCGGTGACAAGGCTGTCGCCCAGCATTTCGAAGAAACCGTGGCCGTCATTGTCGTCGAGCATGGCCTGCGGATCGCGGCCCTTCGCACGCGCACGGACAAGCGTGTCGGGCGTGAAGATCGCGCCGGCGATATCCTCGGCGCCGTCGACGCCGTCGGTGTCGGCCGCCAGGCCCCAGATTCCGGCGGCGCCGCCGGCGGCGATCGCCTCGGCCAGCAGGTATTCGACATTGCGCCCGCCGCGTCCCTTGCCGCGCACGGTCACGGTGGTCTCGCCGCCGGACAGGATCACGGTCGGTTTGCTCGCCTGCCTGGCGAGATCGAGCGCCTGGCGCGCGTGTGCGGCGCCCAGCTCGCGCGCCTCGCCTTCGAGATTGTCGCCCAGCATCACGACTTCGAGGCCGCGCGCCGTGGCGACGGCCGCCGCGGCTTCGAGCGAGCGCTGGGGCGTGGCGACCATGATCGTCTCGACGCGCGCCAGCCGCGATCGCCGGGCTTGGGCGTCTCCTCGATCTCGCCCGCTGCGCCCTTCTGCAGGTGCGCCCGCACGGCGGCGGGCGCATCGATGCGGTATTTGGCGAGCACCGCCTGGGCATCGGCGAAGGTCGTGCGGTCGGGCACGGTCGGCCCCGAGCCGATCACGCCGGGATCGTCGTTGGGCACGTCGGAGATCAGCCAGCTCAGCACGCGCGCCGGCTGGGCGGCGATGGCGAGGCGGCCGCCCTTGATGGCCGAGAGATGCTTTCGCACCGTGTTCATCTCGACGATGTTGGCGCCCGATTTCAGAAGGGCGCGATTGACCTCCTGCTTGTCGGCCAGGGTGAGGCCGGGCGCGGGGAGCGCCAGCAGCGCCGAGGCGCCGCCGGAGATCAGGCAGAGCACGAGGTCGTCCGCCGTCAGTCCTTTCACCTTTTCGAGGATGCGGCCCGCGGTGGCGCGGCCTTTCTCGTCGGGCACGGGATGCGCCGCCTCGACGATCTCGATCTTCTTGCAGGCACGCCGTAGCCGTAGCGCGTCACCACCAGGCCCTCGAGCGGGTGCGGCCACTGGTCCTCGACGGCGCGCGCCATGGCGGCACTGGCCTTGCCGGCGCCGATCACGATGGTGCGGCCCTTCGGAGGTTGCAGCTCGGCGATGTAGGGCGCCAGGCAGGTCGCGGGACGGGCGGCGGCGAGCGCTGCATCGAACAGGTCGCGCAGCAGGGCGCGGGCATCGGCATCTTTCATTTGTCCAATCTTCGCACTATAGGGGCGCGATGCAACAACTGCTCAGGCCGGGCGACCCGCCGCCGTTTTCCATCTACAACGAGGCGGGCAAAGCGCCGCTGCTGCTGCTCTGCGACCATGCCAGCAAGGCCGTGCCCAAGGCGCTGGGCGATCTCGGCATCTCCGACGAGGAGCTGTCGCGCCACATCGGCTGGGACATCGGCGGCCTCGATGCCGCGGTCGAGCTTGCCCAGGCGCTCGACGCGCCGTTGCTCGCCTCGGGCTATTCGCGGCTGGTGATCGACTGCAACCGCTGGCCGGGCGGCGAGGGCTCGACCCCGGAAGTCAGCGACGGCACGCCGGTGCCGGCCAATCGCGGCCTCACCAAGGAACAGGTCGACGCGCGCGCCGAGGCCTGCTTCTGGCCCTATCACCGCGCGGTCGACGCCCAGCTCGACCGCATGACGGCAGGCGGCCGGCGGATCGCGATGCTGGTGATGCACAGCTTCACGCCGGAGATGAACGGCTTCAAGCGCCCCTGGCATGTCGGCGTGCTGTGGAACGACGATCCGCGCCTGCCCGAGCCGCTGCTCGCCGAACTGCGGCGCGATGCCTCGCTCGTCGTCGGCGACAACGAGCCCTATTCGGCGCGCGAGCCCTACGAATACACGCTCACCGCCCATGCCCAGCCGCGGGCGCTGCCGCACTGCTCGCTGGAGGTGCGCCAGGACCTGATCGACACGCCGGAGACGGCGCGCGCATGGGGACGACGGCTGGCGTCGCCGATCGGCGCCGCCGTGGCCGCCGCCTTGAAGTGACGCGCTGCTAGCGCGGCGCGTCTCCACGTGCAGTGGCGCGCCCCCAGCAATGACATCAGCCGATTGTCTGGACTTCGAACACATTGATTCCCCAGGCCGGCTGATCGATGTAGAGCCCGCGCCGGCCAGATCGTCACCGTCGCGCTCGTAGATTTCGTCGTCGATCATATCCTTGAGGCGGAAGCGTCGGCCGTGCAATTCCGGAAAGGGCAGCACCAGGCGGCATTGGCCGCGCGCAGGCGCGTAGTTCACGACGACGATGTGGGAGAGGCCCTGCGAGCCCGCCCAGGCAGAGGCCACGAAGCCATCCGAGCTTCCGTTGCCGGGCCAGGCAGGGGAGGGATGGATTTGCGTCCAGTCGCCGCCGCGAAGCGCGTCGGTCTCGCGCAGCACTTTCAGCAATTTGTCGTAGAAGGCGGAGATCTCCTCGTCGACGGGTTCGACGGGTCCACGGCAAAGATGAGTCGGCACGCGCACGCGTGCGCCCTCCCGCTCGCCCTGCTGGAAGAAGCGCAGGCCCGGCGACAGGAACGTGATGGCCGCGGCGGCGCGATGCTGCGGCCACGCGAAGGCGGACGCCGCGCGGGGCTCGTCGTGGTTCTCGAGGAAGCGCGCCAGTTTGTCCTGGTAGTCGAGGCCGGCATTCAAGTGGCCGCGTAGGGCCGGGGCGCTGCCGGCCTGCAGGCGGTCATACAGCCGCTTGTCGTAGCAATAGTCGAAGCCCTGCTGCTGCAGTTCCCATTCGAGGTCCCAATAGACCTCGGCCATGAAGGTGAAGCCGGGATGGGCTCGCCGCACGGCAGCCGTCGCCGTCGGCCAGAACGGCTCGGGCGTCGTGCCCCAGGTGCGCTGGAAGACGTCCGGCAGCAGCAGCATCGCCATGTCGCAGCGGACGCCGTCGCATTTGCCGGCCACGGCCAGAAGCTCGTCGAGCTTGGCGCGCTGCAGGTCGCGATTGGCATAGTCGAGCTGCAGCGTGTCGGGCCATCCGGGAAAGTTGGGATCGCGGCCATGCGCCAGGATGCGCGGCCCTTGCGCGGTCTCGACCCGGAGGTAGTTTTGCGGCGCGTTGGCCAGCGCGGCCTCGCTGCCCTGGACATAGTATTCGGGATGGGCCGCCGCCCACGGATGGTCGATCGCCGTGTGGTTGGGCACGAAATCCAGCATCAGCCGGATGCCGTGCCGCGCCAGCTTCTCGCGAAAGGCCGCCAGGGCCCCATCGCCGCCGACCTCGTCGCTCGCCGCATAGCCGGTGATGGCAAATCCCGAGCCGCAGATATCGTCCTCGACGAGGTCGGGAAGGGCTGCCTTGAATTCGGCGCGCCACGCCGGATTGCCGCGCGAGACGGCGCGTCCGGCGGGCCCTGTCTGCCAGACGCTCAGCAGCCAGATCCAGTCGAAGCCCTGGCGCGCGAAGCCGTCGATCGTGGCCGTGTCGATGTCCGCCAGGGTGACCGGCCGGCCGCGCTCCCGGGCGAGGCGGTGCAGCCAGACCCGGGTGTTGATCTGGAAAAGCGAAGGATAGCGTGGCGGCGCCGGCATGTGTCTTCAGTCGTTCGATATCGACGGATCGGCCGTGGCTTGCACGCTGCGCAGGAAGGCTCCTTTCTTGCCGTGGGCCAGGAAGCTCTGCGCCTCGAGCTGGCCGAACAGCTCGATCATGCGGCCGACGCCGCCGGTCCATCCGGTCTGATGGCTGGCGCCCAGGCCCGCGCCGTTGTCGCCGTGGAAATATTCGTAGAACAGCAGGCAATCCCGCCAGTGCGGGTCGTTCTGGAATTTCTCGGTTCCGCCGAAGACCGGCCGCCGTCCCTGCGCGTCGCGCAGGAAGATGCCGATCAGCCGGTTGGCGATCTCGCGGGCGACCTCGAAGAGGTTCATCAGGACGCCCGAGCCCGTCGGGCATTCGATCCTGAAGCCGTCGCCGTAGTACAGATAGTACTGCAGCAGGGCGCGGATCAGCAGCGTGTTGATCGGCATCCAGACCGGGCCGCGCCAGTTGGAATTGCCGCCGAACATGCCGCTGTCCGACTCGGCCGGCAGGTAGTCGACGCGGTATTCCGTGCCCTGGGTCGAGAACAGGAAGGGATGATCGGCATGGTGGCGCGACAGCGCGCGGATGCCGTGCGGACTGAGGAACTCGCTCTCGTCCAGCATGCGCGACAGGATGCGGCGCAGCCGATCCTTGTTGACGATCGCCAGGATGCCGCGCCCGTCCTCGCCGAGATGGCCGGGACCCGTTGGATGGATGCTGTCGTAGAGGTCCGGCATCCGGCGTCGCCGCTCCGCGACGATGGCCATGACATTGGGCACCTGCGCGCGCTGGTGCGGCTCGATGATGGTGATGGCGCAAAGCGGCAGGAGGCCGACGATGGAGCGGATCTTGAGGCGGCTGGCGTTGCCGTCGGGCAGCCGCAGCACGTCGTAATAGAAGCCGTCCTCCTCGTCCCACATGCCGTCCGGCCCGGCGGCGTTCATCGCCCGGGCGATCCACAGGAACTGCTCGCCGTACTTGGTCGCCATGTCCTCGTAGGCCGGATCGCGCGCCGCCAGCTCGATGCCGATCTCGAGCATGTTCTGGCAGTACAGCGCCATCCACGCCGTGCCGTCGGCCTGCTCGAGATAGCCGCCGGTCGGCAACGGCGCGCTGCGGTCGAAGACGCCGATATTGTCGAGGCCGAGGAAGCCGCCCTCGTAGATGTTCTTGCCGAAGCGGTCCTTGCGGTTGGTCCACCAGGTGAAGTTGAGCGACAGCTTGGTGAAGGCGCGGGCGAGGAACGCCTGGTCGGTCCGGCCCATCGCCTGTTCCGTCCGGTACAGGAAGATCGTCGCCCAGGCGTGCACCGGCGGATTGACGTCGCTGAAATTCCATTCGTAGGCGGGAATCTGCCCGGTCGGATGGATATAGAAGCCCTGCAGCAGCAGATCGAGCTGCTCCTTGGCGAAGTCGACATCGACGATGGCGAGCGCGATGGTCTGGAAGGCGAGATCCCAGGCGGCGAACCAGGGATATTCCCACTTGTCGGGCATCGAGATGACGTGCTCGTTGAGCATGTGCGGCCAGTCGCTGTTTCGCATCGACGCGGCGCCGGCTTTACGCGGATCGATGCCGTGCTCCTGGAGCCATTTCCCGACATCGAAGAAATAGTACTGCTTGCTCCACAGCATCCCGGCCAGGGCCTGGCGCATCACGTTGGCGGCGTCGGCGCTGACGCCGGCCGGCGTCAGGCAGTGGTAGAACGCGTCGGCGTCGCGCTGGCGCGTCGCCAGGACATCGGCGAAGCCGTCGAACGCACTGCCTCGCGATGTCGCGTTGGTCAGGCGCAAGCGGACAACGGAGGTTTGCCCGGCGCCCACGGTCACCTGGTAGTGCGCGGCTGCCTTGGTGCCGATCTGCTGCGGATTGACCGCGTCCAGTTTGCCCGCGGTGACGAAATCGTTGATGCCGTCCTTGACGTACGGGGTCGCATTGGCCGTGCCGAAGAGGCGTTGATTGTTCGTCTCGTTCTCGGTGAAGAGCAGGGGCGGCCCGCCTTCGCAGTGCAGATAGTAGGTTCCGAGCTCGGCATCGGTCGCGGCGACGACGCTGTTGCCGGGCGTCGCGGCCTCGACCTTCAGCGATGGCCGTGACGCGTCCGGCCACCAGCTCCAGACGTTGCGGCACCACAGCGTGGGCAGGAGATGAAGCGTGGCCGGGTCCGGCCCGCGATTGCTGATGCTGACCTGGATCAGGATGTCGGTCGGCCCCTGCTTGGCGTATTCGACGAGGACATCGAAGTAACGGTCGCTGTCGAAGACGCCGGTGTCGATCAGCTCGTATTCCATGTCCTTGCGGCCACGGGCCCGATTGGTTTCGACCAGGTCGCTGTAGGGATAAGCCTCCTGCGGATACTTGTAGAGGAACTTCATGTACGAATGGGTGGGCGTGCTATCGAGGTAGAAGTAGTACTCCTTCACATCCTCGCCGTGATTGCCCTCGCGGTTGGTCAGGCCGAACAGGCGCTCCTTGAGGATCGGGTCCTTGCCGTTCCACAGCGCCAGGGCAAAGCACAGACGCTGCCGGTCGTCGCTCAGCCCGGCGATGCCGTCCTCGCCCCAGTGATAGGCGCGCGACCGTGCCTGATCGTGGGTGAAGTAGTCCCAGGCGTCGCCGTTCTCGCTGTAGTCCTCGCGGACCGTGCCCCACTGGCGCTCGCTGAGATAGGGCCCCCATTGCTTCCAGGCGATACCGCGGTCACGCGCGGCTTCAAGGCGGGCATGCTCCGCTGTCGGGGGTTGCGCGGTCGCGTCGCCGTCAGCCATGGTCGATCTCTCACAGGTTGCGCAGCATGAACTGCACGATCAACCGGGCGAGCGTCAACAGCGCTATGGTCATTTTCCTGTCTGCTGGAGCGCCAGCGCCAGGCCCCATGCTCCGGATCGAGGGCGTCGCCCATTGTCGTCAAAGCATCATCTGCTCTCCCTTGCGTGAATGAGTGCGCTGCGCGCACGATCGAAGGCGTGGAAAGCCTGCCGTCCACGGCCTGGTTCATCGGCCACACAAACGGGGATCCATCATGTCGACCACCGCAGCTTTTGAGGACGTCCACCGTGATGCGGAGTATTTCGAGTACAGCAAGGCTGCCGATCCGATCGGCCTGAAGCTTATCTCGCGGGTGCCGTATCACAATTTCCCGGCGTCGCTCTACAAGGACGGGCCGACGCGGATCGTTCCGCTCGACCTGTCGAAGGAGCTCGGCGTCGACTACCCGGCGACCGGCCCCGGCCTGCTCGCCAATTTCGTGCGTGTGGTGCGCGGTGAGCAGCAGGATCTGAATCCGGTGGCGACCTCGCAGTTGCTCTATGTCCTTGCCGGTAACGGCACGGTCGTGCAGGGCGCTCATGAGATCGAGTTTACCAAGGGCGCCTTCATGGCGCTGCCCGGCGGCCTACCCGCGGTCGTCCGGGCAGGGACCGACACGACCCTCTATTATGTCAACGACTCGCCGCTGCTCTCCTACCTCGGCGCCGGCACCGTCAGTCCGCGCTTCGAGCCCGACGCTCTATCCTGCCCAGGAAGCAGACGCGCAGCTGTCGGAAGTCGAGCATGCGCCTGACGCCGCAAAGCACAATCGGATCTCGGTCCTGCTCGGCAACAAGCACTTCCCGCAGACGCGCACCATCACCCACACCATGTGGGCGATGTTCGGCATCATCGAGCCGCATTCTTTCCAGAAGCCGCACCGGCACCAGTCGATCGCGCTCGACCTTATCGTCGACTGCAAGAAGGGCTGCTACACGCTGGTCGGCACCGAGCTCGACGACCATAACGAGATCGCCAATGCGGTGCGCGTGGACTGGGAACCCGGTCTTTCCTTCGTGACCCCGCCCGGTTATTGGCATGCCCACTACAACGAAACCGACGGGCAGGCCCATGTGATCCCGCTCCAGGACGCCGGCCTGCACAGTTATCTGAGGACGCTCGATATCCGCTTCACGTGATCGTCGAACTACCCTGATCAGTGGCGCGTCCTGGCACTGGCATCGTCAGCGAACGCCGTCGATGCGGTACGTTCCGCCATGAAGGTGCATTGTCCTCGCTGCGATGCAGAGTTTGAATGCACGCCCGACGGCGCTTGCTGGTGCATGGAAATGCCGCCGATGCCGGTGACCGGCGAGCGGTGTTTTTGTCCGAGATGCTTGCGCGAGCGGATCCAGGAGCATGGCGCCGCCGCTGGTTGCGGTGATCGGTCAGACGATGGCGATTGACGAAGGAAGCGGTCGTTCGCACCTTGTCTGCCCCATGAACTGAGCGCGAGATCCCATGCTTCACGCCCTGCTGCTCGATCATATCCGCGATCCTCATGCCTCCTGGTCGTGCGGCAGGTTCGGCGCCATCGCGGAATTCCATCGCGATGCCGACGAGCCGGTCGAAATCGCGAGCGAGCCGGCGATTTCCGCCGCGACCAGCCGCGGGGCGATCCGCATCGAGGTGCTGCCGGCCCTGCGTCCGGTCGCCTACGAGACGATCAGCAAATGTATCGAGAGCTGGGGGCAGGGGGTGGCACTTTGCCTGCCGCGCGACCTCGCTTTGATGAGCGGCCGTACGGCGGTGACCGAGCTCGGACCGGACCTCGACGCTGTCCGCCCGCAGGATCGCGATGCGCTCCTGTTCGATCTCGGCCTCGGTGGACCGCAGGCGGAAATCTGCGTGCGTTCGGCCGACCCTGAAGCGATCGCCCTGCTGCGCTCGGCGTGCGGCCGGCCGCTGTTCGCCCAGGACCAGCGCCGTGCTGCGACGGTTGCCAGGCCTCAGTCCGCATCGAGTCTTCCGGTGCCGCATGGGCCGCATCGAAGTCTATCAAGCGATCCCCGCACCCGACGGCAAGACGCCGGACGGGCCGCACACCCATGTGCTGCCGCGCCTGCTGGCGAATGCCCGCAATCACGCCGCCACCGTGCCGGTCCCGAAGGGCTGGCTTGCCGGCATGACATTGTTTCCGGCGCATCCATTGTTGCGCGCCTCCGGCGAGGCGACCGCGTTCGATGCCGCGCGCTATGATGCCTTCCAATCTCTCATGCAGCAGTATGGCGATCCCGCGTTGCTCGCCGGGAAGCAGGCCGCATTCGGCAAGTCGCATATCGTCGATGCGATCGACACGCGCCGTCGGGCGCTCGGCTTTCGCATCGGCCAGCGCCAGTCGAGATGGCTGCAGGCACGAGCGAATTGAAGCGGCAGTTTCTTTGCTGGGGGCGCGCCACTCCAGTGGCGCGGAGCATGAGTCCTTTGGCGCCGTCTCCAATGGCATTTCTTGTCGTCAATTCCGCAACACTATCGCAAGCGCTTCAGCGACCGATCGTGGCAATCTCTTGACGTAGCGAATCGACTCAGCAAGTATGAGCGATCGACGGTCCTCCTTAACCGGAGGTTAAAAGGGAACATCGTGTCGCCCGAAAGGGCCAATCGATGGCTGTTCCCGCAGCTGTGAGCGGATAGCGAGCGCCTAACGTGCCACTGGATTTCGGTCCGGGAAGGCAGGTGCAAGCAAGGACCCGCAAGCCAGAAGACCTGCCGGCGATAGCGTCGCTCTTCCGATGGACGGGACGATCCAACGGGACGGTCAACCGAGCGGTGACGCGCCTTGTGCGTGGTGCTGTTTGGGAGATCGTCCGATGACGTTTGTCCGTGGAATCCTGTGCGTGTCGTTCATGCTGGCGCCGCTTGCCGCGCTGGCGCAAACCGAACCCGTGGGCATGACGCCCGACGTGGTCGTGACAGCCGATCGCTTCCCGACCGATCCGGAAAAGGTCACCGCCAGCGTCACCGTGGTCACCAAGGAGGAGATGGAGCGACGCCAGCTGCGGACCGCCGGCGAGGTGCTGAAGACGGTGCCGGGCATCTCGGTCCAGCAGTCGGGCGGCCCCGGCACGCAGACCTCGGTCTTCATCCGCGGCTCCAATTCCAACCACGTGCTGGTGCTGATCGACGGCATCACCGTCAACGATCCCTCGACGCCCAACGGCGCGCCCGACTTCGCGCATTTCCTCACCGAGAACCTCGACCGCATCGAGGTCGTGCGCGGTCCCATGTCCACCATGTACGGCAGCCAGGCGATCGGCGGCGTCGTCAACATGATCACCAAGGCCGGCAAGGGCCCGATGAACGGCGCGGCCTTCACCGAGCTCGGCACGCGGCTGTGGAGCAACAGCGGCGCCTATGTGCGCGGCAGCGAAGGCCGCTTCAACTACAACATCACCTTCGGCGGCATGTTCACGCCCAACGACACGCCCGTGCCGGCGCGCTTCACGCCCAACGGCGGCTTCGTCGACAGCGACCCCTACCGCAACATCACCGTGGCCGCGCGTCTGGGCTTCGAGATCAACGAGAACACCAACTTCAACTGGTACGGCCGCTTCATCGACACCAAGCTCAACTACGACCAGGTGGGGAAGGAGGATCCCAACGCCAACGGCTACACGCAGCAGTTCTACAATCGCGGCGAGATCGAGGGCTCGTACTTCAACGGCCGCTGGAAGCCGGTCATCGGCGTCAACTACAGCACGATCACGCGGCACGACCTCGATTATGCGAGCCCGCAGAATCCCACGCCGTTCACCATCGATTCGATGTTCAACGGCCGGCGCCTGCAGGCCGACTGGAAGAACCTGGTCACCATCATCGACCAGCTCGATTTCATCGGCGGCATCGACTTCGACCAGCAGTGGGCCTACGGCAACAGCACCGGCCCCGTGCCCAACGCGCCGGCGGCCCTGTCGTGGGGCGCCATGGCCCAGACCGGCTTCTTCGGCCAGCTGCGCGCCAATCCCTTCCAGGGCTTCAACGTCAATATCGGCGGCCGCGTCGACGTCAACAACACGTTCGGCACCGTGAGCACGTGGCGCGCCGGCGCGTCCTACCTGTGGGCGCCGACCGACACCACGGTCAAGGCGTCGTACGGCACGGCGTTCAAGGCGCCGTCGCTCTTCGAGCTCTATGGCCCGGCCGCGTTCTGCGGCGGCAACCGCAACATCCAGCCCGAGTACAGCCGCGGCTACGAGGTCGGCGTCGAGCAGGGCATGTTCGACCGCAAGGTCACCGCCGGCATCACCTATTTCTTCAACACCTTCACCGGCCTCATCCAGTGCCCGTTCCCGTTCACGACCTTGCAGAACGTCAACAATGCGCAAAGCGAAGGCTTCGAGACGTTCGTGCGGATAGCGCCGGTGGCGTGGTTCAACCTCAACTTCGAATACACGAACGTGATCGCCCGCAACGTCGACGCCAATGTGCCGCTGCTGCGCCGGCCGCAGGATACCTTCAACATCCGCGGCGAGGTGCTGCCGTGGGACAGCGTGCGGCTCGGCTTCGGCTTGCTGCAGGTCAGCAGCCGTTACGATGCCAACGCCACGACCGGCGCCCTCATCCAGCCGTCGCCCTACACGCTGCTGCGCTTCACGGCAGCCTACGACGTCATGAAGAGCGTCCAGCTCTTCGCCCGCGCGGAGAACGTGCTCAACCAGGTGTACGAGGAGCCGGAAGGCTTCCAGGCGCCGTACTTCCAGGCCTTCTTCGGCGTTAAGGCAAGCTTTTGAAGGGTGGGAAGCCTATCGCTGGCGAAACGGGGATTTTCGGGCGCTATGGCACCCGAAAATTCGGTCAGCGGGCGCGAGTTGACTAAAAGTGACACTTGACATAAACCTCAGTGATACTTAAGTATGCCGAACACCCACTACAGGAGTACTGGCCATGACCGGCCCCGGACGCCCAACCCTCTACAAACCCGAGCACGCCGACCGCGCCCGTGACCTGTGCGCACGCGGCGCCACGGTCAAAGATCTTGCCGGCCGCTTCGGCGTGGTCCGCAGCACCATCGACCTGTGGATCGCGACCCATCCCGAGTTCGCCGACGCCGTGCAGCAGGGTCGCGACGTCGCCGATGCCACCGCGGTCGAATCGCTGTTCACGCGCGTCACCGGCTACAACCACCAGGCCGAGAAGGTCTTCCTCTATCGTGGCGAACCCCGGACGGCGACCTACACCGCGCATGTTCCGCCCGAAACCAGGGCCTGCATGTTCTGGCTGCGCAACCGCCGGCCGGAGGACTGGGTCGAGGTCAGCGAGTACGTGGCGGCCGAGCTCGCCCAGGAGGCCGCGGCCGATGCGGCCTTGCGGCTCCGGATAGAAGAGGGAGAAGAGCGGGTGCGCCGTTTCCGCGAACAGGACGCCGCAAGGGCCGCGGCTTCGAATGGCTGACGCCCATGTCGACTATCGCATACATCCCGTCATCCCGACCGGAGCTCGAGCGGCAGCCCGGAGGCGGAGCGGAGGGACCTATTCTGTTGCCTTGGCGGCAAGAAGAGGTCCCTCGACTACGCCGCCCTTCGGGCGGCTTCGCTCGGGATGACGGAAAAGGCATAGCGAAGGCCACGATGCCGAGCACCATCGCACTTCTCCATCTTGCTCCGCGAGCGGGAGAGATCGAGCGCAACAAGTGCGTGATCGAAGAGGCGGTGCTGCGCGCGTCGGCGATGGGCGCCAAATTCATCGTCACGCCGGAGCTCGCGGTCAGCGGCTACGGCTTTCGCGACCTCATCGGCACGGACTGGATCGCCCGCGACCAGGCGGCGCTGTTCGACTGGGCGGGCGCGCTTGCCCGCCGCGCATCGACGTTCCTGCTGCTGGGCGCGCCCGAGGCCCAGCCGGGCGATGCGAAGCTGTTCAACAGCATGATCCTTTTCTCTCCCGACGGATCGAGGCTCGGCCATCACCGCAAGATCAATGTCCTCAAGGTGGGTTCGGAATCGTGGTCCGTGCCGGGAGATCGCGCGACGGTTCTGACCGTCGCGGCATCGGGCGGGTCGGACTGTTCGTCTGCGCCGACATGTACTCGCACCGTCTGGTCGAGGAGACTGCGGCGCAGGGTATCGATCTTCTCGTCTCTTCCGCCGCCTGGGCGCCCGGCCACCATGGGCCGGACGGCGAATGGGAAAGGGCCTCGCGGTCGACGAAGCGGCCGGTGCTGGTTTGCAATCGCACAGGGCTCGATGTGCTGGATTTCGGCGCCGCCCAATCGATTGTCGCCGCCGACGGCTCTATCGTGTACTGCCACACGTCAGCCGATCCGGCGTGCGTGCTGGTCGACTGGGACAGCCAAGCGCACGCATTGACGAACTGGCGCGTCGTCGCCGCCGAGGAATAGTTGATCCGCCTGTTCATCCTTGCGCTGCTGCTGTTGGGCATCGCGCCGGTTGGCATCACGCCAGCCAGTGCGCAGGTCCCGCAGCGCGTCGTCACGGTCAATCTCTGCCTCGACCAGTTGGCGCTGCGGCTCGCCGCACCCGGCCAGCTCGTCGGCATCAGCTATCTCTCGCTCGATCCCCGGATCTCCGTGATGGTGGACCGCGCGCGCGCCATCGCGCCGGTCCGCGCGACCGTCGAATCGATTCTGACCTTGCGGCCCGATCTCGTGATCTTCGACGCCGACGCGCATGCGGTCATCAAGCGCCTGGTGCGCGGCGCCGGCGTGCCGATCCTCGAGGTGCGGTGGGCGGCGTCGCTCGAAGACGCCGAGGCGATCATCGCGCGCATGGCCGCGGCGCTCGGGCGCGACGCCGAAGGCCAGGCGCTGATCGGCGAGATGCGCGAGCAGCGCCGCCGGCTCACCTGGCAGGGACCGCCCACGGCGACGGCCGCCGTGCTGCAGGCCAATCGCGGCACCTCGGGCAAAGGCAGCCTGATGGACGAGCTGCTGCGGCTCTCGGGCTATCGCAATCTCGCGGCCGAGCTCGGCATCGGCGCCTACGGCCGCCTGCCGCTCGAAGCGGTGCTGGCCGGCCAGCCCGACCTGCTGGTGCTCGACGGCAAGGCCAACGCCCATCCGTCGCGGGCCACCGAATTCGTCGATCACCGCGCGCTCGAAAGCCTGGCGGGGCGGACGCGTCTCGTCTCGGTGCCGATCAGGTACTCGATCTGCGCCGGTCCGGAGAATTTCGAGACCATGCGGCTGCTCGCCGAGGCGCGGCGATGAATCGCTGGCTCATCCTCCTGGTGCTGGCGCTCTACGCCGTCTCGCTGGCGGTCGGGCCCGCGCTGTGGCCGTGGCGACTGGGCAACGAGGTCGGCTGGGCGATCGTCTGGGAGCTGCGCGTGCCGCGCGCCACCCTCGGCCTGCTGATCGGCGGCGTGCTGGGGCTGAGCGGCGCCGTGCTGCAGGGCTGGCTGCGCAATCCCCTGGCCGAGCCCGGCGTGATCGGCGTGTCGGCTTGCGCGAGCTTCGCCGCGGTCTGCGCCTTCTATAGCGGCCTTGCCGCGGCCTTCACGCTGGCCTTGCCGCTGGCGGGCATCGCCGGCGCGGCGATCGCCGTCGCCCTGCTGATGACGGCGGTGCGCGCCGGCACCGGCACGGTGTCGCTGCTGCTGATGGGCGTGGCGATCAACGCCATCGCCGCGGCGCTGATCTCGCTGGTGCTGGCGTCGTCGCCCAATCCCTTCGCCTACCAGGAGATCTCGCTGTGGCTGGCGGGCTCGATCGTCGATCGTGACCTGCGCTACCTGGCCATATCGGCGCCCTTCATGATCGCGGGCGCCGCGATCGTGCTGGGCGCCGGCCGCTGGCTCGACGCGCTGTCGCTCGGCGAGGAGACCGCGCGCAGCCTGGGCGCCGAGACCGGCGCGCTCGGCCTGCGCCTGACCCTGGGCGTCGGCCTCATGGTCGGGGCCGCGACGTCGGTCGCGGGCGTCATCGGCTTCGTGGGCCTGGTCGCGCCGCACCTCGTGCGCGCCAGGGTGGGCTATCGGCCCGGCGCCACGCTGGTGCCGTCGATGCTGGTCGGCGCCGTGCTGGTGCTGTCGGCCGACATCCTGGTGCGCCTGCTGCCGACGGCCTACGAATTGCAGCTCGGCGTCTTCACCTCGCTGGTCGGTGCACCGTTCCTGGTGCGCGTGATCCGCCGCTCGCGCGCCGCCTGGCTCGCGGCATGAGCCCGCTCTCCGCTCACGCACTGGTCTGCCGTCGCGGCGCCCGCACGGTGCTCGAGGCCGTGGACATCGCCTTCGCGGCCGGCGAGGTGACGGCCATTGTCGGTCCGAACGGCTCGGGCAAGACGACGCTGCTGCGCCATCTCGCGGGCCTCGACACCGCCCAGGCCGGCCAGGTCGAGCTCGACGGCAAACCGATCGCGGGGTTTGGTGTTGCCGAGCGTGCGCGGCGCATCGCCTATCTGCCGCAAGGCGCGTCGGCGTACTGGCCGTTGCTCGGACGCGACCTCGTGGCTCTCGGCCGCCTGCCGCACGGCATCGATCTCAGCCGACCCTTTGCGCGCGAGGACGCCGATGCGATCGGACGCGCGCTGGCGCGCGTCGACGGCGCGCCGCTCGCCGACCGGCCGATCGATACGCTGTCCCAGGGCGAACGCGCGCGGCTGATGCTGGCGCGCGCGCTCGCGACCGAGGCCGCTATCGTGCTGGCCGACGAGCCGGTGGCGAGCCTCGATCCCGCTTATGCGCTCGACGCCATGGCCATCCTGCGGGCCGAAGCGGCGCGCGGCGCCTCTGTCGTGGTGAGCCTGCACGATCTCGGCCTCGCTGCCCGCTTCGCCGACCGCGTGATCGTGCTGGCGGGCGGCAGGGTCGCCTCCGACGGGCCGGCGGCGGTGGCGCTGCAGCCCGCGGTGATCGATGCCGCCTATGGCGTCGGCTTTCGCACCGTCACGATCGACGGCGTCGTCCAACCGGTCGCCTGGAGTCGCCAGCCATGAAATGCGTCGCGCTCACCGAAGATCCGCGCGCCATCGCCCGCCGCCATCTGGCCGATGCCGCGCACGGCTGGAGCGTGGGCGCGTGGGGCGCGATCGGCGAGTTCCAGTACGATGCCGGCGAACCCGGTCTTGCCGTCGATCTCGACAGGCTGGCGGTGACGAGCCTGCGCGGCGCGCTCCATATCGGCGACCTCGGCGGGGCCGAGCCCTTTGCCCTGATCGACGATGCCGGCCGCACGCGCGAGATCGCCTTCTGCTCGGCACGGCCCGGCGCGCAGCGCACGACGATCCACCAGCTCGACGAGAGCACCTTCGATCTCGGCATCGGTGCGCCGCACATCGACATGATGGTGCGGCTCCGTGCCGACGATGCGGCGACCCGCGCCGCCTTGCGGGAAAGCGCGGGGCGTCCCTTGCTGGCGCCGGGCAGCCCGGCCGGTCCCGCCATCGGCCGGTCGAGCCCGACGCGCATCTTCGCCTCGGCGCTGGCGCGGCTCGAGGTCCATCAGCCGATTCCGCCGCCCGGCGGCCGCTCGCCCGAGGGGCCGCACAGCCACCTGCTGCCGAAATACCTCGCGGAGGGGCGGGTGCATGCCCCGGGATCGCCGCTGCCGGCTGGTTTATACTGCGGTCTCAGCCTATATCCCCGGACACGCCTCTAAGCGTTGCCCAGGAGACCGCCATGGACGACAAGACCCGCACCGAACTCGAAGCCGCCGCCTTTCGCCGGCTGGTCGCGCATCTGCAGGAACGCACCGACGTGCAGAATATCGACCTGATGAACCTGGCCGGTTTCTGCCGCAATTGCCTGTCGCGCTGGTACCGCGAGGAAGCCGGCACCCGCGGCATCGAGATCGCCGACCCCAAGGCCCGCGAGATCGTCTACGGCATGCCGTACGACGAGTGGAAGACCAAGTTCCAGAAGGAAGCGTCCGGCGACCAGAAAAAGGCCTACGACAAGACGCACAAGCACTGATCTTGTCGGACGCGGGCCTCCAGGCCCGCTCTTCTTCTCTTTTGATAGACGACATGAGCGGGCCTGGAGGCCCGCGGTCCGGCAAGAGCTTGAGTCCCCGTTATCCACGTCATTCATCGCATGTCCGTCATTGAGCCGACGCGGTCGGCTCTCCTATGGTCCGCCCGACTGGATCAAGGAGTTTTAGGACATGCCGGACGGAAGCCCCGTTTCCAAGAAGACCAAGGCCGGGCCGATTTCAGCCGACCGCCTGAAGAGCTTCGTCGAGCGCATCGAGAAGCTCGAGGAGGAGCGCAAGGCGATCGGCGGCGACATCAAGGACGTCTACAGCGAAGCCAAGGGCGTCGGCTACGACGTCAAGACGATGCGCAAGATCGTCTCGCTGCGCTCGATGGATGCGGCCGATCGCGCCGAACAGGAGACGCTGCTCGACACCTACAAGCACGCGCTGGGCATCGTCTGATTGCAATTTAAAGTGATTTCGCGCGCGCCCTGCAGGCGCTAGGCTTTCCTCAAGGCCAAAGCCTCAATCAAGCGGGCCGGCCCAGGAGGAAAGCCATGCGAAACACCGCCATCACGGGCGTTTGCCTTGCCTTGAGTCTCGTCTCTGCGCCGGTCTGGGCGCAGATCGCCGTGTCGTCGAACGACCACAAGATGACGCAGGAAAACGGCGTCACCAAGAACGTCGTCAATCCGCAGCCCGATTCGATCACCATCGTCGATCTCGGCGTCATGCCGGTGAAGGTCATCGGCACGGTCGACAACGTGCCGGGCAGCGTCGTCGGACCGCCGCTCTCGGTCGCCATCACGCCGGACGAATCGCTGGCGCTGGTGGCGTCGTCCAGCAAGTTCGATCCCGCTGATCCGACCAAGCTGGTGCCCGACGACAGGGTCACGGTGATCGACCTCAAGGACAAGAAGATCCTCGACACGATCAAGACCGGGGCGGGCGCCGCCGGCATCTCGATCACCAAGGACGGCAAGTACGCCTATGTCGCCAACCGCATGGCCGGCTCGATCTCCATCCTGGCGATCGACGGCAAGAAGGTGAGCCTGCTGAAGACGCTCCCGCTCGCCACGGCGGAAGCGCTGGTGAGCCACATCGCGCTCACGCCCGACGGCAAGATGGGCGTGGCGACGCGCAACGGCGACGGCAAGGTCGCGGTCGTCAAATTGGGCGGCGATACGCTCACCGAGGCCGCCACGGTCGACGTGGCGCCGCGGCCCTACGCGGCGGCGGTGACGCCCGACGGCAAGTCCGCCGTGGTGGGAAGCCTCGGCGATCCCAAGGGCAACGGCGTCATCACCGTCATCGACCTCACCAGCACGCCGCCCGGCAAGATCGTCGGCACCGCCGATATCGGCCATGAGTCGCTGGAGGGCATGATGATGTCGTCCGACGGCAAGTGGGTCGCGGGCGTGGCCCATGCCGGCTCGACCAGGCCCAAGGATGCGCCGCAATTCAAGCCCAACGGCGTGGTGGTGCTCTACAAGCTCGAGGACGGCAAGCTCACCAAGGTGAGCGAGGCGCCGATCGGCGTGTGGTCGCAGGGCGCGTCCTTCTCGAAGGACGGCAAGACCGTGTTGGTGGGCAACATGATCCAGAAGAACCTGCAGGTCTTCAAGAACGACGACGGCAAGCTCACCGACACCGGCCAGACGATCCCGACCGGCGGCGGCGCCGCCGCGGTCCGCGCCTCGACCGACCGATGAGGTCTCGCCGCAGCCTGATCCTGACCTCGCTCGCCGCCGTTGCGGCGGGCGGGGCGGGGGCGCGAGGGCAGACGTTTCCCTCGCAGCCGCTGAAGCTCGTCGTGCCCTTTCCGCCGGGCGGCGGCACCAATTCGCTGGCCCGCGCCATCCAGGAGCCGATGCAGAAGGCGCTCGGCCAGACGGTGATCATCGACAACAAGGGCGGGGCGGGCGGCAACCTCGCGCACGACTACCTGTCCAAGCAGCCGGCCGACGGCCACACGGTGCTGGTCAGCAGCAACAACCAGATGCTCTATCCGTTCCTGGTCGCCCATCTCGGCTACGACCCGGCCGCCTTCGTGCCGATCGGCTTCATCGCCAAGCAGGAATTGGTGTTCGTCGGCAGCGCCGATGCGCCGTGGGCCGACCTGGCGGCGATCACCGAGGCGGCGCGCAAGGCGCCGGGCGACGTGCAGTACGGCACCGCGGGCGTCAGCACGCCGATGCACCTGTCGACCGAGCGCTACGCCATCCTGAACAAGATCAAGCTCACGCACGTGCCGTTCCGCGGCACCGGCCCGCTGGTCACCGACCTTTTGGGCGGCCACATCAAGCTCGGCATGTCGAGCCTCACCAGCGTGGCGCAGTATCTCGCCAACGGCCGGCTCAAGGCCTACGGCATGGCGGCGCCGGAGCGCGCCCAGTCGGAACCGAATATCAAGACGTTCAAGGAGCAGGGTTTCGGCGACGTCGACGGCACCATCGTCTACACGCTGATCGCGCCGCCCGGCACGCCGGCGGCGGCGGTCGCCAAGCTCAACGAGGCGCTGAACGCCGCGGTGGCGACGCCGGAGATGCGCGAGGAGCTGCGCAAGCGCGGCTTCGTCGCCATGGGCGGCACGCCGCAGGAGCTGGCGAAATGGACGGCCGAGCAGGCGCCGATCTGGGGGCCGGTGCTGCAGGCCGCCGGGATCACGCCGGAATAGTCTCGGCGTCTCTGTCCAGGCGGAGCAAGGGAACGAGGACGGCAGCGAGCGCCGTGGTCGCGGCGGAGACGACGATGAGCGGGCCAAGTTGGCTGTTGAAGACATGCTCGTAGAGGAAAGCGCCGGCATTGTTGGAAAAGATGTCCGCCAGGTTCGAGACCGACATCAGCCCGGCGAAGGCGAAGCCTTCCGAGCGCCTGGGGCAATAGTCCGCGGCGAGCGAGAGCGTGGCGATGGTGGCGATCATCAGCGCGGCGCCGTTGGCGAAGTTCACGATCGCGGCTGTGACCTCATTCGTGAGCAGCAGGAAAGAGGCGGCCGACAGCGTTCCGAACACGATGCTGAGATACAGCAGCGCCTTCGACGACATATTCCCGAGAAACCAGCGATGCACCAGGGCACCCACGATCCACCCTGCCGATGAGATCGCGCCGAGAATGCCGATATACGATTGGGAGAACTTGAGCTCGTCGGTCATGAAGTAATAGAGCGGCGTGCCGAACCCGGGCGCGAAGGAATAGAGAAACAGGAACAGGGCAACCAGGTACAGCTTGGTGGACTTCAACGCCGTAAGGACGCTCTGAAGCGTGCGTTGCATCTCCAGTCGATTTACCGTGGCTTTCTTCTCGCTGAGCAGGAACAGGGTCGCCAGGATCACGGCGATGGGCGCAACCGCTGCCACGCCGGCGGCGGCCTGCAAGGCCGAAAGGGGCGGCAGACGCTGGACCAGCTCGCCTCCGGCAAACGAACTCGCCATGATGGCGATGTAGAACCACAGCCATTGCTGGCCGACGAACGCGCCGCTGAGACGGAAGCTCCGGCCGTTCTCCGCCAGCAGGGCGCCGCACAAGGTGCTCGCTGTGGCCATCGCGTATGAGGTGAGGACGAGCAACAGCACGAACTCGCCGGGCTCGCTCAGCCGGGCGATCCAGGCATAGGCGCCGACCGCACAGATGCTCGAGATGATCAGGTAGCTCTTCCGACGATAGCCGAACAGCGGCAGGAAATCGGAGACGAGGCCGAAGACCGGCTTGATGATCCACGGAAAATTGAGGACGGCCAGGTAGGTGGTGACCTGAACCGGGGTCCAGCCGATATCCTTCAGGTAGAAATTGAGCGGCTGGAAGATGATGCCGACACGGGCCTGGCCGATGCCTTCGACGACATAGACGATGGCGAAGAACAGCATGAGCCGACGGATGTGCCGATGCTCTTCTGCTGTTCGCGTGAGGGCAGCACCGACGATGTAATCTACTCCAATGGCTCCGGGGCGGGTCGTTGGCTCACACTAGCTAACCTCAGAATCCGTGAGGGTCCACAAGCTTGAAGCGCCGGACGGCTCGATTATTGCTTCGTCGGTCGGGGGACCAAGTGGAGGGGAAATCCATGCTCGATTTCAGGAAGTCAGTGGCGGCGTTGGCCGTGGCCGCGAGTGTCGGTGGCATGCTGGGCGGGGCTGCGGCGCCGGCCGCGGCGCAGACGACCATCAAGGCGGTGATGAACTCGGATCTCAAGATCCTCGATCCGATCTGGACCACCGCCTATATCCAGCGCGGGTTCGGCTACATGGTGTGGGATACGCTTTTCGCCGTCGACGACAAGTTCGAGGTGAAGCCGCAGATGGTCGACAAGTACGACGTGTCGGCCGACAAGCTCACCTGGACCTTCACCCTGCGCGACGGCCTCGTCTGGTCGGACGGCAAGCCGGTGACCTCCGAGGATTGCATCGCCTCGATCAAGCGCTGGGGCGCCCGCGACTCGATGGGCCAGAAGATGATGGGTTCCGTTGCAGGCTTAGAGGCGGTCGACGCCAAGACCTTCAAGATGAAGATGAAGGAGCCCTACGGCCTGGTGCTGGAGTCGCTCGGCAAGCCGTCGTCGAACGTGCTCTTCATCATGCCCAAGAAGACCGCCGACACCGACCCCATGCAGCAGATCAAGGTCGAGGACGTGATCGGCTCGGGCCCGTTCATCTTCGTGGCCAAGGAGTGGAAGCCGGGCGAGCTCGTCGCTTTCGTCAAGAATCCGACCTACAAGCCGCGCGCCGAGCCGCCCTCGGGCCTGGCCGGCGCCAAGCTCGCCAAGGTCGACAGGGTCGAATGGGTCTGGATTCCCGATCCCCAGACCCAGGTGGCGGCGCTGCAGAACGGCGAGATCGACATGATCGAATCGCCTGGCATGGACATGCTGCCGCTGATGGCGAAGGACAAGAACGTAAAACTGTTCGACTTCAATCCGTTGGGCAACCAGTACGCCTTTCGCTTCAACACGCTGTTCAAGCCCTTCGACAACCCGAAGATCCGCTATGCCGCATCGGTCGCCATGGGCCAGGAAGACTTCCTCAAGGCCACGATCGGCGATTCGAAATACTACAAGGTCTGCAAGGCGATGTTCGTCTGCGGCACGCCGCTGGCCACCGACGCGGGCCTGGAGGGCATCCTGAATCAGAATACCGCCAAGGCGAAGGAACTGCTGAAGGAAGCAGGCTACGACGGCACGCCGGTGGTGCTGATGCAGGCGACCGACAATTCGGTGCTGGTCAATCTCGGGCCGGTCGCCAAGCAGCAACTCGAAGCCGCGGGCTTCAAGGTCGAGGTCCAGCCGATGGACTGGCAGACGCTGGTCGGTCGTCGCACCCGCAAGGATCCGCCCGACAAGGGTGGCTGGAACGCCTTCTTCACGTCGTGGGTTGCCGCCGACATCCTCAATCCGGTGATGGCGGGCTTCTTCAACGCAGCCTGCGACAAGGCCATGTTCGGCTGGCCGTGCGACGAGACGATCGAGAAGATGCGTGACCAATTCGCCAAGGAAACCGATCCGGTCAAGCAGAAGCAGATCGTCGTCGACCTGCAGAAATACTGGGCCGAGCATCCGACCCACATCAATGTCGGACAGTGGTATCAGCCGTTCGCGCTCAGCACCAAGATCGACGGCGTGATGGTGGCGCCGGTGACGGTGTTCTGGAACATGACCAAGAAGTGAGGACCGGCGGCGATCAGCTTGCCGTCAGGTAGTCCCATGCTGCGAGCGCGTGTGTCCGCAGCACGTGATGGAACTCGGCGATGCTGACGCTTTCGTCGGCGGCACCCATGCCGGCCGGCGAGCAGCCATAGACGAAGGCCGGCACGCCCTTCATCCGCCAGAACCGCGTGTCGGTGCCGCCCAGGCTGACGATCGGCTGAGGCTCGTGGCCGAGGGCGGTGGCCGCGTTGCGCACGAGATGTCCCACCATCTCGTGCGTCGGATCGGACCAGTTGGCTTCCGGACCGCCGGGCAGCAGCTCCTCGAAGCTCACCATGGGGTAGCGCGCGACGATCGCCGCTACCGCCTGCAGCACCGCGGCGCGCGTGATGCCGACGGGCAGCCGGAAATCGACCTCGAGCATGCATTCGGCCGGCAGCATGTTGATCTTCACGCCGCCTTGCATGAGGCCGATATTGACCGATACCCGGCGCATGACGCCGGTGGCGCCGGCGCCCAGCGACTGGTCGATGGCCTGCTTGACCTCGCCACGGTCGAGCATGCGCCGCACCACGTCCGGTTCGTCGGGGGCCATCGCCTCGATCGCCAGAAGCTCGCCGATCAGCGCGGCCGCCACCTTGTTGGCGCTGCCGCCGGTGTGCGGATAGGCGCTGTGGCCGCCCGGCACGGCGATGCGGAAGCGCAGCCACAGCATCGATTTCTCGCCGAACCGCACGGTCGCGAGGCCGCTCGGCTCGGTGTTCAGCATGCAGTCGCCCAGCACGTCCGGGCAATTGTCGACCAGCCACGCCGCCCCCCAGCGGCCGCCGGTCTCCTCGTCCGACACGACGGTGAGCGTGGTCCGCCCGGGCAGCGCGTCGCGCAGGCGGTGCAGGTAGGCATAGACGAACAAGAGCGCCGTCGTGCCGCATTTCATGTCGACGGTGCCGCGCCCGTGCACTCTTCCATCGACGATCTCGCCCGACCAGGGATCGCGCGACCAGGCCGCGCGGTCGCCGACCGGGAACACGTCGAGATGGCCGTTCAGCACCAGATGACGGCCCGGGCCGGAACCGGCGAAGCTTGTGACCAGGTTGGGCGTGGCGGGCTGCGGCGCCTCGGTGCGATGGGCGATGCCTTCGGAATCGAGGAACTGGCGGAACAGGTCGGCGGCGCGCGTGGTGTCGCCCGGCGGATTGCAGGTGTCGATGCGCGTGAAGGCGCGCAGGAAGTCGAGCTGGCGGTCGCGCTCGAACTCGAGCCAGTGCAGCAGCCTTTCGCGCGCGCTCATGGCTTGGCGAACTTGGGGACGGCGGCCTCGTGGACGACGACGCCGTCCTTGACGACGGCGAGGCACGGCGCGCCGCCGATCGCATAGGCGATGCCGCGCGGATCGTCGGTGTCCCAGACCGCGAGGTCGGCTGCGCGCCCGACGGCGATGCGCCCGGCCGTCTCGCCGAGACCGAGCGCGCGCGCGCCGTTCACGGTGAAGCCGCGCAACGCTTCCTCGGGCGTCAGGCGAAACAGGTAGCAGGCGAGATGCATCTGCGCCGCGGGCGAGACGGTGGGCGAGCTGACCGGATTGGAGTTGGTCGCCAGCGCCATCGGCACGCCATGCTCGCGGAACAGCTCGACCGGCGGCTTCTGCGTCTCGTGCAGGGTGAGATGCGCGCCTGCCAAGAGGGTCGCCACCGTGCCGGCCTCCGCCATCGCCCGCACCGTCGCCAGGGAGGCGAATTCCAGGTGATCGGCCGACAGGCCGCGGTGGCGCGCGACGACGGCGCCGGCGCCGAAATCGGTGTACTGGTCGGCGTGGAGCTTTACCGGCAGGCCGAACGACCGCGCCTTGTCGAACAGGCGGTCCATCTGGGCGTGGCTGAAGCCCACCTGGTCGCAGAAGCCGTCGACCTGATCGACGAGGCCCTGGCGCGCCGCCTCGGGCAGCACGTCGTTGCACATGAAGTCGACGTAGTCGTCGCGCCGGCCGGCATATTCGGGGGCGAGGCCATGGGCGCCGAGATAGGTCGAGACCACCGTGACCGGCAGGTCGCGTCCGAGCGCCCGCGACACCCGCATCGAGCGGAGCTCGGTGTCGCGGTCGAGGCCGGCGCCCGACTTGCTTTCCACCGTGGTGACGCCGTTGGCGATCAGCCGGCTCATGCGGGCGCGGCTGGCCGTGTAGAGCGCCTCTTCCGACAGCGCCCGGGTGCGCCTCACCAGGGCGCCGACACCGCCGCCGTTCGGCTCGAGGTCCCAGCGCTGGCCGCCCTGCGAGAGCACCTCGAAGTCCACGAGGCCTTCCTCGCCATAGACGATATGGGTGTGGGGATCGACCAGGCCCGGCGTGACGACCTTGCCGCCGAGGTCGCGGACCTTACCCGACGCAACGGTCGGTGCCTGGCTGGCGGGGCCCACCCACGCGATCTTGCCGGCGGTGATGCCGATCGCTCCCTCGCGGATCAGGCCGAAGGGCGTGTCGTCGGCCATCGTGGCGATGGTGGCGTTGAGCAGCAGCAGGTCGAACATGGGGCACTCGCTTCGTCCGTTCGATGAACGATACAGCAGGGCCCGTGCCTAGTACCAAATATTCATCGGCAGGCCGTGGCGGTCGCGGGCGCGCGCCGGGCCGAGCCGTGTGGCCTTGCGCT
>CAVWKN010000031.1:0-223091 GCA_963755585.1 uncultured Alphaproteobacteria bacterium
CAAGAGGCTGCGGTCACCCTAGAGGCGGCCCTCCTCAGCAGCAAGGCCGGGGCCGCCCGTCAGCGTCCCGATTTCAGCCGCCCACGCGCACGATGAAGTAGACGATGGCGGCGGCGGCGACCAACAGCGACACCGCCAGCCGGCTCGGCGCGAAGCTGAGCGCCGGTGCGGGCTTGCCTGGTGCCGCGACGTGCTCGTGCGGTTTGTGGCCGGTGAACATGGCGCCGATCAGGTTCTGTCGCTTCCACACGAGATAGAAGAGCGCCGCCAGCACGTGCAGGCCGGCCAGGATCAGGAGGACGTTCACCCAGAAGGCATGGAAGTGCGTGAAGCGGTCGATCCATTTGTCGGCGACCAAGGTCGCGAGCGGACCGGTGACCGTGCCTGTATCGGTGTCGGCGGAGAACAGGCCCGCGACGACCTGCGCCAGCACCGCGAAGATCAGGACCATGACCATGGCGCCGCCCACCGGATTGTGGCCCACCTCGTAGGTGCGCCGGCCAAGCAGCAGGTCCCGCAGATAGAGCGCGCAGGCCACCGGACCTTTCACGAAGTGCGAGAAGCGGGCGGTCGAGCTGCCGACAAAACCCCAGGCGATGCGAAACAACAGCAGAGTCAGGATCGCGTAGCCGGACCAAAAGTGGAACTTCATCCAATCGCCGCCGGCTCGTCCTGTGAAATACGAAACGGCCAGCAGGACGACGAGCGTCCAATGGAACAGTCGGACGGGAAGATCCCAGACGCGGATCTTCTTGTCGGTCGTGTCAGGCATTCTGTCTTCTCCTCGCCGATCGGGGCGACCACACGCAGTCGTGATAGGACGTTGCCGCCTGTCCTGTTCGCTTTGACGTCAACCTCTGCAACAAATACCGAGCCGTCGAGGCAAAAATTGCCCGTTGGTCGTGAAGAATTCAAAGGGGATGGTGCACATGAGAAAGACTTTAGTTGCAGCGGTGATCGGCGCGCTTGCCGCCGGGGCGATGGTCGGCGGCGCGACGATCGCCTTGGCGCAGGCCGACGTGATCAAGGACCGCCAGGAGAACCGCAAGCAGACCGCCGGGGCGATGCGCGCCATCAAGGGCGTTATCGACGCCAAGGGAGCGACCGCCGACGCCGTCCCACAGGCGGCCAAGCTCAAGACGCTCGAAGCGGCTTTCGTGAAGATGTTCCCGGCCGGATCCGACAAGGGCGACACCAAGGCGCTGCCGGCGGTGTGGACCGACATGGCCGGCTTCGAGGCGGCCAGCAAGAACGCTGAAGCGGCTTTCGACAAGCTCGCCACCGCGGCGGGATCAGGCGACATGGCGGCGCTGACCGCGGCGTTCGCCGACGCCGGCAAGGCGTGCGGCGCCTGCCACGAGAAGTTCCGCGCCAAGGCCAACTAAGCCAAGGCTCTTTCGACAATCGGAAAAGGCGACGGCATTCCCGTCGCCTTTTTCTTGCGTGTTGCACTGCCGGCAAAAGGAAAGGCCGATCGCTTGGGGAACGACCGGCCTCTCTGGGATACCCGTGGCTGGGGTGGGTGGGAAGACGACGAAGCCTTCTGGGGTGTGGGAAGGATGGCTTCGACGTGGTGGCCGGTTAGGCCACCGCCACGGGCTGATGGGGAACGGTGAGCGCTTGCAGGACGATGGCCTCGGCAGTGAAGCGCCAGGTCCGCGACGCATGGACCGGCGACAGGCGAAGCTGCTCGCGCATGTTCATCCAGCTGTCGAGACCGAAAGCGACGTCGAGCGAGTCGAGGACGAGATCGCGCGAGCCGGGGTCGAGGTTGCTGAGCTCGGTCGCGAACCAGACGGCCAGGCGCTCGCGCAGCAGCCGGCGCAGCTGGGCAACGCCCAGGCCGACGGCCGGCGCAACACTGCGCACCCGCTCGGCGAAGTGCCATACCGGCAGCCACTCCTCGAACAGCTGCGCGCGGTCCGACACCAGAAGCTCGATACGATTGGTGAGCGGCGCGGCGGCGTCGACGGGGCGGTTGAGGTCGAAGGCACGGCCGACCGCGAGATCGAAAGCAGCAGCGTAGAGATCGGCAAGGCTGGTGAAATGCTGGAACAGCGCCCGGCTGGAAACACCGGCGATGGTGGCGATGGCTGCCGAGGTCGGTTCGACGTCACCGGCCTGAATCAGATCGAGCGTCGCCTGGATAAGGGCTTGGCGGGTTCGCAGACCGCGTACGATGCGGCCATCCTGCGAACGCGACACATCAACTGGGAATCCGACAATTTTCATATTGAAACCAATAGAATAAGAATTTCTTTAATGGCGACACTTTAACACGGGTTGCGCGGTTGGTAACTTGCAAAAATGCATATCTTGGCCAACTCCAACCCCGGTTTTGTTGCATTTCTTTTTCCAAGATAGACGTTTTTGGGGGGTCTGAGGTTGCATTGGCCCCGCAACTATCCTGATGGGATGCCGTCGAAGCAACCGCTTTTCCTTAATTTTTTGCATGGGTCAATCCCCAACGGTTCTGCATCCTGTGGATTGCAGCCAGAAATACGAAAGGCCGGCCGCTTGGGGAACGACCGGCCTTCCTTAGGAGCCCGCCTGGGTGTGGGGTTATCGAAGCCTTGGGGTGTGTGGGAAGGGGGCTTCGATGAGCGGCCTGGGAAAGCCGCCGGCGGGCTATGAGGATCTTGGGGTGTGGCGCGCTGGGTAGGGAGCGCTGCCGGTTCTGGATGAGAAAACCTTTCGGATATGAATTACAACAGTCTAGGACTGTCTCTAATGGAGGCAACTTAACAAATGAGATCGACCCACGTCACTTGCAAAACTGCATATCTGAGTCTGGCTGACTTCCCCGTTTACTAGGTTTTCTTGCGTCTTTGCGACAGCAGATAGGCGAAAAAGGGGATGCAGGTTTCACGCAAATTGCCATTGGATCGGCGCTTTCCCGTTTGATTTCAATGCATTGGCCTATCCGGGACGAATCGACTCTTGCGATTCAAGTGCAAATTGACCGAAAGTTGCAGTTGGCCATCCTGCTTCGACAGAAACACTCCACCAGCATGAGATAAATCCACCGCGACTTGCCAGCGCGCTCAACGCTTCATGCCGGCTTCGGCACCAATTCCATGGTAGACGAACCGCCATCCCGCCAGCGCAGAATTCGAACTGGCCGCCGTTTCCTGGAGTGTTCGTCCGTGCAATTCGTCCGTTCCTGCCGACCCCTGCTCGCCCTCTTCGGTGGCGCCGCGATGCTGGCGATCCTTGCGCAGCCGGCCGCGGCCGGCATGGAGGAAGCCGTCAAGGCGATGCAGGCCAACGATCTGGCGACGGCGGAGAAAGAACTGGCGGTGCTGATAAAGGAGCGCGACCCGCGCGCGCAGTTCCTCGCCGGCTTCTACATCTACGGCAATCCCGAATCGAAGCTCTTCGACGTCAACAAGGCGACGCCGCTGCTGCTCGACGCCGCCGAGCGCGGCTACGTGCCGGCGATGCTGCCGGTGGCCGGCGCCTACGCCGAAGGCAAGGGCGTGCCGAAGAGTGCGTTCGACGCCTACAAGTGGATCCTCATCGCCGAACACTGGAACGCGCCGGTAGCCACGCAGTCGGTCGATCAGGTGGTGCGCGAGCTGAAGCCCGAAGAAATCGAAAAGGCCAAGGCCGAAGCCCTGGCCTACACCTTCAAGACGAAATGAACGCGCTACGGGTGGCGCTGCTCGCGGCGCTGCTCGCCGTAAGCGGCGTCGCGCATGGCCAGCAGGTCGGCGCCGCCGACGTCGCGCCGCCGTTGCGGCCTGCGGTCGAGACCTATCGCGCCGGTGATCTCGCCGCCGCCGAAGCCGCGTTTCGCGCGCTCGCTTCGAGCAACACCGATGCCGAAGCCTGGCTGGGCGCCGTGCAACTCGACCGCGGAGCCGATCGAGAAGGACTGCGTCACATCCAGCATGCCGCCGATGCCGGCTCGAGCGAAGGTCAACACCGGCTGGCGCTGGTCTATGCGCTGGGCCTGGCGGGCACGCCGCGCAACGACAGCCGCGCGGTCGAACTCTTCGAGAAGGCTGCCGCGGCAGGCAATGCGCGCGCCCAACTCAATCTCGGAATTCTCTACCTGCGTGGCCAGGGCGTCACTGCCGACCTCATCCAGGCGCGCGCCTGGCTGGAGAAGGCCGCGGTCGGCGGCGATCCGCAGGCGCTCTATGCGCTGGGCCGCGCCCTGTCGGAGAGCGCCGGCCAGGCCGTCCCCGACCCGCTGCGCGCCGCCGACCTCTATCGACGGGCGGCCGAAAAAGGCCATGCCATGGCCAGCCTGCGCTATGGCCTGGCGCTGAGCGAAGGCAACGGCGTCAAACGCGATACCGTCGCCGCGCAGCGCTGGCTGATACAAGCGCAAGAAGCCGGCATACCCGAGGCCGCCCTCGCCCTGGGCGACATGGCCGCGCGCACGCCGGCCTCGCGCGACAAGGCGACCAACGAGAAGATCGTGCAATCGGCGCTGAGCTGGTATCAGGGTGCCGCCAACGGAGGCGTGCCGTCGGCGCAGTTCAAGATCGCCAACGCCTACTTCGCCGGCGTCGGCGTGCCGCGCGATCCCGCGCAGGCCCAGCTCTGGTACAGTCGCGCCGCACAGCAGGGATTGCCGCAGGCCCAGCACGCGCTCGGCATCATGCTGATCGGCGGCGTCGCCGGCACGCCCGATCCGGTCGAGGGCTACAAGTGGCTGTTGCTCGCCGAGAAGGGCGGCCACGCCGATTCCCGGGTCGTTCGGGAAAAGGCGGCGGAGCAGATTGCCGAACCGGACCGCAAGCGCGCCGAGGCGGCGGCGCAGCGCTTCGTGCCGACCTCCGAGCGCCCGACCGACGACGCACCGGCGGCACGCGTCAATGCGCCAGGGACTCCGCCCAACCGTTAGAGCCGGCCATGAGCATGCCGTCCGCCGCGCGACAGGCGCGCCCCGAAGTCACCCTCGCCGTGTGCCGCGGCGCCTGCCGGCTGATGCGGCAGGCGGGCCACTCGGTGCTGCTCGAAGTGCCGCTGCCCGACGGCAGGCGGGCCGACATTTTCGCCGTCGGCCGCGGCGGCGAGATCACGATCGTCGAGGTGAAGTCCTCGATCGAGGATTGGCGCGTCGACATCAAATGGCCCGACTATCTCGACTGGTGCGATCAGCTCTATGTCGCCGTGCCGGTCGACTTCCCGCAGGCGCTCATTCCCGTGGAGATCGGGCTGGTGGTGGCCGACGCCTATGGCGGCGAGATCCTGCGCCCGTCGCCGCGCCGGCCAGTGGTGGCGGCGCGCCGCAAGTCACTGCTGATCGACTGCGCGCGACTGGCCTCCGAACGGCTGGCCCGGCTCGAAGATCCCGACTTCGGCGATATCGCTTAGCGGCGCGCCAACGGCGGCGCCTGCTACGCCAGCATCGCCCGGGCGACGGCATGGGCCGCGCCTGCAGAACTCTGGCCGCGGCTGGCCTCGGCCATACGGATGCGCGCATAGGCCATGACGTCGGTCGGCGGGCCGACCCTCTCGATCCTGCCATCCATCACCAGCGCCACCCGGTCGGCGATGGCGAGCGGCGCCAGCCGATGGGTGATCATGATCACCGTGCGGCCGCGCGTGTTGGCCTTGAGCTGGCGCAGCAGCTGTTCCTCGGTGGCGGGGTCGAGGGCGCTGGTCGCCTCGTCGAGGATCAGGATGCGCGGGTTGCGGATCAGCGCGCGGGCGATGCACAGAAGCTGCCGCTGACCGGTCGACAGGCCCTGGCCGCGCTCGCCCAGCACGGTGTTGTAGCCCTGCGGCAGGCGCTGGATGAAATCATGGGCACCGACGAACTTGGCGACGGCCACGACGCGTCCGGGATCCTTGTCGACCACGCCCATCGCGATGTTCTCGCGCACCGACCCGGTGAAGAGCTGCACGTCCTGCGGCACGCAGCCGATCTGGGCGCGCAGTTGGGCCGGCGAGATATGGGCGATGTCGGTGCCATCGACCAGCACGCGACCGGCGCTGGGCTTGAACAGGCCCTGCACGAGATTGGCGATCGTCGTCTTGCCCGAGCCCGAGGGCCCTACGATGCCCAGGATCTCGCCGGCGGCCACCACGAGATCGGTGTCGCGCAGGATCGCCGGCGCCTGGTCGTCGGCGCGATAGGAGACGCGCTCGAAGACGATGTCGCCGACCAGCGCCGGCATGGGCGCGAGTTCGCCGGGCGGGCTTTCGACCGCTTCGCGCATCAGCCCGTCGATGCGCTTGAAGGCGGCGCTGACCGCCTGGAGCTGGTGCCAGGCCGCCACCAGCTGGCGCATCGGCTGCAGCGCGCGCGTGGCCAGCATGTTGGCCGCGATCAGCGCGCCCACCGTCATGCGGTGATCGACAACCTCTTGGACGCCGATCACGATGATGGCGAGCGACGCCACGAGCTGCAGGGAGCCCGATGCGCTGGTGGCGATGTTGGCGAGATTGTTGGCGCGGAAGCTCGTCCAGGCGGATTGCTCGACCCGCGCCTGCCAGCGCTTCTCGACCTCGGCCTCGAGCCCGAGCGCCTTGATGGTCGCGGCGTTGGCGACCGTCTCGGTCAGGGTCGAGCTCTTGGCGGCCAGTGCCTGGAAGCTGTCGTCGGCCAGCCGGCGCTGCGCGCGGTGGGTCGCCAGCGACACGCCGACCAGGATGGGGATCGCCGCGGCGGCGACCATGCCCAGGGTGGCGCTGATGGCGAAGGTGGCGGCGAGGAACAGCGCCACGAAAGCGATGTCGATGGCGAGCACCGGCATCTGGCCGGTGAAGAAGCTGCGCAGGACGTCGAGCTGGCGCAGCCGCTCGACAATGACACCCGACGGCGTGCGCTCGAAATGGCGATAGGGGAGCTGCACCAGATGATGCAGGACCTCGGCGCTCATCAGCGTGTCGAGACGCGCGCCGGTGCGCGCCGACAGCCAGCCGCGCGCCACGCGCAGCGCGAAGTCGAGGCCGTAGGCGGCCAGCATGCCGGCGCAGAGTATCGCCATGACCGAGGCGCCGCCGGTCGACGGATCGCGGCCGATCACCCTGTTCAGCACCAGCATCATGAAGAGCGGCGTGGCGAGGCCCAGGACGTTGATCGCGAACGAAGTGGCGGCGAGCTTCAGGATCACCGGCCGCACGCGCGTCCAGAGCGGCGCGTACCAGGCCGCGCGCCGCTCGTCGGGCCGCTTCTCGCGCATCACCAGGGCCCGTGTGCCGAGCGCCATGACCTCGTCCGTCGACAGCCGCCAGGCGCGGCCCTCGACGACGTCGAGCACGACCCAATGGCCACCCTTTCCCGTCACCACGACATGGGCCGGCTGGCCGGCGGCCACGAGGGCGAACGGCATCGGCAGTTCGCCCAGCCGGTCGGCGGTGAGATCGAGGGCGTGGGTTTCGAGGCCGAGCCGGGCACCGGCCATCAGGAAGGCGCTCTCGTCGAGACCCGCCGCCGGCACCGCCGCCAGGCGGCGCACGTCGGCTTCGCTCAGCGGTCGGCCGACCTGCTGGGCAATGTAGAGCAGCGCGCGCATGAGCGAGTCGATCGGGCGGCTTCTGTCGCCGTCCCAAACCGAGGGTTGGAACCCGCCATTCTCCAGAGGGGCCATTTGCCCCTCTGAGATTACTCTAAATTTGCGTTAAATCAATCGCTTAGCGATTTTTCCTAAAGTTCAGCGCGCACCGAATGCCCGCTTCAACTCGGCCACCAGATCGGTGCGCTCCCAGGAGAAGCCGCCGTCCTTCTCCGGCTTGCGGCCGAAATGGCCGTAGGCCGCGGTGCGCTGGTAGATCGGCTTGTTGAGCTGCAGCGAGCGCCGGATGTTGGTCGGCCGGAGCGGGAAGATGTCGTTCAGGACCTTCTCGAGCTTGCGCTCGTCGACCTTGCCGGTGCCCTGGGTGTCGACATAGAGCGACATCGGATCGGCGACGCCGATGGCATAGGCGACCTGGATCAGGCAGCGGTCGGCGAGGCCCGCCGCCACCACGTTCTTGGCGAGATAGCGCGCGGCATAGGCTGCCGAACGGTCGACCTTGGTCGGGTCCTTGCCGGAGAAGGCGCCGCCACCGTGCGGCGCATAGCCGCCGTAAGTGTCGACGATGATCTTGCGGCCGGTCAGGCCGCAATCGCCGTCGGGGCCGCCGACGACGAAGTTGCCGGTCGGGTTGACGAAGAAATCGGCGGCCTTCTTGGGCATCCAGCCCTTGGGCAGCGACTTCGTCACGTGGTCGGCGATCATTTCCTTGATCATGCCGGAGTTGTACTTCTTGCCCTTGGCCGTGCTTTCGCGGTGCTGCGTGGAGACCACCACCTTGGTGGCGCCGATCGCCTTGCCGTCGACATAGCGCACGGTGACCTGGCTCTTGGCGTCGGGCTGCAGGTCGGGCAATTCGCCCGAGCGGCGGGCCTTGCTCAGGACTTCGAGGATGCGGTGCGAGAAAAAGATCGGGGCCGGCATGAACGAGCCCTTCTCGTATTCCTCACTGTCGCGGCAGGCGTATCCGAACATCAGGCCCTGGTCGCCCGCGCCTTCCTGCTCGCCGAGATTGCCGGCCATCTTCTTGGCGTTGACGCCCATGGCGATGTCGGGCGACTGGCCGTGCAGCAGCACCTCGACGTCGGCGCCGTGGAAGCTGAAGCCGTCCTGGTCGTAGCCGATGTCGCGCACGACCTCGCGGGCGATCTCGGTCAGGGCCTCGCGGTTGACGATCGTATGCTTGCCGTACTTGCGCATGTAGGGCGCCGAGGCGCGGCCTTCGCCGGCGATCACGATCTTGTTGGTGGTGGCCAGCGTCTCGCAGCCGAGCCGCGTATTGGCGTGGCTGTCGTCGGCATGGCCGAGCTTGACGTCGTTGGCGATGAACGCGTCGAGGATGGCGTCCGAGATCTGGTCGCAGACCTTGTCCGGATGACCTTCGGAAACCGATTCGCTGGTGAATAGATAATCCTTGAGCGTCAAGGCGCCCTCCCACAGTTCACACTGGACTCCGGGCAGGGCGGCGAACCGCCAACGGCCGGCTTAGCCTTTATTGTCGCGGTGGCAAGTCGTCCAAATCCGTCCGCGGCGGCATCGACCATCGAGGCCGCGCCGCTAAAAACTCCAGATGCCGGGGGAAATCAAGAGCTTCTCTTCGCCTTTGGCTGCGCCCTTTGCGACCGACATCCGGTCCAGGCGTCCCTTGTAACCTTCTGGTGTCCAGCCTTCTAGCGTCCCTTGCGGCCGCCCAAAACCTCGGCGTGGCTGGCCGCACCGACGGCCTTGACCATCTCGAAGATGCGCTTGCGCACGCGGGCTTCGCGGATCTTGTAGTAGGCGCGCACCAGTTCCAGGGTCTCGCGCTTGATCAGCGGGTCCTTTTCCTGCTCGAACGGCGTGCCGGCCTCGCCGAAGCCCTTGCGGCCACGACCCGACATCGGCCGGCCGGACAGCGCGTTGGAAGGCATCTCGTCGAAGAAATAGGACACCGGTACGTCCAGCACCTTGGCGAATTCGAACAGCCGGCTCGAACCGATGCGGTTGGAGCCGCGCTCGTATTTCTGAATCTGCTGGAACGTCAGCCCGACGGCCGTTCCCAACTTCTCCTGGCTCATCCCAAGAAGGGTACGGCGCTGGCGCATGCGCGCGCCGACATGGACGTCCACCGGATGTGATCTTGCCATCGGTTCTGATTCCTTTTGGTCTAGCTTCGCGTATTACAACGCGGTTGCGCAAGTAAGGTGACGGACAATTCGTAAGTTGCAATGGGGAGCAGATCCATCAATGCAAAAATGCATATCTACACGTCAGGGCTGCATATGATGACCTTACCGCCTCTCCCCAATAATGCAAGCTCAACCCGCAGGGCGGTTGAATTCAAAACTACGCAACCGCATTGCCGACCTTTTGTCGGCCGCCCACGAACAACGCCGCACCGAGAAATACGATCAACGCCAGCAGCGTCCAGTCGCCCCAGCGGCTGTAGGGGGTGGCCGCGCGCGCCGGCGGAATACGATGATCGATGATGCCCTGCTGCTGCATGTCGAGTGAGGCCAAAACACGGCCATAGGCGTCTATCACGGCAGATACGCCTGTATTGGCCGAACGGATCATGGGCAGGCCCTCCTCGACCGCGCGCAGGCGGGCGCTCACCAGATGCTGGTAGGGACCGGTCGACAGGCCGAACCAAGCGTCGTTGGTGACGTTCAGCAGCCATAGCGGCCGCGCGCCAGGACCGGTGACGGCGCCCGGGAAGATCACCTCGTAGCAGATTATGGGCGAGAAGGACGCCAACCCCGGAAGGCCGATGGTGACCCGGGCCTCGCCTTCCTCGAAAGAGCCGCGGCCGATGAATCCCGAGACGGGCGCGAGCTGTTTGTGGAACGGGATGTACTCACCGAGCGGCACGAGATGCACCTTGTCGTAATGCGCAACGATCGCGCCGGTTCCGTCGATCACCAGCAGCGAGTTCCACACGCCGTCGTCGATCCGACCCTCGGCGCGCGCCGCGCCGGCCAGGAGATAGCCGCCCGGCGGCACGGCTCTGGCCATGATCGCCAGCGCAGGCGAGTCCGGCTCGACGATGACCGGCGGCGCCGTTTCCGGCCAGACCACGGCCGCCAGGCGGTCGAAACCCGGCCGCCGACTCAGTTCCACCAGCTCGGCAAGCTGGCGTGCGCGGTTCTCGGGACGCCACTTCTCGGCTTGCGCGACATTGGGCTGCACGATGCGCACCAGGGGTCCATCGTCGGACGCCGTTGTCATCGCAGCCTCGCCGGCAAAGCCTGCAACGACCAGCGCCGCCAGCGCCGCGAGCGAGGCCCGCCAGCCGGCGGTCGGCGCCGCCAGCACGAGAAACGTCAGCGTGCCCAGGCCATAGACGCCGAACAGCGCGGCGGTTTGCAGCAGAGGCGTGGCGAAGGCCCAGACATGGCCGAGCGGATTCCACGCGTAGCCGGTGAAGAGGTGGCCGCGCAGCCATTCGCCCATCGTCCAGGCGATCGCCAGCAGGATCAGGCGACGATATCGCCCGCCCAGCGCCGGCCAGCGCCCGATCAGCCAGCGCGTGACGCCTGCCGCAAGGCCCGGGAAGAAGCCGAGGAGCACCGCCAGGCCCGCCACGATCGGCACGCCGAGCGCTGCGTAGTCGGCCGGCGGCACGAAGAAGGCCTCGACGATCCAGTAGGAGCCGACCGCGAAATGGCCGATGCCCCACGTCCAGCCGCGCAGCAACGCGCTCTTCGGCCCCGGCGCCGTCTGCCACAGCCAGACGAAAGCCACGATGCCCAGCACGGCCAGCGGCAGCCAATAGAGCGGCGGCATGGCGAGCGCTGCCAGTGCGCCGGCCAGAAAAGCCGCGCCATAGGCGCGCCATCCGCGAAGCGTCATCGTATCGATGCGGCGATCAGGCGGCGGACCGCGAGGTGGTCGGCGGCCGCACGCGCAGCCGCCGGATGCGCCGGGGATCGACGTCGAGCACTTCGAATTCGACGCCCGATGGATGGCGCACGACCTCGCCGCGTTCGGGAATGCGGCCGAGCAACGAGAAGATGAGGCCGCCCACCGTGTCGATCTCGCGCCGCTCGTCTTCCGACAGCACGTGGCCGATCTCCTCCTCGAGGAGCTCGATGGGCGTGCGGCCGTTGACGTCGATCGTGCCGTCGACCCGGCGCGCCACCGTCGGCGTCTGGGCGACGTCGTGCTCGTCCTCGATCTCGCCCACGATCTCCTCGACCAGATCCTCGATGGTGAGCAGCCCGTCGGTGCCGCCGAACTCGTCGACCACCAGCGCCATGTGGGTGCGCGAGCGGCGCATGTCGAGCAGCATGTCGAGCACCGGCAGGGTCGGCGCGACGAAGACCACGCGGCGCAGTATGTCGCGCAGATTGAACTTCTTCGCCGTGCCCCAGTAGGCCAGCACGTCCTTGATGTGGATCATGCCGATCACGTCGTCGAGCAATTCGCGATAGACCGGGTAGCGCGAATGGGCCTCGGCCTGGATCAGCCGCACGACCTCGTCGAGCGGCGTGTCGGCGGCGATGGCGCTGATATCGGCGCGCGGCACCATGACGTCGGCCACGTTCTTGTCGCGCAGCTTCAGGATGTTGGCCAGCAGGACGCGCTGGTCTTCGCTGATCGGCGTGTCGCTCTCGGGCGTTTCCTCGATCAGTTCCTCGATGGCCTCGCGCACCGCCTCGTTCTTCTCGCGACGGCGCAGGCGCCGCAGGATGGCGCGCAACAGCCCGCCCGTGGAAGGAACATCGGAAACCGGCGCCTGGGGCGTCGCGGGAGAGTCGGTTGCAGAGGCCGGGCCGGTGACGCCCGGCTGGGTACTGTGCGCTGTGGAGTCCGGCATGGCTGCTAAGATAGGCTATCGTCCCTGCGTTGCAATCGTGGATGTTCCTTATGCGTTCCTGCAAACTTCCGTCCGGCGCGGTCCATGCCGGTGTTCGGCCTCGGCACCTGGCGCATGGGCGAAAGCGCCCGGCGCCGCGGCGAAGAGCTCGACGCGCTGAAATACGGGCTCGAGCTCGGCTATCCGATGATCGATACGGCCGAGATGTATGGCGAGGGAGCCGCCGAGGAAATCGTCGGCGAGGCGATCGCGGGCCGGGCCAAGCGACCCTTCATCGTGAGCAAGGTCTATCCGCACAACGCCACGCGCGCCGGCACCGTCGCCGCCTGCGAGCGCAGCCTCGGCCGCCTGGGCATCGAGCGGATCGATCTCTATCTGCTGCATTGGCGCGGCGGCGCGCGCCTCGAGGAGACCTTCGAAGCCTTCCACCGCCTGCGCGAGGCGGGAAAGATCGCCGATTTCGGCGTCAGCAACTTCGATCGCGGCGACATGGAAGACGCCGCCCGCCTCGACAAGGGCCTCACCGGCAGTGACCAGGTGCTCTACTGCCTGTCGCGCCGCGGGCCCGAGTTCGACCTGCTGCCCCTGCTGCGCAAGCGCGCGATCCCGCTGATGGCCTATTCGCCGCTCGACCAGGGCGGCCTTCTCCGCAAGCCTGCGCTGAAGAAGCTCGCCGACGAGGCGGGCTGCACGCCGGCCCAGCTCGCGCTCGCCTGGCTGCTGGCCCAACCCGGCGTGGTCACCATTCCGAAGTCGTCGAGCCGCGAACGGGTGAAGGAAAATCTTGGCGCGCTCGATGTAAAGCTTTCGCCGAAGATGCTGGCCGAGCTCGACCGTGCCTTCCCGCCGCCCAAGGGCAAGCAGGCGCTCGAGATGCTCTAATAGGGATCGGCGATCCCGAGCCTTTTGAGAATTCGCCGCTCGAGCGCTTCCATGCGCTCGGCGTCGGCGTTTCCCGTCTCATGATCGTATCCCAGCAGGTGCAACGTGCCGTGCACCACGAGATGGGAGACATGATCGGCCGGCGTCTTGTGCTGCGCCCTCGCCTCGCGCCACACGGTCTGGCGCGCCAGCACGACGTCGCCCAGCAAGCCCGGTTCGCCCGACGGATAGGACAGCACGTTGGTCGGCTTGTTCTTCTTGCGGTCGCGCGCGTTCAACACGCGGACGCGTTTGTCGTCGGCCAGGGCGACGGTGAGGGATTTCCTGCCGCCGCGTCTTGCGCCGGTGACGGCGGCGCGGGCGGCGCGCCTCACCAGCCGCTCCGCTCCCGGCAGCGCCTCGAGCCACGCCGCGTCGAGCACGACGACCGCGCAGCTAGCGCTGGTCGCCCTTGGCTTTTTTGTCGCGCGCGTCATAGGCCTCGACGATGCGGGTCACGAGATCGTGGCGGACGACGTCCTGCGACGTGAGCCGGATGAATCGCACGCCGTCGACGTTCTTCAGCGTTTCGACGGCATCGTTCAGGCCCGATCGCTGGTTCCCGGGCAGGTCGGTCTGGCTGGGATCGCCGGTGATCACCATGCGCGAGCCCTCGCCCAGGCGGGTCAGGAACATGCGCATCTGCATCGGCGTGGTGTTCTGCGCCTCGTCGAGGATGACGTAGCAATGCGCCAAGGTGCGGCCGCGCATGAAGGCGAGCGGCGCGATCTCGATCTCGCCCGATTCCATGCGGTTGGCGATCTGCTCGGCCGGCAGCATGTCGTGCAGCGCGTCGTAGAGCGGCCGCAGGTAGGGATCGATCTTTTCCTTCATGTCGCCGGGCAGGAAACCCAGCCGCTCGCCGGCTTCGACCGCCGGGCGCGACAGCACGATGCGCTCGACCTTGCCGGCGATCAGCAGCGACACGCCCATGGCGACCGCGAGATAGGTCTTGCCGCTGCCGGCCGGTCCCAGGGCGAACACCATGTCGCGCTCGTGCAAGGCCGCCAGGTAGCCACGCTGCCCCGGCGTGCGCGCCTGCACGGTGCGCCGGCGGGTGCGGATGCCCTCGCCGTCGCCCTCGGAGCCGCTCTTGGCAAAGCGCACCGCGGCATCGATGTCGGCCATCTCGATGGAAAGGCCGCGCTTCAGGCGCTCGTAGAGACCGGCGATCACCTTGTGGGCGACCGCGGCATCTTCCGATGCGCCGGCGATCGCAAGCTGGTTGCCGCGCGCGCTCAGCTGGACATTGGCGAGCTGCTCGATGCGCACGAGGTTGCGGTCGTGGTTGCCGTAGAGGACCGCGAGCAGCGCATTGTCGTCGAACGCCATGCGGCGCACGTCGGACGCGCGGCCGGCGGCGCCGGCTGCCGGATCACTCACGCGGCGACCTCCCACGGACGTCCCGCGATCTCGCCCGCCAGGCTGTTGGCGTAGCCCGCCGTCAGGCGCACGTCGACGATACCGCCGATCAGACGCGGGGTGCCCTCGGCATAGACCGACTGCAGCCACGGCGTCTTGCCGATGATCTGGCCGGGCTTGCGGCCCATCTCGGCGAACAGCACCGGCACGGTGGCGCCGACCTTGGAGGCGTTGAAGTCGCGCGCCTGACCGCCGAGCAGCGCCTGCAGGGCGGCCAGTCGCGCCGCCTTCACGCTCTCCGGCACCTGATCCGGCATGGCCGAGCCGGGCGTGCCCGGCCGGCGGCTGTACTTGAAGGAATAAGCCGAGGCGAAGCCCACCTCGTCGATCAGCCGCATCGTGTCGTCGAAATCGGCGTCGCTCTCGCCCGGGAAGCCGACGATGAAGTCGGACGACAGCGCAAGATCGGGTCGCACGGCGCGCAGGCGATCGACCAGGCGCAGGAAGAGATCGCGGCCGTGCCGGCGGTTCATCGCCTCGAGGATGCGATCGGAGCCGGACTGCACCGGCAGGTGCAGGTACGGCATGAGCTGCGGCACCTCGCCATGGACGGCGATCAGCGCGTCATCCATGTCGCGCGGATGGGAGGTCGTATAGCGGATGCGGGCGATGCCCTCGATCTCGGCCAGCGCCCGGATCAGCTGCGCCAGCGACCAGGTCGAGCCGCCACTGGAACCGGGCGCTGCCTCGCCGTGATAGGCATTGACGTTCTGGCCGAGCAGCGTGATCTCGATCGCCCCCGCCGCCGCCAGATGGCGCGCTTCGGCCAGCACCGCGGCAACCGGCCGCGAATATTCGGCGCCGCGCGTATAAGGCACCACGCAGAAGGTGCAGAACTTGTCGCAGCCTTCCTGGATCGACAGGAAGGCCGAGCCGGCGCGCACGCCCGCGGGCGCCGGCAGGTGGTCGAACTTGCTCTCGGCCGGGAAATCGGTGTCGAGGACGCCGGCGCCCGGCAGGCGCTTGCCGGCGCGCCGGAATGCCTGCTTGCGCTCGGCCTCGGCCAGCAGCTCGGGCAGCCGGTGATAGGCCTGCGGTCCCACGACGATGTCGACGGCGGGCTGGCGGCGCACGATCTCCTGGCCCTCGGCCTGGGCGACGCAGCCGGCGACGGCGATGGTGAGATCGCGGCCCACGGCGCGGCGCTCGAGCTTGGTGTCGCGCAGGCGACCGAGCTCGGAATAGACCTTCTCCGACGCGTGCTCGCGAATGTGGCAGGTGTTCAGCACGACCAGGTCGGCCTGTTCGGGCGTGTCGGCCAGGGCGTAGCCGAGCGGCCGCAGGACATCGGCCATGCGGTCCGAATCGTAGACGTTCATCTGGCACCCGTAGGTGCGGATGAACACGCGCTTGGGCTGCCCCTGGCGTTGGTCGCCGGTACGGACGTCCGTCATCTGTCTCCGTTGCTGGAACGGCCGGTTTCTAACATCCGACGCGGCTTCGGTCGAGACCCGCTAGGCGGCCTTGGTGGGCGGCGGCAGCAGCTCGAGACGCCCGGAATTCGCCGCTTGCACGGCCGAAGAGACCTGGCCGAAGCAGTATTCGGCGAGCTTCTTGCGATCGCCCAGGCGGTCGATGTCGACCGGCGGGAAGAAGGTGACCACCGCCTCGGTCTCGCCGAGGCAGACCATCTGCCAGAGATGGGGCACCAGATCGAGATCGCCGAACCAGGCGAACAGCGGCCGCCAGTAGCGGCCGAGCGGAATGCCGTCGAGCCGGATGTAGGAGATCGCCACCGGCTGCACGGCGATCGGCTTGTCGTTGCGGCGCAGCTGGGCGACGCCGAACAACGCGCTGCGGAAGGGCAGCACGCGTGTGCCGTCGCTGCTGGTGCCTTCGGGAAACAGCATGAGATTGTCGCCGGTGTTGAGCCGCTCCATCATCTCGTCGCGGCTCTTGCTGGTCTTGCCGCTGCGCCGTTCGATGAAGATGGTGCGCTGCGCCTTGGCGAGCGTGCGGAAGAACGGCCAGGTCGCGACCTCGGCCTTGGCCACGAAGCTGCCGGGGATCAGGCTGCCCAGCACCTCGATGTCGAGGTAGGAGACGTGGTTGCAGACATAGAGCGTCGGAATCACGTCCGAGCGCTGGCCATGGACGCGCACCTTGATGCCCAGGATGACGCAGACGACGCGATGATAGACGACCGGCATCCAGCGCACGATCGGCTGGATGCCGAGCGTCCGGGCAAAAAGATAGATCGGCAGCAGGACCAGCGTGAGCAGCAAATAGCTCAGCAGCCGAAACGCACCGCGCAAAGGAGAGCCGATCCACATTGTCGCGATTGGTGCGTCAATCGTGCTGATCGTTCATCCCGCGTTCGTAGTGGCGGATGTACTTCTCGGTGATGATTTCCGTCTTCACGATGATGAAGACGTCGGTGCTGTTGAATTCCGGATCGATCACTGCGCCGTCGCCGACGAAGCCGCCGAGCCGCAGGTAGCCCTTGATGAGGGGTTGCACGCGCGCCAGCGCCTTGCGCGGATCGTAGCTGCCCGGCTCCAGCACATCCATCTTCACGTAGCGGCTGGCCAGCGCGCGCACGCGAATCTCGGGCGGCGCCAGGTGATGGTGGTAGAGGTAGCTCATCGCTTGGGCGTGCTGCGACGGATCGGTGCCGGGCTGGCTGGCGCAGCCGAACATCACCTGGATGTTGTAGTGGAACGAGTAGAGCGCGATGCCGCGCCACAGCATCTGCATGGTCGCGGTGTTGCGCGCGTCCTTGGCGATGCACGAGCGGCCGAGCTCGAGGACTTCGCCCGGATAGTCGATCATCGGCTGGACGTCGTATTCGGCGGACGAATAGAAGCGGCCCATCTTGGCCGCCGCCGAACGGCGGATCAGTCGATAGGTGCCGACGATGCCTTCCGGACCGTCGCCGCGGCGGCGATCGAGCACCAGGAGATGGTCGCAGACCTCGTCGAACACATCGAAGTCGCGCCGCCGCGCCGCCATTTCCGGCGTCGGATGCGCTGTCATCTCTTCGTAAAAAACCCGATAGCGCAGCGCCTGCGCGGCATCGATCTCGGCCGCGCTCTTGGCCAACCGAACCTCGAAGTCGCCGGCAACGACCTTGACGATCTCCGCGCTCGAAGACGGAGCGCCCAGGAGTTCGGCTTCGCTGTCAGCGCGGTCTATGCGCATGTTTCATCCGCAAGGGGGCCGCCCCGATCATGTGCCCATTATCGGTGTGGCGATGGTTCCGTCCACTCATTTTTGGCGGTCGGTTTTCCCGTCCATGGGCACGCCGTACAATTCCAGGCGATGGCCAACCAGCCGATATCCGGCTTTTTCCGCGATCCGGCGCTGCAGTTCCTCGATCTCGTCGTTATGGAACTCCACGACCTTGCCGCTCTGGATATCGATCAGGTGGTCGTGATGCTCGTCGGGCGTTTCTTCGTAACGCGCGCGGCCGTCGCCAAAATCGTGCTTTGCGAGAATCCCGGCTTCCTGAAAGAGCCTCACCGTGCGGTAGACCGTCGCGATCGAGATGTTCGGATCGATCGCCGTCGCGCGGTGATGCACCGCCTCGACATCGGGATGATCCGATGAGTTGGACAGGACACGCGCGATCACGCGTCGCTGGTCCGTCATCTTGAGACCGCGCTCGGCGCACAACGCTTCCAGCTTTGACTTTCGATCAGGCATGCAACGACACCCTACACCGGCCGGCGGCCGGGGTATAGTTGGAGGGTGATGACCATCCCTTCCGACCACGCCATCGACATCACCGGCGAAGTTTGTCCCATGACCTTCGTGCGCACCAAGCTCAAGCTCGAGCGCATGCGGCCGGGCGAGGTCTTGAGCGTCCGCCTCAAGGGCGACGAGCCTTTGCGCAACGTGCCGCGCGCCGCCCGCGAGGAAGGTCACAGCATTTTGGGGATCGAGGACGACGGCGAGGCCCATATCGTGACCATCCGGCGGGCCTGACTATTTGCTGATCAATTGAGACTGAGACGCATGATGAGGGCGTCCGCCGGCGGCCCCTCGCCACGACGGTAATAGGCCGTGCGCGTCCCGATCACCTGAAAGCCCAGTGTCTCGTAGAGCGCCTGCGCCGCCGGATTATCCGCACCGACTTCAAGGAATAGCGTCCGCGCACCGGCGTCGCGCACCCGATCGATGACCGCCGCCAGCAGCCGCCGGCCCGCACCGCGCCTGCGCTCGGCCGGCCGCACCGCGATGGTCAACAACTCAGCCTCGTCGGCGGCGACGCGGCATAGCGCGATGCCGGCGTCGCGGCCGTCGGCCTGAAGCACCAGGCCGGTGACGCCCGGCGAGGCCAAAAGCTCGGCCAGTTCCTGTCTCGTCCAGGCACGCTCGCCCAGGGGCACGAAGGACTCGCCGTGCATCGCGGCGGCACGGTCGAGATGGAGCGCCCCCAGGGGGCACAAGACCAGGTCGACAGCCATCAATCGACCGTCCGTCGCGCGCCGTCGGGCAACGTGATGTTGACGCCACGCAGGTAGAGCGGGCGCGGCAGGCCGTCGCGCGCATTGCGCCTGCGCCACGCTTCGGCCCCTGCATCGGCGGCAAGGCGGGCGATGATGACGGGATCGGGCAGGGTCTCCTCGGCAACCGCGTCGATGCCGGCCGCGACGAGCTGCGATGCGAGCGTTTGCGCACCCGAGCCGATGACGAGGCACGGCCTGCCGCCCAGACGCGACGCAAGCTCGGGCACCGCCGCGACGAACGGCGCCGGCTCGCTCTCGACCCTCGTCCCCGCCGATGGCGCAGAACCAGTCGCCGAGACGGCTGTCGATGGCGGCGACGACCGGCCGCCCGCGCGCCACGGCTTGCGCCAGCAACACCGATGTCGTGGCCAGGCCCGCCAGCGGCACGGCAAGCCCGACGGCGAGGCCGCGTGCCGCGGCGAGGCCGACGCGCACGCCGGTGAAGCTGCCCGGTCCGATGGTGACGGCAATCAGCGACAATTCGCGCCGCCCGACGCCGGCCTGGCCAAGGACCCTCTCGATCGCGGGCAGAAGCGTGGCCGCCTGATCCCGGCCGGCTTCGGCAAGACCGGCGAGGCGGATGCCGTCGCGGACGACGGCGATGCCAAGGCCGCTCACCGCGCAATCGAAGGCCAGGACCAGGCTCATGGACGGCAAGCCTGCCAAGCGCTGGCGCCGACCCGGGAGGCTGGGCATTGTTGGATCATGAAACTCGACTTGGTTGCGATCGCCCCGCCCGACTTCGACGTCGACGTGACACTGGCCTATGCGACCGATGCCAATCTAACGGGCCGGCCGGTCTACCGGAATGCCGAATGCTGGCTGCACCGCGAGGCCGCGGAAAGGCTCGACGCGGCGATCGCGCTCGCCCGGCCGCTCGGCCTCCGCCTGCGGATCTTCGACGCCCTGCGCCCGGTGGAGGCCCAATGGGCGCTGTGGAACGTCAACCCGGATCCCGAATTCATCGCCGATCCGCGCCGCGGCTCGCCGCATTCGCGCGGCGTGGCGGTCGACCTGACGCTGCTCGACGACAGGGATCAGGAATTCGACATGGGCACGGCGTTCGACGCCTTCACGCCGTTGTCGCATCACGGCCGCACCGACGTCTCGGCCGAGGCGCAGCGCAACCGCCTCCTGCTGATGGGCCTGATGACGGCCGCCGGCTGGGATTTCTACCGCAATGAGTGGTGGCACTATCAACTGTTCGATGCGCGGCGCTATCCCCTGGTCAGCGATGCCGACCTGCCGCGACCGATGATGTAGCCTCAGAAGCTCGACAGCCGCGCCTTGTCGAAATCGGTCAGCTCGTTCTCGCGCATGATCTGGCGCACGAACCTCACATAACCTTGCCCGAGCTCGGAATAGCGCAGCAGCGAGCCGATCAGACTGTAGCCGTCGAGATTTTCGCCGCGCTCGCGCAGTGCCGCACGCGCCGCGCGGAAGCCGGCATAGGCCGGATGGGTATTGAGGTTGGTGATATAGGCGTCGGTCGCCTCGCCGACATTGGTGAAAGGCTGCGGCGTGCCGGCGCGAATCTGGCCGAACAGGGCGTTGCCGCTGCGGGCCGCGGCCGAGGTGCCCCAACCCGATTCGACGCCGCCCTGCGCGATGGCCATCGAGGGCGGCACGACGTCGACCCGGCGCACCAGCTCATCGATCCTGTCGACCGGCGCGCCATAGCGATCGGCAAGGTCCTCGAGCCAGATGCGCTCGATGGGCGACACGCGCATCGGCTCCGAGGCCATCTTGTCGCGCAGATAGAGAAGCTGCTCGCGATCGGCGAGCACGCGCTGATTGACCTCGAGCACCACCGGCAAAAGCGCCGTGATGAACAGCGACTTGCGCTCGTTACCGTCCTTCGTGCCGAGATCGGCCGGCACACGCTCGACCTTGATCGGCGGGACAGCCTCGCCCTGGCGGATATCGGTCAGGATATAGGCGACATCGCGGAAGAAGCCGGCGAGCTCGTCGGCGGTTCGCGGGTTGATCTGACGAAGCTGGACCTGGCGGCGGATGGCGTTGCCGGGAGCCGCGAAGCGGCCATGGCCCAGGAACGACTCGCGCATCGGACGATGGAAGATGTCGTCGGGCTCGCTCGCGTCGTGGCGTACGAAGGTGAGAGATTCCGGCTCGGCGTCCATGGCAAGGAAGGCCGGCTGTTCAGGCGACGCGGCACTCGCCGTGCCGATCGGCCCGAACGACAGATAGGGCGCGACATCCAGCGACGGCAACGGCTCGCTGAGACCGACCCCCGTTGCGAATACGGCCACCCAAACGGCCGGAAACGCATATTGTCGCCCGCGCTCAACCGCGGGCCGAACCAATGACTTCATTCCACACTCTTCGTTTTCATTGGTCGAGCAAACGACCATCGCACGCGGCCCCCCACGGACCGCGACGCTGCAACTACGCTGTACGCTTGAGCGGAAGGCGGCCTACTGGGCCGCCTGCACTTCCAACACTTCTGGCACGTAGTGCTTCAGAAGATTTTCGATCCCCATCTTCAACGTGGCAGTCGAACTCGGGCAGCCCGAGCACGAGCCCTGCATGTGCAGGTAAACCACGCCATCGCGGAAGTCCTGGAACACGATATCGCCGCCGTCCTGCGCCACCGCCGGACGAACGCGCGTATCGAGGAGTTCCTTGATCTGAGCGACGACTTCGTCGTCGTCGGCCGCGGCGGCACCCGCCTCGGCAGCGTCGGCGACGACTGGGTCGCCCGACGTGTAATGTTCCATGATCCCGCCCAGGATCGACGGCTTGAGAACCTGCCAATCCCGATCGGCCGCCTTGGTGACGGTTACGAAGTCGGAGCCAAAGAACACGCGCTCCACGCCTTCGACCGCAAACAGCCTCTTGGCCAGCGGCGATGGGGCAGCGGTGTCCGCGGTCGCAAAATCCATCGTCCCCTTCTCCATGACCACGCGGCCCGGGAGAAACTTCAGGGTTGACGGATTGGGCGTCTGCTCGGTCTGGATAAACAAACCTACCTCCTTGTCGAATGCGTTGCGGCGGTCCGCTGTGCATCCCTCAGGCTGGGGACGGGACGTCTCCATCCCCACTCGATGGCTGTTGACGTAGGAACCAGCGCAAGGGCGATCAAGTTGATTCTCAACAGGCTCTGCACAAATATTATGGAATATATGGTTATTATTATTTATTTGTAAATAATTAGATGACAATGTCAAATCGGGGGCCGGAGCCGCTTGGCGGCCACAAAGCTAGATCGCCCCATCGTCCTCGAAATATCGTCGCAGCAACTTCAATCACGCCTCATGAGATTGCGTCGATCTCCGCTTCGGTCAGAACGCCTGGAACGATGGTCAGCGGGATTCGAAGCTGGCTGCCGAGCTTGCCGGCAAATGCGGTGACCAGCGGCCCCGGTCCCTCGCTGCTCGAGGCGCTTCCCAGCACGAGAACCGATATCGAGCGATCCTCGGTCAGCAGCTTGATCAGCTCGTCGCGGCTTTTGCCTTCGCGGATATGGACGGCAGGCGGCTGACCGGTCAGCGACACGGCGTCATCGGCATGCCGGGCGATCACCTCCTCGGCCTGCTGGCGGGCCTCCTGGCGCATCAGGTCGACGACCCCGCCCCAGTGCTGGCCCTCCGGCGGGTCCATGACATAGAGCATGGCAACACGGCCACCGGTCCGCTTGGCGCGCCGACAGGCGTAGCGCAGCGCCTTGCGCATTTCCGGGCTTTCGTCGACGACGACGAGGAAGACGCGCTCCTCGGCTCGGCTGGGCTGCTCGCTCATGATCCGTCCCCTCCTCGTCCACCGCGCCCCTAGAGGCGCCGCATGATGGCGCCGCCCAGCCAACCGGCCGTGAGCGCCAAAAGGATCGCCCCCAGGCCGTAAAGCGGGCCCTCGTTGGCCGCCCAGCCGGCAAGCTGGGCACTGAACCCCTCCTTGGCCACCGGCAGCGGTCGCGACACGGCCGCGACGATCTTGCCGTCGCGCAAAAGGTAGGTCCGCACCTCGTAGACGCCCTCCGGCAGGCGGGAAGGGAACGGCAGATCGACACGGAACAACCGGCCGGCCTGGATGGTGACCTGTCCGATGGCGGCGGGATAAAGACCTTCGCGCCGCTTCACCTCGACCAGGCCCAGGCGGAACTTGATGAGATCCTGGTGCTCGCGCTCGCCGACCGAGCGCACGGTCGACAGCCGATCCTCCAGCGACAGGATCTCGCCGCCGGCACCGCGGGCAAGCAGGCGCTGCAGGGGCTGGCTGGCGGCGATGGCATAATAGGCGGGCACGTCGTCGAAGGACTGGCGGCCGGTATTGAGCCACAGGCCGAGGAAGCGTTGCTTGCGCAGCACGGTCTGGCGGGCGGGCGGCCCCGCCACCACCACGACGATCTCGCCCGGCGGGTCGAACATGCCGAACAGCAGGATGCTTTCGCCCTGGAACGCCGAGGTGATCGACACGCGGGCAAGCGACAGGTCGACGACGAGGTCGGGCGTCGGCGGCGCGGTCGGCACCGAAGGGGGCACGGTCGAATTGGCCGGCCCCCCCAGGGTCGGCCCGACAAGGGCGCCCGTCGGCGGCGGTTCTATGCGCGGGCCCTGCGCCCAGGCATTCGAAGCCACAAGGAGCGCGACCGCCACGACAGGCATCAGGAGCGGCGCCAGGCGCGTCACGGCATCACCTCACGCGTTCCGAGCGAATACAGCGAGCTCGGCGTACGCAGCAGCTCGGTCAGAAGCTCGGTCGCGACGGCCAGGATCAGGACCGACATCAGGCCGCGCAGGACCACGCCCGGCAGCTTGGCCGCCAGCCGCGAGCCGATCGGCGCACCCACCACGCCCCCCAGGATCAGCAGCAACGCCAACACGACATCGACGGTGCCGTTGGTGGCGGCCTGGAGGAAGGTGACGTTGGCCGCCACGAACAGGATCTGGAAGTTCGATGTGCCGATCACCACCGCGGTCGGCATGCCGACCAGGTAGATCAGGGCCGGCACCAGCACGAAACCGCCGCCGACACCCAGGATCGCCGACAGCACGCCGATGACGAAACCGATGCCGACCGGCAGCAGGGCGCTGATGTAGAGCTTCGATTTGTAGAAGCGCAGCTTCAGCGGCAGGCGGTGCACCAGATAGTGGGTATGCAGCCGGCCGCGTGGCCCCTGCGGATTGCGCCGCCGCTTGAGGTAGGTGCTCAAGCTTTCGTACAGCATCAGCACGCCGATCGTCGACAGCATGACGACGTAGGCGACGGCGATGACGAAGTCGATCTGCCCGATCCGCTTGAGGTAGGTAAACAGCCAGACACCCGCCGTGGAGCCGAACAGACCGCCCAGCAGCAGGATGAGCCCCATGCGCAGGTCGACATTGCCGCGCCGCCACTGGACCTGCAGCGACGACACCGAGTTGGCGACCACCTGGTTGGCCTGGCTGGCGACCGCCACCGCCGGCGGAATGCCGACGAAGATCAGGAGCGGCGTGGCGAGGAAGCCGCCGCCGACGCCGAACATGCCGGCCAGCAGGCCGGCGGCGGCACCCAGCCCCAGCAGCACGAACACGTTCATCGACTGCTCGGCGATGGGTAGGTAGATCTCCACCGCGCGGGCCTACTTCAGCAAAATGGCAGTGAGCTCGCGCAGCTGGGTGCGCGCCCGCAGCAGATAGAAGCCCTGCGCGGCAAGATGATTGGGGATCAGAAACCCGTCGGGGTAGCCGTTCCAGACGATCCATGGGTGGAGCTGGGCGGCGATGCGGAACGTCTCCACCGTGCCGTTCCAGGCGTTTGTCAGGCCCTTTTCACGGATCACGCTCTCGAAGTCGGCGCCGAGCTCGCGCATCAGCAGGTAGTTGGCGTAGAGCCGGCCCTTGTTGAAATAGAAGATGTCGTCGGCCCTCATGTCGAACAGGTCACCGGCCTGTTCGATGATGTGCTGGTCGATGACCGCCGAGTCCGAGCCGTGGTCGTTGGCGATGCGGTCGAGCAGGGCCTGCAGGTTGTCGGCGCGGCGTTCGAACACGGCCTGGCCGGAGGCCAGTCGCTTGTTGTAGGCGATCAGCCTGTCGCGGCCGGCGCGATACTTCTGCGCCGAAGTGGTCGACGGCAAGAGCGACACGCTGGGCTGCCACAGCCAGATATTGGGCTGTTCGTTCAGGAAGCCGCGCGCCTGCTCGAGGTCGCGGTCGGTCTGGCTCGAGCCACGGGTGCGGCCGACCTGGTCCATCAGTTCGGTGCTGAAGCGGCCCAGCGCCGCCATGATGCCGCGCTGGAAATTGGGCATGTTGTCGAGGATGCCGGCCGGCGTGAAGAACGGCATCATCGGCGTCCAGGTGTGGACATCGACTTCGCGGGTGACCAGGTCGGCGGCGGTGGCGACCGTCCGACTTTCGCCTGGCGTCACGTTGCGCGCTGCGAACTGAGGATCGTCATCGATATTCTCGACGATCAGCGCGCCCACCGGATAGTAGAGCACCACCACCGCCAGGATGGCCCACGCGCCCCAGCGCCACAGCCGGCGCTTGCCGCTGGACGGTGCGGCCGTCTTGGACGGCCCTGGACGAGCCGATCGCACGCGTTCCCAGGCCCGACGCCACCAGGAAGGTGCCGCTGCGGACGACGCGCCGTGGTCCGGTTCGAATGTCATGGCGCACCTTAGCATTCGTCTCGTGACGAAACAGGGGCGCGGACTGCTAGAGTGCCGCGAATGGCGTTGAATGGAGCTGGAGGAATGGCACTCGATCCCGAATCTCAGCGATTGATCGACCTGATGGCGGCGGCCGATCGGCCGGCGTGGAACACGCTGACCCCGAAGGCTGCGCGTGAGCTCTATCTGTCGCTGCGCGCCGGCGCCCAGGGCCCGCTGCCGGCGGGCGTGAAGGTGGTCGACCGCACCATCCCCGGTCCCGCGGGCGCGCTGCCGGTCCGACTCTATCGGCCGGCCTCGGCAGCGGCCGATAGCGGGCTTCCCGGCCTGGTCTACGCCCATGGCGGCGGCTGGGTGTTCGGCAATCTCGACAGCCACGATGTCCTCTGCGCCCAGCTCGCGCTGGAGGCCGGCATTGCCGTGGTGGCGATCGACTATCGGCTGGCGCCGGAGGCGCGCTTTCCCGGCGCCTTCGACGACGTCGTGGCCGGCCTCAAGTGGGTGGCGGCCAACGGCCCATCGGTCGGCATCGATCCGACGCGGCTCGCCATCGGTGGCGACAGCGCCGGCGGCAATCTCGCGGCGGCGGTGGCGATCTGGGCACGCGACAATGGCGGCCCCAGGCTGCGCCTGCAGCTCCTCGCCTATCCGGTGACCGACGCCGTGGCGCGCACCGAGTCCTATCGCCGCTACGAAGACGGCTACGGGTTGAACGCCGCCACCATGGAATGGTTCTTCGACCACTACGCGCCGGACAAGGCCACGCGCGGCGACTGGCGCGTCTCGCCGCTGCGCGCCGCCTCGCTGGACGGCCTGCCGCCCGCTTTGGTGATCACCGCGGGCTACGACCCGCTGCGCGACGAGGGCCGTGCCTACGCCTTCCGCCTGCAGCAGGAAGGCACCCTGGCCGACCTCGTGGAGTTCGGCGGCATGCTGCACGGCTTCCTGAGCTCGCCCATGCTGCTGCACGGCGCACGCCGCGGCACGTCGCTTGCCGCCGCCGCCCTGCGCGAGGCGCTGGTGCAACGCGCCCAGTGAGCACGGCCGCCTCCCGCGGCCGCGACGCGCCGGTCGGCATGGCGCTGCCGGGACTGGTCATCGCCGTCGCCAGCATCGGCGACACGCTGCTTTATGCCGTGCTGCCGCTCTACCATGAGGACTTCGGCGTCAGCCTCGCCATGGTGGGCGTGCTGCTGTCGCTCAACCGCTGGATCCGGCTGCTCGCCAACTCCGCCGTCGCGGCGATCGGCGAGCGCGTCGGCCCGCATGCGCTGATGGTGGTGGCGGCCGTGGGCTCGGCCGTCTCGACCACGCTCTATGGCCTCGCCGAGAACGACGCCGTGCAGGTCGCCGCCCGCATGCTGTGGGGCGTGTCCTTCGCCTCGCTCAATCTGTCGACACTGGCCTATGCCGTGAGCGACCGCGCCAATGCCGGCAAGCGGGTAGGCACCAGCCGGGCCGCCCTCGGGATCGTGCAGGCCATGTCGCTGATCGGCGGCGCGTGGATTGTCCTGCACGCCGGCCCGCGTACGGTGTTCCTGATCTACGGCGGGCTGACGCTGGTCTCCCTGGGCGCCGCGCTGCTGCTGCCGCGCCTGCCACGCGAGGCCGCCGACAAGCGGGGCTTCCGGCTGCCCGTGCCGCATCGTCTCGAGACCTGGGGCTTCATGCTGGGCTTCGCCAGCGATGGCGTCTTCCTGCTGACCCTGGCTTTCCTGATGAAGGATTCGATCACCTCGGTGGCGCCGGTGATGGCGACGGCCCTGCTGCTGGCGTTGCGCTGGCTGGTCGAGATCACCACCGGGCCGCTCGGCGGCTGGGTCGGCGACCGCTTCGGCGCGCGGCGCATCGCCATCGCCAACGGCGTCCTGCTGGTCACAGGCTTCGGGCTGATCGCGCTGGATCACGAGGTGATCGGGGCCTTGATGGCCGTCATGACCCGGGGTCTGTTCAACACGCTGATCCCGGTGCTGGTGATCGAACGCGGCCACGGCAGCGTCCTGTCCTCGCAGGCGAGCTATTCGACCTGGCGCGATTTCGGTGCTGCCGTCGGCCCGCTCTCCGCCCCGTGGCTGTTCCTCAATGTGGCGCAGACGCCGCTCTACGCCGCACTGGCCGCAGCACTCGGCATCAGCGCCTATTTCTGCCTGGTCCGGCGGTAGCTCTTGCTGGGGGCGCACCACTCCAGTGGCGCGATCTTGCCGGGCTGTAACGTATGACGCGCGACTGGAGTCGCGCGCCCCCAGCTAGCGAAACACATCCTTGCGGTGCCGCACCTCGGCGAACACCGCCACCGGGTCGCCGCCGGTCATGCCGACCGCCCGCTGCACGGCGGGTACGTCGGCGCGCAGGAACGGGTTGGTGGCCTTCTCCTCGCCGAGCAATGACGGCACCGTGGCCTCGCCGCGGGCGCGCGCCGCGTCGATCGCCGCCGAGCGCTCCATCAGCTTCCCGTTGTCGGCCTCGATGGTGACGGCGAAGCGGGCGTTGGACTGGGTGTATTCGTGGGCGCAATAGACCCGCATCTCGTCGGGCAGGGCGCGCAGCCGGGCGAGCGAGGTCCAGAACTGTTGCGGCGTGCCCTCGAACATCTTGCCGCAGCCCAGGGCGAACAACGTATCGCCGCAGAACAGCGCCTTCTGCTCGCGGAAGGCGTAGGCGATGTGGCCGCTGGTGTGGCCCGGGACGAAGAAGACCTCGGCCTCCGCTTCGCCGAAGCGATAATGGTCGCCATCGTCGACTTCGACGTCGATGCCCGGAATGCGCGCGCGGTCGCGCCGCGGGCCGACGATGGTGCAGCCGGTGGCTTCCTTGATCTCGCGGTTGCCGCCGACATGGTCGCCGTGGTGATGCGTGTTCAGGATATGCGTGATCTTCCAGCGGCGCTTTGCCGCTTCGGCCAGGATCGGTCCGGCCACGGCGGGGTCGACGACGCCGACGGCGCCGCTCTGCGGCTCCCGCATCAACCACACGTAATTGTCGTTGAGGACGGGGATTCGGACGATGTCTAGGGTTGTGCTCATGATGCAACGCTAGCAAAGCTCCCTTGCGCCTGCCATGGCCGTTGGGGCGCGGTTTCTGCTAGTATCGCGACATGTGGACGGACGTCCTCGATCTCAACGAGTTCTACAGAAGCACGCTCGGGCAAATGACCGTGCGGCTGCTGCGCGCCCGGCTGCGCGAGGTCTGGCCCAACGTGCGCGGCGAAACCGTGCTGGGCCTGGGCTACGCCACGCCGTTCCTGCGGCCTTTCATCGACGAAGCCCAGCGCACCATGGCCTTCATGCCGGCCCAGCAGGGCGTCACACGCTGGCCCCGGGAGGGTCGCAACCTCACCACCTTGGTCGACGAGATGGACCTGCCGCTGCCCGACCGCTCGGTCGACAAGGTGCTGCTGGTCCATGCCATCGAATGCACCGAGCAGGTGCGGCCGATGCTGCGCGAGATCTGGCGGGTGATGGCCGATGGCGGCCGCCTGATCGTCGTGGCGCCGACGCGCGCCGGCCTGTGGTCGCAGATCGACCGCTCGCCCTTCTATCAGGGCCATCCCTACTCGCCCGGCCAGCTCGCCGCCCTGCTGCGCGCCAACATGTTCGCGCCGATGCAGCAGACCCGCGCGCTTTTCATGCCGCCGACCCGCTCGCGGCTGATGATGCGCATGGCCCCGGCCGTCGAGCGCTTCGGCCGGCGCTGGCTCGGCCGCTTCGCCGGCGTCAGCGTCATCGAATCCGGCAAGCAGCTTTATGCCGGCGTCGCCGAACGCAGCCAGTCGCCGGCGCTCGTCGTCGCGCGGCCCAAGCTCAGGATCGCCAGCTCGCGCGATACGCACGCGGCTCGCAACGCCGGGGATGGCGAAGCTCCCGCCTCCTAGAACGTCCAACTCACCTTCGAGGGAATTCGCATGTCGCTGTCTCCGCGCGTGATCGCGCTGCTGGGCTTTGGTGAGGCGGGATCGGCGATCGCTCGCGGCCTGTGCGCCGAGGGCGGCTGGCGCGGCACGGCACGGCCGGGCGACAACGCGCCCCGGCGCGTCATCGCCATCGACACCGCCCTCGACAAGGACGCGCGCGGCACCGCGCTCGGCAAGGAGGCACGCAAGCTCGATGTCGCGATCGACGGCCAGTACACCGCGGCGCTCGGCGAAGCCGACCTCGTGATCTGCGCCGTCCAGGGCGAGCACGCGCTGGAGGCGGCCCAGTCCGCCGCGCCGATGCTGAAGAAGGGTGCGCATTATCTCGATCTCTGCACCGTGACCGGCCGGATGTCGGACGAGGACCGTGCGCCGATCGAGGCGGCCGGCGGCCGCTACATCGACATCGCCGTCATGGGCGGCTTCTTCAAGCAGGGCATCAAGGCGCCGATGCTGGTGGCGGGCACCGACGTCGAGCCGGTCGTGGCCTGGATGAACGCCAACGGCTTCGCGGCCAAGGTCCTGGGCGCCAAGCCCGGCAGCGCCTCGTCGGTGAAGATGGTGCGCAGCGTGCTCATCAAGGGTGTCGAGGCGCTCGGTGTCGAGGCTTACGTCACCGCCGAGCGCCAGGGCATCCTCAAGGAAGTCATGGAGTGCATGGCCGATGTCGACCAGATCAGCTTCGGCAAATTCGTCGGCATGCTGGTCCAGACCCATCTCGTGCATGCCCATCGCCGCTGGGAGGAGATGGGCCTGGTGGCGCAGACCCTGCGCGAGACCGGCGTCGAGCCGCTCATGACCGAGGTGATCGAGAAGAGCCACCGCCGCACCGTCGACGCGGGGATCGCGCCGGCCGACGGCAAGGTACCGAGCCTCGACGAGGCGCTGAAGATCCTGTCGGAGAAGGTCGTCCGTGGCCGGTGACGTCTTCGACCAGCTGGTCGCACTGCTGGGCGACGCCAAGGCCAGCTTCCGTGTCATCGAGCACGAAGCCGAGGGCCGCTCGGAGGCGATCAGCGTCATCCGCGGCAATCGGCCCGACCAGGCGGCCAAAGCCATGGTGCTCGACGTGCGCGGCGGCGGCGGCGGCCGGCGCCACGTGCTGGCGATCCTGCCCGGCAGCCGCAAGCTCGACTTCGGCGCGGTGGCGGCACTCTTCGAGGCGCGCAAATGCGGCTTCGCCTCGCCCGACACGGCGCAGGAACTGACCGGCTGCGTCATGGGCTCGGTGCCGCCCTTCGCGCTCAATCCCGCGCTTGCCGTCGTGGTCGAGGAGGACCTGCTGGCCAACGACACGCTGTTCTTCAACGCCGGCCGGCTCGACCGCTCGATGGAGCTCGACACCAGGGACTGGCTGGCCGTGGCCAAGCCGCGCGTGGCGAAGATCGCGGCAAAGGCCTGACGCGCAAAGCATTGGCCCGGCGAGATCGGACGCGCTGCCTTGGAAAGGCCAATTACTGACCTATAGTTAGCGCGTAAGCGCCAATCTGCATCAGGGACTGCCGCCATGGATGACCGTTCATCGAACCTTCGACAGAGCCTCATCGGCTGGGGTCGCCAACTGAAGCCGATCCTGCTGGCGCTTGGCTTCGTCCTGATCGTGCGAACCGTGGTCGCCGAGCCCTATACGGTGCCGTCGCCGTCGATGGTCCCGACGCTTCTCGTCGGCGATGAGCTGATCGCCAGCAAGTTTCCCTATGGTTACAGCAAGTATTCTTCTCCGATCGGGCTGATGCCGGATTTCTCCGGCCGTCTGTTCGGCAAGGCCCCGGAGCGCGGCGACGTCATCGTCTTCCGCCTGCCGCGCGATCCGTCGACAACTTATGTGAAGCGTCTCATCGGCCTGCCCGGCGACCGCATCCAGATGCGCGACGGCCGGCTTTACATCAACGACGTCATCGTTCCCCGTCGCGCCGTCGGCGCATACGCCGACGATGTCGGCGGCCGAAGCATCCCGGCGACCCTTTACATCGAGACCCTGCCGAACGGACGCGAGCACGAAATCGTCGAGATCTCCGATGTCGAGCGGCACGACGACACGCCGATATTCGTCGTGCCGCCCAAGCACTATTTCATGATGGGCGACAATCGGGACAATTCCCTGGACAGCCGCATCGCCGTTGCCGATGGCGGCGTCGGCTTCGTGCCGCAGGACAATCTGGTCGCCCGCGCCGATGTGGTCCTGCTGTCGCGGGATCCGGCCGTCGCGTGGTTCGACGTGGCGGGATGGTCGCACGCCTTCCGGCCATCGCGGCTGCTGGACCGCATCAACTAGCCTCTCGACACGAACTCATGGCTGACGTCTGGCGTTTCGGCCCCGCGAGCGAGGCCGACTTCGAACCGCTGCTGTTGCTGCGCGTCGATGTCATGCGCGAGCATCTGGAACGGGTGTTCCGCTACAAGCCTTCGCGCGCGCGACGGATCTTCCGCGAGCATTTCGACGAGCCTGGCCTGCGGCTGATCCTGATCGACGGCGAAAGGGCGGGATGCGTCGGCTTCCGGATCGGCGAAGGTGAAATCAAGATCGATTCGTTCTATCTCGACCGCCGCTATCAAAACCGCGGGCTCGGCGCGACAATCCTGAAAGTGCTGCTGGCCGAGGCCGATGCGCTGGGCCTGCCGGTGCGTCTGGAAGTCCTGCGCGGCAGTCCCGCCGACCGCTTCTACGAGCGGCACGGCTTCGTGAAGTTCGACGAAGACGACGTCGAGGCCCACTACGAGCGGCCTCAGTCATGACAAGAGCGGTGGGCGATCGCCCCTAATCCCGCCGCAGCATGAACACCGCCTGCTCGCCCAAAAGATTGGCGACCAGGGGCGGCAGGCTGATCGGCTTGCTGGCGCGATCGAGCACGATGGCGCGTTCGATGCGCACGCCCATGTCGGCGCAGAGCGCGCGGAAATCGTCGATGCTGCAGAGATGGATGTTCGGCGTGTCGTACCACTTGAACGGCAGCGACGGCGTTTCGGGCATGCGGCCGCCGAACACCAGGCGCAGGCGGACCTGCCAGTGCGCGAAGTTGGGGAACGAGACGATGGCGCGCTTGCCGACCCGCAGCATCTGGCGCAGCACCTCACGCGGTTCGCGCGTCGCCTGCAGGGTCTGGCTCAGGATCACGTAGTCGAAGGCGTCGTCGGGATAGTCGCGCAGGTCGGCGTCGGCGTCGCCCTGGATCACCGACAGGCCGTTGGCCACGCAGGCATTCACGCCGGCCTGGCTGAGCTCCATGCCGCGCGCATCGACCCGCTTGAAGTTCACCAGATAGGCCAGCAGGGAGCCGTCGCCGCAGCCGACGTCGAGCGCGCGCGTCGCCGGCTCGACCATGTCGGCGATGAGCTGCAGATCGACGCGAATGGCCGAGGTCACGGCACGTCCTTCAGTCCGCGCACGGTGCCCGCCCCTTTCAGGAAGCCGGCCAGGGTGCGGAACATCTCCGGCTCTTCCAGCAGGAAGGCGTCGTGGCCCTTGTCGCTCTCGACTTCGACGAAGGAGACGTTGGCCGCCGCCGCATTCAGCGCATGGACGATCTCGCGGCTCTCGCGCGTGGGGAACAGCCAGTCGCTGGTGAAGGACATCAGGCAGTAGCGCGTCGGCGTGCCGCGGAAGGCATTGGCCAGCACGCCGCCATGGTTGCCCGCGAGGTCGAAATAATCCATCGCCCGCGTGATGTAGAGGTAGCTGTTGGCGTCGAACCGGTCGACGAAGCTCGAGCCCTGGTAGCGCAGGTAGCTCTCGACCTGAAAGTCGGCGTCGAAGCCGAAACCCACGGCGTTGCGATCCTGCAGGGCGCGGCCGAACTTGCGCTGCAGCGCCTGCTCCGAAAGGTAGGTGATGTGCGCGGTCATGCGCGCGACCGCGAGGCCGCGCGCCGGCGCCGTCTGGTGCAGGCGGTAGTCGCCGCCCTTCCATTCGGGATCGGCCATGATCGCCTGCCGCCCGACCTCGTGAAATGCGATGTTCTGCGCCGAGTGGCGCGCCGCGCAGGCGATCGGCACGGCTGCGAAGACGCGACGGGGATAGCTCGCCGCCCATTCCAGCACCTGCATGCCGCCCATCGAGCCGCCGATCACGCAGAACAGGTCGGGGATGCCGAGGTGATCCAGCAAGGCCGCCTGGGCGCGCACCATGTCGCCGACGGTCACCACCGGAAAGCGCAGGTTCCACGGCTGACCGGTTGCCGGCTCGCGGGCGAGCGGACCGGTCGTGCCCATGCAGCCGCCCAGCACATTGACGCAGATGATGAAGTAGCGCGCCGGATCGATCACCTTGCCCGACCCGACGAGGCTCTCCCACCAGCCCTCCTTGCCGGTCACCGGATGCTGCTCGGCCACGAACTGGTCGAGGGTGAGCGCATGGCAGACCAGGATGGCGTTGGACTTGTCGGGATTGAGCGTGCCGTAGGTCTGATAGGCCACCCGATAGGGACCGAGGTCGACGCCGCAGTCGAGCCGAAGCGGGCGCTCGACGCCCAGAACCGCGTGGCGGCATTGGGCGAGCGCCTTCCGTTCAGCCTCCGTCAGGTCGTCCAGCTCGACGGCCACTTCCACTCCTCAGCGCGGCATGCGCGCAACGAAAAAGCCCCCGACCGTCAGGCCGGGGGCTTTTTTCAAGCTCTCCGACCTTTTAGCGAGGATTAACGTGGCCGCAAGCCGGTCGGCTCAAATTCCACGGGGGCTTCTATAAGGGCCTCGCCGGCACCGCGCAAGCGTTTCGGGGTTTCTTTGCCTTTACGCGGAGGGACGGAACGTAGTATCGCCCCTGCCTCACAGGATCATCGGCCTCATGGATTCTCCCAATCTCGACAGCTTGCGGCAGGAAATCGACGCCATCGACGGCGAGCTGCATGCCATGATCCGGCGTCGGGCCGACCTGGTGGACCGGATTTCCGCCGCCAAGCCGCCCGGCGGGCTGGCGTTGCGGCCGGGCCGCGAGGCCCAGGTCATGCGCCAGCGCCTGGCGACGCATCAGGGACCGTTCCCGTCGACGGCTGTCTACCGCATGTGGCGGGAGATGATGTGCGCCTTCACCCTGATGCAGACGCCGGATCTCAAGATCGCCATCTGCCGGCCCGCCGACCAGCCGGGATACTGGGACCTCGCGCGCGACCATTTCGGCTGCCAGATCCCGTTTGTCGCCAACGACACGCCGGCCCAGGTGCTGGCGGCGGTGCGCGCCAATCCGTCGACCATCGGCGTCGTGCCGACGCCGATCGAATCCGACACGGCGCCGTGGTGGCCGCTGCTCGCCGGCCACGACGCGACCCTGCCCAACGTGGTCGCACGGCTGCCCTTCCTGGACATGCCCAATGCGCGGGCCCGCGGCATATCGGCCTTCGTGCTGGCGCGCATGGAGCCCGAGGACTCCGGTGATGACCGCACCCTGATCTCGGTCGAAGCGCCCACCGGGCTCAGCCGCAACCGTATTTCCAGCGCCCTCGCCAAGGTCGGCCTGCCCGCCTTCACCTCGGCGCTGGACCAGGTTGCCGGCGGCGTGCATCACTATCTCATCGAACTGCCGGGAATGTTGGCCGACGGCGACGAGCGCCTGCGGGCGCTCGGGACCGCGCTGGACCTCAAGAGCGGCCGTGTCGCCGCGATCGGCGCCTACGCCGTTCCGGCCACCCCGCGGCCTTAGGGGCACGACCTTGATCAACCTTTACGGGAGACTGCCATGAGCGCGCTCGCTCCGCGTCCGGGCATCATGAACATCGCGCCCTACGTGCCGGGCAAGGACTCGGTCGACGGCAAGGAGACGATCGCCAAGCTGTCGTCCAACGAGGGCGCCCTCGGGCCGAGCCCCAAGGCGATGGCAGCCTATGCCACGGTGGCCACCGACCTGCACCGCTATCCCGATGGCGGCGCCGAGAAGCTGCGCGCGGCGATCGGCCGTCACTATGGCCTCGACCCCGCGCGCATCGTCTGCGGCGCAGGCTCCGACGAGCTGCTGAACCTGCTGGTGCGCGCCTACTGCGGTCCGGGCGACGAACTGCTCCACAGCCAGTTCGGCTTCCTGATGTATGCGATCAACGCGCTGGGCGTCGGCGCCACGCCGGTCGCCGCACCGGAGAAGGATTACCGCGCCGACGTCGATGCGCTGCTGGCCAAGCTCACCAGCAAGACCCGCATCGTCTGTCTGGCCAATCCCAACAACCCGACCGGCAGCTACCTGACGAAGGACGACGTGCGGCGCCTGCATGCCGGACTGCCGAAGAACGTCCTGCTGGTGATCGATGCGGCCTATGCCGAATATGTGAGCCGCAACGACTACGAATCGGGCGTCGAGCTGGTCGACCAGGCCGAGAACGTCGTGATGACCCGCACCTTCTCCAAGATCTACGGCCTGGGCGGTCTCCGGCTGGGCTGGATGTACGGGCCGGCGGGCGTCGTCGATGTCATGAGCCGGCTGCGCCAGCCCTTCAACGTCAATCTGCAAGCGCAGATCGCCGGCATCGCCGCGCTGGAAGACATCGCCCACACCGACGCCAGCCGCACCAACAACGATATCTGGCTGCCCTGGCTCAGCACCGAGCTCACCAAGCTCGGCCTGAAGCCGTTGCCCAGCGTCGGCAACTTCCTCCTGGTCGGTTTCGGCTCGCAGGAGCGCGCGGCTGCCGCCAACGACTGGATGATGAATGACGGCCTGATCCCGCGCATGGTCGCGGGCTACGGCCTGCCCGAGCATCTGCGCATCACCATCGGCACCGAGGCCGAGGTGAAGGCCGTACGAGAGTCGCTCGCCCGCTTCGTCGCCGCCCAATGAGCACGTCCCCGCAAGGCGCGCCTTTGTTCAACAAGATCGCGCTGATCGGCATCGGCCTGATCGGCGGCTCGATTGCGCTGGCCGCGCGGCGCGGCGGCTTCGCCAAGGAGATCGTCGCCGCCACGCGGCGGCCCGAGACGGCCGAGATCGCCAACCGGCTGAAGCTGGTCGACCATTGCGGTACCGACCTCGCGGCCGCCTGCGAGGATGCCGACCTGGTGATCGTCTGCACGCCGGTCGGCGCTTGCGGCGAAGCCACCCGGCTGATCGCGCCCAAGCTAAAGCCTGGCTGCATCGTCTCCGACGTGGGCTCGGTGAAGCAGGCGGTGGTCGACGCCATGCAGCCGCACATTCCGGCGGGCGTGCATTTCGTGCCGGCGCATCCGGTGGCCGGCACCGAGAATTCCGGGCCCGAGGCCGCTCTCGTCGACCTGTTCGACGGGCGCTGGACCATCCTGACGCCGTTGCCCGGCAATGATCCCGCCGCCGTCGACAAGCTCGAAGCGTTCTGGAAGGGACTGGGCAGCGAGGTGCAGCGGCTCGATCCGGCCGATCACGACCGCATCCTCGCCATCACCTCCCACCTGCCGCATCTCATCGCCTACACCATCGTCGGCACGGCCGACGATCTTGCCGGCCATCTCAACAGCGAGGTGCTGCGCTTCGCGGCCGGCGGCTTCCGCGATTTCACCCGCATCGCCGCCTCCGATCCGACGATGTGGCGCGACGTGTTCCTGAACAACCGCGAGGCCGTGCTCGAGGTCCTGCAGCGCTTCCAGGAAGACCTCTTCTACCTGCAGCGCGCCATCCGCTGGGGCGAGGGCGACAAGCTGTTCGACCTGTTCACGCGCACGCGCGAGATCCGCCGCGCGCTGATCCACCTCCACCAGGCGTGAGCACGACAGGCGACGGAAGCAGGGCCCGCCCACGCTGGGTCTTCGGCTACGGCTCGCTGATGTGGAATCCGGGTTTCAAGACGCCCGAGACGCGGGCCGCGCGCCTGCCCGGCTGGCATCGCGCCCTCTGCATCTACTCGGAGCATTATCGCGGCACGCCGAAGGAACCCGGCCTCATCCTCGGCCTGCTGCCGGGCGGCGCCTGCCGCGGCCTCGCCCATCGCCTGCCGGCCGAACGTTACGATGCGGTGCGCCGCTACCTGATCCGGCGCGAGATCGACAATGACGGCGTCTACCGGGAAGCGATCCGCCCGATCCATCTCGACGATGGCCGCACCGTGCCGGCCCTGGTCTATCTCGCCGACCGCTTGCATCGCCAGTTCGCGGGCAAGTTGCCGCTTGCCGCGGCGGTGTCGCTGGTCCGCCGCGGACAGGGCGCCACCGGCACCAATCTCGCCTATGTCCAGAACACCGTCGCCCATCTCGTCGAGCTGGGCCTGCGCGATCGCGCCCTCGAGGAGCTGGCGCGCCGCGCCTCGGTCAGCCGCGCGCCGCGCCGTCGGTGAAGACGGCCCGGGCGACGAAGCGCAGCTCATCGCGCGCCTGATCGACCGTGAGGCCGAGCCGCTGACGCAGCACGACCCAGCTCTCGGGTGCGAGCGCCATCGCCAGCGCGTTCAGCGTGCGCTCGCGCGTCTCGGGCGGCAGTGCCGTAAGCTCGCGGTCGAAGCAGCGCGAAAGCTGCATGCGATTGGCGGTGTACATCTGCACCACCATGTCCGCCGCATCGGACGAACGACGCTGAAGCGTTTCGACGAACGTCCACATCGGCAGCAGGCGCTCGCAGCGCTCGCTGCACTGATTGATGATCATCGAGACGCGTTCCTCGATCGGCCACGCGCCTACCGGATCGGGCGCTTCGCCCACCACCGCCGCGAGCACGCGGCCCAGGACGGCGACGTAGAGCTCGGCGGTGTCGGAAAAATGCTGGAACACGGTGCGCGCCGAAACGCCGGCCATCTTGGCGATGTCGCGCACGATCGGCGCGACTTCTCCGGCCAGGGCCAAGGCCAACGCCGATGCCACGATGGCTTCGCGCGTGCGCGCCACGCGATCGCCGCGGCCGGCGTGTTGCAACTGCGGCTGGTGAGCAAAAGTTTCAACGTCCATACGCGGATCTCCCCGGGGGCAAACCATCACGACGCGACAGTCCACGTGACCTCAGTGAACTTCGGTACGTTTCTCGTCCCCTAGTTCACTACGAGAGCAGATAGTAATGCATCTCCAACACAAGTGCGACGATGCGCTATAAAAGCACGTTCATGTAAGCAACTCGTAAGCTCCACTCGTACGCTGATGGTGTCCCTGATGTCCGACAAGAACTTCGCCGCCGCCTCGCTCGCCGCTCAGGCGATGGGCTGGATCGACCCGGTGACGAAGGCCGTCGTGCCGCCCATTCATATGGCGAGCACGTACCAGCGCGATGAGGACAATGGCTATAGCTCCGGCCGTATCTATGCGCGTGCCGACAATCCGACCTTCGACCAGGCCGAGGCTACGCTGGCCGCTCTCGAGGGCGGCCCGAAAGCGCTGATCTTTTCGTCGGGCATGAGCGCCGCCACCGCCTGCTTCCTGGCCCTCACGCCGGGCGACCACGTCGTGGTCCCCAAGGTGATGTACTGGTCTTTGCGCAACTGGCTTGCAACTTTTGCAACGCAGTGGGGCCTGAAAGTCGACTTCGTCGACGCCGACCGGACCGACGCCATCGCCGCCGCGGTCAGGCCGGGCGCCACCAAGCTGGTGTGGATCGAGACGCCGGCCAATCCGACCTGGAGCGTCACCGACATCGCGGCGGCGGCCGACATCGCCCATCGCGCCGGCGCATTGCTGGGCGTCGACTCCACGGTGGCGACTCCGGTGCTGACGCGGCCGATCGAGCACGGTGCCGATATCGTCATGCACTCGGCGACCAAATATCTCAACGGCCACTCCGACATCATTGCCGGCGCCCTGGTCGGCGCGCGCGACGACGCCTACTGGGCGAAGCTGCGCACCATTCGTGCGCAGCTCGGCACGATCCTGGGCCAGACCGAGGCGTGGCTGCTGATGCGCGGCATGCGCACCCTGTTCCCGCGGGTCGCCTGGGCCTGCCGCTCGGCCGAGGCGCTGGCCGAGCGTTTCGCCGCGCATCCCATGGTGGAAGAGGTGCTCTATCCCGGCCTGCCCTCCTTCGCCGGCCATGCCACGGCCAGGAAGCAGATGACCGGCGGCTTCAGCGGCATGCTGTCGGTGCGCATCAAAGGCGGCGAGCGCGCGGCGATCGCCACGGCGGCACGGGTCGGACTGTGGAAGCGCGCGACGTCGCTGGGCGGCGTCGAAAGTCTCATCGAGCATCGGGCCAGCATCGAAGGCCCCGGCACGCCGTGTCCGGTCGACCTGTTGCGGCTTTCGGTCGGCGTCGAGGATGCGGGCGATCTGTTCGACGATCTCGACCAGGCGCTGCGTCGCGCGCATAACGCCTAGAGACCGAGCGAGAAGCCCTCGCGCAACGGATCGTCGTCGTCGAAGCGAAATCGCGCTTCGCCCGTCTGATGGGCGTTGCCGCCCACTTCGACGATAACCGATCTGCGTCGACCGACCGGCGGTGCCTCGCGCACGACCTTGCCGCTGAAGATCGCGCCGGTGCAGCTCTCGAACAGGCGCTCCTCGCCCGGCTTCACCTTGCGGTGCGCCGCTTCCAGGGCCATGCGGGCGGTCACGCCGCTGCCGGTCGGGCTGCGATCGATCTGTCGGCCGGCGAAGATGCAGACATTGCGGCTTGGCCGGCCATTCGCGCCGTCGCCGCCATCGGTCAGGATCGTTCCATAGAGAAAGGCGAGGTCGGGCTCGTCGGCATGCTCGATCGGTATCGCCTGTGCAGCGGCGCGCGTGATCTCCTCGCCGGCGTCGGCGATGGCGCGCATCGGCGACGACCGCAGATCGAGGCCGATCGAGTCGGCGGCAAGGATCGCGTAGAAAGCACCTCCGTAGGCGATATCGACCGTTACCGGCCCCCAGGTACGGGTCGGCGCGATGCGGTCGAACGCATAGGCGAAGGCCGGCACACTCTCGAACCGCACCGTGCCGTCGCCGGCAACGCGCGCCGTTACCAGTCCGCACGGACATTGCAGGCGGACGATGGTTTCAGGCTCGAGCTTTGCCACGCGCCCGCTGTCGACCGCCCAGCGCGCCAGCGCGATCGTGGCGTGGCCGCACATGGTGCTGAACCCCTCGTTGTGCATGAACAGCACGGCGAGGTCGGCGTCGGGATGGTCGGGCTCGACCAGCAGCGCGCCATACATGCCGTCATGGCCGCGCGGCTCCAGCATCAGGCCGCGCCGCAGGTGATCGAAGCGCTCCTTCGCTTCGCGCCGCTTGTCCAGAAGTGTCCTGCCCGAAAATTTGGGCCAGCCGTCGACGATGATGCGGGTCGGCTCGCCGCCGGTATGCATCTCAACGGTGGAGAGGATCACCCGAACACCTGGGTCAGCCCCGCACCGATGCGCTCGTTCATCATCTCGATCGAGCCGTCGGTGTAGGCGGCGATCTTGGCGCCCGCCAGATGGCGCGCCAGCGGATACTCGGCACGCAGGCCATTGGCGCCCATCGCCTGGATGCAGTCGGCAATGCGCCCGATCGCCATCTCGGTCGCGAACTTCTTGGCGTAGGCGGCCGGCAGCACGGCGTCGCCGCCCTCGTCGATCAGGCGCGATGCGCGATAGGTCAAGAGCCGCGCCGCCTCGAGGTCGGTCGCGGCGTCCACCAGCTTCCAGCGCACGCCCTGATGGTCGAGCACCGGCTGGCCGAAAGTCTTGCGCTGTTGCGTGTAGCGTACCGCCGTCTCCAGCGAGGCCTGCAGCATGCCGCAGCACATGGCGGCGACGTAGGCGCGCGCGCCGTTGATGCCGGCCAGCGCCGCCTTGAAGGCCTGGCCCGGCGGATGCAGCACCGCCTCGTCCGGCGCGAGGTAGTCGACCAGACGGAAACCGCCGACGCCGATCGCGTGGCCGCCATGCAGCTCGAACGGCTTGTCGCGAAGGAAGCCCGGCCGATCGGCCTCGATGGCGAAGCAGGCGATGCCGCGGTAGCCCTGCGCCTTGTCGGTCTGGGCGTAGGCGACCGAAAGACCGGCGACCGCGGCGTTGGTGATCCACGCCTTGGCGCCGTTCAGCTTCCAGCCGCCCTCGACCTTCACCGCCGACATCTCCAGGCCGCCGAAGTCGCTGCCCACTCCTGGTTCGCTGAGGCCGGCGCAACCGATCACCTCGCCCGCGATCATGCGCGGCAGCAGGCGCGCCACGTGCCCGGGCTGGCCGTCGCGGGCGAAGCGGGCGACGGCGTTGTGATGGTTGATCAGCGCAAAGGCGAAGGCGAAATCGTGCCGGGCGATTTCCTCGAAGGCGCGCAGCTTGCACGAGAAGGACAGTCCCTGCCCGCCGTGCTTCTTCGCCAGCTCGATGGTGTTGAGCCCGGCGGCACAGGCCGCCTTGATGGTTTCCAGCGGATAGCGCCGCTCCCATTCCCAGCGCGCGGCGTTGGGCGCGACATGTTCCTCGGCGAAGGTCTTGGCGCGCGCCACGACGGCACGTTCCTCGGCGGTCAGGACTTCATCCAGCATCGGCTCCAGATACACGATTGGACCTCCGACGCAACCGCGGGCTAGAATATCGGCGATGCGGGTGTAGCTCAGGGGTAGAGCGTCGGCTTCCCAAGCCGTAGGTCGCGGGTTCAAATCCCGTCGCCCGCTCCAACATTTCTCAAGGCAGGAACGACGAGATGGATTCGGTGGTATCGGCGCCGGTCGCGGCCAGCGGCGACTTTTCAGCCGATGCGGCCCGCTTCTCCGCCTATTGGCGCGACGCCAGGGACCAACTCGCCCGCCTGCCCGCCAAGCCCCAGCGCGACGCGGCCGCCCACGACACCGCCGAATCCCTCAAGCAGGCCGCGCGCGAGGCCCGCTTCGCCTTCCTGCGCCGCCATGCCCGCACGCTCTACGACCGGTTGACCGACGGGCGGCGCAAGTTCGTGCGCATCGAACGGCTGGCCTATGACGCGGCCGATGCGGTGCCGGGCCTGGTGCCGACCCGCGCCGAGGTCGCCGCCGAAGCCGATTTGCGCCAGGCCGACAAGGACGGCTGCGAGATCGACCAGGGCATTCTCTTCAACCAGTTCCTGGCCGACCCCGAGTGCGGGCTGCATCTCTGCCACGCCATGCTGCTGCCGCGCGAGGAATCGGCCGACGCGCTGGCGAAATTCCTGCGCGACGGCCGCCTCGATCTCGGCTTCGCCCGGGTCGAGCGCCACGGCAAGGCGGCGGTGCTGCTGCTCGCCAACAAGCGCTTCCTCAATTCCGAGGACAATTCGACCCAGCCGGCGACCGAGATCGCCGCCGATGTCTGCATCCTCGATCCCGAGAGCCAGGTCGCGGTGCTGCGCGGCGACGTCGTGCCCGAGGGCAAATATGCCGGCCGCCGCGTCTACAATGCCGGCATCAACCTCACGCATCTCTACTACGGCAAGATCCCGTTCCTGTGGTTCCTGGTTCGCGACCTCGGCTTCGTGAACAAGATGCTGCGCGGGCTGGCCAAACCCGACGTGTCGCCCGACGAGGTCTCGGGCGAATCGATCGAGAAGCTCTGGATCTCGGCGGTCGAGACCTTCGCCATCGGCGGCGGCTGCCAGATCCTTCTGGCGACCGACTTCAACATTGCCGCCCGCGACGCCTACCTCACCTTGCCGGCGCGCAAGGAAGGCATCATCCCGGCAATGGCCAATCTCCGGCTGGCGCGCTTCGTCGGCGACCGCATCGCGCGCCAGGCGATCATGTACGAGCGCCGCATCGAGTGCGATTCAGACGTCGGCCGCATGATCTGCGACGAGGTCATCGAGCCCGGCGCCATGGACGAGACGATCGCACGCGTCATCGATCGGCTGACGGGCTCGGGCGTCGTGGGCTCGATCGGCAATCGCCGCGCGCTCCGCTTCGCAGCCGAGCCGCTCGACACCTTCCGCCGCTACGCAGCGCTCTATGCCCGCGAACAGGCCTACTGCCATTTCAGCCCGGCGCTGATCTCCAACCTCGAGCTCTACTGGAACGCCCAGAACCGGCGAGCTTAGGCTGGGCGATCAGTGCTCGCGCGGCGCGTGCTTGCCCAGGATGCGCTGCAGGGTGCGCCGGTGCATGTTGAGCCGGCGCGCCGTCTCCGAGACGTTGCGGTCGCACTGCTCGAAGACGCGCTGGATGTGCTCCCAGCGCACACGGTCGGCCGACATCGGGTTGCTGGGCGGCGGCGGCAGCTTGCGGCCATGCGCGGTCAGCGCCTGCTCGATGGCGTCGGCGTCGGCGGGCTTGGCGAGGTAATCGACCGCGCCTTCCTTCACCGCGGCGACGGCGGTGGCGATGTTGCCGTAGCCGGTCAGCACGACGATGCGGATGTCGGGCCGCGCCTGACGCAGCGGTCCCACCAGCTCGAGGCCGTTGCCGTCGCCCAACCTTAGGTCGAGCACGGCGAAAGCGGGCGGGCGCGCGGTCTGCGCCAGCGCCTCGGCGACCGAGCCGACCGAGGTGACGATGAATCCGCGCAACTCGAGCGCGCGCGCGATGCGGTTGCGGAACGCCGCGTCATCGTCGGCGATCAGCAAGGTGCGGTCCTTGTTCGTCGTCGCGCCGGCAATGGCGGGCGACACGGTGCGGTTGGCGCCGGTGTCCTGGCTCATGGCGACTCCTTCGACATCGGCCGCTATGTAGCCTTGAAGACGGGATTTGGCCAGCGCACCGAAACCGCCGCGCCGATGCCGGTCGAGCGATTGCCGAAGGTGACCGTGGCGCCGGTGCGTTCCAATAGCGTCTTGGCGATGAAAACGCCCAATCCCATGTGTCCTTCCTCGCCCTGACGCGTGGAAATGAAGGGCGTTCCCAATTCGTCGAGCAGGGCCTGCGAGAAGCCCGGTCCGTCGTCGGAGACTTCGACTTCGGACCATTCGGTCGTCCAGCGGGTCGCGACGAGCACTTCGCGGCGGGCGAACGACACGGCATTGTGAACGATATTGCCTATTCCCTGCATGATTTCCGGGCTGCGTACCTGGATCGGCGCCGTCGTCGGCGCGCCCTCGCCGACCGGGCCGGATTCGAAACGGATGGCGATGCCGTCGCGCTTGTAGTTCTGCGCCGCCGCCTCGATCAGCGCGGGCAGCGGCACCAGCGTATAGGCGTCGGACACGTCGCCCGCCGGATCGACCGACAGGCGGGCGAGGATCGCGCGGCAACGGTCGGACTCGGCGGACAAGAGCTCGACATCCTCACGCAGCGGATCGTCGCTTTCGACCTCGCGCAGCATTTCCTTGGTCACCACCGCGATCGTCGACAGCGGCGAGCCCAGTTCGTGCGCGGCGGAGGCGGCGAGCGCACCCAGCGCCGACAGACGCTGTTCGCGGGCAAGCGCTGCCTGCGCCGCGCCCAGCGCGTCGGCCATCTGCCGCGCTTCCTCGGCCAGCCGCCAGCCGTAGAGCGTGATCAGCAAGGTGGTGAGGGTGAGGCCCGCCCATACGCCCGTCCGGTAGATCTCCGGCAGGTCGGGTGGCGGGCCGCGCCATGGCAACGGCTGGTGGAAGATCCCGAGCAACGCGATGCTGGCGATGGTGAGCAGCGACAGCGCGACGTTGCTGGCGAGCGACAGGATGGTGGCGCCGATGGCGACCGGCGCCAGCAGCAGCAGCACGAAGGGATTGACCAGCCCGCCGGTGAGATAGAGCAGGACGGCGAGCTGCAGGATGTCGAAGGCGAGGAAGACCGTGGCCTCGCGGTCGTCGATGCGCGCCGACGCCGGCCGGCCCAGGCTGACCGTGAGATTGAGCAGGGCCGACAGCGCGATCGCGCCGCCCACCGCCAGCACCGGCAGGGTGAAGCCCAGCCCCCAATGCACGACGGCGGCGGTGAAGAGCTGGCCGGCGACGGCAGCCCAGCGGATCAGGACCAGCGCGCGCAGCCGGACGCCACCGCGCAGCGGCAGCGCGGGGCTCGCGGCAGAGGCGGGCGACGGCGAGGCGATCTCGGCGCGCGCCGCCATGCGCTACTCCTCGAGCATCAGGTGCCGGCGATGCACCGTGGTGAACAGCGGGATCTTGCGCTGCTTCTTGCGGTTGGGCGGCTCCTTCACCAGCCGCCCGATCTCGCCCAGGATGAGGCCGGTGATGGTGGGCAGCGGCAGCTCGCGCGCCTCGTCGAGCTTGACCCAGCGGATGTCGCCGAGCTCGCTCGAATGGCGGATCTCGCCCGTCGCATCCTCGGCCCGCGCCATGAAGAAGCGCGCATTGAAGCGGCGCGGCCGGCCGGGCGGCGTCACCGCGCGGGCGATCAGGTCGAGGCAATCCAGCGCCGGTGCAAAGCCTTCATCCAGAAAACCGTGCCAGTGCTCGCCGAAATCCTCCTTCGGCGCGCCGCCCTTCAACGGCTTGGCCAGCATCAGCCCGGTCTCCTCGAAGGTCTCGCGCACGGCCGCAACCGCCAGCGCCCGTGCGCGCTGCGGCGTCGCCGCCTTGCGCAGGCGCGCGTCGACGAAGCGGTCGAGCGGCGTCGCCACCGGCACGCGCGCATCGGCGGGATCGACCCGGCCGCCGGGAAACACGTAGCGGTTGGGCATGAAGGCGTGCTTGGCGTCGCGGCAGCCCAGCAATACCTCGGGAATCTTGCCGCGCTGGCGCACCAGGATCAGCGTCGCCGCATCGCGTGGCCGCAGGTAGGGATATTTCTGGTCGACCTTCTCGACGGGACGCTCGCTGCCCGGCTTGAGGACGGCGTGCGTATAGCCTTTGTCGGTGCCGCGCACGACGGCGCCGGCGGGAATGCTTCTTTTGCTCATGGCGCGACGATAGACCGAATCGGCAGACCCACAAACTGGCGGCTGCGATCGGGGTTTCCGGCACTTTCCGACACTTTCCGCCACTTTCCGCCGTGCGTTTTCAGGGCGGTTAATGCCGCAAATCTGACTTTCCGCCCTTTCCGCCCTTTCCGCCGGTCCTTTTCGACCAGGCCGGCCGTCGGCTCGACGAAGGCATCACAACGGGTATCAGAACGGGCATCGGCCGGACCTTTCTCGGATAAGTACCGGCAGACATACGCCACAACATTGCTCAGTAACGTCAAGCGCTTTTTGCGCCCAACGAAAGAGTCAGAACGACCAGCCAACCGGCGTGTCGGGATGGAAAACGACCACGCTCTTGTTGCCGCCCGCAACGTCGATGCGCTCGGGCGCCTGCAAGGGCGCCGCGCGCAAGGTGACGCGCTCCTCGTTCGGCGGAAGCCCATAGAAGCGCGGCCCGTTCAGCGAGGCGAAGGTCTCCAGCCGGTCGAGCGCGCCCTCCTCGGCAAAGACCTGGGCATAGACCTGCATCGCCACCGGCGCGTTGAAGATGCCGGCGCAGCCGCAGGCGCATTCCTTGGTATCGGCGGTATGCGGCGCCGTGTCGGTGCCGAGGAAGAACTGCGCGCCGCCCGACGTCGCCGCGCGGCGCAGCGCCAGCCGGTGTTCCTCGCTCTTGGCGATGGGCAGGCAATAGAGGTGCGGACGGATGCCGCCCTTGAAGATCGCATTGCGATTGTAGGAGAGATGATGCGGCGTGATCGTGCCGCCGACCCGGGGCCCGCTCGCCTCGACGAAGGCCACGCCCTCCTTGGTGGTGATGTGCTCGAGCACGACCTTCAGGCCCTGATGGCGCGCGAGCAGCGGCGTCAGCACCTTGTCCAGGAACACCGCCTCGCGATCGAAGATGTCGACGTCGGCGTCGGTCACCTCGCCATGCACGAGAAGCGGCATGCCGGCCTTCTCCATCGCCTCCAGCCCGCGGGCGATGCGCTCCATCGAGGTGACGCCATGCGCCGAGTTGGTCGTGGCGTGGGCCGGATAGAGCTTGGCCGCGACCCAGACGCCGTCCTGCCTGCCGCGCAGAAGCTCGGCCGGATCGGCGCCGTCCGTCAGGTAGCAGGTCATCAACGGCTCGAATTCGAGGTCCGCCGGGACCGCTCTGCGGATTCGTTCGCGATACGAAGCGGCTTCCGCCACCTTGGTTACCGGCGGCACGAGGTTGGGCATGATGATGGCGCGGGCGAACTGGCGGGCCGTGTGCACCGCGCAGGCATTGAGCATCGGTCCGTCACGCAGATGGACGTGCCAGTCGTCGGGGCGTCGGAGGGTGATCGAAGCGGGAATAGGCATGACGCGTTTTCTACGCTTGCTCCCGGGCGGGCTCCAATGTTGATTGCGGGCATGAATGCCCTGAAAGACGCAATCGCCTTCGCCAAAGCTGCCGAATCCAAATGGCCCAAGAGCATGTACATGCCGGACGGCCAGTTCGTGATGACCTACGATTCGGGCGAGAAAGCCCCGGACAACGAGGTGCTGGGCCCGGTGACGCCGCGCGGCGGTCATGCCGGCGTCGTCTATCGCGGCGGCAAGCTTTTGGCCGAATGGGGCGAGGTGGCGCACCCGGACATGACGTTCAGCGTCGCCAAGAGCTATCTTGCCCTGCTCACGGGCCTCGCGCTGGGCGACGGCCTCATCAGGAGCCTCGACGACAAGGCCGGCGACTATGCCCTCGATGACGGCTTCAAGAGCGCGCAGAACAAGGACATCACCTGGCGCCACCTGCTGACCCAGACCAGCGAATGGGAAGGTTCGGTGTTCGGCAAGGAAGACCGCATCGACCACAACCGGGTGGTCGGCCTCGCCGTCGCCGAGGCGCCCAAAGGGACGCGGCGCGCGCTCAAAAAACCCGGCACATTCTACGAATACAACGACGTGCGGGTGAACCGCCTCTCCTACTCCCTGCTGCAGCTCTTCAAGGAGCCGCTGCCGTCGGTGCTGAAGCGCCGCATCATGGATCCGATCGGCGCCTCGTCGGACTGGAAGTGGGACGGTTATCGCAATTCGACCGTCACCATCGACGGCAAGCCGATGATCTCCGTGCCGGGCGGCGGACACTGGGGCGGCGGCATCGTGATCTCGGCGCGCGACCTCGCCCTGATGGGCGTGCTGGTCGCCGGCGGCGGCGTGTGGGAAGGCAAGCAGATCCTGCCCAAGGGCTGGACCGACGAGCTGGTGAAGCCCTGCCCGGTGGCGCCGTTCTATGGCCTGATGTGGTGGCTCAACACCGGCAAGCGGCAGTTCGCGGCGGCGTCGGAACGCAGCTACTTCGCGTTGGGCTGGGGCAGCCACATCGTCTGGATCGACCCCGACAACGACCTCGTCACGGTGCTGCGCTGGATCGACCGCAAGCAAGCGCCCGGTTTCGTCGAACGCCTGCTGGGTGCACTCAACAAATGAACCTCGACTATTCTGCCGTCCCGCGCATGCCGGACGGGCGCACCGCCGCCGAACATATTCAGGCCATCGAAGCAACGTCGCGCGCCGTTCGTGTGCCGATGGGCAACGGCGGCCGCATGATGTGGCACGTCTGGGGCGAAGGCTCGGGCAAGCCGATCCTGCTGCTGTTCCACGGCGGCTCGGGCTCGTGGATCCATTGGATCCGCAATGTGCGACCGCTGGCGCAGCACTTCACCGTCTACGCCGCCGACATGCCGGGGCTGGGCGACAGCGATCCACCCGACGATGTGCGCGACGTCTGGTCGGTGACGCATTGCGTCGAGGCGGCGATGAAGGCCCTGCTGCCGCCCGGCGAACGCTTCGCCATTACCGGCTTCTCCTTCGGCGGCATGGTGGCGGGCCACATCGCCACGCTGTTCGAAGAGCGCATCAGCCGCATCGTCATGGTCGGCGCCGGCGGGCTCAAGGCCACGCGCAAGCCCGGTCCCAAGCTGCGCAAGCTTCTGCCCGAGATGCCGGCCGAGACCCTGGCGGCCGAGGCGCGGCGCAACCTGGAAATCCTGATGCTGCACGACCCGGCCAATGTCGACGGCGTGGCCATCTACATGCAGATCATGAACACCACGCGCGCCAAGACGCGCAGCCGCGACATGGGCCAGGCTTTCAAGCTGAGCGAAGTGCTGCCGCGCGTGAAGACGCCGCTCACCGGCATCTGGGGTGAGTTCGATTCGACCACTTATCCGCACATCCAGGAACGCATCGATCTTTTTCGCGCGCTGCAGCCGGACTTCGTGATGAACACCATCCCCGACGCCGGCCACTGGGTTGCCTACGAGGCCGCCGAGGCGTTCAATAAAAAGCTTCTAGAGGTTCTCAAGCCATGAAAACCGAAGTCGCCGAGATCGCCGACAAGATCTATCGCCTGTCGACCTTCGTGCCGCAGGTCGGGCCGACGGGGTTCACCTTCAACCAGTTCCTGATCGACGCCGACGAGCCGCTGCTGTTCCATTACGGCCAGCGCTCTCTGTTCCCGCTGATCTCCGATGCGGTGAAGCGCGTGATACCGCTCGACCGGCTGCGCTGGACGACCTGCAGCCATGTCGAGGCGGACGAATCCGGTGCGTTGAACCAATGGCTCGCCGCCGCGCCCAAGGCGACGCCGGCGCACGGACAGGTCGGCTGCAATATCTGGCTCACCGACATGGCCGACCGTCCGCCGCGCACGCTCAGGAACGACGAGGTCCTCGACCTCGGCGGCAAGACGGTGCGCTGGCTCGACACGCCGCACGTGCCGCACAACTGGGATGCCGGCATGATCTACGAAGAGAGCACCGGCACGCTGTTCTGCAGCGATCTCTTCACCCAGTTCGGGCCGGCCGACGTGACGACCGGGAGCGATATCGTGGGGCCGGGGATCGCCACGGAGAAAGCCGTGCCCTTCATGCCGCACACGCCCCTCGCGGAGCCGACGTTGCGGCGGTTGGCTGGACTGAAGCCCGGAACCATCGCACTGATGCACGGGCCGACATTCAAGGGAGATGGGGCAGCGGCCTTGAATGGGTTGGCCGACTATTATGGAGCCCGCCTGTCATCCTAACAGAGAAATCGTCCTTCTTTGAAGTCTAAGGCGCGTCCTTCAACCCCAGCGACGCCAGATAACTCCAGCGGATCACGCCGTTCTTGAATTTGATGCCGTCGAGATACTGTGCGATGGCGCGGTCGATGACGGCGGCAGCGGGCTTGTCCTCCCGCGTGCCGTCGGCGAAGGCCACGATCTCGCTCCAGCCGTCGGGCCGCGGGATCGACACCACGGTCGAGGGCGTGTCGAGGTTCTTGTAGGTCCAGAACGCCCAGCCGATGCCGTGTGCCTCGTTCAGCTTGCGGAAGCCCTCGTTCCATTCGTCGGTGAGCTCGCCTGTCTCGCCCAGCAGCAGCGGCACGTCGTAGCGATTGGCGAAGTTGAGATGGCGCTGGATGGAATCGCGCTGCGTGCTGCCCCAGAACAGATGATAGGTGTAGGCGAGATTGTCGGTGAAGGGCGGGCCCAGCATGTCGAAGCTCTGGTTCCACTGGCCGCCGGCCAGGATCACGACGCGGCCGGGATCGACTTCACGGATCGCCTGCGTCACCTGCTTGTAGAACGGTTCCAGCCGCTCGTTGAGCACGGCCGTATCGTGATAGGGCGCGATCGGCTCGTTCACGATGTCGTAGCCCAGGATCGCCGGATCGCCACTGTAGCGCTGGGCGATGGCGCGCCACAGTTTCACCGTGAGTTCCCGATTGCGGGACACATAGAACATCAGCGGATAGCCCGGCCCGCCGTCGTGATAGACCCCGGTCTGGCCGCCGGGCGCCGCATGCAGATCGACGATGGCGAAAAGCCCGGCCTCGCGCACCCAGCCCAGCACGCGATCGAGGAGTGCCCAGCCCTCGCCCGTGATCTCGCCCTGGTCGGTCATGAACAGGCGGTAGTGCAGCGGAATACGCACGGTGTTGAAGCCGACCGACTTGATGAAGCGGATATCGTCGCGGGCGATGTAGGTGTCGCGGAACTGGGTCCAGAACCGGGCCGCGCGTTCGGGCCCGAGAAGCCGGTCGAAGGTGCCGAAGATTGCGCGCGGCGACCGCGCGACCTCGAACTTGAACATGTAGCCCTCGGGCAGCAGCCAATTGCCGAGGTTGATGCCCTTGATGCTGAGCGGACGGCCGTCGGGCATGACGAAGGCCTTGCCCTCTATGCGCACCAGCGAGCCCGCCGCCACCGGCGTGGCGAGGCCAAGCATCAAGAGAAGGGCGACCAGGAGACGCATCCGCACGAACTATACCCTCGGCCGCGTCGTGGATGTGGACGAAATCTGTTCTAAGGTCGTTCCTGTCATGCTCCTCGAGTCCCTTCTCGTCCCGATCGCCGTCGTGGCGATCGTCCTGCTGATCCAGCGCCTGCACTTGCCGGCCTTTCTCGCCATCATGGCGACGGTCGTGATTTACGGCATCGCGGCCGGCATGACCTTCCAGTCAGTCGGCAGGGCGTTCGAGTTGGGCTTCGTCGCGGCGCTCGAGCAGGTCGGCCTGCTGGTGGTCGCCGGCGCCCTCGTACAGGGGCTGGTGCTGCGCCAGCCGCTGGGTACCGGGATGTCCGCCTTTTTCGGCGTCCTGGCAGGCCTCGGCAACTCGCCGACAGGCGGCCTCGCCTTGCTGCAGCCGGCGGGCCAGGACGCGCCGCGCCGTGCCCTCGGCCTCGCCCTCACCCTGCTGGCCGTCAGTTCCCTGGTGGCGCCCGCGCCGCTCGCCGTCGCGGCCGCCTCGGTGATGAAGGTCAGCAACCCGACGATGCTCTTGGTCGCGCTGCCACTCGCCGCCATCGCGGCGCTGCTGGGGTGGTGGCACGTGGCGCGCCAGATCCCCTCGACGGGCGTGGTCGGCCGGTTTGACTGGACGTGGCTCGCCGTTTTTATCCCGATCGCCCTCATGGTCCTGAGGTCCGCGGCACAGATGCAGAGCGAGCCGCTGGGCGGCGGCGCACTGCGCGGATTCCTGACCGGCATCAGCCAACCGCTGTTCCTGGCCGCCATCGCCATCACCCTGGGTGTGCTGTTCGCCGGCCGCTGGCAACCCTCGGCGCTGCTCGGCCGAAGCTGGGCGCCGCTCCTGATAGCGGTCGGCGCATCGGGCGGCCTGTCCCGCGTGCTCGACGCGACCGGCATGGCCGAGCTTCTGGCCGAATATGCGCTGCATCCCCGCTTCGGCATCCTCACGCCGTTCCTGGCGGCGGCCATCGTCAAGACGTTGCAGGGCAATACGCTGACCGCCGTGCTCACCGCCTCGGGCATGGTCGAGCCCATGCTGCCGGCGCTGGGGCTCGACAGCACGTCGGGCCGCGCGCTGGCCGCCGCCGCGGTCGGCGCGGGCTCGATGGCGATCTGCCACGTCAACGATCCGTTGTTCTGGATCGCTGCATCGATGGGCCGGCTGTCGCCGGGACGGGCGCTCTACGTGATCTCCCTCGGCAGCCTGGCGATGGCGATGGGCGCGATCGCCGTGCTGGCCGCCGTAAGGCAGTTCATCTAACGCCCTGCTTACGCGCTTGCGGGCTTCACGACGTCCTTGGTGACGGTCTGCACGACTTTGTCGGCGAGCTGGCCCATCTTGGCGCCAAGGTCGGCCGACGCGGCCTCCTTGCGCACGACGTCGGCTGCGTTGGCGAGCGCGCCACGACCGATGCCGATCGCCTTGGCGCCGGTCGAGCCGATCAGGTCCTTCTCGGCCTGGGAGAGCGGCACCGCGGCGCCGACGGCGGCGCCCAGGGCCGCGCCCAAGGCAGCCATCAGGATGGGCTGCTCCTCGAGCAAGCGGGCAAAGCTCTGGCGCGCCTGCTGCGCCATCGTCTGCGCCTGGTCCGTCAAGTCGTCGGCCAGCGCACCGGCCTGCTGGCGTCGCGCGTCGAGCTCGGCCTTGCCCGAAGTCGAAACCCGACTGAACCTTGTCCCTGACCGAGGCCATGCCGTCGACCGCGGTCTGATGCGCGGACACCGCGGCGCCGGCGACGCGGTCGCTCACCGTGCCCGCGGTATCCATGACGGCGTTGGCGGTGCGGTCGGCGGCGCCCTTCACCGCATCCTTGGCGGTACCGGCCGCCCCTGAGGCCGCGCCGGCAATGCTCGAGGCGACGCCCGACGCCGCACCCGCGACACTCGAGGCGGCGTTCGAAGCGGCGCCGGCAATCCCCGAAGCGGCGGTGGAAGCAGCACCGGCAACACCTGCCGCGGCACTGCGGGCGGCGCCAGCGCCGGTGGATGCGGCGCTCTTTAGAGTGGAACTCGCCACCCCCATCACGTCGCTGCCCGTGGTGCGGGTGAGCAACATGGTGAGGCCGGCGCCGATCAGCAGCGCCGGCACCGGATTGGCGCGGGCGGAATCGGCCAGCGACTTCAGGATCGACAGGCCGCTGTCCTTGACGAGGGCGATGGCCTCGCCGGAAAGGGCCGACGGCGCCACGCCGTCGCGCAGTTGACCGAGCGTGTCGGCAAGGCCGACACGGGCTGCGTCGGCTTCGCGCTGCAATTGGGCGCTCGATGTCATGACAGGGTCTCCTTCACCATGCGGCTGTCGCGCGACAGCGAGTTGAGGGTACGGTCGGGCGACAGCTCGGCGGGATTCAGCCGGTTCTGGCCCATCAGGAAGAGAACGAGGCCGATCACGGCGGAACCGCCGGCGACCAGCAGGATGGCAACGGGCGGCGACACGCCTGCATTGATCAGGACGCTGACCAGCGCCTGCAGGATCATGCCGAGGGCTGCGATCAGGAAAATGGCGCCGAGCAGCAGCATGATCAGGCCGGCGCGAACCGCGGTCATCTTCTCCGCGAGCTCGACCTTGGCGAGGCGGAACTCGGTCTGCAACAGGTCGGCGGTCTGCGAAAACGCAGCCGTCGCCAGGGTGACGACGCCGGGGCGCCGCAGGGGTTGGTGCAACATGGCTAGTAGACCTCGCTGCGGGCGACGTGGGAGACGTTGTCGCTCGGCGCGGGTTCGGCGGGCGTCGCCACGCCGGCCTTGATCAGCCGCGACAGGGCGAACCCCACCAGGGCGGCCCCGGCCAGCATGATGACCGGCTGCGAGCGGCCGAATTCGGCGGCCGAGGTCAACAGGTCACCCACCTTCTTGTCGCGCAGGTCGGTTGCCAGGCGATCGATCTTCTGGCCGGCACCGCGGACATATTCGGCGAGGGCGGGAGAATCACCGGCGACGGTGTCGGCCAGCGCCTGCGCCGTGCGCGCGACCCCGGCGACGGCGTCGGCACCGGCCGCCTTGGACCGGTCGGCAATGTCCTCGGCCTTGGGACCCACGGCATCGCCGACCGCGCGGCCGATGTTGGTGGCTTGTTGCTTGACCTGGTCGGGCAAGCGGCCGAGCCGTCCGCTGTCCCCAAAGCTCGTGTCCGACATGATGCCTCCGATTGTTCGTATGCAGGCGCAACGAGCGATGTTCACGCACGGTTGCACTGCGCCGAGCAAATCAATGAGGGCCACGGATGACGGCCGGTCGCTCGTGGCCTCGACGGCTCAATTCAGGTCGCACGGGACCGGCGAATTCTTCGGACAAGACCGTTGCGCACTCCGCAACTTAAATCCTGCCGCTATCGGCAACGGGCTTGGGGTCGTGGCGTTGAACCAACGCCCAATCTGAAGGAGAAATCACATGAGCAGCACGACAGACAAGGTCAAAGGCACGGCCAATCAGGTCGCCGGCAAGGTCAAGCAGGGCGTTGGCGAAGCGACCAACGATCCCGCCCTCAAGGGCGAGGGCCAGGTCCAGGAAGCCAAGGGCGACCTGCAGAAGGCCGTCGGCAATGCCAAGTCCGCCATCAAGAAGGTGGCCGATCTCTAACCGTCGCACCAAACGGCGGTAAATGAAGAGCAAAGGGCGCCTTCGGGCGCCCTTTGTTTTTCCGGCTGTTTTGCGGAAGTCGGGGATCCATGGGCGCCACCCGGAAACGAAACCTTCGGTCCGGTCATTCGATCTGGCAGCGACGGCCCCTGCCGGGTCTGCCGGAAAAGCGCCTCACCCGCGACCTGCGCTGCGATGTGCTGATCATAGGCGCCGGCATCAGTGGCGCGCTCGCGGCGGAGCAACTGACCGACGCGGGTCTCTCGGTCGTCATCATCGATCGCCGCGGCGCCGTGCGCGGTTCCACCCTGGCGTCGACCGCGCTTCTGCAATACGAGATCGACACGCCGCTGTCGAAACTCGCCAAACGGATCGGCGTCGCGCGCGCCGAGCGCATCTGGCGCCGCTCCAAGCTCGCCCTCGACGCCTTGCGTGAGCGGACGCAGCGGCTCGGCATCGAAGCAGCATCCGCCGACAGAAGTTCGCTCTACCTCGAGGGCGATGTGCTCGACGGCGCCGGGCTGCGGGCCGAAGCCCAGGCGCGCCGCCGCGCGGGTTTCGAAGTCCGCCTGTTGTCCGCCAAATCCGTTCGCCGGGAATACGGCATCCCCGGTCGCTCGGGCCTCGTCGGCTACAACAATCTCGAAGCCGATCCGCGGCGCCTGGCGATGGGTTTTTTGCGGGTGGCACTCTCGCGCGGCGCGCGCCTGTACGCGCCGGTCGAAGCCGTTCGCGTCGAACCGCACGCCACCGGCGTCTCGGTGCTTACCGACAAGGAGGTGACGATCGGCGCGCGGCACGCGGTGTTCGCCACGGGCTATGAGCTGCCCAAAGGCGTTCCGCGCAAAGGTCACAGCATCGCGACGACCTGGGCCATCGCCACGCACCCCCAGCCGCGCGCTCTATGGCCGGGGCACGGGTTCATCTGGGAAGCATCCGACCCTTACCTTTACCTGCGGACGGGTCCCGGCGGTCGCATCATCTGCGGCGGCGAGGACGAGACGTTCGCCGACGCCGAGACGCGCGATGCGCTCACGGAATCGAAAGTGGCCGCCATCGAAGCCAAGCTGGCCAAGCTGCTGCCCCACGTCGATGCCCGTGCCGACTACGCGTGGTGCGGAAACTTCGGCGGGTCCATCACCGGCACGCCGTCGATCGGGCCCGTGCCGGGCATGAAGCATTGCCAGGCCGTGCTGGGCTACGGCGGCAATGGCATCACCTTCTCGATGATGGCTGCCCAGATCCTGCGTGCCCATATCTGCGGCGACGGCGACGCGGACGCCGACCTGTTTTCGTTCACGCGGAAATTCTGAAAGACGCGCTCCCCGGCGTGCCGACAACGATCATGCGCCCTGGCTAATCGAGCTTGACCCCTGACGCCTTGACCGCCGGCGCCCAGAGCTTGCGGTCTTCGGCGAGGAACTGGTCGAAGCCCTGGCGTCCCGGCGGCGGCATGTCGAGGCCGAGATCGTCGGTCCAGCGCTTCTGGATCTCGGGCGCCGCCAACGCCGCGGTGATGGCGGCCTCGAGCTTGGCCAGGATCGGCTCGGGCGTGCCGGCCGGCGCGCCGGCGCCGTACCACGAGGTGGCGACGTAGCCCGGCAGGGTCTCGGCGATGGCCGGCAGCTCGGGCGCCGCCTTCGAGCGCTCGGCCGACGTGACGGCCAGGCCCCTCACCTTGCCGCCGCGCACCTGCGGCAACATCGAGGATATGTTGGCGAACATCATCTGCACCACGCCAGAGATCAGATCGCCGTAGACGGCGCCCGCGCCCTTGTAGGGCACGTGCACGATGTCGACGCCGGCCATGACCTTGAACAGCTCGCCGCTCAGATGCAGCGACGAGCCCGGGCCCGACGACGCGAAGGCGTACTTGCCCGGCGCCGCCTTGCAGAGCTGGATCAGCTCGGCGACGTTGTGCGCCGGCAGCGAGGGCGTGACGCCCAGAAGGTTCGACAGGATCGCCAGCCGCGAGATGCCGACGATGTCCTTGTCGGGATCGTAGGGCAGCTTGCTGTAGAGCATCGGATTCAGCGTGTGGCTGGTCACCGAGATCAGTCCGAGCGTGTAGCCGTCGGGCGCGGCCCGCGCGAGCTCGACCGTGCCGATATTGCCGCCGGCGCCGCCCTTGTTGTCGACCACGACGGTCTGGCCGAGGCGGCGCGAGAGCTGGTCGGCGATCAGCCGGCTCACCGTGTCGGTGCCGCCGCCCGGCGCGAACGGCACGATCCAGCGGATCGGCCTGCTCGGCCACGCGCTTTGGGCCCGCGCGATGGCGGGCGCCGACAGGGCGGCGGCGAGAAGCATGCGTCTCTTCATGGCGTTTCCTTGGCATTCTTCGTTGAGTTCACTCTGCCCGCTGGGCGCGCGCAACTCCAGTCGCGCGTCGGTGCCCGTTTCGACGGATGATCCGCGCCACTGGAGTCGCGCGCCCCCAGCAGGGTACGCTCCTCCTCAATGAATTCCCCGGAGGAACACAGCAGCCCGATCCGCGAGCTGCTGAGGCTACCTGACTACCTGCGACTGTGGCTGGTCGGCGCCTTCGCCAACGCCATGCGCTGGCTCGAGCTTCTGGCCTCGGGGCTGTTCGCCTACGAGGTGACCGGCTCGGCGCTCGCCGTCACCTTCGTGGTGGCCGTCCGCCAGTTGCCGCAGCTTTTCCTCGGCGCCTTCCTGGGCGCGGTCTCCGAGGCGGTGAACCGCAAGCTGATCGTCATGCTGGCGTTGCTCGGGCCGGCCTTCGTCTCGACCGTGCTGGCGAGCCTCGCCACCACCGGCCATCTCGAACTGTGGCACGTGGCGCTGGGCAACCTGATCTCGGGCACGATGTGGGCGACCGAGATGTCGACCCGGCGACGCATGGTGGGCGAGGTCGCGGGCCCGCACAGGATCGTGCCGGCGATCGCGCTCGATTCGGCCACCAATGCCGCCACGCGCATGATCGGACCCCTGCTGGGCGGCATCGCCTTCCAGTGGCTGGGCATGAAGGGCGCCTACACGCTCACCGCCCTCGTCCAGTTCTTCGGCGCCTTCGCCATGGCCGGGCTGGTCCATTCGCAGATCACGCGAAGGCTCAACCTCGCCAGGATCCCGGCCGAGATTGCCGAGGGCCTGGCCTTCGCGCGCACCAGGCCCACCATCGTGCTGGTGTTCGGCATCACCGTCGTCACCAACACCTTCGCCTTCGCCTATTCGGGCCTTTTAGCGCCGCTCGGCCTCAGTGCCTTCCACGTCTCGCCGGCCCTGGTCGGCCTGCTGGCCGCCGGCGAACCGCTGGGCGCGCTGTTGGGCGGCGCGCTGCTCGCCGCCGGCCTTTTGCGCCTCGATCGGCGTCTCGCCTTCGCCGGCGGCGCGGCGCTGTTCATGACCGCGCTGATCGTGATGGCGCTTTCGCCCTTCTACTGGCTGGCCTTCACCGTGCTGGTGATCGGCGGCTTCGGCACGGCGGGCTTCAGCAACATGCAATCGACCCTGATGCTGACCGAGGCGCCGCCCGAGATGCGTTCACGCCTGATGGGCATCGTCACGGTCTGCATCGGCACTGGCCCGCTGGGCATATTGGCCGCCGGGGCACTGGCGGCAGAGCTCGGCCCGCGCGGGGCGGTGCTGGCGATGGCAGCGACAGGATTGACGGCGACCATCATGCTGGCGCTGTTTCTCAAAACCGGACGGTGAGCCCTCCCCCTAGGCAAGCCAGCCGTGTCCGGAAGCACTGGTGAAGTCGAGGCCGACGATCAGGTCGTTGTAGTCGTGGTCGCCACCGCCGTAAGTGTCCTCCCTGCCCCAGGTGTTCAGGCCGTAGTTCCACAGGTGCCCGACATGCTGGCCGTTGACCGTCTCGTTGGCCTGGGCAAAGCCCGAGTAGACGGCGCCGTGGGTGGTGTCGGTGAGCTGCATGGCGACGAGGTCGCCGGCGTTCACATGCTGCAGGCCCGATTGTTCGAAGTTGCCATAGCCCGGTCCGCTGATCGACGTGCCGCCCGTCGTCATGTGGTAGGCCCGACCCTGCAAGGCCGCCTGATAGCCGGCATCGCCAGGATGCAGGCCGTTGATCGTGCCCGAGAGATCGTCGACCCGATAGAAAGTGATCGACAGATTGTCCGTGCCGTCCTGGCGCAGCCGGACGATGGCCGTCTCGTTGCTGCCGCCGTCCGCCGTCTCGGCCACTGCGACCGGTCGCGCCGCCCGCACCGCGACAGCGATCGCGTCTATGCGGTTGCACGTCGTTCATGATTTTCTTGTCGTCAGCTTGCTGCAAGGAGGCCGTAAGCCCAGGGCAAGGAAAAAGCCAGAGTGCCGCCATCATCCGGGCACATCTCTCGGTCGCTCGATCATCGAGCGATGGAGAAGACCATGAACACTCTCACCAAGGCCCTGCTGGCCGCCGCCCTGTTCTCGCTGCCGGTGATCTCGCTGCCGGTCGTGGCGTTCGCCCAGTCGAGCGACGCCGCGTATTGCAAGGCACTGGTCGCCAAGTACGAACAGTATCTCGACATGGATTCCAAGCGGGGGCAGCAGCCGCTGAGCCTCGATGTCCGCAGCGCTGTCGAGAAGTGCAAGGCCGGCGACGCCGCCGGCATTCCGGTGATCGAAAAAGCGCTCAAGGACGCCAAGTTCGACCTGCCGCCGCGCGGCTGACCGTGCCCGATGCGCCAGCGCCGCCATCCAACGCGGCGCCGGCGTGTTGCGCGGCTTGCCGGAAGATCGTGTTCGCTGCGGCGAGCGACTTCCCGAACGCGACCTCACCGCACCATCTTCACGAGGCGCATCGATCGCCGCTGCCCTCGGACATCAGGAACCCGACGCCGCGGATGGTATGGATCTTCACCGTCGCGTCGGCGTCGGCGAGCACCTTCCGCACCCGATGGATATAGACATCCAGCGTGTTGTTATCCTGCTCCATCCGCAAGCCGAAGAGCCGTTCGGCGATGCGCCTGCGGCTCACCACGCGACCGCTATTGCGGATGAGGAGCTCGAGAACCTCCTGTTCACGCACCCGCATCGGCTGGACGCTGTCGCCGACCTTGAGCTGGCGGTTCTCGGTGTCGAGCGAGACGTTGCCGGCGGTCAGCAGCCTTACGAGCAACTGTCCCGGCCGGCGCAGCAGCGCGTGCAGCCGCGCCACCAGCTCTTCCATGGAGAAGGGCTTCGCCAGATAGTCGTCGGCGCCCTCACGCAAACCCTGGATCCGATGCTCGAGACCGCGCCGTGCCGTCACGATCATGATCGGCATGGTATGGCCGGCCGAGCGCATATCGCGCAGAAGGACGATGCCATCTTCGTCGGGCAGGCCGAGATCGAGCAAAACCGCCGCGTATCTTACCGTGAGGATGGCGCGCCGCGCCGCGAGGGAGCTCGTCACCTCGTCCGAGTCGAGTCCAGCCTGCGCGAGACGCTGCGCCACCAAATGCCCGTAGGTGCTGTTGTCTTCGACAATCAGGATTCGCATCGATCCGCTTTCGCCGCGTGCGATTGAAGTAAAGCCGGCGTACGCGGGCGACAACGATCAAGGTCGTCAGACTCGCGTAATTCTTTTGCCGTTGTCAGGTTCGTGTTAGCCGCAGACACGCGGCTTCGCTCGGGATCGACGTGCCGGGAGCCGTCACATGCCGTGCAACGCAACGGCCGCCCGCGAGTTGATTCGCCGTCCCCCCGCGGAGGTGTTCCATGAACCGGACGATTCGATTGGCTTCCCTTGCTGCTTGCCTGGCCGCCCTGCCCATCCTGCTCGGCATCCCCGCCGCCCAGGCCCAGCCGTCCGGCGGCGCAAGCAATATCGACGCTTCAAAGATGCCCGAGTCGGGACCGGCGGTGGTCGGCGGCACCGGCCAGACGACGGGCCCCAATTCCAAGAACCAGGCGATCACCCCGATGCCGGGCATGCAGGAAGAGGAGTTGAGCGAGCGGCCGTCCGACACGATCATCACGACGCCGGACGTTCGCCCGGTGACAAGCAATCCGGCGCCGAAGCGCTGACTCCCGCGCGCCGGCGCGGCGCCCTCGCCTACTTGGTCGGGGCGGCCTTGACGTGATCGCTCATGAGTTCCCGCCGCGCCGCCCTGCCTGACGAGCTCGCGAAGCGTCGTGCTGAAAATGTTCACCCTTTCGGCAGGCGTCGAGTTGGTGTCGATCCGCGGCGCACTCAGGATCGCAGCGACAAGGCAATCACGGTCCTGGTCGCTCATGCCTTCGCTCATGATGTTCTCCACTGTCAGGGACGCCCGGCGCATCGCCGCACACGGGTCAGGAGGCACGGTTCAGAGGAGCAGGTCAACGGCCGGTCCAGATCATTCGCACGGCGCGCATCCTATTCGCGCAGGACAACGCTCAGCAGCGAGGAGTGAACCTCCAGGTGGCCGTTGTAATCGATGAAGCCCAACTTCCTGAACTTGTTCATGAACTGGCTGACGCGCGAGCGCGTCGTGCCGATGATCTCGGCCAGCGTCTCCTGGCTGATCGGGGTCGTGATCGGCTGCGGCCCGCCTTCTTTGCCGAAATTCGCCAGGATGAGGAGCGTGCGGGCCAGACGCTTTTCGCTCGAATTGAAGAGCTGGTCGACCAGGTCCTCCTCGATCCGGCTGTTGCGGGTCAGCAGATGGGACATGAAGAGCTCGCCGAACGCGGGCTCGGCATGAAGGACCCGGATCATCTCGGCCTTGCCCACCCGCATCACTTCGCTCTCGACGATGGCGCGCGCCGTGGACAGGCGCAACGGCTGGCCGATCAGGCAGCCCTCGCCGAAGAACTCGCCCGGCCCGAGCAGCGCCACCACCGCTTCCTTGCCCTGGCGGGACGCGACCACGATCTTGATCTTGCCCTTCTGGACGTAGAAGACAGCGTCGGCCGGGCTCGATTGCAGGAAGACGACATCGCCCTTGCGATAATCGGACACGGTTCGGCCACGGCTCACCGTGGCGAGAAACTCCTTCGGATCGAAGGCGATCTTGCCGTTGACCGGGTTGTCGCCGGACTTGCCGTTGCCCTGCCTGCCCCTGGTGGGCCTATCGAGCTTTTCCATAGCCGTGCCCTCCGTGCGCATTGCACAGAAGGTCTATACGCGCTTGCGAACGCTTTGTCCGAAAGCGGACGGAAGGCCGAAAACGACCCTATTTCAGCCCTTCACGATGAACGGCTTGGCCGTGGCGTCATAGTCCGCGTAGCCCAGGGTCGCGCGCAGTTCGGGCGGCGGCAGCGCCGATTTGGCCTCCGCGTCGCCGGCCTTGAGCGCCGCCAGCCCGGCCTTCATGCCCGCCGTGGCGGGCGAGAGAAGGCCGGTCGGGTAGGTGCCGATCTTGAAGCCGAGTGCGGCCGCATCCTTTTGCGAAGGCGTGGCGCGCGGTGCGCCGGGCGACAGCACCGCGAAGGAAGGCCTGCCCTTGGCGGCGGCGACGGCGCGGCGGATTTCGCCGTCGTCGGCAGGCGAATCGAGGAACAGGATGTCGGCGCCCTCCTCGACATACATCTCGATGCGCGCCACCGCCTCGTCGATGCCCTGGGTCGGCCGGCAATCGGTGCGCGCCAGGATCAGGATGCCGGAATCCTTGGCGGCCTCGACGGCGGCACGGATCTTCATGCGCGCTTCGTCGCGCGGCAGGCAGGGCTTGCCGGCCGCGGTGAGCGCGCGCGGCGTGATCTTGTCCTCGATCAGCACCGCGGCGGCGCCGGCGCGACCATAGGCGCGCACGGTGCGCTGCACGTTCATGGCGTTGCCGTAGCCGTGGTCGCCGTCGGCCAGCACCAGCAGGTCGGGCGCCGCGCCATGCACCATCTGGAAGGAATCGAACATCTCGCCGAAGGACAACAGGTCGAGGTCGGGGCCACCCAGCCGGCTCGCCGCCACGCAGGAGCCCGAGAGGAACGCCGTCTTGAAACCGGCGCCGGCGCACAGCTTGGCCGAGAGCCCGTCATAGACTGCCGGCATGACGACGAGGCCGGGCTCGGCCAGCACGGCGCGCAGGCGGGACGGAGCGTTGGCGGTATTCATGGCAATTCCCCCGGAGATGTTTCGGTCCGGACGATATCAGACGGGCAGGTCGTCCTGAAAATGTCTCGGCATCGCAGGACCGCGTGGCGAAGCGTCAGGCCATGAGCATCGCCTACTTGCACCAGCTCGCCGTGGCGTTCAGGGACCAGGTGGCGGGATCGCCGCCGACGCATTGCAGGGCCTGGTTCGTGCCGACGCAGATATAGGATTGCGTGGAATAGATACGGCTGTCGTAGAGACAGAATTTCTTCAGGAAAGTGTCCTCATGGATCGTTACGGGCCATGAAAACGGAAGCGGCGGAGGGTCGGATGCCCGGCTTTGTGCCATGGCCGGCAAAGCGGCGAGCACGCAGAACGCCGCCAGTATTCGTGTCATGTCGCCCCCGTTCAACCTTCCGTCCGGAAGGTTGACCATATCCGCCGCGCGGCGTCGGGGCTAGTTCACCGAGACCGACGTCGTCGTGGTCGTGGGCGCGGGCGTCGTGGCGTAAACCGTGGATTGCGCCGGCACCGGCTTCTCCACGACGGTCCGCTCGGTGTAGGACGCGCAGCCTGCCGCAAGGGTGCAGGCCGCCAGCGCAACAAGCGTCAGATACTTCACGGGTCTCTCCTGTGTTCCGAGCTGCCAACGGCCGAAGGCCCGCCGGGTTGCAGGGCGCAGCCCGCTGCCGGTCCGATCATGGAACCTCGCCCACAACTGCTCGTTGCTTGGGCACACACAAGGAGCCGCCATGGTCGATACCGTCATCGTCGAAGCCGAAGCACCTGCCGTTTCGGCCGTATCGTGGCCGGCCATCATCGCCGGCGGCTTCGTTGCCGCGGCCTTCACGCTGCTCCTGCTGGCATTGGGCGCGGGCATCGGCTTCAGCGTGATCTCGCCGTGGTCCGGTGCGGCCGACATCACCACGACCAAGGCCGCCCTGTTTGGCGGCATCTACATGGCCGTGACGGCGGTCATGGCCTCGGCGCTGGGCGGCTACGTGACCGGCCGGCTGCGTCTGCGCTGGACGCGGGCGCCGCTCGATGAAGTCTATTTCCGCGACACCGCGCACGGCGTGCTGGCCTGGGCGTTCGCGACGGTGATGGGCGCGGCCCTGCTCGCTTCGGCGGCGACTGTCGTCGGCAGCGGCGTCGCCGCCAACCCGGCCCCGACCGCCGCCAATCCCAACGACATCACGGCGCCCTACCTCGATCGGCTGTTCCGGCCGAACTATGCGGCCCTGACCGGCGGCACCGGCCAGGCAGCCGCCGGCGTCTTCGCCGCCGGCCGCGACCTCGCGGCCGACCGCGACGTGGCGCGGCGCATGCTGCTCACCTTCCGCGAGCGCGGCCATACCGAGCTCTCGGCCGACGACCGGCAGTACCTTGCGCAGATGGTCGCGGCGCGCACCGGGCTGCCGCAGGCCGACGCCGAGCGCCGGGTCGCCGCCGTCGAAGCCGACGCGCGGGCAGCGCTCGATCAGGCGCGGCGCATCGCCATGCAGCTGGCCTTCTGGCTGGTCGCCGCGATGTTCCTCGGCGCCTTCGCCGCGGGCCTTGCCGCGACCGAAGGCGGCGCGGCGCGCGACGGCCGCTAACGACTTTTCTCGTATTCCTTCCCCACAGCCCCACTCACGGAGATTCACATGGGCCGTTCAATCCTGCTCTGGCTGCTCGGCGTTCCCATTCCCATCATCATCCTGCTGGCGATCTTCTGGCACTGATGACTTAGCGCCCCGTCCGCAGCAAAAGCTTGCCGGCGACGTGGCGGCCTTCCAGGCGCCGATGCATGTCGGCGGCCTGGCTGAGCGGAAACACCGCCTCGATCGGCACTTTCAGCCAGCCCTCGGCGATGCCGGCCAGCACATGGTCGATGCCGGCCTGCCATTCGGGCGAAGCGTGATCGACATGGCCGAGGTGCAGGCGGGTGAAGGTCTGCGATCGCGGCAGGATGCGCTCGCGGATGTTCTTGAGGGGTTGGCCTTCGGCTTCCCCGATGCTGATCACATGGCCGAGCTTCTTCACCACGTTGAAGGTGCGGTCGAGCATGGTGGCGCCGTAGGAATCGATGGCGAGGTCGACGCCTTTTCCGCCGGTGAAGTCGAGCACCGCCTTCTCGAAATCCTCCTGCCCCGTCAGCACGACCTTCGACGCGCCATACTCCAGCGCCCGCTTCTCCTTGCCCGGCGTGCCGGTCGTGCCGATCACCCGCGCGCCGGCATGGACCGCGAGCTGGGTGCAGGCCAGCCCGACGCCGCCGCCGACCGCATTGACCAGCACGGTGTCGCCGCGCTCGAGCCCGTAGATCGTCCACAGCATGTGATAGGCGGTGAGCGCCTGGATGGGGAAAGCGGCGCCGACATCGAGACCGACGCCGTCGGGCAGCTTGATGAGACCGACGGCAGGCGCCACGCATTTCTCGGCATAGGCGCCGCCCTTCTCCGGGAAGCTGGCAACCTTGTCGCCGACCTTGACGCCTGAAACGCCCGAACCGAGGGCCGAGACGGTGCCCGAGACCTCGAAGCCCAGCACCATGGGATAGGTCATGGCATGCGGGTAGATGCCCATCCTGACCTGCGTGTCGGCCCAGTTGCAGCCGGCATAGGCGACGTCGAGCAGCACCTCGCCGGGGCCGGGCGCCGGATCGGGCAGGTCGGCCACGGTGAGTTGCTCGGGACCGCCCGTGGCGTGGATGACGACGGCTTTCACTTGAGGATCCTCCCGGAATACGATGGGTTTCTTGCAACTTTCATGCGACCACTTCGACTGGCGGACTGGCACGTCCCTTGCTCCGCCGGAATATTGCCGCTGCGTAGGAGAGTGTCATGGATATTGGCGTGTTCATTCCCATCGGGAACAACGGCTGGCTGATCTCCACCAACTCGCCGCAATACATGCCGACCTTCGAGCTCAACAAGCAGATCGTGCAGAGGGCCGAGCATTACGGGCTCGATTTTGCCCTGTCGATGATCAAGTTGCGCGGCTTCGGCGGCAAGAGCGAGTTCTGGGACCACAATCTCGAATCCTTCACCCTGATGGCGGGCCTCGCCGCCGTCACCGAGCGCATCCAGCTCTATGCCTCGGTGGCGGTGCTGACCCTGCCGCCGCCGATCGTGGCGCGCATGGCCTCGACCATCGATTCGATCTCGGGCGGCCGCTTCGGCATCAACATCGTCTCGGGCTGGGCCAAGATGGAATACGAGCAGATGGGCCTGTGGCCGGGCGAGGCGCATTTCGCCAAGCGCTACGATTACAGCACCGAGTATGTCACCATCCTGCGCGAGCTCTGGGAGAAGGGCACGTCCGACTTCAAGGGCGAGTATTTCCAGATGTCGGACTGCAAGCTCTCGCCGCGCCCGCAGGCCGACATGAAGATCGTCTGCGCCGGACAAAGCCCGCGCGGCATGGAGTTCGGGGCGACCTACGGCAACTACAACTTCACCCTGGGCAAGGGCGTCAACACGCCGACGGCGCATGCGCCGACCAACGAGGCGATGGCCAAGGCCGCCGCCAAGACCGGCCGCGACGTCGGCAACTACGTGCTGATGATGGTGATCGCCGACGAGACCGACGAGGCCGCCATGGCCAAGTGGAAGCACTACAACGAAGGCGCCGACATGGGCGCGCTGGCCTGGATGGCGGGCGAGGCCAATGCCGACCCCAATGCCGCCGACGACGGCACGGCCAAGCGGATCTCCGCACCCGAGGGCGCGATCAACTTCAACATGGGCACCCTGGTCGGCTCCTACGCCTCGGTGGCGCGCATGCTCGACGAATGCGCCACCGTGCCCGCCACCAAGGGCATCATGCTGACCTTCGACGACTTCCTGGTCGGCATGGAGCAGTTCGGCCAGCGCATCCAGCCGCTGATGAAGACCCGACAGGAGAAGCTGAAGGCGGTGGCCTAGTCCATGGACATCGGGATCTTCATTCCGATCGGAAACAACGGCTGGCTGATCTCGACGACCTCGCCGCAATACCGGCCGACCTTCGAGCTCAACAAGCAGGTCGTGCAAAGGGCCGAGCACTACGGATTTGATTTCGCGCTGTCGATGATCAAGCTGCGCGGCTTCGGCGGCAAAAGCGAATTCTGGGACCACAACCTCGAATCCTTCACCCTGATGGCGGGCCTGGCCGCCGTCACCAGGCGCATCCAGCTCTATGCCTCGGTCGCCGTGCTCACCCTTCCGCCGGCCATCGTCGCGCGCATGACCTCGACCATCGATTCGATCTCGGGCGGACGTTTCGGCATCAACATCGTGTCCGGCTGGGCTAAGGGGGAATACGAGCAGATGGGCCTGTGGCCGGGCGAGGAGCACTTCGTCAAGCGCTACGACTACAGCACGGAATACGTCACCATCCTGCGCGAGCTGTGGGAGACCGGTACGTCCAACTTCAAGGGCGAGTACTTCCGGATGGAAGACTGCAAGCTCTCGCCCCGGCCGCAGACCTACGTGAAGGTCGTCTGCGCCGGACAAAGCCCGCGCGGCATCGAGTTCGGCGCCGCTCACGGCGACTACAATTTCGTGGCCGGCAAGGGCATCAACACGCCGACCGCGCACGCCGCCACCAACGCAGCGATGGCCGAGGCCGCCGCCACGACCGGCCGCGATGTCGGCAATTATGTGCTGCTGATGGTGATCGCCGACGAAACCGACGAGGCCGCCCTGGCCAAGTGGCGGCACTACAACGACGGCGCCGACCTCGACGCCATGGGCTGGCTGGCGGGCCAGGCCAATGCCGACGCCAATGCGGCGGCGACCAGCACGGCCCGCCAGATGGCGGCACCCACGGGCGCGGTCAACTTCAACATGGGGACCCTCGTCGGCTCCTACGCCACGGTCGCCCGCCTGCTCGACGAATGTGCCACCGTGCCCGCCACCAAGGGCATCATGCTCGTCTTCGACGACTTCGTGGTCGGCATGGAGCAGTTCGGCCAGCACATCCAGCCGCTGATGCAGAGCCGCCGCGCCAAGCTGGCGGCGGTGGCATGACGCTTATTCGAGAACGATCCGCGGAAAGTAGAACGACACGACCCAGTTGGGCACGTCGACGATCGAGCTGATCCGGAGGTCGGCGCAGACGCTGCACAGCATGTAGGCATCGATCGGCGAATAGCCGAAGCGCTTGCTCAAGAGGTCGATCATCTCCGACACCGCCGTGCGGGCGCCGGTCATCAGGTCGGGGCCGATGCCGGTGGTGACCTCGTAGCCCTTCTTGTCGAAATGGTCGCTCACCGGTCCGGGCGTGACGTAACGCGGCATCTTGAGATTGGCGCCCTTTATGAGATCGAACTTCAGCGCCACGTCGATCGGGCTCTCGATCGCCGTGCCGCAGACTTCGCCATCGCCTTGCGCCGCATGGGTATCGCCGACCGAGAACAGCGCGCCGTCGACCTCGATCGGCAGATAGAGCTCGACGCCCGCGGTGATGTCGCGGACGTCCATGTTGCCGCCGACATTGCGCGGCGGAACGATGCTGTGCAGGCCGGGCGCCGCCGGCGCCACGCCGATCGTGCCCGGGAAGGGCCGCAGCGGCACCTTGCCGCCGGGCCCGTACATCGCCGGCTTGAGGCCGGGATCGTAGTTCCAGTGATGCAGGTGCGCCTCGGGGAACTGGTCGGTGAGCAGGCCGAAGCCCGGAATATTGCCCGTCCAGCCCCAGCCCGAGGGCTGCAGCGACAGGACGGTGACCTTGAGCGCATCGCCGGGCCTGGCGCCGTCGACGAAGACCGGGCCGGTCACCGGATTGACGAAGGCAAGGTCGAGCTTGTTCAGGGCCTCCGCCGTCGAGGTCTTGGTGAGCTGGCCGGACGAGGCATCGCGCGTCTCGAACTGCACGGTCTCGCCGGGCGCGATCGTGATCCGCGGCGGGAACTGGTTGTTCCAGCCGTGATGGATATGCTCGCGGTGGATCGTATGCTTGGCGTGGCTGTGCATGGACAAAACTCCTAGACCGCCACCGTGAGGGCGCCGTCGATCACGAGGTTGGTGCCGGAGATGCGGCTGGCCATCGGGCTCGCCAGGAAGACGACGCCATGCGCCACTTCCTCGGCCGTGCCGAACTTGCCGGTCGGGTTGACCTTGACCGTCGAGGCGAACAGGTCCGGCATGTTCTTCTCGATGTTCTGCCAGATGCCGCCGTCGAAATAGGTGTTGCCCGGCGACACGCAGTTCACGCGAATTCCCTTGCCGACCAGTTGCCGGCTCAAGCCCTTGGCGTAGTGGATCAGCGCCGCCTTCATGGCACCATAGGAGCCGGCGGCGAAGTCGACCTCGAAGCCGGACACGCTGGAGATGAGCGCGATCGACGGCGAGGAGGATTTCTCGAGGAACGGCACGGCGGCGCCCACCGCGTTCACCGTATGCATCATGTCGGTGCGGAAGGATTTCTCCCAGCTCTCTTCGGTATCGCCCACCGCCAGGGCGCTCACGTTGCAGACCAGCGCATCGAGCCCGCCCAGCTCGCCGGCGGAGGCGGCGATCCAGTCCTTCAGAGCCGGCCCGTCGGCGACGTCGAGCGCCTTGCCGAAGGCCTTTACGCCCTTGCCCTTCAACGCCGCGACCGCCGCGGTCACCTCGGCGGCGTTGCGCGCGCAGATCGAGACATGCGCGCCTTCGGCGGCGAAGCCTTCGGCGATGGCCCGGCCGATTCCCTTGCTGCCGCCCGTGACGGCGACCCGCTTGCCTTTCAGCCCCAGATCCATGTCAGCCTCCCGCCATTGAAGAAATCGCGCGCCCATTCTGCGCTGCGACGACCGATTGATCCATGCAGAAGCCGCGCCAGCGGTTCAGAGGTTCAGCCGATTGAAGATGAAGCGCGGCAGGTGGCGTACCACCAGCATGATCAGCGCCCATTGCGCCGGCGCATAGACGACCGGGCGCTTGGCGTCGATGCCGCGCACCATGGCGCGCGCCACGTCCTCGACCGATGCCATGCGCCGGCCGGCGGCGCGGTGCGTCGCAGCCATCGGCGTGTCGGTCGGGCCGGGCTTGATCAGCACGACGCTGACGCCGGTGCCGGCAAAGCGATGCTCCAGCCCCTCGGCGTAGCGCGCCACCAGGCCCTTGCTGGCGCCGTAGGTATAGTTGGCCTTGCGGCCGCGATCGCCCGCGACCGAGCCGATGAGGGCGATCGTGCCCCGCCCCGCTTTGGCGAGCTGGCCGGCGAAAGCCTCGGCGAACAGAGCGGGCGACAGGGCGTTCACTTCCAGCGTGTCGCGGCAAAGCACGAGATCGCCTTCGACTTGTTCCTGCGCGGGCAGCATGCCGTGAGCGATCAGCACGACATCGATCGGCTGCGCGGTGGTCTCGGCGGCGACCTTTGCGATCGCCGCGGTATCGAGGAAGTCGGCCTCGAGCACGGCGATGGTCGAGGCCGGGCTGCGTACCCGCAAGTCCTCGGCCACCCGTCCGGCCTTGGCGGCATCGCGCGCCACCAGCACCAGATCGCAGGCCTCGCGCGCGACCCACAGCCGGCAGCAATGTTCGGCGATCGCCGAAGTCGCGCCGATGACGACGATTCTCATGCCCCGTCCTTCTTCAAGAGCTTCCTCCTTGCTAGCTTCCCATCAGGCGGCGAGACATGGCGGAGCTCATGCCCGGATCGCGGTAGCCTGAGAATTCGCCGAGGCGCGGATAGCCCGCCTCGAACATCGCGCGCGGCATGCGCGCGTCCTTCGCCGGATAGAGGCGGCCGCCTGCTGCGCTCACAATGGCGTCCAGTCGCTCGAACAGGTTCTCGATGCCGGCGCGGTTCTGGAAGTCGAGCGCCAGGGTGACGCCCGGTCGCGCGAAGCTCAACAGGCCCGGCGGCCAGCGATCGCCGAAGGTTTTCAGCACCGCCAGCACCGAACCGTCGCCCGACCGCGCGATCGCGGCCAGCATGTCGCGGATGGGCGCGGATCCCGCTTCGCGCGGCACGACGCATTGATACTGATAAAAGCCGCGCGGACCGTAGAGCCGGTTCCAGTCGCGGATGCCGTCGAGCGGAAACAGGAACGGCTCATAATGGGCGATGCGGCGGCCGAGCCGGCGCTTGTTCATCATCCAGTAAAGAAGATTGAGCGGCTTGAGAGTGAGCCGATTCACCAGCGAGACCGGCGGCACCAGCGGCATGGCGAGCCGCCGATCGCGCCGCGTTCCATGCTCGCCGGTCACCGGCTTGGCGCGCATGAACAGGCCGCGGACGGCATCGTCGGTGCAATCGATCCAGGAGACGGCATGTTCCCAGGCGGGATGCAATTCCTCGGACAGGCGGAAGAACTCGTCGAGGCCGGAATAGGCGATCGTCTCGGCGTCGAGCCAGGGACCCGGCAGGCGACGGAGCTGCAACTCGGCCTCGACGATGAGACCGGTCAGGCCGAGGCCGCCCACGGTCGCCGCGAACCAGTCGGGTCGCTCGGCGGGACCGCAGACGATCTCCTCGCCGTCGGTGCGCAGCATCCTGAGCGATTTCACATGATCGCCGAAGGTGCCGGTCTCGTGGTGGTTCTTGCCGTGCACGTCGTTGGCGATGGCGCCGCCCACGGTGACGAACTGGGTGCCCGGCAGCACCGGCAAGCCCCAGCCGCGCGGAATGACGAGGCGCTGGATGTCGCGCAGCACCACGCCGGCCTCGCAGACCAGCCGGCCGCTTTCCTGGTCGAAGCGGATGAAGCGGTCGAGACCCGATGTGTTCCACAGCACGCCGTGCGGGTTGAGGCACTCATCGCCGTAGCTCCGCCCCAGGCCGTAGGCGATGCCGGGACCGCCGCGCGCCAGTTCGGCGGCGACCCGGCTGCGATCGCCGAGTTCGATCACCTCGTGAGGAAAGGCCGAGAGGCGACCCCATGACGAGACGGGCCTCATGGCGCCGCGTGGGGGCGAAAGACGAAACGCTTGTCGAGGTGGTACTTCGCCCAATAGCCCAGGCCAAGGCCGATCAGGGCGCCGACATAGCGCATGTTCTTGTCTTCGAAGGCACTGTTGAAGCCGAACTCGAAGCCCCAGAACAGCAGGGTCGTGACCACGCCCATGGCGGTGTAGAGGATGAAGGTCTGCAGGTCGTGCGAGGTGCTGGCGGCGCGGAAGCGGAAGATGAACCTCTTGTCGAGGAGGTATTTTACGACCAGGCCGACGCCGGTGCCGACGAACACCGAGAGCTCGATCCGGAAGGCGCCGTGCCAGGCCCGGACCGTGAGCTCCTGGGCGCCGAGATTCGCCGCCGTCGCGAACAAGGCAATGATTGTATAGACGATCGCCAGACGCATTGATTGACCTTGGCCGCCCTCCGGACAGCCAGTATAAGCACCGCCGGGGAATGACAACGCAAACTAATACGATGCCGGCTCTCGGGTTGCTCAAGCTCGCGCGCCCGAGGCAGTGGATCAAGAACGCCTTCGTGCTGGCGCCGCTGGTGTTCGCCCGCGAGTTCACCGACCCCGGCTCGGTCGCCAACGCGCTGATCGCTTTCGGGCTGTTCTGCGTCGCCTCCTCCGCCGGCTACATCCTGAATGACATCCGCGACATCGAGCGCGACCGCACCCATCCCACCAAACGCTATTCCCGGCCGCTGGCCGCCGGCACGGTGACGCTGCGGCCGGCGATCGGCCTGCTGATCGCCTGCTACGGCGTGCTGATCCTGGGTTTCTTCTGGTCGACGCCGACGATGCTGGCGATCACCGCCTATGTGGCGTTGAACGTGGCCTACACCTACGTGCTGAAGCACCAGCCGGTGCTCGACCTCTTCTCCATCGCCGTGGGCTTCGTGCTCCGGGTCTATGCCGGAGCACTGGCGCTCTCGGTGCCGCTGTCGAGCTGGATGGCGATCACCACGCTCTGCCTGGCGCTCTACCTCGCCGCCATCAAGCGCCGCCAGGAGCTGGCCAACAGCGGCACCGAAAGCCGCGAGGTGCTGCGCATGTATTCGGTCGAGCTGATCGACCGTTACGCCGAGATGTCGGCCACCGGGGCGCTGATCTTCTACAGCCTGTTCGTGATGTCGGCCAATGCCCGGCTGGTATGGACCATCCCGTTGGTGATCTTCGGCCTCTATCGCTACTGGTACGTGGTCGAGAGCCTCGACGGCGGCGAATCGCCGACCGATGCCGTGCTGACCGACCTGCCGCTCGCCATCGCCATCCTGATCTGGATCGGCATCTGCGTGGCAGCGCTGGCGCCACTAGGCCAGGTTGTCGACATCGTTGCGCAGCCCGGCGCCGTTGCGAAAGCGGGCGAGGTTGTCGAGGAAGATGTCGAAGATCGCCTCGTTCTGGCCCAGCGAATGGCTCGCGGTGTGCGGCGAGACGATGACGTTGGGCATGTCCCACAGCGGCGAGGCGGGATCGAGCGGCTCGCGTTCGAAGACGTCGAGATAGGCGCCCGCCAGGTGGCCGCTCCGCAGCGCGGCAATGACATCCTTTTCGACAGCGATCTCGCCGCGGGCGACATTGATGAAGTGGCTGCCGGCCGGCATGGCGGCGAAGGCCGCCGCATTGGCGATGCCGCGCGTCGCGGGCGATGCCGGACAGCAGAGGATCAGCCAGTCGGCCTCGCCCAGCACGTCCATCAGGCGGTCGTAGGTGATCGTGCGGTCGCACGGCTCGACCGGTTCGGCGCCGCGACGCACGCCGATCGTCGTCATGCCCAGCATCTTCAGGAGCGCCGCGATGTTGCGGCCGATCGGCCCCAGGCCGACGATCACCGCGCACTGGCCCTTGAGGTCACGCGGCGAGCGCTCGCCCAGCCTGGGCTCCCAGGCGTGGCGGCGCTGGGCGTCGGCCAGCAGCGGGAAGCGGCGGTTGAGCGCGATCAGCGCCCCCAGGGTGCTGTGCGAGACGGTGACCGCCGTGGCCCCCGAGGCGGTCGTCACCTTGACGCCGCGCCCGCGCAGCTCGCGATAGAGCGGCCGCTCGGCGCCGGCCGGATGGATCTGCAGCCATTTGAGACCGGGCGACTTGCGCAGCACGGTCTCGAAGCCTTTGAGCTCGGGCGTGGGATTGTCCTTGCTCGAGCGGCCGGTCACCTCGCGCGTCATGAAGGCGATGTCGGCCTCGCAGGGGCCGTCGGCCGCCAGCGCCTCTTCGGCCGTGCGGAAGACGAGGCCGCCTGCGGGAACGGCGGCCTCGATACGGGAGCCCCACGTCTTGAACGCGTGGGCAGAGAGCAGCAGGGTGAGCGGGCGAGTCATGCCCGCCGAGACTAGCTCAGGCAGCCAGGAATTCGTTCCATTTCTCCGTATAGTATTCGAGATTCTTGGGCCGCGTGTTCCACACGAAGACGCGCTCGGCGCGATCGGCCAGCGAGCCGCCGTCGCGGCCCTCGCCGCCATAGACCTCCTTCACCAGCTTGGGATCGAGGTATTTCTCGTAGTTGTTGACGGTCGAGAAGTAGCCGATCTCCGACTGCCGCGCGCCGGGATAGCCCTCCATCCAGTAGTTCAGCCACTCGTAGCAGGCGTCGAGATTCTTGGTCTCGGCGGCGATGCCGTAGCCGTTGCACCAGGCGCGATAGCCTTCCTTGGCGACCGCGTAATGCATGGGAATGCCCTTGCTGGCGACCTCGACGACCACCGGCCACCAGGCGTCGGCGATCCAGACCTCCTCGGAGGCCATCAGGTTCACCAGCTCGCCATAGGCCTTCCACATGGCGCGGAAGTGGCCTTCCTTCTTCTTCTCCTTGAGGAAGGCGACCACGGTGTCGACCTCCTTCTCGCTCATGTTGCTGATGTCCTTGGGATCGAGCAGGCCCAGCGCCCGCATGCCCATGGCGGCGTTCAGCATGCCCAGCCAGTCGATGCCGAACATCGCGACCTTGCCGCGCCATTTGGGATTGAACAGCTCGCCCCACGACAGCGTGTTGTTCTCGGCCGGGATCTTGCCGGCGTTGTAGCCGATCGAATCCATCTGGAAGAACATCGGCGCGAACGACACCTTGGTGCGCGCCTCGTCGAGATACATCATGCGGCCGGGATTGGCGCCGTAGCCCAGCGGCGCGGTCGGCGTGGCGCGGCCGTCCTTCAGCAGCACGTTCAGCTTCGACCAGTTGGGCAGCCGCGAGATGTCGATCGGCTGCAGCAGCTTCTCGCTGTTGGCGTAGGCGGCGAACGGCGCGTCGAGCAGGACGCAGTCGACGGGCGCGGTGCGCAGGCGATCGACCCGCACCTGGGTCGAGGGATTGACGAAGGGCTTGGGCGCAATGCCGGTGCGCTTGCCGAACTCGCCCAGAATGGCCTCGCGCATATCGTAGCTGGCGCCCGCCAGGTTGATCTGCTTGGCCTGGGCGTTGGCCGGACGGATGAGCGCCGGCGCGGCCAAGGTCGAAGCGCCGGCGGCGGCCAGCAGGTGGCGACGTCTGATCAGCATGTCCTGTCTCCTATGCGCTTGCGGATTTCTTGAGGCTGGTCGATCGCCGCATGGCCCAGAAGGCCAGGGTGAAGAACAGGACGGCGATCAGAGAGAAAAAGGTGGTGGTCGTGCCGACGGCATAGATCTCGGGCGTGAGCTGGCGGTCGAGCTGGGCCATCACGGCGAGCGGCAGGGTGGCGTCGGGGCCGGTCGTGAACATGCTGCGCGCGTATTCGTCGTAGGAGAGCGAAAAGCCGAACAGGCCGGCGCCGATCACGCCGGGCAGGACGAGCGGCAGGGTGATGCGGCGGAAGGTCACCAGGCGCGAGGCGCCCAAGGTCAGCGCCGCCTCCTCGACCTTCTTGTCGAAGCGGTTGAAGACCGCGAGCATGGTCAGGAAGCCGAACGGCAGGGTCCACGAGACCTGGACCAGGAAGGTCGTGGTGTCCCACGACAGCTCGACGCCCATCAGCCGCATCATGATGGCAAAGCCGAAGCCCACCAGGATGCCGGGCGCCATGATGCCCAGAAGCATCAGGTAGAAGAACCAGCCGTTGCCGCGGAACTGGCCGCGCATGGCCTGCGCCGCCATCACCGACAGCACGATGGTGGTGGCCGAGCAGGCGAGCGCCAGCAGCGAGGAGCGCACCAGCGGCGGCTTGAAGTCGTTCATGACCGTGGCGCGCCACAGCTCCTCGTACCAATGGAACGAGGTGCCGTTCATGGGGAAGGTCGTGCCGCCGGTCGGGCCGCTGAAGGACAGCAGGCCCAGGGTGAAGATCGGCAGCCACTGATAGGCGAGGAAGACCAGGGTGATCGTGCCCAGGATCCAGCTGGTCAGGCTGAGGCGATCCATCTTCCAGCCGATCATCGCTCGGCTCCCAGGCGGCGGATGTCGACGACGCGCAGCGCCACCACCACGCCGATGAGCATGCAGATCATCAGCAGCACCGCGACCACCGAGGCGGCGCGGATCTGCGAGCCTTCGTAGAAAAGCAGGACGAGGTTGGAGAGCAGCGCGTGCTTGTTGCCGCCGATGGTGGCGACGGTGGCGAAGTCGGACATGACGTTGAGGAAGACCAGCACCTGGCCGATCACCACGCCCGGCAGGGTGAGCGGAAAGACGATGCGGCGGAACACGATGAAGGGCGTGGCCTTGAGCGTCATCGCCGCTTCGCGGAGCTGCGGGGCGACGGCGTTCAGCATGTAGACCACCGGGCCGGCCGCCAGCATGGTGTAGAGCGACACCTGCGCCATGGTGATGCCGGTGAGCGAATAGAGGAACGCCTCGATCGGCGAGTTGGTGGCGCCGACGAACATCAAGGTCTGGTTGATCACGCCGTTGACGCCCAGGAACGGCACCCAGGCGATGGCGCGGATCAGGGTGCTGGTCCAGAACGGCACGACGAAGGCCAGGAACAGCACCGTGCGCCAGCCCGGGCTCTTGACCTTCATCACCAGGAAGTAGGCGATGCAGTAGCCCAGCACGCCGGTGACGGCCATCAACGTCGCGGTATGGACGATCGTGCTCAGCGCCAGCTTGAGATAGGTCTGGTTGGCGAAGAACTTGGCGTAGTTGTCGAAGGTGAGCGGGCTTGCCGTCGAGAAGGCCCGGCCGCCCCAGAACGACACCCAGACCAGCAGCACGATCGGCACGACCACGACGCCCAGCATCCAGGCCGCCGCCGGAACGGCCAGCCAGTAGCTGGCGGGCGAGCGGACGCGGATGGTGCTCATCCGCCTGCCCCGGCATGCAGAACCGCGGCCTCCGCCGGCCAACCCAGCACCGTCTTCTGGCCCGGCACGATCCGCGCGGCATGGGCGCCGAACTGATCGTACTTCAGCACCTCGCCATCCGATCGCTCGAAGATGTGCCGGCGAACGGCGCCGAAATATTCGACCGCCGTGCATACCGCCGACAGGCGATTGACATGCCGTTCCGACGGCGCGTCGGTGATCAGCTCGGCGCGCACCGAAAAGGAAACCTCGCTGCCCAGCATGGCCGGCGGGGCGACAAGCGGCCGCGGCACGAGGAACGATGCCGACCGGCGTCTCGATGCGAAGCATGCCGGCCAGCAACTCCTTCACGCGGCCGCGAAAGACATTGTTGCCCTGCACGAAGCCCGCCACGAAAGCCGTCGCCGGGCGCTGCAGGATCTCCTCCGGCGGGCCCTGCTGCTCGATGCGCGCATGGTTCATGACCACGACCAGGTCGCCCAGCGAGAAGGCCTCGTTCTGGTCGTGCGTCACCCAGATGAAGGAGATGCCGGTGCGCTGCTGCAGGAGCTTCAGCTCCAGCATCACGGTCTCGCGCAGGGAATAGTCGAGCGCGCCGATCGGCTCGTCGAGCAGCAGGATGCGCGGCTCGGTGATCATGGCGCGCGCCAGGGCCACCCGCTGGCGCTGGCCGCCCGACAGGCTGGCCGGCTTGCGGTCGGCGAGGACGTCGATCTCGAAGGATTTCAGGATGTGCTGCACCCGCTGGGCGATCTCGGCCTTGGGCTTCTTCAGCATCTCCAGCCCGAAGCCCACCTGCTTGGCCACGGTCATATGCGGGAACAGGGCGAAGTCCTGGAACATCATGGCGATGTCGCGCTGCCACGGCGGGTCCCTGGTCGCCTCCTTGCCGCCGATCAGGATGTCGCCGTCGTCCGGCTCCTCGAGGCCGGCGATGCAGCGCAAGGTCGTGGTCTTGCCGCAGCCCGACGGGCCCAGCAGGCAGACGAACTGGCCCTTGCTCACTTTCAGCGACACGCCGTCGACGGCGGTGAAGTCGCCGTAGCGCTTGCGGATGTTTATCAGCTCGAGGTCGAGCGGCGGTCTTGCCTGGGCCGGCGCGGCCGCACTCTCGACGGGATCGTGCGCCAACGCGTCCACGTCATGCCGCCGCGGCGAGATTCCGGCGGCTGCGCATCAAGGGCTGGATGCGCTGGCCGAACTGTTCGACGCCGATCACGAAGTCGTCGAAGGTCAGCATGACGCCGGCGAGGCCGTCGATCTCCGACATCTCGTCGAGCATGCGCGCCACGGAGGCGTAGGAGCCGATCAGCCGCGAGCCGCTGTTGGGCAAGGGCTCGCGCCGGCGGATGCGGCCGGCCGTGGAATTGTCGGCGGCGTACTTGTCGGCGCCGGCCTGGGCGCGGCTCCAGCTCAGCGCATCGAGATCGGTGCCGGCCTTGTAGTGCTCCCACTTGGCCATCGCCGCCTCGTCGGTCTCGTCGGCAATGATCAAGGTGAGCGCCAGCGCCTTGGTGTCGGTTCCGGCGGCCGTCGTGCAGGCCTTGAGCCGCGCCACCGAATCGGCGCAGTCGCGCGGATCGTTCATCTGGCCGTTGCCGCTGCAGAAATTGTAGGCGCAATGCTTGGCGGCGAAGGCCATGCCGGCATCGCTGGTGCCGGCGCAGATCATCGGGATCGGCCGCGACGGCAGCGGCCCCAGCCGGCAGTCGTTCATGGTGTAGTACTTGCCCTTGAGGTCGGACTGGCCGCGGGCCCACAGCTCCGACATCACGGTGGCGTACTCGTCGAGCGCCTCGTAGCGGTACTTGTAGTGCTCGTCGCCCGGCCAAATGCCCATCTGGTCGTACTCGGCCTTCTGCCAGCCGGTGACCAGGTTGACGCCGAAGCGGCCGTGGCTGATCGAATCGATGGTCATCGCCATGCGCGCCGTCAGCGGCGGCGGCATGGTGAGCACGGCGACCGTGGCATAGAGCTCGATGCGGCTGGTGATCGAGGCCAGGCCCGCCATCAGGGTGAAGGATTCGAGATTGTCGTCCCAGTAGCGCGACTTGCCGCCGAAGCCGCGCAGCTTGATCATCGACAGCGCGAAGTCGAAGCCGTAGCGCTCGGCGCGCAGCACGACCTCACGGTTGAGATCGAAGCTCGGCGTGTATTGCGGCGACGTCGAGGAGATCAGCCAGCCGTTGTTCCCGATGGGAATGAAGACGCCGATTTCCATCCTGTCTCCCTGTGTGGTCTCAGCCGTACTGCATTGCAGCAACTCCCATGCCACTGGCGAAATGCACCGCTATCCATCGCTTCGGGAGGTTTCCGGCCCTTTCCGCCAGTTTCCGCCGGTTTCCGGCCAACCGGCTCCGGCGCAAACCTGCTGCCTCAGACGCTTGATATCGTTGATGAATCCAGCGGGCCGATTTTTGGGAGAGGGTTTGCGCCCTTTCCGCCCTTTCCGCCCGCCATTTTCGATTCGACCAGAGAACCCATTTCCCTCACCGCCAAGTGTTGAAGACCGATCCACCGTTGTCGGACTTACATAGCGTGTACTTTAGTAATAATTCAAGTATTATTTAGTAAAACTGTTGAAAGCGGCGAGGCGACCGAGCAGGACACGGGAATAAGTGCGTACCGTAGAAGGGTAAGCGACACTTCGATTTCAGGCGCGGCGTCTTGCCCGCAAAGAGGCAGTCTGCTCGGCGGACGCGCGCAGGCAGGCGACCTCGTGGCCGGCTGCGATCGAGGCGAGCTGCGGAACCTCGGTCGCGCAGACTGCTTCGGCGATGGGACAACGATCGATGAAGGCACAGCCGGGCGACACCAAGGCGGCACTCGGCGGGTCGCCGCGCACCGTTCCGTGCTCGGTCACCCGCCGGCCTTTCAGCCGTGGCGCCGCCGCCAGCAGGGCGCGCGTGTAAGGATGCGTCGGCGCGGCGAACACGGCTTTCGCCGGCCCGGTCTCGACGATGCGGCCGAGATACATGATCGCCACCCGATCCGAGAGCCGCTCGACGACCGACAGGTCATGGGAAATGAACAGATAGGTGAGGGAAAATCGTTCCCGCAAATCCAGCAGTAAATTGAGCACCGTTGCCTGCACCGACATGTCGAGGCCCGATGTCGGCTCGTCGAGGACGACGATGCGCGGCTGCAGCAGGAGGATGCGGGCGAGCGCCACGCGCCGGAGCTGCCCGCCGGAGAATTCGTGCGGGTAACGGCGGCCCCAGGCCGGCTCGAGACCGACCGCCGACAGCATCGCCGCCACCCGCTCCCGCCGCTCGGCTCGATCGCCGACGCCATGGATTTTCAGGCCTTCTTCCAGGGTGCGGCCGATGCTCCACCACGGATCGAGCGCCGCGCCGGCATCCTGGTGAACGTACTGGATCGCCCGTCGCGCCTGACGCGCCGACTCGGGCGACAGGCCGCCGACCGGCCGTCCGTCGAGCAGGATCTCGCCGGCGCTCTCGCGCTGCAGGCCGAGGATGGTGCGGCCGAGCGTGGTCTTGCCGCAGCCCGATTCGCCCACCAGCGACAGGATCTCGCCTTCCCGAAGTTCCAGGCTGACTTTCCGTACCGCCTGCACCGGCGGCACCGTCTTGCGCAGGAAGCCCTTGCTGCCGCCCAGCTGCACGGAGACCTCGTGCAGGGTGAGGATCGTCGGGGCGTTCATGCGTATTGCACGCAGCGCACTTCGGCGCCGCTATCCGCCCGGCCCTGCGGCGGCCGGCCTTCGCTGCAGACGGCGCGGACGTCGGCGCAGCGCGGCGCGAAGCGGCAGCCGGGCGGCGGCTGAGCGGCGACGGCACCGAGCCGGGAATGCCGGTGAACGTCGTGGCACGGTCGGGATGGCAGGCGAGCAGCGCGCGCGTATAGGGATGCGCCGGCGCGTCGAGGATCGGCAGCACCGAGCCCGCCTCGACCGTCTGGCCGGCATAGATGACGCAGAGATCGTCGCACAGTTCGGCCACGACGCCGAAATCGTGGGTCACGAACAGCAGCGAGATGCCGAACTCGCCCACCAGCTCGCGCAGCAGCAGCAGGATCTGGTGCTGGGTCGTGACATCGAGCGCCGTGGTCGGCTCGTCGGCGATCACCAGGCGCGGCGCGCAGGCAAGCGCCGCGGCGATCAGCAGGCGCTGGCGCTGGCCGCCCGAGAACTGATGCGGATAGCGCTCCAGCGCGGTCTCGGGATCGGGCACCTGCATGCGCCGCAGCAGGCCGACCAGGCGGCCGACATGGCGCTTCCGCCGTTCGCCGCCGCGGCTGCCATCATCGGCGCGTGCCAGCGCATGACCTCGAGGAGCTGGCTGCCGACCTTGAACACGGGATTGAGGGCGAGCAGCGGGTCCTGCGGGATGAAGCCGATGCGGCTGGAGCGCACGTCGCGGTTCAGTTCGTCCTCGCTGAAGACCAGCAGGTTCTCGCCCTCGAACCAGATCTCACCCTGCTCGACCCGCGCGCCCTTGGGCAGGATGCCCATGATGGCGCGAATGAGCGTGGACTTGCCGCAGCCCGATTCGCCCACCACGCCCAGGATGCGGCCGCGCTCGAGCTCCAGCCCGACATCGTCGAGCACCTGCGCGATGCCCTCGTCGGTCCGGATCGACACTTTCAGGCCGCGCACGGACAACAGAGGGGTCATCGCGCCCACCTCATCTCGACCGCCGGATGCGGGGATCGACGAGGTCGCGCAGGCCGTCGCCCAAAAGGTTGAAGCCCATGACCGTGATCAGGATGGCGAGGCCGGGGAAGGTCACGTACCACCAGGCGCGCGGCAGGTAGGTGCGGCTCTCGGCGATGGTGAGGCCCCAGTCAGGCGCCGGCGGGGTCGCCCCCATGCCGAGGAAGCCCAGGACGGCCGCGACCAGGATGGTGAAGCCGAGCCCGATGGTGGCGCGCACGATCACCGGCGAGAGGGCATTGGGCAGGATGTGCAGGAAGACGATGCGGCCGGAGCCGGCGCCGACGCCGCGCAAGGCATCGACGAACAGCGAGGACGAGAGCCGCCGCGTCTCGGCATAGACGATGCGCGTGAAGAACGGCCAGTAGGTGAGCGACAGCGCCAGCATCGCGCTTTCGAGCGAGGGCGACATGAGCTGCGCCAGGGCGAGCGCCAGCACGAGCTGGGGGATGGCCAGGACCACGTCGGTGACCCGCATGATCGTCTCGGACAGCCAGCCGCCGCGGAAGCCGGCGACCAGGCCGAGCGGCACGCCGATCAGCATGGCGACCGAGACCACGGTGAGCGCGATGGAAAGCGCCCCGCGTGCGCCCAGGATCACGCGCGAGAAGATGTCCCGGCCGAGATTGTCGGTGCCGAACAGGAAATCGGCGCTGGGCGGCTTCAGGCGGCGGGCGAGATGCGAGGCGGCCGCGTCGCCGGGATAGGGCGCCAGCAGCGGGCCCAGGATGGCGATCAGCAGCACGAAGAGCACGATCCCCAGGCCCAGCATCGCCGGCAGGTCGCGCGAGAGCTTGGCGACGACCTGTCTCACCCCTGCTCCATCAGGCGCGGGTCGAGCAGGCCATGCACGACGTCGACCAGGATGTTGACGGCGGCATAGACAGTGCCGACCAGCAGGGTCACCGCCAGCATCACCTGGCGGTCGCCGGTCAGGATCGCCTGCACGGTGTAGCTGCCGATGCCCGGCCAGTCGAAGATCGCCTCGACCACGACGCCGCCGGCGATCAGGCCGCCGAACAGCAGGCCGATCTGGGTCACGGTCGCGGTGATCGAGTTGCGCAGCACGAAGATCCAGACCAGCCGCAGCCAGCGGTAGCCCATGGCGCGTTCGTAGAACACGAAGTCCTGCTGCAGGGTGTCGAGCATGCCCGCGCGCGTGAAGCGCACGATGGTGGCGAGACCGCCCAGGGAAAGCGTGAGGGCCGGCAGCACCAGATGCCGGAGCGCATCGGCGAAGGCATCCCAGCGGCCGGCGATCAGGCAGTCGATCGTCAGGAACCCGGTCACGCGTTCCGGCCGCGGCAGGGTCGAGGTGAGGTCGCCGCGCAACGGCAGCCAGCCGAGCTGCATGGAAAACAGCAGCTGCAGCATGATGGCGACCCAGAAGGCGGCGAGCGCGATACCCATGACGGAGAAGATGCGCAGCAGATAGTCCGGCCAGGCGTTGTGATTGAGCGCCGAGACGACGCCCAGCGGCACGCCCAGGAACACCGAGATCGCCAGCGCGCAGAAAGTGAGCTCCAGCGTCGCCGGCAGGCGCTGGGCGATGTCGAGCGTCACCGGCCGATGCGAGAAAGCGCTCTCGCCCAGGTCGAGGTGCGCCACCTTGCCGACATAGACGGCGAACTGCTCCCAGATCGGCCGGTCGAGCCCGTATTGCTTGCGCAGGCGCTCGATCTGCTCCGGTGTCGCCGCATCGCCCGCCATCGCCACGGCGGGGTCCGACGGCACGGCATGGATCAGCAGGAAGGTCACGACCAGCAAGCCCAGCAGCGAGGGCACCACCAGGGCGCAGCGCCGGAGGACGAAGCGCAGCATCACCAGAGCCCATTCCGCTGCACGGACCTCGGCACGGCTCCTGTCATCCTGAGCGCAGCGAAGGTCCTGCCTAACAAGCGGCGATGAGGTCATTCGTTGCTCAGGACGTCGGTATGACGGCGACACGCCCGCGGTCCGGAAGAGCAGGAAGTCGTCAACCGTCGAGCGGGTCATGCTTCAGCCGTCGAGCGTGATCCAGCGCATCTCCGCGCCCTGGCCGACGGTGCAGAAGCGGCGGCCCTTGACCCGCTTGTTGAGGCCCTGGAGCTGCATGGAGTTGTAGATCCAGATGTCGGGCGAATCGGCCATGATCTTGCGGATCGCTTCCTGGTAGAGCGGCGCGCGCTCCTCCTGCTTGACCAGCGCGCGGGCCTTGCGCAGCAGCGCGTCGACTTCGGGATTCTTGTAGTAGGCCGACGCCTTCCACGTGCCGTGGAACTGGCTGTCGTACATCTGTCCGACCCAGTTCTCGGGATCGACGAAGTAGGTGCTGACCCAGTGGACCCACATGTCGGGCGTGGTGTCCGGCTTGGCGGCGGCGGTCGTCAGCGTCGACCAGATGCTGCCGACCACTTTCAGGTTGATGCCGATCTGCGCCAGGTCGCTCTGGAACAACTGCGCGCCCTGCACGCTCTGCTCGTTCTCCGACTGCACATGCAGCTCGAGCGGCCGCTTCATCGGCGCGCCTTCGGCGATGGCCTTGGCCATGTACTCCTTGGCCTTCTTGAGATCGTAGTCGTAGCCCTTGGCGTCCTTGGGAATGCCCCACAGATCCTCCGGCATGGGATAGGGATCGCGCGTGGCGTAGCCGCCCAGGATGTCGGTGATGAAGCCCATGTAGTTGAAGGCATGGGCGAAGCACAGGCGTGCATTGAGATTGTCGAACGGCGGCTTGGTGTTGTTCATGCGGATGACGAAGGTCCGCATGACCACGTCCTTCTGGACGTAGGCGATCTTGGACTCGTTGATCTGCGCCACCTGGTCGGCCGGCAGGTTGGTGTCGGTGCAGTCGAGCGAGCCGTTGAGCAGCGCCAGCAGGCGGGTCGAGCTCTCCTTGGTCGGCCGGATAGGCGATCTTGCGCACCGGCTTGGGATTGTCCTTCCAGCCCAGGAAGTGACCCTCGTTGATGTCCATGTCGAGATATTCGAGCGGCCGGTAGCCCGCCGGAATGATCTGATAGGCGCCCGAGCCCGCGCCGTTGGAGGCGAGCCACGTCTTGCCCCAGTCGCCGTCTTTCTCGTTGGCCTTGATGACGCGCGGATTGACGATGCAGATGCTGGGGATCGCGGCGAAGAACGGCGCGTAGGACGTTTCGAGCTTGAAGCGCACGACCAGCGGATCGGGCGCGGTCACGTTCTCGGGCTTGAGGATCTTCAGGAAGGCGCCGGCCGGCGCCAGCGCCAGCGCCAGCACGCGGCGGAAGCTGTAGACCACGTCCTCGGCCGTGAGCGGGCTGCCGTCATGGAACTTCAGCGCCGGGCCGCAGCTTGAATTCCCAGTTGAGGCCGTCCTCGGACACGGTGTGGCTCTCGGCCAGCCACGGCACGATCTTCGGCGGGTCGCCCTGGTAGCGATAGAGATTGTCGTAGGCGTTCAGCATCATCGACTGCATCGGCACGTCGTAGACCTGATGCGGATCGAGATTGAGCGGCAGGCCGAAGCCGCTCACGAAGGTCGATGCGTCGGCAGCACTCGCGGACGGAATGCGCACCGCCGGCAAGGCGCCGACGGCGACAGCGCCGGCCGCCAGGGTTCCGATCTGGCGGCGACGCAGCACGGGACCGCGCCCGCTCATTGCGCGGCCTCGATCGCGCGTGCGTCGTGGAAACGGCTGACGGGCATGGGCAGCCCGAGATTCTCGCGCAGGGTCATGGCTTCGTACTCCGTTCTGAAAAGGCCGCGGCGCTGCAGCTCCGGGATCACCATGTCGACGAAATCGTCGAGCGAGCCCGGCAGCCACGCCGGCATGACGTTGAAACCGTCGGCGGCGCCGTTCAGGAACCAGTGCTCCATCACGTCGGCGACATGCTCGGGCGTGCCGATGACCAGCGCGTGGCCGCGCGGACCGGCGTTGAGCAGGCAGAGCTCCCACAGCGTGAGCTTGTCGCGCCGCGCCGCCTCGAGCAGCAGGTGCTGGCGGCTGAGCGGGCCGTTGGTGTCGGCCATCTCCGGCACCGGCCCATCGAGCGGATACTTGTCGAGGCCCTTCACGCCGATCGTGTATTCGAGGATCGACAGGCCGACGCTGGGCTGGATCAGCGACTGGAGGTAGTCGAACTTCTCCTTGGCCTCCGACTCCGTCGGCGCGACCACGGGATAGAAGCCCGGCATCACCTTCACCTGGTCGGGCGTGCGGCCGAACTTCGGCAGGCGCGCCATGACGTCGGAATAGAACTCCTTGGCCTGCTCGAAGGTGGTCTGCGCGGTGAAGGCGAGTTCGGCGAGCCGCGCGGCGACGTCGCGGCCGGTGCCCGACGCGCCGGCCTGGACCAGCACCGGCCGTCCCTGCGGCGAGCGCGCGACGTTGAGCGGACCCTTCACCTGGAAGTGCTTGCCCTTGTGGTTCAGCACATGGACTTTCGACGGATCGAAGAAGCGGCCCGATTCCTTGTCGCGGATGAAGGCGTCCTCGTCCCAGCTGTCCCACAGGCCGTTCACGACGTCGGCGAACTCGATCGCCCGCTCGTAACGATCGGAATGCGACAGATGCGCGTCGCGGCTGTAGTTGAGCGCGTCGCTTTCGTTGTTGGAGGTGACGAGGTTCCAGCCGGCGCGGCCGCCGCTGATCTGATCGAGCGAGGCGAACTGGCGGGCGAGCGTGTACGGCTCGTTGAAAGTGGTGGTCGACGTGGCGACCAGCCCGAGATGCCTGGTCACCGCCGCCAGCGCCGACAGGACCGTCATGGGCTCGAACTTCACGACCTTGCCCATGCGGCCGCGCGAATCGGCGCTGCCCGACAGGTTGACGGCCGCGGTGTCGGCCAGGAACAGGAGATCGAACTTGCCGCGCTCGGCGGTCCGGGCCACCTCGACCGACTGGGCGAAGCTGACGCCCGAATGGGCGTGGGCCTTGGGATGGCGCCAGGCGGCGACATGTTGGCCGGTCTCGTGCACAAAGGCCCCGAGATGCATCATTCGACGTTGCTTCGATTGCGCCACGCCTCTTCCTCCACTGAAACGCGGACTGTGTGAAAATCGACGCAAGTCCCATGCCACGGACCATGGCGATGGGAGATCGCCCGATTCACCGCCGCAAGCCAAAAGATCCTGCAGAATCGAGGGTATCTTTTGGCCAGATGGTTGATTCATGATCATCAAAAGGGAGGACCGCAATGCTCACTTTGTATTTTGCACCGGGCGCCAGCTCGATGGCGCCGCACATCGCCCTGCACGAGGTCGGCGCGCCGTTCGAGGGCAGGCCCGTCTCGCTCGGAAAGAAGGAGACGCACACGCCGGAATTCCTGGCCATCAACCCCGAGGGCAAGGTGCCGACGATGCAGATCGACGGCCGGGTGCTGACCGAAGTGGCCGGCATCCTGTTCTATCTCGCCAGGCGTTTCCCGGCCGCCGGCCTGCTGCCGGACGGCGACGTCGAGGCCGAGGCGCGCGTCGTTTCCTGGATGTCGTTCATCGCCTCCTCGATCCATCCGGCACGCCGCCAGGGGCTGGAGCATGCGCGCGCGATCTACGCGCTGGCCGACAAGCGGCTGGGCAACAACGAGTGGGCCGTGGGCGGCCGCCACTCGATCGCCGACATCCACCTGTTCCGGCTCTACTGGCGCTTCCGCAACTCGCTCAATCCCGCGCCCGGCGACTTCCCCAACATCGAGGCCCACTACGCGCGCATGATGGCGCGGCCGGCGGTGAAGAAGACCATCGAGGCCGAATCGAAGATCGGCTACGAGCTGCCGGCGTAAGCTGCTGGCGCGACACTCTACTGAGCTGTCATCCTGAGCGCAGCGAAGGACCTCATGCTGATTGCGACGCGGCGATGAGGTCCTTCGCTGCGCTCAGGATGACAGTATTTTTGTCAGAACGGCCCGTGCGGCGTAAGCGTCAAACGGACCGCGGGCCTCCAGGCCCGCTCATGACCGAAGGTGGCGCCCCAGCTATGAGCCGTTCAGCGCCCGCCACACTTTCTCCGGCGTCACCGGCATGTCGATGTGGGTGACGCCGACTTCCGAAAGCGCGTCGACCACGGCGTTCATCACCGACGGCAGGGCGCCGGCGCAGCCTGCCTCGCCGCAGCCCTTGACGCCCAGGAGGTTGGTCTTGCACGGCACGGAATGGTTCTGCACCGACATGTCCGGCGCATCCGAGGCGCGCGGCAGGGCGTAGTCCATGTAGGAGCCGGTGACCGGCTGGCCCTGCGGGTCGTAGACGGTGCGCTCCATCAGCGCCTGGCCGATGCCCTGCATCACGCCGCCATGCGCCTGGCCCGCGGTCAGCATCGGATTGATGACCGTACCGAAGTCGTTGACCATGAAATAGCGCACCACGTCGATATGCCCGGTGTCGCGATCGATCTCGACCTCGGCGATATGGCAACCGTTGGGAAACGAGAACGGCGGATTGTCCGAGATGTGGCTGACGTCGAGCGACTGCGGCACGTCGGGCGGTAGTTTCAGGCCCGACCGCAGCTTGTCGGCAAGCTCGATGATGCTGACGCCGCGGTCGGTCCCGGCGATGGTGAAACGGCCGTGTGCGAACTCGATGTCAACCGCCGACGCCTCGAGCACGTGGGCCGCGATCTGCTTGCCCTGCTCGATCAGTATGTCTCCGGCCTCGAGGAAGGCCTGGCTGGCGACCAGCGCCGACTTCGAGCCGCCGGTGCCGCCGCCCACCTTGAGCTGGTCGGAGTCGCCCTGGAGCAGTCGGAAGCGCTCGAACGGGATGCCGACCTTTTCGCTCAGCACCTGGGCGAACGGCGTGGCGTGGCCCTGGCCGTAATCGAGCGTGCCGCTCAGCATGGTGACCGTACCGTCGTCCTCGAAGCGGATGCCGCCATACTCCTTGGCCGGCGGCCCGGTGACTTCGAGGTAGGAGCCGATGCCGCGGCCGCGCAGCTTGTTGCGGGCGGCGCTTTCCTTCTTGCGCTTGTCGAAGCCCTGCCAGTCGGCCGCCACCAGCGCCTTGTCGAGCACGGTGGTGAACTCGCCCGAATCGTAGTTCATGCCCGACGGCGCCTTGTAGGGCATCTGGCCGGGCGCGATGTGATTGCGCCGGCGCAGCTCGACCCGGTCGATGCCCATCTCGCGCGCCGCGGTGTCGATCAGGCGCTCCATGTAGTAGTTGCCCTCGGGCCGGCCGGCGCCGCGATAGGCGCCGATCGGCGTGGTGTTGGTGAACACGACCTTGGAGTTCACCTCCATCGCCGGCGTCCGGTAGACATCGATGACGTTCTTCACCGCATTCGTGGTGGCCGGCATCGGCGGATAGATGTAGGCGCCGGCATTGCCGGTGCCGCTGAGGCGCACGGCCAGAAACTTGCCATCCTTGTCGAGCGCCAGCTCGGCCACGCGCTGGTGATCGCGGCCATGATGGTCGCTTAGAAAGCTTTCGGAGCGCTCGTCGGTCCATTTGACCGGCCGGCCCAGCGTCTTGCTGGCCAGCAGCAGCGGGCCGTACTCGGGATAGACCTGCGATTTCATGCCGAACGAGCCGCCGACATTGCCGGTGAGAACACGCAGCCTGTCGGGCGGCAGGTTGAGCACGTCGCGGGCCAGGCCGCCGCGCAGGCCCATCACGCCCTGGCAGCCGACATTCAAGGTAAAACGCTCGGTCTTCGGATCGTAGGAACCGATCGCCGAGCGCGGTTCCATCGGGTTGACGATGATACGGTTGGAGACGATCTCGAGCCGCGTGACGTGGGCTGCCTCGGCGAAGGCCTTCTTCACCGCGTCGGCGTCGCCGTAATGGAAGTCGAGCGCCAGGTTGCCCGGCGCCTCGGGATGGATCTGCGGTGCGCCCTCTTTCAGCGCCTCGGCCGGCGAGGTGACGGCGGGCAGTTCCTCGATGTCGAGCTCGACGGCCTCGGCGGCGTCCTTGGCCTGCACCGCCGTCTCGGCCACCACGCAGGCCACCGCCTCGCCGACATAGCGCACCTTGCCCTTGGCGAGAGAAGGCCGCGGCGGCGTCTTCATCGGCGAGCCGTCGCGCTGCGGGATGTTCATGCCGCATTTGAGCGGCCCGAAGCCCGCCGCTTCCAGATCGGCGCTGGTCAGGATCGCCAGCACGCCCGGCATGGCCGACGCCGCCTTGGCGTCGATGCCCTTCAAAATGCCGTGCGCGATCTTGCTGCGCACCATCGCGGCATAGACCTGGCCGGGCAGATTGATGTCGTCGGTGTAGCGCCCCTGGCCGCGCAACAGCGTCGGGTCTTCCTTGCGCGGCACCGGCTGGCCGACACCGAATTTCATCAAGGCGAGACTGGTGTCGTCGAACGCGTCCATCAACTACCTCCGCAAGCAATACTCGCACCGCTCACCCTTCATGCTCCTCTCCCCCGCTAGGGGAGAGGCAGGGTGAGGGGGTTACAGACAATCTTCGATGCCCCCTCACCTAACCTCTCCCCCTAGCGGGGGAGAGGAACATGAAAAGGCCGGGCGTCGTTTCCCCTTCGGCGCCTATTTCAGCGGCGAATAGTTCGTCGGCATCAGCAGGGTCGAATGCATCTCGGCCAGCAGCGGCGGACCCTTGGCGAGATAGGCCTGCCAATCGGGATCCTTCATCGCATCGCCGCGCGCCTTGAAGCGCTCCTCGAGGTTCTTGTAGCGCCAGAGGTGGATCCATTCGTTGGGCTGCGGGAACTCGCCGGTCCAGGCGCCCCAGATCTTCGAGTACTTGTCGCGCGCGGCCCGGACCTTCTTGAAGTTCTCGCCGTATTGCTGGGCGCCGCCCAGGACGGTGCGGTAGATGCGCAGCTCGTAGACGTTGCCGGTCGTGCCGTCGTCGGGAAGGATGTCGACGACCGGGTTCATGAGCCGCAGGTCCTGGCGCTGGATCAACGGGCGGATCACGGGCACGTAGCCCTCGGTCCACGCCTTGTTCTTGCCCAGCTCGCCGCGCAGCCGCGAGCGTTCTTCGTAGCTGTCGTACTTCCACAGATGCCAGATCTGGTTGAGCGCGCCGAACTCGGCCGTCCAGTAGCCGTGGTTGACGCCGAAGTTCTGGCCGCGCGCCGGCCGGCCGATCGTCTCGGCGGCCTTGAGATATTCCGGCATCTTGCCGGGCGCCAGGGTGTAGCAACGAAGCTCGTAGACCATGTTGTCTCCTCCGATTTCAGGAAATGCTCAGGGATGCGGATTCTTGGGCGGATGTGCCCGCACCGCTTCCTCGTTGATGTCGGCGCCCCAACCGGGCCGGGTCGGCACGATCAGTTCGCCATTCTGGATCACCGGCGGGTGCGTCACCAGATCATCCTTCCAGGGCACATCGTCGATATCGATTTCCATGATGCGGAAGTTGGGCATGGCGGCGCACATGTTGGCGCTCATCAGCGTCGACATGTGGCCGTAGAAATTGTGCGGCGCGCAGTTGATCTCGTAGGCCTCGGCCATGGCGGCGATCTTGAGCGATTCCATCACGCCGTTCCACGGCGCGTCGATGATCGACACGTCGATCGAGCGGTTCTCGAAGAACGGCCGGAACTGGCGGCGGCCGAACAGCGATTCGCAGGAGGCGATCGGCATCGCGCGCGATCGCGGATCAGGCGCAGGCCTTCGGGATCGTAGGAATCGATCTCCAGCCAGAACAGATTGAAGGGCTCGCAGACCCGCGCGACCTTGATGTAGCCCTCGGTTTTGAAGTTGAAGTTCGAATCGAGCAGGATTCCCATGTCGTGGCCGGCGCCCTCGCGGAATGCCGCCAGCCCGTCGGAGATCGCCGCCAATACCGCGCCGTCGGGATTGAGCTCGGGATAGCCCGGGCCGCGCGCGAAGCCGGGCTGGTGCATGTTGGGCGGATCGAGGTCGAAGCGGAAGATGTTGGTCTTGAGCGCCTTGAAGCCGCGTTCCTTCACATGCTTGCCGAGCTTCACCAGATCGTCGAGCGAGCGCACCGGCGGAACGCCCATCACGTCGGCGTTGCGGAAGCGGTAGGAGCCGCAATGCGACCAGTAGAGCGGCAGGCGATCGCGCACCGGGCCGCCGAACAGGGCGTAGACCGGAATGCCCAGCGCCTTGGCCTTGACGTCCAACAAGGCGTTCTCGATCGCGGCCATGGCCTGCTGGTTGAGCCCGCCCGGCGCCTGGCGCGTGATGGCGTACTGCCGGGTCATGATGCGCTCGATCGGCCGCGGGTCCTGGCCGATCAGGTCCTGCGCCATGCGGCGGATCACGGCGGTGAGGCCGGCGCTGCCGTAGCCTTCGTTATATTCCGACCAGCCGACCAGCCCGTCGTCGGTCGTGATCTTGAGAAACGAAAAGTCGCGCCAGCCGGCGTTGCAATGAAGATCCTCGATCTTGGCAATTTTCATGGTGTTTCCTCTCCCGAGGCCGCCAGCATAGCGGGCTGAAAGAGGGTTTGGGAGGTTTGGGAGGCTTCGGTGGCCGCCCAGCGGCACGGCCCAGGCGGCAGCGGCCGTTCGCCGGGTCAGCTCGTTTCGATCATGTCGATGAAGGCGCGAATGCGTTCCGAGCACTCAGTCGGCGCACTGGTGAAACGATGCACTTCCACGCCGGCAAGATCGGTTGGGACTTCGAGGTCGCCCCTGGCAAGCAACAGGACCTTGTTCCTGCCTTTCCGTCCGCAGAACCAGCCAACCTCAAGCACGACATTCTGGCGCGCACGGGCGCCTTCCGCGCCTGTGCGCATCGTCACCGCCAAATCGTCGGGCGTCAGCAGCGCGAGAGCGCCGCTTACCTCGCCGGCAAGCCGTTCGAACTTCTCCGGCAGAGTCATCGCGCCGTCCTGATCGTCAATCATCAAGACCGGCGAGACGTGCGGGCATCTCTTCAACAGGAAATTCTCCAGATCCTTGCGCGCCAGTTCGTCATGTCCGTGCACGATCATGATCGGCACTGCGCGTATCGGGTGATGATAGATCGGGATTGCCCCGATCCCGATCGGCGCGTTGGACTGAATCCCGCTCTTCGCCGCCTGGTACGCAAAATCGCGGATCCGAAGGATGCGATCGACCATGTATGGATAGGACGAGAATCCAAGTCGGATCCACGCCCAGAAGCTATCGAACAAATCGCTGCGCTGATTGTTTATGGCCTGAATGCTGGTGCCGGAGGCAACGCCGGAGCCCGCCGTGATGATCAGGAGTGCCTGCTCCGCGGCATAGAGGTCGCCTGCAACCAGGAGGCCAAGCCTGTCCGCTGTCAGGTGGCAGCGGCGTTGCCATGCAAGATAGAAGAGGAATGAGAACTGACCGATTGTGTGTTTGACGGTCCAGTGTCGAAAGTAGCCCGTTGCGATGAGCCCAAGCTGGCGTCCAATAAAGAACATCAGCTCCCTCGATGACCTGTTCTTTGTCAGGTCATCGAGCACGTTCGAGGTGATTATGAGAAGGCCGCGCCGGGAGAAGCGGCGCGCGACAAATAGCTCGAACAGACCATGGCCCTGGATTATCAGCACAGTCGGCGGCTCGATCTTGAGTACTTCCGAGGTCTGTTGAACCAGTCGATGAATTTGCGGGTATTGATCCGCACCCACTCTGATCGAGTTACCGAGCAGGAAGGCGAGTACCAGCTTCCATGCGATCCACGCCACAAGGTAAAGCGATGCCCCGACGAGCAGCACGGGGACCAGGGTTACAGGATCGACGAGTGCCATGCCGACGACGACGAGCGCCAGGATGACTGCAGGCACGTAGACGAATCCAAGGTAGAAGCGTTCATAAGGGACGCGAACGGCCTTCAGGTCGACCGATTGCCCTTTCTGCAGCCTTGGAAGATTCACCAGGTCACGAGTCTCGACAGCCAGGAAGTCGGTGGCGGCGGATGTATCGCTGTTCATCCTCGTGTCCTCCCGTCGAGAGAGATCCGGAGGTGTATGGAGAGTGCCTCTTGGCGCGTCGTGGCTGAAATTCAGCCGAAATCCACTATCTATGATTGCAAAAGATAGTGTGAAAGTCAACCCGTTTATTACTGGTTTGAGGGACGGCCTCCGCCCGGGCTACACTCCGGTCCGCCTCTTGGCACGCCCTCTGGAGAAGAAAAAACCATGCCCCTGCACGGCAAGGGAATGCTGATCGTCTTCAACGAGGTGAAGGCGCGCGACGAACGGGATTTCAACGAATGGTACAACCGCGAACACATTGACGAGCGGGTCAACCTGCCGGGCTTCCAACGCGCCCGGCGCTACGTGGCCGTGCGCGCGACGCCGAAATACCTCGCGACCTACGAATGCGACACGGTGAGCGATCTGGCCACCCCGGGCTATCTCGCGCTGCTGGCCAACCAGACGCCGTGGACCCAGGCGGTGATGGCCCGCTTCACGCACTTTCGTCGCCTGACGCTCCGCGTGCAGGTCGACCTGGCGCACGGCGCGGGCGGCGCGGTGGCCGCCGTGCGCTTCGTGCCCGATCCGCGCGAGCGCAAGGCGCTGGTGGCGTGGCTGCAGGAGACCGCCCTGCCCAAGGCCATCGCGCGAGCCGGCATGGTGGGAGCAGCGGCGGCCGAGAACGACCTCGAGGTCGCCAATGCGCCGCTGCAGGACAAGAGCATGGACCATCCCAAGGCCGACGAGGCGGAATGGGTGGTGCTGCTGGAAGGCTCGGACGCCGGCGCCGTGGGCGCGGCGGCACGGGCGACGTTCACCTTGGCGAAGCTGAAGAGTTTCGGCGTGTCGGTGGCGCCGGTGATCGGGACGTACCGGCTGCTGTTCGGCAATCAGCGGTGAGGCTCAAACGGACCGCGGGCCTCCAACGCGGAATCGCCAAGGGCAATTCCGCTCTCCCGCTCATTGTCTTTGCTGGGAGCGCGCAACTCCAGTTGCGCATCTTCGTATCGACCAGCACATGAGCGCCACTGGAGTGGCGCGCTCCCAGCCATGAGCGGGCCTGGAGGCCCGCGGTCCGATGAGGCGCGAAGTCGCGGTGGGATGACATAAGTTTGACCTTCCGTTGATCATCTGTTCGCGTAGCTTGGCGCCGTGACCGTACAACGGAAAATCTTCTGGCTGCGTCTGGTGACGCTGATCGGGCTTTGCCTGCCGGCGCTGGAGCTGGCCTGGCGCTGGTACACCGACAATCTCGGATCGCGGCCGGTGACCACAGCGACCCATGCCACCGGCGACTGGGCGGTCATCTTCCTGATGCTGTCGCTCGCCATGACGCCGGCGCGGGCGCTGTTCGAATGGATGCCGCTGATCCATGTCCGCCGCCGCATCGGCGTGGCGGCGGCGTGCTATGCCGGCGCGCATTTCATGATCTACGTGCTCGACCAGAAATGGAACCTGATCGTCGTCGCCACGGAGATCGCCAAGCGCTTCTACCTCACCATCGGCTTCGTGGCCCTGCTGGCGCTGGTGGCGCTGGCCGTCACCTCGACGGACGGCTGGCAGAAGCGGCTCAAGCGCAACTGGAAGCGCCTGCACTGGCTGATCTACCCGGCGGCCTTCATCGCCATCGTGCATTTCTTCATCCAGTCCAAGGTCCGGATCGGCGAGCCGGCCTTCACCGCCGGCCTGTTCGCCTGGCTGATGCTGTGGCGCGTGCTGCCGCCCAAGCTGCGCACGCGCTTCACCGGCCTCGCCGTGCTGGCCGTCAGCGCGACATTGGCCGCCGTCCTGTTCGAAACCGCCTGGTACGCCCTGATCAACGGCATCGATCCCGTCCGCGTGCTCCGGGCCAATCTCGACATCGACTTCGACCTGGCGCTGCGGCCGGCCCACAAGGTGCTGATCGCCTCGCTGCTGGTCATGCTGGCGGTGGCGCTCCGCCGGCTCGCCCTCGCGGCAAACAGGCTCTGGACGCGGCGCTATATGCAGTCGACTATACCGGCCCCCTGAAACGGAGGCTGTTATGTTGAAGAGACGGAACTGGCTCGGCTTGGCGCTCGCCTTGTCGTTCCTGCCGGGCATCGCCCAGGCGCAGAACGAAATGGTCGTCTTTGCCGCGGCCAGCCTGAAGAACGCCCTCGATGAGATCGCCACGACGTGGTCCAAGGACACCGGCAAGCCGATGCCCAAGATCTCCTACGCGGCGAGCTCGGCGCTGGCCAAGCAGATCGAGCAGGGCGCGCCGGCCGACATGTTCATCTCCGCCGATCTCGACTGGATGGACTACGTCGCGGGCAAGAACCTGATCCAGCCCGACACCCGCTTCAATCTTCTGGGCAACAAGATCGTCCTGATCGCGCCCAAGGATTCCAAGCTCACCAGCCTCGAGATCAAGGGCGCCGACCTCGCCAAGGCGCTGGCCGGCGGCAAGCTCTCGATGGCCAATGTCGATGCCGTGCCGGCCGGCAAGTACGGCAAGGCGGCGCTCGAGAAGCTCGGCGCCTGGGCCGACGTGAAGGATCACGTGGCGCAGGCCGAGAACGTGCGCGCCGCGCTCCTGCTGGTCGGCCGCGGCGAGGCGCCGCTCGGCATCGTCTACAGCACCGACGCCGCCGCCGAGCCCAACGTGAAGATCGTGGCGACCTTCCCCGAGGGCTCGCATCCGCCGATCATCTACCCCGCGGCGCTGACCAAGGATGCGAAAAATGCCGACGCCAAGGCCTTCCTCGACTTCCTGCGCGGCCCCAAGGCGCGCACGGCCTTCGAGAAGCAGGGCTTCACGGTTCTGGTGAAGTCCGCCACCGGGACATGACCCCGGAGGAATGGACGGCGGTCCGGCTGAGCCTGCTGGTCGCCACCACGGCGACCCTGGCCAGCCTGCCGTTCGGGGTCGCGGTCGCCTGGCTGCTGGCGCGCGGCCGGTTCTGGGGCAAGAGCCTGGTCGACACCCTGGTCCACCTGCCGCTGATCCTGCCGCCGGTGGTGACGGGCTACCTGCTGCTGATCTCGTTCGGCAAGCGCGGACCGATCGGCGCTTTCCTCGACGAGCAGTTCGGCATCGTCTTCTCCTTCCGCTGGACCGGCGCGGCGCTGGCCTGCGCGGTGATGGGCTTTCCGCTGCTGGTGCGCGCCATTCGCCTGTCGATCGAGGCTGTCGACACGCGGCTCGAATCGGCGGCCGGGACCCTGGGCGCCCATCCGCTCTGGGTCTTCGCCACCATCACCCTGCCGCTCTGCCTGCCCGGCGTGATCGCCGGCGCCATCCTGTGCTTCGCCAAGGCGATGGGCGAGTTCGGCGCCACCATCACCTTCGTCTCCAACATCCCGGGCGAGACCCAGACCCTGCCCTCGCTGATCTACACCCTGACGCAGATCCCCGGCGGCGATGCGGGCGCGCTCCGGCTCACGATGGTGTCGATCGCCATCTCCATGGTGGCCCTGCTCGGCTCGGAGCTCCTGGCGCGGCGCATCGGCGTCCGTCAGATGGCGGCATGAACAGGCAAATGGCGGCATGAGCCTGGAGGTCGATGTCGACCATGCGCGCGAGACCTTCCATCTCGTCGCGCGCTTTTCGGCGGCTCCCGGACTGACGGCGCTGTTCGGCCGCTCGGGCTCGGGCAAGACCACGTTGATCGACATCGTCGGCGGCCTGATCCGGCCCGATCGCGGACGCATCGCCATCGACGGCCAGGTGCTGGTCGACACCGAGCGTGGCGTCTTCGTGCCCAAGCATCGCCGCCGCATCGGCTACGTCTTCCAGGACAGCCGCCTCTTTCCGCACCTCAGCGTGCGCAGCAACCTGCTCTACGGACGCTGGTTCGCGGGCGACGGCGGCGCCGCAGCCAACCTCGCCTCGGTGGTCGACCTGCTGGGCATCGGCCATCTGCTCGAGCGGCGGCCCGATTCGCTGTCCGGCGGCGAGAAGCAGCGGGTCGCCATCGGCCGCGCCCTGCTCGCCCATCCGCGGGCCCTGTTGATGGACGAGCCGCTGGCCTCGCTCGACGAATCGCGGCGCGCCGAGATCCTGCCCTACATCGAACGGCTGCGCGACGAAGCGGGCCTGCCGATCCTTTACGTCAGTCACTCCGTCGCCGAAGTGGCGCGCCTGGCGACGACGGTCGTGATCCTGAGCGATGGCCAGGTGACGGCGGTCGGACCGGTGGCCGATATCCTGTCGCAGACCGACGCCGACGAAGGCGGCAGCGTGCTCGAGGCGACGGTGGCGCGCCACGACGATGCCTTCCAGCTCTCGGTGCTGGCCTCGGCGGCGGGCGAGCTGCAGGTGCCTCAGCTCAGCGCGCCGGTGGGCGCCGCGGTCCGCGCCTATATCCGCGCGCGCGACGTGATGCTGTCGCTGCGGCCGCCCGAAGAGATCAGCGCGCTGAATGTCCTGGCGGGTCGCGTCGTCGCGATCACGCCCAGCGCCAACGGCGCGCAGGCCGATGTCCGCCTCGACTGCAACGGCGCCAGCCTGACCGCGCGGCTCACCGCCAAGTCGGTGCAGCGGCTGGCACTGGCGCCGGGCCGGCCGGTCTATGCCGTTATCAAGAGTGTGTCGTTTGAGCGTAGTTAGGAGACCCGTGATGCCGCATCTCAGCATCCGTATCGATTTCGACCAGGAGGGCCGGCTGGGCCCGGGCAAGGTGGCGCTGCTCGAGCGCATCGCCAGCGAGGGCTCGATCTCGGCCGCCGGCCGATCGATGAACATGTCCTACAAGCGCGCCTGGGAGCTGGTGTCGGAGATCAACCAGAGCTTCACCGAGCCTTTGGTCTTCGCGCAGACCGGCGGCAAGACCGGCGGCGGCGCGGTGCTGACGGAGCGCGGCGTGGAGCTGATCCGCCATTACCGCGCCATCGAGCGCAAGGCACTGTCGGCCACCGCCTCCCACCTCAAGGCCCTGCAGGCGATTTCCCGGGGCCGACGCAAGAAATAACGCGCTATCCTCGACGGGTCGGGGAGGATCCGTCATGGCAGAATAAAAATGCAGGGGATGCCGCGTCGCTCGACCGATGGCGTCATGATCGTGACACCGGTGAACTGGTACGACGCACTCGACCGCGACCGGGCTCTGCGCGAAGTTCGACCCAGCAAAAAGATGCCGTGAGGATGTGATGTCGCCCCTGCTGCTGCCCCTTACACCGCGTTTCATCGCGTTGACCCTGGCTGCGCTGTCGACGGTGGGCTTCGCCATCGGCCTGGCGTTCGATCAACGATTCGATTCTGCTGGCGATCGGCCTCGGCATCGCCCTCTTCCTGACGGCGGTCGGCACGATCGACCTCTTCCAGAAATCCCATTCGATCCTGCGCAACTATCCGATCCTCGCGCATTTCCGATTCATCTTCGAGGCGATCCGCCCGGAGATGCGGCAGTACTTCTTCGAGGGCGACAAGGACGGCATGCCGTTCAGCCGCGACCGCCGTGCGGTCGTCTACCAGCGCGCCAAGTCGGCGCTCGACGTGCGTCCGTTCGGCACCCACTACAACGTCTATGGCGACGGCTACGAATGGATGTCCCATTCGATCGCGCCGCGGCCGGTCAGCAAAGAGCCGTTCCGCATCATGATCGGCGACAAGGAGTGCACCAAGCCCTACTCGGCCTCGGTGCTCAACATCTCGGCCATGAGCTTCGGATCGCTCAGCGCCAACGCCATCCGGGCGCTGAACGGCGGCGCCAGGAAGGGCGGCTTCGCGCACGATACCGGCGAAGGCGGCTACAGCCCTCATCATCGCGAGAACGGCGGCGACATCATCTGGGAGATCGGCTCGGGCTACTTCGGCGCGCGCAATCCCGACGGCACCTTCTCGCCCGAGCGGTTCGCCGAAGGCGCCGGCAACCCGCAGGTCAAGATGGTCGAGCTCAAGCTCAGCCAGGGCGCCAAGCCGGGCCATGGCGGCGTGCTGCCGGCGCCCAAGGTCAGCCAGGAGATCTCGCTGACGCGCGGCGTGCCGATGGGCGAGGACTGCATCTCGCCGTCGTCGCATTCGGCCTTCTCGACGCCGGTCGAGATGATGCGCTTCATCGCCGAGATGCGCCGCCTCTCGGGCGGCAAGCCGGCCGGCTTCAAGCTCTGCATCGGCCACGAGTGGGAGTTTCTCGCCATCTGCAAGGCGATGCTGGAGACCGGCATCTATCCCGACTTCATCGTCGTCGACGGCAAGGAGGGCGGCACCGGCGCGGCGCCGATGGAATTCATCGACCATATCGGCAAGCCGATGCGCCAGGGCCTCTACTTCGTGCACAACGCCCTGATCGGCATCGGCGCGCGCGGCCACATCAAGCTGGGCGTCGCCGGCAAGATCGTCACCGCCTTCGACATGATCCGCGCCATGGCGCTGGGCGCCGACTGGTGCAACGCGGCGCGCGGCTTCATGTTCGCGGTGGGCTGCATCCAGTCGGAATCCTGCCACACCGACCGCTGCCCGACCGGCGTCGCCACCCAGGACCCGACCCGCCAGCGCGCGCTGGTCGTGCCGGACAAGATCGAGCGGGTGTTCAACTTCCACCGCGCGACCCTGCACGATCTGGCCGAAATGACCGCGGCCGCCGGGCTCGACCATCCACGGGAGTTCAAGCCGATCCACATTTCCCGTCGCATCTCGCCCAGCGCCGTCGCCACCTTCGCCGACATGTACCCGTCGCTGGCCGAGGGCGAGCTCATAGCCGGCTCGGGCAACCCGCGCTGGCGCCACCCCTGGGACCTCGCGAACCCCCATTCGTTCAGGGCTGTGGCGTAGGAACGCCTCGCCTCACTCGATCGGGGCCCTCTCCGCCCGCATCATCGCGGAAGCCGGCGGAGGAGAGGCCTTGAGCCCCTTCGTGGGGAGGAACGGAAACGTCAAACTTGTTGCGAAGCGGCGATACTTGGCTCAGCGTTTGGCAATCAAGAAAACCCGAGGAAACGCCATGACCGCCCCATTCGACTTCGCGCCGTTGCTGGCGCCCGGCACGCCGGCGCCCGCCGTCAAGTGGAACGGCTTTCCCAAGTACAATTTCATCGGTGGCCACAACGACGCCAAGAATGTGCCGGTCGACGCGCTGATCGCGGCCGCGACGGCAGTGCTGAAACGCGAGGGCCCATCGCTCGCGACCTACGGATTGAACAGCGGTCCGCAAGGCTACCGGCCGCTGCGCGAGTTTCTCGCCGGCAAGCTCAAGAGCCATGCCGGCATCGCCTGCTCGCCCGACGAGATCCTGATCACCGCGGGCTCCGGGCAGGGCCTCGATCTGGTGAACAACCTGCTGCTCACCCGCGGCGATACCATACTGATCGAGCAGGAGACCTATGGCGGCGCGCTCACCAAGCTCACCAGGCTCGGCGTCAACGCGATCGGCATCCCGCTCGACGAGGAGGGACTGCGGCTTGACGCCCTGAAGGAGAAACTCGAGGAGCTGAAGAAGAAAGGCATCAAGCCCAAGTTCCTCTACACCATCCCGACGGTGCAGAACCCGACCGGCGCCATCATGGGCGAGGCCCGCCGCGCCGGGCTTCTGAAGATCGCCGCCGAGTACGGCCTCATGATCTTCGAGGACGAGTGCTATTCCGACCTGATCTGGGACGGCAAGCGGCCGCCCTCGCTCTACGCCATGGCGGGCGGCGAGGGCGTGATCCATATCGGCTCGTTCTCCAAGTCGATCGCCCCGGCGCTCAGGGTCGGCTACATCGTCGCCAAGTGGGACATCCTCGGCCGCATCCTCGGCCTCAAGCAGGACTCGGGCACCGGCGCGCTCGAGCAGATGGTGCTGGCGGAGTTCTGCAAGCAGCACTTCGCCCAGCACGTGCCCAAGCTCTCCAAGGCGCTGGCCGGCAAGCTGCAGGCCCTGCGCGAGGCGCTGGCCGAGCAGTTCGGCACCGCCGCCGAGTTCGGCGACCCGGCGGGCGGCATCTATCTCTGGATCAAGCTGCCCGACAATGTCGACACGGTGAAACTCGCCCAGGCCGCGCTGGCCGCCGGCGTGTCGCTCAATCCCGGGCCGGAATGGTCGACCAACAAGGAGTATGCCCGCAGCCGGCTCCGCCTCTGCTTCGCCAACCCCGAGCCCGAGACCATCAAGCAGGGCGTCGCGGTGCTGGCCGAGGTCTGCCGCCGCGAGTTCGGCGTGCCGCTGCGCAGCGCCAACGTGGAGAAGGCCTGAACGGCGACCCGCTTCAGGCGTCCGTTGTCCGGCCTGCCTTTACAAGGGCATTGCCCTCGGCGGTTCGCACCGGCAGTCTCGACATGCCGTTGCGGTGGATCAGGCCCAGGCCACGCAGCCTGATCTCCAATTCCATCGACGGGCGACGCTGCAACATGCTGCCGTCGATGCTTTGTAACGCTGCAAACTCTTCGCTGGTCAGTGATGGGTTTGTCATGGCGGGAGCTATAGGCTCAATCGGTGTCCCCCGATAGCGAAGGTTGGGACACCGCATCGTCACATTCGCGCTCCCGGCAATTGATGCCTAGGGCTTCTCCGCGATCACCATCCACAGCACGCCGAACTTGTCGGTCACCATGCCGAAGCGCGAGGCGAAGAAGGTCTTGCCGAGCGGCGCCTGGACCTGGCCGCCCTTGCCCACGGCGTTGAACAGCCGGTCGGCCTCGGCGTCGTTGGCCGCGTTGAGGGTGAGGCCGAAGCCCTGGAAGGACGGCTTGCCGGCGCAGTGGCCGTCGGACGCCAGGATCTGGGTGTCGCCGATCCTGAAGGCGGCATGAATCACCTTGTTCTCCGAGCCGGGCGGCACCATGCCGGGCTGGGGCTTCTCGGGGCTTTCGCTGTAGCGCATCAGCATGTCGACCTTGGCGCCCAGCGCGCCCTTGTAGAACTCGAGCGCTTCCTCGCACTTGCCGTCGAAGAACACATAAGGCTGCACGTTCATGACTCTCTCCTTTCAGTCGTCGATCGATTGGTAGGCCGAAGTCCAGAAATCGGTGAAGACGCGCGGCGGCTGCGGCGAGTCCATCATGCGCTGGGTCATCAGGATGCCGACCATGTCCTCGGCCGGATCGAGATGGCCCGACGTGCCATAGCCGCCGTCCCAGCCGTAGCGGCCCGGCGTCGTGCTGAGATCGGTGCGCCGCGTGACGACGGCGCCGCCCATCCCCCAACTGGCGCCGTGGCCGAAGAAAAGTTCCGCGCCCAGGCGCTGGTCGGGCGTGAGCTGGTCCGAGGTCATCAGCTCGACGGCGGGCCGCGACAGGATGCGCTCGCGACCGTGCGCGTCCCGCATGGACGCCCTTGTTCAGGATCATGCGGTAGAAGGCGTGAAAGTCGTCGACGGTCGAGACCAGGCCCGAGCCGCCGGCCGCGAAAGACGGCGGCTTGCTCCAGCGGCTGTTGCGGGCATCGTCGAAGAAGGCGAGTTCCTTCTTTTCCGGATCCATCCTGTAGGCGCTGGCCAGCCGGTCGAGCTTGTCGGCCGGCACGTGGAAACCGGTGTCGCGCATGCCGAGCGGCGCGAACAGATGGTCGCGCAGGAAATCCCCGAAGGACTGGCCGGAAGCCCGCGCGATCAGCACGCCCAGAACGTCGGCGCCCGTGTGGTAGAGCCAGCGTTCGCCGGGCTGATAGATCAGCGGCAGGCCGCCCAGCCGCTTCATGAAATCGTCGGCCGAGAAATCGGGTTGAGACGGACCGGGCGCCAGACCGGCCTCCGCCACCGCCTTCTGGATCGGGTGCCGGGCCGGCCAGACCATCACGGCGCCCAGCCCGAAGGTGAAGGTCAGAAGATCGCGCACGCTGATCGGCCGCTTCGCCGGCACCGTGTCATCGACCGGCCCTTCGAGGCTCTTGAGCACGCGGCGGCCGGCGAGCTCGGGCAGGAATTCGTCGACCGGATCGTCGAGCCGGAGCTTGCACTGCTCGACCAGGATCAGGGTCGCCGCCGCGGTGATCGGCTTGGTCATCGAGGCGATGCGGAAGATCGTATCGCGCCGCATCGCTGCGTCGCTCTCGAACGACTGCCGGCCGATCGCCTCGACATGGATCTCGCCGCGCCGGCTCACCAGCGCCACCAGACCGGGCATGGCACCGCGCGATACGTGGCCGGCCAGCACCTCGTGCAGGCGCGCGAGGCGCGGTTTGGAGAAGGTGCCGATGCTCATGGACTCCTCTCAGTTCGCCGCCATGAAAGCCTCGAACCGCTCCAGGGCGCCGGTCCAGCCGCCCTGGTGATCGATCCGCGCCGCATCGGTTTCGAACGCGCCGTGGCGCAGGGTCAGCCGGGTGCGGCCGCCCAGATCGGCGAAGGTCAGCGTCACCAGCGTCTCGGGATCGACGACGCCGGTGGCGCCTTCGGTGATGTAGGTGAAGGCGAGCCGCTCGGGCGCCACGACCTCGCGATAGACGCCATGCTTGGTGACGACGGCACCGCCCGGCGCGCGCATGCGACGACGCCAGGCGCCGCCCGGACGCACATCCATCTCGCAGGACAGCGTCGTGAAGTCGCGCGGCACCCACCAGCGGGCCGCCTGCCGGACATCGGTCCAGGCGGCGAACACCCGCTCGCGCGGCGCCGCGATGTCGCGCGTCAGGACGAGCTCGTCGGCGACCGGCCTGACGGCGATGTTCATGGGTTCCTCTGGAATTCGGCGTCGACCACGATCTCGATCGCATCGCCCAGGAGCGGCGGCAGGCCGAAATCGACCGGATTGATGCGGGTGCGGGCGGTCATGCCCATGCGCGGCTGGCCGGCGAAGCCCTTGCCGGCGCCCACCAGCTCGACGTCGAACGTCGCCGGTCGCGTCTTGCCCATCAGGGTGAGCTGGCCGTCGACCTTGCCCTGGCGCGCGCTGGTCTGGCGGAACGCCGTCGAGACGAACGTCGCCTCGGGGAACGCCTTCGACTTCAGGAATTCATCGCCCGCGAGTTGCTCGCCGAAGTCCTTCACGTTGGAGGTGATCGACGCCGTCTCGACCTTGGCCGACAGGGAGCCGGCGGCGGTGTTGGCGGGATCCCAGCCCAGCGTCGCGCTCAGGCGATCGAAGCGGAAGATGCTCCAGGAGTAGCCGATGTGCGACACGCGGGCGATCACCGCGGCGTGGTCGGGATCGAGCGTGTAGGTGCCGGCGGTGGCCTGCTTGTAGTCGGGCTCGCCCATGTACACGCCCGGAGGCAGGGCGGGCGGCGCGGCGGTCTGTGCCGAGCCGACGGCAGGGGCCGCCAAAAGTAGCAGCAGCATCAGCGGCACACGAAAGGCGCTCACCGCGCCGGGATGTTTCCCGTCGCTCATCGTTTGCTCCATCGGTTGCGTTACTGTTTTTCGGCCAAGGTCTTGAGGTCGGCGAGGCCCGCTTCGAAGTCCTTGCCGATCATCTTGTCCATATCAAGGAAGAGGCCCATCACCTTGGTGACGAACGCGCTCGGACCATAGATCGCCCAGGTGACGAGCGTCGTGTCGCCCTTCGGCGCCAGGGTGAACTCGGCGGTGTTGTGCGCTTCGAACGGTTTCAGGAAATCGAGCTTGATCAGGACCTTGCCGGGTGGCGTGGCCTCGAGGATCTCCATGCGCCCCTGGCCGACATTCTTGTCGCCTTCCCATTCGTAGGTCGCGCCCTTGCCGGCCGTGACGGGGCCGAACGAGCGCTTCATCGCCGGGTCCTTCTTCTCGTAGGGCGACCACGAGGTCCACGCCTTGAGATCGCTGATCAGCGGGAAGATCTTCTCCGGCGGCGCCTTGATGCTGATCGAGCGCTGGACGCGGAAGGAATCCGGCCGGGTCGAGGCATAGATCAGGATGCCGGCGATCACGACCAGGACGACCACGACGATGATGGAGACGATCTTCAGCATGCGGGCCTGCTCGGAATTACTTAACCTTAGAGTTAAGTATTAGGAAGGACGGCCGCTTCTGTCAACCATTCCGCGCGCGCAATGCATAGATCAAATTCGGCTGACCTTAGATTTTGCTCGTCCTGATGACATTGCCGACGATGCTCTGTTAACGAAAGCATCATGATGGACATTCGCGCCGGCCGTCCGGCCACTCTTTCGTCGAACGGCATGGTGACGTGCCCGCATGCGCTGGCCTCGCAGGCTGGCGCGGAGATACTGCGCGAGGGCGGCTCGGCGATCGATGCCGCCGTCGCCGCCAGCGCCGCGCTGTCGGTTCTCTATCCGCACATGACCGGGATCGGCGGCGACGCCTTCTGGCTGATCTACGATGCCCGCGCCAAGGCCGTGCGCTACATCGACGGCGGCGGGCGCGCGACCTCGCGCGGCACCATCGACGCTTTCAGGAAACGCGGGCTGAATGAAGTTCCCTATCGCGGCGTGCTGCCCGGCACGCTGACGGTGCCCGGCTCTGTCGCGAGCTGGGGCATGGCGCATGCCGCCTACGGGCGGCTGCCGCTCAAGCGCTGTCTCGAAAGCGCCATCGGCTATGCCCGCGAAGGCTTTCCGATGGGCGCCCGGCTTGCCCATTGGCGTGACATGGCGCGCTCGGAGCTGGCGAAGAGTCCCGAAGCCGCGGCGATCTTCCTGAAAGACGAGCCCACCCTCACCAATCCCGACCTCGCGCGCACGCTGGAAGCCATCGCCAGCGACGGCTGGTACGGCTTTTACGACGGCGAGGTGGCGCGCGAGCTTCTGCGCTACTCCGACGCCAACGACGGGCTCTTCACGCGGGACGATCTCCTGGCGCAGGCGGCGCGCTGGGGCGAGCCGATCAAGGGCAGCTATCGCGACGTCACGATCTACGAGACGCCGGCGCCGACCCAGGGCTTCGCCGTGCTGGAAATGCTGAACCTGCTCGAGCCCCTGGAAATGCATCGCAAGCCGTTGCTCGGCGCCGATGCGGTGCATCTGATGGTGCAGGCCAAGCAGCTCGCCTATCACGATCGCGACCGCCATGTCGCCGACCCGCGCTTCGCCCACGTGCCGATGGAGCGTTTGATCTCCAAGAAATATGCCGGCGAACGGCGCGCCCTGATGGATCCGGCCCGCGCCCTGCCGTGGGACCGCATCCCGTCCTACGGCAGCCTGACCGGCGACACGGTCTACATCGCCGCCGTCGATCGCGACGGCAACGCGGCGTCGCTGGTCCATTCGCTCTATGGCGTGTTCGGCGCCGCGGTGGTCGCCGGCCGCACCGGCGTGGTGCTGCAGAACCGTTCGGCCTATTTCTCGCTCGATCCCAAGAGTCCCAACAAGGTCGAGCCGGGCAAGACGCCGTTGCACACGCTGATCGCCTCGCTCGGCTTCCGGAACGACAAGCTGTGGAGCGTGCTGGGCTGCATGGGTGCCGACGGGCAGCCGCAGATCCACCTGCAGACCTACCTGGCCATGATCGACCACGGCCTCGACATCCAGCAGGCGCTCGACATGCCGCGCTTCCTGTCCGGCCGTTTCGGCCTCCTCGAGGCGCGCGACACCCTGCACATCGAAGGCCGCTTCCCGCCGGAGACGATCGCCGAACTCGAGCGGCGCGGCCATCTGGTCGACCGCTGGGGCGACTGGAACGAAGCGGCAGGCCATGCGCAGGGCATCACGATCGATCCGGTGACCGGGGTGCTGTCCGGCGGCGCCGATCCACGCAGCGACGGCGAGGCTATTGCGTCAGGATGACAAGGAGAAGCCCTCGTAGCCGTTCTTCACCACGGCCTCGCAGCGTTCGATGTAGGCGGGGAAGCCGCCGATATAAGGCATGAAGACGCGCGGCTTGCCGGGGATGTTGGCGCCGACGTACCACGAGCTGCAGGTCGAGCGCAGCGTGCCGCCGGCCGCCTCGCCGACATGGCCGACCCAGGCTTCCTCGGCGTCGCGGCTCGCTTCGATCAGGGTGGCGCCGCGCGAGCGCAGGTATTCGATGCAGTCGGCGATCCATTCGACGTGCTGTTCGATCGACGGCAGCATGTTGGTCAGCACCGACGGGCTGCCCGGACCGGTGATGGTGAAAAGATTGGGGAAGCCCGCCATGGTGAGGCCGAGATAGGCCTTGGGCCCCTCTTTCCACTTGTCCTGCAGCGAGCGGCCGCCGCGGCCGCGAATGTCGACCCTGAGCAGCGCGCCGGTCATGGCGTCGAAGCCGGTGGCGAGCACCAGGCAGTCGAACGTGTAGTCCTTGCCCTTCACGCGCAGGCCGTTGGCAGTGATGCGTTCGATCGGCGCATCGCTCACATCGACCAGGGTGACGTGCGGCTGGTTGAAGGTCTGCCAGTAGCCGGTATCGACGCAGAGCCGCTTGCAGCCGATGACGTTGGTCGGCGTGAGCTTGTCGGCGAGCGCGGGATCCTTCACCACGTCGCGGATCTTGGCGCGCACGAAGTCAGCCGCCGTCCGGTTCGACTCGGCGTTCAGCAGCAGGTCGGAGAACGAGCCCATGAAGCCCAGGCCGCCGTAGTTCCAGCGCTCCTCGAAGAGGCGTCTGCGCTCGGCCTCGTCGGTCTCGATCGCCGAGGCTGGATTGAACGCGAAGTCGATGCCCGCCGGCATTTTCTTCGCGCGGCGGCGCATCTCCTCGTAGTTCGCCTTGACCTCACTGACATAGGCCGGATCGAGCGGCTTGTTGTGCGCCGGCACCATGTAGTTGGCGGTGCGCTGGAACACGGTGAGGTGCTTCGCCTCGCGCGCGATGATCGGGATCGACTGGATCGCCGACGAGCCGGTGCCGATCATGCCCACCGTCCTGCCGGTGAAGTCGACGCCCTCGTGCGGCCAGTTGCCGGTGTGATAGGTCGGCCCCTCGAAATCCTCCAACCCCGGAATCTTCGGCGTGTTGGGCGACGACAGGCAGCCCATCGCGGTGATGACGAAGCGGGCGGTCAGGCGATCCCCTTTGTCGGTCTCGACCGTCCAGGCGTGCGCCGTCTCGTCGAACGAGGCCCTGGTGACCCGGGTCTCGAAGCGGATGTCACGGCGCAGGTCGAAGCGGTCGGCGACGTGGTTGGCATAGCGCAGGATCTCGGGCTGGGTGGCGTAGCGCTCCGACCATTCCCATTCCTGCTGCAGTTCGGGCGAGAACTGGTAGGAATACTGGACGCTTTCGACGTCGCAGCGCGCGCCGGGATAGCGGTTCCAGTACCAGGTGCCGCCGACACCCTTGCCGGACTCGAACACCCGGACCCTGAAGCCTTTCAGGCGCAGGCGGTGCAGCATGTACAGGCCGCCGAATCCGGCGCCGATGACCACTGCATCGAAATCGAGCGACATACTTCCTCCGGATTGAATGATCTTTAGTGCGACAGAGCAGGTGACCGCGCAAGCCTTGCCGTGTCACCTCTTGTCGCGGAGAAAGACCGCAGAATGGCCGACACCGACTATCCGGCAAGCTGGTATGCCGCCACGCGAGATTCGAGCCCGGACCGTCCGCCGCTTGCCGGCAAGGTCGAGGCCGATGTCGCGGTCGTGGGCGCGGGCTTCGCCGGCCTGCACACGGCGCGGCTGCTGGCGATGGGCGGACGCAAGGTCGTCCTTGTCGAGCGCCGCAGGATCGGCTGGGGCGCCTCGGGCCGCAACGGCGGCTTTGTCGGCGCAGGCTTCGCCGCCCGCTCGGCGGCGCTGATCGACAGGCTGGGCCTCGATCACGCGCGCAGGCTCTACGCGCAGTCGCAGCGCGGCGTGGCGATCGTGCGCACCGCCCTCGACGACTTGAACCGGCCCGATATCCGCATGGGCCAGATCCTCATGGGTATGGGCAAGCTCACGGTCTCGCGCACCGACCAGGGCGCAGGCTTCGCCGATCGCACGCGCGCCCTCGCCGAAAAGCTCGGCGCCAGCTTCGAGCCGTGGGAGACCGCGCGCGTCCGTGCGCTGATCGCCAGCACGCGCTACCATCAGGCGATTCACGATCCGCAGTCGTTTCACATTCATCCGCTCAATCTCGCCCTGGCCCTCGCCGGCGATATCGAACGACGGGGCGGACGCGTGCATGAACGTAGCGAGGCCGCCGGGCTGGACCGGCAGGGCGCCGGCTGGCGCCTGCGCACGGCAGGCGGCGAGATCGCGGCGCGCCACGTCGTGCTGGCCGGTAATGCCGATCTCGGCCGGGTGCAGCCGCGAATCGCGCGCGCCGTGCTGCCGGTGGCGACCTATGTCGCCGTGACGGAGAAGATCGGCCCCGGGCTCGCCCGCGTCCTGCGCTGGACCGGCGCGATCTCCGACACGCGCCGCGCCGGCGACTATTATCGCATCGTCGACGGCGACCGGCTGCTGTGGGGCGGCCGCATCACCACCGACACGCGCGAACCGCCCGGGCTGCGCGACATGATGCGCGGCGATATCGTCTCGGTCTATCCGGAGCTCGATGGCGTCAGGATCGAATATGCCTGGCCCGGCATCATGGGCTATGCGCCGCACATGATGCCCCAGATCGGCGAGATCGAGCCCGGCCTCTGGGTCTGTTCGGCCTTCGGCGGCCACGGGCTTGCCCAGACCGCCGCGGGTGCCGATGTTATAGCCGCCGGCATTCTGGGCGAGGACGACCGCTGGAAGCTTTTCGCTCCGTTCGGCACGGCATGGGCCGGCGGTCCGCTGGGCCGGTTGGCGACCCAGCTCATCTATTGGAAACTGCAGGCGAGCGACTGGTGGGACGAGAAGCGGCAGGCCGAGAACGCGGAGAAGCTCAGGACATGACCAGATCCACGATCGGCGATTCGCCCAGGCGGCGCGAGGATGCGCGCTTCATCACCGGCGGCGGCGCCTATCTCGACGACCTGCGCTTCGACCGGCTGGCGCATGCCGTCGTCCTGCGCTCGCCGCATGCGCATGCCCGGATCCGCGCCGTCGAGATCGACGCCGCCCGACGCGCGCCGGGCGTGCTGGCCGTCCTCACGGCGGCCGACGCGGCGACCGACGGGCTGGGGCCGCTCCGCCCCTACGCCGAAGCCAACGTCCAGACCGGCGAACCCTTCATCTTCGCGCCGCAGCCGCTGATCGCCGGCAGCAAGGCGCGCTTTGCCGGCGAGCCGGTGGCGCTGGTCGTGGCCGAGACCCACGCCCAGGCGCTCGACGCAGCGGAGCTGATCGAAGTCGACTACGAGCCGCTGGTCGCCGTCACGTCGGGCGACGCCGCGCGGGCGCCCGGCGCTCCGCTCATCTCCGACGAGGTGCCGGGCAACGTCTGCATCGACTGGCGCACCGGCGACGCCGCCGGCGCCGAGGCGGCCTTCGCCAAGGCGGCGCACATCGTCAGCCTGACGCTCGACAATCATCGCATCGTCACCAACCCGATGGAGCCGCGCGGCTGCATCGGCCGGTTCGACCCGGCGAGCGGCCGCTACACGCTGCACGCCTCGAGCCAGAACATCCACATCAACCGCAACCACGTGGCGCGTGCGCTGGGCGTCGAGGCCAAGGACGTGCGCTTCATCGCGCCCGACGTCGGCGGCGGCTTCGGCGCCAAGAACTTCGCCTACGCCGAGCACGTCCTGATGCTGTGGGCGGCCCGGCGCGTCGGCCGGCCGGTGAAATGGATCGCGAGCCGCAGCGAGGTGTTCCTGGCCGACCACGCCGCGCGCGACATGCAGGCCGAGGCCGCGCTGGCGCTCGACGCCGCGGGCAAGTTCCTGGCGCTGAAGGTTTCCAGCATCGCCAATCTCGGCGCCTACATGGCGGGCGCCGGCGGCGGCGTGCAGACCTACCAGTACGTCCATCTGCAGGGCACGGTGTACCGCATCCCGGCGATCGCGCTCCATGTCGTGGCCGTCCTCACCAACACCGCACCGATCGGCGTCACGCGCGGGCCGGGCTTCGCCGAGACGGTGAACATCCTGGAACGCCTGATCGACGCCGCGGCCCAGCAGCATGGCTTCGACCGCGCCGAGCTGCGACGCCTCAACATGGTGCCGGCCGACGCCATGCCGATGACCAACAGCTTCGGCTTCCAGGTCGACAGCGGCACCTTCGCCGAGACATTCGACCAGGCGCTGGCGCGCGCCGATTATTCGGGCTTCGCCGAACGACGCCGGCGAAGCGAAGCCGAGGGCAGGCTGCGCGGCCTGGGCTTCGCCTACCACATCAAGGGAACCGGCGGCTCGCCGGACGAGAATGTCGACATCCGCTTCGAGCCCGACGGCACGGTCGCGCTGATCACCGGCACGCAGCATATCGGCCAGGGCCACGAGACGACGTTCCCGCAGATCCTCGCCCATCGCCTGGGCGTGCCCAACGAACGCATCCGGCTCTGCCAGGGCGACACCGACCTGATCGTGGCCGGCGGCGGCCACGGCAGCTCGCGCGCGACCTACATGGGCGGCACGGCGATGTGGCGCGCCTCGGACGAGATCATCGCCAAGGGCACGGCGCTCGCCGCCGATGCGCTGGAGGCGGCCGAGGCCGACATCCGCTTCGAGGACGGCCGCTTCGTCGTCTCGGGCACCGACCGCGCCATCGGACTCCTGGAGGTTGCGGCGATCGGCCGAAAGAAGAACAAGCCGCTCGACACCTATCATGCGTGGAAACGCGAGCACCTGACCTTTCCCAACGGCGCCCATGTCGTCGAGGTCGAGATCGATCGCGACACCGGCCGGGTCGCGCTGGCGCGCTACACCGCGGTCGACGACTACGGCGTGCTGGTCAATCCGATGATCGCGTCCGGCCAGGCGCACGGTGCGATGGCGCAGGGCGTCGGCCAGGCGCTGCTCGAGCACGCGACCTACGATGGGCAATCCGGGCAGATGGTGGCCGCCTCGTTCATGGATTACGCCATGCCGCGCGCCGACGACCTCACGTCGTTCGACCTCGGCTTCAACGGCACGCCGTGCACGACCAATCCGCTGGGCGTGAAGGGCTGCGGCGAGGCGGGCGCGATCGCGGCCTTTCCCGCCATCGCCAACGCCATCCTCGATGCCCTCGCACCGCTCGGCGTTCGCGCCTTCGAGGGACCGGCCACGCCCGCCCACATCTGGCGCGCCATCCAGGCCGCGCAATGAGACGCCACGCGCCCGCCGTCGCCCGCAATCGCCAACCCATCCTCGACGTGTTGCGCCAGCACCTGCCGGCCGAAGGCCTCGTGCTGGAAGTCGCCAGCGGCTCGGGCGAGCACGTCATGCATTTCGCCGCCGCCTTGCCCAACCTCGTCTTCCAGCCGAGCGATCCCGATGCCGACGCCCGCGCCAGCATCGACGACTGGGCGCACACGACCGGCCTCGCCAATGTCCGCCCGGCCGTGGCGCTCGATGCTGAGGCGGCCGCATGGCCGGTCGGCACGGCAGACGTCGTGCTCTGCTGCAACATGATCCATATTTCGCCGTGGGCGGCGGCCACCGGCCTGATCGCCGGCGCGGCCCGCGTGCTGCCGGCCGACGGACTCCTCTATCTCTACGGACCCTACCGCCGCGGCGGCCGGCATACGGCGCCGAGCAACGAGGCCTTCGATCGCGACCTGCGGCGACGCAACCCGGCCTGGGGCGTGCGCGATCTCGAGGATGTGGCGGCCTGCGCCCGCGACAACGACTTCGGCGCGCCGGAAATCGTCGAGATGCCGGCCAACAACCTGTCGCTGATCTTCCGGCGGGCCTGAGGCGGTGATGCTGCTGGCGCAGATCTCCGATCTTCACGTACGTCCGGCCGGCGAACGCTACAAGGACGCCGTCGATTCCAACCGCATGCTCGCCGAGGCCATCGAGCACCTGAACCGGCTCGATCCCCGGCCCGATCTCGTGCTGATCACCGGCGACCTGGTCGATGAAGGACTTGTGGCCGAATACGCCTCGTTGCGCGCGCTGCTGGCCGGGCTCGAGCTGCCCCACCTGCTGATGCCGGGCAACCACGACGACCGCGAGGTCCTGGCGCGATGTTTCCCGGAGCACGCCTATCTGCCGGCGAGCGGCCCCAAGCATTACCTCATCGATCGCCATGCCGTGCGCATCATTGCCCTCGACACGACGGTGCCGGGCGACCATCACGGCGAGGTCGACGAGGCGGGCCTGGCGTGGCTCGAGACGGCGCTCGCGGCCACGCAGGGCGCGCCTGCCGTCGTGCTGATGCATCATCCGCCGATCGCCTGCGGCATCCCCTATCTCGACAAGTACATGTGCCGGCGGCCGGAACGCATCGCGGCGGTGATCGGCCGTTTCGCCAATGTCGAGCGTGTGCTGTGCGGCCACGTCCATCGGCCCATCCTGCAGCGCTGGGCGGGCACCCTGCTGTGCTCGTGCCCGAGCACGGCGACACAAATTGCACTGCGCCTTCGTCCTGACGCGCAACCCGCGTCCTTCCGCGAGCCGCCGGCCTGCCTGCTGCACTGGTGGCGCGACGGCGTCATGGTCACGCATACGAGCTATATCGGTGATTTCGACGGGCCATACCCTTTCGCCTGAGGCTTGCGCGGTGGCAATCCGGGGACGGATGCGCTAACGCTTGCGACCAGTATCCGCGGGGAGCGTCGTCCGAGCCATGTTGTATCGCGGCCTGATTTTGCTGCCTTTGCTGGCCGCCGCCCTGGCGGGCTGCAAGCCCGAGAACAAGTTCCAGCCGCCGCCGCCGCCGGAGATCAGCGTCGCCAAGCCGCTGCAGCGGGAAGTCCAGCCCTACGAGGTGCAGACCGGCAACACGGTGGCCTTCAACACGGTCGATCTGGTGGCCCGCGTCGAGGGCTTCCTGACCTCGATCAACTACACCGACGGCGGCTTCGTGAAGAAGGGCGACACGCTCTTCGTGATCGAGCAGACCATGTACCAGGCCAAGGTCAAGGAGGCCCAGGCCGAGCTCGATTCGGCCAAGGCGCAGCTCTTGAACGCCGAGGCCGAGTTCACCCGCCAGGAGACGTTGTTGCGCCAGAACGTCACGGCGCAGAACACCTACGACCAGGCCAAGGCCAAGCGCGATTCGGCGCGCGCCAACGTCGAGAACCAGGAGGGCAACCTGGTCATCGCCCAGACCAACCTGGGCTACACCACCGTGGTCGCGCCGTTCGACGGTGTCGTCACCAAGCATCTGATCTCGGTCGGCGAGCTGGTCGGCAACGGCGTCGCCACCAAGCTCGCCACCATCGTCCAGCTCAACCCGATCTACGTCGAATTCAACCTGAGCGAACAGGACGTCCTCAATATCCGCGACAAGCTCAAACACCGCCTGACGATCGAGGAATTCAGCAAGATACCGCTCGATATCGGCCTGATGGACGAAGAGGGCTTCCCCCACCAGGGTTTCCTGAACTACGTGTCGCCTGAAATCGATCCGACGACCGGCACGGTCCTGGTGCGCGGCCTGTTCGACAATCCCAATCGCGACCTGCTGCCGGGTTTCTTCGCCCGCATCCGGCTGCCAACGGCGCTAGCCGCCTCGAAGGACTTCATCATCCCCGACCGCGTCGTGGCCGAGGATCAGGCCGGCAAGTACGTGCTGGTCGTCAACAAGGACAACGTCGTCGAGCAGCGCCGCGTCACCCTGGGCCAGCTGCTGGTCGGCGGCCTGCGCGTGATCGCGACCGGCCTCACCGCCGACGATCGGGTCGTGCTGACGACCAACGGCAGGGCGGTCCCCGGCGGCAAGGTGGTGCCCAAGGAAACCACCATCGCCACGCCGCCGCCCAGCGCGACACCGGGCGCACCGGGATACGCACCGGCATCGACCGCACCGGCCGCCCCGGCACCGGCTGCCACTCCGCCCGCCGCCACACCGCCGGCGGCCGCGCCGCCGGCTGCGCCTGCCAAGTAACCGGCCGGATTTCCCCCGATGATTTCCGCGTTTTTCATCAATCGGCCGGTCCTGGCCAATGTGCTGGCGATCGTCATCGTGCTGATCGGCGGCGTGGCACTCGCCACCCTGCCGATCGCCCAGTACCCCAATATCGTGCCGCCCACCGTGCAGGTGACGACGACCTATCCGGGCGCCAGCGCCAAGACCGTGGTCGAGAATGTCGCCTTGCCGATCGAGCTGCAGGTGAACGGCGTCGAAGGCATGATCTACATGCAGTCGTACAGCACCGATGCCGGCACCTACACGCTCACGGTGACCTTCGCCATCGGCACCGACCTCGACTTCGCGCAGGTGCTGGTGCAGAACCGGGTCAGCACGGCGCTGGCCTCGCTGCCCGCCTCGGTGCAGGCACAGGGCCTCACGGTCGAGAAGAAGTCGACGTCGATCCTGCAGATCGTGTCGCTGAACTCGCCGGACGGGCGCTTCGACAGCCTCTATCTCAGCAACTTCGCGACCATCAACCTGGTCAACGAGCTGTCGCGCCTGCCGGGCGTCGGCAACGTCAACGTGCTGGGCGTCGGCCAGTATTCGATGCGTGTCTGGCTCGATCCGCAGAAGCTCTATAGCTACGGCCTGACGCCGTCGGAGGTCAGCCGGGTCATCCAGGAGCAGAGCCAGCCGGTGACGGCGGGACAGGTCGGCACGCCGCCGGCGCCCAAGGATCAGGCCTTCCAGTTCACCGTCGACATCCAGGGGCGCCTCAGCACACCCGAGGAATTCGGCAACATCATCGTCAAGACGGCTCAGGGCAACGGCGGCCGCATCCTGCGGCTGAAGGACATCGGGCGAGTCGAGCTGGGCGCCCAGACCTATGCGCAAACCTCCAAGCTGAACGGCAAGCCGAACGCCAGCATCGCCATCTACCAGCTGCCCGACGCCAACGCGCTCGACGTCGCGACCGCGGTCCGGGCCAAGATGGCCACGCTCGCCAAGGCGTTCCCGGAAGGCCTGGTCTACGAAGTGCCGTTCGACACGACCAAGTTCGTGAAGGCCTCGGTCAACGAGGTGTTCATGACCCTGGGCGAGGCCGGCATCCTGGTGCTGATCGTGATCGTGATCTTCCTGCAGGACTGGCGGGCCATGCTGGTTCCGGCGACCACGATCCCGGTGACGATCATCGGCGCCTTCGCCGCCATGGCGGCGCTGGGCTTCACCATCAACACGACGACCATGTTCGGCATCGTGCTGGCGATCGGCATCGTCGTCGACGACGCGATCGTGATCGTCGAAGGCGTGGCCCGCCATATCGAGCGCGGCATGACGCCCCACGACGCCGCCATCAAGGCGATGGACGAGCTGTTCGGGCCGGTCATCGGCATCACCCTGGTGCTGATGTCGGTGTTCCTGCCGGCAGCCTTCGTGCCCGGCCTGACCGGCAAGATGTTCGCGCAGTTCGCGCTGGTCATCGCCGCGACCGCCTTCATCAGCGCCATCAATGCCGCGACGCTCAAGCCCACGCAGTGCGCCATGTGGCTGCAGGCCCGCGACGCCGCCCGAGAAGCGCAACTTCTTCTTCCGCGGCTTCAACAACGTCTACCAGCGCGTCGAGAACGGCTATGCCTGGCTGGTCGGCAACATGGTGCGACACGCCGGCCTCATGGTGCTGCTGGCCCTCGTCCTGGCGGGCGTGGGCGGCTGGGGCGTCGCGCGCCTGCCCGGCGCCTTCATTCCCAACGAGGACCAGGGCTACCTGCTGATCGGCGTGCAGCTGCCCGACGGCGCCTCGCTGGAGCGCACCGGCGTCGCCCTCGACCAGGTGAGCGCCATCGCCCAGGCGACGCCCGGCGTCGAGCATGTCGTGGCGCTGGCCGGCCTCTCGGTGCTCGACAGCAACTCGGCCCTGGCCAATGCCGGCGTCGCCTATGTGATCCTGAAGGACTGGGGCGTGCGCGCCGGCAAGGAGGGGGAGGACCTGCGCTCGATCGTCATGCACATCGCGCGCGAGACCCAGTCGCTGCAGGACGGCCGCGCCTTCCCGCTGGTACCGCCGGCGATCCAGGGCATCGGCAATGCCGGCGGCTTCCAGATGCAGGTCGAGCAGCGCGACGGCAGCTTCGACTACGTCAAGCTGCAGAACGCCACGGCCAACGTGATCGAGCAGGCCGGCACGCAGTCGGGCCTGGCCAACCTCGTCACCTCCTTCCGCGCCGGCGCGCCGCACGTGCGGGTCAACATCGACCGCTCAAAGGCCGAGACCCTGAAGGTGTCGATCGGCGAGGTCTTCACCACGCTCTCGTCGTACCTCGGCTCGGCCTTCGTCAACCGCTTCAACAAGTTCGGCCTCACCCTGCAGGTCTTCCTGCAGGCCGATTCGCAGTACCGCACCAAGCCCGAGGACATATTGCGGCTGCAGGTGCGCAACGCCGACGGCCAGATGGTGCCGATCGGCGCCCTGGCGACGCTCCAGCAGGATTCGGGACCGCCGCTGATCAGCCTCTACAATCTCTATCCGTCGGCCGCGATCGTCGGCGCGCCGGCCGAGGGCTTCAGCTCCGGCGAGGCGATCGACCTGATGGACCAGATCGCCAACCAGACCCTGCCGCCGGGCACCGGCTACGAATGGACGGCGATGTCCTACCAGGAGAACATCGTCGGCAACCAGCTGCTCTATGTGTTCGGGTTGGCCATCCTGCTGGTCTATCTCTGCCTGGCCGGGCAGTACGAAAGCTGGATCGCGCCGCTCGCCGTGATCCTCGCGGTGCCGCTGGCGCTGATCGGCCCGGCGATCGCGCTGGGCAGCCTCGGCCTCGCCAACAACCTCTACACCCAGATCGGCCTGATGCTGCTGATCGCGCTCGGCGCCAAGAACGCCATCCTGATCGTCGAGGTGGCGCGCGACGCCCGCAAGGTCGAGGGCAAGCCGATCGTCGAGGCCGCCGTCGAGGCCGCCCGCACGCGCTTCCGGCCCATCCTGATGACCTCGTTCGCCTTCATCCTGGGCGTGGTGCCGCTGGTGACGGCGACCGGCGCCGGCGCGAACTCGCGCATTTCGCTCGGCCTCTGCGGTGTTCAGCGGCATGATCGCCTCGACCTGCCTCGCCGTGCTGTTCGTGCCGTCGTTCTTCACGGTGCTGCAGCGCTTCGAGGAACGGCGCAAGAAGACCAAGCCGGCGCCGGCAGCGGAGGCCGCCAGCACGACGCCCTGAGGCGGTCGAAGGAATGGCGTCCCCGAGAGGATTCGAACCTCCGACCTCCGGTTTAGGAAACCGCTGCTCTATCCGGCTGAGCTACGGGGACGTGGCGGCGGATATAGCATCCGATGTCCGGGGCGTCTGCCGTTTTCAGGCGGCGCGGCGCGCTGCTGGAACGCCCGGGTTTCTTGCCAGTCGAACAGGCCCATACTACGGTCAGCCACCACCCCCGTTGTCGAGAAAACAAGGGACAGCGCGATGATCCGGTGCGTTCGTATCTGGACCGGCGAAGACGAGAATTCGCATTTCGAGGAGGGCTGGATCGAGCTCGAGCCCGGGGTACACGGCGATCTACTCAGCGGCAAGCTCGACACCGCCCATGCCTCGTTCCAGGAAACCGCGTCGGGCGGCACGCTCGCCTGGCACACCGCCCCGGCCCGCCAGCTCGTCATCACCTTGAGCGGGACCCTCGATTTCCAGACGCGCGGCGGCCAGCACTTCAGGCTGGCGCCGGGCGACATCCTGCTGGCCGAGGACACGGCCGGCGGCGGCCATACCTGGAAACTGATCGACGACAAGCCGTGGCGCCGCGTCTATGTCGTGCTGGAGCAGGACGTGGCGGTCCCATTCAGGCGCGCCACATAGTCCTTTCGGGGGAAATCGCATGAGCGACAGCAACGAGGTCATGACCGCCGACGTCGTCCTGGTGGGCGCCGGGATCATGAGCACGACGCTCGCGGTGTTCCTGAAGGAGCTGCAGCCGCATCTCAAGATCGAGATCGTCGAGCGCATGCCCGGCGAGGCCCAGGAAAGCTCCGGCGCCTGGAACAACGCCGGCACCGGCCACGCCGCCAACTGCGAGCTGAACTACACGCCGATGCGCAAGGACGGCAGCGTCGACATCGCCAAGGCGCTCGAGGTCAATGTCGAGTTCGACATGTCGCGCCAGTTCTGGTCGTACCTCATCAAGAAAGGCGCGATCGCCTCGCCCGATTCCTTCATCCATCCCGTGCCGCACATGAGCTTCGTGATCGGCGCCGATCGCGTCGCTTTCCTGAAGAAGCGCCACGCCGCGATGAGCGCCCACCACCTTTATCGCGGCATGGAGTATTCGGAGGATCACGCCAAGATCGCCGAATGGGCGCCGCTCATCATGGAAGGCCGCGATCCCAAGCAGCTCATCGCCGCCACGCGCATGGTGATCGGCGCCGACGTGAACTACGGCGCGCTCACCAAGAACCTGCTGGATTACCTCAAGCGCCTGGACGGCTTCACCGTGCATTTCTCGCACGAGGTGACCGGCCTGCAGCGCCGGCCGGTCGGCGAAGGCTGGCAGCTCGACGTCAGGAACGAAAAGACCGGCGAGACGCGGCGCATCGGTGCGCGCTACGTCTTCCTGGGCGCCGGCGGTGCGGCGATCACGCTGTTGCAGAAGTCCGGCATCCCCGAAGCCAAGGGCTTCGCGGGCTTCCCGGTGAGCGGCATCTGGCTGCGTTGCGGCAAGCCCGAGATCGCCGAACGCCACACGGCCAAGGTCTACGGCATGGCGGCGGCCGGCTCGCCGCCGATGTCGGTGCCTCATCTCGACACGCGCATCATCGACGGCAAGCGCTGGCTGCTGTTCGGGCCCTATGCCGGCTTCTCGACCAAGTTCCTCAAGCACGGCTCGCTGCTCGACCTGCCGCTGTCGATCCGGCCGGCCAACATCCTGCCGCTGCTGGCCGTGGCGCGCGACAACTTCCCGCTCGAGGAATACCTGGTCGGCCAGGTGTTCCAGAGCTCGGGCCATCGCTTCAAGGCGCTGCGCGAGTTCTATCCCAACATGAAGGAGGCCGACTGGGAGCTCGACGTCGCCGGCCAGCGCGTGCAGATCATCCGCAAGGACAAGGTCCGCACCGGCACGCTGGAGTTCGGCACCGAGATCGTGCACTCGGCGGACTCCTCGATCGTGGCCCTGCTCGGCGCCTCGCCCGGCGCCTCCACCGCCGTCTGGATCATGGTCCACATGCTGGAGAACTGCTTCCATGAGCGGCTCGTCGGCCATTGGGTACCCAAGCTCAAGGAGATGATCCCGTCGTACGGGCACGACCTCAAGACCGACGCGGCGCTGACGGAGCGGGTGCGCAAGGACACGGCGGCGGTGCTGGGGCTGCAGACCGTCTGACAACCGGCAGTCAGGCGATGCCGGAGCAAAAGACAATGCTGAGTGAAGCGCTGGAAGTGCTGCTGCGCTTCGGCAGCCTGATGCTGCGGGCCGGCGACACGGCGTTTCGCGTGCGCGAGGCGATGGGCCTGCTGGCCAGCAGCATGGGCATCGAGAGCCTGTCGCTGCACATCACCATCGACGGCATGACCGCCACCGTCCGGCAGGGCGGCGAGTCTGTGACGCTCGCCAGCGACGTGGCGCCGCTCGGCATCAATGCCTGGCGCATCGGCGCCCTCGAACGCCTCGCGCGCACGCGCCGTCCCGACCTTGCGCCCAAGGACCTGGCCGCCGACCTCGACGCCATCGAAGCCGTCCCGCCGCTCAATTCGGTCGTCACGGTCGCCGCCGCGATCGGCCTCGCCTCCGGCGCCTTCTCCTACCTGAACGGCGGCGACATGCTGGGGACCGCCGCGGCGATCGCCGCCGGCGGCCTCGGCCAGGCCGCGCGCATGCTGATGTTCCGCCGCCGCCTCAACCAGTACGCCGTGACGACGCTGTGCGCGATCATCGCCTCGGGCTTCTACTGTCTGGTCGTTGCAGGCCTTTCCACCAGGGGATTCGAGCCTTCCCATGCGGTCGGCTTCATCTCCTCGGTGCTGTTCCTCGTGCCCGGCTTCCCCCTGGTCGCTTCCCTGCTCGATCTGCTGCAACACCAGACGGTGGCGGGAATGGCGCGGCTTTTCTACGGCACCCTCATCCTGCTGGCCGCGGCGTTCGGCCTGTCGGTCGTGGCCGCCATCGCCGGTTTCAGCAACGCCCCCGCCGCGAGCGCGCCGCACGGCGTCGAGCTCGCGGCGGTGTTGTGGCGGGCCGTCGCCAGCTTCGCCGGCGGCTGCGGCTTCGCCATCCTCTACAACAGCTCGCTGCGCACCGTGCTCGCCGTCGGCGTCCTCTCGCTGGCGGGCAACGACCTTCGCCTGGTGCTGCACGATCTCGGCCTGGCGCTGCCGCCGGCCACGTTCCTGGGCGCACTCGCGGTCGGGTTGCTCGCCTCGCTGGCGCGCGCGGCCTTGCGCGAGCCGCGCATCGCGCTCACCGTGCCGGGCATCATCATCATGACCCCCGGCATCTATGCGTTCCAGACCATCGTCATGCTGAACCAGGGCGACATGCTTGCCGCCGTCCAGGCGGGCGCCGTGTGCTTCTTCATCGTCGGCGCAATGGCGATGGGCCTGGCTGCCGCCCGCTTCATCACCGAGCGGCAGTGGATCGTCGAGCGCTGACGACTACTCCGTCGCGACGTAGGGCCTGACCATCTTGGTCGGGTCGACGATGCGGTCGAACTCGGTCTCGCTCACGAAGCCCAGCTTCAGCGCGGCGGCCTTCAGGGTAAGATCGTTGTCCATCGCGTAGTGGGCGATCCTGGAAGCCTTGTCGTAGCCGATGACCGGCGCCAGCGCCGTCACCAGCATCAGCGAGCGATCGACGTATTCCTTGATCTTCTTGAGGTTGGGCCTGGTGCCCTCGACCAGGAACTTGCGGAAGTTGGTGCAGCCGTCGGTCATGATGGTGATCGAGTGCGTGATGTTGAAGATCATCAGCGGCTTGTAGACGTTCATCTCGAGATAGCCGCCGGCGCCGCCGAACCCCACCGCCACGTCGTTGGCCATCACCTGCACCGCGATCATGGTGAGCGCCTCGGCCTGGGTCGGATTGACCTTGCCCGGCATGATCGACGAGCCGGGCTCGTTCTCCGGAATCTCGAGCTCGGCGAAGCCCGCGCGCGGGCCGCACGACATCAGCCTGATGTCGTTGCCGATCTTGTAGAGCGAGACCGCGAGCGTGCGCAGCGTGCCCGAAAGCTGGACCAGCGCATCGTGCGCGCCCTGCACGGTGAACTTGTTGGCCGCACTCACGAACGGCAGCTTGGTCAGCTTGGCGATCTCCGCCGACGCCGCCTCGGCGAAACCGGGCGCGGCGTTGATGCCGGTGCCGACCGCCGTGCCGCCCAGCGCCAAGTGATAGACGCCCTTCAGCGCGTCCTGGATGCGCTCGATATTGTCGGCCAGCATGCCGGCATAGCCCGACCATTCCTGGCCGAGCGTGATCGGCGTGGCGTCCTGCATATGGGTGCGGCCGATCTTGACGATCGAGTCCCATTCCTTGGCCTTGGCGTCGATCGCGTCGTGCAGCGCCTGGACCGCGGGCAGCAGCCGGCCGACGACATTGGTGGCCGCGGCGATGTACATCGCCGACGGGAAGGTGTCGTTCGACGACTGGGACATGTTGACGTGGTCGTTGGGATGGACCGGCTTCTTCGAGCCGAGCGGCGTGCCGGCGAGCTGGCAGCAGCGGTTGGACATCACCTCGTTGACGTTCATGTTGAACTGCGTGCCGCTGCCGGTCATCCAGACGTGCAGCGGGAACATGTCGTGATGCTGGCCGGCCAGGATCTCGTCGCAGACCTTGACGATCAGCCCGTGCGTGGTGTCGTCGAGCCGCTTGCCGTCATGGTTGGCGTTGGCCGCCGCCTTTTTCAGGATGGCGTAGGCGGTGATCATCTCGCGCGGGATGAGGTCCTTGCCGATGCTGAAATGCTCCAGCGAACGCTGGGTCTGCGCGCCCCACAGCTTGTCGGCCGGGACGCTCACTTCGCCGAGACTGTCGGTCTCCTTGCGTACGTCTGCCACGCGGCACCTCTTTGTTGATGGGTCGACGGTAGAGATTGTCAGTCATGCGACGGCCTGGCACGCAGCGACTTTACGGTGCCGTGACGTTTCTTGTCGTCCAGGCGCCGCCGCTTGCTGGACCTGGGTGTCTTCGTCTTCTTGCGCGGCACCGGCGGACGGGCGGCGGCGCGGATCAGCGCCACCAGGCGGTCGAGCACTTCCTCGCGGTTGCGCTTCTGGCTGCGCTCGCCCTGCGCCATCAGCACCAGCACGCCGTCGCGCGTCAACCGACGGCCGGCCAGCCGTTCCAGCCGCTGCCGCACGTCGTCCGGCAGCGATGGCGAGTGGCGCACGTCGAAGCGCAGCTGGACGGCGCTCGACGTGGTGTTGACGTGCTGGCCCCCTGGACCGGTCGCCCGCACGAAGGTCTCCTCGATCTCGGCCGAATCGATGGCGAGCGCGCCGGTAATCCAGATCGGCGCGGCTTTGGCCGACGACATCACTCGTGTCCGCCGGCCTTGCGCAGCATGGCCTCGACCGTGGTGCGCCCGGCCTGGCGCGCATAGGCGAGCGCCGTGCGACCGGTGAAGTCCGCCATGTTGGGATCGGCCTTCCTGGCGAGCAAGGCGCGCACGATCTCGGTGTAGCCTGCCCGGGACGCGACCATCAGCGCCGTGACGCCCTGACGGTTCTGCACGTTCGGCTTGGCGTTGCGCTTCAGCAGTATGTCGGCCATTTCGCCGTCGCCGCGCTGGGCCGCCTGGAACAATGCCGTGTGGCCTTCCTTGTCGGTGGCATCGACGAGGGCGCCGCCCTTCAGCAGCGTCTCGACGACGGCGGTTTGGCCCGCCATCACGGCGACCACCAGAAGCGGCTGGCCCGTCGTGTCGGCCTGATTGGGGTTCTCGCCCTTCAGCAGCGCCTGGCGCACCTTCTCCTCGTCACCCTCGCGCACCGCCTTGACGATGGGCTTGAGGACGAACAGATCCTGCGCCATCGCCGCACCGGCGGGGACCGTAGCCAGCAGCGCGAGAAACGACCGTCGGATCACGGCGTCCTCGCGCGCGTCTCCTGAAAACGCACCTCGATTCGATCCCAGATCTGCGCTTCCAGCGAAACCCCGTCGAATCGGTTGATCTGCTGCAGGCCGGTCGGCGAGGTGACGTTGATCTCCGTGAGATAGTCGCCGATCACGTCGATGCCGACGAAGATCAGGCCGCGCTTGGCGAGTTCCGGCCCGATGATGTCGCAAAGTTCCTGGTCGCGCCGGGTCATCGTGTCCTTCAGCGCCGTGCCGCCGACATGCATGTTCGACCGCGCCTCGCCTTCGGCCGGCACGCGGTTGATGACGCCGACCGCCTTGCCGTCGATCAGGATGATGCGCTTGTCGCCCTTGCGCACCTCCGGCAGGTAGCGCTGGGCGATCACCGGCTCACGGCTGCGCAGGGAGAACATCTCGAGCAGCGAATTGAAGTTCTCGTCGTCGGGCCGCACGCGAAACACGCCGGCGCCGCCGTTGCCGAACAGCGGCTTCAGGATGATGTCCTTGTGCTCGTCGCGGAAGGCGCGGATGGCGCGCGGATCGGAGCTGATCAGGGTCGGCGGCATGACGTTGTCGAAATGCGTGACGAACAGCTTCTCCGGCGCATTGCGCACGCTCGCCGGATCGTTGACCACCAGCGTCTTGGGATGGATGTGCTCCAGGATGTGCGTCGTCGTGATGTACGACATGTCGAACGGCGGATCCTGGCGCAGCAGCACGACGTCGAGAGTCGACAGGTCGATCATCTCGGGCGCGCCCAAAGTGAAGTGGTTGCCCTTCTCGCGCCGCAGCTTCATCGGCTGGGCGCGCGCCATCACCTTGCGATCGCGGAAGGTCAGCTCGGGCGGCGTGTAGTGCCAGACCGCGTAGCCGCGCCGCTCGGCCTCGAGCCCCAGCACGAAGGTCGAAATCGCCGTCGATGTCGATGGTCGACACATGGTCCATCTGGATGGCGACGTTGAGCTTCATGGGCTGGTCCTGAGGAAATGGGTCACGGGCAAATGTTCGCGTCAGTTAAGCCCGCGACGCAATTCCTGCAACAGGGCCGACGCTCGCTGGCGCAATCCGGCATCGCCGGTATCGCCCTCGACGTCGAGAAATCGCTGGAAGGCGGCGATGGCGGCACGGCGCTTGTCGAGGCGCGCGTTGAGCTGGCCTGCTTCGAACAGCAGTTCCGGCCGGTCCGGCGCGATCGCCAGCATGCGCTCGAGCGACTGGGCCGCGCCCGCCCAGTCCTCGCGCTTGGCGAGCCGCAGGCGGACATTGTTCTCGAGCCGCAGCAGCACGTCGCGATCGGACACCGGATCGAAATGCTGGGGATGCAGCTCGGCGTCCGGCCCGAGCACCTGCCGCAGCAGGAGGCGCAGGTCGGCGGCATCGCGCACCATGCCGTCGTGGAAGGGATCGACCACGTGCCGCGCCCCGTCGATGCCGACCCGGATCAGGAAGTGGGCGGGAAAGGCCAGGCCTTCGGCGTCCCAGCCCTGGGCGCGGGCGACGTTGAGGTAGAGGATCGAGAGCGCCACCGGCAGGCCCTTGCGCCGCTCGATCACGCGAACAAGATCGGCATTCTGCAGGTCGTCGTAGGAATCGCGGTCGCCCCGGTAGGCATAGGACCGGGCAATGATCTCGGCGAGCTGCTCCGGCGAAGCGCCGCGGCGGCGCACCAGGTCGGCGAGATCGGACGCCATGGTCGCCACGTGCTGTCGGAAGGGCGAAAGGTCCGGCGCCGTGTCGCTGCGCAACACGCTGAGCGCCAGCGCCGCCTCCAAAAGATCGACGCGCCCATCGGCCCCGGCGCAGAGCTCGCGCAGACGGCCGAGCCTCTGCTGCATGTCCTGCTCATGGCTCGACAAGCATCACTCCGGCGGCTGCCAGACGTCGGGCAGATGGCGCGGCCAGAGACCCGCGACCAGCACGGCATCGAAACGCACCGAATGAGCCGCATATCGCGGATGGCGGGCCAAAAACAGGCTGGCGGCCCGCGCCACCCTGCCGAACTGCCGCCCGCCCAGCGCGTCCGTGGCGGTCGGGACATCGATCCGCGCCTTGACCTCGACGAAGGCCAGGATGCCGCCGCGCCGCGCGACGATGTCGATTTCACCGAGCTTGGTCTTGTAGCGCCGGGCCAGGATCGAATAGCCGGCAAGTCGCAACCGCCACACCGCGCGCCATTCGGCGACATGGCCCAAGCGGTGGGCGGCCTGGCGGGTTTCGGTCGTCACGAGACCACCTCGCGTTTCAGCTCGAGCGCCCGGGCATAGACGTCGCGGCGTTTCAGGCCATAGCGCGCGGCCACTTCCGCGGCCGCATCCTTGACCGAGGCGCCGGCCATCGCCGCGCGCAAGGCCTCGTCGAGCCGCTCGGCCGCGGGCGGCTCTGCCTCGCCCGGCGGTCCGATCACGACGGCGATTTCACCCTTCACGTCGGGATGCCGGGCATAATGCTCGGCGAGCTCGGGGAGCGGGCCGCGCCGCACCTCCTCGAAGAGCTTGGTGAGTTCGCGGGCGATGGCGGCGGGCCGTGCACCCAGAAGGTCGGCCATGTCGACCAGCGAGGCGACCAGCCGATGCGGCGCTTCGAAGAACACCAGGGTGGCCGGCACGTTCGCCGCATCGGCGATGGCGCGACGACGCTCGCCTTCCCGGGCCGGCAGAAAGCCGCCGAAGAAGAAGCGGTCGGTCGGCAGGCCCGACAGCGCGAGCGCCATCGGGACGGCCGAGGCGCCGGGTGCGGATGTCACGACATGGCCTCCGGCCAGAGCGGCGCGGACCAGGCGATAGCCGGGATCGGAGATCAGCGGCATGCCGGCGTCGGACACCAGCGCCACCCGCTTGCCGGCGGCGAGCGCCCGCACGATGCGGGGTTCGGCCATGTCCTGCGTGGCGTCGCTGTAGGCCACGGTGGGAGCGGCGATGCCGTAGGTGCTGGCAAGCTTGGCGAACACGCGTGTGTCCTCGCAGGCGATCAGGTCGGCCGCGTGCAGAACGTCGAGGGCACGCAACGTGATGTCACGCATGTTGCCGATCGGTGTGGCAACAATATGCAGCCCCGGCGCGAGCGGCGGTGGTTTACGCGACGCCTGCCCATCGCTAGCTTGTGATCGTTCGTTCCCGTCCATCTGCAGCCGTTTGCCGGAGTTTCGCGCCGATGCGCCCGTCCCTCTTCGCGCTTGCCGCCACCGCGTTCCTGCTCGGAGCCTGCGGCGAGCAGCCCCAGACTAGCACGCCGGCTGCCCCGCCCACGACCGTCAAGGCGTCCGTGGGATCGCCGGTCACGCCGTCGGGCAAGACGCGCATCGCCCTCCTGCTGCCGCTCAGCGGCAACGCCGCGCCGATCGGCCAGGCCATGCAGCAGGCCGCCGAAATGGCGCTTTTCGACACCGGCGCCAAGGAACTGGCGCTCGCCGCCTACGACAGCGGCGACAGCGCCGAAACCGCGATGGAAGCCTACCGCAAGGCGCGCACCGACGGCGTGGCGATGGTGCTGGGTCCGCTGTTCGGCACGTCCGCCAAGGCGCTGGCGCCCCTGGTGAACCAGGGCGGCGCCAACGTCGTGTCTTTCTCCAACGACGAATCCGCCGCCCAGCGCGGCGTCTGGATCATGGGCATCGCCGCCCCACCGCAGGTGCGCCGGGTGGTCGACTATTCGGTCGATGCCGGCATCAAGCGCTTCGCGGCTTTCGCGCCGCAGACTTCCTATGGCGAGCAGATGGCCCGCACACTCGAGCAGCAGGTGGCGATCCGCGGCGGCACCATGGCCGGCGTCGAGCTCTACGATCCCAACAGCGCCGACCTCACGACGCCCGCCAAACGTCTGGCGGCCGCGCTCAAGGGCGACGGCAAGCTCGCCGTGCTGGTGCCCGTGGCGCCGCCTCGCCTGTCGGCCGCCCTTGCTGCGCTGGCCGCGGCCGGCATCGACAACAAGTCGGCCCAGTTCATCGGCACTGGCGTGTGGGACGTAGCCAATGTCGGCTCCGATCCCATGGCGCGCGGCGCCTGGTACGCCGCCCCCGATCCGGCGCGGCGCGCCGACTTCGAGCGCCGCTTCCTCGCGACCTACGGCCGGCCGCCCAATCGCCTGGCCACGCTCGCCTATGACGGCGTGGCGCTCGCCGGCAATCTCGCGCGACTGAAGCCGGGCGGCGATTTCTCCGCCGAGGCGATCACCAACCCCAACGGCTGGTCCGGCGTCGACGGCATCTTTCGGTTCCTGCCCGACGGCCGTTCGGAACGCGCGCTGGCGGTGATCGAGGTGCAGAGCGGCCGCGGCACGGTCGTGGGGCCGGCGCCCACCACCTTCACCCGGCCGGTCAACTGAGCACCGTGAACTAGGCGACATGTCCGCCCTGCCCCGCGCCATCCTGTTCGATCTCGACGACACGCTGATCCGCGCCTACGCCCAGCCGGAGGACGCGTGGCGGCGTCTGCTCCACGTGTTTGCCGCCCATCTCGATGCCCATGACGCCGCGGCGATCGAGCGGGTGCGCGTGGCGGTGATGGAGGAGGCGCGCGCCTTCTGGTCCGACACCCAGGCCGCCGCGAAGTGGCGGCTCGACATTCCCGGTGCCCGGCGACTCTCGGTGCGGCGTGGCCTGGCCAAGCTCGGAAGGACCGACGAGGCGCTGGCCGATCGCATCGCCGACGCCTTCACCAAGATGCGGCGCGACGAATACCGGCTTTATCCCGACGCCCATGCCACGGTCGACACGCTCCGCCAGGCCGGCGTGAAGCTCGCCCTGGTCACCAACGGCGCGGCCGAGACGCAACGCGACAAGATCGTGCGCTTCGACCTCGGCCATCGCTTCGACCATATCCAGATCGAGGGCGAATTCGGCCAGGGCAAGCCCGAGCTCGCGGTCTATCGCCATGCGCTGGAGCGGCTCGAGGTCGATGCCGGCGACGCCTGGATGGTCGGCGACAATTACGAATGGGAAGTCGTGGCGCCGCAGCAGCTCGGCATGTGCGGCATCTGGTACGACCCGTTCGAGGCGGGCGTGCCGGCGCACGCCACCGCCAAGCCGACCCGGATCATCAGACGGCTGGCCGAGCTGGTGGAGTGACCCGCGCGGGGCAGCCAAAGTTGCAGGCATGAGCCGATCCTCTGGATGAGTCTCGGCAGAGATACGCCACAACATTGCTCAGTACTGTCAAGCGGACGCGTAAAAATAATACTTGCGTACCGGTAAATGGGCCGAAAGAGAGTGACTGCATTGCATGCAGTGCGGCCGGATCAGGCCTTGATACGGTCCTTCGGCAGCTTGTCGGCGGTCTGCAGCATCAGGCGTTCGACCCTGTCGCCCTGCACCAGGTGCGTCTGCAGCACCTCGTCGATGTCTTCCTTGGTGGCGCAGGCGTACCAGACGCCTTCGGGGTAGATCACCACGGTCGGCCCGAGCTCGCAGCGGTCGAGGCAGGCGGCGCTGTTGATGCGCACGTTCTTCAGCCCGAGGTCCTTGGCGCGGCCCTTCATGTAGTCGCGCAGCGCCTCGCTGCCCTTCTCCGCGCAACAGCCGCGCGGATGGCCGGCCGGCCGGCGGTTGGTGCAGCAGAAGACATGTGCGTCGTAGTAGGGCTTGGGATCGGAAGCTTTTTCACGCTGGCTCATGGCCGTCTCATTCCTTCTTGCCGGAAGCGATGTTGGCGAGCTGCGACCAGAAGGCCTGCTGCATTTGTTGCATCTGGTCCATGCCCTGCATGGAGGCCGGCAGCCAAGTCTTGAAGATGGTCTCCGGATTCATGGCGCCGAGACTGGAGCGCAGGCGCTCCTCGATCTCGGACATGATGCGATCCTGCATCGGCTTGATGTCCGGCAGGCCGAAAAAGAGGCGCGCCTCTTCCGGCGTGCAGGTCACCTCGACGTTCACCTTCATGATTTATCTCCGTTTTGCCGAGCTTAGGCGATCTTGGTCCGGCAGACCATGCTATGAGCGGGACATGGTTCTTCCTTGGCTGGCCAACAATCCCCGGGCCCGGCCGGACCTCGCGTTCGGCCGCGAGCAGCAATTCGTGGTCGATCCCACCGGCATTCCCGAACTCTGCGACATGCTGACGGAATGCCCCCGGCACGCGCCCGACGCCGCTTTATGCCCTGCCCGCGCTGGCCGAAAAATTCGCCATCGGCGAAATCCGCGTCAAGGACGAGAGCCAGCGCTTCGGCTTCGGCGCCTTCAAGGCGCTGGGCGGCGTGATTGCCGTGTACTACGAGCTTTTGCACGCGCTCGGTGAGGCTCACCCCTCCGGCGCGAGCTTCGCCGACATCATGAACGGCAAGCATCGCGCGATCACTTCGAAATTCACCTTCGCCACGGCAAGCTCGGGCAACCACGGCCGCTCGGTGGCCGCCGGCGCCAGGCTGTTCGGCAACCGCTGCGTCGTCTTCCTGCCGAAATTCACCAGCGCCGAGAAGGAAGCCGCGATCCGCGCCCGCGGCGCCGAGGTGATCCGCGTCGACGGCGATTACGACACCGCCGTCGCCGAGTGCCGTCGCAAGTCCCAGGAGAACGGCTGGACCATCATCTCCGACACCTCGTGGGAGGGCTACGATTCGGTGCCGCGCAACGTGATGCGCGGCTACTGCGTGCTGGCGCACGAGGCGGTCGTCGCAGCAATGGCCGGAAGGTCCCACGCATGTGTTCGTCCAGGCCGGCGTCGGTGGGCTTGCCGCCGCGGTGATCGGCTATCTGTGGGCGATGATGCCCAAGCGGCCGATCTTCGTCGTCGTCGAACCCAAGAGCGCCGACTGCTGGTTCCAGAGCAACCAGGCGGGCAAGCCGGCGCTCGCAAGCGGCAACGCCGACACGGCGATGGGCGGCCTCGCCTGCCGCGAGATCTCGCCCGTCACCTGGCCGATCGTCGGCGAGGCGACGGACTGGTTCATGACCATCGAGGAAGACGAGGTGACGCCGGCGCGACGCCTGTTCGCCCATCCGCTGGGCGGCGACCCCGCCATCGCGTCGGGACCGTCGGGCTGCGCGGGCCTGGCCGGCCTCATGCGTGTCTGCGCCGACACATCTGCCGTCGAGGCGCTGAAACTCGACAGGCGCTCGCGCGTTCTGCTGATCAACAGCGAAGGCAACCTCGGAGAACAACCGGCATGAATCGCCTCGGTGCCGAGACCAGTCCCTATCTGCTGCAGCATGCGCAAAATCCCGTGCACTGGTGGGCGTGGGGCGAGGCGGCGCTCGCCGAGGCCAGGCGCACCAACCGGCCGATCCTGCTCTCGGTCGGCTATGCCGCCTGCCACTGGTGCCATGTCATGGCGCACGAAAGCTTCGAATCGCCCGAGGTGGCGGCGGTGATGAACGAGCTGTTCGTCAACATCAAGGTCGACCGCGAGGAGCGTCCCGACGTCGACGCCATCTATATGCAGGCGCTCAATATCCTGGGCGAGCAGGGCGGCTGGCCGCTCACCATGTTCTGCACGCCCGACGGCGATCCGTTCTGGGGCGGCACCTACTTCCCCTATCCGGCGCGCTACGGCCGGCCGAGCTTCGTCGACGTGCTGAAAGGCGTGGCCCAGGCTTTCCGCGACAAGCCGCAGGACATCGAGACCAATCGCGCCGGCCTGCTGAAGGCGCTGCGCCAGAAGGCCGCCAACAAGGCGATCGAGATCAAGGGCGAAGGTCCGTTGATCCCCCTGAAGCTGCTCGACCAGATCGCCGCGCGGATGGCGGAGGAATGCGACCCGGTGTGGGGCGGCTTCGGCCAGGCGCCGAAATTTCCCTCGCCCTACCTGTTCGAGACCCTCTGGCGGGCATGGCTGCGCGACCGCACCGAGGCGCGGCTGTTCGATTCGGTCACGGTCACGCTCGACCGCATGTGCCAGGGCGGCATCTACGATCACCTGGCCGGCGGCTTCGCGCGCTACGCCACCGATGCCGAATGGCTGATCCCGCATTTCGAGAAGATGCTCTACGACAATGCGCAGCTCATCGACCTGCTGACGCTGGTCTGGCAGGAGACCAAGAGCCCGCTTTACGCCATGCGCATCGCCGAGACCTGCGACTGGGTCCTGCGCGAGATGGTGGCCGAGAGGCGGCGGCTTCGCCGCGACCTACGACGCCGACAGCGAGGGCGTCGAGGGCAAGTTCTATGTATGGGACGAAGCCGGGATCGATTCGATCCTTGGCGCCGATGCGACCTTCTTCAAGCAGGCCTACGACGTTACGCCCCAAGGCAACTGGGAACACCACACGATCCTGCACCGCAATCGGGCGCCGGCCTTGCTGGGCGAGGATGACGAGCGGCGGCTGGCGGCCCTGCGCACCAAGCTGAAGGCGGTGCGCGACAAGCGCGTATGGCCGGGCTGGGATGACAAGGTTTTGGCCGACTGGAACGGCCTGATGATCGCGACCCTCGCCAACGCCGCCGCCGTGTTCCGGCGCGACGACTGGCAGGCGGCCGCCGTCCGCGCCTGGCGCTTCGTGATGGACACGATGCGCGACGAAAACGGGCGCTTGTTCCATTCCCATCGTGCCGGCAAACGGCTCCACCGCGGCACACTCGACGACTACGCCAACATGGCGCGCGCCGGCCTGGCGCTTTTCGAGGCGACCGGCGAGCCCCACTACGTCGACGAGGCCAGGGCGCTGGTCGCCGTGCTCGACCGACACTTCGGCGATCCCGGCGCCGGCGGCTACTTCATCACCGCCGACGATGCCGCCGACCTGATCGTGCGCAACAAGCACTGCCACGACAACGCCGTGCCCGCCGGCAACGCCACCCTGGTCGGCGTCTTCGCCCGTCTCTGGGTGCTGACGGGTGACGATTCCTGGCACGACAAGGCCCAGCGCCAGGTGGCGGCCTTCGCCGGCGAGCTGGAAGGCAATTTCTTTCCGCTGATGACGCTGTTGAACGGCTATGAGCTGCTGCAAAGCGCCAGCGAGCTGGTGCTGGTGGGCGAACCTGGCGACCCGGCTACCGGGGCACTGCTCCGCGCCGTCTACGACAAGAGCCTGCCCAACAAGGTCGTCCGCCGACTCTCCCCCGAGGTTTCCCTGCCCGCCCACCATCCCGCCACGGGCAAAGGCCTGGTCGACGGCAAGCCTGCACTCTACGTGTGCCAGAACATGTCCTGCCGCGCGCCGATCGTCGATCCGGCCCAGGTCGCCGCTCTTTAGCAGAAGATCGATCGGGTAGAAAATCAGAAGGAGATGTTCATCCCGCTTGTCTCCCGACCGGCACCATGCGAATTCTCGGGAAAGCATGGATGCTTGGAGGACTTGCAGATGCGGGGATTGCCGTTTGTCGTGGCACTCGTTGCTGTTGCGGGCGTGCATGGCGCGCAGGCGCGAGATACCGAATACAATCTGCCCATCGCCGAAGCCATGCAGGACGCTGAACTGAAGAAGAACCTGGGCAGTGACGTCGCCTTCTACTTCAGCGGACAACCCAAGCCGGCCGTCGCCAAGACCTTCGGTGAGTTCGTCACCAACAAGAAGACGAATTCAGTCGGCAGGCCCGATATCGTCGCCTGCCGCTGGGCCATGCTGTCGGCCCTCCTGCAGCTTCGCGAGCGTGCGAAGGAGCTGGGTGCCGATGCGGTGGTCGACATCGTGAGCTACTACAAGAAAAACACGAAGGCGAGCGCGACCGATTACGTGTGCCACGCGGGCGCCGTGGTTGCTGGAGTGGCGTTGAAGGGCACGTTCGTGAAAGTCGGGGGAGCGTCGGCTGCTCCAACCAAGCCCTAGGGGCACGTCTGAGGCGACATCCCTGCCTGGGAGCGGAACTGTAGACTGGCAAGGCTGCAGGCTTCCACCGCCGTCCTGGCGTCACCGAAGGCCACACGAACGACCAGCGCCAGGCTGAAATCTTGCGCAACCACGTCGTGAGCGACGAGCCATTCGTCGCCGGCGGCGACCAGCGTCCCATCGCCCATGACAATCGGCACGCGGTCAATCCGGTCCGCCACCAGCGCCATGCCGTCGCCGGTCGCCTTGCTGATCGCCTCGCGCAGCGTCCAGATCCGGTAGAAGGCGGAAACGCCATGGACGGCCACAGCCTGGCATTCCGCGGGGCCGAATGCAGCCAGCGCCAGGCGGCTGAGATCGCGATCCGGATTGCGATATTCGATATCGATGCCCACGGGTCCAATAGCGCTGGCGGCCGCCGCGACAAGGTTGCGGGTGTGGGCGATGGAAATGTGCAACATCGGTTCGCCCGGGACGATCGGTTTGCCGCGCGCGTCGGTGTCGACAGCCCTGGATTCGTCGCCTATTGCCACCAGTAGTTGTGATGCCAGCGCTCGGCCGGAAGCCCTGCGCACCGCCGGGGTCGTGTGCTGGGCATCAATGAGCGCGGTCGCCCAGACGATGGGAGGACTACCTGGCAATTTCGAACATCTTTAGTAATGAGCTATGCAAATGACGCTCCTTTTCGTAACCAAGACGCGCTATTACCGTTGTTAACCTTGATTCACTCAAGTAGCATTTATGGGGGGTGAAAGGGGGGACTATCGGCCGGATTGCGATCGTTTTGCTGCTGCTCGCGGTGAGCGCCTGCCATCGGATTCAACCGATTTATTCCGTTCAGGGTCATCCGATCCCAAGTGCCTCACAGGGACTGAGCCCAGAGCAGATCACGCAACTCATCACCAGCGTGGCGCAGTCGAAGGGCTGGCTGGTCGATCAGATGGGCCCGACAGAAGTGCGCGCCACGCAAAAGTGGCACGACCACGCGGCCGTGATCTTTATCAGTAACGACGGCAAGACCTTTTCCATACGCAACGAAGGATCGACCAACCTGCTTCAACAAGGCGATCTGATTCACCGAGCTTACAATGAGCAAATCCACGCGCTTGAGGATGCCATCGAGAAGCGCCTGTACCTGCGTCCGTAATCCGACGCCAATCGAGGTCCGACAAGGGCATCACTGAAATGAAGGGGGCGACTGACAGCTACTACGACAGCGGGTCGACAACAGGCGCGATGCCTCCTGTCTCGACGGGCGATGCCTTGCGCTTTTCGATCCTCAGCTGGTCCGCGTGGGCTCCCGGACGGGAGACGCGCGCGGCCTGGTGTTCGTGGGCCGGCGCCGACGACGATGGCGGCGACACCACGAAGCCCGCGGAGCTGCCGATGCTGCTGCGCCGCCGGCTCAGCCCGTTCGCGCAACGCCTCGTCGGAACGATCAGCGCCTGCGCCGCGGGACTGCCGCCGGCCCGCTATGTGCTCAGCACACGGCACGGCGAACTGACGCGGGCGCTGGCGACGCTCGACGCCATCGAGGCCGATGGATTGCCGTCGCCCACCGACTTCAGCATGTCGATCCATCACGCCTTGCTGGGCTTGCTGTCGATCCATGCCGGCAATCGTCTCGGCCACACCGCCCTGTCGGCCGGATGGGACAGCTTCGCCAACGGATTGCTCGAAGCGGCGGCCTGCATCGCCGAGCGCCCGGACGAACCGGTCATCCTGGTGCACGGCGACGACCGGCTGCCATCGGATTACGATGCCTTCCGCGAGGCCGACGACGCTGCCTTGCCCCTGGTCGTGGCGATCGCCATGGGCCGCCCGGGCGGCGCGTCCGCCAGCGACGTCACGCTCGAACCGGCATCGGAGACGGCAGAGACGCCGCCGACCGCCTGCATGGCCACCGACTTCCTCAGGTTTCTGCTGTCCGATGCGCCCCAGGCGCGTGCAACAGGCCGGCGGACACAGTGGATCTGGCGCCGTGTTGCCTAGGCCGCTCGACCTCGCCTGGCGTGTCGTCGGCACCGGCCTGGGCTTTGTCGTCTTCCTGGGCGGCGGCCTGGTGCTGGCCGTGATCGCGTTCCCCGCGATCGACTTGCTGACCCCACAGGCGCAGCGGCGCGAGCGCTATCATGCCCTGATGCGTGGGGCGTTCCGTGCGTTCATCGGCATGCTGGTCCGGCTGGGCGTGATCTCGGTCAAGATCGACGATCCTGATGCCCTGCGCGCCAGCCGGGGCGTCATCGTCGTCGCCAACCACCCGACCCTGATCGATATCGTTCATCTGTCGGCCCTCATCCCGCGCGCGCAATGCATCGTGAAGCGCGAATTGTGGGACAGTCCCTTCCTCGGACGCCTGATGCGCGGCAGCGGCTATATTCCGAACGATCTCGAGCCGGAAGCCCTGGTCGCCGCCTGCCGTGCCGCGCTGGCCGACGGCCGCAGCCTGATCGTCTTCCCGGAAGGCACCCGTTCACGGCCCGGCATGCCGGTGCGCTTCCATCGCGGCTTTGCCCATATCGCGACATTGCTGGAGGCCGACATCCAGCTGGCATTGATCAGTTGCGTGCCGCCAATGCTGACGAAGGGCGAAAAATGGTGGGCGGTCCCGCCGCGCCGGCCGCAGTTCATAATATCGCCGGCGGGCTGGATCCGGGCCGCCAGCTGGCAAAGCGACGGCTATCGTTCTCTGGCGGCGCGCAACATCGTGCGTCGGGCTGAAAGGTTTTACAATGAGCGACTCGTTGCCGGATAACCTGGAAAACGAGATCAGCGAACTGATCGTCACGACGCTGAAGCTCGAGGGTATCGAGCCCGCGGCGATCGACGTCGGCGAGTCGCTGTTCGAGGGCGGCCTTGGGCTCAACTCGATCGACGCGCTGGAGATTGGCATCGCGCTGCGCAAGCGGTACGCGATCACCATCGCGACGGCCACGGACGAGGTTAAGGCCTACTTCCGGGATATCAGAAGCTTGGCGAAGTTCGTAAGAATGAAACGCAATGGGGCAGGATAAACCATGCTGTCAAAAGACGAGGTGAATATGCGCCTCGCGCATTATCTCACCGACATGTTCGAGGTCCCGGAAGACAAGATCCGGCCCGAGGCGCGCCTGTACGAGGATCTCGACCTCGACAGCATCGACGCGCTCGACCTGGTCGTGAAGCTGCAGGAAATCACCGGCCGCAGGATCTCGCCGCAGGAATTCAAGACGGTGCGGACCGTGGGAGACGTCGTCGACAGAGCGTTCGCCCTGCTCCATGCCTAGGCGGCGGGCGCTCGCCAATGCCGTCCTGATCGGCTTCGGCATCGCCTATCCGCTGGTCGTCTTCTCCCTGCGCGGCACGGTCGAACCGGCGCTTTTCATCGTCCTGGCGCTTGCCATCGTTATCGGACGATTGACCTTGGGCGATATCGGCGCCGGCGGCTGGCGGACCGCACTCGCGGCAGCGGCTGCCGCGCTGGCCGTCCTGGCGCTGATCGACGCGGCGCTCGCGGCTCGAGCCTATCCTGTCATCATCAGCCTCGCGGCCGCCGGCGTCTTCGCCGTCACGCTGTGGCAGCCGCCCAGTCTCATCGAACGGCTGGCGCTGGCGTCCGGCGAACCATGGTCTCTCGCGCTCCGCGTCTACTGTCGCCGGGTGACGTTGATCTGGGCGCTCTGGCTCATCGCCAACGCCGTCATCGCGGGATGCCTCGCCTTGGCGGGCGATGACCAGGCCTGGGCGCTGTGGACGGGACTGTTGTCCTATCTCGTGTCGGGCGCCCTGCTGGCGGGAGAATGGCTGGTTCGCCGCCACGCACGCCGACCATCGCGCCGCCCGTCCCCATGACCGCGGGACCGCTTTCCGCCCTGCTGCTCGACGATTCGGCGCAGCACAGGCCGGTCGCCGCCAGCGGCGGTCGTGTCATCGACCTCAGCCGCTTTCGTGCCGACGTCGCGGCCGCGGCGGCGCGGCTGGCCGCCGTCGGTTGCCGTCGCGGCCTGGTGGTCTGCGACGACGCCTATTGGGCGACGGTCGGATTGTTTGCCCTGGCGCACAGCGGCAGCGAGACCCTGTTCCCCGCCAACGGCCTGCCGGCCACGCTGAGGGCGCTGGCGGGAGCCTATGACCACATCGTCACCGACGGGGCCGTGCAGCGGCTCGACGGGACCCTGACGTTGGCCCCCGGCGACGCCGGCGTCTCGACATTGCCGGCCATGGATGCCGACAGGGCCCACGTCACGCTCTTCACGTCGGGCTCGACCGGCACGCCCAAGCGCATCACCAAGACCGTGCGGCAGCTCGAGGTGGAGGCTCTGACCGTCGAGCGCGTCCTGGGCCAGGCCGTGCCCAAAGGCGCCTGGGTTCATGCCACGGTCCCGCATCAGCACCTTTATGGCCTGACTTTTCGACTGTGCTGGCCGATGGCCACCCATCGTCCGTTCTTCGGCAACGTCCATCATTTCTGGGAACCCTTGCTGGCATCGATGGAAGCGGATTGCGTGCTTGTCACCAGTCCTTCACATCTGTCCCGCCTCGGCGGCCTGGCGCCGCTGCCGCCCGACCGCCAACCGAGCGCCGTCCTGTCGGGCGGGGCGCCGCTGCCCGACGACGCGGCCGCCGCCACGCGCGCCGTGCTGGGCTGCGCCGTCCGGGAGTTTTTCGGCAGCACCGAAGCCGGGGTCGTCGCCAGCCGCTTGCGCGACGGCAGCGAACAACCGCCCTGGCGGCCCATGCCCGGCGTCGCCGTAACGCGTCTCGACGACGGATGCATGCGCGTCCGTTCGCCCTACCTCGGAAATGCCGACGACGAGGTGAGCAGCGATCTGATCGAAATCGACGACGACGGTGGCTTTCGCCTGGTGGGACGCGCCGACCGTCTCGCCAAGATCGAGGGTGTACGCATCGACCTCGCCGAGTTCGACGCGCGCCTGACCGAGTTGGAGGGCGTCGCCGAGGCGGCTGTCGTCGTGCTGGGCGGAAGCACGCCCTATCTCGGCGGTGTCGTGGTGCTCGACGCCGTCGGCACGAAACACCTGGCGGCTTCCGGCGCGTTCCGGCTCGGGCGCCGCCTGCGTCGTGACCTGTCTTCCAGCCTGCCGGCGGCGGCCCTGCCGCGCCGATGGCGTTTCGTGCCGAACCTGCCGACCGGGCCGATCGGCAAAACGCGCGCCGCCGATCTGGCCGCCCTGTTCGACGCCCCCCAGGCAAATACCCGCGCAGAGGAACGCCCTGGCGCCCCGCCGAAGGTTGAGCCGGCAGTGCTCGCCTGCCGGCAGACGGCGGAGGGCGTCGAGCTCGACCTGCGCATTGACGCCGATCTGGCGCCTCTCGCCGGCCATTTCCCGGGCCTGCCGATCGTGCCCGGCGTTTGCCTGCTCGACTGGGTCGTCCGCTTTTCCGCGCGCCACCTCGAATTGCCGCAGGACGGCGCGACACAAGTACAGATCAAGTTCCGTCATGTGCTGCAGCCGGATTGCGCCGTGACACTCACGCTTCGCCGACTTTCGGACCAGCGCGTGCAGTTCGATTATCGGAACCTCGACAAGATCTACGCCTCGGGAACCCTCTCGGCGGGCGGCGCATGAGCGCGGCGAGCCTTCGCGCCTGCGCCGTCATCCCAAGCTACAACCACTGGCAGGCGATGCCGGCGATCATCGAGCGGCTGAGAGCGCTGGGGTTGGTGGTGTTCGTGATCGACGACTGCAGTGCCGCACCGGCGCAAACGGCGCTCGCCGCGCTGGCTGCGCCGGGGTGTGGCGTACATGTGACCCGCCTCGACGCCAACCGCGGCAAGGGCGGAGCGGTCCTCGCGGGCTTTGCGCTCGCCCGCGCGGCGGGGTTCAGCCACTGCCTGCAGGTCGACGCCGACGGCCAGCACGACCTGGCCGCCGCCGCCGACATGCTGGCGCTGGCGAGGCAACGTCCCGACGCGATGGTCGTAGGCTACGCGACCCATGACAGCACCGCTCCGCTGGGCCGCGTCGCGGGACGCTGGATCACGCATGCCTGCGTCTGGATCGAGACCCTGTCCCTCGATGTTCGCGACACCATGTGCGGCCTGCGGGTTTATCCGATGGCGGCCGTCGCCGCACTGCTCGACAAAGGCGGCACCCTCGGTCAGCGCATGGATTTCGATCCCGAGATCATCGTGCGCCTGCACCGGGCCGGCGTGCCGATCGTCAATTATCCGGTCCGTGTCACCTACCTGCCCGGCAACCTGTCGAATTTCAGGATGGGGCGGGACAACTGGCTCATCAGCAAGATGCACACGCGCCTGCTGCTCGGCACGCTTTTCACCTTTCCCGCCATCCTGTGGCGGCGCTGGCGGCCGCGCGGCCCCAAAGCGACACCGTGGGCCGGTCTTGGTGAACGGGGACTCTATTGGGGTCTGGTGGCGAGCACGTGGGCGTATCGCCTGCTGGGTCGCCGCGGATGCATGGTCGTCATCGCCCCGGTCGTGCTCTACTTCTATCTCACGGCCGGCGAGCGGCGCCGTGCGTCGCTCGACTTTCTCGGCCGCGCCTTCGCCGCCACGGGCCGCGCGCGACCGCCGGGCTGGCGGGACGGCTATCGACACTTCCTGTCCTTCGCCCGCCGCGCGCTCGACACTTTCGGCGCCTGGATGGGCCGGATGCCGGCCGGCGCCGTCGTCCCGGTCGAGGTTGCAGCGCTCGAAACGGCCAAAGCCCAGCCGCGCGGCGCGGTGTTCGTCGTTTCCCACCACGGCAATGTCGACATTTCGCGAGCCTTGCTCGATGCCAGGACGCGCCAGCGCGTCGTCGTCCTCACGCACACGCGGCATGCCGAGAACTACAATCGCATCCTGCGCGAATTCAATCCGGAGGCCGCGGTCAACATGCTGCAGGTCACCGAAATGGGCCCCGAAACCGCCATCGCGCTTCAGCAGCGGATCGACGGCGGCGACTGGCTGTTCATTGCCGGCGATCGCACACCGGTCGGCGGCGGGCGCCGGACCAGCAGGGCGCCGTTCCTGGGCGCGCAAGCCGAGTTCTCCCAGGGGCCTTACCTGATGGCCGCACTGCTCGATTGTCCGGTCTATCTGTTCTTCTGTCGTCGCGAGGGCGATCACTACGGATTGCGCATCGAAGAGCTGGCCGATCGCGTCGTCCTGCCGCGCGGCCGGCGTGCAGAAGCTCTCGCCGGCTATGTCGCGGCCTACGCCTCTCGCCTCGAGAAGCATGTGCTGGAAGATCCCTTCCAGTGGTACAACTTTTATGACTTTTGGCGGCCGGCCGGCTCAACAGAGCAATCATGATCAGTACGGAAGTGACGCTGCAAACGCAGTTCCATGATCTGGACCCGATGAATATCGTCTGGCACGGCAATTACATGCGCTTCCTCGAACAGGCGCGCGCCGCGCTGCTGAGCGAGATCGGCTACGGTTATCGCGAGATGGAGGCGTCGGGCTTCGCCTGGCCGATCGTCGACCTGTCGATCAAGTATGTCCGCCCGCTGCGGCTTTCCCAGGTCTTCATCGTGCGCGCGACGCTGACGGAATACGAGAACCGGCTGTGCTTCACCTATCGCGTCTTCGACGCCGCGTCGCGTGAAGTGCTGACCAAGGCTCGTACCGTTCAGGCCGCGGTGTCGATCAAGACCGGCGAGCTGGCCTTCGAATCACCGCCGGAATTGATCGCCTGCGTGCGGAGCCGGCTGTGATCCGTCGTCGGCAGGTACTTGCCGCCGCTGTCGTGGTGCTGATCGGGCAAGGCTCGGGCGCCGTGCGGGCGCAATCGCTGACGCTGGCCAGCGGCGAGGTGCTGCGCGGCCGCTTCACCCAACAGCGCTTCCTGCAGGGCTTCAACGCACCTCTGACAAGCACCGGCTCGTTCATCCTGGCGCCGGGGCGCGGCGTCGTGTGGCGCGGCGAGACCCCCTTCGCCGTGGTTACCGTGATGGGGCCCGGCGGCCTGGTCCAGCGTGTTGCCGGCGGCGCCACCACGCACTATCCGGCGTCGCGCCTGCCGGCGATCGCCCGCCTGTACGAGATCTTCGGCGCGGCGCTGAGCGGAGACTGGCAGAAGCTCACAGCGGTCTTCGACGTTCGACGCGCCGGCACCGAGAGCGCCTGGACGGTAACCCTGACGCCCTTGCGCAGCGGCGACGGCGGCCTGCCGCTGCAGCAGGTCATGGTGCGCGGCGGCCGCTATGTCGATTCGGTGGAGGTCAGGCGCGTCAACGGCGATTGGGACCGTCTCGAGTTCAGCCAGCAGGCCCCGTCGCGGGCTCCGCTCGACGCCGAAACCAGCGAGCTTCTCGACGCGGCCAACCGGCCATGAGAAATGTTCTGGCGGCGGCCTGGCTGGCGATCGTCGTCGCCGCGGGCATCTACCTGACATTCCTGGGGGTTGCCGGCTTTCCGATACGAACCGACCTGCTGGCGCTGCTGCCGCGTGAAGAGCGCGACCCGATCGTGCAGCAGGCCAGCCAGGCGGTGTCGCGCAGCCTTGGCCGTCGCATCCTGCTGGCATTCGGCGACAGCGATCGCGGGCGTGCCCGCGCCGCTGCCCAACAGGCCACCGCCGCCGTCGCCGCCACCGGCCTGGTCGACCCGCTCGACAGTGCGGCGTTGCAGGATGCAGGGCGGCGCTTGGCAGCGTTTTACTTCCCCTACCGCGACAGCCTGCTGAGCGCCGGCGACCGCGCGGCCCTGGGCGACGGCCGCGCCGCCGACATCGCCAGCCGCGCCCTGGCGCAGGCGTTCGGCTTCGGCAGTCCGGTCGACGCGAAGCTGATCGCCGCCGATCCGTTCCTGCTGCTGCCGTCGTTCCTCGCCAGCCTGCCGAGCCCGCTGGGGCGCGTCGCCCTGGACGAGGGCATGCTGAGCGTCGCCGATGCGGCAACGACCTGGGTCGTCGTGCCGATGACGCTGCGCTACGAGCCCTTCGACCTCGACGTGCAGGACAAGCTCGTCACTGCCATCGATGGCGCTGTGGCTGAGATCGCGAAAACCATGCCGGACGTGAAGGTCCTGCGCCTCGGCGCGATCTTCTTCGCCGACCAGGGCGCGCGCACGGCGATCGACGAGATAACGATGCTGACCATCATCGAGACCGTCGGCACCATCCTGCTGATCGTCGGCGTGTTTCGCCGGCTGTCGCCGTTGCTGCTCAACCTCCTGGCGCTGGTCGTCGGCATCGGCGTGGCCTTCGCCGGCACCTTCCTCGTCTTCGGCGAGATCCATGTCGCTGCGCTCTTGTTCGGCACCAGCCTGATCGGCGTCGCCGTCGACTACGGCCTGCACTACTGCGCCACGGCGTTCGGCAGGGCGGCGATCACCGGGCGACAGCGACTCGCCTATGTGATGCCCGGCATCACGCTGGGGCTCGCCACCACCCTGGTCGGCTATTCGGCGCTGGCGATCGCGCCGTTCCCCGGCCTCAAGCAGATTGCCGTCTTCGCCATCATCGGCCTGGTCGGCGCGTTCGCGACCGTCACGCTGTGGTTCCCCCTGCTCGACCGTCTCGCGCCGCTGCAGCATGGCGCATTCATGCTGCGCGTCGCAGCCCTGCCCTGGGTGTTCTGGACGGCGCCGGGCAATCGCATCGGACGGCGGGTGCTGATCGTCTGCTGCCTCGCCACGCTGGGCTTCGGCCTTGCCGGCTATCACGCCGACGACGACGTCCGTCGCCTGCAGGCCCTGTCGCCGACGCTGCTGCGCGAGCAGGAGGAAATCAAGCGTCTCGTCGGCGCGACAACCGACACCCAGCACCTGCTGGTGGTGGCGCCCGACGACGAGACCGCGCTGCAGCGCGAGGAAGTGCTCATCCCGATCCTCGACCGGCTGGTGGCCGAGCGCGCCATCGCCGGATACCAGATGCCCGCCGGCTTCGTGCCGTCGCAGGCCCGTCAAAGCGCGGATGGCGCGCTGGTGAAGAGCCGCCTCGTTGCCCCATTGCTGGCGCAACACGCGACGCAACTCGGGCTCGCGGCGGCGCCCGCGGTCGAGAAGCCGGAGGCGGCCTTGACGGTGGCCGGCGCCGCCGCGGCGGGCGCCGTGCCGCTCCTGGCCGATCTCGTCGTCGCGCCCGGCGTGCACATCGTTGGACTGCAGGGCCTCGCGCGGCCCGACCTCGTGAAGGCGGCAGTGGCCGGGCAGGACGTGCGCTTCATCGATCCGACGGCGGATTTCAGCCGCCTGCTCGGCGCCTATCGCAGCCGGTCGATCATCCTGACCGTCATTTCGGTGGTGCTGGTCAGCGGCCTGCTGGCCTGGCGTTACGGCGCCCGCGGCGCGTTCTGGACCATCCTGCCGCCGATCATCGCAGCCCTGCTCGTTCCCGCCGTGATCTCGCTGGGCGGCGAGCCCTTCACCTTCTTCCACGCCATGGGGCTGGTCCTTGTCGTCGCGATCGGGGTCGACTACACGATCTTTTGCGCCGAGACGCCGCGCGGCCATCACTCAGTCACCATGCTGGCAATTCTTCTGGCGACCATCACCACGTTGCTGTCGTTCGGCCTGCTGGGTCTTGCCAGTGCCCTCGCGGTGCGGGCGTTCGGCTTCACCATGCTGATCGGCATCATCGCCGCCTACCTGTTCGCGCCGCTGGCCTCGCGCGCGGCCATACGAGTTCCTTTCAGATGATCGCGCGTCGATACTTTCGCCGCTCGATCATGGGCGCCCTGCCGATCCTGGCGGCGGCTGCCTGCACGTCATTGCCGGCCGAAGCCGTCAGCTCCGCTGTGCCGGCCCCGTCGGCCTTTCTCGCCCGGCTGCGGCCGCGCGATCTTGGCCGCCAGTTCGAGGCGGTCCAGCTGGTGACGGTGAGCCGCGACGGCAAGGCTTTCGTGGCCGAGGTGCGCCTCAGCGTCCGGCTGGACCGGTTGATGCTGGTGGCCCAGGACATGCTCGGACAACGCCTCATGACGGTCACCTGGACCGATGCCGGCATCACGGACGAGCGTTCGCCCAACCTGCCCGCCTCGGTATCGCCGGTCGGGATGCTGGCCGATCTCGTGGCGATCTGCGGCCCGGAAGACGCCGTGCGGCGGGCGCTCGAAGGGACCGGCGCGCGTCTGCTGGTGCAGGACGGCCAGCGGATCATCCTGCTGAACGGGCAGGAGACGCTGCGCGCGACCCTGGGCTGGCAGCCTGGCGCACCCTGGACCGGCCGGTTGAGCTACCGCAATGTGCGCGCTGGCTATTCCGTCGAGGTCCAATCCGTGGAGCAACCGTGACGACGCGCCGACCTGTGGGCCTTGCCGCCATGGGGCTCGTCACGCCGCTGGGCGTGGGCTCCGCAGAGGTCGCCCGCGCCCTGTTCCAGGGCACGAACCGCGGCCTGGTCGCCCGCGACGATCTCTATCCCGGGCGCACCGTGCGGGTCGGCGAAGTGGCTGCAGCCCTGCCGGCCTCGCCGCCGTCAGCCGCCGCCTACGATTGCCGCAACAACCGGCTGATGCTGGCCGCCCTCCTGCAAATCCGCGACGCCGTCGACGAGGCGATCCGCCGCCATGGCCCGTCGCGCGTCGGCGTGGTCCTGGGCACCAGCACCTCCGGTGTCGCCGAGCACGCGCGCGCGCGCGCCGCCCGCGCACGCACCGGCGAATGGCCGCCGGGCGACCACTATCGCCAATGGGAGGTGGGCTCGCTATCCGACTATGTCGCCCTGGCGCTGGAGGTGAGCGGACCGGCCTACACCATCGCCACGGCCTGCTCGGCCAGCGCCAAGGTGTTCGCTTCCGGCCGACGGCTGATCGATGCCGGCGTCTGCGATGCCGTCGTGGTCGGCGGCGCCGATACGCTGTGCGGCATGACGGTCGCGGGCTTTTCCTCGCTTGAAGCCATGTCGCCAGGCCTGTGCAATCCGTTCAGCCGCAACCGCGACGGAATCAATATCGGCGAAGGCGCCGCCGCCTTTCTCATGACGCGGGACGCAGCACCGGTCAGCCTTTTGGGCGCCGGCGAATGTTCCGATGCCTATCACATCAGCGCGCCCGAACCCGAGGGCAAGGGCGCCCACCAGGCGATGCGGCTTGCCCTGGACGATGCGGCGCTGCGTCCCGACGAGGTGGCCTACATCAACCTCCACGGCACGGGCACGCCGCTCAACGATTCGATGGAGGCCAAGGCCGTCGCCGCGTTGTTCGGCGCTGAAACGCCCTGCAGCTCGACCAAGGCGATGATCGGACATGCGCTGGGCGCGGCCGGCGCCTGCGAGGCGGCGTTCGTCTGGCTGACGCTGCATCCGGCGTTCAATCCGGACAATCGCCTGCCGCCGCATCTGTGGGATGGCGTCGGCGATCCCGACATGCCCGCCATCCGCCTCGCCGGGGCCGGCACACGATTCGACGATCGCGACGGCCGGGCGGCGATGCTCAGCAACTCCTTTGCCTTTGGCGGCAACAACGTCGTCCTGGCGTTCGGTCGCGGCGGCCGGCCATGACGCTTCCGTTCTATCCCATCGAAAGCGTCGTGCCGCAGCGGCCGCCCATGATCCTGATCGACGAGATCGTCGCCCGGCAGGCCGACGGCATCGTGGTCTGCGTGACGATCCGAGCCGACGGCCTGTTCTTCCAGCCCGCTCGCGGGATGCCGTCGCATGTCGCGCTCGAATGGATGGCGCAGGCCTGCGCGGCCTTTGCCGGATCCGAGGCGCTCGATAGCGGCGGCGCGGTCAGGATCGGCTTCCTGCTCGGCACGCGCGATTTTCGCGCCACCCGGACCTGGTTCGCGGAGGGCGAGCGCCTGTACGTCCGCGCCCGCCTTGAGTACCGTGACAACGAAGCGGCCAATTTTGCCTGCGAGGTCGCAGGCTCGCTCGAAGGGGCGTCGTTGGCGAGGGCCAGCCTGAATGTCTATCATCCACACGACGCTTTCGCGCTGATCGGCAGCCCGGCAGCGCCACCGTCATGACCCGCACCGTCCTCGTCACCGGCGCCAGCAAGGGCATCGGCCGCGCCATTGCCCGGCGGCTGGCGCGCGACGGCTTCCATATCGTGGTCCATTACGGCGCCGACCGCGCCGGCGCCGAGGCGACCCTCACCGATATCGCCTCTGCGGGCGGCGGCGGGCGGGTGATCGGCTTCGACATCGCCGACCGATCCGCTTGCACGGCGGCGATCGCGGCCGATCTCGAGGCCAACGAAGCCTATTACGGCGTCATCCTCAACGCCGGCATCGCGCGCGACAATGCCTTTCCGGCAATGCCGGGCGAGGATTGGGACGCGGTGCTGCGGACCAACCTCGACGGCTTCTACAATGTGCTGCAGCCGGCCATCATGCCCATGGTGTCGGCGCGCCGCGGTGGACGGATCGTGACGCTGTCCTCGCTGGCGGGAATCGCCGGCAATCGCGGCCAGGCGAACTACAGCGCGGCCAAGGCCGGCATCATCGGCGCGACCAAGGCGCTGGCGATCGAGCTGGCGAAGCGCAATATCACGGTGAACTGCGTGGCGCCGGGGCTGATCGAGACCGCCATGATCGCCGAGGTGCCGCTCGAGGAAGCGCTCAAGATGGTGCCGATGCGCCGCGCCGGCCGGCCCGACGAGGTCGCCGCCGCCGTCTCCTTCCTGTGTTCCGACGACGCGAGCTACGTGACGCGCCAGGTGATCTCCGTGAATGGAGGCATGTTGTGAGCCGCCGCGTGGTCGTCACCGGCATGGGCGGCGTCACGGCGCTGGGCAACGACTGGCAGTCGATCCGCCCGCATCTCGAGGCGGGACGAACGGCCATCCGCCGCATGCCCGACTGGGACCGCTATGACGGATTGAACACGCGGCTGGGGGCGCCGATCCCCGATCGCGTGACCGCCGACCGCTACCCGCGCAAGAAGACGCGGACGATGGGGCCGGTCGCGCTGATGGCCGTCGATGCCACCGAGCGGGCGCTGGGCGATGCCGGGCTGCTCGACCAGCCGATGCTGCGGTCCGGCACGGTGGGCGTGTCCTACGGCTCCTCGTTCGGCACGCCGACGGCCGTGCAGGGCTTTGCCGAGCTGCAGACGCAGGGCAGCTCGCGGGCGCTCACGGCGACCAGCTACATCCAGATGATGAGCCACACCGCGCCGGTGAATATCGGCCTGTTCTTCGGTCTCACCGGGCGGGTCATCACGACCTCGAGCGCCTGCACCTCGGGCAGCCAGGGCATCGGCTACGCCTACGAGGCGATCCGCTGGGGCAAGGCGGATGTCATGGTCGCCGGCGGCGCCGAGGAGATCGACGTGACCATGGCGGCGGTGTTCGACACGTTGTTCGCGACCTCGACGCGCAACGATCGTCCCGAGACGTCGCCGCGTCCCTTCGATCGCGACCGTGACGGGCTGGTGATCGGCGAAGGCGCTGGCACCCTGATCCTGGAGGAACGCGAGCACGCGCTGGCGCGGGGCGCCCGGATCCACTGCGAGATCGTCGGATTCGCGACCAACGCCGACGGCAGCCACGTCACCCAGCCGCGCATGGAGACGATGGCCACCGCCATGACCATGGCACTCGCGGACGCCGGCCTGCCGGCCGAGGCGATCGGCTTCGTCAACGGCCACGGCACGGCCACGGAGTGGGGCGACATCGCCGAGACGCAGGCGACCCAGGCGGTGTTCGGCAAAGGCAAGCCGATCCATTCGCTGAAGGGCTATTTCGGCCATTCGCTGGGGGCCTGTGGCGCGATCGAGGCGTGGCTCGGCATCGAGATGATGCGCGACGGCCGGTTCGTGGCGAACGCCAATCTCGATGTGGTCGACGAGCGCTGCGCGCCGCTCGACTACATCATGGGCGAGCCGCGGGCGATCGAGACCGACTACCTGATATCGAACAATTTCGCCTTCGGCGGCATCAATACGTCGCTCGTCTTCCGCCGCGTATGAGCCCTCCCGGCTGAAATCCTTGTCACCCTGCGGGAAGCGACGCATCCTGCGGAAAATCCGAAGGAGTTTCGTTTCGTGCAGCTTCAGCTGAAAACCTGGACGTTCGTCGAGGACTATCTCAAGACCAAGACCGGCATCATCATCCCGATCGGCTCGACCGAGCAGCATGGGCCGACCGGCCTGATCGGCACCGATGCGCTCACCGCCGAGATGATCGGCCGCGGCGCCGGCGAGAAAGCGGGCGCGCTGGTGGCGCCGACCATTTCCGTCGGCATGGCGCAGCATCACCTGGGCTTTCCCGGCTCGGTCACCCTGCGGCCGACCACGCTTGATCGCCGTCGTGCGCGACACCGTGATGTCGCTGGCGCGGCACGGCTTCACGCGCTTCTTCTTCGTCAACGGCCATGGCGGCAACATCGCCACGGTGACGGCGGCGTTCTCCGAGATCTACGCCGACCGTTCGATGGAGAAGCTCAGCAATCAGCCCTCGGTCAAATGTGCGCTGCGCAACTGGTGGGACGGGGCGGGCATCAGGGCGCTCCAGAAGGAACTCTATCCCAGCGGCGAGGGCAGCCACGCCACGGCCTCGGAAGTGGCGCTCACCTGGTACAAATATCCCGAGACGATCAACCGCACGCAGCTCGAGCCGCGCATCGCACCCAACGGCTCGTTCGCCGATGCCGAGGATTATCGCCGCGCCTTCCCCGACGGCCGCATCGGCTCCGATCCCAGCCAGGCGACGCCCGAGCACGGCAAGCGGTTCTACGACACCGCCGTCGAGGAAGTCGCGCGCGACTACGAGAGGTGGGTGGCGCGGTAGAGGGCGTTTGCAGCGGCGATCAGCGCCGCAGACGCTCGCGGTGCAGGATGTAGAGGCCGGAGGCCACGATCACGGCGATGCCGAACAGGGCCAGCGCGTTGGGCACGTCGCCCCAGACGACATAGCCGATGCCGATCGCCCACAAGACAGAGGCATAGCGGAACGAGCCGATGACCGAGAACTCCGCGCGCGAGCGCATGGCCAACAGCGCGAGCTGGTAGCCCGATGCCAGCAGGAGCGAGGAGGCGAGAAGAAATCCGATCGCCTCCCAGCTCGTCGGCTGCCAGCCGGCGAACAGCGACCAGGCGCAGCCGACGATGGCCACCATCGAGGCGGTGGTGAACGACACCACGAGGCTCGGCACCCCCACGGGCAGGAAGCGGCTCAGCACGTCGCGGACGGCGCCGATCAGGGCGGCGGCCAGGACGGCCCAGGTCCAGGCATTGATGTCGCCGGGCCGCGGCTGGATCACCAGCAGGACGCCGGCGAAGCCCGCGAGCACCGCGCTCCAGCGCCGCCAGCGCACGTCTTCCTTGAGGACCAGCACGGCCAGCACGGTGAGGACGAGCGGCGTCGACAGATTGACCGCGGTGGCGATGGCGAAGGGAATGTGGAACAGCGCGATCAGATAGACGATGGCCGCCGCGGCCTCGAGCGCGCCCCGCAGCACGACCTGGGGATGGGCCGCGCCGCCGACCCGCTTCCACGAGCCGCTTGCCAGGAGCGCAATCACGCACCACAGGGTCGCGAAGAGGCCGCGCAGGCCGATCGCCTGCACGCCGGGCATGCTCTCGGCGGCAAGCTTGACCAGGGCATCGTTGAAGATGAAGGCAACGACCGACGCCGACATCGCGAGGATGCCGCGGGTATTGTCGATCACGTGTCGATCACGGGGCGGCGTTGGACATCTTGAGGATGCGGTCCCAATGCTCCTTGTCGACCGGCACGACCGAGAGCCGCGACTGGCGCACCAGCTTGAACTCCTTGAACTTCGGATCGGCCTTGATGGCGGCCAGGGTCACCGGATGCTTGACCGGCTGCACCGCCTTGATGTCGACGGTGACTGCCTTGCCGTCCTTGTCGGTCGGGTCGGGATAGGCGGCCTTGACGATCTCGGCGATGCCGACGATCTCCTTGCCCTCGCCCGAGTGATAGAAGAAGGCGCGATCGCCCGGCTTCATCGCCCTGAGGTTGATCGCGGCCTGGGCGTTGCGCACGCCGGTCCACGAGGTGCGCTTTTCCTTCACCAGTTGGTCCCACGGATAGACCGACGGCTCGGATTTCAGGAGCCAATACGCCATTTCACTCCCCTTTTTTCACTCTGCTTCGCGCCGCAAGGGACGCGCCAGCAAGGCGCGGATCGCCTCGTCGAGGTCCGCACCACGATGCAGGATAGCATCGACGGCGGCGCAAATCGGCATCTCGATTTGCTGCCGGGCGGCGCGCGCCAGGACCGCCGGCGCCGTCGCCTCGCCTTCGACGACCTGGCGCCGGCCGCTCATGTATTGCGCCAGCGAAGTGCCCTTGCCCAGCGCCGCGCCCAGCGAACGGTTGCGCGACAGCGGACCGTGGCAGGTCAGCACCAGATCGCCGAGCCCGCTCAAGCCCGTCAGCGTTTCGAGCTCGGCGCCCATTGCCTGGCCGAGCCGCGCCATCTCGGCGAAACCGCGCGTGACCAGCGCCGCGGCGGCGTTGTGGCCGAGGCCGCGGCCCTCGACGATGCCGGCGGCGATCGCCAGCACGTTCTTGACCGCGCCGCCCAGTGCCACGCCCAGCACGTCGTGCGTCCAGTAGGGACGGAACGCCCCGGCGGCCAGCGACGCGGCGAGCGTGCGGCCCAGGGCGGGATCGATCGTGGCGATGCTGACCGCGGTCGGCAGGCCCTGTATCGCCTCCTCGGCGAAGCTCGGGCCCGAGAGCATGGCGAGCGGCCGGCCGGGCAATACCTCATCCAGGACCTCGGGCATGAGCTGTCCCGTCGACGCTTCGATGCCCTTGGCGCAGATGACGACAGGCGAACTGCCGGTCAGCCGCGCCGCCACCTCGCGCACCGCCTGTGCGGGACAGACCAGCAGCACCGCATCGCAATTTCCCAGCGCAGCCAGATCCGACGCCGCCTCGATGCCGGCGTCGAGCGTGATCCCCGGCAGATAGATCGGGTTGGCGCGATCGCGCGCGATCGCCGCCGCAACGGCGGTATCGCGTGACCACAGGGTCACCCGACGGCCGGCGCGGCGCGCCAGGCAGGCGAGCGCGGTGCCCCAGGCGCCACCGCCGACGACGCCGATATGGCCGATGGTCGCTCACAGGCTGAGATTGAAGGCGATGGAAATGCGTTCGGCGCCGCCGCGATAGGGCCGCACCTGATGCAGCAGCCACGCCGGGAACATCACCAGGCGGCCCGTCCGGGGCGGCACCGTCTCGTTGGCGCCGACCGACAGGCCGCCCGGCATGGCGAAGGCGAGATGCGGCGCGTACATCGCCGGTCCCGGCCCGCGCGGGTCCATGAACTCGAGCTCGCCGCCCAGCGACGGATCGGCGGCGATGCCGCCATCGTCGACATAATAGACGCCCGACCAGAAGCTGCCGGGATGGGAATGGAACTCGTTGCCGTGGCCGCTCCTGTTGATGTTGGCCCACATGTTGGCGCGCCACGTCACGGTCACCGGCTTGCCCTCGCGGTCCGTCGTCGCGCGATTGGCGGTATTGCGGCCGATCGCCAGCAGCTTGATCGCGGGCGCGCCGCCCCAGCGATCCATGTCCCAGCTCGACTGCCAGCCGCCGAGATTGGAATGCTGCGTGCCGGGATGGGTCTTGTGGCGCTGTTCGATCGCCTTGCGCAGCTCGGGATTGAGCGCCGCCGCATCGGGCAGGTCCGAAATGACGATCGGCGTCGAAAACAGCGGGACGATCTCGGAGGCGGTGCTCATGCCGCCATCCTACACCCGAACGGCGCCATGATCGCTTGGGCCGGAATCGAGCGGCCAGCGCGGCCGCGGCCTGAAGTCGAGCGCATCGGTCCGGCCGAGCCGCAGCCGCTCGATTCCGGCCCAAGCGATCATTGCGCCGTTGTCGGTGCAGAGCTTGACCGGCGGTGCGACCAGTCGGGCGCCATGCCGGGTGGCAACTTCTTCCAGCCTGCCGCGCAGGTAGAGGTTGGCCGCGACCCCGCCGGCCACGACAAGCGTGGAAGACGGCGCCGCTATGAGCGCGTTGGCGCAGCGGTCGGCAAAAACGTCGCCGACGGTGCGCTGGAACGAGGCGCAGAGATCGGCGATCGCGCTTTTGTCGTTCGGATCGAGCTTCTCGACGGTCTGGCGCACCGCCGTCTTGAGGCCGGAGAAGGAGAAGTCGCAGCCAGGCTTCTTCCACATCGGCCGCGGCAGGGCGAAGCGCTGCGCATCGCCGCCCGCCGCCGCGCGCTCGACGGCCGGTCCGCCGGGAAAGCCCAGGCCGAGAAGCTTCGCCGTCTTGTCGAAGCATTCGCCGGCCGCGTCGTCGATGGTCGTGCCGAGCCGGGTGAAATCGCCGGGACCGCGCACGGTGAGGAGCTGGCAATGGCCGCCGGAAACCAGCAGCAGCAGATAGGGAAAGCTCACCTCTTCGGTCAGCCGCACCGACAGCGCGTGGCCTTCGAGATGATTGATGGCGAGGAAGGGCTTGTCGTGAGCGAAGGCCAGCGCCTTGGCCGTCATGACGCCCACCATCACGCCGCCGATCAGGCCGGGCCCGCCGGTGGCGGCGATGCCGTCGAGCTGGCTGAGGTCGAGCCCGGCGGTCGTCAAGGCCTCCTCGACCAGCCCGTCGATGCGCTCGAGATGGGCGCGCGCGGCGATTTCCGGCACCACGCCGCCGAAGCGGCGATGCTCGGTCAACTGGCTATAGACCACGTTGGCCAGGATGCGGCCGACAGGCTGCGTTGCCGGCGGCCGGCGCCTCGACGATGGCGACGGCCGTTTCGTCGCAGCTTGTTTCGATTCCCATCACGCGCATGCGTGTCTTCTAGCCTCGGCCGTCCAGCTACGCTAGAGCAGCGCCATGACGGTTCCCCTCCTGAAACTGGGTACGCGCGGCAGCAGGCTCGCCTTGATCCAGGCCGGCCTGGTGCGCGATGCGCTGGCGGCCGCGGTGCCGGCGCTCGCCGCACCCGATGCCATCGAGATCGTCCCGATCAGGACCACGGGCGATGCCATCCAGGATCGGCCCCTGTCCGAGGCCGGCGGCAAGGGCCTGTTCGTCAAGGAGATCGAGGAGGCGCTGCTGTCGCGCCGGATCGACATCGCGGTCCACAGCATGAAGGACATGCCGACGGCGCAGCCAACCGGCCTCGCCATCGCCGCCTTCCTGCCGCGCGAGGATGCGCGCGACGTCCTGATCGCGGGCGACGTCGAACGCATTGCCGACCTCCGGCCGGGCGCCATCGTCGGCACCTCGGCGCTGCGCCGGCGCGCCCAGCTCCTGCATCGCCGGCCCGACCTCGAGATCGTCAATCTGCGCGGCAACGTCGATACCAGGCTGGCCAAGCGTGAGGCCGGAGTCGTCGAAGCGACACTACTGGCCCTCGCCGGCCTGAAGCGACTCGGCATGGCGCATGTCGGCACGCCGGTACCCGAGGACGAGATGCTGCCCGCCGTCGGCCAAGGCGCGGTCTGCATCGAATGCCGCGCCGACGATGCGAAGGTCCAGGCCTGGCTCGCCGCCATCAGTCACCTGCCGACGGCCACCTGCGTGGCGGCTGAACACGCCATGCTCGTCGTGCTCGATGGATCGTGCCGGACCCCGATCGCCGGCCACGCGATTCTGGCACCCGACGGACAGTTGCATCTGCGCGGCCTGATCGTGAAGCCCGACGGCTCGGAGCTGCTCGCCACGGAGCGGCACGGCGCGGCCGGCGACGCCGAAGCGATGGGCCGCGATGTCGGCCACGAACTCAAGCGCCGCGGCGGTCCGGGCTTCCTCTCGACCTGATCGGCTGCCACCCCTAAAATCCGGCGCATGCGCCCTGGCCCGCGATCCCTGTTCGCCCTCATCGGCGTGGCCATCCTCGTTGCCGCCTGCGAATCCGCGCCGGTCACCGGACGCTCGCAGATGATGCTGGTGAGCGAGAACGAAGAGCGCCAGATGGGCCTGCAGGCCTACCGCGAGGTGCTTTCAAAAGAGGCGCTGTCATACGACGCCGAAACCAATGCGCTGGTCGAGAAAGTCGGCCGGCGCATCGCCGCGGCGGCCGAACGGCCGCCGAACGACCTGTGGCGCGCGCCGCGCTTTCGCTGGGAATTCAAGACCGTCGACAAGAACGAGCCCAACGCCTTCTGCCTGCCGGGCGGCAAGGTCGTGGTCTATTCCGGCATCCTGCCCTTTACGAAGACCGAAGCGGGACTGGCTGTCGTGGTCGGCCATGAAGTGGCCCACGCGCTGGCGCGTCACGGCGCCGAGCGCATGAGCGACCAGATGGTGGCGCAAGTCGGCGCCACGGCCGCCGCTGTCGCGCTGTCAGCGACCCTGGGCGGGCGCAGCCGTACCTATGTGCCGGCGATGATGGCGGCGGTCGGCGCCGGTGCGACCGTGGGCTTCATCCTGCCGATGTCGCGGGCGCAGGAATCAGAGGCCGATCGCATCGGACTCGTGCTGATGGCGCTGGCCGGCTATGACCCCAGCGAGGCGATCGTGGTATGGGAGCGCCTGCATGCCGCCAGCACCGGCCGCCGGCAAGCGGAGTGGCTGAGCACGCATCCCGCCGACACCACGCGGCTCGCCGACATTCGCCGGTGGCTTCCAGAAGCCATGAAGTATTATCGGCCCCGGAATTGAGACGATCGTGACCGAGACCCTCGAATACGACGCCACAGGGCTGCTCTGCCCGCTGCCGGTGCTGCGCGCCAACCGCAAGCTGCGCGAGCTGCCGGTCGGCGGCGAACTCACCGTGCGCGCCACCGATCCCGCTGCCGAGCAGGACTTCCCCGCCTATTGCCGGCAGACCGGTCATGAATTGATCTCGACAGCACGCGACGGCGATGTGCTGATATTCGTTATTCGCAAACGTTGATCTCAAGAGCAGGTGCATGCCCAAGGTGAGTTTCAAGACGATCGATTCGGTTGATGTGTCCGGCAAGCGCGTGCTGGTGAGGGTCGACCTCAACGTGCCGATGAAGAACGGCCAGGTGACCGACGCAACACGCATCGAACGCGCTGCACCGACGCTGGCAGAGCTGGCGGCCAAGGGCGCCAAGGTGATCGTGCTCAGCCATTTCGGCCGGCCCGACGGCAAGCGCGTGCCCGAGATGTCGCTCAAGCCGCTGGTCGAGCCGTTGTCCAAGGCGCTGGGCAAGCCGGTCGCCTTCGCCGAGGATTGCATCGGCCCGCTCGCCGAGGACGCCGTGCGCGTGCTGAAGCCCGGCGAAGTGCTGCTGCTGGAGAACCTGCGCTTCCACAAGGAGGAGGAAAAGAACGATGCCACCTTCATCGACAAATTGTCGGTGCTGGGCGACGTCTACGTGAACGACGCCTTCTCCGCCGCCCATCGCGCGCATGCCTCGACCGAAGGTCTCGCCAACCGCCTGCCCGCCGCCGCCGGGCGGCTGATGCAGGCCGAACTCGAGGCGCTGGAAAAGGCGCTGGGAAATCCCAGGCGGCCGGTCTGCGCCGTGGTCGGCGGCGCCAAGGTCTCGAGCAAGCTCGACCTTCTGGGCAATCTGGTGGGCAGGGTCGACAAGCTGATCATCGGCGGTGGCATGGCCAATACCTTCCTCCATGCCCAGGGCATCAAGGTCGGCAAGTCGCTATGCGAGAAGGATCTGGCGCCGACCGCACTGGAAATCCTCGCCAAGGCGAAGGCCGCCAAGTGCAAGGTGCTGCTGCCGGTCGACGCCGTGGTTGCGGCTGAGTTCAAGGCCAATGCGGCGCACCTGGTGGTCGACGTCCAGGCCTGTCCCGACGATCAGATGATCCTGGATATCGGTCCCAAGTCGATCGCGCTCTATCTCGAAGAGCTGGCCGATTGTGCCACCCTGGTGTGGAACGGGCCGTTGGGTGCTTTCGAGATGAAGCCATTCGATACCGGCACGGTGGCGCTTGCGGAGGCCGTGGCGCGGCTCACCAGTGCGGGCAAGCTTTTATCGGTGGCGGGCGGCGGCGACACGGTGGCCGCCCTGGCCGCAGCGGGTGTCGAGGAAAAATTCTCCTATGTCTCGACGGCGGGCGGCGCCTTCCTCGAATGGATGGAGGGCAAGACTTTGCCCGGCGTTGCGGCGTTGGTACGGGCGGCGTAAGAGCGGAGGCGATGAACACGCCGCCGTCTCCGCCCTCTTCCGCGCCCGATCGTCCGCGGTTGCCCTGGGATCCGCCGGATCATTTCGAGAAGCGCATTCCCGAGGGCGACAACCGCGAGCGGCTGGTCTGCGCGCGTTGCGAGTTCATCCACTATCAAAATCCCAAGATCGTCGCCGGCGCGGTGTGCACCTGGGGTGACAGGATCCTGCTCGCCAAGCGGGCGATCGAACCGCGCAAGGGCTTTTGGACGGTGCCGGCTGGTTACATGGAGTTGGGGGAAACCACCGAGCAGGCCGCCGAACGCGAAGCCCGCGAAGAAGCCTGCGCCAACATCGAGATCGAGCGCCTGCTCGCCATGTACAGCGTGGCCCGTATCGGCCAGGTGCAGATCATGTACCGCGCGCGGCTGCTGAGCGCCGACGTGGCGGCCGGCGTCGAGAGCGAGGAAGTGGCGCTGGTCGCGTGGGACGACATCCCCTGGGAGCAGCTCGCTTTCCCGACCGTCGTGTGGGCGCTCGCCCATTTCCACGAGTCGCGCGGCAAGACCGATTTTCCGACCTACTCGAATCCCACGGGCGATCTCGCCCGCATGTGGCCGCCGCGCAAGCCGGCGGGAGTTTAAGCGTCCCGAGGCGCGAGCCTCCAAGACCTGCGTTCTCAAGAAATCTGGTGCGCTCGCACCCGCCTTTTGTTGCCGGTTTTATTGGCTTTTGCTATTATCGTACGAACGTTCGGTAAGCGGACGAATCAGGAGGAAACCATGCTAACTGCAGCCAACAACGAAATGCTGACGCGCGTTGGGCCCGGCACGCCCATGGGCAATCTGATGCGGGAATACTGGATTCCCGCCTGTCTCTCCTCGGAACTGAAGGCCGATGGCGAGCCGATGCGGCTGATGCTGCTGGGCGAGCGGCTCATCGCCTTCCGCGACACCGACGGCCGGGTCGGCGTCATGGAGCATCTCTGCCCGCACCGCTGCGCCTCGCTGTTCTTCGGGCGGAACGAGGAAGGCGGTTTGCGCTGCGTCTATCACGGCTGGAAATTCGACGTCGAAGGCAATTGCCTCGACATGCCGAACGTGCCGCCGGCGCAGGACTTCAGGCAGCGTATCAAGGCCAAGGCCTACAAGGTGGTCGAGCGCGCCGGCTTCGTCTGGACCTATATGGGCCAGCGCCAGGAAGCGCCGCCGCTGCCCAGCGTCGAAGTGCTGATGCTGCCCGAGCAAGAGCGCTTCACGCGCGTGCACATGCGCGAGTGCAACTGGTTCCAGTCGCTCGAGGGCGACATCGACACCTCGCATTTCGGCTTTCTGCATGTCGGCGGCGTCAAGACAGAGGACGTCGATCCGACCACGATCAACCGCTGGTCGGTCGGCGAGCGAGCCCCCGACTACAAGTCGACCGAGACCGAGTGGGGCACCATGTATGCGGCGTACCGGCCGGCAGAGCCCGGCACCTATTACTACCGCTACGCCCACTTCATGTTTCCGTTCATCACGCTGACGCCCAACGGCTTCTTCGAGGACCAGGTCGCCTGTACCTTGAACGTGCCGATGGATGACACGCACACCATGACCTACAACCTCACCTGGAAGCAGAAGACGCGTCCCCTCGAGACGCTGAAAAACGGCGATTGGATTCCCGGCCTGAAGCCCGAGGTGGAATACCTGCCGAACACCAATGATTGGTTCGGACGGTGGCGGCTGGTAGCGCGGCGCGAGAACGACTACCTGATCGACCGCGACATGCAGAAAAACGTCAACTTCACGGGCATCCAGGGCATCGGCCGGCAGGATCAGGCGATGATCGAGTGCATGGGCGACATCGTCGACCGCAGCCTTGAGCACCTCGCTCCCTCCGATCGCATGATCGCCATCACCCGCAAGCGGCTGCTGCAGGCCGCCCAGGAGCTGATGAACGACAAGAAGGTGCCGGCCACCGTCGACAATCCCGACATCTATCTCGGCGCGCGCGGCGGCGCGTTCGTGGCCCCCGTCGAGCAGGATTGGCTCGATGCCTATGCCGAGAAGCTGCAGACCGCGAAGAGCCCATTGGGCTTGCTGAACAGGAACCGGCTGCCGCTGGCGGCGGAGTAGCCGCGCGACAAGGCTGCCGAAGACAGCCGTCGCATAGCCGGAGGGCGCGAAACCCGCGCCTTCGGTGGGAGGAGGCGCGAGGATGGTGACCGTTGCCGCCACTGACGGCGAGCGCGCTGCGTCGTTCGGCGGCCTGTGGCGCCTCGGCCGGCCCGCAGGCATGGCCGCGCTGATCCTGATCCTCTGCTTCCTGTCGCTTTACCCGATGGTGATGCTGCTGTACGGCAGCCTGCATTCGACGCCGCCCGGCATCCCGGGCGCCTTCAATCTCGACGGCTATGTCGGCCTGCTCACCACGCAGAATCTCGTGGTGCTGGCCAACACCGTGGGCATTTCCCTGATCAAGACGATCCTGTCGCTGGCGCTCGCCGTGCTGCTGGCCTGGATCGTGGCGCGCACCGACACGCCGGGCCGCGGCGTGCTGGAAGTGCTGATAACCCTGCCGTTCTTCATCCCGCCGATCCTGACGGCGACCGCCTGGGCGATGCTCGGCAACGCCCAGGTCGGCACCATCAATCTCGCTTGGCGCTGGCTCACCGGCAGCGAAAGCACGCTGGTCGACGTCTATTCCTACGGTGGCGTCGTCTGGCACATGATGCAGTATTCGACACCGTTCATCTTCCTGTTCGTCGTCGACGCCTTCCGCGCCATGGATCCCTCACTCGAGGAATCGAGCCGCATGTCGGGCGCCACGCGCTGGCAGACCTTCTGGCGCATCACCTTCACCCTGATGCTGCCGGTCATCACCAGCGCCTTCATCCTGAGCTTCATCCGCGGCATGGAATCCTTCGAATCGGCGGTGTTCTTCGGCACACCGGTGGGCATCGAGGTCATCACCACCGCGATCTACAATTCGATCACCCAGCGCGCTCAGCCCGACTACCAGTCGGCCACGGCGCTGGGCTTCGCCGCTATGGCGCTGATGTTCCTGCTGCTCGTCCTGCAAAGCCGTCTGCTGCGCGGCCGCAGCTTCACCACGGTCACGGGCAAGGGCTACTCGCCCAGCGTCACGCGCCTGGGCAGGCTGCGCTGGGCGACCTTCGCGATCTGCATCGTCTTCTTTGCCCTGACCGTCGCCCTGCCGATCGGCCAGCTCCTGCTAAGCTCGTTCTTCCAGTTCTTCGGCTTCTACCAGCTCGACATGCTGACGCTCGATCACTACCGCAGCGTCTGGGAGAATGGCGGGTTCTGGCGCGCCTTCGGCAACACCATGCTGCTGGGCCTGGTCGGCGCCACGCTGACCATGGCGCTGGGCGGGGTCGTGGCCTATGTCACCACGCGCACGCGCTGGCGCGGCCGCCGCCTGATCGACGTGCTCGCCTGGCTGCCCTGGATGATGCCGGGCATGGTGCTGGGCATCGGCTTCCTGTGGGGCTTCGCCATCCTGCCGCACGCAATCCCGATCTACGGGACGCTGTGGGCGCTGCTGCTGGCCTATGTGGCGCTCGGCACGCCGGTCGCGGTGCGCGTGACCTCGGCCGCCTATCAGCAGATCGCCACCGACATCGAGGAATGCTCGCGCGTCCACGGCGCCGGCTGGTGGCAGACGCTGGGCCGCATCCTGATCGCGCTCGCCTGGCCTGCCTTCGCGGTCGGCTGGGTGCTGATCTTCTTCGGCATCATGCGCGAGCTCAGCGCCTCGATCCTGCTCTACGCGCCGGGAACCGAAGTGTTGTCGGTGGTGATGCTGAAGATGTGGGTGAGCGGCAAGCCCGAGGAGGTGAGCGTCATCGGGCTGGTCATGCTGGTCCTGGTCCTGGTGTTCCGCTGGGTCCAGCTGCGCTTCATCAAGCGGCGCATCAGCACGCTCTAGGGAAAGCCGAACGGGAGGGTGGGACGATGTTGAGGAGAAATGTTCTTGGGATGCTTGCGGCGAGTTCGGCGTTTGGCCGATCCGCCGCGGCGCAGACCGACGACTGGGCCAAGGTGGTCGACGCGGCCAAGAAGGAAGGCAAGGTCGTGGTCTACACCGCCTCGATCGGCTCGCCGTTCCACAAGACGGTCTTCAAGGCCTTCGAACAGAAGTACGGCATCCAGGTCGAATTGCTGGAGGCGCGCGCCAGCGAGGTCCGCGAAAGGGTGCGGGTGGAGCAGTCGGCCGGCCGGTTCCTGGGCGATATCCATCACAACGGCAGCACGACGACCTGGCTGATGACGCGCGACGGCAACTTCCAGCCGCACGGCGAGGTCCCCAACATCAAGAACATCGTGCCGCCCTACGAAGCCGACGACATCCGCGTTCCGGCCGAGGTGATCAGCTATTGCCTGATGATCAACCGCAACCTGGTGAAACCGGCCGACGAGCCCAAGAGCTGGAAGGACATCCTCGATCCCAAATGGGCCGGCAAGATCCTGTCCGACGACTATCGCGCGCTGGGCGGCGGGGCGGTGTTCTTCGTGGTCATGTACGAGACCTTCGGCAAGGAGTTCCACGAAAAGCTGGCAGCGCAGAAGCCGGTCTTCTCGCGCGACATCGCCAACAGCGAACGGCGCGTGGCGCGCGGCGAGTTCCCGCTCTACATCCCGTTCTCGCTGCAGGACTACAACAACCTCAAGGGACTGCCGGTCAAACCGATCGTGCCCACCGAAGGCCGGCCCTATGTCCGCTTCGACCTGACGGTGCTCAAGAATGCGCCGCACGCCAACGCAGCGCGCGTGTTCATGAACCACTATCTCGAACCCGACTCGCAGATCGTCTTCGCCAATGCCGGCTACAATCCCGTCGTCAAGGGCGTGGTCGAAAAGACCGTCGAGGAGATCCGTCCCCTGCTCGCGACCAAGGCGCTCGGCACCACCACGCCGGACCGCCAGGACGCCATGCTCGAACTCGCCAAGCAGATCTACAAGTAGCGGAGCGGGCCGTGCCGAGCGTCACGTTGCAAACCGTCGGTCGGCACTTCGCCGAGGTGAAGGCGGTCGACGCCATCGACCTTTCGGTCGAGCACGGCGAATTCGTCACCCTTCTGGGGCCGTCGGGCTGCGGCAAGACGACGACTCTGCGCATGGTGGCGGGGCTGGAGCGCAACGACACCGGCACGATCGTGATCGGCGGCAGGGTGGTGAGTGATGCCCAGGCCGGGCTGTTCGTGCCGCCCGACCATCGCAAGCTCGGCATGGTGTTCCAGTCCTACGCCATCTGGCCGCATATGACGGTGTTCGACAACGTCGCCTATCCGCTCCGCGTGCGCCATGTCGCCAAGGCGCAAATCCACGACAGGGTGACGGCGGCCCTCAGCCTGGTCGAGATGGAGCGTTTCGCCGACCGGCCGGCGCCGGCCTTGTCCGGCGGCCAGCAGCAGCGGGTGGCGATCGCCCGCGCCCTGGTGTTCGAGCCCGAAGTCCTGCTGCTCGACGAGCCGCTCAGCAATCTCGATGCACGGCTGCGGGCGCAGATGGGCGACGAGTTCCGCGCCCTGCAACGTCGCCTCGGGATCACGACCCTGTACGTGACCCATGACCAGGAGGAAGCCATGGCGCTGTCCGACCGCGTGGTGGTGATGCAGAAGGGCCGGATCCTCCAGGTCGACGCGCCGGAGACCGTCTATCGGCGGCCGGCCAGCCGCGAGGTCGCGAGCTTCTTCGGCACGCCCAACCTGGTCGCGGCCACCGTGACGGCGTGCCGGCCGGCGGACGATCGCGACTATCGCCTCTCGATCGAGGGCGCCAACGGACAGGGCGAGTGCCGCGCCGGTCAGCCCTTCGAGCGGGGCGAGGCCGTGCTGCTGGTGGTGCGCCCCGAAGACATCACGCTCGCCCCGGCGAAGACGGCCGTGTCGGACGGGCAACTTGCCTGGCCGGGCAGGGTCGTCGACGGCGTGTTCCGCGGGCCGCGCCGCTCGCTGGTCGTCGAGGCGGCAGACCTGCGGTTCAATGTCGAATGTCCGGCGACGCGCGGCGCATCCGTCGGCGAAGCGGTCACCCTGCTGGTCGACGCCGACAATGCCTGGGCGTTAAAAGCCTGACTCGTGTTGGGAGAGCGTAGATGGCGCGATTGCGGGCGGAAGATGCGGAGCGGCGGGCGGCGAGCGGCCATGGACCTGATTTCCTCGAAGCCTTCGCGCGCGGCCTGCGGGTGATCGGGGCGTTCGGCCGCGAGAAGAGCCACATGACCCTGAGCGACGTCGCCCGCGCCACCGACCTGCCCAAGCCCAGCGTGCGCCGCGCGCTCTATACGCTCACCTGTCTCGGCATGGCGGCGAGCGACGGCCGCAGCTTCCGCCTGACGCCGCGCATCATGGAGCTGGCGTCGGCCTATCTCGGCTCGAACATGGTCTCGACCATCGTCCAGCCGGCCTGCGAGCGCATCGGCGATCGCACCGAGCAGTCGTGCTTTGCCGCCGTCCTCGACGGCTACGACATCGTCATGATCGCCCATTCCCTGCACGGCCGCCCCGACGTGCTGGCGCCCACGATCGGGCTCCGGCGCCCCGCCTTCAACACCGCGGCGGGCCGCGCCATCCTGAGCCAGCTTCCCGACAAGGTCCTGGACGCCTGGCTCGACAGGCTCGAACCCAAGGTCATGACCGACTTCACCGTCACCGACAAAAAGGCGCTGCGCGGGGAGATCCTGCACGCGCGCGAACAGGGCTACGCCGTCACCGCCCAGGAGCTGCGCCGCGGCTACCATGCCGTGGCCGTGCCGCTCAAACGCTACGACGGCGGGACGATCGCCGCGATATGCGTGGCGGCCTGGGTCGAGGATTCCTCGATGGGCTCGTTCGCCGAGAAGTATCTGGCCGCCCTGCGGGAAGAGGCGAAAACGCTGCAGCCGCAGCTGTCTTTAACTCTTCTCTGTCAGCTTCCCGACGCGAAGGGATTGTCGTCGCCGTCCCAGTAACGCTTGAGCAGCGGTATCTGAAGAAAGGCGAAGACGAGGGTGAGCGGAAAGCTCAGGAACATCTTGCTGCCGATCCAGGTCTCGGTCGAGAAGCCGCGCCACATCACTTCGTTGACCGCGGCCAGCACGAAGAAGAACAGCGCCCAGCGCAGGGTGAGCTTGCGCCAGCCCTCGTCGGTGAGCTTGAACGCCGCACCGAAGATCGGCTTCAGAAGCGGCCGCTGGAGGAACAGCAGGCCGCCGCCCAGGATGACGCCGAACAGGCAGTTCACGATGGTGGGCTTCAGCTTGATGAAGGTGTCGTCCTGCAGCCAGATCGTGAGGCCGCCGAACACCAGCACGAAGAAGCCGCCGACCAGCGGCATGATCGGCCAGCGCTTCTCGAGCCAGCGATAGCAGGGCAGCGCGACTGCGGTCGCGACGATGAACACGGCGGTGCCGGTGAAGATGCCCCACTTGGCGTTGGCCACGAAGAACAGCAGCAGCGGCCCCAACTCCAGGGCCGTCGCATAGAGGCGGCGCATGCCCTTTTCCTGACCCGCGCCTTCGCTCATGCCCAATTACTCATGCCGGCAACCCCATCAATCCGCGGGCAAAGGCCCGCGCTTCGAACGGCCGAAGATCGTCGATGCCCTCGCCGACGCCGACGGCGACCACCGGCAGCTTGAATTTCTCGGCCAGGGCCACCAGCACGCCGCCCTTGGCGCTGCCGTCGAGCTTGGTCACCACCAGCGCGTCGACCGACGACATGGCCTTGAAGGTCTCGACCTGGGCATGGGCGTTCTGGCCGGTCGTGGCGTCGAGCACCAGCAGGCAGGAATGCGGCGCGTCGGCATCGAGCTTGCGGATGACGCGCACGATCTTGGCCAGCTCGTCCATCAGGTGTGACTTGTTGTGCAGGCGGCCGGCGGTGTCGATCAGCAACACGTCGCAGCCCTCGGCCTTGGCGCGTTCCAGCGCCTCGTAGGCGAGACCCGCGGCGTCGGCACCCGGCCCCTTGGCCACCACCGGCACGCCGGCCCGCTCGCCCCACACTTTGAGCTGCTCGACGGCGGCGGCGCGGAAGGTGTCGCCCGCCGCCAGCATGACCTTGCGGCCCTCGCTCTTGTAGAGGTTGGCGAGCTTGGCGATGGTCGTGGTCTTGCCGCTGCCGTTCACGCCGACCACCAGCACGACATAGGGCTTGCGCGCGGCATCGATGGCGAGCGGCATCGCCACCGGCTGCAGGATCTCGGCGATGTCGTCGGCGAAGGCCCCGCGCACCTCCTCGTCGGTCACTTCCTTGCCGAAGCGCTCCTTGCCGAGCTTCTCGACCAGGCGCGCCGCGACCGTGACGCCGAGATCGGCCTGGATCAGCGCGTCCTCCAGCTCGTCGAGCGTCTGCTGGTCGAGCTTCTTCTTGGTGAAGAGGCCGGTGATGCTCTCGGCGACCTTCTTGGTCGACTTGGCGAGGCCGTTGCGCAGCCGAGACAGCCAGCCTTTCTTCTCGACGTCTTCCGCTTCGACTTCTTCCTTCCTGGTTTCAAGCGTCTCGCTCAGCGGACCGCTTTCGGAAATCGGCGGCGAGAGCGTCTCGGCTTCCGTCTCGACTTCGCCCTCTGCGGGCATGAGCGTCTCGCCCGGCTGGGCTCCTCGGGAGCGCAGCCGCGCAAACCACCCCTTCTTCTCTTCCGACTTGGGCGTCTCGCTCACCGCGCGCTCCCTTACGCCAGCAGCGAGCAGTCGAGCTCGCCCTTGAAAGCGATCGAGATGCCGCCCGTCATCAGGACGTGGCCGTCGCGCAGCCATTCGATGGTGAGTGTGCCGCCATCGACGATGACCTCGGCGCTGCGGCTCACCAGGCCGCGCCGGTTGGCCGCCACCAAGGCGGCGCAGGCGCCCGAGCCGCAGGCGAGCGTCAAGCCGGCGCCGCGTTCCCAGACCCGCAGCCGGAGCTTGTCCTCGCCCATGAGCTGGGCGACGCCGATATTGGCGCGCTCGGGAAAGAAGCGGTCGTGCTCCAGTTGCGGGCCGAGCTCCGCGAGCGGGATCGACGCGACGTCGTCGACGAAGAAGGTGGCGTGCGGGTTGCCCATGTTGGTGCCCACGGGATCCGCGAGCGGCCCCAGCCCGACCGGCAGGTGATTGGTGTCGCAGGCCTCGCGCACCGGGATGTCGCGCCAGTCGAGCCGCGCCGGGCCCATGTCGACGGAGATCACCGGCAGGCCGTCGGCGGCCGTGCCGGCCTTCTGCGATTCGAGCAGGCCGGCGATCGTCTGCACCGTGACATGGTCGGTCTTGCGCTCGTCCATCAGCACCGAGGCGACGCAGCGCGTGGCGTTGCCGCAGGCGCCGGCCTCGCCGCCGTCGGGATTGTAGATGCGCATGAAGACGTCGGCGTCGCTCTCGGTCGGCGGCTCGAGCACGATCAATTGGTCGCAGCCCACGCCCAGCCGGCGATCGGCGATGGCGCGGCGGCGCGCCGGCGTCAGGTCGAACGCCGCCCGGCGCGCGTCGAGCACGACGAAATCGTTGCCCAGCCCGTGCATCTTGAGGAACGGCGTTCCACTAGCCATGCGGCGCTATATGGCGGTTCGGCCGGGCCAGCGCAACGAGCGCGCCCGGACCTCGCCGGCATGGGAGCCGCCCAGTTCGCGCACGTCCAGCGCCGCCAGCCGCTTGGTGTAGATGGTCATGTGCAGGATGCCGAGCGGGTCATAGGGCATGGCCGGCTCGACGAACAGGTTGCGCTCGGCATCCCAGAAGGGTGTCGCATGATGGACCGGCCAGTTGCAGCGGCTGGGCAGCGGTTCGTGCGCAAAACCCTTGTCGTAGACCAGGACGTTCAGCGCCAGCTGATCGGTGAGATCGGTCGAGCGCTGCAGGGCCGTCGCCATAGACCGCGGCCCAGCCGGCCCAATGCGGTGCGTCGGCTTTCAGGGCAAAGACGCCCGCATTGATCATCGGATAGCGGATCAGCCGCTCGGCCGTCGCCCTGTCGAAGCAGGCTTCGTAGGCCGCGCCGCAGACCGCGGAGAACTCGCCCCAGGCGTGGTGATAGTGACGCATCGAGCGATGGATCTCCGGCGCCACCGCGAGCGCGCCGGTGCGCGCGGCGGCGAGGAACAGCGAGATCGCGTCGCCCTGCTGCACCCAGCAATCGGCATCGATCCAGAAGTAGAGGTCGAAGCCCGGGAAGTAGCGCGGCAGGAAGGGGCGTGCCGTGAGCGCCTTGTAGCCGTCCTTCAACTTGTCGCGACCGGGAAAATCGAAATCCCATTGCGGCACGACCAGGGTGGCACCCTGCCCGCGGCACCAGGCGCGCTGCTCCCCGGTGAGACCGCAATCGAGCACGCCGAGCGACAGCGCGCGTCCCTCGGGCGTCGCGCGCAGCGAGGCGATGCAATCGCGCATCAACTCGAAATAGCCGGCGTCGCCGCCGGTGATCGCGATGGTTCGTTCCGACACGTGGTCAGGATGGCCCATCGGCACTTTGCTGTCGCCTGCCATTGCGCCACAGTGAGAGCGCGGAGGAAATCATGGCCAAGCACGTCGACTATTACGTTTCACTGAACTCGCCCTGGGCGTATCTCGGCTCGAAGCGCTTCGAGGTGATCGCCCGGAAGCACGGCGCCGAGGTCACCATCTGGCCGGTCGATTTCGGCTCGGTGTTCGCCGTCTCGGGCGGCCTGCCGCTGCCCAAGCGCGCGCCGCAGCGCCAGGCCTACCGCATGATGGAGCTGAAGCGCTGGCGCGATCATCTCGGCGTGAAGACGACGCTCGAGCCCAAGTTCTTCCCGGCCAACGAGGTGCCCGCCGCCAAGTGCGTGATTGCGCTCCGCGAGCAGGGCCGCATGGCCGATGCCATCAAGGTCGCCCATGCCGTGCTGGCAGCACTTTGGGCCGAGGAGAAGAACACCGGCGACCCGGCAACCCTGCAGGCGATCATCGCCGGCTGCGGCCTCGATGCGGCTTCCGTAATCAAGGCGAGCGAAGCGCCCGGCATCGCCGAGAAGCGCGAGAGCTACACCAAGCAGGCAATCGAGCGCGGTGTGTTCGGTGCACCCTCGTTCGTGATCGACGGCGAGATCTTCTGGGGCCAGGACAGGCTCGACTTCGTCGACCGCAAGCTGGCCGCCTGATCACATGTCGAGATAGGCCGCAGCCGCGACGGCGAGGCCGTTGTTGACGATGTGCGACGCGAGCGAAGGCCACAGCGAGCCGGTGCGCCGCCGGAGCCAGCCGAACCACAGGCCGAGCGGCAGCACGAGGACGATGTGCTTCCATTCGATGTGGGCGGCGGCGAAGGCCAGCGAGCTCACGATCCAGGCGACGATGGTTCCCCAGCGACCGGCCAGCCAGCCGTAGAGCAGGCCGCGGAAGATCAGCTCCTCGACCAGGGGCGCCAGGACAGCCAGTGCGAAGAGGCTGGCGGCGAACAAGGCGGGCTCGCGGGCGATCCTGGTCACTTCCTTCATGCCCTCGGGCTCGATGCCGAGATGGCTGACGCCGACCGACAGCACCTCGGTCACCACCACGCCCAGCACGACGGGCCGCCAGCCGACGGCGCGAAAGCCCAGAGCCGGCAGGGCCGCCCACCCCATCGGCGCCACGGCCGCCGCCACGGCGACCAAGGCCACGGCAAAGAACGTGGTAAGGACCGCCAGCGTGCCGTGACTGCGCACCAACAAGGCGGCGGGGACGAGCAGCAGTGGCAGAACCGCCAGGAAGATCGCGATTCCCCATCCGCGGATGGGGATAAGATCCTTCTGGATCAATGGGTTAGCGTCAGACGCCAAGGCTTTTGACTCCTTGTCCGGCAGGCCTTATACCCCGGCCGCTCAATCGGTCGTGCCGATTTCTACCGGTTCCCCCTTCGGGGAGCTCCGCTGATCCGCGAAGGTTCGCGCATCGGCGCGATTTTCGTTTGGGCGAACGGAGTTTTTGGACGGCATGTTCGAGGGTCTCAGCAAACGCTTAGGCGACGTTTTCGACAAGCTTCGCGGGCGCGGTTCGCTCTCCGAAGCCGATGTCGACGCGGCCCTGCGCGAGGTCCGTACCGCCCTGCTCGAAGCCGATGTGGCGCTGCCCGTGGTGCGCCAGTTCATCGATTCGGTGCGGCCCAAGGCGATCGGCGCCGATGTCATCCGCTCGGTCACGCCGGGCCAGATGGTCGTCAAGATCGTCAACGATCACCTGGTCGAGATGCTGGGCGGCACCGTTTCCGACCTCGACCTCAACGCCATCCCGCCGGTCGTCATCCTGATGGTCGGCCTGCAAGGCTCGGGCAAGACGACGTCCTCGGCCAAGATCGGTTATCGCCTCAGCCAGGGCCCGCAGGGCATGGCGGCCGAGTTCGGCGGCAGCTTCTCGGTCAAGCGCCGGGTCATGATGGCCTCGCTCGACACGCGCCGGCCGGCCGCACAGCAGCAGCTCAAGATCCTGGGCGAGCAGACCGGCGTGCCGACCCTGCCGATCGTGCCGCTCGAGATGCCGCTCGCCATCACGCGGCGCGCGCTCGAGACGGCGCGGCGCGAGGGCTTCGACGTGCTGATCCTCGACACGGCGGGACGCCTGTCGATCGACGAAGAGCTGATGAAGGAGGTCGCCGACATCAGCGACCTCGCCAAGCCCAAGGAAACCCTGCTGGTCGCCGACGCCATGACCGGCCAGGACGCGGTCAACGTCGCCAAGGCCTTCAACGAGCGCCTGGCCGTCACCGGCATCGTATTGACCCGGGTCGACGGCGATGCGCGCGGCGGCGCGGCGCTCTCGATGCGCGCCGTCACCGGCCGGCCGGTCAAGCTGATCGGCGTCGGCGAGAAGTTCGACGCGCTGGAACCGTTCCATCCCGATCGCATCGCCAGCCGCATCCTCGGCATGGGCGACATCGTCTCGCTGGTCGAGCGCGCCGCCGAGACGATCGACAAGGAAGACGCCGAGAAGCTCGCCGCCAAGGTCCGCAAGGGCCAGTTCGACATGGACGACCTGCTGAACCAGCTCCGCCAGCTGCGCAAGATGGGCGGCCTGTCGGGCCTGATGGGCATGCTGCCCGGCGCCATGCAGGCCAAGGCCGCGATGTCCAAGGCCAAGATCGACGAAGGCCAGCTCAAGCGCCAGGAGGCCGTCATCCTGTCGATGACGCCCAAGGAACGGCGCAATCCCGACCTGATCCATGCCTCGCGCAAGAAGCGCATCGCCAAGGGCTCGGGCGTGCAGGTCCAGGACGTCAACAAGCTCCTGAAGCAGCATGCCGACATGCTGAAGATGATGAAACGCGTCAACAAGCTCGGCGAAAAAGGATTCATGCGCAGCCTCGGAGGCATGACGCCGCCGCCCGGCTTCCCGCGTTGAAGGCTCAGTGAACCAAGAACTCAATCGGACGAATCGAAAGAGAGGACTTTCAAGAATGCTAGCGATCCGCATGACCCGGCACGGCGCCAAGAAGCGCCCCTTCTTCCACATCGTGGTGGCCGACTCGCGCAGCCCGCGCGACGGCCGCTTCATCGAGAAGCTCGGCACCTACAACCCGCTGCTGCCGCGCGAGCACGCCCAGCGCATCACGCTCGACAAGGAGCGCATCGCCCATTGGCTGAAGGTCGGCGCCCAGCCGTCGGACCGGGTCGCCAAGTTCCTCTCGCAGGCCGAGATGATGAAGCCGCGCGAGCGCCGCGAGCAGACCAAGAAGCCGCAGCCGCGCGCCAAGGCGCAGGAGCGCATGAAGGCTGCCGCTGCGGCCGCCGCCGCGCCCGCCGAAGGGGCTGAGAAGGAGGCCGCGGCGAGCTGATGAGTCGTTCTGATGACTAAGGGCCGCGTCCTGCTGGGCGTCGTCGCCGCGCCGCACGGGGTGCGGGGCCTGGTGCGCATCAGGAGCTTCACCGAGGACCCGATGGCAATCGCCTCCTACGGCGCACTGTCGGACGAGACGGGGAAGAAGCAGTACCGGGTCGAGGCATTGAGCGCCGTCAAAGGCGCGGTGCTGGCCCGGATCGAGGGCGTAGCCGATCGAACGGCGGCCGAGGCAGCGCGAGGATTGCGGCTCTATGTGGAGCGCAGCGCGTTGCCGGCGACGGGCGAACGGGAGTGGTACGAGGCGGATCTCCTGGGTCTCGCCGCGGTCGGCCGGGACGGTCGGGATTGGGGCAAGGTCTTGGCCTTCCACGATTTCGGGGCCGGGCGGACGATGGAGGTTTCGGGCGGCAGCGCGTCACGCAGTTCGGTGATGCTGCCCTTCACCGACGCGGTGGTGCCCGAGGTCGACGTCGAGGGCGGCAAGGTTTTGGTCGATCCGCCGGCCGGCGTGCTGCCGGGCGGCGAAACGAAGGAGGCGGAGGGCTAAGGTGTGGCGCGCGACAGCGCTCTCGCTCTTCCCGGAGATGTTTCCGGGCCCGCTGGGCGAGAGCCTGGCCGGCAAGGCGTTGAAGGAAGGCGTGTGGTCGCTGGAAGCGGTCGACATCAGGCGGTTCGCCAAGGATCGCCACGGAACGGTCGACGACGCGCCCTTCGGGGGCGGCGCCGGCATGGTGATGAAGCCGGACGTGCTGTCGGCGGCGATCGAGGCGGTCGCCAGCCCGGGAGTGCCGACGGTGCTGCTGTCGCCCCGGGGCGCGCCGTTCAGTCAGGCGCGCGGGCGGGAGTTGGCGGCGGGTCCGGGCGTCGTGCTGGTGTGCGGGCGGTTCGAGGGCGTCGATGAAAGGGTCATCGAGGCCCACGCGCTGGAGGAGATTTCGGTCGGTGATTTCGTGCTTTCGGGCGGCGAGATCGCGGCCATGGCGGTGATGGATTGCTGCGTGCGGCTGTTGCCCGGCGTGATGGGCGAGCCCCAGTCGGCGAGCGAGGAGAGTTTCGAGGACGGATTGTTGGAGTACCCGCACTACACGAGGCCGGCGACCTGGACCGGGCCCGACGGAACCGAGCGGCGCGTGCCGGAGGTTCTGGTCTCGGGCCACCACGGCAAGGTCGCCGACTGGCGGATGAGGCAGCGGGAAGAAATCACGCGGCGACGGCGGCCCGATCTGTGGGCCCGCCGGCGGACCGCAACGAACGAAGAGAAGTGACGAAAGGATGGATGCGATGAACATTCTAGACGCGATCGGCCAGACGACGATGGACAAGGTGCAGGCCGAGCGGCCGGTGCCGCGCTTCGAGGCCGGCGACACGGTGCGCGTGCACGTCAAGGTGCAGGAAGGCAACCGCGAGCGCCTTCAGGTCTACGAAGGCCTCTGCATCGGCCGCAAGAATGCCGGCGTGAACTCGGCGTTCACGGTGCGCAAGATCAGCTTCGGCGAGGGTGTCGAGCGCGTGTTCCCGCTCTACAGCCCGAACATCTGGGAGATCGAGGTCGTCCGCAAAGGCATCGTGCGCCGCGCCAAGCTCTATTACCTGCGCGACCTGCGCGGCAAGGCGAGCCGCATCGCCGAGGACACCGATGCCCAGCGCGAGTTGATCGCCGAGCAGGCCGAGGAGGCGCTCAAGCGGCCGCGGCGCGAGAAGCTCAAGAAGGAAAAGCCCAAGGCCGAAGGCAACGTTCGCGCCGCCAAGGGCGGCGCGGGCAAGAAGTAGGCGCACCATGGCGTTCCGCAAGAAGGCGGCTCCGCCGCCTCCCCCGCCGCCGCGCACCCTGTTCGAGAAGATCTGGGATGCCCACGTCGTCCATCGCCAGGACGACGGCACCTGCGTGATCTACATCGACCGTCACCTCGTGCACGAAGTGACCAGCCCGCAGGCCTTCGAAGGCCTGCGCATGGCCGGCCGGCCGGTGCGGCGGACGGACGCCACCATCGCCGTGGCCGACCACAACACGCCGACGACGCCGATTGGCGAGGGCGGCATGGACGAGGAGTCGCGCATCCAGGTCGAGACCCTTGAGAAGAACGTCGCCGAATTCGGCGTACCCTATTTCAACATGGACGATCCGCGCCGCGGCATCGTCCACGTGATCGGCCCCGAGCAGGGCCTGACCCTGCCGGGCATTACTCTCGTGTGCGGCGACAGCCACACCTCGACGCACGGCGCCTTCGGCGCACTGGCCTTCGGTATCGGCACGTCCGAGGTCGAGCACGTGCTGGCGACGCAAACGCTGATCCAGAAGCCCGCCAAGAACATGCGCGTGGGCGTCGAGGGCAGCCTGCCGCTGGGCGTCACGGCCAAGGACGTGATCCTGGCCATCATCGGCAAGCTCGGCACCGCCGGCGGCACCGGCCATGTGATCGAGTATGCCGGCCGTGCCATCCGCGAGATGTCGATGGAAGGCCGCATGACGGTCTGCAACATGTCGATCGAGGCGGGTGCGCGCGCCGGCCTGATCGCGCCGGACGAGACGACCTTCCAGTATCTCGAAGGCCGGCCCTACACCCCCAAGGGTGGCGCCTGGGACCTGGCGCTGGGCCAGTGGCGACGCCTGCCGAGCGACAAGGGCGCCAACTTCGATGCGCGCCTCGATCTTCTGGCCGCCGACATCCCGCCGATGGTCACCTGGGGCACCAGCCCGCAGGACGCGCTGCCGATCACCGACGTGATTCCCGATCCGGCCAACGCGCCGGACGAGAATCGCCGCGAAGCGTGGGCGCGCTCGCTCGCCTATATGGGCCTGACGCCGGGCACGCGACTGGTCGACGTGCCGATCGATCGCGTGTTCATCGGCTCGTGCACCAACGGCCGCATCGAGGATCTGCGCGCCGCCGCCGAGATCGCGCGCGGCCGCAAGGTGGCATCGAACGTCTCGGCCATGGTCGTGCCGGGCTCCGGCCTGGTGAAGGCCGAGGCCGAGAAGGAAGGCCTCGACAAGATCTTCCTCGAAGCGGGCTTCGAATGGCGCATCCAGGGCTGCTCGATGTGCCTGGCCATGAACGCCGACCGGCTCGAGCCCGGCCAGCGCTGCGCCTCGACCTCGAATCGCAACTTCGAGGGCCGGCAAGGCCGCGGCGGGCGCACCCATCTGGTGAGCCCGGCAATGGCCGCGGCCGCGGCCATCCGCGGAACACTGGCAGATGTGCGCGACTTCCAATAGTTGCCTCTGAACAAGCGGTGCTAAGATTCGGGCGGTGCAGCGATGCACCGCCCGATTTCTTTGGGGGAGAAGGCCGCCGTGACGAATGCCCCGCCGCCGCCTGCCTGGTCCGACCGGCAGTCGGTGGCCATCGCCGAGGTCGGCCGACCCGGCGGCTTCTGGATCCGATTTGTCGCCTACCTGCTCGACGCCTTCATCGTGTCGATCGCAGCCGCCCTGATTGTCGGCATCTTCATTGCGATCGTCCTTCTGTCCGATGAATCGATCGACGACAGCAATGACTCTCTCTTCATCATCGGCAGCGCCATCGTCATGGTGCTGGCCTTGATCGTGATCAACTGGCTCTACGAAGCGCTGATGACCAGCTCGCCGCGCGGCGCCACGCTCGGCAAGCAGGCTTTGGGGCTGCGCATCATACGGGCCGACGGTGCACAGCTCTCGTTCGGCCGCGCCACCGCGCGCCATTTCCTGAAAGTCATGATCACGCCGCTGGTGCCGCTGGCCATCGGTTACCTGATGGCCGCCTTCACCGCGCGCAAGCGGGCGTTGCACGATGTTCTGGCCGAAACGCTCGTGATAAGATTGCACTGACGATTTCCACGAGGAGACCGCATGGCCAGCGTCCCGAACTCCGGTTCCCCCGCCCCGCCACCACCCGTCTGGGATGCGCGGCCGATCGGTCCCGACCATGTCGCCTATGGCGGCTTCTGGATCCGCGTCATGGCCTACATCATCGATGGTATCCTGCTCACGATCGTCTACGGCATCGTGGCCAGGCTGCTCGGCATCGACGTCTTCGAATCCGACTGGAAGCACTACGATCCGATGGGCAACCTGATCTCGCTGGTGATCGGCTGGCTCTATTTCTCCCTGCTCGAAAGTTCCGAGCGCGGCGCCACCGTGGGCAAGATGGCGATGGGGCTTCGCGTGGTGACCAGCGACGGCCGGCGGCTCAGCTTCATGAATGCGACCGGCCGGTACTTCGCCAAGATCCTCTCGGCCATCATCCTCTTCATCGGTTTCATCATGGTCGCCTTCACCGACAAGAAGCGCGGCCTGCACGACATGATCGCCGGCACCCTGGTGATCAAAACCCGCTGAAACGGGCCTTTCCGGACGCGGCCAGGACGCGGCTTGACCGGGCCCGCAAAAGCCCGTCTATTCCGGCGTTTCACGAGGGAAATCCCATGGAAAAGTTCACCACGCTGCGCGGCGTCGCAGCCCCGCTGCCGATGGTCAATGTCGACACCGACATGATCATCCCCAAGAACTTCCTGAAGACCATCAAGCGCACCGGCTTGAAGGAAGGTCTGTTCTACGAAATGCGCTGGACGGCCGATGGCCAGAAGAAGGATTTCATCCTCGATCAGCCGGCCTACCAGAACGCCAAGATCATCGTCGCCGGCCCCAATTTCGGCTGCGGCTCGAGCCGCGAGCATGCCCCCTGGGCGCTGCTCGATTTCGGCATCCGCTGCATCATCTCCGAGGATTTCGCCGACATCTTCTACAACAACTGCTTCAAGAACGGCATCCTGCCGATCCGGATGCCCAAGGAAATCATCGCCAAGCTGATGGACGATGCGAGCCGCGGCTCCAACGCCATCATCGAGATCGATCTCGAGAAGCAGGAGATCAAGGGCCCCGACGGCGGCACGGTCCATTTCGAGATCGACGCTTTCCGCAAGCGCTGCCTGCTGGAGGGCCTCGACGACATCGGACTGACCATGGAGAAGAAGTCGGACATCGACGACTTCGAGACGCGTCAGAAGGATTCCCAGCCCTGGCTGCACGCGGCGTCCTGAGACCCGATAGCTGAAAGAAAGAAGACAATGGCGTCCAACCGCAATCTGCTGGTGCTGCCCGGTGACGGCATCGGCCCCGAAGTGATGAACGAAGTGCGCAAGATCATCGCCTGGATGAGCAAGAAGCGCGCGGTCGGTTTCGACATCAAGGAAGACGTCGTGGGTGGCGCCGCCCTCGACAAGCACGGCGTGCCGCTCAGCGACGATGCCATGAAGACGGCGCTCGAGGCCGACGCCGTGCTGTTCGGTTCGGTCGGCGGGCCGAAGTGGGACAATGTCGAGTTCAACAAGAAGCCCGAACGCGGCCTGCTGCGCCTGCGCAAGGAGATGGACCTTTTCGCCAACCTGCGGCCGGCCAAGGTGTTCGACGCGCTGATCGATGCGAGCTCGCTCAAGCCCGAGATCGTCAAGGGCCTCGACATCATGATCATCCGCGAGCTGACGGGCGGCGTCTATTTCGGCGAGCCGCGCGGCCGCCACACCAATGCCCAGGGCGAGGTCGAGGCGTTCGACACGCAGCGCTACACGACCGGCGAGATCCGCCGCGTCTGCGCCGTTGCCTTCGAGTTGGCGCGCAAGCGCAAGAACAAGGTGATGTCGTCGGAGAAGGCCAACGTCATGCATACCGGCGTGCTGTGGCGCGAAGTGGCGACCAAGCTGCACAAGGAAAGCTATTCGGACGTCAAGCTCGAGCACATGTATGCCGACGCGCTCGCCATGCAGCTCCTGCGCTCGCCCGGCCAGTTCGACGTGATCGTCACCGACAACCTGTTCGGCGACATCCTGTCCGACGAGGCCTCGATGCTGACCGGCTCGCTCGGCATGCTGCCCTCGGCCTCGCTCGGCGCGCCCGACGCGACCGGCCGGCGCAAGGCGCTGTACGAGCCGATCCACGGCAGCGCGCCCGACATTGCCGGCAAGGGACTGGCCAATCCGCTGGCCGAGACGCTGTCCTACGCCATGATGCTGCGCTACTCGTTCGATCTCGGCAAAGACGCCGACCTGGTCGAGACGGCCGTCGAGAACGTGCTCAAGGCGGGTTACCGCACGGCCGATCTGCTGGCCGGCGGCAAGGCCCAGGACGTCAAGAAGGTCGGCACCCAGGAAATGGGCGACGCCATCGTCAAGGAACTGGACCGGCTGGCCTGATCAACGATCCTCGGTGACGGCGGCGTCGACCGCCGTCGCGAACGCCTTCATCTCGGCAGGTGCAAGGTCGGCCACGGCGTGCATTTCGAAGCCGTCATGCCGCCAGTCGGCCAGGACGAAGCCGTCGCGCTGCGTGACCGTGGCGGCCCTGTTGCCGGGCGACGTCGCAGGCCATAGCGTGAGCGCAATGCGATGCTGGTTTCGACGGTAGACCAGAACGGCCACTTTGCGACCGTCGATGACGTCGAGCTTGCCGCCGACCAGCGGGAAACCTTCCTGCGTGAGATCGTGGACCGGCGGCGCATAGTCGATACGCCCGGCGAACCACGGCTTCACCGTGTGGCGGTCGGAGGACGCGACGTCGACACCGTGCTCGCTCATGGCCACACGAATGTAGCCTGCCACCAACTCATCGGTCTCGCGGTTGCCCTGGCCGACGAGACTGCCGCCCAGCCATCCGATCGAGACCGCCACGATCAGGCTCGCCGCCATCGCGCCCCAGCGCAGGCCCGCGCCCGGGAAGCGGACCCGAGAGGCGCCGGAAATCGTCCGCAGCTCGCGCTCGATCCTGGCGCGCAGCAGATCGGGCGCCGGATCGGCCGGCAGCTCGTGCAGCAGTCCGCTCATCCGTCGAGCCGCCTCCAGCCGGCGCCGGCAGTCCGGGCAGCCTTCCAGGGCACGCTCGAAGGCGGCACTTTCGCTCGCCGTGAGCTCGCCGTCGACATAAGCGTCGACCATCGCCTCACAAGTCGGGCAGTCCATGGTCTCTCCTTTCGAGGCGGCCCTTGAGCTCGACCGCCAGCTTTTCCCGTGCCCGCGCGATGCGCGACATGATGGTGCCGATCGGCAGATCGAGCACCGCCGCAATTTGCTTGTACGAAAGGTCCTCGATCTCGCGCAGAACGAGGACCTCGCGCGCCTCGGCCGGCAGGGCCGCCAACGCCGCCGCGACCTGGCGCCGCCGGTCGCCGGCCAGCGCGCTCTGCTCGGGATCCGGCCCTTCGGCGGCGCGGGTCTCGAGAATCTCCAGCGGAAGCGTCTCCGCCCCGTTTCGCTTGCGGAGGTCGATCCAGGTGTTGCGCACGATGCGCAAAAGCCACGGCCGCGCCTCCTCGCCGCGAAAGGCGTGGAAGTAACGTAGCGCGCGCAACATCGCCTCCTGCGCCACATCCTGGGCTTCCACCGGATCGCGCGTCAGCCAGCGCGCATATCCGTAGGCAGCATCGAGATGCGGCAGCATGAGGGTGCGAAACCGCTCGACCGTCCTGCCATCAGGCTTCGGCGCTTCCAACATGCGACCCATAGGACATCAATACCGACCGACCGTCGATTTTATTCCAATTCGAAAACCCGGGAATAACGCCCGGCAGGCGCCGGTATCCCTTTCAGTTCCACTGCGGGAGACCGTCATCATGCAACACACCGATCGTCGCGATTTTCTGAAACTTGCCGGCATGGCCGGCGTCACCTTCACCGCCGGCCTCTTCGCCAACCGGCAGGCCGCGGCGCAAGCCAGCGACTTTCACTTCGTACAATTCTCCGACACCCACTGGGGTTATAGCGGAGCGGCAAACCCCGATGCCGAGCACACGCTGGAGAAGGCCGTGGCGACCGTGAACGGCCTCGCCAAGCAGCCCGACTTCATCGTCTTCACCGGCGACCTCACCCATACGACCGACGACGGCAAGGAGCGTCGTGCACGCATGAAGCGCTTCCGCGAGATCGTGAGCGTGCTCAGCGTCAAGGATATCCGCTTCATGCCGGGCGAGCACGACGCCTCGCTCGACAAGGGCGAGGCCTTCAAGGAGTTCTTCGGCGCCACCCATTACACGTTCGACCACAAGGGCGTGCACTTCATCGTCCTCGACAACGTCTCCGATCCCGCCGCCAAGCTGGGCGACGAGCAGCTCGCCTGGCTGGCCGCCGATCTCAAGCAGCGCAAGACCGACGACCGCATCGTCGTGCTGACGCATCGGCCGCTGTTCGACCTCAAGCCCGACTGGGACTGGACGACCGCCGACGGCGCCAAGGCCATCGATCTGCTGATGCCCTACCAGAACGTCGTGGTGTTCTACGGACACATCCACCAGGAGAACCACCACATGACGGGCCACATCGCCCATCATGCCGCCAAGTCATTGATCTTCCCCCTGCCCGCGCCCGGCTCGCAGCCCAAGCGCACGCCCCTGCCCTACGACGCCGCCATGCCGGGCCTCGGCACGCGCGACGTGAACGTCGCCGAGAAGGTCAGCTTCATCGAACTGCCGGTAACCAAGGGTTAGTACCATGCGTCGCAGAGTGATGGTCGCGCTGCTCTTCGGCAGCGCGCTGGGGGGAGCCGCGTGCCTTGCCGCGGAGACCCCCGCCGAGATCCGCATCAGCGCGAAGAAGTTCGAGTATCACCCCAACAAGGTCACGGCCAAGCTCGGCCAACCGGTGGTCTTCGTGCTGACCTCCGAAGACCGCATCCACGGCTTCAAGATGCCCGACTTCGGCCTGCGCACCGACATCGTGCCGGGCCAGGAAACGCGCGTGACCCTGACGCCCGACAAGGCCGGCAGCTTCACGTTCTTCTGCGACGTCTTCTGCGGCGACGGCCACGAGGACATGGAAGGCACCCTCGTGGTCGAGGCCTGAACCGGCGCTATTTCCGGAGCGAACCCAGGATGCCGCGCAAAATCGAGGGCCCCTCTTTCCTGAGGAACTTGGAGCCCTCACGAACGGCGGCGGTGCCGAGCGAGCGGCCCATGGATTTCATGGTCGCTTCGAGAACACTGTCGCCGTGCGGCGCCGGCGCCCGGGGCGTCGGTGCCCTGGGCGGCGGGGGCGACTTGGGCGCGGGTGGAGGCGGCGGCGCCTCGGCCTCGCGCAATCGGGGCCGCGGCTTTGCCGCCTCGGCGGGCGCGGTCTGCGGGATCCGCGACGGCCCCCAGGGTCCCGCCGGAGGCGCCGTCGTGGCAGGTGCCGGCGCCGCATCGTATTGCCCGCGCGGGCCCGGGCTCGCGGCCGGCGCATCGTCGTGCTTCACCTGGCCGCCGGTCGCGCGGCCGGTCAGCACCTCGTAGGCCGATTCGCGATCGACCGCGCGCTCGTACTTGCCGGCGAGCGGGCTTGCCTTCACCACGGCGGCACGTTCGGCATCCGACGCCGGGCCGATACGGCCGCGCGGCGGCGCGATGAAGCAGCGCTCGACCGGCTCGGGCACGCCCTTGGCGTCGAGGAAGGAGAGCAGCGCCTCGCCCACGCCGAGCTCGACGATGGCGGTCGCGGCGCTGAACTTCTTGTTCGGGCGGAATGTGTCGGCGGCCGTTTTAACCGCCTTCTGGTCCTTGGGTGTGAAGGCGCGCAGCGCGTGCTGCACGCGGTTGCTGAGCTGGCCCAGCACCTCTTCGGGGATGTCGAGCGGACTCTGGGTGATGAAATAGATGCCGACGCCTTTCGAGCGGATGAGGCGTACCACCTGCTCGATCTTGTCGAGCAGCGCCTTGGGCGCGTCGTCGAACAGCAGATGCGCTTCGTCGAAGAAGAACACGAACTTCGGCCGCTCGGGATCGCCGATCTCGGGCATGACCTGGAACAGTTCCGACAGCAGCCAGAGCAGGAACGTGGCGTAGAGCCTGGGGCTCTGCATCAGTCTGTCGGCGGCAAGGACGTTGATATAGCCCGCGCCGGAGGCGTCGCGGCCGATCATGTCCTTGAGGTCGAGCGCCGGCTCGCCGAAGAAGCGCTCGCCGCCCTGCTGCTGCAGGGTCAGCAGGGCGCGCTGGATGGTGCCGATGCTCTGCTTGCTGACATTGCCGTACTTGGTGGTGAACGAGCCGGCATTCTCCGCCGTCCATTGCAGCACGCTCTGCAGGTCCTTGAAGTCGAGCAGCAGCAGGCCCTGCTCGTCGGCGACCTTGAAGACGATGTTCAGGACGCCTTCCTGGGTATCGTTGAGCTGCAGCAGGCGGGCCATCAGCACCGGACCGATCTCGGTCACGGTGGTGCGCACCGGATGGCCCCGCTCGCCGAACAGATCCCAGTAGATCGTCGGAAAGGCACGGCCCGTGTAGCCGTCGATCTTGAGCTGCTTGGCGCGCTCGACGGCGTGCGGATTATCGGCGCCCGGCTGGCTCACGCCCGAGAGGTCGCCTTTGACGTCGGCCATGAATACCGGCACGCCGTATGCGGAGAAGCCTTCGGCGATCGTCTGCAAGGTCACGGTCTTGCCGGTGCCGGTCGCGCCGGCGATCAGGCCGTGCCGGTTGGCGTATTTCAGGAGGAGAAACTGGTCGGCGTCGCTCGCTCCCACGAAGATCGCGGTATCGTCGCTCATGCAGTCTCCTTCGGTCGCACAATCGACTTTAGCCAAAGATGCGGAGCCATAGTAGGCTGGTGATATGACCCTGCCCCGTCTTGCTCTGTCCGTCATCGGCGATGAAATCGGCCCGTCGCTCGAAGAAATGATCTCCTTTGCCCACGAACAGGGGCTCAAGCGCCTGGACATGCGCACCGTCGGCGGCCGCAACCTGCTCGGCATGACCAAGGAGGAAATCATCAAGATCAGCCGGACGCTGGAAAAAGCCGGCTTGAGCGTGCCGACCTTCGTGTCGCCCCTGTTCAAGTGGCCGGCGGCGGGCAAATCGATGGCCGCCGGCAAGGTCGATTTCGCTTTCGATCCCACGCTGTGCCCGGCCGAGGATATCGTCGACCATGCCATCGAGATCGCGGTCATCCTGGGCGCGCCGCACATGCGGATCTTCAGCTATCTGCGCCACCGTGGCTTCAAGCCCCGCCACCTCACCGCCGGTGACAACTTCACCAAGCTCATGAACCTGGCCGGCCACTACGACATTTCCATCCAGCTCGAGAACGAACCGGTCTGCAACATCGGCAACGTCGCCGAACTCGCCGCCTTCTTCAATCCGAAGGAAGGTGAGGCCGAGGCAAGAGGGCTTCGAGGACGGAGAAGACGAGGTGGATGAGGCAGAGGCGGCGGTGGTCGAAGAAGGAAGAAGAAGTGGTGGATCCCCGGGAAAAGGACAAGCCGGAAGTTATCTATCTCAGGCCCCTCGTCGATATCGCCAACGCCTGGGCAACAGGTGAACAACCGAGCGACGACGATATCGCCTCGCTCGCGCCTCTCGTCACGGCGATCCATCTCAAGGATCGCGATCTGGCGGCCGGCCGTACCGTGCCGCTGGGCGACGGCAACGTGCCGTGGCCGGCCGAGCTCAGGCGCCTGCTGGGCGGCGTGGAGACAAAGGAAGTGCTGGCCAGTATCGAGACGCATTGTCCCCAGGATGGCCGCAACGCGACGGCGCGTTCGATCGCCGGGCTGCGCCGCATCGCCGCCGAGATCGGCGTCGAGGTCGTCTAGGGTCCGACAATGCGTACTTATTCTTTTGTGACCGTCGACGTCTTCACGGATCGACGTTTCGGCGGCAATCCCCTGGCGGTGTTTCCGGACGCCGGCGGCCTGTCCGACGGCGAAATGCAGTCTCTCGCCGCAGAGTTCAACCTCAGCGAGACGACCTTCGTCCTGCCGCCTGAGAATCCGGCCAATACCGCCCGTGTCCGCATCTTCAATCGCACCAGCGAGATGCCGTTCGCCGGCCATCCCAATGTCGGCACCGGCTGGGTGCTGGCCGGTCTCGGACGCGACCGCGACGGCACGTTGCGCTTCGAGGAAATCGCCGGCCTGGTCGAAGTGCGCGTCGAGCGAGACGGCGCCGCCAGGCAGCCCCGCGCCGTCACCATCGCCGCACCGCAGCCGCTGTCACTCGGCGCCGAAATGCCGGTCGACTTGCTGGCCGGCTGTGTCGGGTTCGATGCGAGTGACGTCGTCGTGGCGGCGCATCGGCCGGTGGTGGCCTCGGTCGGCAATTCCTTCGTCATTGCCGAAGTCACGGCTGCGGCGCTGTCGCGCGCCGCCCCTGACATTTCGCGCTTCAGATCGGCGGTGGAGACGTTCCCTACGCTGGGCCCCCGCCGCCTGCCGCTCTATCTCTACGCGCAGGATGGCCAGAACGGCGATACCACCCGGCTGCGGGCCCGGATGTTCTCGCCCCTGTCGGGGACGGTCGAGGATGCGGCCACGGGCAGTGCGGCAACGCCGCTGGCCGCGCTCCTGCTGTCGCTCACCAAGGACTCCGAACGGCGCTACGACATCACGCAAGGCGTCGAAATGGGCCGGCCCAGCCTGCTCGCCTGCTCGGCCCGGCGCGCCGCCGACGGCATCCGCGCCAGCGTCGGCGGCGGCTGCGTGCCGGTGCTGAAGGGCGAGATATCGCTATAGACGGGCGGCGGTAAAGCCGGCGCGCGGGAAGTGGACCACCACGTCCCCCACGCGAGGGTCGCTGCGCCGAATCGAAATCCGGTCCGGCGCGAGACCGACCAGGACACCCGTCACCGGCACCTTGCCGGTGTCGTCCGGCGTGATGTTGATCGTCTGGCCGGCCTTGAGCCCGCTGGGATCCCCGGCGTCTACCTCGGTGGCGGCGGGTGTGGCAGCCTTGGCAACGTCAAGCGCATCGGCCCCCGTCATCTCGACCGGCGTACCCTCGCCGAAGGCTTTCATGCGTTCCGACCAGGCGACGATCCGCGGCAGCCGGTCGAGCGGCGGCGCTGCCTTGCCGGCCCCCAGCCGTTCCTTGATGAACCACACCGGATTGTAGAAGGCGCAATCGGCCAGGGTAGGCGCCGCACCCATCAGATAGGGCCGGCCATCGGCCAGCATGTTCTCGGCCAAGACCATCTGGGCATAGGTCTGCTCGGCCGCAAAGGGTGCCGCTTCCTTGAGCTTGGCGGCGTCGAACGAGCGGCCGGAAAAGGCGCTGCGGTCCTTGATGAAGGCATCCGGCAGCTTGTCGCCGATCGCGCCCATCACCACGCCGACTGCCGACCAGAAGATGTTGCGATCGACCCACATGGCGATCGCCCGCGCCTCGCCCGCCTGACCGGGTGGCAGCAATGGCGGCTGCGGCGCCCGCTTCTCGAGCTCCAGCATGATGAGCTGGGTGTCGCAATAGATATCGGCGCCGATCTGCAGCACCGGCGTCCTGCGATAACCGCCGGTGAGCGGCATCAGGTCCGGCTTGGGCATGATCGATGGGATCTGCACCGACTTCCAGGTGAGCTGCTTGATGCCAAAGGCGATGCGCACTTTCTCGGAGAACGGCGACGTCGCAAAGTGATGCAGGATGAGATCTGTCATCAATGGATTGTGGCAAGTGCGACGAGGATTGCAAAGCCCGTTCCACCGGCCACGGCGAACTGCCAGGCCCGCGAATAGAGCTTCGTGCGGCGCTCCACGAGATCGCCAGCTCGCTGCAACGCCGCATCGTCGAAATCGGGCTCGCTGTCGGCCAGGCGATCGAGGCGGCCGCCAAAAAATTCCCACTCGACATTGATCACCGGGAAAGCGAAGCCGCAGCTCAGTACACTGGCCAGTAGGCTCGCATGGCCGACGATCAGTCCCATGACCTTCACCGTGGCGTTTGCCGTGACGAAGGGATCGGAGGCGCGGACCACCACGACATAGGCAAGGGCTGCCACGACGATGGCGTTGAAGCGCAACAGCACCGAGACCTTCGAGTCGAGCGTAGACAGCATGCCGTAGAGGCGATCCCACGCCATCACCCGCGCCTTCTCCTCGACCGTTCCCTGGCCGGCCTCGATGCGGGCGACCCTGAGGGCCTGGCTCGCCACCTTCATCCGCGCAGCGCCTTGATGTTGGCGGCATAACGGCCCGGTCCGCCACTGAACACCGCGGTGCCCGCCACCAGGGCGTCGGCGCCGGCCTCGATGCAGCGCCTGGCCTTCTCCGGATTGACGCCGCCGTCGACCTCGAGGTCGACCTTGCGGCCCAGCGCATCGATCATCCGGCGCAGCGCTGCGATCTTGGCGAGCTGACTGTCGATGAACGCCTGGCCGCCGAAGCCTGGATTGACGCTCATCACCAGCACGAGATCGAGGTCGCCCAGCACCGGCTCGACGACGGCGAGCGGCGTCGCCGGGTTGAGCACCAGGCCTGCCCGCTTGCCCAGGCTCTTGATGAGCTGGATCGTGCGGTGCGGATGCGGACCTGCCTCGGGATGGAACGAGATCGTGTCGGCGCCGGCCTCGGCGAAAGCCGGCACCAGCGGATCGACCGGCGTCACCATGAGATGAACGTCGAAGGGCCGGGCGCTGTGCTTGCGCAGCGCCTTCACCACCATCGGCCCGATCGTGAGGTTGGGCACGAAGTGGTTGTCCATCACGTCGACATGGATCCAGTCGGCGCCCGCCGCCGTCACCGCCTCGATCTCCTGGCCGAGAGCGGCAAAATCGGCCGACAGGATGGAGGGCGCGATGCGGACGGGCTGCTGCGGCATGACTCGTCTCAGGTGCCGGGACGCGTCGGCGCTTCCCAGCCCTTGCGCCGGAAGGGATTGACCGGAAAGGTGCCGAGCGGCTTGAACTGCTCGGAGAAGAACCCGAGCTCCTCGAGCGCCAGCTGCAGGCCGCGCTGCTGGGGATGGCCCTCGACCTCGGCATAGAACTCCGCCTGCTCGAAACGCGCGCCGGAGAGATAGCTTTCCAGTTTCACGATGTTGACGCCGTTGGTCGCAAAGCCGCCCAGCGCCTTGTAGAGCGCGGCCGGCACGCTCTTCACGCGGAACAGGAAGGCAGTCATGCACTGCACCGTGCGCCAGTCGGGCGTGGCCTCATCGCGCGAGAACACCAGCATGCGCGTGGTGTTGTGCTCGGCATCCTCGATGTTCTTCGCCAGCACCTTGAGATCGTAGATGCGGGCGGCCAGCGACGAGGCGATGGCGCCCACGCTCTTGTCGCCGATCTCGGCGATCTCGCGCGCCGCGCCCGCGGTGTCGGCGTGCACCAGCGGCATGAATCGGTGCTTCTTCAGGAAGTTGCGGCACTGCGCCAGCGCCTGGACGTGGCTCTTCACGGTCTTGATGGTCTTGAGCGTGGCGCCAGGCAGGGCGACCAGGCAGTGCTCGACCCGCTGGAAGTGCTCGGCCACGATTTTCAGCCTGGTGTGCGGCAACAGGCTGTGGAGATCGGCGACACGGCCCGCGATCGAATTCTCGACCGGGATGATGGCAAGCTCCGCCTTGCCCGCCTGGACGGCACCCATCGCCGTCTCGAAGGTCGGGCAGGGCAGCGTCGTCATGTAGGGAAAGGCAGCGCGGCAGGCCATGTCGGAATTGGCGCCGGGCTCGCCCTGAAAGGCGATCGTGTTGGAGGCTTTCAGCGCCTTCGCCATTGCCGAATTCCCCTGCGTTCCCGCCTGTTGCCGTCTTGCCGGCCGGCTGTTTCGCCCGTTGGACCATCGCCGTCAACCGCTCGCCGATCGGCGAAAAACCTCGCTAAATCCGGGACTTGCGACGTTCCGCCGCGCGAGCCGGACGCGTCGATCAGATACTACTGGCCGGCATGCGGGCATGCTACAGCATCGTCCGGAATTTTTGGCGCTCTGGGATCTGATATGGCCAGTTTCAACACGGTTGCAGGCTGCGTTCTGGCCTCGGCACTCTTCGCGATGGTGGTGGGTAAGGTCTCCAACGCGGTGGTCAATCCGCACCACCTGGAGAAGCCGGCGATCGCCGTCGCCGACGAAGCGCCGACCGAGACGGCCGCCGCCGCGCCAGCGGAGGAGCTGCCGCCGATCGGACCGCTCCTCGCCGGTGCCAACGTCGAGGCCGGCAAGGCGATCTTCATCAAGCAGTGCTTCACCTGCCACACCATCGACAAGGGCGGCGTCAACAAGGTCGGCCCCAACCAGTGGGATATCGTCGGTCGCAAGAAGGCGAGCCACGAGGGCTTCAGCTACTCCTCGGCCTTGCAGGCCAAGGGCGGCGAGTGGACCTACGAAGACATCAACCACATGATCTTCAAGCCACAGGCCTTCGTGCGCGGCACCAAGATGGCGTTCGCCGGCCTGCCCAAGGCGCAGGAGCGCGCCGACGTGATCGCCTACCTGCGCACCATGAACGACAAGCCGCCGCCGCTGCCCTAGCGCCAAAGGAATCCGACATGGCCGGATCGGTTCCCGCCGAGCTGGTCGCTCTGGCCCATCGCCTCGCCGACGCCGCGCGGCCCATCGCGGCCCGTTACTTCCGCACCCAGGTCACGGTCGACGACAAGACCGACCAGAGCCCGGTGACCATCGCCGATCGCGAGGCCGAGGCCGCCATGCGCGCGCTGCTGACCGAGCATGTGCCCCAGCATGGCGTGTTCGGCGAGGAGCATGGCGCCGTTCGTGTCGACGCCGACTACGTCTGGGTGCTCGATCCGATCGACGGCACCAAGGCCTACATCACCGGCCTGCCGATCTTCGGCACCTTGATCGCCCTGCTCCATCGCGGCCAGCCGGTGCTGGGCATCATCGACCAGCCGATCCTGAAGGAACGCTGGCTGGGCGTTTCGGGCGAACGGTCGACCTTCAACGGCACGCCGATCCAGGTGCGCGCCTGCCCGACGCTCGATGGCGCCTACATGTATTCGACCGCGCCGATCATGTTCCCGGGCGCCTTCGAGAAACGGCACGAGGCGCTCACGCAGAAGGTGAAACTCTTCCGCTGGGGCGGCGACTGCTATGCCTACGGCCTGCTCGCCTCGGGCCATGTCGACCTGGTGGTCGAGAACTCGCTCAAGCTCTACGACTTCGCCGCGTTGGTGGCGGTGATCAAGGGCGCCGGCGGCCTGATCACGGACTGGCAGGGCAAGGAACTCGACATCAACTCCGACGGCTCGGTGCTGGCGGCGGGCGATGCCGCTGCCCATCGCGCCGCCATGGACATCCTCGGCGGCGGTGTTTCGGCCGGCCCGGAGGAGCGCCGCCGCGTCGGCTAAGCCAGGCTGGCTGCCCACGTCTGCCGATCGATATCGAACCAGACGATGTCGCTGAATCCCTTGTATTCGACCTGGCGGCGGTAAGTGAGGCCGAGCCGCTTCATCACCGCCTGCGAGGCGTGGTTGTCGGGCAAAGTGATGGCGAAGATCAGCTCGAACCCCAGCGTGTCGAAGCCATAGGCGAGGGCTGCGCGCGCGACCTCGGTGGCGTAGCCATTGCCCCAGGCGTCGGGATGGAGCGCCCACAACACCTCGGTCGCGTCGAATTCCGGCACATGGTTGAGACCGCCATGGCCGATCAGCCGGCCCTCCAGGAAGATGCCCCACGGCGCATACCGGCGGTCCCGCCAGCCTCAACGCAAAGCGCTCGATCGTGCGGTGGGCAGCCGCCATCGGGACGTCCGGCGCGGGCGGCAGCCACCTGGCCACCTGCGGATGAAAGCGCATGGCGGCGTAGGCTTCGGCGTCGGCCGGCACCAGGGGTCGCAGCGTCAGCCGTTCGGTCCTGAGGTTCGTCACGCCGGCGATCTTTACACAACTTTACCCGGGCGAGACGACGGCGAAACGGCGGGCGTCCATATCGGCTGCAAGGGCGATAGGCCCGAACCCAAGGAGACTGAAATGACCAACACGGAAAATACCCGCCGCAAGAGCCTCACCACGATGCTGGCGGCGCTTCTGGCCGGCAGCCTCGTCGCAACCGCCGGCAGCTTCGCCTATGCCAAGACCGACGGCCAGGCGTTCGACCCGGCCAAGTTCCAGCAGCGCATCGAGAAGCGCGTGGACAAGGCGCTGACCGGCACCGACGCCACGGCCGACCAGAAGAAGCAGGTCGCCGGCATCCTCGAAGGCGCGTTCAAGGACATGAAGCCGCTGCGTGACCAGCGGGTCGAGAACCGCAAGGCGATGGAGGCCGCGATGCAGGCCCCGACCATCGATCCGGCCAGGATCGAGCAGATCCGCGCCGAGCAGATGAAGGTGGCCGACCAGACCTCCAAGCGCTTCACCAAGGCGCTGACGGATGCCGGCAACGTGCTGAGCGCCTCGCAGCGCCAGGCCTTCTTCAAGAACTGGAGCCAGGCCCGCGGCGAGAACCATGGCAAGCGGCACGGCTAGCCGCGGCAAGTGACATCGGGGGCACCCCGGCCCGATACTGAGCCAATGGCCGAGCGCATCCTGATGATCGACGACGACAACCGCCTCGCCGGGATGGTCTCCGACTATCTCGGCGGGGCGGGCTTTCGTCTGACGATCGCTCCCACCGCGCGCGAAGGCGAGGCGCTCCTGAAGCGCGAGGCCTTCGACGCGGTGATCCTCGACCTCATGCTGCCCGACGCCGACGGCCTCGATCTCTGCCGCCGCCTGCGCGCCTCGACCGACGTGCCGATCCTGATGCTGACCGCGCGCGGCGAGCCGATGGACCGCGTGGTCGGCCTCGAGATCGGCGCCGACGACTATCTCGCCAAGCCCTTCGAGCCGCGCGAGCTGCAGGCCCGGCTGCGCGCCATCCTGCGCCGCAAGGGCGCTCCCGCGAAATCCGAGACGCTGCGCTTCGGGCGGCTCGAGATCGACAAGGGCGCGCGCGTCGTGCGGGTCGATGGTGAAGAAAAGGTCATCACCTCCTACCAGTTCGCGCTCCTGTTGGCGCTGGCGGAGCGGGCCGGCCGCGTACTGTCGCGCGATGCGCTGATGGATGTCCTGAAGGGCGAGAAACTCGAGGCCTTCGACCGCTCGGTCGACGTTCATGTCTCGCGCATCCGTGCCGCCATCGAGGACGATCCCAAGAAGCCGCGCCGCATCCTGACGGTGCGCGGTGCAGGCTACGTCTTCGCCCGCGACCAGGATCGCTGAACGGGTCGCCCGCGCATGCAGCGCCTCTACCTCCAGTTCTACGTCACCATCCTGGTGGTGCTGGCGGTGTTCGTCGGGGCGGCGGCCCTGCTGTGGTGGTTCGCCGACGACGATGCCCGCACGCCGCAATATCTCGACGTCGCCGCCGATCTCACCGGAGCCCTGCTGCCCGATCCCGATGCGCCCGTCCTCGAGCAGCAGAAGGCCATCGAGGCGCTGCACCGCAAGCTGAACTTCGATCTCGCCCTCTACCGGCCCAACGGCGCCATGATCGCCATGGCCGGCAAGCCGCCGCCGCGCTTCGACGTCCGGCGTGCGCGCACCGGCTGGCGACGCGGTCCGGTTGGCCCCAACTTCACCCTGCAATTGCCCGACGGACGCTGGCTGTTCGCGCACCAGGTGCGCGAACGGCCCAACCCGACGTTCTGGATCACGGCGTTCCTGTTGCTGGTGGCGCTTGCCATCGCGGTCGGCGCCTACCCCGTGACGCGCGGGCTCGGCCGTCGGTTGGAGCGACTGAAGGCCGGCGTCGAGCGGTTCGGCGACAATCTCGGTGCGCGGGTCAAGGTCGAGGGCCAGGACGAGGTCGCGGCGCTGGCGGCAAGCTTCAATCGCTCCGCCCAACGCATCGAGGAGCTGGTGGTCGCGCACCGCCTGCTGCTCGCCAATTGCAGCCACGAGCTGCGCACACCCCTCGCCCGAATCGCCGTCGCGGCGTCGTTGCTGAGCGACGCCGCCGACATCAAGACGCGGGAGTCCCTGAAGCACGACATCGCCGAGCTCGACCAGCTCATCGAGGAAATCCTTCTCGCCAGCCGGCTCGATGCCCAACCCATTCTTGACCGCCACGAGCCGGTCGACCTCCTGGCCGTCGCCGCCGAGGAGGCGGCGCACTACGACCTCGAGGCGACGGGCACGCCGGTCACCGTCTCGGGCGATCGATTGCTGCTGCGCCGGCTGATCCGCAACCTGCTGGAAAATGCCCGACGCTATGCCGGTGACGGGCCGATCGCGATTTCGGTCACTGCTCAAACCGACCGTGCCGTGCTGGAAGTTGCCGACCATGGTCCCGGCGTGCCGGCTTCCGAACGCGAACGCATCTTCGAACCGTTCTATCGTCTCGAGCAGACCCGCGAGAACGGCCGGGGCAGTGGGCTCGGTCTGGCGCTGGTCCGCCAGATCGCCAGACGCCACGGCGGCGAGGCGGTTTGCTTGGCGGCAGAAGGCGGTGGCAGCCGCTTCCGCATCGACCTGCCCGCCGCCTAAGATGACCGGTGAACGCCCACCGAATAAGGGCGCTCAGCGGAGGAACGGCCCATGGATTTCGACATTCCCGCGGACATCGCGGCCTATCTGAACGTGCTCGACGCCTTCATCGAGCGCGAGATCCGGCCGCTCGAGCGCGAGAACGACAATATCCGCTTCTTCGACCATCGTCGCGAACATGCCCGCACCGACTGGGACAATGACGGCCAGCCGCGCCATGAATGGGAGGCGCTTCTGGCCGAGATGCGCCGCCGCGCCGACAAGGCGGGCCACCTGCGCTTCGCCCTGCCCAAGGAACTGGGCGGCAAGGAAGGCTCCAACCTTGCCATGGCGATCATCCGCGAACATCTCGCCCACAAGGGACTGGGCCTGCACAACGACCTGCAGAACGAGAGCTCGATCGTCGGCAATTTCCCGGTCGCCCTGCTGTTGCACCGCTTCGGCACCCAGGAACAGAAAGACCGCTATCTCGAAGGCATGTTCACCGGCAAGGAGCGCATCGCCTTCGGCCTGACCGAACCCAATCACGGCTCGGACGCCACCTTCATGGAGACCACGGCCGTGAAGCAGGGCGGCGACTGGATCATCAACGGCATGAAGCGGTTCAACACCGGCATGCATACCGCCACGGTCGATCTCGTGTTCGCCCGCACCTCGGGCAAGGCAGGCGATGCGCGCGGCATCTCGGCCTTCCTGACGCCCGTGACATCTCCAGGCTTCAAGGTCGAGCACATGTGGTGGACCTTCAACATGCCGTCGGACCATGCCGAGGTGTCGTTGACCAACGTCCGGGTGCCGGCCTCGACCATGCTGGGCGAGGAGGGCCGCGGCCTCGACGTGGCGCAGACCTTCGTGCACGAGAACCGCATCCGCCAGGCCGCCTCCAGCCTCGGCGCGGCGCAATACTGCATCGACATGTCGGTCGCCTACGCCAAGAACCGCAAGGTGTTCGGCAAGGCGCTGGCCGCCAACCAGGCGATCCAGTTTCCGCTCGCCGAGCTCCATACCGAGGCCGAGATGACGCGCGGGCTGGTGCGCAAGACCGCGTGGAACCTCGACCGCCAGCACCACATGCAGGTGAGCGAATGGGTGGCGATGTCGAATTACCGCGCCAACCGCCTGGTCTGCGAGGCGGCCGACCGCGCCATCCAGGTCCATGGCGGCATCGGCTATTCGCGCCACACGCCGTTCGAGCACATCTACCGCCACCACCGCCGCTATCGCATCACCGAGGGCTCGGAAGAGATCCAGATCCGCCGGGTCGCCGGCGCGCTGTTCGGTTTCTGGGGTGCACAAAAGGCGTCGACGGCGCCGAAGCAATGAACGATCGAGAGCAGCAGCCGTCAAACGTCCTCTCCGCCCGCGTCATACGCGGGGGGAGAGGAAGGGGCCCCGCGCGAAGCGCGGGGTAGGTGAGGTGGGTCATGTCGTTCCTCCCGCACATCGCCTTCGAATTCGACCACCACCTCACCCTCCCGTTGCTTCGCAATGGGCCCCTCCCTCTCCCCCGCTGACGCGGCGGAGAGGGGCTAAGAACGACGCGTGCCCAGAGCAACGAGCCTCGCTGGACCGCCGATCGCGATGATGTTCGGCGCGGTGATGCTGATGGGGTCGAGCTATCCCTTCGCCAAGGAAGTGCTCGCCGTCATGAGTCCGCTGCTCTACGGCGCCTCGCGCTACCTTGTGGCGTCGCTCTTCCTGTTCGCCATGATGGTGCTGATGCGCAGGCCTTTGACGCTGCCCCGGCGCGACTGGGTGCCGATCATCCTGCTGTCGCTGATCGGCGTCAGCCTGTTCCAGGCCTGCTGGGGCCTCGCCATGGCGCGGAGCGCGCCCTCCCTGGGCTCGATCGTCATGACCACGACGACAGCCTTCTCCGCCATCCTGGCCTGGCTCGGCGGGCGCAAGCTTCCGGCGCTGGGCTGGGCCGGAATCATCATCGCCTTCGCCGGTGTGGTGCTGGTGGTCAACAATTCGCTCGCGCGCGTCACGCTCTCGTTCGGCAGCCTCGACGGCACGCTCCTCTGGGTGCTCGCGGCCTTCGCCTGGGCGCTCTATGTCGAGCGTGGCGCACCCTACAATCTCAGGCTGGGCGCGCTGCCGGTCATGGCCTGGACCACCCTGATCGGCTCCCTGGTGCTGCTGCCGATCGCCCTCGCCTTCGACTCGCTCTCCGAGTTCGCCCGGCTCGACGAGCGGCTGCTGGGCTACTGGCTCTACACCGCGATCTTCCCGGTGGGCGTGGCCTTTCTCGGCATCAGCGCCGGCCTCGACCGGCTGGGGGTGAGCCGGGTCATGGTCTACATGTACCTGATCCCGGTGGCGGGCGTCGGCCTGTCGGCGGCGTTTTTCGGCGATCCCCTGACGGCAGCCCGCGTGCTGGGCGGCCTGGTCGTGCTTTTGGGCGTCATTCTGACGCGCGTCGCGCTCGACCGTGCGGCCCGCGTTCCTGTATGAACTAACGGCAACGAAAGGACCGTTCGATGGCCCGCCAGGCCGCCCGGAAAAAGGCGTCTCCCAGGCCCGTGACACAGATTCTCACCACCCCCGGTAGCGGCGGGCGGCGGGCCTTCGTGTCGCGCGCCACCAAGGAGACGCGCATTGCCGCCGCCATCAATCTCGACGGCACCGGCAAGTACGACATCAAGACCGGCATCGGCTTTCTCGATCACATGCTGGAGCAGCTCTCCCGCCACAGCCTGATCGACATCACGCTGCGCGCCGAAGGCGACCTCCATATCGACTATCACCACACCACCGAGGACAGCGGCATCGTGCTGGGCGAATGCCTGATGAAGGCATTGGGCGACCGCGCCGGCATCCGCCGCTACGGCGCCGCCCACATCCCGATGGACGAGACATTGACCGAAGTGGCGCTCGACGCCTCCAACCGGCCCTACCTCATCTGGAAGGTCGTCTTCTCCAAGCCCAAGCTCGGCACCATGGACACCGAATTGTTCAAGGAGTGGTTCCAGGCCTTCGCCCAGTTGGGCGGGCTCACGTTGCACGTGTGGAACCACTACGGCGACAACAACCACCACATCGTCGAGAGCTGCTTCAAGGGCCTGGCGCGCGCGCTCAGGGTCGCGGTCGAGATCGACCCGCGCCAGACGGCGGCGGTGCCCAGCACCAAGGGCGTCCTCTGAACGCATCCCGATGACCGTCGCCATCGTCGATTACGGATCGGGCAACCTCCGCTCCGCCGCGAAAGCCTTCGAACGCGCCGCGCGCGAAGCGGGCGTGGATGGCCGCGTGCTGGTGACGTCGAGCCCGCACGACGTGGCCGATGCCGATCGCATCGTGCTGCCGGGCGTCGGCGCCTTCGCCGACTGCCGGGCCGGCCTCTATGGCGTGCCGGGCATGGTCGATGCCCTGCAGCGCGCGGTGATCGAGCGCGGCAGGCCCTTCCTCGGCATCTGTGTCGGCATGCAGCTCATGGCCACGCGCGGCGTCGAATACGGCATCCATGCCGGGCTGGACTGGATCCAGGGCGACGTCGTGCGCATCGAACCCGGCACGACAGCCCAAGGCGGTCATCTCAAGATCCCGCACATGGGCTGGAACGAGCTGGTGGATCTCAAGCCGCACCCGCTGCTGGCCGGCATCGCCGCCCGCGACCATGCCTATTTCGTGCATTCCTTCCAGCTGCGGGCCGCCAAACCCGAGACAGTGCTGGCGCTCACCGACTATGGCGGACCGATCACCGCCGCCATCGGCCGCGACAATCTGGCCGGCACGCAGTTCCACCCGGAAAAGAGCCAGGCCACGGGGCTGCGGTTGATCGCCAATTTCCTGCGCTGGAAGCCCTGATGCCGCGGGTCAATTCGCACCGGCCGGCCGATGCGATCCGAATTTCACAGCAAGATTGCACGTTGACGACGCGACACAGCGGCGACAACTTGCCGACATATCATTGCAACATAGTCCCTTTAGCAGCAATTCACGTCCCGTAACCAAGGGAGACGCGCCAGCGTTCGGTAGCCTCCAGTGTGGCCCATACGTGCCTCCAGCGTCGCGTTTTTCGTCGCCCTTTTGGCGTCGGCGACCATGCTTGGGCCGGCCGTGGCGCATGCCTTCGAGCTGCCCACGAGAATGGGCCTGCCGCGTGAGGAGTATTTCATCGTCCAGCAGGTCTATCGCGGCTGGAGCAATTTCTCGATCGTGCTCGTCGTCGTACAGTTCATCTCCCTGCTGACGACGGCATTTCTGGTACGGCACGAACGGCGCGTACTGGTCCCGACCGTCCTCGCCATCGTTCTCGTGCTGGGCGCCCAGGTCCTGTTCTGGACCTATACCCATCCGGCCAACATCGCGACCGCGAACTGGACCTTGCAGATCGACGACTGGATCAGGTTCCGGCGATCGTGGGAATACGCCCATCTTGCGCGCGCCGGCCTGCAGGCCCTTGCCATGACCTGCCTGGTTATTGCGGTCGTGTCCCGGTTGCCGTCGAGGAAGCGCGGCTACTACTACTATTGAACGGGACGAGCGCCCTCGGACGGCCTCGCCGAAGCTACGCCAAGGCCTGCCGATCGAGGACAGGTTCGCCGTCACCTGCATCCAGCCGCAGGAACGCCCGCAGCGAGCGTTCGATCAGGCCACGATCGAGACCATCGACGATGAAGACCAGCCGCGAACGCCGATCGCCATCGGGCCAGGCCGCCATATGGACGGGCGGATGGACGAGGTGCTGCACGCCATGCACGGCGACCGGCGCAGCCGAACCTGCGACGTTCAGAATGCCTTTCACGCGCAACAGTTTCTCGCCATGACGGTTGAGCAGCATCGTCAGCCACAGGCCGAACAGGGTCCAATCGAGCGACCCCTCGAAGGAGAGCGCGAAGGCATGAATGGTCTCGTCGTGGCGGTTGCGATCGGACGCAGGCTCGTCGCCGCGGGACGTCACTTCCGCCGCGAACCAGCGGCGTGCGGCGTCGCTGCGGCCGGCGGTCGCGAACAGGTCGTGCGACAACAGCGCCTCGGCGTCGATCGGCGCTTCGGCCGCGCGCGACAGCGGCGCCGAAGGGTTGAGCCGGCGCAGGCGCGCGATCAAGGCGTCGGTCGCTGCCGCATCGGCGAGGTCGGTCTTGGTCAGCACCAGCCGATCGGCCACAGCCACCTGCTTGGTGCATTCGGGTTGGCGCGCAAGCTGGCCCGCGCCGTTCACCGCGTCGATCGTGGTGATGACGTTGCCCAGGCGGAAATGGTGCCTGAGCACCGGATCGGCCTGCACCGTGGAGAGGATGGGGAACGGATCGGCCAGGCCGGTGCTTTCGACGACCAGCCGGCGGAAGCGCGGCACCTGCCCGCGCTCGCGCCGGGAATGCAGGTCCTTGATCGCCTCAGAGAGCTCGCCGCGGATGGTGCAGCACAGGCAGCCCGACTGCAGCAACACCATGGTGTCGTCGATGCGCTCCAGCAGATGGTGGTCGAGCCCGACCTCGCCGAACTCGTTGATCAGCACCGCGGTGTCGGCGAGCGCGGGATCAGCGAGCAGACGCTGCAGGAGCGTGGTCTTGCCCGAGCCCAGGAAGCCCGTGATCAGGTTGACCGGGGTGAAGACGGGCTCAGCCACCGGACGCCTCCAGCCGGATGATGAGATCGGGATCCAGCGGATCGCAGGGCCGGCCCAGCAGCTTCTCGGCCGTCGCCCAGAGATGGGTGAGATTGTCGACGATCTCCGTCTTGCCCGTCGCCGTCGACAGGACGTAGGAACTTGCCTGCCAATCGCTGAGCGTCAGGCCGTAGTAGTTGAGCACGCGGCTGGCGCAGGCGATGCGATGCGCCCGCTCGCGCCGCCGCTGCAGGCCATCGACGTTGCGCGTGAAGAGGCCCGGACGCGCGGCGGCATCGGTCCAATGACCCGAGCCGCCCAGGACGCCGCACAGCGCGCACATCGCTAGACCGTCATCACTTCTTCCTCGGCGAGCGCTTGGCAAAATCGTCGGCCATCTCGTTCATGGTGACGAAGCGCACGCCGGGGTGGCCGATCATGTGATGGTAGAGCCGTTCCAGCATCATCAGGACGTGCGGCCGGCCCGACACGTCGGGATGGATGGTCATGGGGAACACCGCATAGTCGTATTCGCGGTAGACCCAGTCGAACTGGTCGCGCCACATCTCCTCGATGTCGCGCGGATTGACGAAGCCGTGGCTGTTGGGCGACTTCTTGATGAACATCATGGGCGGCAGGTCGTCGAGGTACCAGCTGGCCGGGATCTCGATCAGGTCGGTCTCGTGGCCGCGCTGCAGCGGCACCATCCATTCGCGGGGCTTCTTGGCGTAATCGATCTTGGTCCAGCGATCGCCCACCCGCACGTAATAGGGCTGGTGGTCGTTGTGCATCAGCGAGTGGTCGTACTTGATGCCGCGCTCGAGCAGGAGCTCGTTGGTCACGGCTGAGAACTCCCACCACGGCGCCACATAGCCGGTCGGCCGCTTGCCCGAAAGCTTGGTCACGAGATCGATGCACTTGTCGAGGATCTCGGTCTCCTGCTCGCGCGTCATGGCGATCGGATTTTCGTGGCTGTAGCCGTGGATGCCGATCTCGTGGCCGGCGTCGGCCACCGCTTTCATCTCCTTGGGAAACGTCTCGATCGAGTGACCGGGGATGAACCAGGTGGTCTTGATGCCGAGGCGGCCGAACATCTTGAGCAGCCGCGGGCTGCCGACCTCGCCCGCGAACAGGCCGCGCGAAATGTCGTCAGGCGAATCCTCGCCGCCATAGCTGCCCAGCCAGCCCGCCACCGCATCGACGTCGATGCCGAAGCCGCACAGAATTTCCTTGGCCATCGTTGGTGCTCCTCCTGTTCCAGTTGAATTCGATGAGCAAAAAGCGTTCCGCGCCGGATATTCAATGGTGCAGTTCTAATGCACCCCAAACGCGGGAACGTCACGCATTTGCCTTGCACCGAGGGTAAAGGTAGAGACGGCCGATGTACGCGTTCAAGAGCGGCTGGTTCCTGGCCGCGGTCTTGGCGGCAACAGCCTGCTCCGCCGCATCCGCTGCAGCGCAACAGAAGCAGGCGAAGCAGCCGGTCCAGCCCCAGACGCCGAACGATGACTTGCGGCTCGCGACCGAACTCGGCTTCGAATATGCAGTCGCGCCGCAGTGGCGCCTGAGGCTGGACACGAAATTGACGCTCGACCACGACATCGACCGCGCACGCAGCCTGGAGTTCCGCCCCGGCGTGGAATATGCGCTCACGCCGAACTGGGCCATCGTCGGCGGCTACGTGCAGTACCAGCCCTACACGACACAGATCGTCGGCAACGCGCGGGCCTTTCCAGGACATCGCCTTCGGCAGGGACTTCGGCCGCCTCGCGCTGGCCAATCGCCTGCGCACCGAGGAGCTGTTCTACGACAATGACGGCGCGCTTTTGATCCGCACGCGCTACCGGCTGAGTGCCGAGCATCCGATCGGCGATTCGCCCTTGGCCGTCCTGGTATCGGACGAGATCTACTTCAATCTCAAGACCGACGGCACGACCAGTACTCCCGGCTTCGACAGGAACAAGTTCTATGGCGGGCTGATCCTCGGTATCGGCCGCAGCGCCAAGCTATCGGCCGGATACGAGTTCACCGCGGTGCACCCGACCGCCACCCTCCATGAGTATCACACGATCAAGCTGGGCTTCGCCTTCGCCCTCAACTGAGGGCGGGCGCGGCCGCGGTTCCGGGGTAGGCGCGTCCCGACGGCAGCGGGCGGTGGGCGTTGCGGGCGGCGGCGTCCCACATCAGGCGCGGATCGAAGGCTTCGGCGGCGAAGATGGTGATGAACACGACGGCGCAGAAGGCGACGGCGCCGGTGCCGGGTTCGATGGTGACCGCACGGCCGAACTGCACCAGGGCGCCCAGCAGCGATTCCATGAAGATATCGACCATCGACCAGCGGCCGATCCAGGCCACGATGTAGTAGAGCCGCGTGCGTTCGCGCAGGAAGACGGCGGCGGCCACCTCGGGGCCGACGAACTGGGTGGTTACCAACATGCCGGTCAGGCCGATCAGCTTGAACAGCGGCACCAGGATGCTGGCGAAGAACACCAGCAGCGCCAGCGGGTACATCTGCGAGGCCAGGAGCTCCTCGACGCCGCCCAGGATGGTGCTGGGCTGGCCGGCGCCGAGCTGGATCACGGTGAGCACAGGATAGACGTTGGCCGGGATGTAGAGGATGGTCGCGGCGATCACGAAGGCCCAGGTGCGTGCGATGCTGGCGGGCTTGCGCTCGTGCACGGCAGAGCCGCAACGCGGGCATCTGCCGTCGCCCTCGGCCGGCACTGAGACCAGGCCGCAATGCTCACAGCCGGTCGCGCCGGGCCGGAAGTCGAGCGGCGCCTGCTCGGGCAGCGGTGCATGGGTCTGGCCGCGCCGCTCGATCTCCTCCCACACGGCATGGGGATCGAACGCGGTTTCGGCCCAGACGATGACGATGGTCAGCAGGCCTAGTGCATAGACGGCGGGCCCGAGCTCGATGGTGACCAGATCGCCCAGCTTGGTGTAGGCCACGAACACGCCGAGCAGCAGCACCTCGAGCATCGCCCAGGTGCCCATGCGGCGCGCCACCAGGAACACACCGCGCAGATTGGGCGGCGGCCACCGCATCTTGAGGCCGATCAGGACATAGAGCGTCCCGACGAACTTGACGACAGGCGCGATCGCCGTGGTGAAGGCGACGGCCAGCGCCAGGGGCCACAGGCCGCGATTGACCAGCTCGATCGGTCCAGACTCGATGGTGGTCTCGTGCACGATGCCGGCGGTCGAGACCTTCATCAGCATGCCCAGCCAAACGACGGCAAACAGCACCAGGGCAGCGAAGGTGAGCGCGAAATGATGGTTGAGCGGGTCGGCGCGGGTACGCCGCAGCACGGTGCCGCAGCGCACGCAATCGGAACGCATGTTGGCTTCGAGCGCCGGCACGATCTGGAACTGGCCGCAGCCGGGACACTCGCGCAGCTCGGGACGGGTCACCGGACCGCGGGCCTCCAGGCCGGCATCATGATCGTGAGTGCGCGGGCCGCGGTGAGCCGCGAGCTTGGACGCCCACGCTCCGAACGATGGAAGCCTCACGGCTGCAGGAGCGCCGCAATGCCGTCGGCGAGTTCGCCCACGGCGTCACTGATCGCCGCCACCAGGCCGGCAATGGTTGGTGTCGGCAGCGGTTTGGAGATCGTGAAGGTGCGCGACGCCACGCGCCGTGGCCGGTTGAACTCGACGGCGACCTGGGCGAGCAGGATCAGGGTGCCGGCTTTGTCGGCATCGAGACGCTGCAGGTTGACGCCGACGGTGGCGTTGGGGTCGGCATTGATGGCGCCGCTTTCGCCATAGATCGAGCTGCCGGGCAGGCGCTGCGAGAGCTCGACGACCAGCACGCGGCCCAGCATGCCGCCCAATGACTCGCCCCACCAGTCGTTCGACATGACGTCGAGCTTGTAGCCTTCCGAGGAGCGCACGATCTCGTGGCGATCGAGGTAGCTCGCCAGTCCGATGTCCTTCAGCATCACGACCTTGGGGCCGGCCGGAAGGCTCGGGCCGGTGCGCGTCGCCACCGTGTAGTAGACCGGGTCCGGCGAGGAGCACGCCGCGGCGAGGAGCGGCACGGCAAGGCTTGCGAAACGGCGGCGGCCGAGCGACATCGCGGTCATTCCTTGCCGGTGTTGGTACGGCCCTTGATGAGGGCCTCGGGATGGCGCGACAGCAGGTCGGTCAGCGCACGGATCGAGCGCGCCGCGTCGGTGATCTGCGGCAGCAGGCGGTCGAGATCCCGGCGGAAGCGCGAATCATCGCCGTAGCCGGTGTTGAAGGAGCCGAACAGGCGATTGGCCTGGGTCAGCGCGTCCTGCAGCTGCGCGGCGATCGCGGGCAGGCGCTTCAGCGCCGGCGAGGCGTCGGTGTCGAGCTTGCGGGCGATGTCCTGGACGTCGACCATCGCCTTCTCGAGCGCCGCCAGCGTCCTCTTGAGCTGCGGGCCGTTGATCGTGTCGTCCAGCCCCGCGGCAGCGCCGGAGATACTCTTGCCGATGCGATCGAAGTCGATGCGGTTGATCTTTGACAGGAGCTCGTTGGCCGAGCGGGCGATGGTGTCGAAGCCGCCGACCTCCGACGTCGGAATGACGAAGACGTCGCCTTCCTGCTTGAGCGCCTCCGGCGGCGCGTCGGGAATACGCTCCAGAGCGATTATCTTGTCGCCGGTGATCAGGCTCTGTGCCTGCAGGGTGGCGCGCAACCCGCGCCGGACCATCTCCGCCGCCAGCGTGCCCGTCGGGAGGCCCTGGACCGCCGCGATGTTGTTGATGCGGCCGGCCTCGACGCGGTAGTGCACCGGAACCACGATGCGATCCTGCTTGGGATCGTAGACCAGGCTGACGTCGGTTACTTCGCCGACCTTCAGCCCGTTCAAGGTCACGTCGGCGCCGACCGAGAGGCCGGCTACGGAGCCCGGGAAGTAGGAAAGGAGCTGGATCTGGTGGCCGAACCCGGCCGACCTCGCCAACTCGAGGCTGCCGAAGAGCGGGAACTTGTGGTCCGCCTGGGAGACTGGCAGCGTGCTGTCGGCCGGCGTGTCGAAGGCAATGCCGCCCAGCAGCAGGGCGCGCAGCGATTCCATCTGGATGGAGATGCCGCCGTTCGCGAGCTTTATCGACAGGCCGGAAGCGTTCCAGAACGACGTATCGTCGCGGACGTACTGGTCATAGGGCGCTCGCACGAAAGCGTGGATGGTGACGTTGCTCGCCAGATCGCCCAGGTCCCAGCCCAGCACGGTGCCGACGTCGAGATCGCGGAAGAAGATCGGCGAGCCCAGGCTGATCGAGCCCAGCCGCTTGCTTTGCAGCATGAAAGTGGTGCCCTTGGCCCAGGCCTGCAGCACCGGCGGGTCCTGCTCGCCGATGAAATGACGGCGCTTCGCGCCCTGCTCGGTCGATGGACGCATGCCGATGTAGGAACCGGACAACAGCGTCTCCAGACCGGTGATATTTCCGGCGAAGAGCTCCGGCTTGACCACCCAGAATATCGTCTTGTCGTTGAGAAACGGCTCGGCCTCGCGGACGGTCTCCACGGTCACCAGGACGTGGGAAAAGTCCGGCGAGATCGTGATGGCCTTCACCGTGCCCATCACCACGTTCTTGTACTTGAGCTGGGACTGGCCGGCGGTGAGGCCGGCGCCGCTTTCGAAGGTGATGATGATGGTGGGCCCGCGCTTGGAGAAGGTGTCCCAGACCAGCCACGCCGCGATCAGCGCGGTGAGCAGCGGAATGATCCAGACCAGCGGAATACGCCTGCGGCGACGAACGCCCGCCGTCGGCAGCGGCACCGGCTTTGCACTGTCACTCATTTCCTGCTGGTCCTACCTCCGGCCCGGAAGGTAACTCAAATCATCCGGCCTGCCACCCTCGCTGATGGCCGCAGAACCGCAGAATGGGAGCGCATTTAGGGCATCGGGAAGCCGCCACCATCCAAGGATGAGCGGATCAGATGATCGGCGGCTTCTTCGCCCAGTCGTAGCCGAGCCGCGCCCGCTGGAAGGCGTAGGCGTAGAGCGCGCGCATGTAGGTGGGATCGAATGGCGACGGCAGGACCTCGTTGAAGTCGGGGCCGATGAAAGCGAGGTTGTAGTCGATGTCGTCGCGTCGCGTGATGGCGTAGATCCGGATCACGTCGTTGTAGCCGGCGGCAGTGATCATCGTGTCGATCGCACGGCTGGCGATACCCAGGGTCCGGCGTTCGACGGTCGCCCACTCCGGATCGAGTCGGCCGTTGCGGATGACGAAGGCACGCGCTTCGACCACGGGCTGGCCGGTACGCCGGCGCTGGTCGCGGTTGCGCGTCAGGGCAGAAGGATAAAGAAAAGTCTGGGCGAAGGCGCCGCCGTCGACGTGCATCTCCTGATAGGTCTTGCCGCCCACCGTCACCTCGATCATGGACGGTGGAAATGCACCCGGGATCGCAGCCGAGGCGAGCAGGATACGGCGGATCGTGTCGGCGGCCCGCGGGTGGCCGCTCTTGGCGATGGCGCCGATGTTCCAGATCACCGGCACCTGCGCATCGAGGTCGGTCGAGCCGATCAGCAGCAGGCGGCCCGCATCGTACGCCTGGGCGATGCCGGCCAGCATGCGGTCGTCGACATAATGCGAGATGGTCTTGAACAGAGGCTCGTTGTCGGCCAACGCGTCGTCGAACAAGGCGGCAGTCAGCCCGCGCTTGAGCAGAATCCGGTTGGGCGGCGTTTCGGTGTACACAGCGCGCAGTTGCGGATCATAGCCGGTGCCCAGGAACGCGAACGGTGCCGTGAGTGCGCCGGTGCTGATGCCGGTCACGAGATCGAAGGTCGGCCGCGTGCCCTCGACGCTCCAGCCGCACAGCAGGCCCGCACCGAAGGCGCCGTTCTCGCCGCCACCCGACACGGCGAGCAGCTGCAACTGAGGCAGGTCGGCAAGCGTGCGCAGACCTCGGGCGCGGAGCTGGCGATCCATGGCCGCGACGAATTCGGCCTCCATGGGAGCGATGCCCTTCAGCGGAAAGAACCGCTCGTTGGGAATGCCGAGCACCGTCGCCTCGCCGGTCCGGCCGAGCGGCACCGGCGGGCCACGTTCCGGCAAGGCGCAACCGGGCAGGGTCACCGCCAGCGCGCCGCCGGCGGTCAGGCGAAAGACATCTCGCCGCGAGCGAAGACCGCGTGCAGTAAGATGATTTGACACAGGCTTGTTCATCGCATCTCCGGTCGGGACGCCGCTCTATCAGAGAAACTTGGGGTTTTGCAATCTTCGGCTTATGGCTTCGCGAGGCCCTCGAGGTAGGCGCGGGCCTTTGCCTTTTTCTGGTGAATTGCCCAACCGAGCGGGGTGCTGTTCCACAGCGTGTCGGCGATGTTCGTGCGCGCACCGTGCCGGATCAGCAGTTCCATCAGCTCCATGTTCTCGTCGAGCACCGCCTGGTGAAGCGCCAGGGTATGCACATGCACGGGCATGAACGCGTTCGGATCGGCGCCGGCATCGAGCGCCAGCCGCACCGCTTCCGTCTGCTGGTTGATCGCGGCCAGGCCAAAGGCCCTCTGGATCTCCTCGGCCGAGGCGACACGAAGCAGCGCGGCCAGCGCGTCGGTTCGGCCGAGTGCCGCCGCGATCGGCGCGGTCATCGCCTGGCCGGCCTTGAGCAGCGCCAGGATCGGCGCCAGCTCGCGATGGCCCAGCGTCATGTCGATGGCCCGCTCGGTGGACGTTGCGCCCGCCTTCAGCAGAAGCTCGAGCAGCGGGATCTGCAGGCCCTGCTCGCGGGCCGGCGAGCTCGTCATCACCAGTTCCAGCGCATAGTCCAGGTCGGCCCTGTCCACGCCGTGCGCGATCATGAGCCGGGCGACCTCGACCATGTTGTCGGGCATGCGCTTGGCAAGCGTCGGATTGTTGGCGATGAACCAGAAAAGCTTGGGATCGCGGAAGTACTGCGGCCGGCTGGCCTCGCGATAGCACTCCGGCCCGAGGATGCGCTCGCGCAGGAGCCGCGGCTCCGCCTCGAGCAGACGCGCGAGCCTGGCCGTGTCGCCGCGCTGGATGGCGCTCACGGCTGCCTTGAACGAGGGGTCGCGGATGATCGAGCGATCGAGCAGCTCGATGATGGCGGCCTTGTCGCTGGCCGAGCCTCGCTTCGCCGACGCCAGCGGCGGACGGCCCTTGCGATCGCCCTGCCATTCCAGAGCATTGTTGCGGATCAGGAGCTCGACCAGGGCCAGTGGTCCACGCGCCGCGGCGGCATGGAGCGCGGTCTCGCCCGCACCATCGCGACGCGGATTGGCTCCCGCCGCCAATAGGGCCTCGGCGATGGCCAGGCGCGCTTCGGGTGGCGCGTCGCTGGCGCAGGCCTGCCAGAGAGGTGCACCGCGATCGTCCGCCTCGCCCTCGACAGGCTGTCCGTCATCCAAAAGGCGCCGGACCGTCTCGAGATCGCCGCTGCGTGCGGCCGTTGCGAGCGGAGAGAGCGGCGTCGGGGAATCGCCGCCCCTCGCCTGGTCCACTCGACGCATCAGATCGGCCCAACTGGCCGAGCCATACTCGGCGGCTGTCCGGCGCTGCGCCTCGGCGAGGCCCAGCGACCTCTCCTTGGCCAGACGCTTGGCCTGCTTGCGGAGATGTTCCTTGGAGGGGCGCGCGGGAAGCGTCGCGGACATGATTCTCCCTTTCCCGTAGGCCCGGCGTCCGCTCGCGGGCAGGAAAGGTCGAATGACCAGAAGACAGAATCAGGTGGGCTGAGCCCTCTCCGCGGACGGGTGGCCGCCTTGCCGGCCTGGTGAAAATCTAGGCGACCGGCAGCGGCGGTTCAAGCGTCGGCGTCAGCGCTCGCGATTGTCGATGTCGCGCGCCAGGACCTCGCGCTTGCCGACATGGTTGGCCGGGCTCACCACGCCCTCGCGTTCCATGCGCTCGACGATGCGGGCGGCCCGGTTGTAGCCGATCTGCAGATAGCGCTGGATGAAGCTGGTGCTGCACTTGCGCTCGCGCGCCACCAGCGCGATCGCCTGGTCGTAGAGCTGGTCGCTCTCGGAGTCCTCGCCCTCGCCGGGCAGGCCCAGCCCGCCTTCCTCGGCGTCGGGGTCGTCGGTCACCGATTCGATGTAGGACGGCACGCCTTGCGCGCGCAGGTGCCGCACGACTTCCTCGACCTCGGTGTCGCTCACGAACGGCCCGTGCACGCGCGCGATCTTGCCGCCGCCCGCCATGTAGAGCATGTCGCCCTGGCCCAGCAGCTGCTCGCCGCCCTGCTCGCCCAGGATGGTCCGGCTGTCGATCTTCGAGGTCACCTGGAAGGAGATGCGGGTCGGGAAGTTGGCCTTGATGGTGCCGGTGATGACGTCGACCGAGGGGCGCTGCGTCGCCATGATGACGTGGATGCCGGCGGCGCGCGCCATCTGGGCCAGGCGCTGCACCGCCGCTTCGATCTCCTTGCCGGCGACCAGCATCAGGTCGGCCATCTCGTCGATGATGACGACGATGAAAGGCAGCGGCGTGAGGTCGATCTCCTCGTCCTCGAAGGTCGGGCGCCGCGTCTCGGGATCGATGCCGGTCTGGACCTTGCGGGTCAGCATCTGGCCCTTGCGCGCCGCCTCGACCAGACGCTCGTTGTAGCCCGCGATGTTGCGCACGCCGAGCGCGCTCATGGCGCGGTAGCGATCCTCCATCTCGCGCACCACCCACTTCAACGCCACGATCGCCTTGCGCGGCTCGGTGACGACGGGCGTCAGCAGATGCGGGATGTCCTGATAGACGCTGAGCTCCAGCATCTTGGGATCGATCATGATGAAGCGGCAGCGATCCGGCGGCAGGCGGTAGAGCAGCGACAGGATCATGGTGTTGACCGCCACCGACTTGCCCGAGCCGGTGGTGCCGCCGATCAGCAGATGCGGCATGCGCGTGAGGTCGGCGATCACCGGATCGCCGCCGATGTCCTTGCCCAGCGCCAGCGGCAGGCCGAGCCGATTGTCCTCGTAGTGGCGGGTCGACAGCAACTCGCGCAGGAACACCGTCTCGCGCCGTGCATTGGGCAGCTCGATGCCGATCACGTTGCGGCCCGGCACGGTGGCGACGCGCGCCGACACCGCGCTCATCGAGCGGGCGATGTCGTCGGCGAGGCCGATGACCCGGCTCGACTTGGTGCCGGGCGCCGGCTCGAGCTCGTAGAGCGTCACGACCGGGCCCGGCCGCACCTTCACGATCTGGCCCTTGACGCCGAAATCGTCGAGCACGGTCTCGAGCAGGCGCGCGTTCTGCTCGAGCGCGCCTTCGTCGATCTTGGTCTCGGTGCTGACCCGCGAGGGCAGCGACAGGATGTCGAGCGGCGGCAGCTGATACTCGCCGTTCATGAGATCGAGCTCGCGCTGGCCGGCCTTGGCCGCGCGCTTGCCCTGGGCGATCGCCGACTTGCGCGGCACGATCGTGACGCCGGCCGCCACGGCAGCTGCCGGCGGTGGCTCGGCGCCCAGCGCGTCGGGCGTGAACGGATTGTCGTCGTCCGCCTCGATCTCGGCTTCGGGAGCTACCGCCGTTGGCGCCATCGGCGGCGGCGCGGCGGGCACTTCCGCGGGCGGCGGTGCGGCCGGCCGCAGCCGGCCGAGGATCGGCTCGATGCGCAGGCCGGCCAGGCGGTCGAACAGGGTGCGATCGCGCACCGAGTCGGCCGCCGTCGCCGGCGGCGCGAGCGGCTGCAGCGGCACCGGTGCTTCGGGAATGTCGTCGGCCGGCCGTTCGATCGGCGCGTAGGGCGCATCGACCATCAGGGAGTCGCGGGCCGGCAAAGGTGCGCCCTCTTCCGGGATCGGCTCGAGGCGGGTCTCGAAGCGGGCCGGATCGTATTGGCTGGCATCGATCTCGCCCGGGATCTCGGCATAGCCGATGGCCGGCGACGGCAGGTCGGAGTCCTCGTCGATACGACTGAGGCTTGCCGCGCCACAGGCCGATGCCGGCCCGCACCAGCCAGCCGCCCCACAGGAAGGGCGCGCGCAGGATGCGGAAGATCAACGGCAGGTCGGTGCGGTTCATGCCGAGCGCCGGCGCCATGGCGATGAAGGCAAGCGCCGCGCAGACCGGTTCGATCAGTGCCAGGCCGCCGCCGCTCGAATGGGTGAGCACGATCTCGCGGAAGCGGCCGACCAGCGCCAGGCCGACCAGCCCGCCCGGCCCGGCATGGGTGGCAGCACCACCGACGTCGCCCAAGCCGATGCAGGCCACGCTCATCATCAGGAGCGCCAGCAACAGCAGCGAAAGCCTGAGGCCGAAGAAGCCGAGATGATGAGTGCGCGCCAGGCGCACGCCCCAGGTGATCAGCGCCACCGGCACCAGGACGATGGCGAGCCCGAAGGTCTGCAGCAGCAGGTCGGAAATGTAGGCGCCGGGAAGTCCCACGATATTGTGCGGCGCGCTGCCCGTCGCATGGTTGAGCGAGGGATCGCCCGGGGTATAGGTGAACAGCGACAGCAGCAGCACGACGCCGGCCGCGGCAACGCCCACGCCCACCAGTTCCATCATGCGCCGGCGCAGGAAGTCGCGTCCGCCTTCCGGCAGGATCGTCGTCTTGCGCGGCAGGAGCGAGGTGACTCCCATGATGGCCATGGCCGGCGCGCTCCTACAGCACCGCGGCGAGGCGGGTCATCGCCTCGCGGGTGGTTTTCTCGTCGTGCACCAGGGCGACACGGATATAGCGCTCGGCCGTGTTGATGCCGTCGGTCTCGCGGCAGACGTAGGCGCCGGGCAGCACCTTCAGGTGGGCCTCGCTCCACAGCCGCCGCGTTGCGTCCTCACCGTCGCCGACATCGAGCCACAGGAAGAAACCGCCGCCCGGCGTGAAGTAGCCGAAGCGATTGTGCAGGATCTGCTCGGCGACGCGGAAGTTCTTGCGATACCACTCGCGCGTCTCCAGCGGATGCGTCTCCTCGCGCCATAGCGCCGCCGACGCCTTCTGGACGGCGAAGGGGATCTGCGGACCGCCATAGGTCCGCCAGCGCAGCAGCATCGCCACCAGCCGCGGATCGCCCGCCATGAAGCCGGAACGAAGGCCGGCGGCGTTGGAGCGCTTGCTGAGCGAATGGAAGACCGCGACGTTGCGGAACGGATCCTTTCCGCCCGTCGTATCCATCGCCAAAGCCGCCTCGAGGCCGCCCACCGGCGCGTCCTTGGTGTAGATCTCGGCGTAGCATTCATCGACGGCCAGCACGGTGTCGTGCTTGCGGCACTTGGCGATCAGCTTCTGCAGATAGTCGAGGCTGGCGATCGCGCCCTGCGGATTGGCCGGCGAGCAGAGATAGACCACGGCCATCCGATCCCACGTCGCCTCGTCGATGCCGAGGAAGTCGGGCAGGAAGCCCGTCTCGGCATTGGCATTGACCAGCAGCGGCTCGGCGCCCGACAGCACGGCGCCGCCGAGATAGGCCTGATAGAACGGATTGGGCAGTGCCACGATCGGCTTGCCGCCGCCCTTCTGCTGCGGCGTCGCCACCGTGGCGATGATGTAGACGCCTTCCTTGCTGCCCGCGGTCGGGATCACGTGCTGCGCCGGATCGAGCAGGCCCTTCGCCAGGCGGTAGCGCCGGCCGAGCCATTCCGTGATGGCGAGGTTGAGATCGGGAATGCCCTGGTTGGGCGGGTACTTGTTCCAGCCGTCGATTTCTTCGGCCACGATCTGGCGCGCGAAAGCGGGCATCGCGCCCTGCGGCTCGCCGACCGCGAGGTTGATCATCGACAGATGGGCCGGCGGGGTGATCGGGGCGATGAGAGCGTTCAGCCGCGCAAACGGAAAATCAGTCAGCGTCTCCGTCAGGCGCGGATTGAACATCGAGACCATCCAATGGGCCTGGCCAATGGACTTGGGCAGGCCGGAGCAAAGCAATAACGCCGGCGGGAGGGGACCTGCCGGACCTAAACTATTGGCCCATTGTATGAAACAAATTAGCCAATAACAACAATGGAATAGGCCACTTTCCTCATGCGACGGAAGGGCTTGGGGAGCGGCTCTCCGCGAACTACAAGCTGTGGGGCCTGGTCTGACCCAGCCTTACAGCGCGTTGGAGCCGGTTTCCCCGGTACGGATGCGCAGCGCCTGCTCGACCGGCGTCACGAAGATCTTGCCGTCGCCGATCTTTCCGGTGTGCGCGGCCTTCTGGATGGCCTCGATGGCGCGCTCGACCTGGGCGTCATCGACCACGATCTCGATCTTCACCTTGGGCAGGAAGCTCACCAGGTACTCGGCCCCGCGATAGATCTCGGTCTGGCCCTTCTGCCGGCCGAAGCCCTTCACTTCGCTCACCGTCAGGCCCGACACGCCAACGCCGGTCAAGGCGTCGCGCACCTCGTCGAGCTTGAACGGCTTGATGATGGCGGACACGAGTTTCATACGCTTCCCCTCCTGCCTCTCCGGCACGCAAGGACAGACTGGCGTCTGGAATCGGCGGCGTCAATTTTCGGGCGAGAAAAATGGCCCGGCGAGAGGATCGCCGGGCCGGAAGGAACCGCCGCGACACGGAACCGGCGGCGGAGGGGGGAACCCGGGAGGAAGTCGGGTTCCCGAACGCGATGGACGGCGCGAGAAGCGGCGCTAGTGCACCGTTTCCCCATGCAGGTTGATGTCGAGGCCCTCGATCTCCTCTTCGTTGGTCACGCGCAGGCCGATCAGCGCGTCGACGATCTTGAGCAGGATGAAGGTCGCGACGGCGCACCAGGCGATGCAGACCAGGCAGCCCCAGAGCTGCGTCAGGACCTGGCCGCTATTGCCGTCTATGAGGCCGCGCTTGCCCTCGCCGCCGATCGTTTCGATGGCGAACACGCCGGTCAGCATGGCGCCGACGAAACCGCCGATGCCGTGTACGCCGAAGGCGTCGAGCGAGTCGTCGTAGCCCATGGCCCGCTTGAGGCTGGTGGCGCCCCAGAAGCAGACCAGGCCGGCGACGATGCCAATCGCCAGCCCGCCCATCGGATTGACGTAGCCGGACGCGGGCGTGATGGCGACCAGGCCGGCGACCGCGCCGGAGATGACGCCCAGCACCGACGGCTTGCCGCGCGTCGCCCATTCCGCGAACATCCACGACAGCGCCGCCGCGGCCGTCGCGAACTGGGTGACGGCCATCGCCATGCCGGCATTGGTGCTGGCGCCGCCGGCCGAACCGGCATTGAAGCCGAACCAGCCGACCCACAGCAGCGAGGCGCCGATCACCGAGTAGACCAGGTTGTGCGGCGCCATGTTCTCGACGCCGAAGCCGCGGCGCTTGCCCAGCACCAGGGCGCAGACCAGGCCGGCTACGCCGGCATTGATATGCACCACGGTGCCGCCGGCGAAGTCGAGGACGCCCCAATCGCCCAGGAAGCCGCCGCCCCACACCCAGTGGGCGATCGGCGCATAGACGACAAGCGACCACAGCCCCATGAACCACATCATGGCCGAGAACTTCATACGCTCGGCGAACGCACCGGCGATCAGCGCCGGCGTGATGATGGCGAAGGTGAGCTGGAAGCTCATATACACCGTCTCGGGAATGGTCTTGGCGAGGTCGTGAACGCTGTCGAGCGTGATGCCACGGAGAAAGACGCGGCTCAGCCCGCCGATGATCGTGCTGCCCGACGTGAAGGCCAGGCTGTAGCCCACGACGAGCCACAGCACCGAGATCAGGCAGGTGATGGCGAAGCTCTGCATCACCGTCGCCAGCACGTTCTTCCTGCGCACCATGCCGCCGTAGAACAACGCCAGGCCGGGAATGGTCATCATCAGCACCAGCGCCGTCGAGGTCAGCATCCAGGCGGTATCGCCGGTGTCGAACTTGGGCTTGGCGTCGGCTGCCGAAGCGAGGGCCGGCAGGAGCAGCGCAGCGGCCCCTGCCAGACCGCCGAACGCCGCATTGAACTTGAGTTTCATCGTTCTCCCCTCGAGTCTCGAGTTGCCTTAATGGTTCGCCGGACTACAGCGCCTCGATGCCGGATTCGCCAGTACGGATTCGGATCGCCTGCTCGATCGACATGACGAAGATCTTGCCGTCGCCGATCTTGCCGGTGCCCGCTGCCTTGCGGATCACCTCGACGGCATGCTCGACCATGGCGTCGTCGATCACGACCTCGATCTTGACCTTGGGCAGGAAGCTCACCGCATACTCCGCACCACGATAGATCTCGGTCTGGCCCTTCTGCCGGCCGAAGCCTTTTACTTCACTCACCGTCAGGCCCTGGATGCCGAGCGACGTCAGGGCGTCCCTGACCTCGTCTAGCTTGAAAGGCTTGAAGATCGCCATGACCATTTTCATTGCCATCATCCCCCGGGCGGACCGCCCCTAGTTCTGATCGAATGGCTGCAAGCTGCGTGCCAATCGCCGGCAATTGGCCATTTGCCGGGCTTTCCGCGACCCGGCCCAGTGGGAGTTGCCGCCGGCCCGGGCGGCTGCCATCTATGGCGCATGGACAGCGATCGGTTCGATCTCGCGGTCGTGGGGGCCGGCCTGAACGGCAGCCTGCTGGCGCTCGCCGCGGGCGAAGCAGGCCTCGCTACGGCGCTGATCGACCGGGTGCCGCTGAAATCCTTCACCGACGCCGGTTTCGACGGGCGCACCACCGCCATCGCCTATACCAGCCAGCGCCTGTTCGCGGCGCTGGGCGTATGGCCCGACCTGGCGGACCAGGCCGAGCCGATCCTCGACATCCGCATCTCCGACGCCAGCCACGATGGACGGCCGAGCCCGCTGTTCCTGCATTTCGATCACCGCGAGGCGGCGCCCGACGACGGCGAGCCTGCGCCGATGGGCTGGATCGTCGAAAACCGCTTCCTGCGCGCGGCCCTGCTGCGCCGTCTGGCAGCCTGCAAGCACGTCGAGCTGATCGCACCGGATGAAGTGATCGAGACCAATCGCGATCCGGACCGCGCCGAGCTCATGCTCAAGAGCGGCCGGCGTCTGACCGCGCGACTGGTCGCGTCGGCCGAAGGCCGCGTCGGCACGATGCGCGAGGAGGCCGGGATCGGCGCACGGGCGTGGTCCTACCATCAGATCGCGATCGTGCTGGTGGCGCGCCACGAGCGGCCGCATCGTGGCGTCGCCCAGGAGAAGTTTCTGCCCGGCGGGCCGTTCGCCATGCTGCCGATGCGCGACGGTCCCGACAACGAGCATCGCTCGTCGATCGTCTGGACCGAACGCGCCGATCTCGCGCGCCGGCTGCTCGAGCTCGATCCTCAGCGCTTCCAGGCCGAGTTCGCGCGCCGCTTCGGCGATCATCTCGGCAAGGTCGAGCCCGTCGGCCCGCGCTGGTGGTTTCCCCTCGGGCTGGTGCATGCCGAGCGCTATATCGACACGCGGCTGGTGCTGGTCGGCGACGCCGCTCACGGCCTCCATCCCATCGCGGGCCAAGGCTACAATCTCGGCGTGCGCGACATCGCGGCCCTGGTCGAGGTGCTGATCGACACCAAGCGGCTTGGCCTCGATATCGGCGCCGCCGACACGCTCGAGCGCTACGCGCGCTGGCGACGGGCCGACAACTTCACCATGGTCGCCGCCACCGACCTTCTGAATCGCCTGTTCTCCAACGACATCAAGCCGATCCGGCTGGTTCGCGGCATCGGCCTGGCGGCCGTCAATCGCGTGCCGCCTCTGCGGCGCTTCTTCGTCCGCCATGCCATGGGCCTGGTGGGCGACCTGCCCAAGCTGATCCGCGGCGAACGCCCCTAGACTCCCGGGGGTTCGAGCCCTATCTCAAGGGCCGATTTTCGAGGAATTCCATGGCCCAGGCCCAAGTCCCCGTACAAGTTCCCGTGACCGTGCTGACCGGCTATCTCGGCGCCGGCAAGACCACCTTGCTCAACCGCATCCTGAGCGAGCAGCATGGCAAGAAATACGCCGTCATCGTGAACGAATTCGGCGAGCTCGGCATCGACAACGACCTCGTGGTCAATGCCGACGAGGAAGTCTTCGAGATGAACAACGGCTGCATCTGCTGCACCGTGCGCGGCGACCTGATCCGCATCATCGAAGGCCTGATGAAGCGCAAGGACAAGTTCGACGGCATCCTGGTCGAGACCACGGGCCTGGCCGATCCCGGCCCGGTGGCGCAGACCTTCTTCACCGACGACGAGGTCAAGGCCCGCACCCGGCTCGACGCCATCGTGACCGTGGTCGACGCCAAGCACTTCCTCGGCCAGCTCGAGCAAGGCGACGAGGCCGAGGAACAGGTGGCCTTCGCCGACGTGATCCTGCTCAACAAGACCGACCTGGTGAGCGAAGACGAACTCACGAAGGTCGAAGGCAAGATCCAGGCGATCAACCGCTACGCGCGCATCTTCAAGACGCAGAAGAGCCAGATCGAGCTCGCCGCCATCCTCGACAAGGGCGCGTTCGATTTGAACCGCATCCTCGAGTTCGAGCCCGACTTCCTCCATCACGGCCACGATCACGATCATGAGGAGGCGGTGAAGAGCCTGTCGTTCAGCGCCGACCGACCGGTCGATCCCGAGAAGTTCCAGAAGTGGATGGGCGCGCTCCTGCAGCTGCGCGGCCCCGACATCTTCCGCAGCAAGGGCATCCTGGCCATCGACGGCGCGCCGCGGCGCTACGTCTTCCAGGGCGTCCACATGATGATGGACAGCGACTGGGGCTCGCCGTGGAAGGACGGCGACAAGCGCACCAGCAAGCTCGTCTTCATCGGCCGCAACCTCGACGGCGAGAACCTGAAGCGCGGCTTCGAAGACTGCCTGAAATAATCGCGTGAAGTTCGACCTCGCAAATCCGGCGTGGCGGCAGACCCTGCCGCCGTCGCGTGCGATCGCGGCCGACGCGCCGGTCGCCGCCTGCGCCTTCAGCCGCGACGGCGCCACCGCGGCCTTCGCGCTGGGCGACGGCAGCGTGCGCCTGCTGCCGGCCGACATCGCCGCGGCCGCGCCCGACGCCACTCCGCCGCTGCATGGCGGAGCGGTGCTGGCGCTGGTCGGCGATCCGGCCGGCGACGGCTTCATCAGCGGCGGCGATGACGGCCGCCTGCTGCGCATCGGCCTCGACGGCGCCGCGACCGAGCTGGCCAACCACAAGGGCAAGTGGATCGAGCATCTCGCGGCGCACCGCGCCACCGGCGCCGTTGCCGCCTCGTTAGGCAAGAGCGCCCTTGTCGTGAAGGCGGGCGAGGTCCGCGAGTTCGGCCCTCACCCCAGCACGGTGGCCGATCTCGATTTCAGCAAGGACGGCAGCCGCATCGCCTGCGCCCATTACGGCGGCGTCACGGTGTGGAGCATCGGCCAGGTCGACACCTGCCGCCGCGCCGCTTCGCCTGGCGCGGCAGCCACGTGGCGCTGCGCTGGAGCACCGACGGCAAGTTCATCGCCACCGGCACGCAGGAAAACGATATCCATGTCTGGCGCATGGCGCAGGCCACCGACATGCGCATGCAGGGCTATCCCGCCAAGGTGAAGTCGCTGTCGTGGACCGCCGATGCGCGCTTTCTCTACACCTCGGCCCAGCCGGTCTTCACGGCGTGGTCGTTCTCCGGCAAAGGTCCCGAGGGCAAGCCGCCGCTGCAGTTCGGCGAGGAAGGCGCGGGTCTTCTGGCCGTCGTGGCCGCGCATCCCGCGGCCGAGTTCGTGGCCGGCGGCTACGATTCGGGCGAGCTGCAGCTGGGCGACATCAAGACCCGGCGCTCGGTGGTGCTGAAGATGGCCGACGGTTCGGCCGTCACCTGCCTCGCCTGGTCGCCCGACGGTTACAAGCTCGCCGTCGGCAACGAGGCGGCGCTCTCCTGGTGATCGACCTCGCGCGCTAGCCGTCCCTGACCAGCAGACGGTTCGACAGCAGGCAGAGGATGCCGGCGATGCCCATGGCGGTGGTCATGGGCGCGATCGTGCCGTCGAAGGTCTGGCCGACCACGGCGCCGAAGAGGGCGCCGATGCCGAACTGCATGACGCCCATCAGCGAGGACGCCGTGCCCGCCATGTGCGGATAGCGCTGCAGCGCCATCGCCATGGAGTTGGGGCCGATCAGGCTGATGGTGGCGATCTGCGGCGCGAAGCACAGCAGGAACGGCCACATGCCGATCGTGCCGTAGCGCGCCTCGATGAAGCCCATGATCATCGCCGCAGGGCCGGCGATCGCCGGCACGATCACCGCATAACGCAGGATCTTGCCGGCGCCGAACACCGGCGCGAACTTGGCGTTGAGCAGGCTGCCCAGGGTCATGAACACGATCATGCCGCCGAAGATCAGGCCGTAGGCGCGCGGCGCCACGCCGTATTTTTCGATGAACACGAACGGCGAGCCCGACAGGAACGACAGCAGCGCCGAGAACATGAAGGTGCTGGTGAAGGCGTAGCCCATGAAGGCGCGATGCCGGAACAGCTCGGCGAAGCGCTTCAGGATCGAGGACAGGACCAGCGGCTGACGATATTCCGGCCGCAGCGTCTCGGGCAGACGGATGTAGGCCGCCGTCAGAGCCACCACGCCGATCCCGGCCAGCACCCAGAAGATCGCCCGCCAGCCGAGGAACCACAGGATCTGGCCGCCGATCAGCGGCGCCAGCATGGGCGCGATCGAGGTGCAGGCCATCATCAGCGACATGGCGCGCGCCGCCTGGTCGCGCTCGGCGAGATCGCGCACCATGGTGCGCGCCAGCACCACGCCGCCGCAGGCCGCCAGCCCCTGCAGGAAGCGCAGCACCACGAGCTGGCCCGCTTCGGCGGCAAAGGCGCAGCCGACGCTCGCCAGGACGTAGACGGCGATGCCGCCCAGGATGACCGGCCGGCGGCCGAAGCGATCGCCCGCCGGGCCATAGAAGATCTGGCCGGCGCCGAAGGCGATCATGAAGGCCGACAAAGTGAGCTGGATGTCGCCTGCCGTGCCGTGCAAATCGACGGCGATCACCGGCAGCGCCGGCAGGTACATGTCGATGCTGAGCGGCGTGAACGACGACAGCAGGGCGAGCAGGACCAGCAGCACCGGCGTCAGGGTTGGACGGGTCGCGGTTGTGGTCATGGGATTTGTCGTAACAGCATTGGCAGGACGGTCCCATGCTATAAGCGGACCATGACGCCGCTGCCCGAACTCACCGAGCCGCAGATCCAGCGCTACGCCCGCCACATCGTGCTGGCGGAGATAGGCGGAACAGGCCAAGCGCGGCTCATCGCCGCGCGCGTGCTGGTGATCGGCGCGGGCGGGCTCGGCGCACCGCTCCTGCAGTATCTCGCCGCCGCCGGCATCGGCACTCTGGGCGTGATCGACCACGACCGGGTCGACCTCTCCAACCTGCAGCGCCAGGTCATCCATCGCACTGCGGACATCGGCGCCTCCAAGGTCGCGAGCGCCCGCCGTGCGCTCGCCGAGGTCAATCCCGAGGTCGAGGTGATCGCGCACGACGAGCACCTCGCGGCGGACAATGCCGAACGCATCGTCGCCGGCTACGACATCGTGGCCGACGGCAGCGACAACTTCGCCACGCGCTACCTGCTGAACGACGTCTGCTATCGCCTCAGGAAGATCCTGGTTTCCGCCGCGATCCTTCGTTTCGACGGCCAGATCTCGACCTACAAGGCCTGGCAGGGCGCGGGCCATCCCTGCCTGCGCTGCATCTTTCCCGCCGCCCCCTCTGAGGACGCCGTGCCGAGCTGCGCCCAGGCCGGCGTCCTGGGATCACTGGCCGGCACCCTGGGCGCGCTGCAGGCGACCGAAGTCGTGAAGGAAATCCTGGGCATCGGCCGCTCGCTGTCGGGCAGGCTGCTGATGTACGACGCCCTCGGCGCCTCGTTCGACGAGGTGGCGATCGCCAAGCGGCCGGACTGCCCGACCTGTGGCGCGGCATGAAGACTCCCGAAGGCGGCGTCTCGGTGATCGTGCGCGCCGGCGACTACGAGAGCGTCCACTATGCGCTGGCGCTGGCCGCTGCAGCGCTCGCCGTCAACAAGCCGGCGGTGCTGTTCTTCACCATGAGCGGCATCCGCGCCCTGACGGGCCCGCCGCCCGCCGTCGACGACTGGGCGCGCGATGCGCAGAACCGCGAACGCGGCGTCGGCGACTTCGAGACCCTGCTCAATGCCTGCGTCGAGCTTGGCGCGCGCTTCATCGTATGCGAAATGGGCTTGCGCTCGCTTGGCATCGACCGCGCCAGCCTGCGCACGGACGTTCCGTTCACGATCGCGGGGATCGTGACCTTGCTGGAAGAGACCAAGCCGGGCATGCACCTGGTTTCACTTTAGGATCATTCGGGAGATCTCATGACATCCGCTGCCTTCGACGTGCTGGGAATCGGCAATGCCATCGTCGACGTCATTTCGCGCGCCGACGAGGCGTTCCTCGGCCAGCACGGGCTGGTGAAGGGCAGCATGATGCTGATCGACGAGGCGCGGGCCGAGAAGCTCTATGCCTCCATGGGGCCAGGCATCGAAATGTCCGGCGGCTCGTGCGGCAACACCATGGCGGGCATCGCCTCGTTCGGCGGCAAGGGCGCCTATGTCGGCAAGGTGCGCAACGACCAGCTGGGCGGCGTGTTCGGCCACGACCTCAAGGCGACCGGCGTGTCGTTCGAGACCGCGAGCGCCACCGCGGGGCCGGCGACCGCGCGCTGCCTGATCCTGGTGACGCCCGATGCCCAGCGCACCATGAACACCTATCTCGGCGCCTGCACCGGCCTCGGGCCGGCCGACATCGATACCGGCGTGGTGAGCGCCGCGCAGGTCACCTACGTCGAGGGCTATCTGTGGGACGCGCCCGAGGCCAAGAAGGCCGTGCTGAAAGCCTTCGACGCCGCCCATGCGGCGGGCCGGCTGGTCTCGATCACGCTGTCGGACTCGTTCTGCGTGCACCGCTATCGCGACGAGTTCCGCGACCTCGTGCGCAACAAGGTCGACATCCTGTTCGGCAACGAAGCCGAGATCACCGCCCTCTACGAGGTCAAAACGTTCGACGAGGCGATGGAGGCGGTGCGCAAGGACGCCAAGATCGCAGCGTTGACCCGAAGCGAAAAGGGCTCGGTCGTGGTCAAGGGCAATGAGACTTACGCCGTGCCGGCGGCGCCCGTCACCAAGGTCGTCGACACGACCGGCGCGGGCGATCTCTACGCCTCGGGCTTCCTGTTCGGCTATACCCACGGCAAGCCGCTCGCCGAGTGCGCGCGGCTGGGCGGGATCGCAGCGGCGGAGATCATCTCCCATGTCGGCGCCCGGCCCGAGCAGGCGCTGCGCGGGCTGATTTGAGCGCTCCCGCCCAGAACCGCGGCTGGCGCGCATCGCTGGCGATCTACGCGCATCCGCGCGTCGTCACGTTCCTGTTCCTGGGCTTCTCCGCCGGCCTGCCGTTCCTGCTGGTCTTCTCGACCTTGTCGGCGTGGATGCGCGCGTTCGGCGTCAGCCGTACGGCAATCGGCTTCATCAGCTGGATCGGCATCACCTACTCGATCAAGTTCGTGTGGTCGCCGGTGGTCGACCGCGTGCCGCTGCCCGTTGCTCACACGCTGGCTGGGCCGCCGGCGCTCGTGGATGCTTCTGGCCCAGACCGGCATCGGGCTCGGCCTGCTCGCCATGTCGTTCTGCGACCCGGTCACCGACCTGTGGTGGCTGGCGGCCTTCGCCGTCGTCGTCGCCTTCTCCTCGGCGACCCAGGACATCGCGCTCGACGCCTTCCGCATCGAGGCGACCGACGAAACGCTGCAAGGCGCCACCGCCGCGACCTACCAGCTGGGCTATCGCATCGCCGTGCTGGCCGCCGGCGCGGGCGCGCTCTACATCGCCGAGTTCGGCTCGTGGCCCGCGGCCTACCTCACCATGGCCGCGCTGGCGCTGGTCGGCATCGCCACCACGCTCCTGATCGCCGAGCCCGAGCAGCGCGTGGCCGCGGGCACCGCCGAGCGCGAAGGCAAGATCGCCGAGTTCGCCGCCCGGCAGGGCCATCTGTCGCCGGCCATGCGCGAGGCCATGGTGTGGATCTACGGCGCCATCGTCTGCCCGTTCGTCGATTTCTTCGCCCGCTTCGGCTGGCTCGCCGTGATCCTGCTGGCCTTCATCGGCCTGTTCCGCCTGAGCGACATCGCCATGGGCGTGATGGCCAATCCCTTCTACATCGACATGGGATTCAGCCTGCAGCAGATCGCCAACGTCTCGAAGATCTTCGGCTTCGTCATGTCGATGCTGGGCGCCCTGCTGGGCGGCGCGCTGGTGTTCCGCCTGAGCGCCGCGCGATTGCTCGCGCCCTCGGTGTTCCTGATCGCGGTCAGCAATCTGCTGTTCTCCTGGCTCGCCATCATCGGCCGGCCCGATCCCCTGGTGCTGGCGACGGCGATCAGCATCGACAACCTGGTGTCGGGCATCGCGGGCTCGGTGTTCATCGCCTTCCTGTCGGGCCTCACCAACACCGCCTACACGGCGACGCAATACGCGCTGTTCACCTCGATCATGACCCTGCCGGGCAAGGTGATCGGCGGCTTCTCCGGCGCGATCGTCGACGGGCTGCAGGCCGGGGCGCGCGACGTGCCGGCCTTCGCGGCCCTTCTCGACGCCGTGGGCGCGGCGCCCAAGTTCGGCGGCTACGCCCTCTTCTTCACCTACACCGCCCTGCTCGGCCTGCCGGCCTTCGTGCTGGCGCTGATCGTGCGGCGGCGCTTCGAGCAAAAAGAAACCCCTCCTTCCGCGAGGAAGGAGGGGCAGTAAGATCGGCGACGGGGTGTCAAACCGTGCCGGGGGAACCGACCCATTCCGGAGCGGGGCGTGGGGTTGCCGAGCAGGAACAGGCAGGCTGGGTGTACCCGGCCGAGGCTACAAAACCGTTACTGGCAATGTGGAAAACATTGGGCGCCGCGCTCAACCGGGCGTCGCATCCAGGGCGTAGCCGGCGGCGCGGACGGTGCGGATCAGGTCGGTGTGCAGGTCGCCGTTCAGCGCGATGCGCAGGCGGCGGATATGGACGTCGACGGTGCGCGCCTCGACATAGACGTCCTTGCCCCACACCGCATCGAGAAGCTGCTCGCGCGAGAAGACGCGGCCGGGATGCTCCATGAAATGGCGCAGCAGGCGGAACTCGGTGGGCCCGAGATGGACCGGCTTGGCGGCGCGCGTCACGCGATGCGCCACGAGATCCATCACGATGTCGGCATAGGAAAGCGCCTCGTCGGCCAGCGCCGGGCGGATGCGGCGCAGCACGGCGCGGATGCGCGCCACCAGCTCGGTGGGCGAGAACGGCTTGGCGACATAGTCGTCGGCGCCGGCGTCGAGCCCGCGCACGCGATCGCCCTCCTCGCCGCGCGCCGTCAGCATGATGATCGGCAGGTTGGCGGTCGAGGTCTGGCGGCGGAGCTGGCGGCAGACCTCGATGCCCGACATCAGCGGCAGCATCCAGTCGAGCAGCATGAGGTCGGGCACGTCCTCCTGCACCGAGGCCAGCGCCTCCTCGCCGTCATAGGCGACCGAGACGCGGAAGCCCGACTGCTCGAGGTTGTAGCGCAGCAGCTCGACCAGCGCCGTCTCGTCCTCGACGATCAGCACGCGCGGCTTCATCGACGAGGTCTGGGTGTCGCGGCGGGTCGTGGTGGCGCTGGCCATGCTCATGAGCCGCTCCCTGCGGCATAGAGCGAGGCGCTGCCCTTGGGCCGCGCCTCGTCGAAGCCGTGGCCGGTGGTGCGGAAGCTCACCAGCTCGGCGATGTTGGTGACATGGTCGCCGGCGCGCTCGATGTTCTTGGCCATGAACAGGAGATGCGTGCACGCCGTGATCGTGCGCGGATCCTCCATCATGTAGGTCAGGAGCTCGCGGAACAGGCCGGTGTAGACCTGGTCGATCTCCTCGTCGCGCTGCCACACGTCGTGCGCCTTGGCGACGTCGCCGTGGGCGAAGGCGTCGAGCACGTCCTTGAGCGCGGTGCGCACCAGGCGGCCCAGCCGGTCGATGCCGGTCACCGCCGAGACCGGCGCATTGACCTGGGCCAGCACGATGGTGCGCTTGGCGGTGTTCTTGGCGTAGTCGGCGATGCGCTCGAGCGCCGCCGCGATCTTGATCGACGACAGGATGACCCGGAGATCGACCGCCATCGGCTGGCGCAGCGCCAGCAGCTTGACCGTCTGCTCCTGCACCGCGGCATCGAGCGCATCGACCCGGGCGTCGGCGGCGATCACCTGCTCGGCCGCCTCGGTATCGTGCTCGCGCAAGGCCACCAGCGACTGCGCGAGCTGGCTCTCGGCCAGGCCGCCCATCTCGCTGATCGTGGCGCTCAGCCGTTCCAGCTCCTCGTCGAAGCGCTTCAGCGTATGTTCCGCCATTTTTCTTCTCCAGTCCTTGGCCCCGTCAGCCGAAGCGGCCGGTGATGTAGGCCTGCGTGCGCTTGTCCCGGGGCGTCGTGAAGATGGTTTCCGTCGCGCCGAACTCGACCAGCTCGCCGAGATACATGAAGGCGGTGAAGTCCGAGACGCGCGCCGCCTGCTGCATGTTGTGGGTGACGATGACGATCGTGTACTCCTGCTTCAGCTCGTCGATCAGCTCCTCGATCTTGGCGGTCGAGATCGGATCGAGCGCCGAGCACGGCTCGTCGAACAGGATGACCTCGGGCTTCACCGCCACGGTGCGGGCGATGCAGAGCCGCTGCTGCTGGCCGCCCGACAGGCTGAGGCCGTTGGCCGCGAGCTTGTCCTTGACCTCGTCCCACAGGGCGGCGCGGCGCAGCGCCGATTCGACCCGGCCGTCGAGCTCGGCGCGCGGCAGGCGCTCGTAGAGCCTGATGCCGAAGGCGATGTTCTCGTAGATCGACATCGGAAACGGCGTCGGCTTCTGGAACACCATGCCGATGCGCGCGCGCAGCAGGTTGATGTCCTGGCCCTCCTTCAGGAGGTTGTCGCCGTCGAACAGCACCTGGCCGGTGGCGCGCTGGCCGGGATAGAGGTCGTACATGCGGTTGAGCACGCGCAGCAAGGTCGACTTCCCGCAGCCCGACGGGCCGATGAACGCCGTCGTCTTGTTGGCGTAGAGCGACAGGCTGATGCCTTTCAGCGCCCGGCCGTCGCCGTAGAAGAATTCGAGATTGCGGATCGCGATCTTCTCCGCCAGGCCCGCCGTGTCGATGCCGGCGTGGCTCACGACCGGAACGGCGACGTCGGGCGTGTTGCTCGCGGATGCCATGCTCATGACGACTTCCTTGCAGTAAGGGAACGGGCGATGACGCTGAGCGCCAGCACGGTGACGGTGATCAGCAGCGCGCCGGTCCAGGCCAGCTTCTGCCACTCCTCGTAGGGCGACAGCGCGAACTGGAAGATGACCACCGGCAGGCTGGGCATCGGCGCGTTCATGTTGGTGCTCCAGAACTGGTTGTTCAGGGCGGTGAACAGGAGCGGCGCCGTCTCGCCGCTGATGCGGGCGATCGCCAGCAGGATGCCGGTGACGATGCCGGCGCTGGCGGCGCGGTAGGCGATGCGCACGATCATGTGGGCGCGCGGCAGGCCGATCGAGGCCGCGGCCTCGCGCAGCGTGTCGGGCACCAGGGTCAGCATGTCCTCGGTGGTGCGGACCACGACGGGGATCACGATCACCGCCAGCGCCACGGCGCCGGCCCACCCCGAGAAGTGGCCCATCGGCGCCACCATGACCTCGTAGATGAACAGGCCGATCACGATCGAGGGCGCGCTCAGCAGGATGTCGTTGATGAAGCGCACCACGCTCGACAGCTTGTCGTGCCGGCCGTACTCGGCGAGGTAGGTGCCGGCCAGGATGCCGATCGGCGTGCCGATCAGCACCGCCAGCACGGTCATCGCCAGGCTGCCGGCGATGGCATTGAGCAGGCCGCCCGCCGAACCGGGCGGCGGCGTGTTCTCGGTGAAGACGGAGAGCGAGAGGCCGCCCACGCCCTCGTAGAGCAGCACGCCCAGGATCAGCACCAGCCAGCCCAGGCCGAAGGCGGTGGCGGCATAGGCCAGGACCTTGGCGACGGCGTTGATCCGGCGACGGCGGGCACGCAGCGGGTTGTTGGCGAGGTCGACCATGGCGCTATCCCATCCGCCGCTGCAGGCGCAGCAGCATGTAGCGCGCGAAGGCCAGCACGATGAAGGTGATGACGAACAGGATCAGGCCGAGCGCGATCAGCGAAGAGGTATAGAGATCGCCGACCGCCTCGGTGAATTCGTTGGCGATCGAGGCCGAGATGGTGGTGCCCGGCGCCAGGATCGAGG